>NZ_JAPENL010000001.1:1200000-2400000 GCF_026342015.1 Micromonospora lupini
CTGACCCGACCCCGGATGAGCCGGATCTTCTACCGGGGCGCCCTGTTCAACTACCCGTTGAGCGCGACGAACGCGCTGCGCAACCTGGGACTGCCGGAGGCGGTGCGCTGCCTGGGCTCGTACGCCCGCGCTCGCCTGCGCCCGCCGAAGGACCAGTCGCACTTCGAGGGCTGGGTGTCGGCCCGGTTCGGCTGGCGGCTGTACTCGATCTTCTTCAAGACGTACACCGAGAAGGTCTGGGGCATGCCGGCGGATCGCCTGCAGGCCGACTGGGCCGCGCAGCGGATCAAGAACCTGTCGCTTGCCACGGCCATCCGCAACGCGGTGCTGCCCCGACGCCGCCGCACCGACGTGACGAGCCTGATCGAGGAGTTCCAGTACCCGAAGTACGGGCCCGGGATGATGTGGGAACGTTGCGCCGAGCAGGTGCGCCAGCGCGGCGGCGAGGTGTCGACAGGCGCCTGGGTGACCGCCGTGCACCGCGACCCGAAACGACGGCGGGCGATAAGCGTGACGCTCAACGGCGCGGGCGGGCAGCGCACCGAGCCGGCCGACGACGTGATCTCCTCGATGCCGATCTCGGAGCTGGTCGCCGCGCTGCGCCCGCCGGCGCCCCCGGAGGTGCTGGCCTGTGCCGCCGACCTGCGCTACCGCGACTTCCTGACGGTGGCGCTCGTGGTGCCGGCCGAGTTCTCGTTCCCCGACAACTGGATCTACGTGCACGACCCGGCGGTGCGGGTGGGCCGGATCCAGAACTTCGGCTCCTGGTCGCCGTACCTCGTCAAGGACGGTCGCACCTGCCTGGGCCTGGAGTACTTCGTGTTCGAGGACGACGAGATGTGGCGTACCCCGGATGTCGGCCTCGTGGCCCTCGCCACCGCGGAGCTGGAGCGGTTGGGGTTGGTCCGCCCCGGCGTGGTGGAGGCCGGCCACGTCGTGCGCATGCCCAAGGCCTACCCGGTGTACGACGAGCGCTACCAGCACAACGTGGACGTGATCAGGGCCTGGCTGGCCGAGGCCGTGCCGAACGTGCACCCGGTGGGACGCAACGGCATGCACCGCTACAACAACCAGGACCACTCGATGCTGACCGCGATGCTCACCGTCGAGAACATCGCCACAGGCAGTACGCACGACGTCTGGTCGGTGAACGTGGAGCAGGACTACCACGAGCAGTCGACCGGGAACGGTGGACGGGGCACGGGCCGCGACGCGCCGGTGCTGCCCCGCCGGATCATCACCGCCCCGATCGCCGCTGCGGAGGGTGCCCGCGCAGCCGGCGACGGTGGCCGATCCGCGCAGGCGCCGTTGGTCTGACGCGCCGGTGCACAGCGCTACGGATCGGGCAGGATGACGGCGTGCTGAACCCCGTCACCCTCCGGTCGATCCTGCCCGATGACGAGTCGCTCGTGGAGCGGCTGTGGCAGCTGTACCGGCACGACCTGTCCGAGTTCCGCGGCTCGCTGCCGGACGACGAGGGCCTGTTCACCCGTGGCCGCTTGCCGACCTACCGCACCGACCCGAACAGCTCTGGCTACCTCATCTGCCGGGGCGGGCGGCCCGTGGGCTTCGCGTTCGTCTCCGGCGTGGAGATCCAGCCGCTGCGCATCGCCGAGTTCTTCGTCGTGCGAGCCGTACGCCGCTCGGGTGTGGGTCGTCTTGCCGCCCGGCAACTCCTCACCAGGCACCCGGGCGCCTGGGAGATTCCCTTTCAGGAGGAGAACCCTGGCGCCGCCCGCTTCTGGCGCCGGCTCGCCGTCGAGGTCTGCCCGAAGGGCCACCGCGAGGAACGGCGTGCCGTACCCGGCAAGCCGCACATCCCCGCGGACACGTGGCTACTGCTAGACGACGTCGAGGTGCCCGACGACGGCGAGCCTCGGCGCGTGGATGACGACCTTCTTCGCCGACTTCGCACCGAGCAGGCGCGGGCACTGCTCGACGACGCCGACCCGCACCTCGCGGTGATGCTGGCCTGCGACCTGCTGGTGGCAGGCGTCGACGGCGACGCCGTGGTGGCGCTCGCGTCCGAGTCAGCTCGGACACTGCCCGCGCACGAAGCGAATCGGCGACTCGCGGCGGTCACCGACGAACTCGGACTCCCGGAGCCGGACCTGCCCACCGCGGTGGCGCTTGTCGCGGCCGACACCTGCGAGCGGATCCTCGATCGCAGCATCGCCGCCGAGGTGGGTACGCACGGCCTCTACGTGGTGGGATACGAGGGCAGCCCGCTGCACGACCTGCTCCCGACGGTCGCCGCCCTGGCCGCGCATCTCGAAGACGACCTCGGTGGACGGGCCGACGACGACCTACGGGCCCGGCTCGCCGCGCTGGCCCAGACCATCCTGGCCCGCCTGACACCCGGCAATCAGGAGTGAACCTGTCCTGCCTGCGAGCCCGGGCGGGAGCCCAGCATCAGATCGGGCCGCTGGTGTAGATCTCCGTGCTGCTCTCGTTGCCGATGAACGGGTTGTTGACGGCCCACAGCAGGCCCTCGTCGTACTCCGGCACGTCGAAGTTGCACAGGACCCAGCCGGCGTCCGCTCCGCTGCTGTTGATGCACTGCCGACTCCAGTCCGGTCCCTGGATCGTGCCGGCGGCGGACGCGCCGTTCGCCTTGGTGTCCTTCACCCAGACCCGGTCTCCGTACGCGGCGAAGCACGCCTTCGCACCTGTCGTCGACACGCACCACACATCGACACCGTTGGCCGCCGGTGGCGCACCGCTGGGCGTACCCGTGGTCGCCGACGCCGCCGAGGCGGTGCCGACCAGAACGAGGGCCACTGTCGTCGGCACCATGATCAGCGCACCGACCCGTCGTGCATTCGGCTTCCTACGCATCCGCGTCAACTCCCAGCGTTCACCATGATCGTCATTCCGGTGGACGACGGTAGCAGCCGGCTTGCCGCTGCACGAAGCCGATGTGGACGGTGGCCCATCATGGGCCTGCCACCGACCAGGCTCTGCGTCGCGGCACGACGCCAGCGGCACGACTACGATCCCCTCGTGATCGAGGATCTGATCAGACGGGCCGCCGTCGAGGACGACGACGCGATCGAGGAGCTGTCCACGATCGCGGACGCCGACCCCGCACGGCTGACGCCGCATCTGGGTCGCCTGCTCGACCTCGACGTGCTGTGTCCGGCAAAGCTGTACCGCGCGGCGGATGCCGACCTGGTCCGCCGGGTCATCGAGCAGATCGACGGCGGCCAGACACCCGATCAGCTGAACGACCTGCTCATGATCCTGGCGCACAGTGCTCACCCGTCCGCCGAGAGCGCCCTGCGTCGCTTGTCGACGCAGCCGCCGGCCGGTTCGGACGAGCTGTACGTCAATCCGCTCCGCTACGCCCACGAGGGCGGCTGGGCGGTCGGCTCGGACGGCCGGCGACGGGACCTGTGCGGGGACACCGCGTACCGGTGGATCATGCGCGAAGCAGCGCCACACGCCGATCGGCCCGGCTGCCCTTGGTGTGCCTCGCCGCTGTGGGTTGCCGCGGACCTCGACACCACTGATGCCGACATCGCTGCCGCGCTTGCCCACACGGGGTGGTCCGGGCGGTTGGTGATCGAGACCTGCCACTTCTGCGCCTGCTACACGACGTTGTACAGCCACGTCACTCCGGCCGGTGGGACCACCTGGTGGGCCGGCAACACCCGCCCGGACTACCTGCCGGATGCCGACGAACCGGAGGACCCCCCGACGCTGGCGCCGGTCGTCGGAGAGGCTTTGGCGAGCCCGTATCAGGTCAGCGCCTGGAACCAGGGCGGATCGACGCTTGGCGGTTGGCCAGAGTGGATCCAGGACGCCGAGCACGCCGACTGCCCCGGTTGTGGCGAACCGATGGACTACGTGGGTCTGATCGCCGGCGCGGACCTGGACGACTACGGCGAGGGCGCCTACTACCTGCACCTGCACCAGCCGTGCGGGTTCGCCGGAGTGAACTACCAGCAGAGCTGACCCGTCGAAAGGGTCCCACGACTCAGAACCACGTCCATGGGCGGACCCGCCGTCCGCGTAGGCGCGCGACGCGGGTGGAGTAAGAGCTCTCTCCAGTCCCCGTCGAGAGCAGTTGAAGGCAGGAGGCGGCGGTGTTTGTCTGGGCGTAGGTTCACCGGGTGACCGTGTACGACATCGCCTCCACACTGCCCTCCATCGAGGTGCTGCGGGAGCGCGGCAAGGCACTCGCCGTGCTCGAGCGCATCATCGACTGTGGAGAGCCCCGTTACGCCTACACCCGCCAGTGGGGTGACGACGAGGCGGCGGTGATGGACAACGGTAGCGGCGATGAGTGGACGGTTGTGTTCACCGCCGCGGGCGCGTTCATCCGCGCTTTCGCCCACGAGTCGGCGATGAGTCCCTACCGCGATCCGGACCACGAGCTGTGGGCCGGACTGCTCGACGGCATTCCAGCGGTGTTCCGACCGCTGATCGAGGAACCAGCGTTCGGCGATGAGGAGGGCCGGTTCGTCGCCACCGCCGTCCTGTGGCGGCTCTCCGACGATGACCGTTGGCACGTAGGCGAAGGCATCACGTTCCCCTCTCCCCCGGGACCGCACGGTGACAACGCGCCGGACGGCACCGACCTGCTCGGGATCCTGCTCGACGACATCGTCGACCGGTACGTCGAGTTCGCCGAGGACTACTACGAGATCGAGGTGGATCCGGGGGTGATTGAGCACGTCGTCACGCACCGTCCGCTCACTGACGTCGTCGTACGGGCTCTCAATCCGGAAGCGACAGTTGCCCGGTTACGCGAGGACACCGCCGCGATTGGATATCCGATCCTGGCGGTATGACGTCAGGCCCGAAGGCGACGAGTTGGTTACCGTGACCCGGCAGCAGACCTGGTCCGAAGGAGCTATCCGTGGCACTTGGCAGCGAGCAACGTCGTCGAGAACGCAGGCCGCGCGTCGAAGGGCTCTTCGCCGGCCGGCAGGTTGACGCCGCGCTCGACCTCCTGCACCTCATGGACATGGCGTGGCACGACTGCTACGGCCCCCGGGAGCTGGAGGTGCCGCCCGCTGTGCTCGACGATGTCCTGCTGCTGGCAGACGGTGACCTCGCGGTCCTGATCACTGTTGCTCGCGAGGCGGTCATCGACTTCCGTGATGTGCGGGTCGCTGCCGACGCAAGACGTACGAAGAGCAGGTAGCGGTACGAGTGGATGCCCCACCGCCACTAGCGTGGGTGTGGTGGCAGCAGTTGCAGCGGGAGCCTTTCGTCGGACGGCGATCGAGCGGTCGGACCAGCGGGTCGCCTGGGAACGGGCGGACCAGGCCTTCTTCGCTGCCGGAGCGTGTCACGTCCTCGCCTGGGTCTGTCGAGAGTCGTATCCGGAGCTGTCGATCGAGGTGGCGGCGGTGCGCGGGACAGGCGAGCGACAGGTCTTCCACGCCTACGCCGTCTGGGACGGCTGGGCGTTCGACCATTCGGGCTGGAACCGGGAGGTGGAGTTGCTGACAGTCAACGCAGAGTTCGAGAGCCGCCCACTGGAACGGGTCGGCATCACTGTCGACCTCGCCGAGTTCTGCGCGGAGCACCACCACCGTATGCCGGACCAGTATTGGGCCGACCCGCTCCCCCGCGCTCGCGGTTATGTGGGCCGGCACACCCCGCCGTGGGCCTAGGTAGCGGGTTCACGGGCGGCGGCTGCGGCGACGGTTGCCAGGTCTTCACCGGAGAAGCCGGCCCGGCTCAGCACCGCCAGTGACTTGTTCGTTGCCAGCGTGCACAACGCCAGCTCCGCCGCCTCCTGCTCGTCGGCCCCCGCCGCCAGCAACGCCTGCCGCAGCATCGCCCGCAAACCGTCGATCATGCCGCGGACCATCGCCTGGCTCTCCCCGTCGAGGGCGGGGAACTGCGTTGCCGACACCGTGAGCAGGCAGCCATCCGGGACCGTCGGGTCGGCGATGCGGTTCAGGGTGACCTGCAGGTAGGCGGCGACGACGGCGCTCGGGCTCGGGTGGGGGCCGGACAGTGCCTGCTCGTACAGCGGGTGGTAGGTCTGCGCGTACCGCTCGAGGCTTCTGCGGAAGAGGGTGCTCTTGTCGCCGAAGGTGCCGTAGAGCGAGCCCCGGCCCAGGCCCGTGCCCTCGGTCAGCCGGTCGATGGAGGCCTCCGACCAGCCCCAGCGCCAGAAGACGTGCATCGCGCGCCGGAGCGCCTCGTCCACGTCGAATTGCTTGCGGCCCGCCATGGTTCGTCAGTCTACACATCTTGTAACGATCGTTCCAGGAGTCTTGTACCGATCGTTCCAGCATGCGTATGGTGACCGGCATGACACACCTGAGTTCGCTACGGTTGCCCGACGGGTTCACCGACGTCTTCACGAGCCGGCTCGTGGAGGTGAACGAGCTGCGGTTGCACGCGGTCACCGGCGGGGACGGTCCGCCGCTGCTGCTGATCAACGGCTGGCCCCAGACCTGGTACGCCTGGCGGGACGTGATGCCCGCGCTCGCCCGCGAGCACACAGTCGTCGCCGTCGACCCGCGCGGGGCCGGGCTGTCCGACAAGCCCGACGACGGTTACGACGCCGGCGCACTCGCCGCCGATCTGGTCGCTCTGATGGCCGCGCTCGGACACGAGCGCTTCGACGTGGTCGGCCACGACATCGGCATGTGGACCGGTTACGCCCTCGCGGCCGATCACCCCGAGCGGGTGGGCCGGCTCGCCGTCGTCGACGCCATCATCCCCGGTGTCACGCCGACCCCGCCGTTCTTCAGCCCGGCCGCGGTCAGCCAGCGGTTCTGGCACTTCGGCTTCAATCAGCTCACCGACCTCAACGAGGAGCTGGTCCGAGGCCGGGAGCGACTCTTCTTCGGCTACCAGTTCGCCAAGAAGGCTGCCACCCCGGACGCGATCCCGGAGTACGCCGTCGACGCCTACGTCGATGCGATCGTCGCGGACCCGCGCGGGCTGCCGGCGAGCTTCGCGTACTACCGGGCTCTGGACGAGACGAGCGCGCAGAACGAGCAGCGCAAGAAGACCCGGCTGACGCTGCCGGTGCTCGCCGTCGGCGGCGCGCGGTACACCGGCGCGGCTGCCGCCGCGACGATGCGGCTGGTGGCCGACGACGTCACCGAGGTGATCATCGACGACTGCGGCCACTACGTGGCCGAGGAGCGGCCCGCCCAGTTCGCCGAGATCCTTGAGGACTTCCTGCGATGATCGCGGCGCTTCTGCGCCGGTGCCGCCCTGGCCGGGTCACCGCCGGCCAGGGCGGCGGTCGCCACCCTGGTGTCATCCGACCCGAACGTCCCGGTCGGACGCGGCGGGCTCGGTGGCCGACGACGGTGCCCGCCCGGGCAGCAGGAGCGGGGTGGCGAGCAGAAGAACACCGGAGCTGGTGATCGCCGCGAGAGGGCTGGCGAGTGCAGCACGCGAACCGCGATGAGCGGAAACGCGCCGAAGGCGAACCACGTGCCGTACGTGCTGACGGCGTAGGCCGACCACAACCAACCGAAGCGGGACCCCAACCGCGCGCGCATCCGCCCCCTCGTGACAACCGACGTCCGGGCAGCACACCAGCGCCGGCGACGTCGGCGCAAACAACCGGTGCTCGGGCGTGTCACAACCATCGGTTGTACTCCCCGGCATCGCGCCGCTCAGCGAGTGGTCGGACTTCTACGATCAGCTCGCCACCGACTTCGACCTGCGCATCGACGCTGCGGGGCCCCACTTCGGCGACGAGGTGCTGCTCGACATCCTCGCGGACTCCGCCGACGTGGCGACCCTCGTCGGCGCGCGCGACAGGTACGTCTGGCCGACGCGCCACGACCTGCGCCGCATCCCGATCGGGAAGCCCACGCTCGCGTACCCGCTCTCGCTCATCCTGCCGCGAGCGAACCCGCACCCGGGGTTGCGGGCGGTCATCGACCACTGCGCGAGCCTGACGCCGCTGCCCGCCACGACCTGGCGGCCGTCCTGGGTGCCGACGCGGTGATACCGGCCCTCAGCAGGACTACCTGATGTCCAGGCCGACCGGGACGCTCTGCCTGACGGTGCCGCCCATGGCGCGGAGCTGCGACAATGCGCGTTCGGGACGGTCCGGCGGCGAACGCGGCGGGGCTCGCGTCGACTGCGGCGCGACGAAAAGTATTGTCCGGGGCCGTGTCGATGCGCCGGCCGCCCGTTCGACGTGGGGGTGCGCGGGTCGAGAGGCGGCCCGCCGGAGGAGGAGAACGCGATGTCGACGTACATGCTGATCTTGCGAGGCACCGACGAGTCGAACGCGGCCCTGATGGCCTCGATCGGCGAGGCGATGGCCGCGACCCGTACGTTCATCGAGGAGATGGTCACGGCGGGCGTCCTCCTCGCGGCCGAGGGGCTGGACGATCCGGCCCGGGGTGTCGTCGTCGACTTCGGCGGCGCGGCCCCGGTCGTCACTGACGGGCCGTACGGCGAGACCAAGGAGCTGTTCGGGGGCTACTTCCTGCTCGATGTCGCCTCACAGGAGGAGGCCGTGGAGTGGGCCAGGAGGTTCCCGGCGGTGCGTGGATCCAAGATCGAGGTCCGGCGGGTGGCCGGGACGGACGAGGTCCCGGGCGACGGCCTTTCCTGATGGGTACGGCCGACGTCGAGGCCGTCTGGCGGATCGAGTCGGCGCGGATCGTGGCCGCGCTGACCCGGTTCACGGGCGACTTCGGGCTGGCCGAGGACGCCGCCCAGGAAGCGGTGGCCGAGGCGCTGGTGTCGTGGCGGCGTTCCTCCCCGGCCAATCCGGCCGGATGGCTGATGGCCACGGCCCGACGGCGGGCCATCGACGCGATCCGCCGCCGAAGCGCGCTCCGGGAGCGATACGCCCTGCTGGCGGCCGATGCCGCGGTCGACCCGGTCGCCGGCTCGCTGGTCGACGAGGACATCGACACCGACCGGATCGACGACGACGTGCTGGCCCTGATGTTCGTCAGCTGCCATCCGGTGCTCTCCCCCGAGGCCCGGGTGGCGCTGACCCTGCGCGTGGTCGGCGGCCTGTCCAGCGAGGAGATCGCCCGCGCGTTCCTCGTGCCCGTGCCGACCGTGCAGGCCCGCATCACCCGCGCCAAGAAGACCATCGCGGCGGCCCGGGTGCCGTTCGAGCTGCCACCGGCCGCCGAGCGTCGGGAACGGCTGGGAGGCGTGCTCAGCGTCCTGTACGTGATCTTCACCGAGGGGTCGACGGCCACGTCTGGCGACCGGCTGCTGCGCCCCGACGTCGCGTACGAGGCGATCCGGCTGGCCCGGACGCTTGCCGCGCTCGCGCCGGACGAGCCGGAGGCGCACGGTCTGCTCGCGTTGTGCGAGCTGACGGCCGCGCGCTTCCCGGCCCGGACCGGCCCGGACGGCGCGCCGGTGCTGCTTGAGGACCAGGACAGGCAACGGTGGGACCTCTCCGCGATCCGTCGCGGGCTGGCCGCGCTTGCCAGGGCGTCGACCCGCGGGCTCGGCCCGTACGGCCTGCAGGCCGCGATCGCCGCCACCCACGCGGCGGCGCCCTCGGTCGAGGCGACCGACTGGGACCGGATCGTCGGGCTCTACGAGGCGCTCGGCCGGGTCGCGCCCTCACCTGTGGTCGACCTCAACCGGGCCGTCGCCGTGGCCATGGCCTCGGGCCCGGCGCGGGCTCTGGCCATCGTGGACGAGCTGATCGCCGCGAACCGGCTCCCCGGATCGCACCTGGTCCCGACAGTACGCGGCGAGCTGCTGGCCCGGCTCGGACGGCGACCAGAGGCGCGCGCCGAGCTGGAGCTGGCCGCCCGCCTGTGCGCCAACCAGCGCGAACGCTCGGTGCTGCTGCGCAAGGCCGCCACGCTCGGCTGACGTTATATTGACACTTTTCGTTACGACAGTGATAGTAACTGCGTACCGCTCCCATCGGATCGCCTGTGGGGACCCCGCCGGGTGGTCGACGTGTTCGCCTCGACCTGGCCCGTGGCCTGCGCTGACCACTGCTGTCGCAGCGCGAACGACAAGCCGCCACCGTCGCCGCAGGGAGCCCCACCGTGACATCCGCTGGAGGGGTGCATGAGAAGGAGATCGAAGATCTACGCCGGGATGGTGACAGTCGTCGTCCCGGCCGCCTCGGTGATCATGATGCTCGGCGCGACACCTGCCGACGCCGCCGTCGGCGGGTCCGGGCCCTATCCCGCCGACTACGAGACCTCGGCAAGCCTGGCCAACCACACCATCTTCCGACCCCAGACGCTCCCGTCCGAACGCCTGCCCATCTTCGTCTGGGGCAACGGCGGGTGCTCCGCCAACGGCCTCTCCCAGGGCAACTTCCTGCGCGAGATCGCCTCCCACGGCTTCCTCGCCATCGCCAACGGCGCCCCGAACGGATCGGGCTCCACCACCTCCCAGATGCTCACCCAGTCCATCGACTGGGCCGTCGCGGAGAACTCCCGGCAGGGCAGCAAGTACTTCAACAAGATCGACACGACAAAGGTCGCCGTCGCGGGCTTCTCCTGCGGAGGGCTTGAGGCGTACGCCGTCTCCAACGACCCGCGCGTCACCACGACGGGCATCTTCAGCAGCGGCCTGCTCAACGACGCCGACGACTACCAGCTCCGGAGGCTGACCAAGCCGATCGCCTACTTCGTCGGCGGTCCCAGCGACATCGCCTACCCGAACGCCATCGACGACTGGGGCAAGCTACCGGCCGGGCTGCCCGCCTTCATGGGCAACCTCAACGTCGGTCACGGCGGCACCTACGACCAGGCCAACGGCGGGGAGTTCGGCCGGGTGGCGGTGCTCTACCTCAAGTGGCGTCTCAAGGGTGACACCACTGCCGGCGCCAACTTCGTCGGCTCCGACTGCGGCCTGTGCCACAGCCAGTGGACCGTCCAACAGAAGAACCTGACACTCGACGACGGCACGCCGCCCACCACGCCTCCGCCGACCACTCCCCCACCCACCACGCCCCCACCGACCACACCGCCACCGACCACACCCCCGCCCACCACACCCCCGCCGACCGGCACCCCGGCCTGCACCGCCGTCTACTCCGTGCAGGACCAGTGGAACGGCGGATTCGTGGCCACCGTGACCGTCACCGCGGGGACCTCCGCGCTCACCGGCTGGCGGGTCACCCTCACCCTGCCGAGTGGGGCTTCGGTCAGCTCGCTGTGGAACGGCGTTGCCAGTGGCACCAGCGGCACCATCACCGTCGCCAACCAGAGCTACAACGGACGACTGGCGGCGGGCCAGACCACCAGTTTCGGGTTCCAGGGCACCGGCAACGGCAGCGGCGCCACCGCCGCCTGCACCGGTAGCTGACGCTGGTTGGCTCGGCGCGGGGGCGCCGGCCCGCCGAGATCCACTCGACTTCCCGGAAGTCGAGGTGTCCGCTGACCGGGATGGACCGGTTTCACGGAAGTCGAGTGGATCATGCGGCGGGACAGGTCAGGTCTGTCGCCACACCTGGAACGTCTGCTGAACGCGCCACGTGCCGTCGGACTGCCGTGCCTCGTTGCGCCAGCGGAACGCGTCGACTGCGATGTCGGAGAAGGTCCACCGCAGATCGCCGCCGTCGAGCACGATCTGCTCGCCGACGCGAGCCGCCCGGAAGGTGTGCGTCCGCTGCCGTCCCGGCCCCACCCACGTCGAGCGCCAGATCCCCGGGCCGGCCGCGGGATCGGGGAAGCGCACGCTCACGCCGTGTTCGACTCCGGGCAGGATCCAGACATCGGTCGTCGCCCGACCGGCCAACGCGTACCCGAAGTGCCACTCGCCGCGGCGGACGGTCGAGGACCCGTCGGGGTCGTACTCCGTGCAGTCAAGCGTCCAGGAGCCCGTGAACTGTCCGAACAGGCTAAGGTCGACGCCGTCGGCCGGGCCTTCCGCGAGGAAGGCGGCGCCGACGGCAAGGGATGAGGGGCGCGGCATGCCAGAACGATAGCCAGCGGGGCGGCCACCCGCCCGCCGACGCGGGCACGCTCTCAGGAGGGCTTCGGGGCCTCGTACGGCGGGGCCACACCCCAACCCCAACGGGGTACGGGCGCCTGCCGGACCGGGTCCGCGTCCGGCTGTGAATTGTGTACGGCCAGCCGAGTGCCCCACTCGAGGTAGCTCGTGAAGGCGGCCCGGAACTCCGGATCATCGGGCAGGTCGACCTCGTCGGCGGCGTCCATCATGAGGTTTACCCACCGTCGACGCTGCGGCTCGCTTATCGCCCTGCCCAGGTGCTTGCCGACCATGTGGCGGTAGCCGCCCCGCCGGCCGGTGTAGGCAGCCGGCCCACCGAAGACCTCGGCGAGCCAGACCGCCACGTACCGGGCGTGGTCGGGGTCCATGGTCGCGAACATCGGCGCGAGGAGGTCGTCCGAGCGAACCAGGCGATAGAACGCGTCGCAGAGCTTCGTGAACGCGTCGATTCCACCTGCCCACTCGTACAGGCTCGGCGGCGCGGCGCCACCAGGGCCGGCAACCGACGTTCGGGCGTAGTGCCGCATCTCCTCGATGTCCTCGACGTACGGCTTGACGGCGGCGAAGAACCGCCCGAACACCGGGCCGCCCCGGAACCCGTTCAGGTGCCCGTCGACAGATGTCCAGGTGATGCGCAGCACGTGGCAGGCGGGGTCGTCCAGGCAGCGGCTCAACTCGTAGTCCACACACTCCGGCGCAGCCCTCAGCTCGCCGGCGGCCCGCTCGTACGCCGCCTCGAAGCCCTCCAGCCGCTCCGGCGGCACGCGGTACCTGATGTACTCGATGACCATGGGTACAGCCCAACACCCGCGCCGCTGATGATCAAGTACGCACCATCTGGTGCGTACCGGAGGAGACCACGATGGCCAAGCGTTACCACTGCCCGGTGGAGTTCGCCGTCGACGTCATCGGCGGCAAGTGGCGGCCGGTGATCCTGGCCCACCTCAAGGAGGGCGTACACCGCTACGGCGAGCTGCGCCGCCGGATGCCCGGGGTCAGCGAGAAGATGCTTACCCAGCGGCTGCGGGAGCTGGAGGCCGACGGGCTGATCCTGCGACACGACCACGGGACCACTCCCCCGCACGTGGAGTACCGCCTCACCGAGGAGGGCCACAGTCTGGCCCCGGTGTTGCAGGCCCTCTACGACTGGGGGGCCGCGCGGGCGGCACGTACCGGCACCACAATCGAGGAGACCGGCTGAACGGTCCCCACCGGCCCTGCCCTGCTGCCGTGTCCAACGAGCGCACGTTCGAAGAAGTCGCCGCCCAGCGATTGGCCGATACTGCTCGACGTGAGTGAGACGGCAGGTCTGGGCCGCTGGAGTGTGGCCAACACGGCACTGCGGGCCGCTGCCGACCGGTTCGCCGACATGGTTGCCACGGCCCCGTCGCCCACGGTCAAGGTCACCGCCGACTGGACTCTGGCCGACACCGTCGCGCACGTGGTGTCGATCGCGGTGCTGTACGTGTCCCGACTGGAGGGCACCGAGGTCCCCATCCGGGTGCCGGGCCTGGAGGACATGCTCGCCGTCACGAACGTCGACACGGTGACCGACGTCAACAACCACGTCCTCGCCCACTTCGCCGAGCGGGATCCGCGAGTCCTGCTGTCGCAGCTCGACACCGCGGTCGCTCACCTCCTGGCCACGACTGTGCATCCGCGGACGGCGGTGAGTTGGCTGGGCAACGCGCGCGTGACGGTCGGCGGTCTGTTCGCCCATCTGACAAACGAGCTGCTCGTGCACGGCTGGGACATCGCGCGGACGCTGCGGCGTCCGTGGCCGATGCCGGACGAGCACGCAGCGCTCTACTGGGACCTGTTCATGTTCGACATGCTGCGCGACTCGTACGGGGTGCTGCTGAACACCGCGCTGCCGATGCCTCGCCACCACGTGTCGGTGCAGTTCCGATCCCGGTTCACGCCGCCCACGACGCTGACGCTCGGCGACCGCAGGGTGTGGATCGCACCGCCCGACGGCCCGTTCGACGTGCGCGTACGGTTCGAGCCCGCCCGGTTCAACCTGATGATGTTCGGCCGGATCAGCGTCGCTCAGGCGGTGCTGCGGCGCGACGTCGTCATCGGCGGGCCGAGGCCGTGGCGGCTGCCCGCCTTCCTCCGGGTCGTGCACATGCCCAACGGTCGGCTCGCGCCGGGGCCAGGGCGACCGAAGGCATGATCGCTGGCGGCCGGCCGTCAGCTGGCCCGGTAGGTGAGGCAGCGGCCCTCCGGCCAGCTGTGGAGGCTGTTGAGCTCGGTCGCCGGGGAGCGTCCCTCCGGGACGGCGTTTAGGGAGCGGCTCGAAACCCGACTCAATCCAGAATGAGGGTGACACACGTCGATACGTCAGGCCGTCCGGAAGACCTTACGGATCACGCCGGACGAGCCGTTACACTGCACGGCCATGCGCTCCGGCGAGATTCTCGACCAGCTCGACACCGCGGCCGGAGACTTCAGTTTCCCGGACCTGGGCAACGGCTACTACTACGCGGTCGATGCGCGGCTGCACGCCTACCGTGACGCGCACCGGTGGGCGCTCATCGTCGAGGCGGTGGGTTACTCGCCGAGGGCCGGCAACCTCATCGACATCCTGCACGTCTTCGGCAACTGTCTCACCGAGGGGCAGCCGGGCTACGACAACGAGGACTTCCTGAATCGCGTCGACAACCCCGACGAGATCGAGGACGTCGACGAGCCCGAGATCTACTGCGGAGACTCGATAGTGGTACGAGGCCGGCGGATCCCGGTAGCAGCCGAGCCGGGCGAGGAACTTGTCGACGTGCTTCGCCGGCTCGTTCCCGACCACCGGGAGCTGCTCCTGGCCGACGAGGTCGAGCTGCGGCGGCGGATTCCTGCCGACCTCCCGGAGATCCTGCGGTTGGATCAGTGGCACCACCCAGACGTCGCCCAGGACACCCTTCCCAGTCAGTCAGTGACCTTCCGCCAGCTCGCCGACGTGCTGACGACAGGGGACGCGAGTCGGTACGCACCGGACCTGCCACCCAACACACACTGGTCCCACTGGCCGGAGTCCGGGAGCCTGTAGCGCCCCAGGGCCGTGCGGCACGGGCGACGTGCCAGCGTGCCCGACACCAGCTCGACTGGTACGACTGAGTCGGCAGATCAGTGCCCAGAGTCGGGGGACGCCGGCTCGGGAAGGCTCGCGACGACGAGCTCCACGGCTTCCGCCGCTGTTGTGGCCTCACCGACAAGCTGTTCATAGCCTGGGGTGAAACCCGGTAGGGAGGGCCGCCGCAGACGATGAAGGGCAGCTCCTCCCTCGGGCCAGCTGGGTACGGTTGCCGCGCGGTCCTGAAGAACTTCAGCGTCCCGTGTGTGGGAAGCGGGAAGAGCGTTCGCAGGGTCGGGTCTTCGTAGGCGGCTTTCACGACCGGATCGCCTGACCACCAGCCAGGTGTGTCGTCAAGGAGCTCGCGCCACGATTGGGCGGCCTCAATCTTTTCGTCCATCGGGGCATCCTCTCCCGCGGCGTCGCGCCCGCTTACCATGGCGTGCTCACAGATCTGGGGAGCGTGTGGAGTGAGCCTCGATATCTTCGTGTGGACACCTGACGACGACGCCCACGCCGGTCGGAATGTCCTCGCGGACCCGCCTGACACCAGCACTGCCGTAGGAGCTGAAGCCTTTCGTCACACGTTGTGGGGTTCCGCGGCCGCTCGGCGTCTCGGTGCGACGCTCCTGCCGCAGCTCGCCGACATCACTGTCGAGAACCGTGGGAATCTCCAGGTCTCTCCGGGCCAGCTCGACGCCTTCGAGCGGGAGTGCGGGCTCTTGGCGGACAACGTCGAGCGCCTGTCCGCCGCGACTGGTTACGACGGGGAACGCATCCTCCGATACCTGGCCAACATGCGTCACGCCGTGGAGCGCGCCAGGGCGGTGGGCGGCGGCGTCATCATCTGGTAGTGGCATCAGGGGTGTGCAGGGCGTCGGGCGTGACATCAGGGGCGGGCCGCGCCCTCGTTGGTGGTGCTCGGCTGCGGCCGGAGCGCGGTCAACAGACTGTCGAGTTGACCCCAGGCCCGCGCGCTGGCGACGTGGTCGATGTAGTCGCGGGACTCGATGATGAGTCCATCGCGGATCCGCATCACGAAGACGCACGGCACCGTGAATGCCTCGCCCGTCTCGGCGACCCGCCCCTGATAGGCGAACTCGGCGACAATCACCTCCGGGTCCGCCGTTTCATGGATCGTCACGCCGACCGGCTTGCGGTTCAGCGTCCGGCTGACCGGAGGCGACGCGGTGAAGTGCTCGTGCAGTTCGCGGCGGCTCCGCAGCGGCGGCGGGTTGAGCGGGTGGAACGGATGCGTGACATGGGTCTGCTCGGCGTACAGGTCGGCCAGGTCCTCGAACGGACCGTCGCAGACGCCGTTCACCAGTCGGAGGAAGGTCTCGCGTGGGCTGCTCATTCCGGGCTTCCTTCTGATTTGTCGATGGCGATGACGGGAAAGGCCCGGCGCACGTCCGCCAGGAACTCGTTCCGCCGCGCGGCGTAGGTGCTGACCGCCGCCCAGAGCGCCTCCAACGCGGCCTGGAGCGGGTCCGACTCACCGGCGGCCACGACTGCCGGCAGCGCCATCGCGATCGGGTTCACCGGGGCGTCGAGAACCGCGCCGAGCGGGTCGGCCGGGCCGTGGCCCGCCGGGCGCAGCGAGACGAGGGAGAACGTGACGGGCGGCTCGCCCAGGACCCGCGTCCACAGCGCTCGGGGGTCGGCGAACTCGGCGGGTAGCGGCAGCCCTCGGTCAAGTGCCGTCCACGCCGGCGTCATCCAGTCGAGGTCGGCGATGCCGGCGAGGGTGAGCGCCCGTCGTGCCGCCCAGATCGCGATCTGCCGCTGCACGGCGGCCTCGGCAGCGGCCACCCCGTCGACCAGGTCCCGGTCCAGCAGAACGATGCCGTGAACGTTGCCGCGAACCTGTCGGAGCCGCTCGGTCGGCAGACGTCCACCCCAGCGCCGCAGCTCATCCCGCCTGCGGTACTCCTCGTCGCGACGTTCCCGCTCCGACCGCCTGAGCTGCTCGGCTTCGACCTGCTCCCACAGGCTCGGCGCGGGCGGTAGCCCGGCTGCCCAGCCGTGCCAGTAGGCAGCGGCTTGGCTGGTCTGGCGCAGGATCGCGTCGGCGCGCGCCACGGCGTCGCTCGGGTCGCCGCCTGGCGAGCCCTCCGGCCAGAAGCACAGCAGGTAGCGGTCCGGCCGCCGATCCATGTACGTGTAGTCGCCGTCGTCCAGCTCGTCGGGGTCGAGCCCGCCGAACGGGTCGCTCCCCTCGTCCATGCCCGTGGCGCAGTACCGCACGCGGTAGGCCGGCAGCAGGCCGGTGTCCTGTCCTTCGGGGATCAGCGGCAGCTTGGCGAGTGACCCGTCGCCCCAGGGAACCAGGTCGACCACCGCGTCCCTCGGCCGAAACGACACCTCCACCACCTCCTCCCACTCCTCCGCCGCGGCCGACGGCTCACCGTCGTACACCTCGATCCGGAAGTGGACCCGCCCGGAGTGCGTGCCGGTCATCAGGAACAGTGCGTCCGGCTCGCCGGCCCCGCAGAGGCCGTTCGCCTGCCCGGCGAACGCCCCCTCCATGTTCGGCAGCTCGCGACTCGTCACGTAGATCTGCCCGTAGTCGACCGGAGCCGGGCCGTCGAAGAGAACGCGCATCGGCAGATCCTGCCACCGACCGGCGGGCGTCCGCTGCCCCCGTCGGCCGTCCCAGCTGTCTCACCCTCGGTGGTGTGGCAGGTCCGTCCAGTGGGCCACTGTGGCATCGTCCGGGACCTGAGCGTCAGGCCCAGGGTCCCTCTGGGCTTCGATCTGCCGGACACGGTCGATGACGCCGGACGGGCCGTGGCTGGTGAGCAGCTCCAGTACGCCGGGCCAGTCGGTCAACCCGTACGGGCTGACGATCCGGCTGGCGCCGTTGCTGAGCAACGCGATCCCGTTGAGGTCGTCAAGGGCGTGGCTGCCGGTCACCGCCTCCCGCGCCGCGCGTGGGTCGTCCTTGGCGATCCAGTAGCCGCCCGGCCGGTTACGGCGCGCGCGCAGGGCCACGGCGCAGGAGGCGCGGACGCGGTCGTACGCGGGTGTTCCGGGTGTGACGCCGCTCAGCGGCGCTGAGCACCCCCGCCTGGCGATCACCTCGCGTTCGTCGGTGACCACCTGCGGGCCACCGCCGACATGGTCGAGGACCAGAAACGAGTCCGCGAGCAGGAGATGGTCCAGGCGTCCCCGGTGGGCGCGGACCATCAGGACGGTGGCCTGCGGGCTGCTGGGGTTCGCGATGTCGCACGTGGCACTGTGCGCGACGGCGATCTCGCCGATGGCGCTGGCGAGGATGTCCGCGAGGTCCCGTCCGTCGTCTCGCGACAGGCCACCGAGCAGCGTGCTGCTGAGACGGTGGGTGTACCAGGCGACTCCGTGCGCGCAGAGCCCTTCGGCGCCCGGAATGCCGGCGCCGTCCAGCAGCACGACCGCGCCCGGAACAGCCCCGATGAAGTCCTCGTTCGGCCGACCGGCCCCACCGGCGCTCGTGGCCAGGCTGACGTGCACTCGTGGGCTCCTCGCTCAGAGTCGTAGCGCGAGCTTGCCCACGGTAGCCCGTGCTTCCAGGTCCGCGAGTGCCTTGGGCCCCTCGGCGAGCTCATAGGTGGTGGGCTGCCCGGGCCCGAGCACCCCGGCGGCGATGAGGCCGAACAGCTCACCCATGAGCTCACCGAAGATGTGCGGTGCGGCCTGGATGAGAATGCCGATATTGAGGCCGATGACGTGGACCTGGTGCTTGTAGACCAGATCCCAGTTGGTGATCGCGGCTTCTCCGCCAGCCAGGCCGTAGACGACGACCCGACCGGTGACCCGCTTGGCCGCGGCCAAACTGACGTCAAGGGTGGCTCCACCCACCGACTCCAGCACCACATCGACGCCTGCGCCTCCGGTCAGTCGCAGGACGTCGGCGGCCAGGTCGCTGCTACGGGAGTCGACGACGTGGTCGGCGCCCAGGGCTCGTACCGCCTCGTGTTTGCCGAGTGAGGCAGTGGCAATCACTGTCGCGCCGTAGTGCTTGGCGATCGTCACCGCAGCTTGACCGGTTCCGCCGGCAGCAGCGTGGATCAACACGGTCTGCCCCGCGACGACCCCGCCCAGGGGCTTGAGCGCAGCCAGTGCGGTAGGCCAGTTCACGAGCAGGCCCAGCGCCTGCTCGTCGGTCCAGCCCGGCGGGACGGGGACCGCCGCGGCTGCGGGCAGCAGCATGTACTCGGCGAATGCGCCACCTCCGATCGAGACACCGACGACGTGAGTGCCGACTTCCAGACCGGTCACTCCCTCGCCGACGGCGGTGACTTCACCGGCGCCTTCGATGCCGGCGAGATACGGCGGCTGCGGGCCGCCCGCGAACGTGCCGTGAGCCTGTGAAATGTCGACGAAGTTGACGCCGGCGGCGACGACTCGGATCACGGCCTCGCCGGGGCCTGGCTTCGGTACGGGCGCGTCGGTGATCAGGCGCAGGTCTCCAGGGCCCGTCAGAGAACTCTGCTGCAGGGCGCGCATGGTCGAGGGAGTACTCACGGCAACCGACTCCTTATTGGTCGAACGACCAACAAATCCTGCATGGCTGCGTGATGGAGGTCAAGGTAATCTTGGTCGGTCGACAAAGAAATATGGAGAACCGTCTGATGGCAGCACGCGGCAGGCCGCGCACCTTCGACCCGAACACGGCTCTGCACCGGGCGCTTGAGGTGTTCTGGGAACGGGGTTACGAAGGCACCTCACTGAGCGACCTGGCGCAGGCCATGGGAATCGCCTCGGGGAGCATCTACGCCTGCTTCGGCAGCAAGGAAGACCTGTTTCGTAAGGTCATGGCGCTCTACGGCACGACCTCAGGCGAGCCGCCCCGACGCGCGCTGCGGGAGCAGCCGACCGCCCGGGCCGCGATCAACGCCATGCTGCGCGCCACCGCAGATGAAATCACCCGCGCGGGGAAGCCGCACTACTGCATGCTCGTCCTGGCTGCGCCCACCGGAGCGGCGGAGAACCATGCGGTCCGGGAGTTCCTCGCCGACGGACGGCGCGGCCAGCACAGTGCCATCAAGGAGCGGCTTGCGCGCGGTGTTGCCGACGGTGAGTTCACCACGTCGTCCGTCGCGCTCGACGCCCTCGCCCGCTACTACGCCACAGTGGTGCAGGGCCTGTCCGTGCAGGCGCGCGACGGCGCCACACGAGCGGAGTTGGAACCGGTCATCACCTGCGCGATGGCGGCGTGGGATGCACTGACCTCCACCCACCCGTAGCGCGTCACCCGCGCAAGGGGTCCTTCACCGCCCGAGTCACGACCACCTACACCAGCGGGGAGACCCGCTCGCTCAACCTGACCGTCACGGTTCCCCCCGGCCAGTCAGGTCCGCACACGACCTCAACTCGCTCGATATCACCGCGAACCGTCCCACGTTCGACCAGGCTCGCGAGGGGCGCCGACAGGCGGGCCCTGCGGCTGCGCGCGGCTTGTCGGCAACCGTTTCTGGACTTGCCGGTCCATTATTTACGCGCCACAGTCCGTGACAGCGCCGAGCAGCGGCTCGACCGTTTCCGGAGATGACGGGGGAAGACAATGGATCTGCAGCTTGCCGGCAAGCGCGCTCTGGTTACCGGCGCGAGCAGCGGTCTCGGCGCCGAGATCGCGGCGGTCCTGGCCGGCGAAGGCGTTGCCGTGGTGGTGCACGGCCGGGACCAGGCCCGTACGGAGCAGACCGCCCAGAAGGTAGGCGGGCAGGCCGTGATCGGCGACCTCACGACCGATGTCGGCGCCGAGGCCGTGGCTACCCAGGCCGGCGAGGTGGACATTCTGGTCAACAACGCCGGCAGCTACGATCCCGAATCAGGGTGGTCCGACCTGAACGCGGACGCGTGGGCCGACATGTACAACCTCAACGTGCTCAGCTCGGTCCGCCTGATCCGACACCTGGTCCCCGCGATGCGGGCCAAGGGGTGGGGGCGTGTCATCCAGATCGGCAGCGTGACCGGTGAGACGCCGTCGGCGGGGCAGCCGCACTACGCAGCCAGCAACGCCGCCCGACTCAACCTCGCCCGGTCGCTGTCCCGTGACCTCAAGCACACGGGAGTGACCTCCAACGCCATCGCGGCCGGCGCCATCCTGGTTCCCACCACCCGCGAGTACCTCCTGGAACTCGGCCGCGAGAACGGGTGGGGTGAGACGTGGGAGGAGGTGGAGCGCAACGCTACCCCGATTCGCGCCGGCACCGACGTCGGCCGCATCGGAGAGCCCCGCGAGTACGCCGACCTCGTCGCCTACCTCGCCAGCCCAATCTCCGGCTACCTGACCGGCGCCACCCTCCGAATGGACGGTGGCAGGTACGACAGGTAGCCGCGGAGGGAGCCGCCCAGCACCGACATGTCGTCGACGACGGCGGGGCGGTGCGGGTCAGAGGTCTTGCCTGACCTTCGCGATGTCCAGATCCAGCAAGGGGCCGAAGAACCTGGTGAAGTCCTCCAGGGAGTCCGATCGGAAGATTTCCCCCGTACCGTCCAGGACGGCCATCGTGCCCGACGGAAGGTCGAACAGGTATCCGACAACCTCCTCGTCCCTGAGAAGGACGAAGACCTGTGGCACCTCCGCCACGACGACCGGCGGGATCCCCGGCATCGACGGCTTGCTCGCGGGACGCAGTTCTTCTGGCTCGCCACATCTTCCACTCACGGACACCCTCCTCCGAAGGAACCCCGACGCACCGGTCTCGTCGGGTGACCCAGCCCGCAGACCTCACCCGCACCACATTGTCTGGGGACAATACCCACACGATAGTGTGGGGACAATCTGAACCAGAGTCAAGGATTGTCTTGGGACAACCGGGGAGGGCGTGGACGTGCCGCTGCACTCGCGCTACCTGAACATCGCGTCCATGATCCGCGAGCGGATCGAAGCCGGGGAATGGGAGCCGGGTAAGCGGCTTCCGACCCTCAACGATCTCGCTGCCGAGTACGACGCCAACCGCGACACCGTCGGGCGGGCCATCGCCCTGCTGGAGACCGAGGGCTACGTGTGGGCCGTCCAGGGGCGGGGCATTGCCGTTCGATACGGCACGATGCGCCCACGACGGCCCCGCGGCGATCTGGTCAAGCGCAACGAGCAGGCAACCGGATACTCGTTCCCTTCAGCGAGCGGCCAGGAGGTGTGGGTTCGTCACGGGACGGCCGTCAACGCTCCGGCCTCATTGGACGATCCCCGCATCGCCAAGCTCCTCGGGGTTGAGCCGGGCACCGAAGTGCTCCGCCGGTTTCGGGTCACCGGGCCAGCGTCCGAGGCTCCATTCCAGATCAACATCTCGTGGATTCACCCACGCGTCGCCGACATCGCCGCCGATCTGGACGCGAACCCGGCGGCGGGCGAGTGGCTGTACCACATCGAGAACGCCGGCCACTGGCCGATCAGTTGGATGGAGATTCACCGCGCCCGGATGCCCAGCAGAGACGAAGCAACCCTCCTGGAAATCCCCACCAACCTTCCCGTACTGGAGATCGTGCGGGTCGGCACCTCGGGAGGCGACAAGAAGCCGGTCGAGGTGACCGAGTACGTCGTGGCGAGCGACCGAGTCGAAACTGTTCACGTCCTGCACCGCGACACGAACGCCAAGGAGCCGTGGCCCGACGTCGATCCGAGGAAGGGGTCATGACCGTGGCCCTCAGCATCGAAGCCGCCGGCCGGACCCACCAGGGCCTCGTTCGCAGACGAAACGAGGACTCCCACAGCCAAGGACAATGGCTCTACGTCGTTGCAGACGGTCTCGGCGGCCACGTCGCCGGTGACGTCGCGAGCAGCACAGCCATCGCTGCCGTGCAGGCGTACGACCGCGCGGCGGATCCGGATAATCTTGCTGACTTCTTGGGGCGGGCCATCCACCAAGCGAGCTTGGCGTTACGCCGGAAAGTCCGCGAGGACCCGAAGCTGGCGGGGATGGGAACCACCTTTGTCGCTCTGCTGCGCTCCGGCAGTCATGCGGTCGTGGCGAATGTCGGAGACTCCCGCGCCTACCTGATCCGACGCCACGGCTCCCACGACAGTGCCCTGGTCCAGATCAGCGAGGACCACACCTACGAAAACCTCGTCGCCGGCGCTGAGGAGGTGCCCAACCTCCCCGAGAAGCTGACCCGCTTCCTCGACGGGCGGGACGACGGCCGTTCGGCTGACCTCACGCCGCTCCGCCTCGAGCCCGGCGACCGAGTCCTGTTGTGCTCCGACGGACTGAGTTCGTACGTGCCACACGAGCAGATACGAGCCGCGCTCGACTCCGACGGTGGCCCCGGGGAGATCGCCGACCAACTCGTGGCCCTGGCGATCGACACAGGTGGGCACGACAACGTCACCGTAATCGTCATTGACGTGGCTCAGGGCTGACGAACCCGGCCCGACGACGATTCGCCTACCGCCCTTGCGGAACTAGGCTTTCGCCATGCTGGTCATCGAGGGCGCGGGGCGGTGGACCGCACCCGCCGGAGCCGCCAACGACTGGGTCGAACAGCTCAGAACGCCGGACCTGTCGGTGGGAACGTACTGCATCCCGGCGGGCGGTCTCGACGATCAGAGCCCGCACACCGAGGACGAGATCTACGTGGTCACCGCGGGGCGGGCCCGGATCGTGACTCCGGACGGCGGGGCCGAGGTGGGGCCGGGTTCGGTGATCTTCGTGCCGGCCGGCGAGGAGCACCGGTTCGTCGAGGTGACCGAGGATCTGGCGCTGCTTGTGGTGTTCGGCCCGGCGTACGGCTCGCGCGCTCCGGTTCGGCGGGCCGAGTAGGCGGCCGAGATCGCCGAACCCGCGGCGCCTACGTCGAGACGGGTGCTGGGCCGTGTTTCGGAGTTGCTCGTGTTGGGCCTGCTCGACACGATGGGTAGCCTGCCGGCATGGCAAAGGTTGTCAGCTACCTGGAGATGAACAACGCCACGGACCTGCGACCCGGGAAGGTAGTGCCGGACCTTCTCCTACGGCGCGTTGACGGTGGCCTGCCGCTCGTGCGTGCCACAAATGCTCAGGTCGGGTCCCCCTACGGGTGGCGGAGTGCCTCTCGGACGAACGACGAGTGGCAGGAGCTGGTGCTGTCTCGTCCGCTGCGCCAGTACTGGTTCATCGCCCTGCGGGACGAGACCGTGGGGGTTGCGAACGTGGAACCCCAACCCGGCGGCGATGTGGAGATCACCGCCTTTGGGCTGTTGCCGGAACATGTCGGGACGGGTCTCGGTGGCCATGCGTTGACGCTGACCATCAGGCAAGCCTGGGCCAGTGCGGCCGTGGAGTCCCCGGCGGTGCGCAGGGTTTGGCTGCACACCTGCTCGTTCGACCATCCGAATGCGCTAGGCAACTATCAGCGGCGCGGCATGACTGTCTATCGCACCGAGATCGAAGCCGAGTGATGGTGGCTCGGGCCGAATCTGGAGCGTGCCCGGGTGCCGCGCCGCTGCCCTACTGGCGGTAGGTGGAGAGGAACGTGCGGATCCGGGAGACGGCGTCGTCGAGGACGTCGGTGGCGGCCAGGAAGACCAGGCGGAGGTGGTCTGGTGTGTCGAGGTTGAAGCCGGTGCCGTGGGAGATCAGGAGGTGCTGCTGCTCCAAGAGGTCGATCACCAGGCGCTCGTCATCGTGGATCTTGTGAACCTGGGGGTCGAGACGGGCGAAGAGGTAGAGGGCGCCGGCCGGCTTGACGCAGTCGACGCCGGGGATGTCGACGAGGGACTGCCAGGCGTGGTCGCGCTGCTCCAGCAGCCGGCCTCCGGGGCGGGTCAACTCCTCGATGCTCTGGTAGCCGCCGAGCGCGGTCTGGATGGCGTGCTGGGCAGGCACGTTCGGGCAGACGCGCATGTTGGCGAGCAGTTGGAGCCCATCCAGGTAGTCGGAGTCGTCGCTGCTGAAGCCGCTGGTGGCGAGCCAGCCGGAGCGGAAGCCCGCGGCCCGGTAGACCTTGGACAGGCCGCCCATGCTGACCACCGGCACATCCGGCGCGAGGGCGGCGAGCGTGTGGTGCGTCGCTCCGTCGTACACGATCTTGTCGTAGATCTCGTCGGCGAAGATCAGCAGATCGTGCTTGCGGGCAAGCTCGATCATGCCGAGCAGCACCTCTCGGGAGTAGACCGCGCCGGTCGGGTTGTTCGGGTTGATCACCACGAGCGCGCGGGTGCGGTCGGTGATCCGGGACGCCATGTGCTCCAGGTCCGGTGCCCAAGCCGCGCTCTCGTCGCAGCGGTAGTGCACCGCGCGACCGCTGCACAGGTTCACCGCGCCGGTCCAGAGCGGGTAGTCCGGGCTCGGCACCAGCACCTCGTCGCCCGTGTCCAGCAGTGCCTGGAGCACCATCACGATCAGCTCGGAGACCCCGTTGCCGAGCAGCACGTCGTCCGGCTGCACGCCTGGCACGCCGAGGGTCTGATAGTGCTGGGCCACCGCGACGCGGGCGGAGTAGATGCCCCGCGCGTCGCTGTACCCCTGAGCGGCCACGATGTTCTGCACGACGTCGGCGACGATCGGCTCCGGCGTGGGCAGCCCCCACGGCGCCGGGTTGCCCAGGTTCAGCTTGAGGATCCGGTGCCCGGCAGCCTCCAACTCCTGCGCCCGGCGCAGCACCGGGCCGCGGATGTCGTACCGGACACTCTTCAGCCGCTGCGCCTGCCGCATCGGACCCCCTCCGCGAAACGCCGTGTCTCCGATGATCGATGCTAGGGCGTCGTCCAGAAATGTTCACCGCTGAGGAGACTCGCCCTAGTCGGACAGGCCCGCCGGCACGGGCGCCTGGAGGTACGCCAGGAGGGCGGCGACCTCACGGTCGAGGTCCACGCCCACCTCGTGGATCGCGTCCACTCCCAAGGAGCTGAACGCGCGGCTGGGCTGCTCGATGACGAACCGCGCTCCGCCGTCGGGTCGGTCGCTGATCATCGTGCGCAGCGGCGCGTACAGCATGGCCGCCGGGTCGTGGCGGAACATCCGCTCGGCCGTGGTGTGGTTGCCCATCAGGTATTCGACGCAGTGCCTGGGGTCGCCCGCGAGCCTCATCATCGGCCGCAGGTCGCCGCTGCTCCAGTAGATGAGGAAGTCGTGCGGCGCCCGGTCACGCATGAGGGCGAGCACGTCGTCCCAGGGCGCGTTCCGGGCGACCAGCGCGTTGAACGCCTCGGCGTCGTAGGGCGGAACGGCCTGCTCGTACTGCCGTCGGAAGTCCTCGAAGGAGCGATCGATGCTGATGTCCAGGCACCGCGCGTGGTAGCCACGTTCGGTCCATCCACGTTCCATCGGGCTCCCCCACCTACCGGATTACTTACGCCAAGCTAGCAGTATTTGTCCTGAATGCGGGTTTAGTATCGCAGCACCGAGGATGATCCCGCTGGCGGCGAGGTGACGTGTGAACGGCGCAGAAGCACTGCTGCGGACGCTTGTCGACGGCGGGGTCGAGGTGCTCTTCACGAACCCCGGCACCACCGAGCTGCACCTGGTCGGAGCGCTGGAATCGGTCCCCGAGCTGCGCGGCGTACTCGCGCTCTTCGAGGGCGTGGTCACCGGCGCTGCCGACGGCTACGCCCGGATCGCCGGCAAGCCGGCCGCGACCCTGCTGCATCTCGGGCCGGGACTCGCCTACGGCCTCACGAATCTGCACAACAGCCGACGCGCCAACTCGCCAGTGGTCAACATCGTCGGGGACCACGCGACGTTCCACACCGCCTTCGATCCCCCGTTGAACTCGGACATCGCCGCCCTGGCCGGATGGCTGCGTGGCCCGGTCCGCCGCCCCGAGGACGCGGCCGGGGCCGGACCCGACGGCGCGGCGACGCTCGCCGCCGTACTGGAGCCTCCCGGCCAGATCGCCACCGTGATCATGCCGGCGGACGTGTCGTGGTCGGACGGGGGCGCGGCGGCTTCGCCAGTACGGCCCCGCTCGGCGCCGACCGTCGGCCAGGAGGTGCTCACGCAGGTCGCGGACGTCCTGCGGGGCGGGGAGACGACCGCCCTGGTGATCGGCGGAACCGCGCTGCGCGAGGCGGGCCTGCTGGCCGCGGGACGCATCGGCGCGGCGACCGGCGCACGGGTGTTCCAGGAGCTGTACTCCAACCGGGTGGAACGGGGCGCGGGCCTGCCCGCGTTTCCCCGGCTCGGCTTCTACCCGGATCAGGTGCTCGACCAACTGCACGGGGTACGGCACGTCATCGTCGCGGGCACCAAGGCCCCGGTCTCCTTCTTCGCCTACTCCGACCAGCCGAGCCTGCTCGTGCCCGAGGGTGCGCGGACGCACGTCCTGGCCGAGGTCGGCCAGGACGCCGTCGCCGCGCTCGATCGACTCGCCGAGCTGGTGGCGCCGGACACCACCGCCCCGGTCACCGAGCCGCATCGACCGGCGCTGCCGACGGGGGCGCTCACCGTGCAGAACTGGGCCGACGTCGTCGCGGCGTTGCTGCCGGAACACGCCATCGTCATCGACGAGAGCGTCAGCTCCGGCACCGCCCTGGCGACCGCCACCGCCGGCGCTCCCCGCCACGACGTGCTGATGCAGACCGGTGGGGCGATGGGCGACGGCCTGCCCCTGGCCGTCGGCGCCGCAGTCGCCGCACCCGATCGACAGGTGCTGGCGCTGGTGGCCGACGGCTGCGTCATGTACACGGTCAGCGCGCTGTGGACGCAGGTCCGTGAGCAGTTGAACATCACCAACGTGGTCCTCAACAACCACGCGTACGCGATCCTGCGGCAGGAGTGGAAGTACTTCAGCGATCGTCCGGGCCGTACCGATCCGGACCGCAATCAGTTGTTCGACCTGGCGAACCCAGAGATCGATTTCGTGGGACTGGCGAGCGCGTTCGGCATGCCGGCCAGCCGCGCCACCACAGCCGAGCAACTCGCCGAACAACTCTCCCAGGCGCTGGCCCAGCCCGGCCCGCACCTCATCGACGCCGCCATCCCGGCCGCCGCGTAGGCGACAGCCTCGCCGGCGCCGGTCGACCGGACGGTATTGATCGTTTCCGCTGACGTGGCGCGGGGAACTGCGTGCGTAACGAGGGGGAGAACATGAGCCGATACGCACTGCCACCAACCGCCCGAGCGCTGATCCTGCCGTTGCTCGGCACCGTCGCGTTGACCACGGCCTGCACGTCGGGCGGGGACGAGTCCGATCCGGTGTCGTCGGCCGCGTCACCGACGACCGCCTCGGCCGGCACGAGCCCGGCCGACCCGCCGTCCGCGAGCGCCAGCGCCAGCGCCCCGACGACCATTCCGACGTCGGCCTTCGTCGAGCTGCCGACAGAGCTGCGGAAATCGCCCCGACGGACGACGCCCGTCGAAGAGGCCCTGCCGAAGCTGTGCGGCAACGAGTTCGGCACCGGAGGCCGACAGGTCACCGCGAGCGCGGCGATGACAGTCACCTACAAGAAGCCCGGTGACCCGGTCAGCAACACGCCGCAGGGGTTGATCTATCAGACGATCTTCACCTTCGAGGGTGAGGGCGCCGCCGACTACATGCGGCGTCTGCGCAGTGCCGTCGAGGCGTGCCCCTCGTACGATCGGGGCGGCAACCCGGTCAAGGTCGCGAGCAAGCCGTTGTCTGGCGTCGGGGACGAGGCGGTGCTGGTGTCGCTCACCCGGGCGGCGACGGACCTGAACGGCGACCGCAACGGCGGCACCACGTCCACCCAGATCGCCGTGGCACGTGTCGACGGCGCGGTGACCGTGTTCAACGACCAGGGCTGGGAGGGCAGCAGCGGCAACCCCGCCATCCTGGACCAGACCGTGCGCGACGGTGTGCGGACCATCGACGCCTGGCAGCGCTGATGGAATGCGGGGCGGTGCCCGACGGCACCGCCCCGCGCTCCGTCACGACCTACTGCCAGGCACTCTGCTGGGTGTAGACGAGGTTGCCCGGGACGGCCGTCCCGTTGGTGCTCCACTCGGTGTACGCCCAGAAGTCGCCCTCGGCCAGCGGCTTGTTCGGCTTCAACGTGAAGTTGACGCTCTGACCGCGCTCCGTCGTGGACGGCAGCGTCAACGTGGCAGGCGAATACCTGGCGTTGCGACCGATGATGGCGTGCCGCAGTTCGAAGTCGACGACCGGGCCACCGGGCACCTGCGCGAACACGTACGCGGTGTAGCGCCCCGGCTCGGGCAGGAACTTGTACACCTGCTCCGCGCTGGTCCAGTACCTGTCACTGCTGTAGACAAGCGTGTCGCCCTTGTAGAGGTAGAGGTCGAGGTTCGTGTTCGGGTCCTCGGTGTTGGCCTCGACGACGATGCCCGCCGTGTTCGCCGGCACGGTGAAGTCGACAGCCTTCACGCCGGACGCCTTCGGGTCGAACACGCCGCCGTAGACGCCGGCCGGTATCGAGTAGGACGTGCGCTGCACAGGCGTGTAACCGGTGCTGCGACCCGCGAGCGGCCCGGTGAAGCCCGGCTGGATCATCCCGAAGGAGCCGCTGGTCATCCGGCCGAACTCCTCGCCGTCGTCACCGTACGGCCGGGGGCTGATCCCCCACGGGCGGGCGGCGACCGGGATCCGGACGCTGTGTGCCTTGGCCTTCCAGGTGATCGATCCGGTCACGTACCGGTCCCAGGGTGCGTTGCCCCGGCGCAGCGTGATGGTCACCTTGGCGGACTTCCCCGGCGCCAGCGTCACCGACGCCGGCGTGACGGTGACCTTCATGCCGGGCACTCCGGACACCGACGACCGGTACGTCTCCCGCGCCGTGCCCACGTTTGTCAGCGTGCGGGTGAGGGTCACCGGGCGGGTGCCGTCGTACTCGCGCAGCGAGATGGCCGGCAGGTTGAGTTCCTTACCGTCGGGCTGGGCCGTCTCGCTGAAGGCGACAAGTTCCGCCGCCGTCGGCTCGATGACCAGTCCCGGGTCGGTGGCCCGGGCCAGGTTGATGAAGCCGCTGCCCTGGTCCAGGGGGTTGCTGGTGCCGACGGTGTCGGTCGCGGTGGTCCGCAGTGCCGAGGCGACCCGGCCCGGCGTCCAGTCCGGGTGCGTGGCACGCAGGACAGCTGCCGCGCCGGCCACGTACGGCGAGGCCATCGAGGTGCCCGAGTACGCGTCGTACTGCCGCCCGAAGTTGCCGGCCGGTGACACCGCGGCGATGATGTCCGACCCCGGGGCGACCAGGTCCGGCTTGAAGACGCCGTAGGTCACCTTGTCCGGGCCGGTGGAGGAGAAGTCCGCGACGCTTGGGACGCCCGGCACGCTGGAGCCGTCACCGCCGGTGCGCAGGGACACCTTCGCGTCGGTGGGGTGGCGCATCAGGTAGTTGAACAAGGTGCCGGCCTGCTTCTCGGTCGGCAGGTACACCACCGGGAAGTTGTAGATCGAGTTGACCCGGTAGTTGCCGACCGGGTCGAACAGCACCATCGCCGCCCCGCCCTTGTCCTTGACCTCGGCCGCGGAGCCGAACGTGTCGGACAGCGCGCAGGCGACCACCTTGCCCTTGATCTTGGCAGAGTCGAGGCTGCCCGGTTCGCAGTAGACGGCGCCCAGCTCCGGAGATCCGGCCTGGTCGCCGAAGACCATCGTCCGCGCGCCGCCGCCGGGCAGCGCGTCCAGCGAGCCGCCGACGAGCTTCGTGCCGTCGCCCAGCTTGAGCGTCGCCTCGTCGAGGTTGGTCACCGCCGCGCCGACAGTTGTCACCCAGGGCGCCGCGTTGCTGATGGCGCCGCTCACGATGCCTGTGTTCCCCGCCGACGCCGCCACGAAGACCCCGGACAGCGTGGCGTTGAGGAAGGCGACGCCGATGGGGGTGTTGGCCTCCCAGTCGCCGAGCTGCGAGCCGATCGAGAAGTTCAGGACCTGCACGCCGTCGGCGACTGCCGCGTCGATGCCGGCGATGATGTCGGCGTCGAAGCCCATCCCGGCCCAGAGCACCTTGTAGACGGCGATCTGGGCGTCCGGCGCGACCCCGGAGATCGGGTCGAAACGCCGGCCGTCGATCGTGACGTCCGAGACCGGCAGACCGGCGGCCGTCGAGGCGGTGTGCGTGCCGTGGCCCTCCATGTCGCGGGGAGACAGCAGCTCACCCTCGGGCACCGAGCCACCGTCCGCGAGCCAGGTGTCGGCGAAGTACCGGGCACCGACGATCTTGCCGTTGCAGTGCTCGGTCACGAAGCCCACGCCGGTCTGGCACGTGCCGTGCCAGGTCGGGGGCGCGGGCATCTTCTTGGCGAACGAGGCGCTCTCCGGCCAGATGCCGGTGTCCAGGACGCCGATCACCATGCCCTTGCCGGTGGCGGGACCAGGCTTGACCGGCTTGGTGGTGTGGCCGGCAGCGGACGCGACCGGCTCACCAGCGGTGGCGGCGGTCGGGGTGGCGGCCGTCGTGGTGGTCGCGAGCGGCGACGCCGACCGGTTGCCGAGCGCGCGTGCGGCGGTGACGGCGCGCACGCGCTTGTCCGCCCGCAACGCGGTCGCCTGCTGGGCGGTCAGCTTCGCCGAGAAGCCGTTGAAGGCCGCGGTGTAGGCCGCCTTGACCTGGACACCGGCCTTGGAGGCGACGGCGGCACGCTGCGTGTCGAGGTGCCGGCGGTACGCCTGCGACGGCGCGGTCGTCACGTCCAGCCGGCCACCCGGGGCCGGGCGGGTCCGCGCCAGCCCCGACGTTCCGCCGACGTACGTGGTCAGCGGGGCCTCGGCCAGCTCGACGATGTAGACGCCTGAACCGGTCGCGTCCACGGCGGCCTTCGGGCTGGTCTCGTTGTCGCCGGAGCGACGGTCGGCCCCGTCGGTCAGGGTGGTGCGCCGGTCGGACCCGGTGGAGAAATAACCCGGACCGCTGGTGGCGGGCCGGTCCCCCGGGGCCGCCGACGCCGTTCCCGCAGCACCGGTTGTGCCGGTGATCATCGCGAGGACCAGCGTCGGTAGCGCCAGTCTTCGCAGCCTGTTCCCGCTCGTGCGTGAAGACACGAGACTCCTCTCCATCGCTCCCTTGTGGAGCTGTCTCATCGTTCGCGATCCGCTCATGGGAGCGCTCCCCCACCTAAGCCCGCGACGGTTAATCGAGGGTTTGCTCGGTGTTACGGATCGCTGGTGCACATAAGATCACGATGGGTCGGCCGTGCCTAGATCATGTTTTCCGGAGCGAGCCCGCCCGCTACGGCCAGAACCGCACCACGGCGACGACACCGGCGATGACGATGGCGGGCAGCACGACGTAGATCACCAGAAGCACCCACGGCAGCAGCCGGAACGCCCTGGCCATCGGGCTCTCCGGCGGGGTGTAACGGACGGGCGACTGCAGGCCCGACCGCTCCCAGACCAGCCCTGCCGCGTCCGTGAACCGGATCCTCGCCCGCCCGAGGTGTGCCGCGTGACCGGTCAGCTCGAAGCTCGCGGTCTCGGACCTCTCCACGACGGCGAAGCGGCGGCCGCCGTGTGCCGTCACCATCGCCACCGCCTCTCGGCGACGGCCCGGCCAGCGGTGGGTCTCCTCCCAGACGACGTCGACATGGACGTCGAAGATCGGCGCGGCGCTGTGGTTGACAAGCGTCACCGTCGCCGGGTTCGTCGCGTCGTAGACCCGGACGCCGTCGCTGTCGTCGCGGTCGAGAGTCAGGACGGGAATGACCAGGCGGGCCTGCGCCGCCTCGCGGCTCTCCTGCTCCTCGCGACGGACCCGGGTCTCGTGACGGAACAGCAGACCTGTGAAGATGACGGCGAATGTCGACATGACCAGCCCGGCCAAGCTCCCCCACGCCTGCATCCAGTCGGTGATCTTCGGGGCTTCGGCGGCTAGCACCGGATCAGGGTAGGTACGAAACGCCACTCTGCCTATGGGCCGGCTCAGATCGGGAAGCGGCCCTGACGCCACTGCCAGTGGCGACCGGCCGCCAGGTGGTCGACGATCGCCCGTTGCAGGGCGGTGCGGCGCGGCAGCTCGTCGAGCGGCGTGCTCAGGGTGCGGAACACGAACCGCCGCACCTCGATGTCGGCGTCCGGTCCGTCCGACTCCGCGTAGGGCTCCAGCTCGAACCGTCGCTGGAAGCGGATGATGTTGGAATCCTCGGGCAGGTAGTCCCGCAACTGCGGATCGAGCAGCCACGAGCCGCAGGAGAATGCCGTGTAGGGCTCGTCCGGAAAGTGCCGCGCAAAGAAGGCGCGGGCCTCGTCGAGCGACGCCGAGACCGCCGCCGGGGTCAGCGGCCCCGAGTCGGGGACGTGCAGACCGATCGCGCCGTCGCCCCTGTGGTGCTGCAACCGCCCCAGCTCGTAGACGGCGCCCCGCACGTGCAGCGTCAACCAGCTCTGTATGACGGGCCAACCCTCGCGGCGCATCCGTCTGTCGATGGCGAGATTGCGGCCCACGTCCGCGAGGGTCACCCAGGACACGGCGTCGGGGACGCCGTGGTCGCCGTGGTACGCCCGGACGACGTCGACGAGGGCTAGGTACGCGTACACGTAGAGATGCCGCCAGGCGGGCCCCCTGTCGCGCGGCAGCTCCGGGCCGGGCGGCAGCCAGACGTAGCCGCCGAGATCGGCGCGGACCAGGGCGGTGGAGCGGTCGAGGAGCCAGCGCAGCTCCGGAGTCCACAGTGGTGACCCAGCCTCGGGCCAACCGGCCATGATCTCGTCGGCGTCGTCCGGGCGGACCGCGAGCCGGTCGAGGAGCGCGGGCGCGTCGGCCCTGGCGGGCAGCGGCGCCGACGGCGAGTCCCCCGCGAGCCGGTGCACACGCTCGACGTCCTCGACGGGCACCCCGAGCCGGGTGGCGATGTCGTGCAGATCCACGCGGACGAACCTACCGCCGGCCGGCGCCTTACCGAAGCCCGTGACTAAACGTTTCCGGGCAGCGTCCCGGCAGGGTTCGCGCCGGCGAGGTACACCGCGAGCGGTCGGCGCAACACAGTCATGTCGCTCGTCGGGTCGCCGCGAACGACGAGCAGGTCGGCGTCGAAACCGGGGCCGACGCGGCCCTTGCTCCGCCCCAGGCCACACACCTCTGCGCCGACGGAGGTCGCCGCGGCGAGGGCTGCTGTGGCGGGGATGCCACTCGCGACGTACTCGACGAGCGTCTCCGGCAGGATCCCGTGCGGCTTCGCGGGGCCGAGGCCCGCGTCCGAACCAGCGACCAGGCGGACCCCGGCCCGGTGCAGGGTGGCGGCGCCGGCACGCAGCGCGGCCTCGCTGAGCCCGGCCCGCGCCGCCATCTCCACCACCTCCGGCGGCGTGATCACGGCGGGGTCGGTGCCGAGCGTGGCACAGACCGCCACCCCTGACGTGGCCAGTCGATCCGCGAGTTCCTCCGGGACGTGGGCGCCTGTCGCGGTCACGCACGTGCAGTGCTCGATGCCGTCGACACCGACGCGCAGCGCCTGCTCGACGGCGCTGAGCGCGTGCGCGTGCGCGGTCACCGGCAGGCCGAGATCGTGCGCCCGGGTCACCGCGGCGGTCAGTTCCTGGTCGGTGAACTGCGGCCGGGTGGTATCGGTGCCGGGGGTGAACACTCCGCCGCTGGCCATGACCTTCAGCAGGTCGGCGCCGGCCGCCGCCTGCCGACGCACGGCCTCGCGGATCCCGTCGACGCCACTCGCCTCGCCCCCCATCCACCAGCAGTGCCCGCCGACGCTTGTGATCGGCGTGCCCGACCCGACCACCGTGGGTAGGTCGTCGCGCACCTCCCGGTCCCGCCATCGGAGCACGGCGCCACGGCGGTCGCCCAGGTCACGCACTGTCGTGACGCCGGCCGCCAGGTGGGCGCCAAGTGACGCCTCGACGACCGCGTCGAGGTCAGTCTCCGGACGTTCGGCGAGCCGGCCGAGCGCGTCCGGCCCGGCATCGGCGCACAGGTGCACGTGCGCGTCGATCAAGCCGGGAAGCAGGGTGTCGTCCGGATGCTCGCGCACCGGCCAACCCTCCGGCGCCTGCGCCCAACCCCTGCGCACCTCGGCGATACGACTGCCGTCCAGCAGGACCAGCACCCCGCCGTCCACGAGCCGCTCGCCGTCGAACATCCGCGCCGCCCGGATGGCGTGCCTCGTCATCGGTCCTCCACTGTCGATGGAGCCACCATCCGCGCCGTCGAACCCGCTCACCTCCCCACCGGAGATGAGCCCTGTCCCTCGCGAGAGGGATCCTCAGACAACGTGGCGCAGGTAGCCGGCGATCGCCGCGTCCAGCACCTGTGGGCCGGGACGCGCCCACACCTCGGCGGAGAAGACCTCCACCTCGATCGGGCCGCCGTAGCCGGCGGCGTCGACCGCCTCGCGCAGCCGGCGCAGCTCGATACACCCGTCACCGGGCAGCGCCCGGCCGAGCAGCACCCCCTCCGGCAGCGGGGTCACCCAGTCGCAGACCTGGAACGCGGCGATCCGCGCGCCGGCCCGCGCGATCTGCGCGTACACCGTGTCGTCCCACCACACGTGGTACGCGTCGACGACCACGCCGACCACGGCCGGGTCGAAACGCTCGGCGATGTCCAGCGCCTGGCCGAGGCTGGCGATCACGCACCGGTCGGCGGCGAACATCGGGTGCAGCGGCTCGATGGCCAGCCGGACGCCTGCCGCCGCCGCGTGCGGGGCCAGCTCGCCTATCGCGTCGGCGACCCGACGCCGGGCGCCGTCGACGTCCCGGCTGCCGGCCGGCAGACCGCCGGAGACCAGCACCAGCTCGGGCGCGCCAAGCGTGGCGGCTTCCTCGACGGCCCGCAGGTTCTCCGCACGCCAGTCGTCGGCGGAGAAGAAGCCGCCCCGGCACAGGGACGTGACGGCGAGACCGGCGTCGCGGACCAGTTTCGCCGAGCGGGCCAGCCCGTACCCGGCCACCGGCTCCCGCCACAGCCCGATGCCCGGCACACCGGCCGCCACACACCCGGCGACCACCTCGGGCAGCGCCCAGTGCTGGGCGGTGGCCTGGTTGAACGAGAAACGCGCGAGGCTCACTGCGCCACGCCCGCGACGGTGAAGAACGCGCGGGCGCGGGCGGCGGCCAGGTCGGCGTCGGGCAGCAGACCGGCCGCGTCGGCGAGGGTGAGCAGGGTCGCCAGGTGCGCCGGAGACCGCCCGGACTGCGCGCCGCCGACCATGGTGAAGTGGTCCTGGTGACCGGCCAGCCAGGCCAGGAACACGATCCCCGTCTTGTAGTGCCAGGTCGGCGCCGCGAACAGGTGCCGGGCCAGCGGCACGGTCGGCGCGAAGATCTCGTCGTACGCCGTCGGATCGCCCCGGTCGAGGGCGGCCAGCGCGGCGGCGGCGGCCGGCGCGATGGCCGCGAACACCCCGAGCAGCGCGTCGGAGTGGCCCACCTCGTCGCCCCGGATCAGCTCCGGGTAGTGGAAGTCGTCGCCGGTGTAGAGGCGTACCCCCGCCGGTAGCCGACGGCGTAGCGCCACCTCCCGGCCGGCATCGAGCAGCGACACCTTGACACCGTCCACCGTCGACCGATGCGCCTTGATCAGCTCGACGACCGTGTCGGCGGCCAGGTCCAGGTCGGGCGATCCCCAGTAGCCGGTCAGCGCCGGGTCGAACATCGGGCCCAGCCAGTGCAGCACCACCGGTTCCCCGGCGGCGCTCAACAGCCCGTCGTACACCCGAAGGTAGTCCTCGGGGCCGCGGGCTGCGGCGGCCAGGTGTCGGCTGCACATCAGCACCGGCCGGGCGCCTGCCGCGCGGACGTCGTCGAGCTGTTCGCGGTACGCGGCGGTGACCGCCGCCAGGGTGGCCGGGCCGGCCGGCAGCTGGTCGGTGCCGACACCGGCGACGATCCGGCCGCCCACCGCGCGGGCCTCGGCGGCGCTGCGCCGGATCAGCTCCCGGGTCGCCGGATAGTCCAGGCCCATCCCCCGCTGGGCGGTGTCCATCGCCTCGGCGACCCCCAGCCCGTACGACCACAGGTGCCGCCGGAACGCGAGGGTGGTGTCCCAGTCCACCGCCGCCGGGGCCCCCGGCACGTTCTCCGCGCCCGCGGCGGCGACCACGTGCGCGGCGGCGTACGCGATCCGACAGGCCGCCGGGGCGGCCGGGCGGGCGAACCCGCTCCCCCCGGCCAACCGGTGTCGCCGCCCGCCCGGCAGCACCACGTCGGCGGCGCTCACCGCTGCAGCTTTGGAACCGGGACGCGGACGCCCTCTCGGGCCGCGCGCAGCCCCAGTTCGGCGAGCTGCACGCCGCGCGCGCCGGCCAGGAAGTCCCACGGGAACGGCTCGCCGGCCACGACGTGCCGGAGGAACGCCTCCCACTGCACCTTGAAGCCGTTGTCGAACTCCTCGTTGTCGGGCACCTCGGCCCACTGGGCGCGGAAGTCCTCGGTGGCCGGCAGATCCGGGTTCCACACCGGTTTCGGGGTGACCGCCCGATGCTGCACACGGCAGTTGCGCAACCCGGCGACGGCGCTGCCCTCGGTGCCGTCGACCTGGAACTCCACCAGCTCGTCGCGGTACACCCGCACACCCCACGACGAGTTGATCTGCGCGATGACCCCGCCGTCGAGTTCGAAGATGGCGTACGCGGCGTCGTCGGCGGTCGCCGCGTAGGCGCGACCGTCCTCGTCGACCCGCTCGGGCACGTGGGTGGCGGTCACGCAGGAGACCGCGTTGACCCGGCCGAACAGCTCCTCCAACACGTAGTGCCAGTGCGGGAACATGTCGGACGTGATCCCGCCGCCGTCCTCGGCGCGGTAGTTCCACGACGGGCGCTGGGCCGGCTGCCAGTCGCCCTCGAAGACCCAGTAACCGAACTCGCCGCGCACCGAGAGGATCCGGCCGAAGAACCCACAGTCGACGAGCCGCTTGAGCTTGCGCAGCCCCGGCAGGAACAGCTTGTCCTGTACGACGCCGGTGCGGACCCCGGCGGCGTCGGCGGCCCGGGCCAGGTCGAGCGCGCCGGCGGTGTCCTCGGCGAGGGGCTTCTCGGTGTAGATGTGCTTGCCGGCCTCGATGGCCTGCCGGATCGCCTTCTCCCGCTGCTGGGTGACCAGGGCGTCGAAGTAGATCTCGACGTCGTCGCGGGCCAGCGCCGAGGTCAGGTCGGTGGTCCAGTCGGTGAGGCCGTGTCGTGCGGCGAGCTCGCGGAGCTTCGTCTCGTTGCGCCCGACCAGGACGGGTTCCGGCCAGATGGTCGTGCCGTCGGCCACTGCCACACCACCGGACTCGCGGATGGCCAGCAGGGACCGGACGAGGTGCTGACGATAGCCCATCCGTCCGGTCACGCCGTTGACGATGATGCCGATGGACCTGCGGGTCATGGTGATCCTTCCGTCGTGCGGGGCCCGGCACGGCAGTCGAGGAGCGGGCCGGTCGGCGGATCAGGCAAACGCTTTCCTGGGAGCGTAGGCGGGTTCCCGCACGCCGGGCAAGGCCTTTCCTCGATCTATTCGCCGATCGCGGACCCCACAGGCGCCGGGCCACTCCGAGATCGACTCGGCTTCCTGAAAATCGGGCCGTCCCGATGCCTCGGACACCGCGAATTAAGGGAAACCGAGTGGATCACAACGGTCCAACCCCCTGCGGGAAAGGGCTTTCTCTGCGGTACGGTGACGCTAGCCGGCGCGGCGAAACGCCGTCAACAGACCGAGGGGGCGGGCCATGGCGACCCTGTCCGACGTGGCGCGGCGCGCGGGCGTCTCACCCGCCACCGCCTCCCGCGTCATCAACGGCAGCAGCAAACCGGTCACCGACGAGCTGCGCGAGCGGGTGCTCGCCGCCGTCGCCGAGTTGCAGTACGTGCCGAACGCGCACGCCCAACTGCTCGCCCGCTCGCACCGCAGCGCGGTCGGCGTGATCGTGCACGACGTCTCCGACCCGTACTTCGCCGAGATCACCCGAGGGCTGCAACGGGTCGCCACTGACCAGGGCCGGCTGCTGATGATCTGCAACAGCTACCGCGACCCGGACCGCGAACTGGAGTATGTGGAGCTGCTGCGCGGTCACCAGGTGGCGGCCCTGATCCTGGCGGGCTCCGGCTACCACGACGACGCGTTCACCCGGCAGCTCAACGAGAAGCTCGCCGCGTACGAGGCCACCGGCGGGCGGGTCGCTGTCATCGGCCGCCACGAGCACTCCGGCGACGCCGTCATGCCGGACAACCGGGCCGGCGGTCACCTCGCCGGTCGCCAACTGTGCGAGCTGGGGCACCGGGCGATCGGCGTGGTCGCGGGTCCACGCATCCTCACCACCACCACCGATCGGCTGGCAGGGCTCCGGCAGGCCCTCACCGAGCAGGGCCGCGAGCTACCCGAGCGCCGCATCCGGTACGCCGAGTTCGACCGCGACGGCGGCGCCGAGGCCACCGCGCGGCTGCTCGACGCCGACCCCGGGCTGACCGCGATCGTGGCCCTCAACGACTCGATGGCCATCGGCGCCCTCGCCACCCTGCGGGCCCGCTCGCTGGCGGTGCCGCAGCAGGTCTCCGTGGTCGGCTTCGACGACATGCCGATCGCCCGGGACGTGACACCCGCGCTGACCACCGTGCGGCTGCCGCTCGTCGACATGGGAATCCGGGCGATGTCGCTGGTGCTGGGCGCCGGGACGCCGACGCCCCGGGTCGAGGTGCTCCCCGCCGAGCTGATCCGCCGGGACACGGCCGGGCCAGTGCCTGCGCAGCGGCGCGAGACGGCCGCCACGGCGTAGCCTGCGCCGGTGCTGATCCGTGAATTCGACGACCAGGACTGGTCGCAGGTGTGGCCGATCATCGAGGACGTGGTCCGGGCCGAGGAGACCTTTCCCTTCGACCCGGAGATGACCGCGGACGCGGCGTACGGCATCTGGGTGGAGGCCCCGCCCGGGCGGACCGTCGTCGCGGTCGACGGCGGCCGGGTCCTCGGCAGCGCGAAGATGGGCACCAACCGGCCCGGACCGGGCGCGCACGTGTCCACCGCGAGTTTCCTGGTCGCCGCCGACGCGCGCGGCCGGGGCGTGGGCACCGCGCTGTGCCGCGACGCCCTGACCTGGGCACGCCTGCGGGGGTACGCCGGGATGCAGTTCAACGCCGTGGTGGAGAGCAACCGGTCGGCGGTCGAGCTGTACCGGCGGGAGGGCTTCGAGGTGGTCGGCACGGTGCCGGGCGCGTTCCGCCACCCCACCCTCGGCCGGGTCGGCCTGCACGTCATGTACCAGGAGTTCTGACCCGCTCGCGCTGCCACCGGCCGAGCCCTCGGGGCTGATCCGCTGGGGATGCCGTGGTGTGACTGGGTGCCTTTGGAGCTGATGTCGACAACGAATCGGTCGTGCACGACGCCGGTAATCACCGTGCGCGCCGATCGCCGTGCGCGGCGATCACCGTGCGCGACTAGCAGCGTGCGCGACGATCACCGTGCGCGGTGATCAGCGCGTGCGCGGCGATCACCGTGCCTGCCTGATTCGTTGACGACATCAGCTCCATAGCGTCTCAGCCACTGATGGTTCCCCCGGCCGGGGCCGGTTGGAGTCCGGGCGGCCGGAGAGCCGGCTCGGCGCCGGCGCGGCGGATCGGGGTGAACAGCCCGCCGACCGCGACCAGCAGGCAGCCCGCGCCGGCCACGAGCGCGACCGCCGGCACGCCGTACCGGCCGGCGGTCCAGGTCAGGATGACGGCGCCGGCCGGCCCGAGGGCGTAGTGCGTGCTCCAGAACGCCGAGGTGACCCGGCCGAGCAGATGGTCGGGGGTGATCTCCTGGCGTAGCGACATCGAGCAGATCCCGCCGATGCTGAGACAGCACAGGTACACGGCGGTCAGCGCGGTGACCGCGGGCACGGACGTCACCAGGCCGACGCCCGCGACCGCGAATCCGCAGACCGCGTGCGCGCCGATCCAGGTGGCGCCGAAGCCGCGCCGGCGACGCAGCGGAGCCACCAGCAGCGCCCCGGCGACCGTGCCCAGCGCCGCCAGGCCGAGCACCGTGCCGACCGTGCCGTCGGTGCCGCCGAGGTCGTGCCTGACGTGGTAGATCAGCACGTCGGTGAAGCCGTAGGTCAGGAAGATGAACACCGAGAGCAGGACGGTCAGCGCGCGGAGCACGGGCTGTCGCCACAGAAACCGCGCCCCGGCCAGGAACTCGGCCACCGGACGCTGCCGGGTCACCGGCGCGGCGTCGGCGGCCTGGACGGGGCGCAGCCGGATCAGCCGCAGGCCGGCCGCCGAGAGCGCGAAGCTCGCCGCGTTGACGGCGATGGCGACCGACGGGCCGAAGCGTGCCGACACCACACCGGCGAGCAGCGGCCCGAGAACGGCGGCCGCCGCGAACGTCGCCTGGAGTCGGCCGTTGGCCTCGGTGAGCCGGTCGGAGTCGACGAGGTTGCGCACCGCGGTCACCGCCGCGACCTGGAACAGCATGCCGGCCGCCTCGCAGATCGGCAGCACGACGAAGAGCAGCCAGACCTGCGGGCCCGCGAGCCAGGCCAGCGGCACCAGGGCGTAGAGGACGAGACGGGCCAGGTCCGCGATGATCATCAGCGTGCGGCGGTCGTACCTGTCGACAAGCACCCCGCCGAAGACCCCGGCGAGCACTGACGCCGCGCCCGCGACGGCGGTGAGCAGGCCCATCTGCGCCACCGACCCGGTCGCCTGCAACACCAGCAGCGGCACCGCCAGGTAGGCGAACGCGTCGCCGGCCGCGGAGAGCGACTGCGCGATCCAGTACGTGCCGAAGGCGCGGTCGCGCCAGAGCGGCGTCCGATGAGGGCTGGCAGCTCGGCTCATCCCGCCGAGGGTAACGGTCCCCGGAGCACCGTGCTGGCCGTCACACCGCGCCGAACGGCCCCGGGAGTCCCTCCCGGGGCCGTTTCAGGGCGTACGCGAAGGGGGTCAGCCCTGGCGCAGCGGCGCGAGCGCGGCGCTCCAGGCGACGACCTGGTCGAGGGTCGCGTTGAGCGCGTCCCGCTGGTGGTCGTTGGGCTTGAAGACGCTGAAGTTCTCGAAGTCGGTGAAGAGCGAGAGGGCGACCTGCGCGCGCACGTCGGCCATCTGCAGCTCACCGGCGATGAGGCGCAGGTGCTCGACGGCCCGGGTACCGCCGACCGAGCCGTAGCTGACGAAGCCGACGGCCTTGTTGTTCCACTCGCCGTAGAGGAAGTCGATGGCGTTCTTCAGGGCACCCGAGGTCGAGTGGTTGTATTCGGGCGTTACCATCACGAACCCGTCAAACGACGCGATGGTCTCGGCCCAACGCAGCGTGTGCGGCTGGCTGTACTGGCCCATCGAGGGCGGGTACGCCTCGTCGAGGTGCGGCAGCTTGTAGTCGAGCAGGTCGATCAGCTCGAACTGCGCATCGGAGCGCTGCTGGGCGATCTCGTGGACCCAACGGGCGACGGCTTCGCCGTTACGCCCCGGGCGGGTGCTTCCGAGGATGATCCCGATCCTGGTCATGGCTGCGCCTTTCAATAGTCCTAACCTGGCGCCGGAACGCTATCCGCTCCTTGCTTCGTCAAGCAAATGACGGTGCTATGGCTGTCATCACACGCTGCGTGAGCAATTGCTCAATCAAGCAACTATGCTGAGAGCATGCCCGACCCCAGTTCCGAGCCGCTGCGACCCCTCGATTCCGACGAGGAGGCGCTGATCCGCGCCCTGGGCCGGGTGATGTACGTGGTGCCGCGCACCATCGACGCCGACATGGTCAGCGACAGGCAGATGCCGCTCACCGAGTACACCGCTCTGATGAATCTCTCCGAGGCGCCGGACCGGCGGATGCGCATGCACGAACTCGCGACGGCCTGCTATCTCTCGCTGAGCGGCATGACCCGGACGATCATCCGGTTGGAGACGCAGGGCCTGGTCAAGCGGGAACGGTGCGAGGAGGACGCCCGCGGTTGGAACGCGGTGCTCACCGACGCGGGCTTCGCCCGCCTGGAGGAGTCCTGGCCGAGCCATCTCGCCGCCGTACGTCGGCGGTTCCTCCGGCACTTCGAGGGGCTCGACCTGGCCCAGCTGGCCCGCGCGTTCGGGCGCGCGGGAACAGCCGACTGAGCCAGATCGAGCCCTCGACGTGGTGGCGTGAGCCCTAGGCGTTCGCCACGAGCCGCCAGCGGTTGTCCGCGCTGCCGTTGTCCGGGTCCTGCACGGCCTGCGCGCCGTACGCGGTGGACCCGTTGAGGATGCCGAGCAGCTTGCCGCTGTTGACGTTGCGGATCTTGTAGGTGCCGTCGCCGTTGTCCACCAGGGTCCACCGGTGGTCGGCGGTGCCGTTGTCGGACCACTGGAGCACGCGGGCGTTGTCGGCGGTGGACATGTTCTCCACGCCGAGGACCTTGCCGCTGTTGACGTTGCGGAACCGGACCGCGTTGCCGTCGGTCACCACTACCCAGTTGTGGTCGGCGGTGCCGGTGTCACCCCACTGCACGGCGAGCCCGCCGTCGGCGGTGGACATGTTCTGCACGCCGAGCACCAGGCCGGTGCCCACGTTCACCAGTCGGTGGCTGCCGCCACCGCTGCTGCCGCTGGTGTTCCAGTAGACGGTGTAGTTGAAGCCGTGGGCGTCCTGGAACGGCCCGAGGTTGACTGTGGACCCGTTGGCGGTGGCGGTGAACGCCAGCGAGCTGGTGCTGGTCCGGGCGATTGACGAGACGTTGAGTGCCGGCGGCGCGCTCAGCGTGCTGTTGCCGTAGTTGCCGCAGAGCACACTCGGGCCGTAGGTGACGGCGGCGATGCTCGAGTTGTCGTTCGTCGGCTGCACGACGACACGCATCGGCACACGCACGGTGATGGTGTCCCCGGCGGCCCAGGTACGCGTGACAGTGGCGTAGCTGCCGGGCGTCGTGGCGACGGCCTGCTCCACACCGTTGACGCTTATCGTCGCGCCGCTGGTCCACGCCGGAATGCGGACGCGGACGCTCCACGACCCGCTCATCGTGCCGCCGAGGGTGAGCGTGGTGGTGTCGCTCACCGGGTACGTCGTGCTCTGGGTGACCGTGATGCCCCGCTGCGACCAGTTCAGCTCCGAGGGCACGAACAGGTTCACGGTGAGCGTGGTGCCGCTGTAGAAGTAGATGGAGTCCATCAACTTCGTGTTGATCTCCACGCCGGTGCCCTGGCAGCACCAGAACGAGTTGTAGTCGGTGCTCCAGGTGCCGCCGCCCCACGCCGGGCCCACGCCCCGCCGGCCACCCGGCTTGAGCGGGGTGAAGTAGGTGATGTGGCCCCGGCTGTCGGCCGGATTCTGCGCGCCGATCAGGTGGTTGATCGTGGCGCGCTCGTAGTAGTCGAAGTAGTCGGTCCGGCTCGGGTCGAGCAGCCACAGCTCCCGCGTCAGCTTGAGCATGTTGTAGGTGTTGCACTGCTCGCAGGTGTCGTTGCTGAGGTACCCGGCGATCGCGTTTGGCGCCCGGAAGTGCTCGGCCTGGCTGTTGCCGCCGATGACGTAGGTGTGCGCGCGGACGGTGATGTTCCACGCGTTGCTGGCGATGTCCCGGTAGCGGGTCGTCCCGGTGGCCTTGAACTCGCGGGCGGCGCCGACCCACTTGGGCACCTGCGTGTTGGCGTGCAGGCCGTTGAGCTGGTCGGAGTTGGAGGCCAGCGGGTTGAACACGGAGGCGTGGTCGAACCGCTGGGCGGTGGTGAGCCACCGCGAGTCGCCGGTCATCTGGTAGATGTCGGTCAGCACGTCGTTCATGCCGCCGAACTCGGTGCCGAGCATCGACTGCATCTGGCTGCTGCTCAGGCGGGACGTGCGGGTGTCGACCCAACCGGCGAGGGCCAGCAGCACCGTGCGCGCCTGCGTGTTGCCGGTGTAGCGCCAGACGTCGAGCAGGCCGGCGAGCGTCTTGTGGATGCAGTAGTAGGGCACGTTGCCGTTGGACAGCGTGCGTGCCTCAAGAGCGGAGAAGTCGGACTCCGGGAAACCGGACAGGTATCCCGACCCGAACCCGGCCGCGCCGTTGTTGGCCTGGCACTTGGCCAGCTCGGCGACCATGTAGTTCGCCTTGTCCCGGCAGGTGGTGTCACCCAGCACCGCGTATGCCTGGGCCCACGCGGTCAGGAGGTGCCCCTGCATGTGGGTCCGGAACGGGAAGTTCGGCGCGTCCCAGCCACCGTTGGTGGCAGCGCCGTTCGTGGACAGCCGGTGGTTGGCGCGGAAGTTGTAGAGCATGCGGTCGACGTCGACGAAGCGCAGGTAGTTCAGGGTGCGGTTCTGGTTGTCCAGCCAGCGGCCGGTGGTCAGTCGCACCTGGCCGAGGTCGAAGGCATAGGCGCCGACGCCGATGTCCGGCCGCGCCGGCGGGACCACTGCAGCGGCGGCGGGGCCCGCGCCGAGCGTCGTGGCTCCGGTCGCGGAGAGCACGGCGGTGGCGCCGGCGGCTTGCAGCACGCGGCGTCGGCTGAGGGGCAGGGACGACATGGGACCTCCAGGTGAGCGCTACCGGCGACGGGACGACAACCGGGCGGGACGGGCTCGGCGGGGATGCAGGGGTCCGAACGTTAGCGTTCACATCCGTGTCCGGCATGTTACGGCCCGAGGCCCCTTCAATTCAAGATGGTAACTGTCGAAGCTGGTCCCGCACCTGTGGAAGACCTGTGCGCCGCCGTACCACCAAGCGTGTGGGGTAGGGCGTGCCCGCTCGTGTTATCGATAACACGAGCGGGTTCAGCCGACCGGCCGGCCGGCGGCCGCCAGGGCCCACGCGAGCAGCCCGAACGCGCCGGTCGAGGCGACGGCCCGCACGACGTTTCCGCGCACCCAGGCCACCTCGAAGCGCTCGCGCAGGGCGGCGAGGTCGGTGATCCGGTCGACGTCGCCGGCCTGGGCCAGCACGGTGTTGAGGGGGACGTTGACGACAGCTGTCACGCCGAGCACCACCAGGTAGAGCAGCAACGCGGCCACGATCCAGGGCAGCACCGCGCGACGCCCGGCGCCCAGGTGCAGCGCCGCCGCCAGCAGCGTGCACACCAGCGCGCCACCGAAGCAGACGGCGAACCATCCGTTGAGAATGGACTCGTTGATCCGCTGCATGGCCAGCACAAGCGTCCGGTCGTCGGTCCGGCTCAGACCCGGCATGACCGCGTAGGCGAACGCGGCGAACAGCCCGGCGGTCAGGCCGGTGGTCACGGTGGCGGCGAGCAGGCTCGCGCTGCGCAGGAAACCCATGCCCTCCATTGCACAGGCCGTCGGACGCCCCGGCCATGCGCGACAGCGTCCGGCGCATACGCGTGCGTCTCACCCCGCCCGCGCCCGCCGGGGGGGCCGTGTCAGCGGGCCGGGGCGTGGGCCGCGAGGGGGTTGACGAGGGTGCCGACGAACTGCAGGGCGGCCGACGGGTCGGCCAGGTCGACCATCTGCTGGTTGTCGCGCAGCTGGAGCCGGTTGAGGCAGGACAGCGCGAACTCCGGGGCGAACAGGTCGTAGTGGCGCACCCGCTCGGCCAGGTGCGGCACCCGGTCGAAGTAGTCGGCGGCACAGGCCGCGACCGTGCCCCAGAAGGCGTCCTCGGTGAGCGCACCGGCCTCGACCAGCACCGCGCCGAGGTGGCGCAGGAAGCAGTCCACCACGTCGGTGAAGATGCTCAGCAGCTTGGTGTCGTCGGGCACCTCGACCTGGATCCGCCGCACCTCCGGCGGCAGCTCCGCGTCGGTGTTCAGCACCGCGATCTCCTCGGCGATGTCCTTGAAGATCACTCGCTCGACGGTGTCGTGCTCGTCGAGGACCAGGATGACGTTCTCGCCGTGCGGCATGAAGGCCAGGTCGTGGGCGTAGAAGCTGTGCAGCAACGGGGTCAGGTAGGCGTCCAGGTAGCGGCGCAGCCACACCTCGGGCGTCAGGCCGGACCTGTCGATCAGGGCCGCCGCAAGCGAGCCGCCGTCGTCGTCGGTGTGCAGCAGCGCGGCCATCGTGGACAGCCGCCGCCCCGGGGCCAGGCCGGGCACCGGGCTCTCCCGCCACAACGCCGCAAACATCTTGCGGTACGGGGAGGTGCGCTCGGTGGCCGCCTCGTACTGCCGGTGCCGGTAGCCGACCGCGGCCCGCTCCCGGATGATCGTCAACCCGGTGCCGGCGAGCACCTCGTCGCCGGCGATCAGGTCGGCCAGCCAGTCGTTGATGGCCGGGGTGGCCGCCATGTACGCGGCCGACAGCCCGCGCATGAACCCCATGTTCAGCACCGACAGCGCGGTCTTGACGTAGTGCCGGCGCGGCTCGGTGACGTTGAAGAACGTCCGGATCGACTGCTGCGCGAGGTACGAGTCCGGACCGGGGCCGAGGTGCACCAGACGACGCTCGGCCAACTCCCCCGCGAAGGTGACAGCCAGCTTGTTCCACCACTGCCACGGGTGCGCCGGAATGAGGTGGTAGTCGGCGAGGTCAAGCCCCAGCTCGGCCATCGTGGCGGCGAAGCGGGCCAGTGTCTCCGGGGCCAGCTCGCCGGCGATCAGGGCGTCGTAGTCCAGGTCGGGGGCGCTGCTGAACGTCGAGTGGTCCCGGTGCGCGGCCAGCCACTCCAGGCGTACGGGGGCGGCGGCCTCCGGGGCGTAGCTATGGTACTCGTCGACGCCGAAGCCGAGCCGGCCGTTGTTGGCCACGAAGCAGGGGTGCCCCTCGGTCATCGACGTCTCGATGGTCTGGAAGTCCGCCTCGGCCAGCTCGGCCGCGCTCGGCAGGGACTGGGCCAGCTTGTACGCCGTACCGGCCAGAGTGGACGTGATCTCCTCCAGGTAGACCGGGAGCACCCGCGCGGACAGCCCGAGGGCGCCGCGCAGCTCGACGATCAGGTCCACGGCGTCGGGCGGCACCTCGACGCCGTCCCGGTGCCGGGTGATGCTGTCGGCGTCGATCTGCCAGTGCGCCAGCGCGAGCACCCGGGCGACGAAGCGGTAGGTGACGGTGCCGTCGTCGCTGCGGACCTCGTACCACTGCCTGTCGTCCGGGCCCGGCACGGGCTGCGGGGTGAGCAGCCGTTCGTGGGTGAACTCGGCAAGCGCCTTGCGGACAAGCATCCGGTTGGCCCGGGCCCAGCGCTGCGGGGTGAGATGCCCGACCGGGTCGCCGGCAGCGGTGTGCGCGGCGGATGCGGTGTGCGCGGCGGGTGCCGCGGTCGTCTGGGCGGGGACGGCGGTGGAGGTCACGCCGGGGCTCCTTCGGTTCGGGTGGCGGCGGCAGGCTCGGCGGCGGTCTGCCCGGCGTGCGCGGCGGGTCCGGTCGCGACCTGACCGGCCTCGACGGGTCCGGTCGCGGCCTGGAACTGGGCTCGGGTGCAGACGCTGAGCAGCGCGTCCTTCTCCGGCTTGGCGATCGGGCCGACGACCGCGAAGCCGACTGCCGCGTTCAGCGCGTGCACTGCGGTGTTGCGGACGTCCGGCTCGACCACCACCCGCTCGGTCGCCGGGTCGGCGAAGAGCCAGGCCATGACTGTGGTGATCACCGCCCGGGTGAAGCCGTGCACGGGGTCGCCGGCGGGCGCGCACAGGAAGTGCATGCCCACGTCGCCGGGTCGGGCGTCGTACAGGCCGACCAGCTCGACCCGGGCCGGGTCGTAGCGCTCGGCCAGGAAGGCGGGCTCCCCCCGCCACAGCCCAAGGTACGCGTCATGGTGCGGATGCGCGGCGATGCGTCGGTACTCCTCGACCACCTGTGCCTCGTCGGCGTCCTGCATCAGCCAGAACGCCGCCTTCGGGTGGGTCACCCAGCCGTGCAGCAGCGGGGCGTCGGCCTCCGGTTCGAGGGTACGCAGGACGAACGCGCCGAGTCTGTCGTCGGCGCGGGTGAAGACGATGGTCACGACGACACCCCGAACTCCTGGAATGTGATGCCCTTCTCGATCGGGTAGTGCTCCCGGCCGAGCAGCTCGCGGATGATCCAGGAGTTGCGGTACGCGCCCATGCCCAGGTCGGGTGAGGTGATGCTGTGCGTGTGGGTGCCCGCGTTCTGCAGGAAGATGCCCCGCCCACTGTGGTCGATGCTGTAGTTGCGGGCCACGTCGAACCGACCGTGCGCGTCCCAGCGGATCCGCTCCCGCACCGGGGCGAGGAACTCCGGCACCCGGTAGTGGTAGCCGGTGGCCAGCACCAGCCCCTCGGTACGCAGTGTGAAGTCCCGTTCCTGCTCCACGTGCCGCAACCCGAGCCGGTACTCCCCGTCGTGGTGGGCGGCGTCGACAAGCTCGGTGTTCGTCAGCAGCCTGGTGCGCACCGGGCCGTCCACGCTGTGCGCGTAGAGAAGGTCGAAGATGTCGTTGATCAGGTCGGCGTTGATCCCCTTGAACAGGCCCTTCTGCTCGGCCTCCAGCCGGTAGCGGGTCGCCTCGGGCAGCGCGTGGAAGTAGTCCACGTAGTCCGGTGACGTCATCTCCAACGTCAGCTTGGTGTATTCCAGCGGGAAGAACCGGGGCGAGCGGGTGACCCAGTTGAGCTGGTAGCCGTACCGGTCGAGGTCGCCGAGCAGGTCGTGGTAGATCTCGGCGGCGCTCTGCCCGCTGCCGACCACTGTGATGCTGCGCTTGGCGCGCAGCGCGTCCCGGTGTTCCAGGTACCGCGAGTTGTGCACGGCGTCGCCGGGCAGCCCGGTGACGGCGGCGGGCAGGTGCGGCGGGGTGCCGGTGCCGAGCACCAGGTGCCGGCCCCGGTACTCGACGCTCTCCCCCTCGCCGGTGGTGGCCCGCACCACGTACCGCTCGTCGGCGTCGTCGTACTCGACTGTGGTCACCGTCCGGCCGAAGCGCACGTTCGGCAGCTTCGCCGCCGCCCACCTGCAGTACGCGTCGTACTCGCTGCGCAGGGGGTAGAAGCTCTCCCGGATGTAGAACGGGTAGAGCCGGCCGATCTCCTTGAGGTAGTTGAGGAAGGAGTACGGCGACGTCGGGTCGGCGAGGCTGACCAGGTCGGCGATGAACGGGGTCTGCAGGCGGGCCGACTCCAGCAGCATGCCGGGGTGCCAGGCGAGGCTCGGTCGGGCCTCCAGGAACACCCCGTCCAGCTCGTCGATCGGGGCGGTGAGGCAGGCCAGGCCCAGGTTGTACGGGCCGAGCCCGATGGCGATGAAGTCGTGGGTGGACATCGGGGTCTCCAGGCGCGGGTTCGGGGTCACCGGCATCAGCCGACGGGGCAGGTCAGTCGGCATCAGCCGACGGGGCAGGTCAGGTCGGCGGCGGCGCGCTCACGCACGTACCGGCCGGCGTGACCGGCGATCAGTTCGAGCACGTGGCCGACGTCGTCGACGGTGGTGGCCGGGTTGAGCAGGGTGAACTTGAGGAAGTGTCGACCGTCCACCCGGGTCCCGGCGACCACGGCGAGGCCGGAGGCTGCCAGCGCCTCCCGGGCGTGGAGGTTCGCCGCGTCGGCGAACTCCCGCCCCGCGCCGGTGGGCAGGTAGCGGAAGACCACTGTGCTCAACTGCGAGCGGGTCACCACCTCGAAGCGGGGGTCCTCGCTGACGAGCTGCCAGGCGTCGGTGGCCCGGTCGACCACCTCGTCGAAGAGCGCGCCGAGCGCGTCCGGGCCCATCACCCGCAGAGTCAGCCAGAGCTTCAGCGCGTCGAACCGGCGGGTGGTCTGCAGGCTCTTGTCGACCTGGTTGGGGATCTGCTGCTCCACCATGCGCGCCGGGTTGAGGTAGTCGGCGTGGTACGTGGCGTGCCGCAGGACCCGCCGGTCGCGGACCAGCAGCGCGCTGGAGCTGACCGGCTGGAAGAACGACTTGTGGTAGTCGACGGTCACCGAGTCGGCCCGTTCGATGCCGTCGAGCAGGTGCCGGCGCGTCGGCGAGACGAGCAGGCCGCAGCCGTACGCGGCGTCCACGTGCAGCCAGACGCCGGCCGCCGCGCAGATCCCGGCCAGGTCGGTGAGCGGGTCGATGGAGCCGAAGTCGGTGGTGCCCGCGGTGCCGACGACAGCCATCACGACCTGCCCGGCCTGCCGGCACCGCGCGATCTCGTCGCGGACGGCGGCGGGCCGGATCCGCCGCTGCGCGTCGGTGGGCACCGCGATCACCGCGTCCGGGGCGAGCCCGAGCAGCTTGGCGGACTTCTGCACGCTGAAGTGCCCGGCGGCGGACGTGAGAACCCGTAGCCGGGGCAGCAGCTCGGCGCGTGCCGCCGGGGTGGTCGCGTCGGCGCACGCCTCCTCCCGGGCCAGCAGCAACGCCTGGAGGTTGGACTGGCTGCCCCCGCTTGTGAACACGCCGTCCGCGTCCGGGCCGAACCCGATCCGCCTGGCGGTCCAGTCGATCAGCCGCCGCTCGATGAGGGTCGCCCCGGCGCTCTGGTCCCAGGTGTCCAGGGAGGAGTTGACCGCGCTGAGGACCGCCTCGCCGAGCAGCGCCGGAATGACCACCGGGCAGTTGAGGTGGGCCAGGTAGCGGGGGTGGTGGAACCAGACGGCGTCGCGCAGGTAGACGTCCTCCAGCTCGTCCAGGGCCGCGCCGGCGTCCCCCAGGGGCCGGTCCAGGTCGACGCGGTCCACCAGGGGAGCCAACTCGGCCGGGGTGACGCCGGTGGTGGGCCGGTCCACCGCGGCGACCTGGCGGGCGACCCGGTCGACGCCTGCGGCGATGGCCCGCCGGTACTCCTCGACCGAGCCGTCGTGCAGCAGCTGCGCCCGTCCGGCGGCCTTTCCGGCGGCCACCGCCGGCGGCAGCACGGCGGCCGACGCCGGCGGCAGCACGGCGGCCGAGGCCGACGCAGGGGCGGCCAGCGCGCCGGCCGGCACGGGCGGGTCGGGCTCAACGGGGTACGTCGGCACGGTCACGGGATGTCCTCCACGTTCTCGACGATGGGCAGCCGGAACCCTCCCCCGGCGCGTTGGTGCGCCGGGGGCCGTGCTGCGTTTTCCTGTGGGTCGCTGGTCAGGCGGTGGCGCCGGCCAGCGCCTCGGCGCGCAGGTCCTCCTCGGAGAGCCCGCGCCGCCAGTAGCCGGCGAAGGTCACCCGGCGGCGGTCGATGCCGCGCTCGCCGACCAGGTGCCGGCGCAGCGCCCGCACCACGCCGGACTCGCCGGCGATCCAGGCGTACGGCTTGTCGGCGGGCAGGCGGGCGGCGCGCAGCGCGCTGACCAGCAGGTCACTCCCGGGCGGGGTGCTGCCCCGCACGATCCAGCGGATCTCCGCGGCGGCCTCGGTGGGCAGCTCGGTGATGTCCGCGGCGTCCGGGACCTCGATCCAGGCGCGGACCCGGGCTCCGGCGGGCAGCCAGGCCAGGATGCCGGCGGTGGCCGGCAGCGCGGTCTCGTCGGCGACCAGCACCACGAGGTCGGTGTCGTCCGGCGGGCGGAAGCAGACGCTGCGATTGTCGTACACCGCAGGGCCGAGCAGCAGCACCCGGTCGCCGAACCCCGCCAGGCTGGCCCAGCGCGAGGCGGGACCGGTGCCGCCGTGGCCGACGAAGTCGATGTCCACCTCGCCGGCCTCCGGGCGGTGCTCCCGGATCGTGTACGAGCGCATGACCGCGCGGACGTCCGACGGGAGGGCCCGCCAGGCGCCGAACCAGTCCTCGCCCCGCTCGACAGGGACGACAGGGGTGTCCTGCCCGGGGTGCGGCAGGAACAGCGAGACACTCTGGTCCCGGCCGCCGCCGGCGAAGTCGACAAGCTCCGCGCCACCGAAGGTGACCCGGATCAGCGAGGCGCCGACCTGGCGGGCCCGTACGACGTGCGCGGCGAAGAAGCGGTACTGGAGGGCGACGGGTTCGACGGTGCTCGTGCTCATGACGTCAGCTGACCTTCTTCGCGTTCCGGATGGCGGTCGCGAGGTTCTCCAGCAACGGCGCGGAGCCGGCGTACGAGAAGCGGGGCACCGCGTCCCACGGCGTCACCTGGTTGGCCTTGACCGCCGGCAGTTGCTGCCAGGTCGGCTTGGCGGCGAGGTCCTTGGGCTGCAGGGCGGTGCTGCGGTTGTCCAACAGGATCAGGTCGGCGGGGAACTTGCCGGCGTTCTCCCAGCTGAGCGCCTCGAAGTAGTCGCCGGCCTCGAGCTTGGTGGGCACCACGATGTCGACGCCCAGCTCGGCGAAGTACATGAGGTCGGTGCTGACCTTCGGGTTGGAGACGTAGAACAGGTCGGGGCTGCCGGAGCAGGCCATCACCTTGATGCCGGGGTTGGCCTTGACCGCCTGCCGGACGGCGTCCGCGGCGGCGTCGAAGCGCGCCTTCGCGTCGGTGACCTTCTTGGCGGAGAGGTCGGCGCCGAGCGACTCGGCCAGCGCGGCGTACCGCTCGATGGGCTTGGTCATCGGCACCCGGGCCGTGGTGATCGCCACGCTTGGCGCGAGCGGCAGGATCTTGTCCTTGCTCTCGTCCGGCACGTACCAGAGGGCGTCCGGGTCGTACATGTGGGTGACCAGCAGCTCGGGGCGCAGGGCCGCGTACTTCTCCAGGCTGAACTCACCCCACACGTTGCCGAGGATCTCGACGGCCTCGACGTTCAGGGCACCGGCCTGCGGGTCGGCCGTACCGTCGGCGCGCTTGGTCTCGCCGAACACGCCGACGAGCTGCTTGTCGAGACCGAAATCGACCAGTGCTGCCGCCACTCCGGTGAAGGCCACCACGCGCGCCGGACGGGTCGCCGCCTCGATCTTCTTGTTGCGGTCGTCGGTGAACGACCAGGGGCCACTGGCGTTACCACTGCCAGCGGGCTTGGCCGCATCGTCCTTGCCGCAGCCGGCGAGGAGCGCGGCCAGCGTGGCGGCGCCGCCGGCGGCCAGCAGGCCACGACGAGAGAGGCGACGGGCGGACAGTGCATCGGGCATGGTGTCGTCTTTCGATCAAGGGAAGGTCGGGTCGACCGGGACAGCGGAGTTAGGTTAGCCTAACCTCGGTCATTGTCAACAGCGGTTCGCCGTGTCGCCACACTCCCGGAGCCCACACTGGACGCCACACCCACCGTCACCACCTCGGCACCTACCGTGCCGGACCTGTCGACGGCCCCTCCCCCGAAGCGACGCCTGGCGGCCCGTGCCGTCGGCCTGCTCGGCGCCGTGGCGCTGCTCGTCGTGATCCTGGTGCTCAGCATCGCGGTCGGCGCGAAGTCGTTGCCGCTCGCCGACGTCTGGTCCGGGTTGCTGCACCACGACGCAGGGGAGTACGCGGTGGTGCACCGGATGCGCCTCCCCCGCACCCTGCTCGGGCTGCTCGCCGGCACGGCGCTCGGAGTGGCCGGCGCCGTGATGCAGGCCCTCACCCGCAACCCCCTCGCCGATCCCGGGCTGCTCGGCATCAACGCCGGCGCGTCCGCCGCCGTGGCCGTCGCCGCCACCTTCCTGGGCGTCACCGCCATCGGCGGGTACGTCTGGTTCGCGCTGCTCGGCGCCGCGCTCGTCACCGCGCTCGTGTACGCCGTGGGCGGCGGGCGCGGCGCGACCCCGGCCCGCCTCGCGCTGGCCGGCGCGGCGCTCAACGCCACCCTGTACTCCTTCGTGAGCGCGGTCATGCTGCTCGACACCGCCTCGCTGGACCGGCTGCGGTTCTGGACTGTCGGCTCGCTTGCCAGCGCGGACTCCGCGACCGTGACCCGGGTCGCGCCGTTCATCCTGGTCGGCCTGCTGGTCGCCCTCGCCGCCGCCCGCCCGCTGAACGCCCTCGCGCTCGGCGACGACGCGGCCCGCGCCCTGGGCGCTCGACCGGCCCTCATCCGGGGCGCCGTGATCGTCGCCGTCACCCTGCTCTGCGGCGCGGCGACCGCCGCCTGCGGCCCGATCGTCTTCGTCGGCCTGCTGGTGCCGCACCTGGTGCGCGCGCTGACCGGGCCCGACCTGCGCTGGCTGCTGCCGTACTGCGCGGTGCTCGCGCCGGCGCTGCTGCTCGGCGCCGACGTGCTGGGCCGGGTGCTCGGCCGGCCCGGTGAACTCCAGGTCGGCATGGTCACCGCCGTGCTGGGCGGCCCGCTCTTCCTCTGGCTTGTCAGCCGGGGACGGGTGGCGCACCCGTGAGCGCGCGCACCAGCGGGCTCAGCACCATGACCGTCCTCCGTACCCCCGGTGGGTTGTCGGTGCGGTTCCGCCCCCGCGCCCTGGCCGTCGGCCTCGGCGCGACGGTGCTCGCCGCCGGGCTCGGACTTGTCGCGTTGGGCAGCGGCGACTACCCGATGGGCCCGACCGACGTACTGCGCGCCCTGACCGGCGGCGGCAGCGTGGCCGAGCAGTTCATCGTGACCGAGCTGCGACTGCCCCGGCTGGTCACCGCCCTGCTCGTCGGCGCCGCGCTGGCGCTGGGCGGCGCGGTGTTCCAGTCACTGGTCCGCAACCCGCTGGGCAGCCCCGACATCCTCGGCTTCACCCAGGGCGCGTCGACAGGCGCGCTTGTGGTGGTCGTCGTGGGCGGCGGCAGCCTGGCCCTGGCCGGCGCCGCGGTCGTCGGCGGACTCGCCACCGGCCTGCTGATCTACGCGCTGGCCTGGCGGCGGGGCGTGCACGGCTACCGACTCGTCCTGGTCGGCATCGGCGTCTCCGCGATCCTCACCGGCGTCAACGGCTACCTGCTGACCCGGGCCCCGCTGATGGACGCCGCCCGCGCGGTGCTCTGGCTCACCGGCAGCCTGGACGGGCGGGGCTGGGCCAACGCCGGGCCGCTGCTCGCCGTCACCGCCGTGCTCGCGCCGCTCGTGCTCGTCGGCTGCGCCCCGGCGCTGCGAATGATGGAGCTGGGCGACGACACCGCGAGCGCGCTCGGCGTGCCGCTACGCCGGCTGCGCCTGGTGCTGCTCGCCTCGGCGGTGCTGCTTGTCTCCTTCGCGGCGGCGGCCGCCGGCCCGGTGTCGTTCGTGGCGCTCGTCGCGCCGCACGTGGCCAGGCGGCTGACCCGGGCGCCCGGCCCGAACCTGCTGCCGTCGATGGCGCTCGGCGCGGCGCTGCTCGTCGGCGCCGACCTGGTGGCCCAGCGCGCGTTTCCCGGGCACCAGCTTCCGGTCGGCGTGGTGACCGGAGTGCTCGGCGGCGGCTACCTGGTCTGGCTGCTTGCCGTCGAACGCCGGGCGGGTCGACTGTGAACACCCCTGACGCGATTCAAGGAGCATCCATGACGTCCCGCCTCGGCGGCACCGCGCTGACCCTCGCCTACGATCGACGCACCATCTCCGAGGACCTGACGGTGGCCGTGCCCGACCGGTCGTTCACGGTGATCATCGGGCCGAACGCGTGCGGCAAGTCGACGCTGCTGCGCGCGCTGTCGCGGATGCTGCGCCCCAGCGCCGGCACGGTGCTGCTCGACGGTCGGGACATCCACGACCTGCCCGCCCGCAAGGTGGCCCGCACACTCGGCCTGCTGCCGCAGTCGTCGATCGCGCCGGACGGGATCGGCGTCGCCGAGCTGGTCGCCCGGGGCCGCTACCCCCACCAGGGTCTGCTGCGGCAGTGGTCACGTGAGGACGAGCGGATCGTCGACGAGTCGATGGCCGCCACCGGGGTCGCCGACCTCGCCGACCGGCCGGTGGACGAGCTGTCCGGCGGCCAGCGGCAGCGCGTCTGGATCGCCATGGCGCTGGCCCAGCAGACCCCGCTGCTGCTCCTCGACGAACCGACGACGTACCTCGACATCGCCCACCAGATCGAGATCCTCGACCTGTGCGCCCGGCTGCACGAGGAGCAGGGCCGCACGCTCGTCGCGGTGCTGCACGACCTCAACCACGCCGCCAGGTACGCCACCCACCTCATCGCGATGCGCGACGGACGGGTGGTCGCCGCCGGGGACCCCCGCGAGATCGTCACCGCCGACCTGGTCGCCGAGGTGTTCGGGCTGCCCTGCCGGGTGATCGACGACCCGGAGACCGGCACCCCGCTTGTCGTCCCGGCCGCCCGCCGTCGCACGAGCGAGCCGGCATGAGGCCGGGGACCTTCCGCGACCCGTGGGGCGTCCCGCACGTACGCGCCGCCGACCCGCTCGCCCTCGCGGCGGCGCAGGGCCGGGTGACCGCGTACGACCGAACGTGGCAGATCGAGGTCGAACGACACCGGTCGGCGGGCACCAGCGCGGCCTTCCTCGGCGTCGACGCGCTCGACTGGGACCGCTTCGCGCGCCAGGTCCGGCTCGACGACACCGCCCGCCGCTGCCACGCCAACCTCGACGAGGCGACAGCCGAGTGGGTGGGCGCGTACGTGGACGGGGTGAACGCCGGCCTCGCCGCCGGGGCGGCCCGATCACCGGAGTTCGCCGCCACCGGGCTGGCCCCGGGCCGGTGGGAGCCGTGGACGCCCCTCGCCGTGTGGCTGGGGCACCACATCCTGTTCGCCGGGTTCCCCGGCAAGCTGTGGCGCGAGCACGTCGCGCAGCGTCTCGGCCCGTCGGCGATCGAGGCGTTCGCCACCGACGGGCCGGCCGTCGCCGGCAGCAACGGGTGGCTGCTGGCCGCCGAGCGCACCGGCACGGGCGGCGCGCTGCTCGCCGGCGACCCGCACCGGTTCATCGAGGATCCGGGCGTCTACCAGCAGATCCGGCTGGCCTGCCCGGAGTACGACGTGGTCGGGCTTGCCGTGCCCGGCGTGCCGGGCATCGCGCACTTCGGGCACACCGGAACGGTGGCGTGGGCGATCACCAACGCGATGGCCGACTACCAGGACGTCTACGCCGAGCGGTTGCGCCGGCACGGCACGCGGGTGCAGGCGCTCGGCCCGGACGGCTGGCGGGAGGCGCACGTCCACGTCGAGACGATCGAGGTGGCCGGCGCGGACCCGGTCCGGGTGGAGGTGGTGGAGACCGGCCGGGGGCCGGTGATCGCCCGTGGACCGGACGACGAGACCGCGGTGAGCCTGCGCTACCCGCCCCGGGTCCGCGGCGAGTTGGGCTTCGCGGCGTTACCGGAACTGCTGCGCGCCCGTAGGGTGTCCGATGTGGACGAGGCGTTGCGGCACTGGGTGGAGCCGGTCAACGTCGTGCAGGCGGCGGACACCGGCGGCGGGCTGCTGCACCGGGTCGCCGGAGTGGTGCCGCGGCGGCACTCCGACAACGGCCGACGGGTGGTCCCCGCCTGGGAGGCCGCGTACGCCTGGCGTGGTTGGCACGCCCCGCTGCCCCGCGCGGAGGTGACCGGCCGGGCGGTGATGGCCAACGAGCGCGGGCTGGCGGCGCCGCTCGGCGTCGAGTTCGCCCCGCCGCACCGGGCCCGCCGGATCACCGAGCTGCTCGACGCCGGCCGGAACTGGACGGCCGAACAGATGGCAGTCGTGCACACCGACACGCACCTCGGCTCGGCCGGGCCGCTGCTGACGGTGCTGGGCGGGCTGACCGGGCTCGGCCCGGCCGCCGCCGCGCTGCGCGACCGTCTGCTGCTCTGGGACCGGCGGATGACCGCCGACAGCACCGACGCGGCCGACTTCGCCCTCCTGCGGGCAGCCGTCGTACGACGGATCGCCTCCCACCCGGCCCTCGCCGCGCTGGCCGAGCCGCCCGCGTACCCCGAGGTGTTCGCGCCCTGGTTGGCGCTGACGCCGCGGGTCGGTTACGCGCTGGAGCACCTGCTCGGCGGCACGTCGCTGCCCGGCCTCGACGCGGCGGCGGCGGTCCGCGCGGCGGCCGAGGAGGTCGCGGACGCGGCGGACAGCCCGGTGCGCTGGGGTGACCTGCACCGGCTGGCCCCGTGGCGGGCGCTGCCCGACCCGGACGCCGCGCCCGGTCCCCGCCTCGACGGCGACCACGACTGCGTGCTGGCCACCTCAGGCGTGGCCGGCGTCACCCACCGGTGCTTCCGAGGGCCTGCGGCGCGGTTCGTCTGGGACCTGGCCCGACGCCAGGACAGCCGGTGGGTGGTCCCGCTGGGCGCCTGCGGCGTGCCCGGCGACCCGCACCACGACGACCAGCAGGCCGCGTGGCTGGCCGGCGACCTGTTGCCGGTGACCACCGACTGGGACCGCCTCACCGAGGAGTCGGATGAGCACTGACGAACCGCACTACCGGCGCGACGTCACCGGTTTCGGGGTGGTCACCGTGCGCCCGGTGCGCCCGGACGAGGACGCCGACCTGCTGCACGGCTGGGTCACTGCCGAACGCGCCCGGTTCTGGGGGATGCGCGGGGCCAGCCGCGAGCGGGTGCGCGAGATCTACGCGTACCTGGACTCGCTCGCCACCCACCACGCGTACCTGGCACACCGCGACGGCGTGCCGGTGGCGCTCGTGCAGACGTACGAGCCCGGGGCCGATCCGGTCGGCGGGTGCTACGAGGTGCTCCCCGGCGACGTGGGCGTCCACCTGCTCATCGGGCCGCCGGTGACCGCCGAGCGGGGTTTCACGGGCGCGCTGTTCGGCGCGATCCTGGCGTTCGTCTTCGCCGACCCGGGCCGGCTGCGGGTCGTCATGGAACCGGACGTCCGCAACGACCGGATGCTCCGACGGCTGCGGCGCAGCGGGTTCCGGGCCGGCCCGGTGATCGACCTGCCGGAGAAGCGCGCGCTCCTGCACTTCCTCGACCGGCCGGCGGTCGCCGGCTGACGCCGCGACGGCACCGGCCGCCAGCCGGGGCGCGTGGGGCACCCCGACCGGCGGCCGGCCGTCAGCAGGTCACCGCAGGCCGAACGCCCTGGTGATGCTCTGGCTCACGGTGTTGCCTGCCGCGTCCCGCGCGGTGGTGCGCAGGCTCACGAAGCCGGCCTTCGCCGGCGCGTCAAGCGCGGTGCGCCAGCCGTCGCCGTGCCGGGTCAGCCGCTGCTTCTGCCAGGTCTTCCCGTCGTCGTAGGAGACCTCCACGGTGACCGGGCCGATCGTGCCCGTGACGCCCGGCAGGTGGGAGGCGACAACTGTCATCGGCGCCCGCCGCGACGCCCGACCGGCGGGGTCGATGGCCACCTGGTAGTCCAGCTGGATCATCGGCAGCACCGCCGACGACTCCGTGCCGGTGGCCGCCGAACTGAAGCCCCACTCGGTGCGTGTGTGCCGGGAGTACGGGTTGGTCCAGGTCCCCCTGTCGTTCTCCACCACCAGCCGGTACGGCAGGCGCTGCGCGGCCAGGCCGGAGACCTGGAGGTACTCGGCGTTGCCCCAGTTCAGCTCCGTGTCGCCCTGGTAGAGGGTGGTCCGGTTGACCATGTCGTAGTTCGCGTACGCCTCACCGATGTGGCCACCTCCGTCGCCCCAACCCGGCGCGGGCAGGTAGACGGTGTCCAGGTAGCGCACGGGCACGTAGCCGCCGCCCATCCGGGGCCGCTGGATCGGCCCGAACCACTCCACGCCGCTCGGCCGGTTGGCCGGATAGGTGGCCACCTCCATCAGGTGCTGGCCCGTCTCGCCGGCGATGTACGCGTCGTCGATCCACCGCTCGCCTGCGGTCACCCAGTCGGTGCGCCGGCCCTGCGCCGGAACGGTCTCCTGGTTGCCCGAGGCCATGCCCTTCCACACGTCGGTGCGGAACTCCAACGCCTTGCCCTGCCGGTAGTTGCGGAACTCCACGTCGACCCGGGCGAGTTGCCGCTTCGTCGGCCGGTAGGTGGGGTCGGCGGGCGTCGCGCCGGTCCAGTGGTGCGCCACGTCGTACAGGTAGGTGGTCTCCGGGTGCGGGTCGACTGTCAGCCGCACCGGGCCGCGCCCGAGCGCCGCGATGAGCTGGCCGCCCTCGTCGGCGCCGAGCGTCGCCACGGTCACCGGGGCCGGGCTCTCCGGGCTCCACGGCGACTCGTCCCACGGCTGGAGCCGGCCGACGCCGTCGTTGACCACAAGCAGCAGCTTCGCGCCGGCCGCCGCTGCGGCCTGCGCCTGTGCGGCGATGTCCATGGTGTCGCTGCGCCGGACCACCACCGCCCGGTCACGGACCGGCCGCCTGGCCAGCCCCGCCGCCGAGGCGTCGGCGACGTAGACCGCGTCCAGCTGGCGACGACCCGCCGGCAGCGCCGGGGTCGCCCTCTTGACCAGCAGGTCGTACGACCGGCCGCCGGCCGCCACGGTCAGCGCCGGCTGTTCCAGACGCCACCGCGCCCCGAACTCGAACTCGCCGTCGGTGACGGCGCGGCCCGTCGGCAGCGTCCACATGCTGTCGTACGAGTCGTCGGGCAGCACCTGGCTCTCGGTGAGCCCGTTCGCCGTGGCCCGGTGGATGTCCATCCGCAGCGAGGTGGCGGTGGCCTCCTGCGGCACCTCGGCGCGTACCTGTCGGGCGGCCCGCGCGTCAAGGGTGACGGTGCGGTCGGCGGTCAGGTCGACGTCGGTGAAGCCGAGCAGGGCCATGCCCTTGGAGTGTGGCCCGTGCGCGCCGCGCACGTCGGCGGAGAGCCAGCCGCTCCAACTCGCCACCGGCAGCCGCAGCGTGGCGGTGCCGCTCTCGGGCAGGTCCACGGCGGTGAACAGGCCGTCGGTGGTGAGGATGACCTTGCCGGCGAGCGGCTTGCCGTCCCGGTCCCTGGCGACAAGCGTCAGGTTCTGCCGCTGCCCCTCCTTGGCCGCCCCGATCAGGGTGCGACCACGAACCGTACCGGCGTCGTCGGTGGCGACGATCGCGCCACTTACCTGCTTCTCGGCCGGCAGCTTGTCGTACGCGGCGGTGAGCGTCACGGTCGCGGTGCCGGCGGCGGGCACGGTGACCGTGCCGGCGGACAGGGCGAAGAGGCCGGCCGGCGCGGTCGGCGCGTCGAGGGCCAGCCGCAGGGTGACAGGCGCGCTGCCGACGTTCGTGTAGGTGACGGTCCGGTCGACTGTCGCGCCGGGCTGCTGCGGCCACGCCTGGAAGCCTGAGTAGGCGCTCGGGCTGGCGAAGACAGTGGCGTGCACGGCGGCGACCGCGTCCACCCGGCCGGCGCCGGCCTGGTACGGCGTGTAGCCCGGGGTGGCCTTGACGGTGCTGACAAGCGCCTCCTTGATGCGCTGACCGGTCCAGTCGGGGTGCGCGGCGGCGACAAGCGCGGCCGTGCCGGCCACGTGCGGCGTCGCCATCGACGTGCCGCTCATCAGCGTGTAGTCCCCGGAGCCGCGTACCTGGTGGGAGCGGGCGGCGAGGATGTCCACACCGGGCGCGGTGATCTCGGGCTTCAGCCCACCGTCACCGGCGCGCGGGCCCTGACTGGAGAAGTCGGCGAGGTGGTCGGCGGAGTCGACGGCTCCCACGGTGAGCGCGGAGTTCGCCGCCCCCGGGCTGCCGATGCTGTTCGGCCCGCCGTTGCCGGCGGCGATCACGAAGAGCGCGCCGGTCTCGGCGCTGAGCCGGTCGACGGCCTGGCTCATCGGGTCGCTGCCGTCGGTGGCCTCGCCACCCAGGCTCATGCTGACGACCCGGGCCTTCTGCTCGCGGGCGGCCCACTCCATGCCGGCGATGATCCACGAGTCCTGCCCGCTGCCCTCGCTGTTGAGCACCTTGCCGATGTGCAGGCGGGCGCCGGGGGCGACGCCCCGCTCGACACCACCGGACGCGGCGCCCGTCCCGGCGATCGTCGAGGCCACGTGCGTGCCGTGTCCCTTGTAGTCGAGGATGTCGGGCTCCTCGGGCACGAAGCTGCTCGACTCGGCGATCTGCCCGGCGAGGTCCGGGTGCTCGGCGTCCGCGCCGGAGTCGAGCACCGCGACGTCGACACCGGCGGCGGTGTTGCCCTCGGCCCAGACGGCCGGGGCGCCGATCTGCGCGGTGGACTCGGCGAGGTCGCCGTGCACCCGGCCGTCCAGCCACACCTTGGCGATGCCGTTCGCCAGTGTCGGGGCGTCACCGGCGCGGCGGGCGGTGCCGGTGGTGAGCGCGCCCCAGAACCGGTCGGCGGTGCCACGCGGGCGGGCCAGCGCGGCGCCCCGCACGCTGTCCAGCGGCCGGACCAGCTCGGCGCCGTCCACAGTGGGGCGGGTGCGGGCACGCGCCGCGGCGTCGGTGAGCGTGACGATCAGCGGCAGCGCGTCGGTGTGCGCGTCGTCGTACCCGTCGGCGATGAGGTCGGTGACGTTGAACAGCTGCCGGTCCAGCAGGCCGCCTGTGACGTACGGCAGCGCCGCGTCCGGGTAGACGTACGTGTCGCCGTCGAGCACCGTACGGTGGAAGGTCGGCGTGCTGCCGTCCGGCCGACGGACTGTCGAGACGGTGCTGCCGTCGGCCGCGGTGGTGACGGTGACCGTGTCCCCGGTGATGAGGGTGACGGTCGACGCGCGGCCCGGGGCCGCCGGCGGCTGGCCGGTGCGGTGATCCGGGGTGCCCGGCGGGGCGGCGGAGGCCCCCGTGCCGGGTGGGGTGAACCCGGCGGCCAGAGTGAGGGCGGTGCCGAGGGCGATCAGCCCGGATCGGCGGCGCCTGGAAGACAGAGCCACGATGACCTCTTTGTGTCGAGGAGGGGTACGCAGCACAGCATCACGGCAACGCCCATCCCTCGTACCCCGCCGCCCCACGGCGCACATACGCCATGGCGCAAGCGCGCCACCCGGTCAGCGTTTGTGGGTTGCCAGCTCGGCCAGCTGGTCCAGCTGGGTCGGGTCGGAGAGGGCCGAGCCGACGGCTGCCACCCGTACGCCCGCGTCGAGGAAGGCGGCGGCGTTGCCCGCGTCCAGGCCGCCCGTGGCGACGAAGCGCAGCTGCGGCAGGGGGCCGGCCATGGCCCGGAACCAGGCCGGCCCGAGGGAGATCGCGGGGAACGCCTTGAGCCAGGTCAGGCCGTGCCGCAGCGCCTGCTGCGCCTCGGTGGGGGTGGCCACGCCGGGCAGGTGCGGCAGGCCACGCGCGGCGGCGGCGTCGGCGACCGCGAGGTCCAGACCGGGCGCGACGGTGAACGCGGCGCCCGCGTCGGCGGCCGCCGCGACCTGCTCGACGTCGAGCACGGTGCCCGCGCCGACGATCCGGTCGCGCGCCGCGCCCGCCTCCACGGCGGCGCGCAGGGCGGGCACCGCGTCGGGGGTGGCCACCGGCACCTCCACCACGTCGATGCCCAGGTCCCAGGCGCGCTCGGCGAGGCGGACGGTCTCGGCGACCGGCAGGCCGCGCAGGATCGCCATCACCCGGGCGCCGCCGAAGATGTGCTCGAAGTCCGCTGTGGTCATGGTCCACTCCATCCGAGGTCGCGGGAGATCTGCTGGGTGGTGGCCAGCAGTCGGGGTAGTAGGTGGCGCAGGTCGGCGAGTGTGGCCACCACCGTCGGAGCGGTCACCGACACCGCCGCGGTGACCGACCCGTCGGCGTGGCGCACCGGCGCGGCCACACAGGTGATCAGCGGCTCGAACTCACCGTCGTCGGCGGCCCAGCCCTGCTCGGCGACGGCCGCCAGCTCCGCGCGCAGCGCAGCCGGGTCGTGGATGGTTGCCGGGGTGTACGCCGGCAGCGCGCCGTCCTCGACCAGCCGGGCCAACTCCGGGCGGTACGCGAGGACCGCCTTGCCGACGCCGCTGGCGTGCAGCGGCGCGGTGCGGCCGATCCGGGAGTACATCCGCACCTGGCCACGGGCCTCGATCTTGTCCACGTAGACGAGGTCGTCGTCGACGAGCTGTGCCAGGTGGATGGTGTGCCCGCAGTCGCGGCCGAGCGCGGCCAGGTGGGGTCGGGCCACCGCGCGTACGTCCAGGGAGTCGAGCGCCTGCTGCGCGAGGTCGATAAGCCGCAGGCCCACCGTCCAGCCGCCGTCGGTGCGGCGGGCGAAGCCACCCGACTCGAGGGTCTGCAACAGCCGCAGCGCGGTGGACTTGTGCACTCCCAGGTCGGCGGCCACACCACCGAGCTGCGCGGGCGCGCGCGCCAGCAGTTCGAGCACGCGCATCGCCCGGTCCACGCCCTCGGACACCCCTCAGCCCTCCGTCGGTGCGGTGGTCAGGTCGGGTGGTGACCAGGGTCCGTCGAGCAGCCGTCGGAACCAGGACCACGCCGGCAGCGGGGCGTTGTCGCCGGCGCTGCCCAGCGCCTGCGCGGCGACGAGGTGACCGAGGCGCAGCCGCCGCGCCGGGTCGAGGTCGCGCAGCAGCCCGGCCAGGTAGCCGGCGGCGAACGCGTCACCGGCGCCGACCGGCTCCACCACCGACACGCGGGGCGCCGGAACGACGACAGGCGCGGCGTCGCGGCTCAGGGCGGTGGCGCACACCGCGCCGTCCTTGACGACAACCGTCTGCGGGCCGGGCAGCAGCCGGCGTACCGCCGCCGCGTCGGCGGCACCCCAGAGGGCGTACGCCTCGTCCTGGCCGACGAAGACCAGGTCGCTGCGGTCGGCGAGGTCACGCAGCACCGGCGCGGCCCGCTCGGCGGGCCAGAGCCGGGCCCGGTGGTTGACGTCGAAGCTGACAAGCGCGCCCGGCAACGGCCTGTCGGTCACCGCGTGCTCGACAAGCGCCCGGCAGGACGCGGAGAGCGCCGGGGTGATCCCGGACAGGTGCAGCACCCGCGCGCCGGCCAGCCGTGGGTCGGCCAACGCGCCGGGGTCCATCCGGGATGCGGCCGAGCCCGCCCGGTAGTAGTGCACGGCGGTGGCCGTCGGGCCCGGATCCTTGAGGTAGAGGCCGGTGGGGGCGGCCGGGTCCACACCGACCAGGTCGACGCGGACGCCGGCGTCGGCGACGTGCCGGACGACGGCCCGGCCGAAGGGGTCGTCGCCGACCCGGCTCACCCAGGCCGTCGGGTGGTCGAGGCGGGCCAGGTAGCCGGCCACGTTGGATTCCGCGCCGCCGACCGAGACGGCGACCCGCTCGGCGTGCTCCAGCGGCTCACCAGGCGGTGGGCACAGCACGACCATGGTCTCCCCCACCGTGACCACCTCGGCCGGCGGGGAGCCGGCCGGGGTGGCAGCGTGGTCGGGTCGGGTCTTGCTCGACATGGCGGCACACGTCCTCGGGGAGGGGTCCGGGCGCCGCCGAGCCTAAGCGCGTTGTGCCAGACGAGCAACCCGTTGCGCTCAGCGCAACAGGCGTCAGGGCAGGGTCAGTCCGTACGCGGCCAGCACCTCCCCGATCGGCTGGTAGTAGGTAGTGCCGCCGGCGGTGCAGTTGCCGGTGCCACCGGAGAGGATGCCGAGGATCGTGCCCGTGGACGCCACGTAGAGCGGCCCGCCGCTGTCCCCCGGCTCGGCGCAGATGTTGGTGCGGATCAGGCCGTAGATCACGCCGGTGGCGTAGTTGACCGTCTGGTTCAGTCCGGTCACGGTGCCGCAGCGCACCCCTGTGGTGCTGCCGCTGCGACAGACCGCCTGACCCACGTACGCGGTGCCGGCGCCGTAGATGGTGAGCAGCCCGGGATACGTGTAGACCGCGCTCGGATGGGCGATCCGGCCGGTGTAGCGGATCAGCCCGTAGTCGTTGCCGGGATAGCTGGTGGCGGTGCGGGTGCCCAGGACCGTGGTCTGCGCGCTGTCGGCGTACCAGGCGCTGACGGCCGCGGTGCAGTGGCCGGCGGTGATCACGTAGTAGGTGCTGCCGCTGCGCACGTTCGCGCCCAGCGAGCAGCGACTCCCGCCGCCGTAGATGCCCTGCCCGGCGGCGATCAGGGTGCGCAGGGTGCCGGGTTCGCGGCGCAGCAGCGCGCCGGCCCGGTCGGCTGCCGCCCGCAGCGCGGCCAGGTCGGCGGCGGCCACGGTGTCGTCGACGGTGAGAGTCATCCGGCCGGTTGCGGGGTCGAGCCCCCAGGCGGTGCCCGGTGTGCGTACCCCGGTCAGCACGGCGGCCGGGTCGGCGGCGGCCCGGTCGGGGACGGCTGCCTGCGCGGCGCCCGGCGCGACGAGCAGGAGGGCGGTCAGGACGAGGGCGACGAGCGGGGAGCGGCGCATCCGAACCTCCGGTGGAGATCGAGATCGATGGATGTCGACAAGCGTCGCCCTCGGTGGAACGTCCTGGCAACCTCCGGTCGCCCTCTTCCCCGATCGGCGGGAATCGCCGATCCGGGGACGGCCCGCTGCGACGCCGCCGATAATCCTCGGGAGACACCGCGGGAGGCCGGGCATGACCACCGGAGGCACCGGGGCGCTGGTACGCCGGCTGGACGGGTCGACCCGGGCCACGCTGCTGGAGCTGCTCTTCGACGTGGTGTTCGTGGCCGCGCTCGCGCAGACCTCGAAGCTCCTCGCCGACCAGGAGTCCTGGGCGCGCAGCGCGGCGGTGTTGCTGATGCTGACAGCGATCTGGTGGACCTGGTCGGTCACCACCACCACGACCGAGTTCTACGACCCGCAGCAGCGCCCCATCCAGGCCATCCTGATGGTGGCGATGGTCGGATCGGTGGGGATGGCGGCATCGCTGCCGATGATCACCACTGGGCAGGCCACGGCCTTCGCGCTCGCCTACGTCGGCACCCACGTGGTGCGCGGCATCGTCCTGGTCGGCACGTTGTACCGGCAGCAGCACCACGCGGCCATGGCGCGAGCCACCCGATTCCTGTTCTGGTTCCTGGTGTCCGGCGTCCTCTGGATCGTCGGAGCGCTGGCCGACACCGCGCGGTGGTGGATCTGGATCATCGCGATCGCGATCGACCTGATCTCCGCGGCGGCGCGCTACCCCACACCGCGGCTCGGGCGGGTGCCGCTCGACCAGTACGCCCGGACCACTGCGCACCTGGGCGAGCGGTACCAGCAGTTCGTCATCCTGGCCCTCGGCGACATCATCCTGGTGCCCACCCTGGAGGTCAGTCGCAGCGCATTCGACCACCTCCGAGTCGCCGCCCTGCTCAGCGCGTTCGCCATCATGCTGCTGCTCTGGCAGATCTACGTCTTCCGAGCCGGCGAGTTGCTCGAGACCTCGGCCGCGTCAGTGCCCGGCCGGTCCACCCGGATCGCTCCGTACACCCACCTGGTGCTGCTTGTCGGCGTGGCCGTCACGGCGGCCTCCTTCGACCTGGTCGTCGACCGACCGACCGGAACGACCCCGGTGCGGTGGCTGATGCTGATCATCGGCGGACCGCTGGTGTTCGTGCTCGGCCGGATACTGTTCGCCTACCTGCTGTCCTCCCGCGTGCCGTGGCGGCGAGCGGCGACGCAACTGCTGCCCCTGCTGGTGCTGCCCTGGGCCGGCGGCTGGCCACCGGTGCTGGTCACCGCGATCGTGGCCGTCGCCCTGGCCGGGCACGTCCTGGTCCCCCACCACGGCAACCTGGAGACCACGCGGGGGCTTCGACCACGTGGGCCCACCGGATGACAGTCGACGCTCAGGCGAGGTGCCGGGCTGTCCAGTCCGCGAGGTCGCGGGCGCAGTCGTCGACCGACTCCCGCCACGTCCGGGCCGCGCCCTCCCCCGCCTCGTCGCTCACCTGCTTGACCAGGCGGCACGGCACACCGGCCTGCGCGGCGGCCCAGGCCACCGCGTACCCCTCCATGTCGACCAGGTCGGCGCGCTGCGCCAGGCGCTCCCGGGCGTCGTCGTCGGCCACGAACGTGTCGCCGGTGGCCAGCACCGCGCCCTCGGCGGCAAGCGCCAGCGGCGCGCCGTAGGTCTGGCCGGTGAGCGTACGCAGCAGGTCGGTGTCCAGGTCGTGCTGGAGCACCGTGGCGACCTCGTGGATGCCCGTCCAGCCGGGGCGCAGCGCACCCGCCGTGCCCAGGTTGAGCAGCAGGCTGGGGCGGGGCCCGACGGCCAGCACGGCGGCGACCGCGCTGGCGGCGTTCACCTTGCCCATTCCGGTGAGCAGCACCGGCAGCTCAGCGGGCAGGTAGCGGGCCTCCTCCCCGACGGCGAGCACCACAAGCGGACGATCGACGCGGACCGTACCCCGAAGAATCACCGCAGCATCCTAAGGGCCGTCGTCGGCGGGTCGCGGGGCACCCAGCCGCCATCCAGGCTCGTCCCAACGCGCGTCCAGCCAGGTGCGGCAGGCTGGGCCCCGCGACCATCGGCCCCACCCGCCCACGCCGCCGAGCACCGGCGGCGACGCCCGGGGCCCGGTCCGCCGACAAAAGAGGAGACGACGGTGTACGACGGACAGGAGTTCCTCCGCGACAAGCGCTGGTGCCTGAGCAGGCGATCGTTGCTGGCCGGAGCCGGCGCGGTGGGCGCGGCCGGGCTGTTGAGCGCCTGCGGTGGCGGCGACAGCTCCGCGGGCCCGGCGGCCGCCGCCCCCGGCACCGTGCTGGCGCACACCGGCGACGTGCCGGTCGGCGGCGGCACGGTGGTCGACGGCGTCCTTGTCGTCCAACCCGAGGAGGGCACCTTCAGGGCGTACGACGCGACCTGCCCGCACCAGGGCGTACGGGTCGGCGCACCGCGCGACGGAGTGATCACCTGCCCGGCGCACAACTCCACCTTCGCGCTCGTCGATGGCGCCCGCCTGGGCGGCCCGGCCCCGAAGGGCCTGACGGAGATCCCGATCACGGTGGACGGCACAACGATCACCCGAGCCTGACCAGTGCCCGCACCCCCGCGATCTTGGCGATTTCGGCCGCCGTTGGGACCCCTGTTCGCACGCCCAGCAGGTGCCAGATCGCGGGTGGTCAGTCGTTGGTGAACCCGTACAGGACGAAGTCGCGGTCCGCGCCGCAGGCGATGATCCGGGTGTTCCACGAGCAGGACGCGCTGCGGACGTCGACGAGCTGGCCCAGCTCGTCGACCTCACCCGACTCGGCCCACACGCCCGCCACGCTGCGGTTGTCCGCCACCGCGCTTGTCGGCTCGGCGAAGACGAGCAGGTTGCCGGCGTCCAGTCGGGCCGCCACGCCGGGGCGGTCGACAAGCACCGGCTTGCCGGCGGCGTCGAAGAGGGTGACAGTCGCCTTCGGGTACTCCCGCTCGGCGAGCAGCTGGTCGCCGACCGGGACCAGGCGGGTCGCGCCCGGCGCCGACCAGGAGACCGGCGCCTTGCCCTCGGTCGCCGCGACCACCTCGGTGCGCTCGGAGTCGCTGTTGCGCACCTGCAACAGACAGGCCCGCCGCTCCCCGCACGCCACCAGCGCCTTCAGCCGGTACTCCGCGTTCTCGGCCCGGTAGAGGACCACCGGGGCCGCGTCGGAGCCCAGGTCGTACGCCAGCACCTGGTACCCGCCGTCGGCGGGGGCCACGTAGAGCCGGTCCTCGTGCGCCACCATCAGGTCGTCGAGGTCGGCGACGTTACCCCACTCCCGCAGCACCGAGCCGGAGGACATGTCGAGCAGCCGCACCGACCGGTCCGCGCCGAGCTGCACGAGTCGCCGACCCTTGCCCGTCCACGAGTCGCGGGCGGCGCCGTCGAGGAACGCCGGTCCGCCCGCCGCCTCGTCGGTGCCCACCGGCCGGACGACGGTACGGATGCCGCCGTACTGGTCGCGCGGGTTGGGCCTGCTCCACTTGTCGGTGCCGTCGCCCAGCTTCAGGCCGACCAGCCGGCCGGCGGACCTGTCCACCACAACCGCCGTGTCGTCGGAGAAGTAGACGTCGTCGTCGCCACGGATCGCCCGGTGCCAGCGCTGGGCGCCGGAGCGGGCGTCCAGGAGGATCAGTTCCCGAGGGGTGCTGTCGCCCGGAGCGTCGGCGAGAACCGCGACCGCCCCCGGTACGGCGATCAGCCGCGACCAGTCGTACGCGGCGACGTCGGTCTGCCTGCGCCACAGCTCGTCACCGGTGCCGGTGTCGACGGCCACCACCTCCAGGCGGTCGTCCGGCAGCGCATACCCGAGGTAGGCCCGATCGTCGAGCACCGCCGTCCACATCCCGCTGGGCCGTTCGGCGCCGGCCGGCAGCCGCGACACCTCGCGCAGCGACCCGAACTCCAGGTCCGGATAGCGGTCCCGCAGCAGGTAGAGCGTCGCCGCGGTGGCCACCCCGGCCAGGGCGAGCACCGCGCCGAGCACCACCCAGCGGGCTCGCCGCCAGGTCGTACCGCCGGGTGGGGTGGGCGAAGTGGGCGTCGGGGTTGCGCCTGCCGCGCCGACCAGAGTGCCCGCGACGCCGGGCGGCCCCGGCACGGTCGACCCGGGCGACGGCCAACCCGGCCCGCCCAACCCCGGCCCGGGTTGCGACGGCACGGTCGGCGCGTTCGACGCCACGGTCTGCGCGGGGGCCGGCGCGGTCGGCACGGTCGACGGCGCGGTCTGCGCGGGCGCTGGCGCGGTCGGCGCGGACGGCACCGCAGCCGGCGCGGACGGGCCGGCCGGAGGCGGCGCGGACGGGCCGGCCGGAGCCGGGCCGGCCGGCGCGGCCTGCGGTCCCGCGTACGCCGGCAGGGCTCGGCGCAGCGGAAGGTCCGTCAACGCGCCCTCGGCCACCGGCATCTCCGGCTGGTCCAGCACCGTCGGCGCCACTCCCAGCTCGGCGTGCAGCATCCGTGCCACAAGCGGAATCCGCGACGAACCGCCGACCAGGAACAGCCCGGCGAGCTGGTCGGGCCGGAGACCGGCGGCGGCGATCACCTCCCGGGCCCGCTCCACGGCACGACGCAGCAGCGGCGTGGCCACCCGCTCGACGTCGTCGCGCGTCAACCGCACCGCCTCGGCGACCCCGGCACCGCGACCGGGGCCACTGTGGAGCGGGACAGCGTCTCCTTCGCGCCGCGTACCTCGTCCCACAGCCGGACCTGGTCGCGGCGCTGGGCCGCATCCGAGGGCCGGACCAGCCGCGCCCACCGCCGGGCGTGCCGCTCGCCAAGCAGTTCGCCGACCCGCTGCACCAGCGCCGCGTCCAGGTCGAGGCCGCCCAGGTCGGGCAGGCCGCCGTCCGCGACCACCCGGAAGCCTGAGTCACCCCACGGGTCGGCACCCTCGTTGCGCAGCACCGCGACGTCGAGCGTCCCGCCGCCGAAGTCGAACACCGCGATCGCGTCGCCGACCGGCACCGGCCGGTGCAGCACCTGCGTGTAGTAGCGGGCGGCGGCCACCGGCTCGCGCAGCAGACGCGTGCCCGGCGGCGTCGGCCCGGCGAGGGTGTGCTCGGCCGCCTGCGGCCACCCGGCCCGCAGTAGCGCGTCGGCGAGCACCTGCCGGCGCGTCTCGTCCCAGGCCGCCGGGCAGGTGAGCACGGCCGGAGGCAGGAAGCCGACCGCGTCCACAGCGGCCCGCCCGACCGCTGCCAGCACCGCGGCGAGCAGCTCCGCCGGGAGGTACGAGCGCTCACCGAGCCGTACCGTCGGCTCGTCCACCCGACGCTTCGGGTTCGGCTCGAACCGGGCCGGGTCGGCCTGCGCCAACCGTCGGGCGTCGGTGCCGACGTGCAGGGTGCCGTCCGGGTCGGCGTACACGGCCGACGGGCTGACCGGCTGACCGTCCATCAGCACGGGACGGGTCCGACCGTCAGGCCACCGCAGCACGGCGACCGTGTTGGACGTACCGAGGTCGACGCCGAGGGCGAAGCCCTCGTGCTGGCCTGCCATCTGCCCGATACCTCCGCCGCGACGAGGGGAAACCCAGCCCCGCATCGTACGCAGCCCGCACCGCCCCGCTGATCACTCGGTCAGCCGGCGGTCGGCTGCGTTCGGGATGGTCCCGAACGGGCGTCACCGTTGCCGCGACAGTCGGCCTCGCGAAGGCTCGGTGGAGTCCGGCGATTCGCGGAAGTGACGACACGTCACGCGGCGGTCGCACCCGCTTCCCACATCGAGGATGAATCTTGTGCTCAAGCGCCTGCTCGTCTCACTGACCCTCGCCGCGACGGCCACCACCCTGGTGGTGAGCCCGGCCGCGGCTGCCCCGAAATATCCCGGGCAGGTCACCTGCCCCACCGGCGACTACCAGCTCTGCATCAACGGCGGCCCGGGCAACTTCACCATCAGCGGCCGGACGTTCTCCGGGCACCAGAACGCGATTCTGCTCACGAACGTCTCGAAGGTCACGATCAGCGGCAACACGTTCACGCGGCTCAGTGGCCCCAAGGGCTTCGCCGGAGTCCACGTCAAGAACTCGTCCGGCATCGTGATCAAGAAGAACGTCTTCTCCCGGCTCAGCAACAAGGGGAACATGCACGGGGTCTACCTCGTCAACACCTCGGGCAGCAGCATCACCGGCAACACGTTCTCCTCCATCACGGGTGACCCCGTACGGATCCGCGACGGCAGCAACAACACCACGGTCAGCGGCAACACCTTCGCCAAGTCCGGCACCTACGCCGTCTTCAGCGAGTGGAGCGACCCGACAAAGGGCGACACGGTGTGCAGTCGGGGAAGCGTCTTCAAGAACAACAAGTACGGGACCTCCTACTCGGGCAGGTCGATCAAACTGGTCCGCTGGGGCGGCAAGGGCAGCGGTAAGAGCCTGACCTGGAGCAACTGCACGAGGGCGAGCATCACCAACAAGGGCGGCAACACGAAGGGCTGAGCCCTCCCGAGGAGGCACCGGCGCGGCTCGCGCGGCACTGGCGACCCGCGCCGGATCGGCCGGCAGGCCGACGACCGCCGTCGCGGCGGTAAGCAAACCGCAAGATCTGCGCGATCGCCGAGCGCATCCGTGCTGGCTAGGCTGGCCGCGGGGAGGTGGCCGGTGGCGCAGCGGGTGCTCGTGGTCGACGACGACAGGACCGTCAGCGACGTGGTCTGCCGCTACCTGGAGCACGCCGGGTACGAGGTGAGCCACGTCGGCGACGGATTGGCCGCTCTGGAGGCCGTCCAGGACCGGCAGCCGCACCTGGTCGTGCTGGACCTGATGCTCCCCGGGCTGGACGGGTTGCAGGTGTGCCGGCGGCTACGGGAGCGGCCGGACGGCGTACCCATCATCATGCTGACGGCGCGCGGCGACGAGGCGGACCGGGTGCTCGGCCTGCAACTGGGCGCCGACGACTACCTGGGCAAGCCGTTCTCGCCGCGCGAGCTGGTGCTGCGGGTCGGGTCGGTGCTGCGTCGGGCCGGTGAGCCGGCCGCGCCGGCGGCCGAACTGCTTGCCGACGCGGGCCTGGAGGTGGCGACCGGGCCGCGGATCGCCCGACTGCACGGCCGCGAGCTGGCCCTGACGTTGCGCGAGTTCGACCTGCTGGCGCACCTGATGCGGCACCCGACGCGAGCCTTCAAACGCACCGAGCTGCTGGAGCGGGTGTGGGGGTGGAACTTCGGCGACCAGTCCACGGTGACCGTGCACGTGCGGCGGCTGCGGGAGAAGATCGAGGACGACCCGGCCGAACCGCGACGGATCGTCACGGTCTGGGGCGTCGGCTACCGGTACGAGCCGGCCGATGCGTGACCTGGCGCTGATCTTCGCGGCGGCGCTCGCGGCCGCGCTCGGCGTGGGCCTGCTTGGCGCGGTGACCCTGCGGCTGCTGCGCCACCGGTCGATCACCGTGCACGTGTGCGTCCTGCTCACCGTCACCGTGGCCGCCGTGGTGGCCGGGGTGGTGGTGGTCGCCCGGGCGATGTTCCTGTCTCCGCACGACCTCCAGGTAGTCCTGCTCACCGTCGCCGCGGCGGCGGTCGTGAGCCTCGGCGTCGGCTGGTACTTCGGGCGTCGACTGGCCGCGGCCGCGGTCTGGGCGGCCCAGGCCCGGGAGCGGGAACGGCGGCTCGAGAAGGGTCGCCGGGACCTGGTGGCGTGGGTGTCGCACGACCTGCGGACGCCGCTGGCCGGCCTGCGGGCGATGGCCGAGGCGCTTGAGGACCGGGTGGTCGACGACCCGGCGACGGTCGCCGAGTACCACAGGCGGATCCGCCTGCAGACCGACCGGATGACCCGGCTCGTCGACGACCTGTTCGAGCTGTCCCGGATCAACGCCGGGGCGCTGCGCCTGACACTGTCTGCGGTGCCGCTCGGCGAGGTGGTCTCCGACGCGTTGGCCGGCACCGCGCCGCTGGCCAGGGCCCGCCGCATCCGCCTGGTGGCCGCCGAGTCGGGCTGGCCCACGGTGCTGGCCAGCGAGCCCGAGCTGGCCCGGGTGGTGGGCAATCTGCTGCTCAACGCGGTGCACTACACGCCGAGCGACGGCACGGTGCGGGTGGACGCCGGATGGGAGAGCGACGCTGCCTGGCTGGCGATCGCCGACACCTGCGGCGGTATTCCCGAAGACGACTTGCCCCGACTGTTCGACGTGGCGTTCCGTGGTGAGCCGGCCCGTACGCCGCGCTCCGGCGGCGAGGGCTCCGGCGGGCTGGGGCTGGCGATCGTGCGCGGGCTGATCGAGGCGCACGGCGGCCGGGTGGACGTGCAGAACGTCGTCGGGGGCTGCCGGTTCGTGGTCCGCCTCCCGACAGCCTGACACCCGGGGGCGCCCGAGGCGTCAGCGGCTCGCTGTCAGCTCGCCGAACCAGCGTCGCCCTCGTCGGAACACGTCCCGCACCGCCAGCCCGGCGGCGTCGGCGACCGGGTGCACGGCGCGCGCGTCCAGCCGGGCCCAGCGGAACGCCGGACCGAGCAGCAGACGGCCGGGCCGCTGCTCGGCGGCCACCCGGGCCTGGCCCTGCCACAGCCCCGCGCCGGGCGGCTCCAGCTCCACCAGCACCGTGCCGCCGGGGGCGAGCAGGTCCCGGCAGCGGCGCAGCAGCGCGACCGGCTCGCCACCGATGCCGATGTTGCCGTCGATGAGCACGGCGTGCGCCCACCGACCCTCGCCGGGCAGCGGTTCGAACAGGTCACGGTGTACCGCCACCGCGCCCCGAGCCCGCGTCAGCCGCACCGCCGTCGCGGAGACGTCCACGCCGACCGCCGTCCGTCCGGCCCGGGCCAGCGCCACGGTGAGCCGGCCCGGCCCGCATCCCAGGTCGAGTGTCGGCCCGGCGCACCGCTCGACCAGCCCGGCGACCGCCGGCTCGGCCGGTCCGTGCCAACGGTCCACAGGCAGCCGGCTGCGGACACCGTCGCCGTGCACCAGCCACCGGCCCCGGGCCGCACGGTCGGCGAGCGCGGCGGCGAACGGGTCCGTTCCCGCCGACGCCGTGAGCGGCCCGGACGACGCCCTCACCGCCACAGCCTCAACCTGCGCGGCCTTGAGCGGTGCGGTGTCGAGCGGTGCGGTGTCGACGGGGTTCACCGCAGGCCTCCCGGTAACAGGGCGAGGCGGACCGCCGCGACCTGCCGGGCGAACCGGCCCTCAGGCACCTCGACGGCCACCGCGAGGGCGTCGGACCACTCGTCGACGTCGCGCAGCACCGGCAGCGGCGCGGTACGCAGGCCGCACCCGGTCAGGGCCGCCCACGTGTCACGGCCGGTGTCGGGCGTCGACATCGGCACGTCGCGCAGCACCCGGGCGTGCCGGGGGTCGCGCAGCCCGAGCGACCACCAGCCGCCGTCACGCGCCCGGCCGAGCACCGCGTCGGCGGCGCGCAGCCGCAGCACCGCCGCGGCCAGCCCGGTAGGCGTGACCTGCGGGGTGTCCATCCCGATCTGCAGCACCGGCTGCCCCGGGTACGCCGCCGCGACCTCGGCGTACGCGTTGGCGAGCCGATCGCCCAGGCCGACGCCACGCTGGTCGAGCACCGACCAGCCGGCAAGCGCGGCGGTCAGCGCGGCGGAGTCCTCCGCCTCGGTCAGCCGACCCGACCAGGCCAGCACCGGTGTGACGCCGGGCGTGGCGCGGACGGCGTCGAGGGTGTCGCGCAGCGCGGCGGCGGCGATGCGGGCAGCCTGCGCCGGCGTGGCCGGTGGGCAGAGCCGCGTCTTCACCGCCCCCGCGACCGGCGCCTTGGCGACCACCAGCAGAACGGTCACCGGGGGCCGTCCATGGTACGCAGCACGCCGGCGAAGTCCCGGGTCGCGCGCAGGGTGCCGCGCACCGAACCGGACACCTTGGACCGGGTGCCGGCGGCCCGGGGCGCGTAGGTGACGTCCAACTCGTGGATCCGCCAACCGGCGGCGGCGGCCCGGATCAGCAGTTCGAGGGGGTAGCCGAAGGCCCGGTCGGTGACTCCGAGGTCGAGCAGCGCCTCGCGGCGGGCCACCCGGATCGGGCTGAGGTCCCGCAGCGGTACGCCCCGACGGCGCAGCAGGGCGGCGACAAGCGCCGTACCGACGCGGGCGTGCCAGGGCCACACCCCGGCCCCGACCGGTCGTCGACGGCCCACGCTGAGGTCGGCAGTGCCCGCCAGCACCGGCGCGACCAGGGCCGGCAGCTCGGTGGGGTCGAACGACCCGTCGGCGTCGAGGACGCACACCACGTCTCCGTTGGCGGCCTCCAGGCCGGCGTGCACGGCCGCGCCGTAGCCGCGCCGGGGCTCGTGCACCACCCGGGCACCGTGCCGGGCGGCCACCTCGGGTGAGCCGTCCCGGGAGCCGTTGTCCACCACGATGGCCCGGTAGCCGGGCGGCAGCGCGGTGAGCACGCCCGGCAGGGCGGCCGCTTCGTCCAGGCAGGGCAGCACCACGTCGATCTCAGTCGGCATACCGCCGACGCTAGGACGGCGCCTCGGCGACGGAGGCCGAAATGTGCTTACCGAACCCTTACCACCTGGGCATTTCTTACCGTCCGGTGACGGGCCGCCGATTCGGGAGCGCGAGGTCGAGCTGTCGCCGTACCGTCCGGTGGTCATGGCCTCGACCACCACTCTCGCCGCCGCCCCCGGACGGACCCCGCCCCGCCGCCACGCCAGGGACCTCCTGGTGGTGGGCGTGGAGGTGGCGCTGCTCGCCATCGCCGTCCTGGTGGGGGCACTGCTCAACGCGCGCGGCGCCGGGCTGCACGCCGACGCGGCGCCGCTGTACGCGACGTGGCGGCCGCACGTCGGCTGGGGTAGCCCGGCCGCGCTTGCGGTCGCGGTCGCGGTGGTGGGCTGGGGAGCGCGGTGGGCCCGTACCGCCCGGTGGGGCGTCCTGCTGACCGTCGCGTGGCTGACGGCCGTGGCCTGGACGTTGTCGCTCGCCCTGGTGGACGGCTGGACGGCGGGGCTGACCCGGCGGCTCACCCCGCAGGCCGAGTACCTGCACGAGGTTCCCCGGGTGACGGACATCCCCGCGATGCTTGCCGGATTCGCCGCCCGGATCGTCGACTTCCAGCCCGACTCGTGGTCCACCCACACCGCCGGCCACCCGCCGGGCGCGCTGCTCATCTTCGTCTGGCTGGACCGCATCGGCCTCGGTGGAGGCGCCGCCGCCGGGTTGGCCTGCGTGCTGGTCGGGGCCACGGTCGCGGTGTCGGTGCCGGTGACCCTGCGGGCCCTCGGCGCTCCCGAGGCGGCCCGCGCGGTGCTCCCGTTCCTGGTGCTGCTGCCGGGAGCGGTCTGGGTGGGCGCCTCGGCCGACGGCATCTTCGCCGCCGTGGTCGCGGCTGGCCTGGCGCTGCTGGCGGTCCGTGGCCGCGTCGCCGCTCTGGCCGGCGGAGCCGTGCTCGGGTTCGCGCTGTACCTGTCGTACGGGTTCCTCCTGGTAGGTGTGCTCGCGCTGGCCGTGCTGGCGCTGCGCCGTACGCACCGCCGGGGCGCGCTGCTCGCCGCCGCCGTCGGGGTCGCGGCCGTGGCGGTGGCCTTCAGCGCGGCGGGCTTCCACTGGTGGGTCGGCTACCACCTGGTGGTCGAGCGGTACTACCAGGGCTGGGCCGCCGACCGCCCGTTCGCCTACTGGGTGTGGGCCAACCTGGCCGCGCTGCTGCTCAGCGCCGGGCCCGTGCTCGGGCCGGCGCTGCGCCGCGTGCTGTCGGCCGCCCGGTCGCCGTGGCCGGGGCTGCGCGCGGCGCTGCCGACCCGCGCCCCCACCCCGCCCGGCGGGCCGGGCTTCGGGCCGGGCTTCGGGCCGGGCTTCGGGCCGGGCTTCGGGCCGGGCTTCGGGCCGGGCGCACCCGTGCCGGGCGGACCGCGCTTCGGGCCGGGCGCGGCCGCGCGCGGGTGGCGGGCAGTCGGCCGGCTGGCCACGCCTGCGGCAGCAGCGGTACGCGCAGCCGGGCCCACCGTGCTGCTACCGCTTGCCGCCCTCGTCGCTGTCCTCGGCGCGGACCTGTCCGGGCTGAGCAAGGCGGAGGTGGAGCGGATCTGGCTGCCGTTCGTCGTCTGGCTGCTGGTGGCCACCGCCCGCCTACCGGAGGGTTCGCGACGCTGGTGGCTGGCCGGACAGGCGCTCACCGCGCTGGCCGTCAACCACCTCGTCTGGACGGTCTCCTAGTCACCCGGTCGCCTCGTCGCTTCGTCGCCTCGTCGCCTCGTCGCCTCGTCGCCCGCGACCCAACCACACTGCACATACCGCCTCGGCGCGGCCTCGACCATCGCGTGATCACCGCATGACCACCGCGACCGGGCACCGCGGGCGCGTCGACGGGTCAGCCCGCGACGGCTGCTGGTTCGCGTAGCGGGTCGGTGGCGAAGCCGGCCACGCCCTCGGCGAAGCCGACCCGGGCCGTGTAGCCGAGCAGCTCCACAGCGCGGCGGGGGTCGGCGACCACGTGCCGCACGTCGGCGGCGCGGGCCCCACCCACCACCTGCGGGGCCGGCCCGCCCATCGCCTCGGCCAGGGTGACCGCCAACTCTCCGACCGTGTGCGGCTCGCCCGAGCAGACGTTCACCGGCACCAGCGTGGCCGGCGGCGCGCTGCTGGTGAGGGCCAGCAGGTTGGCCCGCGCCACGTCGGTGACGTGCACGAAGTCCCGCCGCTGCCGGCCGTCCTCCAACACGCGGGGCGCCACGCCGGCCGCCAGCGCCGACCGGAAGATCGACGCCACTCCGGCGTACGGGGTGTCGCGGGGCATCCGGGGGCCGTAGACGTTGTGGTACCGCAGCGCCCACACCGCGCCGCCGGTCTGCCGAGCCCACGCGGCGGCCAGGTGTTCCTGGGCGAGCTTGCTCGCGGCGTACGTGCTGCGGGGTTCCAGCGGCGCGTCCTCCGGCACGAGCACCGGGTCGAGTCCGCGGCCGCAGTGGGGGCAGGTCGGGTCGTACCGGCCGGCCGTCACGTCCTCGGACCGGCGGGGCGCGGGACGCACAGTGGCGTGCTCGGGGCAGGCGTAGCGCCCCTCGCCGTAGACCACCATCGAGCTGGCCAGCACCAACCGCCCGATTCCCGCCCGGTGCAGCGCCGCTAGCAGCACCGCCGTGCCGTAGTCGTTGTGCGTGACGTAGTCGGGGGCGTCCGACGGGTCGAGGCCGTGGCCGACCATCGCCGCCTGGTGACAGACCACGTCCACACCTGTCAGCAGCCGGTTCAGCAGGGGGCCGTCGCGGACGTCGCCACGGACCACGTGGTGTCGGCGGGACCAGGCGGGCAGTTCGCCTCCGTGTGCCTGGGGCAGCAGCGCGTCCAGCGCCACCACCTCGTGGCCCTGCTCGACGAGCAGGTCGACGACCTGCGACCCGATGAACCCGGCCGCGCCGGTGACCAGTACGCGCATGCCGGTCACGGTAGGGCGGACCGGGCGCCCGGCGGGCCGGTTCGGCGGACCCGTAAGGAGTTCGCAACAGCTCGACGCGTGCCGGCGGCCCGGTAAGCGTTCGGTAATGCGGTAAACCCGGTCCCGCCGTACCCCTGCGGTCTAACCTGCCGGCAGTGCCCGCCGCCGGTCCACGCGCCCGGTCGGGCCAACCGGTGTGGACGTACGGCGCGGGACGGCGAGGAAGGAGCAGCGGGTGCCGGTAAGCAGACCCGGCCCGAACGGCAGCGGGACGAGGGCGCCGGAGGCGGACGGCTACGGGGCGCCGCGCCGGCTCTGGCGCGGGCTGGCGCAGCATCGTCCACCGGGTGTGGACGCCGTCGAACGGAGTTGGCGCAGCCCGTTGCGCGGCCCCTGGCTCACCGCCGTGTACGGGTCCGTGCTGCTGGTGGCCCTGCCCCTGGTGATCATTACCGGGCTGCTCGACTACGCCGCCTACGGCCCGCAGTTCGACCAGGCGTTTCCGACGAACGTGGGCTGGCTGCGGCTGCCCGCCTTCGACTGGCCGACTCGGCCGTCGTGGCTGTTCCGGGTCACCCAGGGGCTGCACGTGACGCTCGGCATCGTGCTCGTCCCGGTGGTGCTGGGCAAGCTGTGGTCGGTGCTGCCGAAGCTGTTCGACTGGCCGCCGGCCCGCTCCCTCGCCCAGGTGCTGGAACGGCTCACCCTGCTGCTGCTGGTCGGCGGGATCCTGTTCCAGATCGCCACCGGCCTGCTCAACATCCAGTACTCGTACGTGTTCGGTTTCGACTTCTACACCGCCCACTACTTCGGGGCCTGGATCTTCACGGGCGCCTTCGTGGCGCACGTGATCATCAAGTTTCCCCGGTTGGTGACCGCGCTACGGTCCCGCCCCCTGGGCGCGGAGCTGCGGACCCCGCGCGACGCGACGCGACCCGAGCCGCCGGACCCGGACGGCCTGGTCGCCGTCGAGCCCGGTCCGGCCACGGTCAGCAGGCGCGGCGCGGTCGGCCTGGTCGGCGGCGGGGCGCTGCTGCTGGCCGTCCTCACCGTCGGGCAGAGCCTGGAGGGCCCGCTGCGGCGCACCGCGCTGCTGCTGCCCCGGGGGCGACAGCCCGGCACCGGGCCGAACGGCTTTCCGGTCAACCGCACAGTCGCGGCCGCCGGTATCCGCCCCGAACAGACCGACGCGAGCTGGCGGCTGACCCTGCGCGGCGGCGGCCGGACCGTGACCCTGGACCGACAGGCCCTGCTGGCCATGGCGCAGCACACCGCCGCGCTGCCCATCTCCTGCGTGGAGGGTTGGTCGACCCGGCAGACCTGGACCGGAGTCCGTCTTCGGGACCTGGCCGGGCTCGCCGGAGTCGCGGACCCGGCCTCGGCGCGGGTGTCGTCGCTGGAGCAGGGCGGCCTGTTCCGCACCGCGGTGCTCGCCGCCAACCAGGTCCTCGATCCGGATTCGCTGCTCGCCCTGCGGGTCAACGGCGTCGACCTCGCCCCCGACCACGGCTACCCGGCTCGGGTCATCGTGCCGGCCCTGCCCGGGGTGCACTGCACGAAGTGGGTCGCCGAGATCGACTTCCGGGTGCGGGCCGATGGTTGAGCGGGACGAGCCGGTGGCGGGACGGGACGAGCCGACGACGGGACCGGACGAGCCGACGACGGGACGGGACAGGCCGACGGCGGGACGGGCCGGGCGGCTGCGGGCCGACTACGGCGCGGCGCCGTGGCATCTGCTCCTGGTGACGGCGGTCATCGTGCTCGCCGGCTGGGTGGCGCTGCGGCTGGCGCAGGAGGCGACGTTCGGCCGGATGCTGCTCTGGTTCGTCGGCGCGGTCGTCGCCCACGACCTGGTGCTGTTCCCGGTGTACGCCAGCGCCGACCGGGCGCTGCGCGCGGTGGTCCGCGCTCGTGTCACGCTGCTCAACCACCTGCGTGTGCCGGCGCTCGGCACGGCGCTGCTGTTCCTGGTCTACTCCCCCGGCATCCTGCGCTGGGGCGAGACGACCCACGAGGCGGCCACCGGCCTGACCCAGCGGCCGTACCTGGTGCGCTGGCTTCTGCTCAGCGCGGGGCTCTTCCTGCTCAGCGGGCTCGCGTACCTGCTGCGTCGTCGTCAGCCGTCGCGGCAGCGGTCGGAGAGCGCGTAGCGGAGCAGCACCACGTCGCCGATCTGGCGGGTCTCGGCCAGCCGGGCGGGGCGTCCCGGGCGCCAGGGGAAGCTCCCCTCGCCGACGAAGCGCGGCGCCCGGCGGTCGCCGACGAAGAACGGGGCGACCACCAGGTGCAGCTCGTCGGCGAGGCCGGCGGTGAGGAACTGGGCGTGCACCGTCCCGCCTCCCTCCACCATCAGCCGACGCACACCCCGCGCCGACAGGTCGGCGAGGACCCGATCGAGGTCGACGGGTTCCCCCCCGTCCACCACGGTGGCCACCCGACCGACCCGCTCCCGGGCCTTGTCCAGCGCCCCGCTCGCGCAGTAGACAAGCCTTGCCGAGTCACCCGCGGTGAAGAATCGGGCGGTCGGGTCGAGGTCCCCCCGGGCCGTCAGGGTCACCTTGGTGGGCGACGCGGGCCGGCCGTGTGCCGTCCGCTCGGCCCGGCGCGACGCGGACCGCACCAGCAGTCGCGGATCGTCGCGGCGGACCGTGGCGGCGCCGACCAGGATCGCGTCGCAGCTGGCCCGGACCGCGTCGACACGGTCGAGGTCGTCCTCGTTGGACAGCATCAGCCGCTGCTCGGAGGCGTCGTCGATGTACCCGTCGATACTTGTGGCGCAGCTCAGCAGCACGTACGGCCGCGCCGACGCCGGCCGGCAGCTCACCGGGAGACGGGCCGGTCGGGGGTACGACCCGACTCCGACTCCGGCTCCGCCGCCTCGGTCTGCGCCGCCTTGGCGGCCTTCGCGGCGAGGTACTCGGCGTTGGCCGGGGAGAGGAAGATGCTTGTGGGTACGCGTTCGACGACGTCCACGCCCAGCCGGGTCAACTGCTCGGCCTTGTCCGGGTTGCTGCTGAGCAGGCGGACGCGCGGCACGCCGAGGGTGGTCAGCATCTGCGCGGCGGCGCCGTAGTCGCGTTCGTCCTCGCCCCGACCCAGCGCCACGTTTGCCTGGTAGGTGTCCAGCCCGGCGTCCTGCAGGGCGTACGCGTCGAGCTTGGCGTACAGGCCGATGCCCCGGCCCTCCTGGCGAAGGTAGAGCAGGAAACCGCCGGTCTCGGTGATCCGCTGCACCGCCTCGCGCAGTTGCGGCCCGCAGTCGCAGCGCTGGCTGCCGAACACGTCGCCGGTGAGGCACTCGCTGTGCGGGCGGACCAGCGGCGGCTCGCCGCCGGCGGCGAGCCGGTCCAGCGCGCCGGCCCAGTCACCCAGGCCGAGAGCGAGGTGTTCCCGGCCGTCCACCAGGCCCTTGAACGTGAACACCCGGACGGTGGTGGTGTAGCCGTCGGGAAACGCCAGCGGAACCGTGACCTGCGTACGGACCGTGGCGACCGGCAGTGCTTCGGGCATGGAACTCCTTTGTCCGGCGCCGCCCTCGGGCGACGGCGCGTACCGTCCTGACCACTGACTCAACAGCCGCCGCCGGATGCGGCTTCCCGAGTGGTGGTGGGATTGCGGGCCCGTCGGGCGAGCAGCACGGCCGCGCCGGGCAGGCTGGCCACCAGCACGAGGGCGCCGTAGACGGTGGCGGTGGCGACACCCTCGGCCGCGCTGAGCCCGGCCGCGCCGAACACCCAGGCGGCCACGCCCTCGCGGGGTCCGAAGCCGGCCACGTTCAGGGGCAGGCCCATGGCGAGCAGAGCGAGCAGCGTCAGGGGCAGCAGCCGCGTCAGCGGGGCGTCGGAGCCGGCGGTCCGTGCCGCCACCAGAAAGGTGGCCAGGTGACCCGCGACCATCACGGCGGAGGCGACAAGCACGCCGAGCCAGGTCCGCCGGGCCAACAGCCCGGCCCGGACGTCCGCCACGGCGGTCCGTACGCCGCGGGCCCACCGGGAGCGGCCGCCGCCGGGCCGGAGCCGCGCCAGCAGCACGACGACCAGGCCAGCCGCGAGCAGCAGGGCGGCGGCGGCCGGCAGGTACTGCCGCACCGGGGACGGGAACGCCGCGAGCACCACGAGCGCGACACCCACCAGGACCACCTGACCGGCCGTACGCTCCCAGACCACCGCGCGGATGCCCCGGCTGACATCGCCGGCGTCGCGGCCGTGGCGCACCGCCCGGTGCACGTCCCCGAGCACACCGCCGGGCAACGTGGCGTTGAGGAACACCGCCCGGTAGCAGTGCGCCACCGCGGTCGCCAACGGCAGCCGGACGCCGAGGCCACCGGCGACGAGGCTCCACCGCCAGGCCGCGCAGACAGTGGTGAGCACACCGATGAGCAGGGCCGCGGCCAGCGCCGGCGCGTTGATCAGCCGTACGCCGTCGAGGAACGGGCCGCCGCCCACCTGCCACAGCAGGACGGCGAGCAGGCCCACCCCGCCGACCACTCGTGCCCAGGCCCACAGCATCGACGCCGGTCCTCCCTGAAGATCGTCCACTCTCCCTAGAGCACGTACCCAGGGCGTGGACGGTTCATCCGCCGGCCAGGAGGTCCCGGTGTTCGACACGCACGCCCAGCCGGCCGGCGGCCGCGTCGGCCAGCCGGCGCTTGGCGTACACCCGGGCCGGGCCGACCAGGTCGGGGCGTTGCTCGCAGGCGGCGCCCAGCCACCCGCGGAACCACTCGGCGGCCAGGTCGGCCTGCTCCGGGCCGAGCCGCCACGGGCTGGGCCGCTCCCGCACGCGCACGCCCCGCCTGGCGAACGCGGCGGCGGTGGCGGCGGGGGCGTCCGGACCGAGCAGCCGGCGGCCGTCGACGGTACGCCGCTGGTGCGCGTTGAACGCCTCCTGGACCTCGCCGTCGAGCGGGTCGGCCGGGGTGAGCCGGACCCGGCCGGTCACCGAGACCGCGAACAGGGCGGGACGGTCGGCGTCGACGCAGGCGGCCACCACCCGTTCGACCTCCTCGGCGGTCAACATGTCCAGCAGCGCGGACGCGGTGACAAGCGCGCCGTCGGACAGGTCGGCGGCGCCCAGCCGGGTCAGGTCGCCGCAGCGGGTGTCGACGGTGACCGGCGCTCCGTCGGCGGCGGTCACGCCGGCCATGCTGTCGGCGGCGCGGGCCAGCAGGTCGGCGTCCCGGTCGTGCAGCACCCAGTGCTGCGGACCACTGAGCCGGGCCGCCAGCCAGCGACTCATCGATCCGGTGCCGCTGCCCAAATCGTGGATCAGAATCGGGTCGCCGGTCAGCCGGGGTCGGACGGCGTCCACCAGGTCCTCGGCGCGGGCCGCCGCGTCGACCGGCTCGCGCAGACGTAGCCAGTCGGCGAACGGCATGGTCTCCTCGGCGGTCACTCCGCCACCTCCTTCAGCACGGCGGCCAGGCGCGCGGTCGTCGCCGGCCAGTCGGTCAGGGTGTCGCGGCGGGCGAGGGCGGCACGCCGGAGCCGGACCCGTAGCTCCTCGTCACCCCACCACCAGCTCAGGGCGCCGGCCAGGGCTGCCGGGTCGTCCGGCGGGACCAGCAGGCCGGGCAGGTCACCGTCGGGGGCACGCCCGAGCGCCTCCGGCAGGCCGCCCACCTGGGTGCCGAGCACGGGCAGACCGCGGGCCAGCGCCTCGGTGACGACCATCCCGTACGTCTCGCCCCGCGACGGCAGCACGAGCAGGTCGGCGGCGGCGTACGCGGCGTCGAGCGCCGCACCGGTCAGCGGACCGGCCAGCCGTACCCGTTCCGCCAGCCCGGCGCCGGCGAGCCGGTCGCGCAGCCGGCGCACCAGCTCGGGTTCCCTGGTCAGCGTGCCGGCGCAGACGAGCGTCCAGGGCATCTCAGCCAGTACGCACAGGGCGTCGACGAGCACGTCGTGGCCCTTGTGGCGGGTGACCGCGGCGACGCAGAGCAGCCGGCCACCGGCTGCGCTGCCGGGGGGCGCCGGTGGTGCGGGCGTCACCCCCGGAGGCGCGACCCGGACGCGGTCGGCGGACAACCAGTGGCGGGCCAGCAGGCGGCGGCGGGTCCACTCGCTCGTGGTGACGACGGCTCGCGCGGTGGCCAGCGCCCGGCCCTCGGCCTCGTCGTTGAGCGGCATGTGCACAAGCACCACGAGGCGCAGCCGGTGAGCCTGCGGGGCGAGCAGGTCCGGCACGGTCGAGGCGATGAGGCCGTCGACGAGCACGACGGCGTCGTCCGGCAGGGCGGCCAGCAGCCGGGCCAGCGCCGCCCTGTCGACCGGGTCGGGCTGCGGCCACGCTCCGGGCGTCGGGTGCTCCCGCACCACCCAACCGCTCTCGCCTAGACCGGCGCAGACCCGCCGGTCGTAGGTGTTGCCGCCGCTGGGCGTGGCCGGATCGTCGATGTCGCCGGGCAGGACGACGTGCACCGTACGGCGGCGTGGACCGGCGACCGCGACGGACGCCGCCTGCCGAGGGGACGACCCGACGCCGGCGGCGCTTCCGGTCGGCGTGACGCCGGCGGCGCTTCCGGTCGGCGTGACGTCGGCGGCCGTTCCGGTCGGCGTGACGTCGGCGGGGTCCGGCCGGCCCGGCCGCTGGGCCGGCGTCGGCCGGCCCGCGTCGGTCACAGCGACCGCTCGTAGCTGGCCCAGGCGACGTGTGACTCGTGCAGGGTGACGGTGATGCCTGCCAGCTCACGCGCCCCGGGGCCCAGCTCACCGGCGTGCACGCGCTCGGCCAGCCGGTCGGCGACGGTGCGGGCCAGCACCTCGGTGGTGGTGTTCATGCCGGCGAACGCGGGCTCGTCGTCGAGGTTGCGGTACGACAGTTCGCCGACCACGGTCCGCAACTGCTCGGTGGCCAGGCCGATGTCCACGACGATGCCGTCGGCGTCCAGGTCGGGGCGGCGGAACGTCGCGTCCACCACGAACGTCGCACCGTGCAGGCGCTGGGCCGGGCCGAACACGTCGCCCCGGAAACTGTGGGCGATCATCATGTGATCCCGAACTGTCACGCTGAACACTGTCACTCCCCGTCGTCGTAGGTGATGAGGTGGCAGAGCGCGGGCAGGTCACCCGTGCTCAGTCGGGCGAGTACGTCGGGCAGCTCCGCGAACCGGGACGCGCCGGTGATCAGCGCGTCGAAGGCCGGGTCGTCGAGCAGGTCCAGGGCCAGGGCCAACCGGTCGGTGTAACTGCGGCGGCCCCGCCGCGCGGGCGCGACCATGCCGACCTGGCTGCTGCGCACGGTCAACCGCCCGGAGTGGAACGCCCCGCCCAGAGACACCTGCACCGGCCGGTCGCCGTACCAGCTCAGCTCGATCACCGTGCCCTCGGGCGCGAGCAGGTCAAGCGCGTGTTGCAGGCCTGCGGAGGTGGCGCTGGCGTGCACGACCAGGTCCCGGTCGCCTGTCGCGTCGCTGGGCTGGGCGAACCCGACCCCGAGGGCGCCGGCGATCCCGGCCCGGCGGGCGTCGGTGTCGACAAGCTCGACCTGCACGCCGGGGAACCGGGCGAGCAGCGCCGCGACACAGCAGCCCACCATGCCCGCGCCGACCACGCTGACCCGGTCGCCGACCAGGGGCGCGGCGTCCCACAGGGCGTTCACGGCGGTCTCCACGGTGCCGGCGAGCACGGCCCGGGCGGGCGGCACGTCGTCCGGCACCGGCACCACGGCGGTCGCCGGCACGACGTACGCGCTCTGGTGCGGGTGCAGGCAGAACACCGTACGCCCGAGCAGGTCCGGTGGGCCCTGCTCGACCACGCCGACACTGAGATAGCCGTACTTCACCGGGCCCGGGAAGTCGCCCTCCTGGAACGGGGCGCGCATCGCCGCGTGCTGGTCGGCGGGCACCCGGCCGGCGAACACAAGCGTCTCGGTGCCCCGGCTGACGCCGGAGTAGCGGGCACGCACAAGCACCTCGTCGGGCCCCGGGACGGGCAGCGACACCGGCCGGATCTCCGCCGCGCCGGGCTCGCGCACCCAGCAGGCGTACGCCTCGCGGATCACCCTCGCACACCTCACCTTTTGTCCCGGTCGAACCGAACGGCCCTGATTTCCGTGTTCCCTGTCGGGGTCGTCGATCATAAACACGGAGGTACGGTGCCCACAGTTCGAAGCGGTCCGGTGATCGGGCTGAGCGCGCAGTTGGTCGTGCTGGCGGCGCTTGCCGCCTCCGTGGGTCTGGGCCCGGCGGGTTGGCTGGCCGGGGCCGGCTACGCGGCGCTCACCTGCCTCGCGTTGAGCCGGGGCCTGCACCTGGCCGGCGCGTCCCGTCTCGGTCCCGCCGACCGGGTGACACTGGCCCGGGCAGTCCTGGTCGGCGCGGTCACCGCGCTGGTGGTGGACTCGTTCGGCAGTCCGACGCCGGTCGGGCTGCTTGTCGCGCTGAGCGCGGTGGCCCTGCTGCTGGACGCGGTGGACGGTCGGGTCGCCCGGCGCACCGGCACGGTGAGCGCGCTCGGGGCCCGCTTCGACATGGAGGTCGACGCGTTCCTCATCCTGGTCCTCAGCGTGTACGTCGCCCCGGCGGCCGGGAGTTGGGTGCTGGCCATCGGCGCGATGCGGTACGTCTTCGTCGCGGCGAGCGCCGTGCTGCCCTGGCTGGGCGGCTCGTTGCCGCCGCGCTACTGGCGCAAGGTGGTGGCCGCCGCGCAGGGGGTGCTGTTGGCGGTCGCCGCCGCGCGGGTGCTGCCGGAGTCGTGGACCACTGTGATTCTGGTGGCGGCGCTGGCGCTACTTGTCGAGTCGTTCGGCCGGGACGTGGCCTGGCTGTGGCGTCGCCGCCCGGCCGCCGCGACGGTCACGGTGCCGACGGTCACCGCGCCGACGACCGCCGAGCCGGCGGTCACCGCGCCGATCGCGGTCGCGCCACCGCTCGGCACGCCCGCGCCCGCCGCACCCGTGGCGCTGCCCCTGCTTCCGCTGGGTCGACACGCGCCGCTCGTCGTGCCGCCGCTGCTGCCCGTCCCCGGCCCGCTGCCCGCGCTGGCGGCCCGCTCGGGCGGTACGGTCCACTCCGACTGGAGGCCGTGATGACCCTTCCCGCCCGGCTGCGCCGGCTGACCGGCCGGCGACGTCCGCGCCCCGCCCCGACCGGCGATGCTTCGGCGCGTACCCAAGTGGTGTCGCCCGTGCGGCGCGGTCGTGCGCGGCGGACGTGGGCGGCGGCCGGCGGCGTGCTGGCGGTCCTGCTGGTGTACGCGGCCCTGGTCGGCCCGGACCGGCTCGGCGAGCTGACACCCGGCGCGTTCCTGCGCATCCCGCTGGAGGGTCTGCTGGTCGCGGCGCTGCTGCTGGCGTTGCCACCGCGACCACGGCGGGTGGTGGTGGCAGTGGTGGGGCCACTGCTCGGCCTGCTGGCCATCGTGAGACTCGCCGACCTGGGTTTCCGCACGACCCTCGACAGGCCCTTCGACCTGGTGCTGGACTGGCTGTTGCTGGACGACGCGTACGGGTTCGTGCGGGACTCGGCCGGGCGGCCCGGCGCGGTCGGCGCGGTGGTGGGCGTCGCGCTGCTGGTCGGTGCGCTGCTGCTGGTGATGACAGTGGCGTTGCGGCGGCTGGCGTCGCTGCTGGTCGGCCACGAGCGGGTGGCGACACGGACGGTCGCCGCGTTGACTGTCGCCTGGGTGGTCTGCGCGGTCGTCGGGGTGCGGATCGTCCCGGGCGTGCCGGTGGCCGACGCCGGGACCACCGCGCTTGTCGGCGCGCACGCCGAGCAGGTGGACGCGCGGCTGCGCGACAGCGGCCGGTTCACCGCCCAGATCGATGCCGACCCGTTCCAGGACGTCCCGGGTGACCAACTGTTGACCGGGCTGCGCGGCAAGGACGTCGTTCTCGCCTTCGTGGAGAGCTACGGGCGCGACGCCGTCGAGGACCCGGAGTTGGCGCCGCAGGTCAACGCGGTGCTGGACACCGGGACCGAGCGGCTGCGCGCGGCCGGGTACGGCGCGCGCAGCGGCTTCCTCACCTCCCCGACGTTCGGTGGTGGCAGTTGGCTGGCCCACGACACGCTGCTGTCAGGTCTGTGGACGGACAACGAGCAGCGCCACCGCAGCCTGCTGGCCAGCGACCGGCTCACCCTGAACGGCGCGTTCCGCCGGGCCGGCTGGCAGACGGTCGGGGTGCTGCCGGCGGCCACCCAGCCCTGGCCGGAGCGGGGCTTCTTCTCCTACGACAGCTACTACGACGCCGCGGCGCTCGGCTACCGGGGTCCGAAGTTCAGCTACGCGCCGATGCCCGACCAGTACACGCTGTCGTTCTTCCAGCGGCGGGTCCGCGCCGGCGCGGACCGCCCGATCATGGCGGAGATCCCGTTGATCTCCAGCCACTCGCCGTGGACGGCGGTGCCCCGCATGATCGGCTGGGACGAGGTGGGCGACGGTTCGATCTACCACGGCGACGCCGGCGCGACTGACGACGGCGCCTCCGACGACCGGGACACCGGCCGGATCCGGGCCGGCTACCGGCAGGCCGTGGCCTACTCGCTGGAGAGCCTGATCTCCTACGTACGGACCTACGGCGACGACGATCTGGTGCTCGTCTTCCTCGGCGATCACCAACCGGCCCCGGTGGTGACGGGCGAGGGCGCGAGCCGGGACGTGCCGATCACCATCGTCGCCCGGGACCCGGCGGTGCTGAACCGGGTCGCGGGGTGGGGCTGGCAGGACGGCCTGCGGCCCGGCCCGCAGGCGCCGGTGTGGCCGATGGACACGTTCCGGGACCGGTTCCTGACCACCTTCGGGCCGTCGTCGCCGCCGCTGGCCGCGCCACGCTGACCTTCCGTCCGCCGGCTATTTCGGACAAATAGCTCATAGCTTGACATTTGCCTCGCTACGCTCCCCTGGCACATCGGACACAACGGGGGACGTGATGAGGATTTCTTCGTGGGGCACCCGCAGGACCCGCGCGGCGGCGCTGACCGCCGTCGGCGCCATCCTGGCGGTCAACGCTCTCCTGGCGCCGGCGCCTGCCGAGCCCCCGCCGAATCGGGTGCTGACCGCTGCCGAGGACATCGGGCCGGTGGACCCGGTCGCCGAGGCGCTGAGCTTCGGGGTCATGACCGAGGGCAACGCCAACCTCGTCAACGACGAGAACGAAGGCACCCTCGCCGTCGGCGGAGACCTCACCTTCGGCAACTACCAACTGGCCACCGTGACCGCCGGGTCGTTCGTCGTGCCGGGCGACGCCCGACCGAGCGCCCTCGTCGTCGGCGGGCGCGTCAACTTCGCCGGCAGCGTCGGTGGCACCCGTCTGCAGGTGCTCTCCAGCGGATACGCGAAGGTCGGCGACCTGACCGGCACCGTCGTACGCGACACCGACAACAACGGCGCCCAGGTCAACACCCGGATCCTGCCGTCGGACAACTACGACGCGTCGCCCCGGGTGGAGCTTGTCACCCGGCAGCCCGTCGGCAGCGTCGGACCCACCTCGCCGATCAACTTCGCGGGCGCCTTCGCCGCCTTCCGCAGCACGACCGCCGGCCTCGCCACCTGCGACAACACGGTGGTGCTCCGGACTCCGAACGGCGACGTGCTCCCCCGGCCGATCCCCGCCGGCAGCAACGCCGTGGTCACCCTCACCCCGGGCGTGACGAACGTGCTGAACCTGACCGCCGCCGACCTGGCCAACATCCAGACGCTTACCTTCGCCAGCCAGCCCACCGCCAGCACCCCGCTGCTGGTAAACGTGGACACCACTGGCGTCGGCAACACGTTCGACTGGACCGCCCCGAACTTCTCCGGCATCGGCGGCCCGCAGGCGCGCTACGTCCTGTTCAACTTCCCGACCGCCACCGCGCTCACCCTGACGACGGGCGCCGCCACGGTCGAGGGCACCATCTACGCCCCCAACGCCAGCCTTACCGACCTCTCGGCCAGCAACACCGAGGGCAGCGTGATCACCCGTACGCTTGACCACCGCGGCGGTGAGATCCACTACTTCCCGTTCAGCACCACGCTGTCCTGCGCGGGCGCGAGTCCGGCCGGCATCGACCTGATCAAGGCGTCGACCACCGCGGTGATCACGGCCGTCGGCCAGCAGGTGCCGTACTCGTTCCACGTGGTCAACACCGGCGGCGTCCCGCTCACCGCCATCTCGGTCACCGACCAGCAGACCCCGCCCTCGTCGAACGCCAACCTCGGCCCGATCACCTGCGCCGCCACCACCCTCGCCCCCGGCACCCGGACGGCGTGCACCGCCACCTACACGGTCACCCAGGCGGACCTCGACAACGGCGGCGTCACAAACGTCGGCACCGCCCAGGGCTCCCCACCCACCGGCCCGCCGGTGGTGTCCGATCCGGACACCCTGACCATTCCGGCACAGTCGCTCGCCGCCTCCGTCACAGTCGTGAAGTCGTCGACCACCACGTCCATCACCTCGGTGGGTCAGCAGGTGCCCTACCGCTACCTTGTCGCCAACACCGGCGGCCTGACCCTCACCAACGTCGGCGTCACGGACGTGCAGACACCGCCCTCGTCAAACGCCAACCTCGGCCCGATCACCTGCGTCGCCACCACCCTCGCGCCGGGCGCGACCACCACCTGCGCCGCCACCTACACAGTCACCCAGGCCGACCTCGACAACCACCGGGTCGCCGACACCGCCACCGCCCGGGGTACGCCACCCACCGGCACGCCGGTCACCTCGCCGCCGTCGACGCTGACCATCCCGGCCGCGGGGCTGACCCCGTCCATCACGGTCACGAAGACCTCCACCACCGCGTCGATCACCACTGTCGGGCAGCAGGTGCCGTACTCGTTCCACGTGGTCAACACCGGCGGGCTCACCCTGACCAACGTCACCGTCACCGACGAGCAGGCGCCGCCCTCGTCAAACGCCAACCTCGGCCCGATCACCTGCGCCGCCACCACCCTCGCACCCGGCGCGCGGACCGGGTGCACCGCGACCTACACCGTCACCCAGGCCGACCTCGACAACGACGGGGTTACCAACACCGCCGTCGCACACGGCACGCCACCCGGCGGCGGCACGCCGGTGAACTCGCCACCCTCGACGCTGACCCTGCCGGAGACCGACCTGGTCGCCTCGATCGCGGTCGTGAAGACGTCCACGACCACCACGATCAGTGTGATCGGGCAGCAGGTGCCGTACTCGTTCCACGTGGTCAACACCGGCGGGCTCACCCTGACCAACGTCGGCGTCACCGACGTGCAGGCGCCGCCGTCGTCGAACGCCAACCTCGGCCCGATCACCTGCGCGGCCACCACCCTCGCCCCCGGTGCCAGGACCTCGTGCACGGCCAGGTACCTGGTCACCCAGGCGGACCTGGACGCGGGCCTGGTGCGTGACACCGCAACCGCGCACGGCAACCCTCCCGGCGGAGCTACTCCTGTGCAGTCGCCGCCGTCGACGCTGACCATCCCGACCGGTGACGTGTTTCCGGCCATCGCGATGGTGAAGTTCTCCACCACCGAGACGATCAGCTCCGTGGGGCAGCAGGTGCCCTACCAGTTCCTGGTCGCCAACACCGGCGGCGTCACGCTTAACAACGTCAACGTCACCGATGTGCAGGACCCGCCGTCGTCGAACGCCAACCTCGGCCCGCTCAACTGCCCACAGACCACGCTCGTCCCCGGCCAGACAACGACGTGCACCGCGACCTACACCGTCACCCAGGCCGACCTCGACCATGACGAACTGACCGACATCGCCACCGCGCACGGCACCCCGACGGGGACCGAGGAGCCGGTGGACTCGGACCAGGTCGTGCTGACCATCCCGGCGGCCGACGTCACGCCGTCACTCTCGGTCGTCAAGTCGTCCACCACGACGACGATCACCACGGTCGGGCAGCAGGTCCCCTACCAGTTCCTCGCGATCAACACCGGTGGCGTCACGCTTACCAACGTCACCGTCACCGACGTGCAGGCGTCGCCCTCGTCAAACGCCAACCTCGGCCCGATCACCTGCCCGCAGACCACCCTCGCGCCGGGTGCGGTGACCGCCTGCACGGCCACCTACACCGTCACCCAGGCCGACCTGGACAACAACGCGGTCGTCGACACCGCCACCGCGCACGGCACGCCGCCGGGCACCGAGACGCCTGTGAACTCGCCGCCGTCCACACTGACGATCCCCGAGTCCGGACTGGTCGCCGCGATCTCGGTGGTCAAGGTCTCCGACGTCACCACGATCGGCGTCGTCGGGCAGCAGGTGCCGTACCGGTTCCACGTGGTCAACACCGGCGGGCTGACCCTGACCGGTGTCACCGTCACCGACGTGCAGGCGCCGCCCTCGTCGAACGCCGACCTCGGCCCGATCACCTGCGCGACGACCACACTCGCGCCGGGTGGGTCCACCGCCTGCACGGCCACCTACACCGTCACCCAGGCCGACCTGGACAACAACGGGGTCACCGACACCGCCACCGCGCACGGCACCCCACCCGGGGGTACGCCCGTGGACTCGCCGCCGTCGACGCTGACGATTCCCCAGGCGGGGCTCGTGGCCGACATCGACGTGATCAAGTCGTCGACCACCGTGGCGATCACCGCGGCCGGCCAGCAGGTGCCGTACACCTTCCTGGTGGTCAACAGCGGCGGCCTGACGCTGACCGGGGTGACTGTCAACGACACCGTGCTGCCGCCGTCCGAGCGGGACGGGCTCGGGCCGATCACCTGCGGCCCGCAGGACACCCCGAACGGGGAGGTGACCCTGACGCCGGGCGGGTCGATCCAGTGCCGCGCGACGTACACAGTGACCGAGGAGGAGTTCGCCGGCTCGTCGCTGCGCAACGTCGCCACCGTCACCGGCACGCCACCGGTCGGGCCGCCGCCGGTCTCGCCGCCCTCCCCGTTGGACATCCCGATCCCGCACCCGGCGATCACCATCGCCAAGTCGGTCACGCCCACAGTGGTGTCGACGGCCGGTGACGTGGTCACGTACCGGTTCGTGGTGGCAAACACCGGCAACACCCCGCTGAGCGCGGTGACTGTCGACGAGACGGAGTTCTCCGGCACCGGCACGCCGGGGGCGATCACCTGCGGCACTCCGCCGGTCGCCAATGGCAGCGTCACCCTGCCCGCCGGGGCGAGCACCACCTGCACGTCGACCTACGCCGTCACCGCGGCGGACATCGACGCCGGCACGATCACGAACACGGCGGTGGCGGCCGGCACGCCGCCGACCATCCCCGGCCAACAACCACCGACGCCGGTACGCTCCGGACCGGCCACCGCCGAGGTCACGGCCACCCGGGGCGCCGCCATCACCGTGGTGAAGTCCAGCAGCACCGAGAAGATCACCCGCCCGGGTCAGCAGGTGCCGTTCCAGTTCGTGGTCACCAACACCGGACGTGTAGGGCTTACCGACGTGAGAGTCACCGACACCCTCACGGCGCCGGCGGCACCTGCCGACCTCGGCCCGATCACCTGCGGCCCGGACCGGACGCCCAACGGCGCTGTCACCCTGGCCGCCGGTGCCGCCGTGACCTGTGCGGCGACGTACACGGTCAGCAAGGCCGACTACCACCACGGTTCGGTGCGCAACAGCGCGACGGCGACCGGTACCCCGCCGGAGGGCCCCGCGCCGGTGGCGCCGGAGTCCACCATCACCATCAGAGTGAAGGGGAAGCTGCCGGTGACCGGCACATCGTTCCCGATCGGCGGCTGGATGTCGGCCGGAGTGCTGGCAGTGCTCCTCGGCGCCGCGTTGCTGCTTGTCGTCCGGCAGCGCAGGCTCCGCGCCTAGCGCGCAACGATCACGGGGGTCGGACCGGAGGGGAACCGGTCCGGCCCTCGCGGCACGTCAGCACCAACCGGTCCGCTCGCGGTCCACGCCCACCGTGTCGCCCTTCCGGCGAAGCCAGCGCACCGCCGGACCGCCGGGCGGCAGTTGGCCTGGGCAGACCCAAGCGGCACGTCACCATCCACCGCCGCGAGCAGCCGTCGTCTGCTCTGATTGGTGCGTCACCAGTGGCTGACAACGATGCCCGTACGACCTCCAAGTCCAGCGCGGATCTCGGTGACCAGTACGGGTGACAACTGAGGCCAGTTGAGGAACGGCGTCAAACCAGTCGACCGGCTCGACGACTGCCGTACGCGCGGCCGGTCCCGGCTTCCACTCGCTGGGCTGCCACCACGCGTCACGACGGTCGTTCGGAAGGATCACTCCACGGGCCAGCAGCAGGCCCTGTAGGCCGAGGACGATCTCCTCGCACTCGGCGGACGAGGTGTGGTCCAGCCGGACCACGGAAACGCTGTGCTCACTCACTGTCGAACTACTCCTTGTCGGACGCGGCGGGGCGGGCGCGAACGTGCAGCCGTTCCCCCTGTGGCCCGAACAGGCTGAGGGCCTCGGCGGTACCCGGGCCGGGGTTGAACACCCGGTGCGGGACGCGGGTGTCGAACTCGGCGACCTCTCCCGGGGTCAGCGTCAGGTCGTGTTCGCCGAGCAGCAGGCGCAGCCGGCCGGAGAGCACGTAGAGCCACTCGTACCCCTCGTGGGTCTGCTGGGTTCGCTCCCCGGCGGGCGTGTCCGGCGGGAAGATCTGCTTGAACGCCTGCAGACCGCCCGGTCGGCGGGTCAGCGGCAGGAACGTCACGCCGTGCATGACGATCGGTTTGGGGCGTACGCGAGGGTCACCGGTGGCCGGGGCGTCCACCAGCTCGTCAAGCGCCACCTGGTACGCCCGCGCGAGCGGGAGCAGCAGTTCCAGGGTGGGCCGACGGGTGCCGGACTCCAGCCGGGACAGGGTGCTCACCGAGATGCCGGTCAGCTCGGCGAGCTGGGTCAGCGTGGTGCCGCGCCTGTGGCGCAGGGCGCGCAGCCGGGGGCCGACGGCCGCCAGCGCGGCACTGTCATCGTTTGCCATAACGGCAAGGATAGTTGCCACCTGAGCGACAGCGACGGATGGTGGGCTCAGCCGACAACTAGGGGGACACTCCGGTGGACGAGACATACGACGTGGTGGTGGTGGGCGGCGGCGCGGCCGGGCTCGGCGGGGCCCTGGCGCTGAGCCGGGCCCGGCGGTCGGTGCTGGTGATCGACTCCGGCGAACCGCGCAACGCGCCGGCCGACCACGTGCACAACTACCTGGGGCGGGAGGGGACGCCGCCGGGCGAGCTGCTCGCGGCCGGGCGCGCGGAGGTGGCCGGGTACGGCGGGCAGTTCCGCGCCGGCCGGGTCGAGGCCGCCAGCCGCGACGACGACGGGTTCCGGCTCGCCCTCGATGACGGGAGCACGGTGCGGGCCCGCCGCCTTCTGGTGGCGACCGGGCTGATCGACGAGCTGCCCGACGTGCCCGGGGTGGCCCAGCGGTGGGGTCGCGACGTGCTGCACTGCCCGTACTGCCACGGCTGGGAGGTCCAGGACCGGCGCATCGGTGTGCTGGCGACCGGGCCGATGGCCGTGCACCAGGCCGAGATGTGGCGGCAGTGGAGCTCGGACGTGCTGCTCCTGCTGCACGACGCCCCGACCCCGGACGAGGAGACGGCCGAACGGCTGGCCGCCCGGGGCATCGCCGTGGTGCCGGGCCCGGTCGCGGAGCTGGAGGTGACCGGGGACGCGCTGACCGGCGTACGGCTCGCCGACGGCCGGGTGGTGGCGCTGGACGCGGTCGTCGTGGCGGCCCGCGCGGTTCCCCGCGCCGAGATGCTTGTGGGGCTGGGCCTGGCGCCGGAGGAGGTGACGGTGGGCGGGCACGTCATCGGCACCCAGATCCCGGCCGACGCCACCGGGGCGACGACAGTGCCGGGCGTCTGGGTGGCCGGCAACGTGGCCGACATGCGCGGCCAGGTGATCACGTCCGCCGCGGCCGGGCTGATGGCCGGTGCGGCGATCAACGGCGACCTGATCGCGGAGGACACCCGCGACGCGGTGGGCGCGTACCGGCAATTGGTGGCCACGACCTTCGAGGAGCCGGCGTGGGAGGAGCGGTACCAGGCCAAGCCTGCGGTGTGGAGTGGCCGCCCGAACCCGCAGCTCGTCACCGAGGCCGCCGACCTGACCCCGGGGCGGGCGCTGGACGTGGGCAGCGGTGAGGGCGCCGACGCGGTGTGGCTGGCGGAGCGTGGTTGGCAGGTGACGGCTGTGGACATCTCGACCACCGCCCTGACCCGGGCCGCCGAGCACGCAGAGGCCGCGGGTGTGGGCGACCGGATCGAGTTCACGCACGCCGACCTGCGCGACAAGCCGCCGGCCGAGGGGGCGTACGACCTGGTGTCGGCGCAGTTCATGCACCTGCCCCCGGCACCGCGGCGGGAGTTGTTCGCCCGCCTGGCCGACGCGGTCGCACCGGGGGGCGTGCTGCTGATCGTCGGGCACCACCCGTCGGACCTGTGGACGTCGGGGCACCGGCTGCACATGCCGGACATGATGTACACGGCCGAGGACGTGGCCTCCTCGTTGGACCCGGCCCGATGGGACGTCCGCACGACCGAGACCCGCCCCCGCCCCGGCCCCCACGACGTCGTCCACCACGACGCGGTCCTGGTAGCCGTCCGTCGGTGAGCGGTGCTGCCGGTGGCGGGCCGCCCGCCACCGGCACGCACAGTCACGGCCAGCCGACGGTGCCAGGGCCCTGAACAGCGTTTCGTCGATGAAACGCTGCGTTGCGTTTACGCTGCGTAGTGCGTTGTCACTACCGCGTCAGCCCCCCGCCACCTGATCTCCCCCCAACGGACGTACGGGCTGTGCAGGCTGCCCGACGTGACAGCTCCGACTCTGCTCGCGGCCGGACCCGCCGCGCGTACCGACCGGCCGCCTGGCCTGACCCGCCGGGGCGCCGCGCCAGCGCGGGCACGGGAGACGGCACTCGGCCTGCTCTTCGTCCTGCCCGGTCTCGCGGGCCTGGGCGTCTTCGTGATCTTCCCGCTGTTCCAGGCGGTCTTCCTGGCCACCCGGGGCAACGACATCCTCGGCAACCCGACCCGGTCGGTGGGACTCGCGCACTTCCAGGAGCTCCTCACGCCGGCATTCGGCACGGTGCTCTGGCAGACGCTGCTCTTCACCGTGCTGGTGGTGGTGCCCGGCGTACTGCTGCCGCTGGCGCTCGCCGCTCCGCTGACCCAGCGACTGCCCGGCATGCGGATCTTCCGGACCGCCTTCGCCCTCCCGTTCGCCTACTCGGTCTCGGCGGCCAGCGTGGTCTGGTTGATCATGCTGAACCCCGGTGTCTCGCCGGTCAACTGGGCGCTGGGCCTGATCGGCGTTCCCGCGCCGAACTGGACCACCGAGCCGGGTTGGGCGACAGCCACTGTCGTCGGTGTCACCGTGTGGATGGTGTCCGGTTTCAACCTGCTCGTGCTCGCGGCCGGCCTCGCCGGCGTCGACGAGGAGGTGTTGGAGGCGGCCCGAATGGATGGCGCCAGCGGTCCCCGACAGTTCGTCAGCATCGTGCTGCCGATGATCTCGCCGAGCCTGTTCTTCGCCGTGGTGACCACCACGTTGGCCGCGCTCCAGGCGCTCGGCCAGGTGCAGATCATGACGGACGGCGGACCGAACGGACACACCCGCACGCTTGTCTATTCGATCTTCGACAACGCGTTCCACAACAACAACAGCAACTTCGGGCTGGCCAGCGCGCAGGGCCTGGTGCTGCTGGTCATCGGCGTGCTGATCGCCGTGGTGCAGTTCGGCGTCCTCGAGAGGCGGGTGCACTACAGGTGAGCAGGAGCGTGAACCGACCCGGTCCCGTGCCGACCGTCCTGACCTACCTCTGGCTGGGCATCGCCGCGGTGGTCCTGCTCTTCCCCGTGCTGCTCACCGTGATCGGGGGCTTCCTGCCGTCGAACGCGCTGCTGCACCAGCCGCCGCAACTCCTCGACGGGCACTGGACGCTGGAGAACTACCGGGCTGCCTGGCGGCAACCGGTGGTGCCGCTGGCCCCGGCCTTCCTCAACTCGCTCTTCGTCGGTCTGAGCGTGATGCTCGGACACCTGGTCACGTCGTGTCTTGCCGCGTACGCCCTGGTCTTCCTGCGCAGCCCGCTGCGGCGGCCGATCTTCTGGCTGTTCCTGGCCACGATCATGGTGCCGTACGAGTCGATCGTCGTGCCGAACGCGCTGTTCATCCGCTCACTGGGCATCAACGACAGCCGACTCAGCCTGGTCCTGCCGTTCTTGGCCAGCGGTTTCGGCGTGTTCATGCTGCGTCAGGCGTTCGCCCAGTTCCCCCGGGAGCTGCGCGAGGCCGCCGTCATCGACGGCTGCGGCCACCTGCGGTTCCTGGTCACCATCCTGCTGCCGGCGAGCCGGCCGGCACTTATCGGCATCGCCGTCTGGTCGTTTCTCCAGGGCTGGAACATGTACTTCTGGCCCTTGATCATCTCGTCCAGCAACAACTCCCTGAACACCCTGCAGACCGCGGTCTTCGCCCTGAAGGACAACGAGGGCGGCAGCCCCGCCGTGCTCCTGGCCGGCATCACCATCACGTTGGTGCCGACGCTGCTGCTTGTCATTTTCGGCCAGCGCTGGCTCGTTCGGGGCTTCACGGCCGGCGCGGTCAAGTAGTTCTCAACCCAGTAGTAGGAGGAAACAGTGCGTACCACTCTGCGCCGGATGGCGATCGGGCTCTCGCTCGCCGCCCTCACGGCTGCCGCCGGGGCCTGTAGCTCCGCGACGGCGAACAACGCCGACGCCGGCGGCGGCACGGACGCCCCGGCCGCCAGCGCCCTGGACGGCAAGGGCGAGGTGTCGATCGACTTCTGGCACGCGATGACCGGCAAGAACGGCGAGGCGCTCACCCAGCTCGCCGACCAGTTCAACGCGAAGAACAAGGGCCGGGTCAAGGTCAACCTCCAGTTCAAGAACACGTACGACGACACGCTGTCGGCGTACAAGGCCGCGCTGAACAGCGGCCAGGCGCCGGACGTGGTGCAGGTGTACGACATCGGCACCCGCTTCATGATCGACTCCAAGTCGACAGTTCCGGTCCAGTCCTTCGTGGACGCGGACAAGAGCACCACGTCGGACATCCAGCCGAACATCGCCGGCTACTACTCGGTCGACAACAAGCTCAACTCGATGCCGTTCAACACCTCGATGCCGCTGCTCTACCTCAACAAGACGGCGTTCACCAAGGCCGGCCTCGACCCGGCGAACCCGCCGAAGACGCTCGACGAGATCACCGCGGCGGCCCGCAAACTGACAGTCAAGGACGCCAACGGCCGGGTCACCCAGTACGGGTTTGGTGCCGCGCTCTACGGCTGGTTCCTGGAGCAGTGGACCGCCGCCGGCAACCAGGAGTACTGCGACCAGGGCAACGGCCGCGACGGCCGGGGCACCACGGTCAAGCTCGCCACCGACGACCACGTCAAGCTGCTCACCTGGTGGAAGAAGATGGTGGACGAGGGTCTCGCGCCCAAACTGGACAGCAACACCACCACCGCGGACAACGCGTTCACCGCCGGCACGGTGGCGATAACACTGGAGTCGACCGGTTCACTCGGCGGCTTCCTGAAGAGCTCCGAGGGCAAGTTCGAGATCGCCACCGGCAACTACCCGAAGATCAACGCCACCGACGCGGGCGGCCCGATCATCGGCGGCGCGTCCCTGTGGGTGGTCGGCAAGGGCAAGGACGACGCGCACAAGCGTGCGTCCTGGGAGTTCGTCAAGTTCCTGTCCGACAAGGACTCGCAGGCCACCTGGCACACGTCGACCGGGTACTTCCCGATCAGCAAGGGCGCTCTGGAGACCGACGTCGACAAGCAGTGGGTGGCCCAGCGGCCGCAGTTCCAGACCGCGATCACGCAGCTGCAGAACACCCCGTTGAGCAAGGCCACCCAGGGCTGCCTGCTCGGCGCGATGCCGCAGGCCCGGAAGGCCGCCGAGCAGGCCATGCAGGCCGCCGTGCTCAGCGGCACCGACCCGCGTGCCGCGCTGGAGCAGCAGCAGGAGGCCCTGGCCGGCCCGATCAAGGACTACAACCAGTCCGTAGCGGGCTGAGCCGAACCTCAGCCACGCCGGCCGGTCGCCACCCCGCGACCGGCCGGCGCCGTCTGCACCCACCCCGTTCCTCGGCGGGGTAGCAAAGGTCGTGGATCACCACCTTTCCGGCACCACGACTCCATGTTCGACCGGGGAGGTGAGAGGTGGTGGGGCGGGCCTTCGCAGGAGGCGGGCTCGGCGGTAGCGTTGCGCCACACTCACGGCCCGCAGGGGCGGTTGACCGCCGGCCCTGACGCCCCCGATCGTACGGAGGATGGTGCATGTCCATCGGCGCTGAGCCGCTCGCAGCACGCGACGACGCGGCCTCGCGGCCGAGCTTCGAGCTCGCCCTGCGCGGCTACGACAAACGCCAGGTGGACCGGCACCTGGAGCAGCTCGACGGCCAGATCACGATGCTCAGCGGCGAGCACGGGCGCTCCGCCGTGCGGGTTCGTGAGCTGACCGCCGAGGTGCAGCGGCTGCGCGCCGAGCTGGCCGAGCTGCACGAGCAGCCGGTGCAGGTGGACCGCGCCTCATTCCAGGACCTGGGCCCGATGGTCGGTGAGATCCTGACCCTCGCCGAGAAGCAGGCCGCCCTCATCACCGAGTCGGCGAGCGACAGGGCCAACGAGCTGCGCACCGAGGCGGAGCGCATCCTCGTCGACACCCGCGAGCGGGCCGCGCAGGCACGCCAGGACCTGTCGGAGGAGCTGGCCGCGCGGCGCGCCGAGCAGGAGCAGGCGTACGAGGAGCGGCGCGCGGTGGCCGAGGCGGAGCTGACCGCGATCCGGGAGCGCGCCGAGCAGTTGCGCGCCGACGGCGAGGCCGCGCACGAGCGCGCCCAGCACGAGGCGAAGCGCATCACCGAGCAGAGCGCACAGCAGCTCAACCAGACCCGGGTGGCCGCCGACGCCCTGATGAAGTCGGCCCGCACCCAGATCCAGCAGGAGGTCCAGGCGGCCCGGGCCAAGAACCAGCAGGAGATGGCCCAGTGGCAGGCCGGGGTGGAGCGCGAGGTCGCCGAGCGGCGCAGCGCCGCCGAGCAGGAGATCGCCGAATTGCAGGCGGCGGCCGAGGAGGAGCTGGCCGAGCAGCGCAGCTCCACCGAGCAGCAGATCGCCGCGCTGCTGGCCGAGGCGCAGCAGCACGTGACCGAGCTGCGTAACCGGGCCGACGAGCAGGCGGCCAGTCACCGGGAGCAGCTCACCGCGCTCCAGCGGGACATCGAGGAACGCCGGCAGGAGTCGGCGCAACTGCACGCCGAGTTGGAGACCGCCCAGCAGCAGCTCGCCGAGGTCCGCCAGGAGGGCGAGACCCTGGAGAACGAGCTGTCCCGCGTCCAGCAGCGGCTGGGCGAGGTGCGCCGGGACCTGACCGCCGAGGCGACCCGGCTGGACGAGGCCCGACGGGCCGGGGACTCCGCCGAGCGGCACGCCAAGGAGGTGCGCGCCCGGGTGCAGCGGGAGGCGAAGCGGGTGGCCGACCTGGCCGCCGCCGCGGTGATGGCCGCGGCGGCCGGCGGTACGGAGACCGCCGAGTACCCGATGGTCGGTCCCCGGTCGAGCGCCGCCCGCGCCGGTGTCGACCTGCTCCCCGTCGACCGCAACACGGGCGACCGCGCCGACGCCGACCGCGCCGACGCCGACCGGGCTGAGGCCGCCCGCGCCGACGCCGTCCGGGCTGATGCCGTCCGGGCCGACGCCGACCGGGCCGACGCCGACCGCGCCGACGCCGTCCGGGCTGATGCCGACCGCGCCGACGCCGACCCCGGCGATGCCGACGACACCCGGGCCGACCACGCCCGGGCTGAGGCCGAGCACGCCGAGGCCGAACACGCCGGCAGCCACTATGCCGATGCCGAGCGCGTCAGTGGTGAGCACGGCGGTGCTGACCCGGCCGTTGGCGACCAGGCCGACGGCGAGCGCCCGGGTGTGCCCCTGCGGTACCCGGTGGAGGCGGCCGATCGGACGGCCACGTCGCCGATCCCCAGCATCGACGCCGAGCGGATCTTTCCACGGCCCGACGCCCCGACGCCCGTACCGTTCCTGGCCTTCGGGCAGCCGGTGAGCGACAACGGCACCGCCCGGCACTGACCTCGCCGGTGGCCGCCCCGGGCCCGGCGCACGCGCGCCGGCCCGGGCCACGGTCTGGTCGGCACGACGGCGGCGGGCGGCGGGGCGGCCTCCACCGAATCTGCGCACCATCTTCGCGGTATGCCCACGATCAGCTGTTTGGATGGGCTGATGAGCCAGCCCACGCGCACGACCTCAATCGCCGCCGACCAGATCGCGTACCTGGACACGGCGGCGGCCACCGCAGTCGGTCGCGACTACAAGGGGCGTGCCGTCGACGCTCTCGACCTGCGGCCGGGGCATGCGGTGGTGGACATCGGCTGCGGCCCCGGGACCGACCTCGGGCGGCTGGCCGACGCGGTCCGAGCAGGCGGCCTGGTCGTCGGCGTGGACCGTGACGCGCGGATGCTGGCGGAGGCCGCCCGGCGGCTGGCCGACCGGCCGGAGATCGACCTGCGCGCGGGGGATGCCCACGCGCTTCCACTTGACGACACGAGCATGGACCGGGCCAGGATCGATCGGGTCCTCATGCACGTCGCGGATCCGGCGACGGTGCTGACGGAGGTTCGTCGGGTGCTCCGGCCGGGCGGCTTGGTCGCGATGGCCGAGCCGGACTGGGACACCCTCGCGGTCGCGGACGAGGACGTACGGACGAGCCGCAGCTTCGCCCGGTTCGTCGCGGCGCGGGTGCGGAACCCGACGATCGGGCGGGAGCTGGTCCGGCTGTCGGCGCAGGCGGGCCTGCGGGTGAGAGCGGTCGAGGCGATCGCCGTCGTCTTCCGGGACTTCGACACGGCGGACCGGATCCTGGGGCTGCGGCGCAATTCGGCCCGCGCCGTGGCGGCCGGCGAGCTGACCGACGCGGACGTTCAGCCATGGCTGCGGCGTCTCACGGACGGTCCCCTGCTGGCCGGCTTCACCCTGTACCTGGTCACGGCCGAAGCCTGAGCTCGCCCGGCGGGCCGGTCCCGACTGCGCGCCGATCGTGGGGGCTGCGTACCCCGGGGCGATTCTGCGCGGAACCTCCCCGAACGTCCGTTCGGAGCTGGCAGGCTGGGTTGGCCGGCACGCGCCGACGGCGGCCGGCCCGACCGGCGGCCCGGGAGCGGCGCGCGGCCGAGAGGAGCGCCCGTGACCGACCAACCGGAGGACTACGACCTGCTCGTCGTGGGTGGCGGCAAGGCCGGCAAGACGCTGGGCATGGACGTCGCCCGCTCCGGCCGCCGGGTGGCGATGGTGGAACGCGGCATGATCGGCGGCAGCTGCATAAACGTCGCGTGCATCCCCACGAAGGCGCTGGTGACGAGCGCGCGGGCGGCCCGCCAACTGCGCCACGCCGCCGCGCTCGGCCTCGTGGTCGACGGTGGTCGCGTCGACGTGGACCTGCTGCGGGCGCACAAGCAGGACGTCGTCGAGGGGATGGTCGCCGCCAACCGGCAGCAGTTCCTCGACTCGGGTCTGCACCTGGTGATCGGCGAGGCCCGGTTCGTTGCCGCGCGGACCGTGCGGGTGTCGCTGGCCGACGGCGGCGAACGACTGCTGCGCGGCGACGACGTGGTCATCAACACGGGCACCCGACCGTACCTGCCGTCCGTCCCCGGGATGACCGGGGCCGGGGTGCTGACAAGCGACGACCTGCTGCGCCTGGACCGGGTTCCGGCACGGCTGGTGGTGCTCGGCGGGGGCACAGTCGGGGTGGAGTTCGCGCAGATGTTCGCGTCGTTCGGCAGCGCGGTGACGGTGATCGAGGGCGGTCCCCAACTGCTCACCCGCGAGGACCCCGACATCGCCGACGCGATGATGCGTGTCTTCCTCGACGACGGCATCGACGTACGCGTCGGCGTTACTGTCGCCCGCGTCGACCGCGACGCCGACGGTACGGCCCGGATCACCCTCGACGACGGCAGCGTGGTGACAGGCGACGAGGTGCTCGTGGCGGCCGGCCGGGCGCCGGTCACCGACGGGCTCGGGCTGGACACGGCAGGTGTCCGACTCAACGACCGCGGTTTCGTGGTGGTCGACGAGTACCTGCGCACCAGCGCCGAGCGGACGTGGGCGGCAGGTGACGTCGCCGGCAGCCCGCAGTTCACCCACGCGTCGCTCGACGACTATCGGATCATCCGGGCGAACCTGGCCGGTGGGCAGCGCAGCACGGCGGGCCGGCTCATCCCGTACACCGTCTTCACCACCCCGGAGCTGGCACGGGTCGGTCTCAGCGAGAGCGACGCGCGCCACGCCGGGTACGACGTCCAGGTGGCCCATCTGCCCGTCGCCGCGATCCCCCGGGCCCGCACCCTGCGCCAGACGCAGGGCATGTGGAAGGCGGTCATCGACGCCCGCACCGACCAGATCCTGGGCGCGGCGCTGCTGGGACCGGAGGCGGGTGAGGTGATCACCTCGGTGCAGTTGGCCATGCTCGCCTCGATGCCGTGGACCGCGCTGCGGGACGCGGTCATCACGCATCCGACGATGACCGAGGGCCTCAACCTGCTCTTCGCGTCGCTGAAGTCCCGCCCGGTGCGCTGAGCACGTCCCGCCGGGTGGGGTCAGGAGGCGATCTCGGCGCGTACCCGTTCCTGGAAGGCGCGGGCCTCGCGGCCGGTGGGCGGTGGCCCGCCGTGCCGCGCCGCGATCGCCCGGCGGATCACCTCGGCCGGGTCGCCGGTGTCGACGAGCCGCCGGCCGGCGGCCACCTTGGACAGCCACTCGCCGTCGCGGTGGCGCACCAGGGAACGGCAGGCGCCGAGCACCGCGTCCTCCGCGCCGGGCGCGGGCCGGTCGCCCGGCGGCGTCGGCAGGGCCAGCCACCAGGTCAGCGCCTCGATCAGCAGGCGGCGCAGGTCCGCCGGGGTGAGATCGGCGAAGACCTCCGCCGCCGGTGGTCCGAGCAGCGCCATCCCGCCGTGGTGCAGGATGCTGCGGTCCAGCCCGTACCAGAACCGGCCGTCGGCCGGCGGGCGGTCGGCCGGGTCGAGGGTGCGGCGGAACGGCATCGCCTGCCCGGTGTTCAGCTCGACCTCGAAGCCGGGCTCGGGGCTGCCGGCGGAGGCCACCGCCCGCTGGTACACGACCAGTTCCAGCCCGCGCGCCGGGCAGGGCAGCGCCTCGTGCCGAAGCCGTGCCACAAGCGTCACCTTGGCGGCCTCGGTCAGCGGGCCGGCGCAGACCAGCGCCACGTCCACGTCGCTGCGGCCGGCCTGGTACGCGCCGAGCCCCACCGAGCCGGCCGCGTACGCGCCGACGAGGTCGCCGTCGAGCACGTCCCGGGCGGTGTCCACGAGGTCGGCGAGGTAGCGCCGAAGAGCGGAGTCCACGCCCCATCCTCACCCGTGGGCGCGGGCGCGTCGGCACCGGGCGGCCCCTGACCGGCACCCGGCCGGCGGGCGGCCCTAACCGGCGTAGAGCAGCAGGAGGCCGGCGACGGTGTACGCGACCATCAGCGCGAGCAGCGGGAGCTGACCGGCCACCGCCCGCGCCCGGGGGAACAGGTACAGGGCGCGGTCGTGGGCGAGCAGGGTGCCGAGCAGGTGCCCGACGATGATGACGGTGATCTGCAGGTTGGCCACCCCGGACGGGGTGACGAGCGTGGTGTGCGGTTGCCAACCCGCCGTGCCGAACCAGTCCGCTCCGGTGTCGCGGGGGTCGGACAGCAGGGCGACGGTGCGCTGACCCTCCAGGATCAGCAGCGAGTAGTAGTGCGCCACCACGTAACCCACGGCGATCGGCACGATCGAGTGCGCGAGTTCGCCAGGCACCCGCCGGGACTCGACGCCACCCGCCGGATCCCCGGCACCGGCCGGTCCCGCGCGGCCGACGCGGGCGGCGGCGCCGGTGGCGACGAGGTACGCCACGGCGACGACACCGATGACCGCGACCAGTCCGGCGCTGCCGGTGACCGCCGGGGGCAGGCCGTTCTCCTGGGAGAAACGCAGCCAGGCCGGCGCGTTGGAGAGGCTGTCGAACATGGTCGAGCCGAGCAGCACGATCACCACGGCGACGAGTCCGGGACGGGATCGCAGGCCGGCGATCCCGTCGAGCGGGTTGCGCCAGACCAGCACACCGTCGGCGGCTCTGCCGATCGGGGCGAGCCGGCCGACGAGCGCGCTGTAGACCTCGAACGGGTCGGCCCTGTCGAACCAGCCCGCGCCGAACAGCGCGGCGCCGCCCAGCACGACCACTGCGTACCCGGCCAACCACGCGGTGATGACCGGCAGGGTGGCCCGGTCCGGCGCGACAAGCTCCAGCCAGACGAACCCGAACAGGGTGAGCGCGGCCGGCCAGAGTCCCAGACCGGCGGGCAGCTCCCGAACGCCGCGCGCCGGGTCGCGCCGCGCCGCCAGGGCGACGAGCAGGTGCACCGTACGCAGCGGGTTGACCGCCCGCCAGACCGGGCCGAACAGCAGCGAGACGGGTACCAGCCCGACCCAGAGGAGCACGTAGAGCGCGCCGGCCGTCGGATTGTCCGGGGTGTCCGGCCCGGCGAACAGGCCCACGCAGAACCAGCCGGCGGCGAGCAGTCCCAGTGCGCGTAGCGCCCACCGGAACGCGGGGGCGTCCACGAGGCCGGCCAGCCGCTCGGGCACCGGCCGGCCACCGGCGGCGTCCCGGTCCAGGCGTGGCTCGCGCCAGAGCAGGCCCAGCGCGACGAACGTGACGACAAGGGTCAGGGCGGCGGCGACGACCAGGTCGGCAAGCGTGATCGGCAGGTCCTGACGGCCGCCGACGCCGTGCGCCAGCAGCGCGGGATCGCCGGCCATCGGGCTCAGCGGACGACGAGCTGGAACAGCACCAGCTCGGTCTCGTGCGTCTCCACCTCGAACAGTCCGGTCTTCTCGGCCCGGAACTCCACCGAGCCGGGCGTACCGGCCGGCAGTCGGGCGCCCAGGTCGTAGCCGTGCACGTGCAGTTCGTCGGCGACGTCCGAGGTGACGGTGATCCGGACCAGTTGACCCTTGGCCACTGTCACCCGGCCGGTCGGCGGGTTGATCCGTCGCTTGGCGATGGTCACGGTGATCTCCCGGTCGACACCTGGCGTGCTGGCGGCGGGAGTGGGACTGTCCGCCGAGGCCGACGCGGCGGCGGAGGTCGGTGCGGCGGCCGACGTCGGCGGCGCCGAGGGGCCGGCCACGGACGGGTCGTCGTCGTGCCCGCAGCCGGCGGTGAGCAGGACGCTGAGCAGACAGGTGACGAGCAGGGTGGTGGGGATGGCGGTGCGACGGGCACCGGGGGCGCGGACGAACACGGGCGGACTCCGAACGACGCGGGGGGACGGGGTGTCGAGCTGATCGTCGGAGGGTGAACTCTACGTCTTGTTCGGCGGTGGGGAAATGACCATGATGAACGAATGCGATCGAGGCTGGTCACTGTGTGTCACGTTGTGTGCCGTACCGTCGCCGTGCTGGCGGCGCTGCTGGTGGTGTCGCTGGCGCTGCCCGCCGCTCCGGCGTCGGCGCACGGGCAGTTGGCGACCTCCACGCCGCTGACCGGCACCGTGGTCCGCAAGCCGCTGGCCCAGATCGGGTTGTACTTCACCGAGAAGCCGGCAGCCAACGCGCACTTCACAGTCACCGGCCCGAACGGGTCACGGGTGGACAGCGGCTGGTCGCACGGCGAGCCGAAGCGGCTGGACAAGCCGGTCCAGGAATATTTCATGGTCAACGGCGTCTTCGAACCGCGGCTCTACCACACCGGCTTCCCCGCCATGGTCACCGTCGCACACTGGCCGGCGAAGGGCCGCTACACCGCCACCTATCTCACGGTCGCCTCGGACGGCGAAGCGGTGCGGGGCACCGTCGCGTTCGACTACCAGGGTCCGAGCACCGCGGCCCCGGCCGGCTGGACGGCACCGACGAACGGCCCCGATCCCGCCCTGCTGGCCCAGGCCGAGGGCACCCCCTCGGCCTCGGCCGTGCCGTTGGCGACACTCCCTTCGGACGCCACCCCCGCTGCCGCGCCGCCGGCGTCCCCACCCGCCGGAGGGCTTCCGCCCTGGGTGGTGCCCGCCGGCGTCGTGCTTGTGGTCGGCACGCTCGTCGTCGTGGCGGCCCGCCGCCGACCGGCGGCACGCCCGTCCGGCGGCGCCGCCGCCCGCCCACGCGGCGCAGCCCCGCGTCCACGCAACGGCGCCTCTCGTCAGCGCGGCGGAACGGAGCGCCGACCGGCGCGGCGCGGCCGCCGCTGAGTCTCATCGGCGCGAGCACATTTCCGACATCCGAGGATGAGTGCCGCGATCTTTCGCACGGACATCGGGAACTTTTGATGTATCGATGCAAAGGCATGGACAGCATCATCGAAACCCCTTAATGTCTCGACCCATCAACCCGGTGTTTCCGGATCGTCACTCGTCGGCGTCGAGGACGTTACGGACCGGGCCGGCGGCCACCGCCTCACCAAAGCTGCACGCCGGCCGTCGGTCACTCCTATCCTCTGTGGAGGAACGATGGGCACACCGCTGCTGCGCCGATTCCGCAGTCCCGTCCTGGGCGCGCTCGCGCTCGTCCTCGCCGTCGGCTTCTGGGCCGCCCCGGCCGACGCCGCCCCCGAACAGGAACCCGGCGTCACGCTGCGCGTCTACGACGTCCAGGTGCCGCTCTCCGAGATCTGCACGCTCAAGCCCGCGCAGACCCCGAACGTGGACAAGCTGATGTCCACGATCAACTGGACCTCGGCGGCCGACTTCGGTTTCGAGGACAACTTCGTCTCGCAGGTGCTCGGCAACATCACCATCACCCAGGCCGGGAGCTACACCTTCCGGCTCAGCAGCGACGACGGGTCCAAGCTGACGATCGACAACACAGTCGTCATCAACCACGACGGCCTGCACGGCGCCACACCGCCCAAGGAGGGCGGCGTCACCCTCGCCGCCGGTCTGCACCCCCTGCGCATCGACCACTTCGAGCGCGCCGGTGGCCAGCAGATCACCCTGGAGTGGCGTACGCCCGGCTCGTCGTCCTTCGTGGTCGTGCCGACCTCGGCGCTGAGCACCGACGCCGGGGTGGTGCGAGTGACCGCACCGGGGCGCAAGGAGTGCGAGGGCGTCACCGACTCCCCCGGCGACGGGCTGCCGCTCATCGGCGTGCATCCCGGCTACACGCTCACGAACCTGCGGCCCTCGGGCTTCCAGCCGAAGGTCACCGGGATGGACTGGTTGGCCGACGGCCGGTTGGTTATCAGCACCTGGGGCGGCAGCGACCAGTCCGGCACCTCCCAGGACGGCGAGGTGTACGTCATGGGCAACACCGGCGGCGCGACAGCTCCCGGGTCGGTTACCACCAAGAAGATCGCCGGTGGTCTCAAGGAGCCGATGGGGCTCAAGGTCGTCGACGGTGTGGTCTACGTGTCGGAGAAGCAGCGGCTGACCCGGCTCGTGGACACCAACTCAGACGAGGTGGCCGACCGCCTCGACACGGTCGCCACCTGGCCGTACGGGGGCAAGTTCCACGAGTTCGCGTTCGGTCTGCTCTACCAGGACGGCTTCTTCTACGTGAACCTGTCGGTGTCGATCGACTACGGCGGCGCGACCACCGTGCCGCAGCCCGCCGCCAACCGGGGAACCACCATCAAGGTCAACAAGGACACCGGCGCGGTCAGCTACGTCGCCGGCGGTCTGCGCACGCCGCACGGCATCGGCTGGGGTCCGGAGGGCGGCATCTTCGTCACCGACAACCAGGGCGGCTGGCTGCCGTCGTCGAAGCTTGTGCACATCAAGCAGGGCCGCTTCTTCAACCACTACACGACCCCGGCGGGCCCGTTCGACGCCAACCCGGTCACCCCACCGGTGCTCTGGATGCCGCAGAACGAGATCGCCAACTCCCCCAGCACGCCGCTCTACCTCACCACCGGGCGGTACGCGGGCCAGTTCGTCATCGGCGACGTCACCTACGGCGGCCTCCAGCGCGCGTCGGTGGAGAAGGTCAACGGCGAGTACCAGGGCGCGCTGTTCCGGCTCACCCAGGGCCTCGAGGCGGGCGTCTCCGAGGTCAACCTCGGCCCGGACGGCGCGATCTACGTCGGCGGGCTCGGCGCGGGCGGCAACTGGGGGCAGACCGGCAAGCTGACGTACGGGCTGCAGAAGCTCACCCCGAACAGCGCCAGCACCTTCGAGATGCTGGCGATGCGGGCCACCACGGCCGGTTTCGAGGTGGAGTACACCCAGCCGGTCTCGGCGGAGACCGCCGCCAACCTGGCCGCCCACTACAAGGTCAAGCAGTGGCGGTACGAGGCGACGTCCAACTACGGCGGCCCGAAGATCGACGAGGAGACGTTGACAGTCAGCGGGGCCACCCTCTCGGCGGACGGCAGGAAGGTCACCCTCGCCGTCGACGGCCGCAAGGCAGGCCGGGTGGTCTACCTGCGGTCACCGCAACCGTTCACCTCCACCAGCGGCCAGTCGCTGTGGAGCACCGAGGCGTGGTACACGCTCAACGCCATCCCGGGCGTCACCGGCGGGACCAACCTGGCGCTCAACAAGCCGGCCACCGCGGACAGCTCCTGCTCGACGACCGAGGCGCCGGCCAAGGCCGTCAACGGCAGCGTCACCGGCGGCAACGGCGACAAGTGGTGCTCGAAGGGCACGTCGAAGTATCTCCAGGTGGACCTGGGTGGCAGCTACGCGGTGAACCGCGTGGTGGTGAAGCACGCCGGCGCCGGCGGTGAGGACACCGCCTGGAACACCCGGGACTTCACGCTCGCGTCCAGTCCCGACGGCACGAACTGGACCACCCGGGCCACGGTGACCGGCAACACGGCGAGCACCACCACCCACGACGTCAGCGCGCCCGGCGCCCGCTACGTCCGCCTGACCGTCACCGCGCCGACAAGCACCAGCGACACCGCGGCGCGCATCTACGAGTTGGAGGTGTACGGCAGCGCCACAAGCGGGTCGGGCAGCATCACCGGCGTCGGCGGCAAGTGCCTGGACGTGGACAACGCGGGCACCGCCGACGGCACGAAGGTGCAGCTGTGGACCTGCAACGGCACCGGCGCGCAGTCGTGGAGCCGCAACGGCGACACGTACCGGGCGCTGGGCAAGTGCCTGGACGTGGACAACGCCGGCACCGCCGACGGCACGAAGGTGCAGTTGTGGACCTGCAACGGCACCGGCTCGCAGGTGTGGCAGCCGCAGTCCGACGGGTCGATCCGCAACCCACAGTCGGGCAAGGTGCTACAGGCCGCCGGGGGCGGCACGGCCGACGGCACCCAGATCCAGATCGGCACGTACGCCGGTGGCGCGCACCAGAAGTGGGTGGTCACCGCCGGCTGACACCAGCCGGGGCGCGGTCTGACCGACTGCCGGTCGGACCGCGCCCCGCGCCGGTCAGCGGAACAGGAGTGGCCGCCCCTCCCGGCCGCCCACCAGCCGGCCCTGGCTGTTGATGTCCTCGATCGAGTCGTTCACCCGTGCGCCCCGGTAGGTGAGGTCGGTCAGCACCCCGTCGCGCCACAGGAACGGGTGCCCCTCCTCGTTCGGGACGCCGCTGAGGCCCACCACCACGCCCCGGTCGTTGATCGCCGTGGCCCAGCTCCGGCTGCCGCCGAGGGTGCCCAGATCGGTGAGCCTCCCGTTCTGCCACCGGAACGCGTGACCGTTGGCCTCGCCCACCACCTGGCCGCGGTTGTTGATCCCGAGGGCCGCGCTGCCGATCTGGGTGAACACCCCGTCGCGCAGCCGGCCGCCCACGCAGGTGCAGGGGTAGTCCCGCGGTGGCACGTTGAACCCGCCCACCACGTCGCCCCGGTTGTTGACGTCGGTGGTGAACTCGTAGAAGTACTCCTGTCCCAGGTCGGTGAAGACGCCGTCGCGCCAGAGGAAGCGGTGCCGCATGTCATCGGCGGGATCACTGGTGCCGAGGACCTGCCGCCGGTCGTTGACGCCTATCGCCTCGCTGTTCTCCCCGCCCAGGGTGCCCAGGTCGATGAGCCGTCCGTCGCGCCAGAGCACCGCTCGGGTGAGGTAGTCCGAGCCGTACGAGGTGATCGCCACGTCCCCGAACTCGTTGACGTCCACGGCGGCGGAGTCGGTGTCGCCGGGCAGCACGCCGAGGTCGGTGATGACACCGTTGCGCCACCGCACGGCGTGCCGGGCGCCGCTGGCGACGGTGCTCCACCCGACGATGTCGCCACGGTCGTTCATCGCGGTCGCGGCGCCGGCCCCACCGCTCAGGGTGCCGAGGTCGACGACCCGGTAGGAGGGCGGGGACGCGAGGGCGGGAATCGGGGTGAGGGCTGTCGACGCGACGATGGCAGTCGTCGCGGCGGTCAGCAGGGTGCGCGGGGACACCAGGGACGTCAAGGGGGCGCTCCTCGGCTCGGAGCGGCGGAGCTCCGGCGGACAGGAGCGGCCGGTCGCCACCACTGCGCGTTCGATCGGTCACGCACAGTAGATACGCCGGCACACCGGGACGCCAGGGACCGAACGGCCAGCGATGCCGGGCGTCCGGGCGGCGGGGGGGACCGACCGACGGCGGGGTGGACCGGCGTCGGGTGGACCGGCGTCGGTCAGGGGCCGTGCGGCAGGGGCTGGGCCAGTGCGCGCAGGTCCGCCGGGAGCTGGGACAGAGCGTCGGTGAACTCGCGGTGCCCGACCACCCGGTGCATGGTCTGGAGAACCGCCCGCACGCCCCGTTCGGCCCCGGGGCGGTCCGTCCCGGCGCGGTCGGCCACGCGGCGCAGGAACTCGTCGTACCCGAACGCTTCCGGCGGTTCGGCGGCCTTGACCAGCAGTGGGCTCAGCTCGTCGGCCAGGTGGGGAGCGAGGGCGGCGGCCTCGCCGCCGCTGAGGCGCTCGGTGAGCGTCCGCAGCACGGCCTCGGTCAGCGGGCGTGCCTGCGTCGGCGGAATGCCCGCCCGTGCTGCGACCTTGTCGACGAATCCGAGATCGGCCATGGTCCCGCCCTTCCGTTGCCGAGACGGGTGGCTACCCCTGCCCACCGGCGGCAAACCCGGGCGTCGACGGCTGCCGGGCCCTGACCGACCCCCGCCGGGATGGCCGCCGCCGTGATCGAGGCTGGTTCTGTCGGTTGCCCCGCGCCCGGCCGCCCCCGTCTCGTACGGTGGGTCGGACCGGGTACACGCCCGCCGCCCGACGGCGGCCCGTGCCGCAGGAGGAGCAGATGGCGGTCGACCTTCCCGACGTGATCGACCGGTACTTCCGGGCCGTCGGCGACGGCGATGTCGACGCCCTCGTCGCCTGCTTCGCGGACACCGCGAGCGTGGCCGACGAGGATCGGCTGTACGACGGCAGGCCCTCGATCCGCTCCTGGGCGCAGCGGACGATGGCGGCCACCTCGTACACCGCCGAACCCGTGGAGGCCACGCCCCAGGCGGGCGACTCGTACCTGGTCCGCACAAGGGTGTCCGGCGAGTTCCCGGGCAGCCCGGTCGAGCTGCGGCACCGGTTCACCCTGCGCGACGACCTGATCGGCGCGCTGGACATCCGCCCGTAGTGACCACCATCGGCAGCGACCACGCGGGCCGCCCGTCAGGAGGAGACGTCGTGCCTAGAGTCTGGCTCGTCACCGGTTGCTCCCGAGGGCTCGGCCGGGCGCTCGCCGAGGCCGTGCTGTCCGACGGCGACCGGCTCGTCGCCACCGCCCGCGATCCGGCGCAGCTCGCCTACCTCACCGACCGGCACGGCGACCAGGTCCGGGCGGTCGCGCTCGATGTCACCGACCCCACCGCCGCCCGGAGCGCCGTACGCGGGGCGGTGGACGCGTTCGGGGGCCTGGACGTCCTGGTCAACAACGCCGGGTACGCCGACGTGGCAGCGATCGAGGACATGTCCGAGGACGCCTTCCGAGCGCAGATCGAGGCCAACTTCTTCGGGGTGGTCAACCTGACCCGCGCCGCCCTGCCGGTGCTGCGGGAGCAGGGCCGTGGGCACATCGTGCAGATCTCCAGCGTCGGCGACCGGGTCGCCAGCACCGGCCTGGGCGCGTACCAGTCCGCCAAGTGGGCGGTCGCGGGTTTCTCGGCGGTGCTCGCCACGGAGGTCGCGCCGTTCGGGATCCGGATCACCACTGTCGAGCCGGGCGCGCTGCGCACCGACTGGGCGGGCGCCTCGATGAGCATGTTGCCGGTGAGCGAGCCGTACCGGCCGGTCATCGAGCCGGTGGTGGAACGGATGCGCCGCACCAGCGGGAACCAGCCCGGCGATCCCGCCCGGGCCGCCCAGGCGATCATCCGGATCACACGCGTCGACGATCCGCCCGCACGGCTGCTCCTCGGCGCCGACGCCGTGGCGGCCGCCTCGACCGTCGGCGAGGCGCTCGCGGCGTCCGACGCGCGGTGGCGTGAGCTGAGCGAGTCCGTCGCGTTCGAGGCGACGCCCTGACCCGTCGCGCCCACCGGTCCCGCACGCGTCGCGGCGTCCGGGCCCGACGAGGCGGCGGAACGGCTTTTCGTGATCACCCGCCGAACGGACGACGTGGTCCGTCGGCCGACGGATGACATGATGTGTGCCGACAACAGCCGACGCTACGAGGAAGGTGCTGCTGTCCGATGGCGCACTTCGAGGCCCGCACGTCCACGACACCCGGGCGGATCGTGGTCACGCTGACCGGTGAGTGCGACCTGGCGGCCCAGCCTGAGCTGACGGGCGTGCTGACCGCGGCGGTGCGCGCCGCGCCGGTGGTGGTGGTCGACGTCGGCGGGTTGCGGTTCCTCGACTCCACCGGCCTGCACGGCCTGGTGACCGCCCACCAGGAGGCACGCGCCAGCGGCCGCCACCTGTACGCGGTGAACGCCGCCGGCGCGGTGGCGACAGTCCTCGACATCACCGGCATCGGAAACCTGCTGCGCCCGCCCGCCGACGACCCGCGGCTGGCGGGCTGATGGCGGCCAACCAGCGGGAGACCCGCGCCGTGGCCGAGCAGCCCTCGCCCGCCCTGCGGACGGACACCATGGCGTACGAGGTGGCGACCGATCTGCGGGAGCTGCGCGTGTTCGTCTGCGCCGGCGCCACCGCCCGGGGCCTGCCGCCCGAGCGGGTGGAGCTGCTGGCGTTGGCGGTCAGTGAGCTGGCGACCAACACGTTGCAGCACACCGCCGGCGGTGGCCGGGTCCGGCTCTGGGCCGAGGGTGACCAGTTGTTCTGCGACGTCGTCGACCAGGGCCCGGCGCGGGCGTTCGGCCGGGGAATGCCGGCCGCCGACGCGGTACGGGGCCGCGGGCTGGCCATCGTCGAGCAGATCTGTGACGAGGTGGCCGTGCTGGCCGCCGGTGAGGGCACCGTGGTCCGGATCCGGCTGGCGCTGTGAACGGGGCGGCTCAGGGCAGCACGCGCACGGCCAGGGTGCACGTGTCGTCGTCCGGGCTGCGACGGTTGAGCAGGTCACGCAGCCGGGCGAGGCTCTGCTCCCCCGGTGTCGCGCTCAGCGCCGAGAGGGTCGCGCGCACCTGCCGCGACAGGTCCTGCTCGGGCGCGCGTCGCTCGACCAGGCCGTCGGTGTAGAACAGCACGAGGTCGCCGGGGCGCAGGCGCGGGGCGAGCACCGGGTACGCGGCGTCGTCACCGGCGCCCAGCAGCAGACCCGAGGGGCGGTCGAGCGGGCCGGTCTCGCCGGCACGGGACAGCAGCGGCGCCATGTGCCCGGCGCGGCCCCAGCAGAGCACCCGGGTCGCCGGGTCGTACACCGCGACCACAGCGGTTCCGGTGATCGAGAGCTGGCCGCAGAGCCGGTTGAGGTGCCCCAGCAGCACCGACGGGTCCCGGATACCGATCGACAACCAGGCCACCAGGGCGAAGCGCAGGTGCGCCATTCCGCTTGCCGCCTCCAGGCCGTGACCGGCGACGTCGCCGACGGCGAGCACGACCTTTCCGTCCGGCAGGGTCTGCGCGTGGTACCAGTCGCCGCCGACCCGCGCGGCGCTCTCGGCCGGCAGATAGTTGACCACCGCCTCCAGCCCGGCCAGCGGAAACGGGTCGCGGGGCACCGGCTGGATGAGGTTCTGCAACTGCCCGGCCAGCCGGTGCTCGGCCAGGGCGGTCATCTCCCGCGTCCGCAGTTGGTCGCTGAGCCGCTCGATTGCCGTCCGGGAGTCCACCCGGGCGGTCACGTCCTGCACCACGGCGTGGATCTTCAGGGGTACGCCTTCCGCGTCCCGGGAGACGTCGGAGAGGACCCGCAGATACCGTAGGGCGCCGGCCGCCTGGAACCGGACCGTCACGTCCGAGGACGCCCCGCTGTCGAGGGTCTGCCAGGCCGCCTCGCGCAGCATGTAGTCGTCGGGGACCAGGGCGGCGGCCTGCTCGGCGCGGGACAGCGGGCCGAGGGCCGGGTCGCGCTCGAAGATCCGGTACATCCCGGGTGACCACTGGCTGACACCGCTGGCCAGGTCGTACTCCGCCCAGCCGAGGCTGCCCAGCAGCTCGGTGCGGTCCATGCGCCGGCGGTCCTCGTCGAGGCGCTGCCAGGACACCAGCAGACCGCCGAGGACGCGGTGCACGTGAACGTCGAACAGCGAGTCGGCGACGACGCCCGTGCGCTTCTCCACGTACCTGAAGTCGGCCAGGCGGCCGGACGAGCCGGTGGCGAGCACCTCCTGGTAGAGCCGCCAGAGAGGGCCGCCGACCATGCTGGGGTACAACTCGCTGAGCCGGGCGCCCACCCGGTCGACGCCCCGGCCGTAGATGTCCTGGCTCTGGCCGCTGGTGGCCGCGACCCGGAAGTCGGCGACCGGTCGGTGGTCGTCGGGCACGGGCAGCAGCCACGTACACCCGGCCGGGACGACCGCCAGGATCTCCCGGACGACCGCCTCGACCGGCCGAGTCGCTGCGGCGACGTGCGCGCCGGGACCACCGTGGTCCGCCATACCGGGAAGCCTAGTCACCGACAGGCGTACGGCACACGGCCGGCGCGGGGCGGCGCTCCGACCGGGCGGCGCCCACGGCGGACGGGACGCGCCGCCGCGCCGATGCGTTCACGTCGGGGCCATCCCGACTGCCACAATCGGTCAGTCCGGACGGTGGCGCCGGGCGGAGGAGACCAGGAGGACGGCCCATGCCGGACAGCGCACGCGAGGCGGAGCTGCTCGACGCCGAACGCACCCTGCAGGCCGCGCAGCGGGCCGGTGACGTCGCGGCCCTCGACCAGTTGCTTGTCGACCAGCTCATCGCGATCGGCCCCGACGGCCGCCAACACGGCAAGGCCGAGGACCTGGCCGCGCACCGGGACCGCACCTCGGTCATCGAGGAGCTAGTCGAGGAGGAGCTGGACCTGCTCGTCGTCGGGCGGACGGGTGTGACGTTCTTCCTGGGCCGGGTGGCCGGGGTGTTCGACGGTCAGCCGTTCGACGCCCGCCTGCGCTACACGCGGACCTGGGTCCACGACGACCCGCACGGCTGGCGGATCCTCGCCGCCCACATCAGCCCGGTCTGACAGGCTCCTCACCCAGCCGGGCCGCCACCACCAGCTCGTGGAGTTCGGCCGAACCCGCCGGCTGGTCGGGCAGCGGACTGTCCTGCTGCGCCCGGTCGAGGCGGGCGGCCAACTCGGCCAGGTCACGCTCGATGGTGGCGCCGGGGACGAGTTCGTCAAGTGCGCCGTGCTCGGCTTCCCGCTTCGCGGCGATCAGGTCGGGCACGTACGCCGGCGCAGGCTCGGCGTCGAGCAGGGTCGGCAGGTGCGCCTGCATCCGGCCGGTCCGCAGCAGGTGGACTCCGGTGAGCAGCGACCGGAACGTGTACAGCAGGGGCTTCAGCTCCCCCGTCGTGTCGAAGAGCCGCCGCTGGCTCGCCGCGAAGCCACGGTAGTGGTGACCGTGGTGCCGGGTGACCGTCAGCGGCGCCAGCTCGACCAACGCCGCGTGCGCCGCCGTGGTGTGCACGACGAGCGGGGACAGCAGTTGCTCGAGGACGTAGCCGTTTCGACGCAGCATCAGCCGGACGAACTTGCGCAGGTCGTGCGTCACCAGGTCCAGCTCCACCCCGTCACGGTCGGCCATCACCGTGCGGGTTTCCGCAGGCGCGACCAGCCCGATCAGGTCGGCGACCGGCAGCAGGTGCGCGCCGCGCAGGTCGACGTCGGAGTCCGTGGACGGGAACCCGTACAGGTGGGCGCCGGAGACCGTGGCGAAGACCAGCGGGTACGGCTGCTCGGCCACGATGGCCGCCAGGTCGACGCCGGCCGGCAGACCGACGTCCTCCCAGGCGGTCACGCGGCCCACCGCAGGGAGCGGTCGCGGACCGAGGTCAGCCACTGCTCGACCCGCGCTTCGTCGGGCCGGTCGGGCAACGGACTGGTGGGCAGGTCCGCCGTCATGCGGGCGACCAGCCGGTCCCGCCAGGCGACGATGTCGTCCCAGGGCACGGCGCCGGCCTTGACCGCGAGCAGGCGGTGCCGGTCGGCGCCGACGTCGAGCACCAACCGTCCGGTACGGACGAGGTGACCGCCGGCGGTCAGCAGCCGGATCAGGTGCATCACGTGCCGCCAGATCGGGGCGCCGGATCGGGCGATGCCGCGCTCGGCCTTCCCGAACTGGGCGGTGGCGTAGCGCAGGTAGGTGTCGGCCACCCGCCGGGACAGGAACGCCGGAGTGAGCGCCCGCAGTTCCGCGCCCAGCGGGGTGCACGTCTCGACGAGGGGAGAGTGCAGCACCTCAAGGACTGTGGGGTTCGCCGCCAGCCCGAGCACGCAGACCCGCTCGACCTCCCAGCGCACCTGTTCGGGCAGCGGGCCGTCGTGGTGCCACGCCGGTTTGCGCAGTCCCCAGAACGCCGAGGCCGGCATGGCGTACACCCCGCGTCGGTCGGTGTCCGACGAGGCGTCGGACAGGCCGAACGCACGGGAGCCGACGACGACCTGCAGGATCGTGCGGTCGTCGACCTGCTGATCCGTCAATGCGTGCTGCATCGCCGCCTCCCCCCGAGCGCCGCGCCGGCACCCGCCGACGTCCGGTGCACACCATGCCTGGTGCGGGACGGGTCGTCGAATCCGTTTCGCTCAGCTCACGGTGGCGTCGATCGGGCCGATGCGCAGCACGCCGTCGTCGAGGGGCGTACAGCGGATGCCGCCCGTGGTGCGCAGCGCCTTCCAGGCACCCGGCCCCACCGTGACGTCCATCCAGGCGCACGGGCGGGCCGCGCGGTTGACCCGCAGGCTGACCGGGCCGTCGCCGGAGTCCAGGATCAGGACCCTGCCGATCAGCTCGTCCACGGCGATGCCTGTGGTGAGGATGTTGCGGCGGACCTGCGCCAGGCCGATGCCGGCCGGCAGGGACTCCTGGGCGATCACCGTCACGCTGGCGTCGCGGTGCGCCGGTTTGCCGAAGTAGCGGTCGCCGACGATGCCGAGACCGGCCCGGATCTGGACGGTGTCGACCAGCTCGCCGGGCGGGGCCGGCGTCGGACCGTCGGAGGGCCGGCCCCGGAAGCGGTGCACGGGCGAGGCCAGCAACTCGACGATCTGCGCCATGGCAGGGATTCTACGAACCGCAGGACGCCGCCGGGCCGCCCTCGGCGGACCGGGCCGCGTACCCGGCGGCGGGGCGCGGTCAGACCGCCAGGGCCGCCCGGACGTCCCGTTCCGCGGTGACGCCGCCGTCGCCGTCCGAGGTGACCCGGCCGGACTCCAGCACGTGGTAGCGGTCCGCCACCCGCAGCGCGAAACCCAGGTGCTGCTCGACAAGCAGCACACTGAACCCGGACTGCCGGGTCAGCTCGACGATCCGCTCCTGGATCTCCGCCACCACCGACGGCTGGATGCCCTCGGTCGGCTCGTCGAGCATCAGCAGCCGCGGCCGGGTGATGAGCGCACGGGCGATTGCCAACTGCTGGCGCTGGCCGCCGGAGAGCAGCCCGGCCCGCCGGCGCAGCAGCGGGCGCAGCGCCGGAAACAGGTCGAGCACCTCCGCCGTGGCCACCGCGCCGTCGCGCCGCCCGTCGGCGACCAGGCGCAGGTTCTCCGCGGCGGTCAGGTGCGGAAAGCACTGCTGGCCCTGCGGGACGTACGCCATCCCGCGCTGGACCCGCTCGTGCGGCGCGAGGCGGGTGACGTCCTCGCCGTCCAGCTCGACGGTGCCGGCGCTCGGTCGCAGCAGGCCCGCCGCGACCCGCAGCAGGGTGCTCTTGCCGGCGCCGTTGTGCCCGAGCACCGCGGCCACCCCGTCGGGCGGGACGGCGAGGTCCACCCCGTGCAGCACCCTCGAACGCCCGTATCCGGCGTGCACCCCGCGCAGGGTCAGCATCATGCCTCCAGACCGCTGGGGGCCGACCCGGCGTCGACCGGGTGGCCAAGGTAGACCTCCTGCACGCGCGGGTCCGCCTGGACCTGCGCCACCGTGCCCTCACTGAGCACCCGACCGGCGTGCAGCACCGTGACGCTGCGCGCGAACCGACGCAGGAAGTCCATGTCATGCTCGATCACCACCACCGTGCGGTCCCGGCTCACCGTCTCCAGCAGCGCCCCGGTCGCGTCGCGCTCCTCGTGGCTCATCCCGGCGACCGGCTCGTCGAGCAGCAGCAGCCGCGCGTCCTGCACCAGCAGCATGCCGATTTCCAGCCACTGCTTCTGGCCGTGCGCGAGCGTCCCGGCGAGCTGGTCGGCCCGCCCGGTCAGGCCGATGGTCTCCAACGCCGCCGCCACCTCGTCGGGGATCCCGCGCCGACGTCGGGCCAGGGTCACCCAGCTGCGCCGGGCACCGGCCGCGATGTCGAGGTTCTGCAGAACCGACAGCTCCTCGAAGATCGTCGACGTCTGGAAGGTCCGCCCGATGCCGAGCCTGCTGATCCGGTGCACCGGCCGACCGAGCAACTCCTGGTCACCGAACCGCACCGAGCCGGTGGCCCGCACCAGGCCGGTGATCGCGTCGACGAGTGTCGTCTTCCCGGCGCCGTTCGGGCCGATCAGGAACCGGATGTCGCCGGCCGGCACCTCAAGCGAGACGCCGTCGACGGCGGTGAAACCGTCGAAGCTGACCCGCACGTCACGGACGGACAGGCCGTCCAGCCGTTCGCCGCTCATGCCGTGCCGGCTGGGCATGCGCTCACGGCCCTCGCTGCGCTCGGTGCGTTCGCTCATGCCGTGCTGGCTGGGCATGCGCTCACGGCCCTCGCTGCGCTCGGTGCGTTCGCTCATGCCGCCGGCACCTCCGTCCGTTCGGCGCGACGTCGACCCAGCGGCAACCACCCGCGCCGCGCCGGCTGCGCGCCGGCGTCTCGGCGGCGGGTCAGCGCCCACAGCGACGCCAGGCCGCCGGGGAGGAACGCCACCACGACAACGAAGAGCAGACCCTGCAGGTACGTCCAGGTGCCCGGGAAACGCTCCGACAGGGCGGTACGCGCCCAGGCCACCGCCACCGCGCCGAGCACCGGGCCGAGCAGCGTGGCCCGGCCACCCACGGCGACCCCGATGACGAACTCGATCGACGGGACGATTCCGATCAGCGCCGGCGAGATGATGCCCACCGCCGGCACGAACAGCGCCCCGGCAAGCCCCGCCATACCGGCCGCGACCACGTACGCCACGAGCTTGACCGACGCCGGGTCGTAGCCGAGGAAGCGGACCCGCTCCTCACCGTCGCGGACCGCCACCAGCAGCTCGCCGTAGCGGCTCTGGATGAGCTGACGGGTCAGGGCGAGCAACGCCAGCAGGACGCCGGCGATGATGAAGTACACCATCCGCTGGTTGACCGGGTCGTCCAGGTCGTACCCGAAGAAGCCCTTGATGTCGGTGAGCCCGTTGGTGCCGCCAGTGGTGCCCTGCTGCCCGATCAGCAGGATCACCATCGCCGCGGCGAGGGCCTGACTGAGGATGGCGAAGTACGCGCCCCGGACCCGGCGGCGGAACACGAGCGAACCGAGCCCGAAGGCGACAGCCATCGGCAGCAGCACCGTGGCGGGCAACGCGAACCAGGGGCTGGCGAACGGCCGCCACCACAGCGGCAACTCGTCGAGCTGCCCGTACAGCTGCATGAAGTCGGGCATCCCACCGGGACCCGCGTCGGCGAGCTTGAGGTGCATGGCCATCGCGTAGCCGCCCAGGCCGAAGAAGACACCCTGGCCGAGGGTGAGCATGCCGCCCCGGCCCCAGGCGATCCCGATGCCGACCGCGACCATGGCGACGCAGAGGTACTTGGCGAGCAACGCCAGCCGGAAGTCCGACAGCAGCAGCGGCGCCACGGCGAACAGCAGCGCCGCGCCGAACGCGAAGCCGGCCACCGTCCGCAGCCGCGAGCGGCCGCCGGACCGGCTCGGGGGCGCGGCGCCGGCCGAGGCCGAGGCCGGTGCGGTGGCGGCGCTCGGAGGCGCGGGCGTCACGGCGGTCATGCGAGGCTCCTCGTCCGCAGGGTGAACAGGCCCTGTGGCCGCCACTGGAGAAACGCGACGATCGCCACGAACACGATCACCTTGGCGACGCTGAGGGTCGTCAGGTACTCCCCGGTGGCCTGGAGCACGCCGAGGGCGAAGGCGACGATCACGCTGCCCTTGAGCTGGCCGATCCCGCCGACCACGACCACCAGGAAGGCGTCGATGATCAGGTTGGTGCCCATGGTCGGGCCGATCGGGCCGAGGAGGGTGAGCGCCACCCCGGCGAGCCCGGCCAGGCCGGAGCCGAGGAAGAACGTCGTCCGGTCGACCCGGGCGGTGGGGATGCCGGACACCGCGGCGAGGTCGCGGTTCTGCACCACCGCGCGGATCCGGCGACCGAGCGGGGTGAGCCGCAGCGCCAGGGTGAGCGCCGCCACGGCGGCCAGGGCCAGGGCCAGGATGAACAGCCGGTTGTTGGCGATCGTCAGCCCGCCGGGCAACGCCACGTTGCCGGTGAGCAGGTCGGGCGCGCGGGTCTGCACGTTCGGGCTGCCGAAGACGTCGCGGGCGAGCTGTTGCAGCATCAGCGACACGCCCCAGGTGACCAGGAGGGTGTCAAGCGGGCGGGCGTAGAGCCGGCGGATCAGCAGGACCTCCAGCAGCACACCCATCGTGCCGGCGACCACGAACGCCACAGGCAGCGCGACCACGAGCGACAGGCCCGCGCCGGTGATGCTCTGTTGCAGGACGTACGTGGTGTACGCGCCGGCCATGATGAACTCGCCGTGCGCCATGTTGATGACGTTCATCTGGCCGAAGGTCAGCGCCAGCCCGAGCGCGATGAGCAGCAGCACCGCGCCGATACTGATGCCTGTGAAGAGTTGACCGAAGAGGACTGTCACGGTGGGTACTCCGTACTGCTGGTCGGGTGGCCCGGGCGGGCCGCGAGGCACGCGCCGCCCGGGCCGGCGTCGTCAGCTCAGGCCGCTCGCCCACGGGTAGGTCTTGAGGTACGGGTCCGGCGCGACGGGCTTGCCGGAGTTCCACACCTCGGTGATCAGACCGTCGGCGCCGACCTTGCCGATGCGGGCGGTCTTGGCGATGTGCTGGGTCTTCCCGTCGACGGTGACCAGGCCCTCCGGCGCGTCGAAGGTGATCCCGTCGGAGGCGGTGCGGACCTTCTCGACGTCGAACGCGCCCGCCTTCTCGACCATCGCCTTCCACAGGTACACGCTGACGTAGGCGGCCTCCATCGGGTCGCTCGTCGGCTTGTCCGCGCCGTACTTCGCCTTGTACGCGGCCACGAACTTCGTGTTCGCCGCGCCGGGCGTGGTCTGGTAGTAGTTCCAGGCGGTCAGCTGGCCCTCCAGGTACTGGGTGCCGATGCCCTTGACCTCCTCCTCGGCGATCGACACCGACACCACAGGCATCGCCGTGGCGGTGAGGCCGGCCGACTTGTACTCCTTGAAGAAGGCCACGTTGCTGTCACCGTTGAGGGTGTTGAACACGGCGTCCGCACCTGACGACTTGACCTTGTTGACGATCGTGCCGAATTCGGTGGACCCCAGCGGCGCGTAGTCCTCGCCGAGCACCTTCATCCCGTTGGCGGCCGCGTACGCCTTGATGATTTTGTTCGCGGTGCGGGGAAAGACGTAGTCACTGCCGACCAGATAGACCGACTTCGCCCCCTCGGCCTTGAGGTAGTCGAGCCCGGGAACGATCTGCTGGTTGGTCGTCGCCCCCGTGTAGAAGATGTAGGGCGACTGTTCCAGACCCTCATACTGCACCGGGTAGAACAGCAGCGCCTTGTTCTTCTCGAACACCGGCTTGACCGCCTTGCGGCTCGCCGACGTCCAGCAGCCGAAGACGGCGGCGACCCGGTCCTCGGAGATGAGCTTCTCGGCCTTCTCCGCGAACGTCGGCCAGTCCGAGGCGCCGTCCTCGCCGACCGGCTGGATCTTCTTGCCGAGCACGCCGCCAGCCGCGTTGATCTCCTCGACGGCGAGCATGATGGAGTCGCGGACGGTGACCTCGCTGATCGCCATGGTGCCGGAGAGCGAGTTGAGCAGGCCCACCTTGACGGTGTCGCCGGAGACGTCGGCGGTGACGCCGGCCGCGCCGCCCTCGTCACTGGTCTTGCTGCCGCACGCGGTAAGCGCTGCCGCGGCGACGAGGGTCATGGCGCCCGCCAGGATGCGGCGGCTCCAAAGAAGTGACATCTATTCTCCCTGCGGTGCACTCAAGTGGCGAATGGACGGTCGGTGCGGTCCGGTGGAGCTGAGTCGGCGATGCCGAGGTCGACGGGTGGACGTCACCTGAGGTCATCGCATCCGGGTACGGGCAGGGAAAGCGTCGACCGGCTTGATTGCGTAAGTGTTTCCCAGTCCTTAATTGACTGTTTCCCACGAGCCCGGCAGAGGGCACACCACAATGGCCGGCGCCGTCAGTCAAAGACGGGGCCGGGCCGGGAGAATTCTGCGGGAGAATTGCCACCACAATGGTCGGCGAACAGCTTCCGCCGACGGTGGACACACATTCGCGGCATCCGGCCCTCGGCCAGATCCTTCACGCAGGAAGTATCTTAGGGTCGAGCCGGGTGGGGCTGTCAAGGCCCGGAGTCGGCGGTCAGAGCTGGGCGAGCACCGTGAAGTCGAGGCCATCGGCCTCGGCAAGGTAGATCCGCTGCCGCACGTGCCGCCGCCGCAGACGCAGCCGACCGCGCGGACCGTGGTACGCCACCGTGTCGGCGGCCGTCTCGATCGCCCGCACGTCGAGGGTGCGGGCCTGCCCGATCAGGGCGGCGAGCAGCATCACGCCCTCGTAGCAGGACTCCCCCAGGCTGCCCAACGGCGGCGCCTCCACCCCGAACCGGCGGGCGAACTCACCGTGGAAGTCGAGGTTCTCCTGCGTCACGAGGCCGGCGAAGAAGCCCGCCGTGCTGTAGAGCCGCCGCGTCGCGCCGACACCGCTGGCCAGCAGCATGTTCTCGTCCATGAGGGTGCTCAGCCGCAGGCAGCGCTGGTCCATCCCGGCGCGGGCGAACGCCCTGTTGAACCGCACCGCGTCGGCGCCGACGAGCAGCATCACCACCGCGTCGGCCTCGCTGCGCTCGATGTGGCGCAGCACCTCGTCGAAGTCGTGCGCCTCCAACGGCAGGAACGCCTGCCCCACCACCCGCCCACCGCCGCGCAACGCGTACCGCTGGGCCGCCCGCGCGGTGCGGCGCGGCCACACGTAGTCGTTGCCGACCACGAACCAGCGCCGTACCCCCTGCTCCCCGGCGAGGAGCCGCATCGCGGGCCACAGCTGGGCATCCGGCGTCTCGCTGGTCAGGAAGACCCCCTCGGTACGCTCACCGCCCTCGTAGAGTGCGGTGTAGACGTACGGCACCCGGTGCGCCACCCGGGGCGCCAACGCCTGCCGCACCGAGGAGATGTGCCAACCGGTCACGCCCTGCACCGCGCCCACCGACACCAGCGCCTCGACCTCGGCGGCCACCTCGGCCGGCGGAGCGCCACCATCGACCGGCACCAGCCGCACCTCGCGGCCCAGCACCCCACCACACCCGTTGATCTCCTCGACCGCGAGCTGGGCGCAGAGTTCGCACGTCGGGCCGAACATTCCCGCCGGCCCGCGCATCGGATACACAAGCGCGATGCTGACCACGGCCCGATCGACGGTGAGCCACGGCGGTGCCGGCGCGGACATGAGCACATGATTGCCCGGCCCACGTCGGAAGACCAGAGCTCACCACGGACCGGGACGACTCGGTAACATGGCAGGGCCACCGGACCAGGGAGATCCATGTCAGATGTGCCCGGGGCGCCAGCCGACCTGCTGCGCTCGCTCACCCGCGCCGAACGGCTGCTCTCCCGCCGGCTGGGCGCCGTCCTGGCCGACGAAGAGCTGACCACCGAGGCGTGGCGGGTGCTCTGCCTGCTCGCCGACGGCCAGGGTCATCCGATGAGCGAGGTGTCCGCCGAGGCGTCGCTGCCGCCGGGCACCCTCACCAAGCTGGTCGACCAACTCGTCGACCGTAACCTCGTCTTCCGGCGGATCGACCCCCTGGACCGCCGACGGATCCGCGCCTACCTGACCGCCCGTGGCCGCCGCGAACACGCCCGCCTCGACGAGCGGGTCCGGGCCAGCCTCGCCGACCTGGGCGTACCGGCCGACCCCGCCCTCATCGGCCAGCTCGACGACCTGATCGACCGCCTCGACCCGGCCCGCCGCCGCGACCACGCCGAAGCAACGGGCCCGCACCGCTGATCCAACGCCCGACCCGGCCGCGCCTGCGCTCCCCGGTGCGAGGAGGCCAGCGGCCGCGGTCCGGGATGCCGCCGGTCGCTGACCTGCTCCCGCCACGCCCGAGTGCGCTGTCACTGGGGCACGGGCACGAGGCGCTGGCTGCTCTACTTCGACGAGCCGACAATTGACCCCATCGCCGATAGTGGAATCCACGATGTTCCGGCGGCGACCGTTGAGATGGCATGGGGTGATATGGGGTGAACGAGGAAGAGGCACCGCAGGGTACTCCACCTGGCAGCTCAGCTGGTGCCTCCGACAAGGACGCGCCGCCCCCGGCCACCGGAGGTACCGAAGGGCGGCAACCCCGCTCTCCGTCGCGGCTGTGGGAAGCCGTGGCCGGAGTCTCCACCGCCGCCGGGGTGATCGTGGCGCTCGCCGTCGGCCTGCCGAGTCTTCTGTCGGACGGGTCCGCCGAGTCCGACCGCCTCCCGGCGTCCGCGCCCCCGGCGTCGCCTCCGGCGCCCGCGTCGTCGCCAAGCCCTCCACCACCTGTCATGATCCTCACGCCAACGTCAACAGGTGGCGCAACCGTGACGTGTGTAAAAGACGCCTGCGCCATCGAGGTGCGCGGCAGGACGGGCGCTGCGACTGGGCTGCATCCGTATGTGCTGATCGCGCGCGAATGCTGCCCCGGAGACCCGCCGCGGTACTACGTCCAGTGGGATTCCACGAAAGAGGTCCCCGGTGGAGACTGGGTCGCTCTGGCCTACGTCCTAAAGCCGCCCGTCAACGCTACGTTCCAGATCAAGGCGATTCTCACGACCTCCGCCGTGCGGCCGACGCCCGGCGTCGACGACCTCGTCGTCTGGTCCGACGACGTGGCGAAGGCCAGCGGACTCGTCGCGGAGACGCCGACGGTTACCGTGAAAGTCGCGGGCATCGTCCAGGCGACCGCGTTCTGCGACTGCTCGTAGCGAGGGTTACGTGCTCGATCCGGCCGCCGCCCACGGCTTCTCACGTCCCGGGTAATCAATCCGCGCGCGTCCGCCCAGCCCTGCAACCCGGCCAGGATCACGGCCAGACGCTGAGGTGTGCGCGCAGGGTGTGCGCGTCAGGCGCGGTCGCGGTCCACAGTGTCGCCGGGCCTCCGGCGAGTGGCAGACGGGCGACGGTCCCGCCGGCGCGTACCTCGGCTGGCTCGGCGGGTCGCAACGGGTCGACCACCAGCAACGAGCCGGTGGCCGGGGCCCCGCCGAGAACGGCCGGTCCGGCCCAGCCGGGTGCCTGCGGTCCCACGGCCAGCGACTGACGCAGCAGCGGTCGACCGTCGTAGTCGACCCGGGTGTGTACGACGGCGCACCCGGGCATTTCGCCGTACCGGCCGCAGATCAACTCGTCCCGCCAGCTCAGCCTCGCCCCGGCGGCCAGCTCGATCCGGGATTCGGCGAGGTGGGCGCAGCCGGCCGCCGCGACCAGTTGCTCGGGCAGCCAGTGCAGGGCCGCGCCGTCGTGCACCACCGCCCGCACCGCCATCCGCGACACCGCCCCGGGCCGGCCGGGCAGGGCGACCGACGCGGCGACGCTGTGCACCCGTACCGCCGCTCCCGGCCCCACGTCGATCTCCAGGCGGAGGTCGTCGCCGGCGAGCGGGCCGGCGGCGCCGCCCACGACGTGCACTGTCGCGACGCCGCCGTCGCCAGGCGTCTGCCGTAACAACAGCGGCGTCTCGCCGTGCACCTCGGTCAGGACCGTGCCGCCCCGGCCGTCGGCGCGAGCCACCAGCCGGGCGAACGCTCGCATCAGGCCGGGCCGGCCGGCGCGGTGACGGGGTGCAGGGCCGCGTGGTGGGCCAGCTCGTGCCGGATCCAGTCGGCGACCCGACCCGCCGTCGGGTCGCCGACGATCGACAGGAAGAGGGTGGGGAGGTCCCCGCGGCGGGCCCGCGCGTCCCGGTCCATCACCGCGAGGTCGGCGCCCACCATGGGCGCCAGATCGGTCTTGTTGATCACGAGCAGGTCCGCGGACGTGACCCCGGGACCGCCCTTGCGCGGCACCTTGTCCCCGCCGGCCACGTCGACCACGAAGATCTGCCGGTCGACCAGGCCCCGGCTGAATGTGGCTGTCAGGTTGTCTCCGCCGCTCTCCACCAGCACCAGGTCCAGCGGGCCGAGCGCCTCGGCCAGCTCGTCCACGGCGTCGAGGTTGGCGCCGATGTCGTCGCGGATGGCGGTGTGCGGGCAGCAGCCGGTCTCCACGGCGCGGATCCGGCTCGGGTCCAGGACGCCGGCCCGCTTGAGGAAGTCGGCGTCCTCGGTCGTGTAGATGTCGTTGGTCACCACGCCGAGCCGCAACTCGTCGGCGAACGCCCGGCAGAGGGCGGCCACCAGGGCGGTCTTACCTGATCCGACCGGCCCGCCGATGCCGACCCGCAGCGCGCGGCCCGACCGCGCCAGCGGCGGGTGCGGGTCCACCCCCGGTTCGGGATGGGTGTGCGGAACGGTCTCGTCGTGCGGCGGGATCGGCCCGGCGGCGGGCACAACGGCGGGTACAGCGGTCGGCTCAACAGTGTCAGGACGCAAAGAGACGCACCTCCCAGGTGGCGTGGGCTTCGGCATGGATGTCGGCGAGCGGGGCGGCGGCGGCCGGCAGCCGCTCGGGTGGATCGTCGGCGGCACGTGCCGCGTCGGCGGCGGTGCCGTCGCAGAGGTCGGCGAGGCCGACGAGTACTGCCTGGACCTGGTAGGGGTCGAGGCCGAGCAGACGTACGCCGGCACTGGCCGCACCGGTCACCGTCCCGTACGCGGCGACCGTGGCGGTCTCGGTGCGGCTCAACCCGGCGGCGGCGCAGAGCAGCCCGAGCACCAGCGGCTGGTGCGCTCCCCCGGGTGTGGCGGGCAGGTCACCGAACGACGCCTGCGGCCAGATGGCCCGTCCGGCGCGCAGCAGCGCCCGCCCCTGGCGGCGGGACACCGCGCGCAGCGCCGGCGCGGCGGTCCGCGCGTCCAACTCCGCGTCGAGCTGGGCCAACGCACGCGACCGCGCGGCAGAACCGTCCGGCGCACCCGACCGCACGCCGTTCTCGGTGAACGCGTCGCGCGCCGCGCCGACCCCGGCAGGATCGGCCGGCGCACCCGACCGCCCGGCCGGATGGCCCCGTCCGAGCGGTCGCGCGCTGGGCTGGGCCGGGGCGGCGGTGGCGGCGCCGACCGGCAGTGCCACCCGGTGTGCCGCCGCCGCGAACGCGGCCCCGACCAGCCCGGCGGTGGTAAGCCGGCCGACCAGGAACGACTCCAACGAGGCCAGGTCGGTGACCCGGCCGGCGGCGACGGCCGCCTCCAGGCCGCCGGAGTGCGCGTGCGCGCCGGCCGGGAAGCGTCCGTCGGCCAGCAACAGGAGCAGGCTCGACGTCGCCATCAGAACAGGAAGTACCGCTGGGCCATCGGCAGCTGGGGCACCGGGTCCGGCTCCACCACCTGGCCGTCGATCCGCACGGTGAAGGTGTCCGGGTCCACCTCGATGTGCGGCATGGCGTTGTTCTCCGGCAGGTCGGCCTTGCCCCTGGACCGCACGTCGGCGACCGGCACCACCCGCCGCCGCACGTCCAGACGCAGACCGGCGTCCAGGGCGGCCGGCGCCACGAACGTCAGACTGGTGGCGGCCGCCGCGGCCCCGTACGCCCCGAACATCGGCCGCGGCAGCATCGGCTGCGGCGTCGGGATCGACGCGTTGGCGTCACCCATCTGGGCGTACGCGATCATGCCGCCCTTGAGCACGAGGTGCGGTCGTACGCCGAAGAACGCCGGATCCCAGAGCACCAGGTCGGCGAGCTTGCCGGGCTCGACCGAGCCGATCTCCCGCTCCAGCCCGTTGGCCATCGCCGCGCAGATGGTGTACTTCGCCACGTACCGTCGCGCACGGTGGTTGTCTGCCGCGCCGTCGCCCGGCAGCGCGCCCACCCGTTCCTTCATGACGTGGGCGCTCTGCCAGGTCCGCAGGATCACCTCGCCCACCCGGCCCATCGCCTGCGCGTCGGAGCCGATGATGGAGATCGCGCCGAGGTCGTGCAGCAGGTCCTCGGCGGCCATTGTGGATGGTCGGATCCGGCTCTCGGCGAAGGCCAGGTCCTCCGGTACGGACGGGTTGAGATGGTGGCAGACCATCAGCATGTCCAGGTGCTCGGCGAGGGTGTTCCGGGTGTACGGGCGGGTCGGGTTGGTCGACGACGGCAGCACGTTCGGCTCGCTGGCCACCGTGATGATGTCCGGCGCGTGCCCGCCTCCCGCTCCCTCGGTGTGGTACGAGTGGATCGCCCGTCCACCGATCGCGCGCAGCGTGTCGGCCACGAACCCGGCCTCGTTGAGGGTGTCGGTGTGGATCGACACCTGCACCCCGGAGGCGTCCGCCACCCGCAGGCAGGCGTCGATCGCCGCCGGAGTGGTGCCCCAGTCCTCGTGCAGTTTGAAACCGCCCGCGCCCGCCCGAAGCTGCTCCCAGAGCGCCTCGGTGGAGACGGTGTTGCCCTTGCCGAGCAGCAGCACGTTTACCGGCAGCGTGTCCAGCGCCTCGTGCATCCGGGCCAGGTGCCAGGCGTTCGGGGTGACAGTGGTGGCCCGGGTGCCCTCGGCGGGTCCGGTGCCGCCGCCCACGAGCGTGGTGATGCCGCTGGCAAGCGCCTCGGTGACGATCTGCGGGCAGATGAAGTGCACGTGGGTGTCGACGGCACCGGCGGTGAGGATCCGGCCGTTGCCGGCGATCACCTCGGTGGCCGGGCCGATGACCAGGTCGGGGTGCACGCCGGGCATGGTGTCCGGGTTGCCGGCCCGGCCGAGGGCGACGATCCGCCCGTCCCGCAGCCCCACGTCGGCCTTGACCACACCCCAGTGGTCGAGCACGACGGCGCCGGTGATGACGGTGTCGAGGGCGCCTTCGGCGCGGGTGGCCCGCGACTGCCCCATCGACTCGCGGATCACCTTCCCACCACCGAAGACGGCCTCGTCGCCGCCGACGCAGTGGTCGGTCTCCACCTCGATCAGCAGGCTCGTGTCGGCAAGGCGGATGCGGTCGCCGGTGGTGGGCCCGTACAGGTCGATGTAGCGGTCCCGCCGCACGGCGCTCACCGCGCCGGCCCGTCGGCCGCCGCCACGTCGGTCGCCGGCGCGTCGGTTCCTCGCGCGCCGCTCGTCGGCGTGGCCGGGGGTGCCTCGTCCAGCGGTCCGGCGCACTCCCCGCGCAGGCCCGGCACGATGCGCGCGCCACCGAGCGGGACCAGGTCAACGCTGCGACTGACGCCCGGCTCGAAACGGACCGAGGTGCCCGCCGGTACGGCGAGGCGCTGCCCCCAGGCGGCACCCCTATCGAAGGCCAGGGCGGGGTTGGTCTCCGCGAAGTGGTAGTGCGAACCCACCTGCACCGGCCGGTCGGCGGTGTTGACCACGACCACTGTGGTAACCGGCCGACCCACGTTGATCTCGACCGGGCTGGCCGCCGGCAGGATCTCTCCCGGGATCACGGGATCGGGTGGTGCACCGTCACGAGCTTGGTGCCGTCCGGGAACGTCGCCTCCACCTGCACCTCCCTCAGCAGCTCGGCGATGCCGTCCTGGACGTCGTCGCGGCCGAGCACGGTCCGGCCGGCCGACATGAGGTCGACCACCGACCGGCCGTCGCGGGCCCCTTCGAGCAGGAAGGCGGTGATCATCGCAACGGCTTCGGGATAGTTGAGGCGCAGGCCGCGTTCGCGGCGGCGGCGGGCGACATCGGCCGCGACGTGGACGAGCAGGCGGTCCTGCTCGTGCGGGCTGAGGAACACGGCACTCTCCGGTGGTGATCGGCGTGTCCGGCTCGCCGTCGGCTCCGCAGGGAGCCGCGCCGGGCAGCAGTCACCCGGGGTACGAGCTGGAGTCACACGACCGCCGGAACCACCGCCGAGGGGCTGGCCCGGGACTCCACCATCCCGGCCCGCACGACGGGCATCCGGCGGTGTCCGGTCGGATGCGGACCGCACCGCCCACCGCTTCAGCAGACCGTAGAGGATCGTCACGGGCCGGGGCAACAGTCCGTTCGGGATCAGCGGCGTCGGCGTGGCCCCGTCGGATAGCCGACTGACCCCCGCACATCGTGCACGACACCTGGCGCACGAGCGCGCCGATGGAATCATGACAGGGCGGGTCCGTCCCGTCGTCCGATCGTGCGAAATCCACAGTGGAGGTATGCGTTGGGAGAGTCGGCCACGCCGCCCGAAACGAGCGGCAGCGGCAGCGGCAGCGGCAGCGGCAGCGGCAGCGGCAGCGGCAGCGGCGATCATCGGATCCGGACGCTCGCCGTGATCGGCGTGGCGGCCAACATTCTCGGTGTGGTGACCGCCGTGGAGAGCGTGCTGCGCCGGGACGTGCTGCTGTTCGTCCTCACCCTCACCGCGGTCCTGCTGCTCGCCGGGTTCTGGCTGTGGTACCGGCGGACCCGTCTCGCGGTCGCGCTGCTGGCGCTGGGCTGCCTGCTGCTGGGTGGTGTCGTGGCGACCCAGCTCAGCCGCCACTCGACGGCGCCGCCCACCGCAGGCTCCTCGACGGCCACGCCGCCGACGTCGGCCGCCGCGCCCCCGCCGACCACAGGCGCCGCCGCGCCGCTCAGCTCTACGCCCACGGCCACCCCGACCAGCGGGGGTACGACGGCGACGGACCCGGACGCGCCCCGCACGCTCGTGGACCGGAGCGTGGTGCTGCCCCGCTTCGCCGCGGTCGACGTCGACCGGCCCGATCAGCAGGTCGTCGCGAAACACTCCGACGGTGCGACAGACGGGCTCGACCTCTACCACGACTGGGGACAGGTGAGGGCGGACAACGTCCAGGTCGCCAACGGGCCGAACGTCTACCCGTACTCCGGGGGCAACCCCGCCCAGGCGTACGCGGGCTGCGTCGCGTCGGCCACCGGGTCGGCGCTCCCCTCGTTCACGGACGGCGCGGACTTCTGCTTCCGTACCTCGGAGGGTCGGCTGGGGTTCGCGACGATCACGAACACACGCGCGGATCAGGCGTTCGTCGTCCACGTGCTGGTCTGGGACGCCACCGGCGCATAGCCGGGCCGCCCCCGGGACGGCGAAGGGGCACGGCGATCGGTGGCAGCTCAGCAGGGCGGTGCGCGGCGTGTCGAGTCGCTCAGCTGCCACCGATCAAGGAAGCGCGGCTCAGCGCCGGTGGGTGAACGCGCGCCCGGCCAGCGCGAACAACGACAGGCTGATACCGGCGACGAACACGCGCATCGTCGGGTCGAAGGTCAGCGCCGAGCCGAGGTCTCGGGAGACGTGCCCGCCGATGAAGGTCGGCACAGCGCTCCAGATGGTGACCGCGAGCAGGAGCAGCGCGGCGCTCGCGATGACTGTGGCGAGCAGGCACTGGCGCACGTACCGACCGGACTGCCTGCCGCGTACCCACAGCCGGGCGATCGCTGACGTCGGCGGCCGGCGCCAGCTCCCGTGGCGTACCCAGCCATCCTCGTGGTCGTCGAGGGGGAAGCGGTTGACGATCGCCTGGATGAGCAGGTAGGTGCGCAAGAGCAGGGAGAGCTTCGATGGAACGCCGATGGCGTACCAGCGCTGCAGCTCGCGCGTCTCCGCGCGGATCCGGCTGGCCCACCCACGCAATTGCCGATCGGCGATGTCGACCCCGGTCCGGTGCACGCGATGCCACGCGAACTCGAACGTGGTGGCGGCGCGGTCCAGCGCCTGCACGGCGTGGCGCCGGTCCTGCGTTGCCGGATTGAACTCGACCCAGACGGCAAAGTCCAGGAGAGCGGCGATCAGGGCCACGTCGGGACGCGTCCAGTGGTCCCGCTCGACGCGCCGCTCCCGCATGATCGGCCACAGCGCGACGGCGAGCAGCCCCGCACCCGCGAACGCGAGCCCTACCAGGACGTCGTACCAGCGAGTCCCGTGGATCGTCGGGACGGTCGACACCACGACGCACGCCGCGGCCACGGCGCCGCCGCCGACGGCCACGACGCGACACTGGATGACGAGGCGCGAGACGACAAGCGCGAAGGTGACCCCGAAGAGCAGGCTCGTGGCGAGGGCCACCAGCCGGTGAGCCAGTGGCCCGTTGACGATGCCGAACGCCGCGATGGCGGCCACCCCCACGCCGAGCATGAGCGGTGGCAGCCTCGGCGTCCACAGTGAGCGCAGCGCGACGTACCGCCGGTCCAGTGCGAGCTCGACGGCTCGTAGCGTGGGGACCACCGACACCGGGTCATCGTCGACGTGGTCCCAGAATGTGTCGTAGCCGATGGCAAAACCGTGCAGCCTGTGCCCACGCTCCCTCTTGTGGTTGGACAGCGTCGTCTCGCTTATGTGTTCCCCCTGGGTGACCCACCACGGCACCGTATCCGGCCTGTCGGCGACATCGTCCGGGGCGCCGGCTTCCGACCGGTCGACGTCGGCCGGAGTGCCGTCGGGCTCTTCGTCAGCGAGCGGCAGGTAATCGTCGGTGGGTGGTTCAGACCACCGACGTTGATACGGCGCGCGTTCGTCGGCAACCTCGACCAGGTCGTCGTCGAACCCGTCCGCCAGCCGCCTCCGGGCGCGTCGAGGCAGCGGCCAGCCCTCGGGTTCGGGCGGGTCGGCTGCCCAGTCGTCGCCCACGCGATCACCACCAGTTCGCGGATGTGCCTCAGTGGTAGCACCCCACGACAAGTCAGACGGTGTCCGCCGGCACGGGTGGGCCGGTCAGCGGGCCGCGGCGGGCTCCGGTGCCGGGCGGGGTGTGGACGTGCCGGCGAAGGGGACGTCGACCGCGTCCGTCGGCCCCGGCTGACCGTCGGGGTGCCGCCACAGTCCGCGCTCGCGCAGGATCGGCAGGACGCCCTCGCCGAACCAGTACGCCTCCTCCAGGTGCGGATAGCCGGAGAGGATGAACTCGTCGATGCCGAGCGCGTGGTACTCGGCGATCCGGTCGGCGATCTCGCGGTGGCTGCCGACGAGTGCGGTGCCCGCGCCACCCCGGACCAGCCCGACGCCTGCCCACAGGTTGGGCGAGACCTCCAGGCTGTCGCGGGAGCCACCGTGCAGGTCGAGCATCCGGCGCTGCCCCTCGGACTCGCTGCGGCGCAGCCCGTCCTGCACGGCCCGGATGTCGGCCTCGGAGATGCCGCTGAGCAGGCGGCGAGCCTGTGCCCACGCCTCGTCGGCGGTGTCCCGGGCGATGACGTGCAGTCGGATGCCGAACCGCAGGGACCGGCCGGCCTCGGCGGCCAGCGCCCGCACCCGGTCCAGTTTGTCGGCGACCTGGGCGGGCGGCTCGCCCCAGGTGAGGTAGACGTCGCTGTGCAGCACCGCCACCGGCAGGGCGGCGGCGGACGAGCCGCCGAAGTAGACAGGCGGCGCCGGGTCGGGCAGCCGGTGCAGCCGGGCCTGCTCGACGCGCAGGTGGGCGCCGTGGTGGTCGACCGTCTCACCCCGCCAGAGCGCGCGCACGACGTGCAGGAACTCGTCGGCCCGCGCGTACCGGGCGTCCTTGTCCAGGAAGTCGCCGTACGCCCGCTGCTCCGATGACTCGCCGCCGGTGACCACGTTGAGCAGCAGGCGGCCCCGGGACAGCCGCTGGAACGTCGAGGCCATCTGGGCGGCGAGGGTGGGTGAGGTCAGGCCGGGCCGGAAGGCCACCAGGAACTTGAGGCGTTCGGTGACCTCGGTGAGCATCGCCGTGCTCAACCAGGCGTCCTCGCACCACGCGCCGGTGGGGGTGAGCGCGCCGACGAAGCCGAGCTGTTCGGCGGTGCGGGCGATCTGCCCCAGGTACGCCACGCTTGCCGGTCGGGCGCCTCCGGCGGCCCCGGTCGGCACGCCGTGGCCGCCGCCGACGACGTCCCGGCTGTCGCCGTTGGTGGGCAGGAACCAGTGGAAGGTGAGGGTCATCGGGGCTCTTTCCTCCAGTGCGCGGCGGAGCGGGTGCGGGTGGCGCGCGCGGTGAGGCGGGCACCTCCTGAGGGGTGGGACGATCCCGCCGACAGCCTACCCATAAAACCTATCGGGTTAGTAGGCTACCGCCCACGCCGCCCCACGCCTGTCGATGCGGCCCGGCACACCCGTCCGACCCAAGGAGCCGCCATGCGTACCCCCTCGCCGAGTCATAGCCGACGTCGCCGCCTGCTGACGGCCGCGTTCACCGCCGTGGTCCTGCTCGCCGCAGCCGCCGTGAGCGCCTGCGGCGGGACTGCCGACGCCGGAGGCAGCGCGGCCAAGCTGCGGATCGGCTACCAGCGCTTCGGGGGGCTGAGCCTGGTCAAGGCGCGCGGCGAGACCCCGGGCGTCGAGTGGTCGCTGTTCGAGAGCGGTCCGGCGCTCACCGAGGCGCTCAAGGCTGGGTCGATCGACATCGGGCAGGTCGGGGAGGCCCCACCCGTCTTCGCCGCCGCCGGGAAGATCCCGTTCTCCATCATCGGCACCTCGGTGCCGATCCCGCAGGGTGAGGCGGTGCTGGTCAAGGCCGACAGCGGCTACCGCAGCTTCGCCGACCTCAAGGGCAAGACGATCGCCCTCAACAAGGGCTCCAACGTGCACTGGCTGCTGGTCCGGCTGCTGGAGGCCAACAAGATGACGTTGAAGGACATCGAGGTCAAGTACCTCAAGCCGGCCGAGGGGCGGCCCGCGTTCGACAGCGGGCAGGTCGACGCCTGGGTGATCTGGGACCCGTACTTCGCGCTCGCCGAGCAGCCGGGCGTGCGGGTGCTCGCCGACGCGACCGGCCTGGCCAGCAACCGTGAGTACGTGCTGGCCGCCCCCGACGCGGTCGCCAAGCGCTCGGACGACATCCGGGCGTTCCTGCAGCGCTACCGCGAGGTGACCGACTGGGGCATCGCCAACCCGCAGGAGCGGGCCCGCACGCTCGCCCCGGAGTTGAAGATCCCGGAGGACGTCACCAGCCGCGCCCTGGACCGCAGCGCCAAGCCGCTCGCCCCGGTCACCCCGGCCATCGGCGACGAACTCCAGGCCATCACGGACAGCTTCATCGCGCTGGACCTCATTCCGGGCCCGGTCGACATCAGGAGCCGGGTGGACGACCGCTTCAGCGCGGTGTTCCAGTGAGTCGTACACCATTGTTGGAAACGCCGCCGGAGGCCGCGGCCGTCGCGGCGCCCGACCCGCGACGGCCCCGGCCGGCCCGGCGGTGGCGACGGCTGGTGAGCCCGGTCGTGCTGGTGCTGGGCTGGGAACTGGCCGCCCGCACCGGGGTGCTGGCGCCGGAGAAGCTGCCCGCGCCGAGCGACGTGCTCGCCACCGGCTGGCGACTGTCCCGCGACGGTACGCTCGCCGTCCACCTCCTGGACTCCCTGACCCGGGCCGGCGCGGGTCTGCTCATCGGCGGCGTCCTGGCGCTGGTCCTGGGCACGGTGGCCGGGCTGTTGCGCCTCGGCGACGACCTGGTCGACCCGCCGGTGCAGATGGCCCGGATGCTGCCGCACCTGGGCCTCGTGCCGCTGCTGATCATCTGGGTCGGCATCGGCGAGTCGTTGAAGATCAGCCTGGTGGCCCTTGGCGCGTTCTTCCCCATCTACTTCAACACGTACGCCGGCATCCGGGACATCGACGAACGGTTGGTGGAGGCGGCCCGCGCCTGCGGGCTCGGGCAGGCCGCCCGGCTGCGCCACGTGGTGCTGCCCGGCGCGCTGCCGTCGCTCTTCCTCGGCCTGCGCCTCGCGATCGGGGCGGCCTGGCTCAGCCTCGTCGTCGGCGAGCAGGTGAACGCCCAGACCGGCATCGGCTTCCTGATGATGGAGGCGCGGGAGTTCAGTCAGACCGACGTCGTGGTCCTCGGCCTGCTCGTCTACGCGCTGCTCGGGCTGATATCCGACCTTGCCCTGCGCGTTGCGGAGAGGAGGATGTTGACATGGCGACGCGGACTGCGAGCCAGCTGACCGGCGCGACGCCGGTGCTGACCGCCCACGCGATCCACCGGGCCTTCGGGTCGGCGGTCGTGCTGGCCGGGGTCGACCTGACCATCGCGCGGGGCGAGGTGGTGGCCCTGCTGGGCGGCAGCGGCTCCGGCAAGAGCACCCTCCTGCGGATCCTCGCCGGGCTGGACGGCGACGCCAGCGGCGAGACAGTCGTGCACGGCACCGCCGCCGTGGTCTTCCAGGAACACCGGCTCCTGCCCTGGAAGCGGGTGGCGGCGAACGTCGGGCTCGGCCTGTCCGGCCCGGACACCGTCGGGCGCATCGATCGGGCGTTGCGGGAGGTGGGGCTCGCCGAGCGGCACCGCGCCTGGCCGGCCGAGCTGTCCGGCGGGCAGGCGCAGCGGGTGGCTGTGGCGCGCGCCCTGGTCCGCGAACCGGATCTGCTGCTGCTCGACGAACCGTTCGGGGCCCTGGACGCGCTCACCAGGCTGCGGATGCAGGTGCTGCTGCGCCGGCTGCGCGCCGAACACGGCTTCGCCGCCCTGCTTGTCACCCACGACGTGGAGGAGGCACTGCTGCTCGCCGACCGGATCCTGCTCCTCGACGACTGCCGCATCGCCGCGGAGTTGCCCGTCGACCTCGGCCCCACCCGTACGCCTGACGACCCGGGCTTCGGCGCGCTGCGCCGCCACCTGCTCGACCGACTCGGCGTTCCCACCACCTGAACGAGCGGAGACCCGATGACCCGCTGGACGCCCGACCCCACCTTCTACCCGTCACCGTCGCAGGCGGCGACCGCGCCGGCGGAGAAGCTCGCCTACGTGGCGGCCTTCGACCGCAGCGCCAGCCGCCCGGACGCCATCGCGGTGCTGGACACCGACCCCGACTCCCCCGACTACGGCCGGGTCGTCGGCTGGACCGACCTGCCGCACCTCGGCGACGAGGTGCACCACTTCGGGTGGAACGCGTGCAGCAGCGCGCTCTGCCCGACCGCCCCGCACCCGCACGTCGAGCGGCGCTACCTGATCGTGCCCGGCCTGCGCTCGTCGCGCATCCACGTGCTCGACACCCAGCCCGACCCGCGCCAACCGCAGGTCGTCAAGGTGATCGGGCCGGAGGAGTTGTCGAAGCGGGCCGGCTACTCCCGACCGCACACCGTGCACTGCGGCCCGGACGGCATCTACCTGTCCGCGCTCGGTGGCGCGGACGGCGCGGAGGGTCCGGGTGGCATCGCGATCCTGGACCACACCACGTTCGACGTCCGTGGGGCGTGGGAGGCCGACCGGGGCCCGCAGTTCCTGGCGTACGACGTGTGGTGGCACCTCACCCAGGACGTGCTCGTCACAAGCGAGTGGGGCACCCCGTCGATGATCGAGGACGGGATCATCGGCGAGCTGCTGCTGGGCCGGCGCTACGGCCACGCCATCCACTTCTGGGACCTCGCGAAACGTCGGCACGTGCAGCGGGTCGACCTGGGTGATCAGTACCAGATGCCGCTGGAGCTACGCCCGGCACACGATCCGCGGAAGTCGTACGGCTTCGTCGGGGTGGTGATCAGCGTCGAGGACCTGTCCGCCTCGGTCTGGCTGTGGCACCGCGACGGAGACGCCTGGGCGGTCACCAAGGTGATCGACATCCCGGCCGAGCCGGCCGACCCGGCGGACCTGCCCGACCTGCTCAAGCCGTTCGGCGCGGTGCCGCCGCTGGTGACCGACATCGACCTGTCGGTGGACGACAAGTTCCTCTACGTCTCCTGCTGGGGCACCGGCGAGCTGCGCCAGTACGACGTCAGCGACCCGCTGCACCCCGTGCAGACCGGCTCGGTGCACCTCGGCGGGATCGTCCGCCGCACCGCGCACCCGTCCGCGCCCGACGAGGCCCTCGCCGGTGGGCCGCAGATGGTCGAGGTGAGCCGGGACGGGCGGCGGGTCTACGTCAGCAACTCCCTCTACGGCTCGTGGGACGACCAGTTCTATCCGGACGGGGTGGGGGCCTGGCTGGCGAAGCTCGACGTCGACGTGGACGCCGGCGGGCTCACGCCCGACGAGAGGTTCTTCCCGCACGGCGAGGAGTTCCGGGGCCGGCGGGTGCACCAGACCCGCCTCCAGGGCGGGGACGCGTCCTCCGACTCGTACTGCTTTCCGTGACCGTCCGGACCCTCGCGACGCTCGCGGCGCTCGGCGCGTTCCACGGCCTGAACCCGGCCATGGGCTGGCTGTTCGCGGTGGCCCGGGGCCTGCAGGAGCGCGACCGGGCGGCGCTGCTGCGCGCTCTGCCGCCGATCGCGGCCGGGCATCTCGCATCCGTGGCGATCGTCGCCGCCCTGGTCACCGCGACCAGGTCGGTGACGGCGAGCACCGCCCTGGCGGTGGTCGGCGGCGTGCTGCTTGTCGGGTTCGGGCTGTGGCGGCTGCTCTCCGAGCGGCACTTCCGCTGGGCCGGGATGCGGCTGTCCTCGGCACAGCTCGCCGGCTGGTCGTTCCTCATGTCGTCGGCCCACGGCGCGGGGCTGATGCTGCTGCCGGTGCTTGTCGCCGAGCCGGTGTCCGGAGGTCACTCCGGGCACCTGGCCGCCGCGCCGGTCGGCGCGCTGACCGGGTTGGCCGCGGCGGGTGTGCACACCGTGGCGATGCTCGGCACCGCACTGGTCGTGGCGGTGCTTGTCTACCAGGTGCTCGGGGTCGGGGTGCTGCGTCGGGCCTGGTTCAACGTCGACAGGCTCTGGGCCGGGGTGCTGGTGGCCGCCGGCCTGGTGACGCTGATCCGGGCGTGAACGTCCATCGTGGAAACGTGTGATGTGTGATCTCATGTCGCCATGGTCACTCCGACTCCCCTCATGCAGCTCGTGGCCGGCGTGTGGGGGTTCAAGACCCTCGCGGCCGGCGTCGACCTCGGTCTGTTCACCCGGCTCGCCGGGGGGCGGACGATGACAGTCGAGCAGGCCGCGGCCGAGTTCGGGCTGCCCGACCGGCCGGCGGACCTGCTGCTCGCCGCATGCGCCTCGCTCGGTCTGCTGGAGAAGGCCGGCGACGGCTACCGCAATACCGAGCTGGCCGAGCAGTTCCTGGTCGAGGGTCGCCCCTACTACTTCGGCGCCCAGATCCGCTACTCCGACCTGCGCACCTACCTGCCGTGGCACCGCATCGGCGAGGCGCTGCGCACGGATCGACCGTTGACCTGGGACCCGGAGTCGCAGCAGTCCATGTTCGACACCGAGGATCCGTTGATGCTGGCGCAGTTCTGGGACGCCATGTATTCGACGTCAAGCTTCACGGCAAGCGCGCTCGCCGAGGCGTACGACTTCTCCGCGTACCGTCGGCTGCTCGACGTGGGCGGCGGGGCCGGCGCGTTCCCGATCGAGTTCTGCCGCCGCCTACCCGAGCTGCGGGCGACGGTCCTGGACCTGCCGCACGTGTGCGTACGGGCGCGGGAGCGGATCGCGGAGGCGGGGCTGACCGATCGGATCGACGCGGTACCCGGCGACTTCCTCGCCGATCCCGCGTTGCCGGACGGGCACGACGTCATCCTGCTCAGCATGATCCTGCACGACTGGGACGAGCCGACGAACCGGGCGCTGTTGGCCCGCTGTCGTGAGGCGCTGCCGCCCGGTGGGGCGATAGTCGTCTGCGAGCTGCTGCTCAACGACGAGCGCACCGGGCCACCGGAGGCGGCCCTGATGGGCATGAACATGCTCGTCGAGACCGAGGGCGGCCGGAACTACTCGGCCGCCGAGTACGGCGCGTGGCTGACCGACGCCGGGTTCGTCGACGTGCGTACCGTGCCGTTCGACGCCCCCGGCGCGAACGGCGCGGTGGTGGCCCACCGGCCGTGAAACGCCGACGGCACCCGACCCGGGAAGGGGTCGGGTGCCGCAGCGTCATCGGGACGCTGGCGTCCGATCGGCTACCGGGACGGGTCAGGCGCGAGCCTTCGCGGGCTGCTTCATGAAGTCCATGATCGCCTTGTTGACCTCGTCGGCGTGCGTCCACGGGATGCCGTGCGGCGCGCCCTTGAGCGTGATCAGATTGGCGGTCGGCATCATCGGCCCGAGCCGCTGGCCGGTCACCGGATAGGGCAGGACCCGGTCCTGGTCACCCTGCATAATCAAGATCGGCACGTCGATCTTCGGCAGGTCGGGGCGGAAGTCCTCCTGCCAGGCGTCCACGCTGTCGTGGGTGGCCCTGGCTGAGGCCATCGCGCCGATCTGCCAGTGCGCCCGGTACGCGTCCTCGCTGACCCGCTTGCCCATGTTCTGGTCCGGGTTGAAGAACGCGTCGCAGAACGACGTCAGATAGGCGTAGCGATCCTTGATGATGGCCTGCTGGAAACCCTTGAAGAGGTTCGTGTCGACGCCCTCCGGGTTGTCCTTCGCCTTGGCCAGCATGGGTTGCAGCGGGCTGAGCAGCACGCCGCGACTCACTCGCTGGGAGCCGTAGTTGGCCAGGTAGCGGACCACCTCGCCGGTGCCCATCGAGTGACCCACGAGTGTCGCGTCGCTCAGGTCAAGTTCGGTCATCAGCACGTCCAGGTCCGCCGCGAACGTGTTGTAGTCGTACCCGAACGCCGGTTGGGCGGAGTTGCCGTAGCCGCGTCGATCGTAGGTGATCGTCCGGTATCCGGCGTTGAGCAGCGCGTTTGTCGCCTTCTCGAAGGTTGCCCCGTTGAACGGGAAACCTGCGATCAGCACGACCGGCTTACCGGATCCGTGGTCCTCGTAGTACAGGTCGATGGGTGCGGAGTTTTCCGTCCCCACGGTGATGAAAGGCATGTTTTTTCTCCTGCTCCGGTGTGGGCTGTCGGACGCCCCGCGCTTTCCCGTCGGGTCGCCGGATATGCGGCCGACCGGCGTTGCCCAGGTCAGGCCCGAAACCCGCGCCCCACATCGACATTTATCAACACCTTCGGTAGGGTCGCCGGTAGGAAAGTTTCGGCATACCGGAGGTGGGCATGCTTCGAAGAATTTCCGCGGCGCTGGCCGTCGGGGCGGTCGTGGCCGCCCTGGGCGCCACGCCCGCCCAGGCCGACCCGGTGGTGCCACGGCACGCCATAGTGGTCTGCCAGAGCGCCAGCTTCTACGCCAACTACGACTCCGCAGGCGGCCCCACCGGCCTGAAGCGCACGTTGGAGTACGGCAACAAGATCGGCCACACCCCGGGCGCGCACCCGGTCTACAACGGGTGGGCCGCGTCCTTCGACTTCGGCCCGAACGACTGGGGTTACCTGCGCGCCGAGTGCATCGGCGGGTACGACTCATGGTGAGCACCCGGGTGGCCGCCGGCCTGCTGGCCGGGGTCGTCGCCGCGACGCTCGCCGCGCCGACGCCCGCCCTTGCCGCCAACGGCACGATCGGCCAGCGGGAGACGGTCTGCGCGAGTGACCTGTTCGTCCGCACGCAGCCCAACGGCGCCTGGATGGGCACCCTCTACCAGGGTCAGACATTTCTGGTCGAGGGTCCCCGCAGCGGCGGTTACGTCTACGGCTTCGCCTACGGGTACATCAACAGACGCGGCTGGGTGCAGGACGGCTGGTTCTGCTGACCGGCCGGCCGGCGCCGCGACCGGATCGGGGTGTACCGATCCGGTCGCGGCGGCCTAGCCTCGAACGGTGAGCCTCTCTCCCCGGTTGCGGGCCGTCAGCGACCTGCACATCAGCTACGCGGAGAACCGCGCCTTCGTCGAGGAGCTGCGGCCGGACCATCCCGGCGACTGGCTGCTCGTCGCCGGCGACGTGGCCGATCGCCTCGCCGACATCGAGTGGGCACTTGACCTGCTGAGCAGCCGGTTCGCGAAAGTCGTCTGGGCGCCCGGCAACCACGAGCTGTGGACGCCTCCCGGCGACCCGGAGCACCTGCGCGGCGAGGCCCGCTACCGCGCGCTTGTGGACCTGTGCCGGCGACTGGGTGTCGTCACGCCCGAGGACCCGTACCCGGTGTGGGACGGCGAGGGCGGCCCGGCAACCATCGCCCCGCTCTTCGTCCTGTACGACTACACGTTCCGGGTGCCGCAGGCGAGCACCAAGGAGGAGTCGCTGGCCCTGGCGTACGCGGCCGGGGTGGTGTGCACCGACGAGGCGCTGTTGCACCCCGACCCGTACCCGAGCCGGGAGGCGTGGTGCGACGCCCGCGTCACCGAGACCGAACGCCGGCTGGCCGAGCGTGACCCCGCGCTGCCGACAGTGCTCGTCAACCACTACCCGCTGGTGCGCGAACCCACCGACGTGCTGTGGTTCCCGGAGTTCGCCCAGTGGTGCGGCACCGTCCGCACCCGCGACTGGCACCTGCGCTTCGGCGCGTCCACGATGGTCTACGGGCACCTGCACATCCCCCGGACGACCTTCTACGACGGCGTGCGGTTCGAGGAGGTCTCGCTCGGCTACCCGCGCGAGTGGCGGCGACGCGGGCCCGTCCCCGACCCGGTGCGCACCATCCACCCGGCCGACGACCTCCGGGGCGCTACCGGTCCACGGCATCGGTGAACGCTCGAAGGTTCAGGCGCGGTGCCAGCGTCCTGGCAAGCCAGGTGACGCGCTGATCACCAGCGGCCAGCCCGGCGCGGGCTACCGTGCACCAGTCGTCGCGATCCAAGACGGCGAGGTAACCGCCCAGGACTCGCTCTCGTCCACCCTCGGGCCAGGCCATTCGTCGCGCCGCTGTCTGGTTCAGATAATCAGCCAGTTCGGCAGCGACGAGGTACCGCTCCACCGACGGATCGAGCTGGCCGGCGTGCGCGCAGTGGGCCTGTAGGACGGCTGGGGCGGGCGGATAGTGGTCGAGCGTGACGCCCACGCCGGCACTGTCGGCCATCATGGTCAGCAGCAGGCCGGTATGGTCGATCACCTCGCGGTCGGGGTTCGCCGCGGTGATCGCCTCGTGCAGGTGTGCGGCGGTGGCGACCTCTCCGGCGAAGTAGCGGTTGAGGTAGTCGCCGTCGCACGCACGCCGCAGCATCCACGATCGCGATCCGGTGCTGCCGACCTTGCACAGGGACTCCACCACATACACCCGTCCCCAGCCCGTGACCCGCTCGGCCAGCCACAGCAGGGCGTCCGAGCCCCCACGCCGCCGTTCCATCGCATGGGCGGCCAGTGGGCCGAAGTGGTTCGACAACAGCCCGATCGTCTTGATCAGCGGAATGTCGTCCTCATCCCACACGGTGCCCAGCAGTGCCAGGCCAACAGTCGCAGCGCAGCGATCGGTGGCGTGCTGGACAAGCCAGCGACCGGTCTGCCGGACACGTTCAGCACCGACCCGACAGGCCGCGGCCGCGATGTGGTCGTTGCGATGGATCGGAACATCGAGGTCGTGAACCGCCCCGACGAGGTCGCCCGGAACGCTTGACGGATCAGCGAAATGCGCATCCAGCACGGCAGCGACATCAGCACCGCTGCGGCGTCGATCATCCGGTCCTTGAGAACGAGACTTCCGACCTCGATGCTGCGCGTCGTCCGGATAGGGCGCACCATCACGGAACAGAGGCGAGTCGGGGTCCTCGCGATGCAACCGCAACGCGTGGTCGAACAACGACATCTGGGATCCGAGCAGTCCAGGCTCGGGGGTCACGCTCAACGGCGGACGGAGGACTCAATTCTTTCGATCATGCCCAGATGATGCCAGCGCCCCGGCCCACCAGCAACCCCGTCCAGGATCGGGTGGCCTTCAAGCCACACGCAGGTCCGCACCGACCGGACCGGTTTTTTAGTCGGGTGCGGCCGACGAGCGTCGCCAGTCGCGCCACGCCGGCCGGCGCCGGCTGCGCCCGGGCGACATCGGCGATGAGAGTACGCGCCAACGGCCGACACCGAACCTCAGCAGGCGCGACACTGTCCGCGTCGACGAGGGCGCGTGCCGCCCCACGCAGGTCACCCACCTGGAGATACGCCCGAGCGGCGTCGAGCAGGTAGGCGCCCCGATACTCGGCCGGCAACCGCCGCCACCCGTCCCGCCGAACGACGCTCACATGCCGTCGCACCGCCACCAGCACCCGCGCCACCTCGACGGCGACCGGCCCGAAGCTGGTGCGGTGCTGATCGTCGTACCCCCACGGCCCACTCCCCCGCGCATCCACCCCTGCCCCGCCCCCATCCCCGCCCCCATCCCGGTAGCGTTTTGCGGCGCGTAGCGCCTGGCCCACGGACACCGTCGCCGACGCCGTAAGGACCCCCACTCAGCGACTACGGTGACCGGATGCCGATCAGTCGACGCCGAATCCTTCAGTTGGTGGCCGCCGGCAGCGGCGTCACCGCGCTCGGCGCGGCCGGCATCGCCCTGGTCGACGCCGAGGTGCTGCCCGGCCGGTCGGTGCTCGACCGCGCGCTGGGCCGCTGCGACGCCGCACCGCCGACCGCGCCGCAGGGCACGCCCCAGCCGCTGGTCACCGGCACCTTCCGCTCGACGGCACGCCGCCGGGAGGTCGGCTTCGCCATCTCCTACCCACCCGGGTACGCCCCGGGCGCGCGGCTGCCCGTCTGCCTGGCCCTGCACGGGTATGCGGCCGACGCCCGCTCCGCCGTCACCGCCGCCAGGTATCCGGAGTTCCTGGCCGGCGCGCTCGCGGCAGGGGTGCCCCCGTTCGCGCTGGCCGCACCGGACGGCGGCGACGGCTACTGGCATCCGCACGCCACCGACGACCCGCTCGGCATGCTCGTCGACGAGTTCCTGCCGCTGCTGGCCGGGCGTGGCCTGCGCACCGACCGGGTCGCGGTGGCCGGCTGGTCGATGGGCGGGTACGGCGCGCTGCTCGCCGCGCTGACCCATCCGGACCGGTTCCGGGCGGTGGTTGCCACCTCACCGGCGATCTTCCGCTCGTACGCCGACGCGGAGCGGGTCAACGCCGGCGCGTTCGACGATCCCGACGAGTGGGCCAGGTACGACGTGACGACCCGCGCCGCGCAGTTCGCCGGCCTACCGGTGCGGATCGCGATCGGCGCGGCCGACCCGTTCGCGGGCGCGGTCGAGACACTGCGGGACCGGCTGCCCGACCCGGGGGTGGTGACCATCGGGGTGGGCTGCCACGACGGCGACTACTGGGCGTCGGTCGCCCCGGCGCAGGTGCGGGCGATCGGCGCGGCGCTGGCCGGCTGACCCGTAGCTGACGTGTTCAGAAGGGCTCGAAGAATCGAACGGACCAGGTCGCATCATTCGTCGAGCCGAACACCCAACCGTTGGGCCCGTCGTAAGGCGCGGAGAGGATGTGCTCTGGGACGAGGAGGTAGTCGAGCCCGTCGAGTGCCTCCTCGATACGTGCGCGGTCGTCCGGGTGCAGGTGAGGTTTGTGGCCCCACGGAGCGGAAGATCCGCACGCGGCAAGGCCACCAAAATTGCTTACGCTCACAGTCAGCGACAGTGGGATTCGGGTACGTTTCGTGCGGCTGCGACTGACCTCGGAGGGAATCCAGATGCTGCCGAAACATGCGGAGTCCTGGGCCAGCCAGACGTCACATCGGCAACCGTAGGCCTCGCTCAATCGCTCCGCGAGCCGGTCGAACCGACCCTGGGTCGCCGCGAGGTCGAAGTGCCGTGGTACCTCCAGACCATCACCTGCGAATGGCTCGACCCGCTCGTTCGATGCCGCCCGCACCGATTGCGGCAGTGAGCCTTCCACCATGGCCCGCAGGAGCAACTCCGGACTGAGGCCGTGCCCTACCGGCGCGACCGGCTCGTCCAACTCCCGGAGCAACGACCACCAATCCGCGTCTGACATGGTCACGCGAGGAACCGTAGCCAGCGGGTGACAGCGCCAACAACCGATTTGAGCCGGGTCGGCAGGGCACCTGGCCCGGCACTGCTCGACGGCCCGGCGCGTCCGTCAGCGGGTGAGGCCGACGAGCGTCGCCAGCCGCGCCACGCCGGCCGGCGCCGGCTGCGCCCGGGCGACATCGGCGATGAGAGTACGCGCCAACGGCCGACACCGAACCTCAGCAGGCGCGACACTGTCCGCGTCGACAAGCGCACGCGCCGCCCCACGCAGGTCACCCACCTGGAGATACGCCCGAGCGGCGTCGAGCAGGTAGGGCGCCCCGATACTCGGCCGGCAACCGCCGCCACCCGTCTCGCCGAACGACGCTCACATGCCGTCGCACCGCCTCGGCGGCGTCACCCCGATGCGCCGCCACCAGCACCCGCGCCACCTCGACGGCGACCGGCCCGAAGCTGGTGCGGTGCTGATCGTCGTACCCCCGAAGGTGTGCGGCGACGTCCGCGGCTCGGTCGGACGATCGGGTGGTTCCGCGGGCAGGTGCCCACAGCAGGGTCGCGGGCGGCGACCCCTAGCGGCCGCGAAGCATGTCGGCGAGGCCGGCGGGATAGAGCGGGCGGCCTGCGGTGAAGCTGCTCAAGGAACGCCACATGACTTGCGTGCCCGGATTGTCGAGGATCTCGCCGACCGTGTCCCGCTCGTAGAGCGACTGGTCGGTGAGCCGGCAGTCGTAGACGAAGACAATCTCATGCCCGTCGCGGCCGAATCCCTGAAAGAGGTTTTCCAGAACGCCCAGTAGGCGTACGTCGAGGAGTTCGACGTCGAGTTCCTCGCGCAGTTCGCGACGTACGGCGGCCTCGGCCGTCTCGCCGAATTCGATCCCCCCGCCCAGGGGACGGTAGAAGGTCTCGTCGTTCGTGGAGTCGTGGTGCTCGAATACGAGCAGGTCCTCACCACGACGTGGCACGGCAAGGGCGACCGGGCGGATTGACGACATCAGTCGAGGCTAATGCTCCAACCCGGGATCGTGAGGCAGGCCGAGGTGACCTCGATCGCGGTCGTAGGTGCCTAGATCGTTGACCGGTAATTCTGGGCGGGTCATCAATGGTCGTAGGCGATCAAGGAGCGTTTGACGGGTGCGTCGATGGTCCAGTTGTGCCAGATCGCGGCGTTGAGGGGGGAGCAGGCGTTGCAGGACACGGTCCATAGGCCGGCCGGTACCCGCCCGCCGTGTTGTTCCAGGCCGAGTTGGTTCTTCAACGTCCAGATGATCGCTTCATGCGTTGGCGTAAGCAGTTCGGGGCGGGTCTGGGAGGTTTCTCGTCCTTGCGGGCCGGGTGGATCAGTAACAGGCCCAGGTCGGTGAACAGTTGCTCGCTGCCGCCGGACAAGCCCTTGTCGGTGACCACGGTGGTGCCCGGGGCGGGCTGGTTAGCGGGCTGGCGGGTCAGGATCTGGCGGGTCGCTTGGCGATCGCCGAGCATCACGAATACTCCTGTTCCAGGATAGCCAGGTCGCGGTCGGCGAACTGCACGTGCGCCCACTGGTCGCTGAAGATGACTTGCAGGCACTTGACCGCCGTACGTTCGGCGGGCGGCGGGCAGCCGATCGCGGTGTTCGGCCCCCGCACGCGGTCCAGCTCCTCCTGCGTGACCTGCGCCAGATATGCGCGCAGATCGGCGATCCGCTCGGCGCGCACGGCGAGGATTTCGCCGAGGGTGGGCGCGGCCGACTCGTCGATGCCGAACTCGGTGCCGTTGGTGGTGAACGATGCGGGTACGCCGATCGGATGGAACGGGTTCGGGCGAAGGGCCGCCGCGTGGCCATACCAGGCGTCCACGACGAAGATCGTGTGTCGCAGGGTTTGGGCGAGCGACCATTCGTCGTTCACTGATCTGTGGACGGCTTCCTCTGGCAGCACGCTTACGCGTCGCAGCGTCGCTTGCCACAGCTCCTCGATGACATCCACCGCATCGCGCATCGTCTCGGGTGTGGTTGGCTGCAGTCGAAGCCGTTCGGGGTGCAGGCGATCCAGCTCGGCCTCGATCAATGGCATGACCTCCACGCCGTTGACGCGCAGGCCGTTGATCGCCCCGTCGATGTCGGCGTCCAACAGCAGCACGCCACGCATCCGGGCGCCGCTGAGATCCACCTCGCGGAAGGTTGCGCCGGCCATTGACAGGTCGATGAACTCCGTACCCTCGTAGTCGGGATGCTGCACGAATCGCGTCATCGGCACATCGTAGGGGCCCGGTACGACAAGACCACCAAATCAAGATCCCAGCATTGGGCTGCCCGGAGGTTTCCGGACAGGGTTCCATTCGGGACCATTGACCGGGAGCGGAGGAGATAGTAATGGCACAAGTGAAGAGAAGAAATACCGGTCAACGATCTAGATGTGTGTTCTTGCCTGCTCGATGTGCCGCACGATGGCATGGGCGCCGTGGGCTTGGGCGATGGCGTTCGCCTCGTCGAGTGTAGTGAGCGCATCCGAACGGCGGTCCTGGGCAGCGGCGATGTAGGCTAGGCCGACCATGTTGGCGGCCACGCCCGGCAGGGCCCCCACTTCTCGGCGCAGCCGTGACGACTCCTCCAGCCGCTCGCGCGCTTCGTCCAGTCGACCCGCCGTGTGCGCCGCGATGCCCAGGTGGCGAAGTGCCTCGGCCTCGGTCGCCTTGTCGCCGACCTGCGCCGCCATTTGGTAGGACCGTGTCAGGTGCGGAACCCCGGTCTCGTTGTCGCGCCGGATCACCTGATGCAGGCAGCCGATCCAGAACAGCGTCTCGGCCTGGCCGCGCGTGTCGCCCAGCGCCTGGTACAGCTCCATCGCACGCTCGAACAACTGCAGTTCAGCCGAGTCCTCGACGGGCGACGCACCGCTGATGGCGCGTTCGTTGAGGAATCGCGCATGCAGGATCCGCCCCCGGGCCAGCGCGGTGTCGGCCTCCAGCGCGTCCAGGTCTCGTTCGGCGTCGGCCAGCACGCCAGCATCGCCGCTGAACACGGCGTGTTCATAGAGGGCCCTGGCCCGTTCGATGCGATCTTCGGCGTTCATCGCCGCCCCCGTCCCGGCATCGCCACTGCGCGCCGGCTCAGCAGCTTAGTGGTGCGCCCGTTCGTCGGGTGGGTGGCGGCCGCCGGTCGGCGTCCGGCGGCCGCCACCACAACCGGTCAGCTGGCGTACACCTCAAGTGCCGCCAGTTGCCCGGCCGGCCAGCCGGTGTTACCGGTCACGGTGATACGCACGTAGCGGGTCTGCGCGGCGCTGAAGGTCAGCGCCACCTGGTTGCCCGTCGAAGGGTCGAACGTCCGCGCCGCCGCCCCAACAAGCGTCCCGAAGCTCCCCCCGTCGGTGCTGCCCTGCACGGCCAGAGTCTGCGTCCGCGTCGCCCAGGCCGACGACGGCGGCAGCTTCAGCACCACCCGCCCGACCGTGCGCGAAGCGCCCAGGTCGACCTGCACCCACTGCGGGAACGCGTTGTTGGCGCTCTCCCAGTAGCTGTTCGCGTCGCCGTCCACCACGTTGCCCGACCCGTAGGTCTGGACGTGGCTGCTCTCGCTCGTGGATCGACCGCGGGCGAGGTCGGAGTTGGCCGGGGCGTCGGTGGTCACGGTGACCGCGTTCGAGGCCGCCGAGGTGTTGCCGGCGGCGTCGCGGGCGGTGACCGTGAAGGTGTACGCGGTGGAGGCGCTGAGCCCACTCACGGTCGCCGTGGTGCCCGTGACCGTGCTGACCACAGTGCCGCCCTGGCGCACCTGGTAGCCGGTCACGCCGTTGTCGTCGGTGGACGCCGTCCAGGCCAGGGACACACTCGTCGCCGTCTTGCCAGTCGACGTGAGGCCGCTCGGCGCGGTCGGCGGGTTGTCGGTGGTGCCGCTTGAGGCGTACACCTCGACCTGGGAGAGCTGGCCCGCCGCCAAGCCGGTGTTGCCGGCGATGCTCAGCCGGACGTAGCGGGCCGTGGTGGTCGTCAGCGTGCGCGTGACGGTGTTGCCGGTCGCCGGGTCGAAGGCGAACGCGGAGGCCCCGGCGATTGTCGAGAAGGAGCTGCCGTCGACGCTGCCCTGCACGGTGATGGTCTGGGTGCGCGCGCCCCAGCCGGCGGGCAGCCGCACCACGAGCTTGTTGACCGGGTAGCTGGCGCCCAGGTCGACCTGCCACCAGTGCGGGAAGGACCCGCTGCCGCTCTCCCAGTAGCTGCCGGCGTCGGAGTCCACCGCGTTGGACGCCGCGAACGAGCCGTTCTGGCTGCTCGCCGAGGTGGACCGGCCGGCCGCGAGGTTTCCGGTGGCCGGCGGCGGGGTGCCGACAGTCGGCGGCGTCGGGCGTACGGCGGTGAGCGCGAGTTGGCCCTTGAGCATCCGGCCGCCGTCGCCGGTAATGCGCAGGTAGTAGTCGGAGGAGCAGGCGACGCCGTCCTCGTCCAGAGCCCGGATGTTCGCGCCGGCCGGGGTGGTGGCCTGCGTCTCGGACGTCTTGGCGATCTGGTTGCCCTCGTTGTACTCGTCGAACATCGACACGTACAGGCCCTGGGAGCCGAGCCGGACCATGTTGTAGATGTGCCGCCAGTAGAAGTCGCCGTGCTTGCGGTGCCCACCGGCCAGGTCACCGGGCATCACGCAGGGCAGGTAGTCGATGCCACGCGCCGCGCAGTCCGCCATGTCGCCGACGTTGACGTTGTTGTAGTACGAGTCGAGCTCCTCCACGGTCCGGGCCCGGTAGACCATCCACGGCGAGATGGCGTGGAAGGCGTGGTAGACGTCGAGGAAGCCGGCGCGGGAGTCCTCGATGCCCTGCCGCCACCAGGTGGGCACGCCACCGATGACGTAGCAGCCCTGCGCCTTGAACCAGTTGATGACCTCCAGGCAGGGCCCCGGGGTGAAGGGTCGGCTCGACTCGCTGAAGCCGAAGCCCCAGATGCAGACGACAGGCTTGCCGTTCTGGCGGGCGTACGCGCTGGACGCGGTGTGCGCCGACATCTTCGTCGTCCAGTCGGTCTTGATGTCCGTCTGCATGGTCAACCAGTCGGTGACGTCGTACATGATGTAGAACTTGCGGCTGTAGCGCTCGGCCGCCGAGCGGACCTTCTGCGTCATCGCGTCGCGGGTCGGCCCCTCGTCGCCCGTCGGGTTGAACCGTTGCAGCGCGGCGGTGTCGCAGCCGTACTCCTGCATCCAGCGGAAGTGGGTGTCCACCGTCTGCTGGTCGTAGGAGGAGAAGAGGGTGGCAGGCGATCCGTTGCCGAGGTTGGGGTACGCGGTGGGATAGCTGCGCGTGTACTCGCGCATGTCCGGCCAGGACACGATCGTGGTGTTGGACGGCGACGGCGGCTGGAAGCGGTCGCGGCTCCAGTGCCACCAGCCGCCGATGGGCGCCGAGTCGCCGGGTGCGCTGAACCAGCCCTGGTAGCCGACAGTCACCTTGCCGACCACGTCCCCCACCGGGCTCGCGGCGGAGGCCGGTGTCGCCAGTGTGGTGAGCAGTTCGGTGGTGGAGGTGGCGGCGAGGGCGGACCCCGCTAGTACGGACGTGACGAACCTGCGGCGGGATACCGCCATGAGGACCACTCCTTCGGGACGGAAGGCATTGACGGCCATCGTGGCAGCAGTCGATGCTATCCCGCAAGAGTGCGACGGATCGATGAAAAATCAAAGCAGGCCGCCGGCAGGAGCCGGGTGCCAGCGGGGGCCGGAACCACGTCGGTTCCGGCCCCCGTCGGTACGCTCGAACCGCTACGGCGTCGGGTACTGCGCGACGTATACCGGCGCACCGACCTTCGTCATGTCGGCCGCGTCGCCGACGCCGTTGACCACGTGGTCGATCGTGCCGGCACTGAGGTTGACGGTCATGATGTGGTGCAGCCGCACTCCCGGCGTGACAGGCGCCTCGAAGCCGTTCTCCGTGTGGATCGACGGGTTGTTCTGGTTGAAGACGTACACCCCGCCGCCGTAGAGGTCGTGGTGGCGGACCCGGTCGCCGACCTTGTAGCCGGCAAAGCCCTCGACCGTGCCGTTCATCCAGTCGGCCTGCGTCGGCGGGTCGTACGGCAGCTCGTTCTGGTAGAGGATCGTGGTGCCGTGCTCGCCGTTCCAGACCGTGTTGTAGCGCTGGAAGTGCTCGACGAACAGCCCGGTGGCGGTCACGTGGTCGCCGTTGATGACGGCGCCGTAGCGGCCGGTGTTGGTGCGCCAGCGGTCGGTGTCGCCGTTGACGCCCTCGGTGAAGCCCTCCACGCCGTGGTCACCGCGCCACACCCAGGTGTGGTCGATGAGGACGTTGTCGCTGTTGACCTCCAGCGCGGTGTTGGTCCGGCCGATGTGCGGGCCGCCGACGCGGAAGTACACGTCGGACAGCGTGGTCGGGTTGGCCGGGCTGCTGTGGCCGTGCCCGTGCGAGCGGCCCACCCGGAGCAGGGCCGGCGACTCGACGGTGCCGGCGTCGATCGTGACGCCGGCGACGATCACACCGGGCACGTCGGCGACGTCCAGCGGGACCGCGCCGTTCACCGCGGTGAGGGTGGCGTGGCCGATGCCGAGGACCACCGTGTCGGCCCGCCGGATCTCGATGCTGCGGGCGATGTCGTAGACGCCGGGGGTGAGCAGCAGATTCTTGCCGCGCGCGAGCTGGCTGTTGATGACGCGTACCGGGTCGGACGGCTTGGCGACGAAGAAGTCGTCGATCCCGATGGTCCGCCCCGGGGTGATGCCGTCGGCCCAGGAGACGCCCCGGCTGTCGCGCTGCGCCGCCGGCACCCGCACGTTGTAGCGGCCCCTGCCGTCGACGTACAGGTAGGGCTTCTCGCGGCTCAGCGGGGTGGTGTCGAGCGTGGTGTACGGCGGGTCCGGGAACGTGGCGTCGTCCGGTGCGCCCTCGACGCCCGCGAAGACCTGGTTCCACACGGCGTTGGACCACCCGGCGACCTCGCTGTTGCGGGTGAGCCACTGCTGCTGGGAGCCGTTCGTGGTGGCCGGCAGCCGCGAGTCGGCGATGAAGCCGCCGCTGGCGTACTGCGGGCCGGCCGTGCAGTAGTCCATCAGGGACAGCCCGCCGCCGGTGATGTTGAGTCGGCGCATCGAGACCGCCTGGGACACCGCCCAGAAGTTCGCCGTCGCCCGGCAGCCGTCCTGCCCGGCGCCGTTGACGGTGAGCGAGAGGTTGGACAGGGTGCGCCAGAAGTTGACGAGCGCGAGGCAGTTGCCGGTGCCGCCGTCGGCCAGGCAGCGGTTGTAGACCTCGAGCTTGCCGTTGACGGCGACGTCGGTGGGTGCGGCGCCGAGGCCGGCGACCTCGGTGTAGTAGCCGACCTTGGCCTGCAACGGCTGCTCGGCCGTGCCGTACGCGCCCGGCTTGAACAGGTAGGCGTGCCGCTCGGTGCCCATCTCGTTGTCGACCTGTCGGGCGTGGGCGGCGTCGAGGGTCTGCTGGATCTCGCTGACCGGCATGCTCGGGTCGAAGATCGTCACGTTCGGCCCGAAGTCGGGTGCGCCGTGCGTCGGGCGGCCGGCGGTGGCGGCGGTGCCGCTGGTGGCGAGGGCGGTGGTGACCAGAAGGGCGAGGATCAGGGTACGTCGGGACGGGCTTGTCATGTGGTTCGTCCTCTCCGCTGGCCAGGGGGCGTGCTCCCGGCACAGCTGGGGGCGTGAGAGCGCTCTCTGATGTTTCTACCCGTTAATGCGGCCACACGCCACGAGCGGCGCACCACGAATCTCGGCGGGCCGGGTGCGCGCGGTACGGCGACGGTACGGAAAGGGAACACCGCGCTGGTCTGCTCGGCTCATGCGAGTACGCGGAACACCCGGACCACTCCGGCCCGGACGGCGGGCGACAGTCGTCATCGTCACCCTCGCCGTGGCACTACCGCTGGCCGCGTCGTCGATCGCCGCAGCCCGGCCCGGCCCGCCGTCGGCGGGAACGGCGTCGACGAGCACGTCCTCGGCCGATCCGGGCGGACCCGTCCCGGCCGAGGATCGGCAGATCCTGGCGCGCGCCGAGTCACTTCTGACCCGGGACTGCATGGCCCGCGCGGGCTTCCAGCTGTGGCTGGGCACGCCACCACCGGCAGACGAGTTGCTCTCCTTCCCGTACGTCGTCGACGACGTCGAGTGGGCGCGTAGACACGGCTTCGGCTCGGACCTGGTGGCGACTGTCGACGCCCGCCGGCGGGCCGACCCCAACCAGCGCTACGTCAGCGGCCTGCCCCCCGAGCGCCGGGAGGCGTTCCTGTCCGCGCTCAACGGCGCCCGCCCGGCGGGCTTGGAGGCGCGGCTCCCCTCCGGCGGCGTGATGCGACGCAGCGCCGACGGATGCACGTCCGACGCCCAGCGTCGGCTCTACGGCGACCTGGCCGAGTGGTACCGGTCGAGCAAGGTGGTCGCCGACCTGACGTACCTGCGGCAGCGGCAGGTCCTCGCCGATCCGGCCTGGACGGCAGCGCTCCAACCGTGGGCGCGGTGCCTGCGGCAGCAGGGGTACACCGCGGACACCCCCGAGCGGCTGCGGGAGAGCGTCAGCACCCGTGGGCGGGCGGATGAGATCGCCGCGGCGGTCGCCGAGGCGCGGTGTGCCCAGAACGGCCTCGCCGCGACGACACGGGCGCTGGACGCCCGCCACGGCGACGAACTGACGGCGGCGTACCACCAGGACGTGGCGACCAGGAACCGGCTGGAGCACGGAGCGATCGTCCGGGCCCGGGCCGTGGTGGCCGCCGAGCACGAATGAACGCCGAGGCGATGGTCGCCCGGCGAGAAGGAGGACGAGATGAGACGTATCCACCTGGTCATGGCGGGGGGCGCGATGCTCGCCACGCTGCTGGCCGGCGCACCGGCGGCCGCATCCCCGGCGCAACCCGGGCTGGTCGGGTCGGCCGACCAGGCCGCGCTGTCCCACCGCGACGGCCGGGCCGAGCGGGTCGACCTGCCCCGGAGAACCCCGCAGGACGGGGCGCGGGCCGCGGCGGCCGCCGACGGCTACTTCTACGCCTACGAGCACGCCTGGTGGGGTGGCCGCTGGTGCGCCTGGGCGGGCAACGCGAGCAACTGGGTCAACCCGGGCGGCCCCGCCACGACCGGCCAGTGGGGCTGCGGCGGCGACTACAGCTTCGACAACATCGCCACATCGGTCTGGAACAACGGGTTCTACCAGGACTACGACGCGGTGAAGATGCGCACCGGGGCGTTCCTCACCGGTGGCAGCATGTGCCTGTCGCGCGGCGACTACTGGGCCGACTTCACCCTCGGCTACCAGGCGTTCGACGACGGCACCCCCGCCGACAACCAGATCAGCTCGCACTACTGGGGCTTCGCCTGCTCGTGACGACGAGCCGGGCGGGGGCCCACCGCCCCCGCCCGGCACCACCACGCTCAGCAGCGGACATCCCCACCGAGCAGCGCGCGGTGCAGGTCCCGCAGCTCCCGCCCCGGCTCGATGGCGAGCTGCGCCGACAGTTCGGCCCGCCAGTCCCGATAGACACCAAGCCCATCGGCGGTACGTCCACTGTGGTGCAGAGCCAGCATCAACTGCCCGCGCAGCCGCTCCCGGAACGGGTGCCGGCGTACCAACGTGATCAGCTCACCGATCACCTGCGGGTGCTGGCCCAGGTCCAACCGCACGGCAACCCGCTGCTCGATCGCGGCGAGCCGCGCCTCCTCCAGTTGCGGCGCCTCCGCGTCGGTCAGCTCGTCGGTGCCGTCGGCCAGCGCCGGCCCGCGCCACCAGCCGAGACCCGCGGCCAGAGCGGCTGACGCCTCCGCCGGCCGGCAGGCGTCGCGCAGCACCCCGGCTCGCCGCACCTCGTCGAGGAACCGGTCGAGGTCCAGCTCGCCCGCCTCCAACCGGACCGCGTAACCGTCGCGCCAGGAGCGGATCCGGTCGGCCCCGAGCGCCGCGCGCAACTCGGAGATCCGCTTGCGCAGTTGGGTACGCGCGGTCGCCGGCGGCTGCTCGGCCCAGAGCAGGCGTACCAGCCGATCCACCGACACCATCCGGCCGCGTGCCAGCAGCAGCGCGGCCAGCACCGAGCGCTGCTGCGGGCCGGCCAGGCGTACCGGCTGACCGGTACGGACGGCCTCGATCGGCCCCAGAATGCGGAAGTCCATCTGCGTCATCTGCTCCTCCTCGTCGCCGGCCGAACGGTCGCAGCCGGCGTCGCCGAAGCGCTGTCATCGCGCTGTCACGAGCCGCGTACCGGCGCGGTCACCGTGTGTCGCGCTCAGGGCCGTCCTGTCGGACCGTCGTGCTACCGTCGCCCTCGGTCGATGTCGCAGGGCGTCCGGTCGGCCGGTGCTGGGGGCTGTCGTGGAGTGGGATTTCGCCGTGCTCGGCGCGCTGCGCGTCGCCCGGCACGGCCGCACGATCGACGTCCCGGCCAACCGGCAGCGGGCGTTGCTGGCCACACTGTTGCTCAACCGGGGTGAGACGGTGAGCGTCCCGGCTCTCGTCGACCGGGTCTGGGGCACCCGGGTGCCCACCCACGCGCGGGCCGCGCTGCACTCGCTGGTCCGGCGGCTGCGCAGCACCCTGACCATCGAGGACCATCCGGGCGAGCTGATCGCGACGAGGATCAGCGGCTACGTCCTGGAGGTGCCCCCGGCCGCCCTCGACCTCTCCCGCTTCGACGCTCTCGTGGCTGCCGGCCTCGCCGCCGACCCGCAACGACGCGCCGACCTGCTTCGGCAGGCCCTCGCTCTCTGGCGCGGCGACCCGCTGGGAGACGTCGATTCCGAGGTGCTGCACCGCGAGGACGTGCCGGCGCTCACCGAGCGGTGGGCACGGGCCACCGAGGTCTACTTCGACGCCGAGCTGATCCTCGGCCGGCACACCGACATCGTCGCGGCGCTGCGGCGGACGACCCGGCACAGCCCGCTGCGCGAGGGGCTCTGGGCGCAACTGATGCTCGCGCTGTATCGCAGCGGGCGGCAGGCCGAAGCCCTCGACGCCTTCCAGCAGCTCGCCGCGATCCTCGCCGACGAGCTGGGCGTCGACCCCGGGCCGGCGATCCGCGAGCTGCGCGACCGCCTGCTGCGCGCCGACCCGACGCTGAGCTGGCGCCCGACCGCGGCGAACACGACAGTCGCGCCGGCGGCGGCACCGATGTTCCAGCTCCCGGCCGACGCGGGTGTGCTGCACGGCCGCGCCGACGCGATCGACGCCATCCGGCGGTCCATCGTCACGGCCACCAACGAGGGGCGCCTGCCCCTGGTGTCCATCTCGGGCGCCCCGGGCGTCGGCAAGACGGCCCTCGCCGTCCACCTGGGTCACCAGCTCGCCGACGAGTTCCCCGACGGCCAGTGGTACGTCCGGTTGCGCGGCCAGCAGGAACAGGCCCGCCCTCTCGACGTCCTGTCCGAGCTGCTCACCTACTCCGGGGTGCGCGGTGCGGCCCAACCCGCCTCGGCCGACGCCCGCGCCGCCGCGCTGCGAGCGGCCCTCGCCGACCGCCGCATCCTCGTCGTCCTGGACGATGCCGCCTCGGCGGAGCAGGTCGAGCCGCTGCTGCCCGGCGGCGGCGGTTGCGCGGTGCTCGTGACCAGCCGCAGCACGCTCGGCGCCCTGGTGGCGCTGCACGGTGGCCGGGCCGTCGATCTCGATCCGCTCAGCCCGCAGGCCGCCGTCGACCTGCTCACCGCTGTGTTCCGCGATCACGCGATCACCGTCGCGCCGGACGTCGTGCGCGACCTGGCCGCGCTCTGCGGCTACCTCCCGCTGGCGCTACGGATCGCGGCCGCCAACCTGGCCACGGCCGGCCCGACCGACGACCGCGCGTACGTGCGGCGACTGCGCGACGGCGACCGGTTGGGCGAGCTGTCGGTGCCCGGCGACCCACGTGTGGCGCTGCGCGCGGCGATCGCACCGTCCTATCAGGGGCTCGCCGACGCCGAGCGGCGAGCGCTGAGGCTGCTCGGGTCGACGCCCACCGACTGCTTCACCACAGCTGACCTCGCGGCGCTCACCGACGTCGACTGGCCCACAGCGGACGCGGTGCTGCGCACCCTGACCAGCAGCCATCTGGTCCGCCCCTCCCGGGATGGCCGATTCGTCACCCATGACCTGATCCGTCGGTACGCGGCCGAGCAGTCAGGCGCGGAGGACACCGCCGACGAGCGCGGCGCGGCCCTGACTCGGCTGTTCCACAGCTACCTGGCCACGGCCGACGCGCTCGCGCGGCGCAGCTACCCCCGGATGGCGTTCCTCCCTCGACCCGCCGGGCCGGTCCGGCCCAGCACGGAGGCCGGGCAACCCGAGCCGCCGAACTGGTTCCAGGCCGAGTACGCCAATCTGCTCGCCGCGATCAGGCACGCGGCACAGCACGGCCCCCGCGAGATCGCCTGGCATCTCGCCGACCGGATGCGCGGCTACCTGCAGGAGACCGGGGCGCACGGCGAATGGCGTTCGATAGTCGAGCTGGGTCTGGCCCAGGCCCAGCTCGCGGGCGACGACCAGGGGGTCGCCGCCATGCAGTCGAGCCTCGCGACGCTGAGCGCCAGCCGGGCCGACTACAGCGACGCCCGGCGGCGGTTCCACACCGCGCTGACCATCCAGGTGCGGCTGGGCAACCGTGCCGGGCAGGCCGCCGTTCTCAACAATCTCGGCATCGTGCACCGGGAGGAGGGCAGGCTTTCCGAGGCGGGCGAGTGTTACGCGCAGGCGCTGCGGCTCTACCGCGAGATGGCCAACCGGCACGCCGAGTGGAGCTGCCTCGTCAACCTCGGTGTCGTGCAGCTCGAGCTGGACCAGGTCCACGACGCGGTCCGGGCCCAGGAGGCGGCGATGCGGGGTTACACGTCCCTCGCCGTCGCCGAACAGCCGCTCAACGACATCGCCAACGTCCTGCACAACCTCGCCGTCGGCCTGCGCGCGCTCGGCCGACCCAGCCTGGCGGTGCTGCACCTGACCCGGGCCGTGGTGATCCGGCGGCAGGTGGGCAACAGCTACGGCGTCGCGACGGACCTCGACCAGCTCGCCGCCGCGTACGTCGACCTCGGCTACCACGTCAAAGCGCGGGGCCTCGCCCAGGAGTGTCTCACCATCGCCCGCGCGATAGGTCGACGCCGGGTCGAGGCCGAGGCTCTGGCCACCCTGGGTACCGCCATGCTCGGCCTGCACGGCCCGGAGTCGGCGCTCGACCTGCTGCACCAGGCGTTGCGGCTGGGCCGGGAGATCGGTTACCGCCGTGCCGAGGTCAACGCCCACCTCGGCCTCGCGAGCGCCTACCGGGCGGCCAACCGGCAGCAGGAGGCAGCGCGCCACGCCCGGATGGGCGAACAACTCGCCCGCGCGGCCCAGCACCACCTGCTCGCCCGGCAGGCGCGGGAACTGATCGGTGATGCCGATCCCGCGCCGCTGCTACGGCCGGCCTGCTAGGGATCTGCCTGAAGCGTCGGCAGTCCGCCAGGAGCAGGGACGGCGCACGTCGGCCCGGGTGGGTGAGAATGGACTGTGACGCGGGGAGGCGCCGATGCAGATCGACCCGCTGCCTCACCTGGACGAACATGCCACGCTCATCGCGGCGGAGACCGACCAGGTCTGGCCGCACCTCACCGACGTCGTCGAGCGGACCTTCTCGCGGCCCGGCACGAGCGGGTACGCCCGCCTGGTGGGCGCCGCCGACCCGGTCACGTCCGGGCCCCGGCCACTCGTCGAGGGCTCGACGATCCCCGGCTTCCACGTGGCGACCGCGCTCCCCGGTCAGGAGTTGGCGTTGCGGGGCAGCCATCGATTCTCGACGTACGCGCTGATCTTCCGCCTGGACGCGGACGGTCCCGGTCGGTCCCGGCTGCGAGCCGAGACGAGGGCCGTCTTCCCCGGCCTGGCCGGCCGCCTCTACCGACAGATCCTGCTGACCTCGGGTGGCCACGTGCTCGGCGTACGCCGAATGCTTGCGGCGGTCCGGCGCAGATCCGAACACTCCTGACGGGCAAGGCCGCGGTCCACGCACCGGAAACCCCCACATCGCCGACCTGGAGCGGCTCTCGCTCGCCGGCCCCGGTTCTCCGGCCGCACGCCAGCACCACGGGGCGGCGAACTTCCCCTCGGACCGGTCAGAATGGACGCTGGCGCGCAACGGGGAGGCGACGACAGTGGGTGGCACGTTGGCCGATGTCCTGGACGCGGCGGCACGTGGGCACTTCCCGCCCCCGGACGGCGGGACCACGATCGTGGCGCAGCACAGCCGTCGGGACGCCGGAGTCATCGCCTTCACCGCGCATTCCGTGGTGTTCACGGACGAGGACCCCGACTGGGTCCGCGACACCCTGGCCGCACTCGACTGCGACGGTCTGGCGGCCACGATGAATCCGCGTTTCCTGGGCGCGCTGCTCGACCGCACCGGACGGTCGACGGACACGATCGACCTGCTGACCGTCGCGTCCCCGCTCACCGGCGCTCCCCCGCTCGCGCTGCGCGAGCTTTCCGACGCCGACCATCCCCGGGAGGCGCGGGCGCGCAAACGCCGTGACGACGTCCGCGTCTGGGCGGCCGACGGCGGCGTGGTCGTTCTCGGCCGTGGGGTGGCGGGTCGCTGGGAGGCGGCGATCGAGGTCGACGAGGACGTGCGCCACCGGGGCCTCGGCCGGGCGCTGGCGACGGCCGCCAGACATCTGGTGCCCGAGGGTCAGCCGGTCTGGGCGCAGCAGGCCGCCGGCAACGCGCGCAGTGTGCGGGCCTTCCAGGCGGCCGGTTTTCGACCGGTGGGCGCCGAGGCGCTGCTCCTGGAGAGGTAGCCACCTCAGGCACCCACCGCCCACGGCCGGCGTCACCCGTCGCTCAGGAACTCGTCGATCATCGGGGCCAGCCAGTCGGCGCGCTGCGGGATCGTCGTGTGGGTGGTGCCGGGCAGGATGGCCAGCCGGCAGGCCGGCAGACCGGTCAGGTCGCCGGGCACCGCGCCGCCGAGCAGCCGGAACATCAGCACCGCGTGCTCGGGCTGGACGATGTCCGAGTCGGCCAGCACGATCATGGTGGGCGCGGCCAGGGCCCGGATCTGCTCGGGCGTCCACCGCGGCAGGTTCGCGTCCAGCACCTTCATCTTGGTGACCAGGGTGGCCCAGCCCGCCGGGTCCGGCGCGGTCCGCAGGTACTCCTCGTGGAACTCCGAGCCGTGCAGGTGCTCCGGTTGCAGATCCTGGATCCCGTCGAGCAGCCCCGGGTGCAGGCCGGCGTCCTCGAAGCTCACCGAGGCGAGGACCAGCCGCCCGACCCGCTCGGCGTGGTCGGTGCCCAGGCGCAGCGCCACCGCCGCGCCCATGCTCCAGCCGTACACGTCCGCCCGCTCGACACCCAGCCGGTCGAGCAGCTCGACCACGTCGGCGGCGAAGTGCTCCACTGTCAGCGGCCGGTCGACGTCCGGGGTGTGGCCGTGCGCCTGCAACTCCACGGCGATCACCCGCCGGGACTTCGCCAGGTCCGGCAGGATCGTGCCGAACGAGGTGCCGATGCCGGAGAGCGCGCCGTGGATGAGCACCAGCGGTCGGCCCTCGTCACTGCCATGTGTCTCGTGATAGATCTCCATGCCCACACGGTGCGCCGGCGCGCTTACGGAATGCTTCAGGTCGCCTTACCGGCGCTAGGATGTCCGCCGTGCAGTTCGGGGTGCTCGGGCCGCTCGCCGTCACCACGGACGCCGGCGAGCCGGTGGTGGTGCCCGGCACCAAGGTGCGCGCCCTCCTGGCCGACCTGCTGACCAACCGCAACCAGGTCGTCTCCGCCGACCGGCTCATCGACGACCTGTGGGGCGACGACTCCCCCGCCAACCCCTCCGGCGCCCTCCAGGTGCGGGTGTCGCAGCTCCGCAAGGCGCTCAACGACGCCGAGCCGGGCGCCCGCGACCTGGTCGAGTCCCGCGCACCCGGCTACCTGCTGCGGGCCGGCACCGTCGACGCCGACCGGTTCGCCGAGCTGGCCCGGCACACCGACGTCGACAGGTTGACCGAGGCCCTCGCGCTGTGGCGCGGCGAGGCGTACGCCGACGTGGCCGACGCCGAGTTCGTCCGCGCGGAGGCCACCCGCCTCGCCGAGCAGCGACTCGCCGTGCACGAGCGGCTCGCCGAGGCCCGGGTGGCCCGGGGCGAGCACGACCTCGTCGCCGCCGACCTGGCCGAGCTGGTCGCCCGGCACCCGCTGCGCGAGGGACTGCGGGCGGTGCAGCTCCGCGCGCTGTACGCGGCCGGTCGCCAGTCCGAGGCCCTGGACAGTTACGCCGACCTGCGGGACCGGCTCGCCGACGAGCTGGGCCTCGACCCCGGCCCCGAGCTTGTCGCCCTGCACCGCCGGATCCTCGAACAGGACGCCGGCCTGAGCGCGCCGCCGAAGGCCGCGATCATCCGCAACAGTCTGCCCGCCCAGCTCGACGAGCTGGTCGGCCGGGCCGAGGCGCTCACCGAGCTGCGGGCCTTGCTGCCCGCGCAGCGCCTGGTCACGCTTATCGGGCCGGGCGGTGTCGGCAAGACCCGGCTGGCCACCGAGACCGCCCGTACCCAGTCGCTCCCCGACGGCGTCCTGCTGGTCGAGCTGGCGCCGCTGCCGGCCGGCGATCCGGGCGTCGCCGAGCAGGTGCTCGGCGCGCTGGACGCCCGCGAGGCCGCCGGCACGAGCCAGTCGGCCACCGACCGACTCGTCGCGGCGCTGCGGCAGCGACACCTGCTGCTCGTGCTTGACAACTGCGAACACGTCATCGAGCCGGTCGCCGCGCTGGTGGCCCGGCTGCTGCGCGACGCGCCAGGGGTGCGCGTGCTGGCCACCAGTCGGGAGTCACTCGGCCTGACCGGGGAGCTGCTCTGGGAGGTACCCCCGTTGTCGCTGCCGCAGGACAGCGACCCGGACGCGGTCCGGCGCTCGGCGGCGGCCCGGTTGTTCGCCGCCCGCGCCGCCGCCCAGCACCGCGGTTTCCGTCTCGACGAGCACACCGCGCCGGCGGTCGCCCAGCTCTGCCGTCGCCTGGACGGCCTGCCGCTGGCGTTGGAGCTGGCCGCGACCCGGGTCCGCGCGCTGGGCCTGCGGGGTGTGGTGGACCGGCTCGACGACAGGTTCCGGCTGCTCACCACGTCCCAGCGTGACGCGCCGCCGCGGCAGCGGACACTGACGGCGGTGATCGGCTGGAGTTGGGACCTGCTCGACGAGGCCGACCGGGAGGTGCTCGCCCGGCTCGCGGTGTTTCGCGACGGCTGCACGCCGGAGGCCGCCGAACAGGTCTGCCAGACCGACCTGGAAGCCCTCGCCCGGCTGGTGGACAGGTCGCTCGTGGTGCTTGACGACTCCCCGGCGGGTCCGCGTTACCGGCTGCTCGAATCGGTCGCCGCGTTCTGCCTGGACCGGCTGGCCGACGCCGACGAGGTCCGGACGCGGCACGCCGCCTACTACACGGAGCTGGCCGAACGCGCCGACCCGGAGTTGCGCGGGGCGGAGCAGCGGCGGTGGCTGGCGCTGCTGGACACCGAGACGGCGAACCTGCGGGCGGCGCTTACCCACGGCGGTGGGCTGCGGCTGGCAGTCGCGCTGAGCTGGTACTGGTATCTGCGCGGCCGGCTCACCGAGGCACGACGGGCCCTCGCGGTGGCGGGCGAGCCGGCGCAGGAGTTCCGCGCGGCGCCGTGGCGGGTCGGCTTCGCGCTGCTGCGGGGCGAGGCGGTCGCGCCCGGGGACATCCGCGCCGCGCTGGCACACGACCCGGACGGCCGAGGCGCCTGGTTCGCGGCGCACGCGGTGATCACGCACAGCGAACTGGCCCTGGCCGCGGAGTTGCTGCCCAGCGCTCCGGCCGACGCGTGGACCGAGGCGGCGGTGCTCGCCTCCCGGGCCATGCTCGCGCACGCCGCCGGCGACCAGAGCACCCTTGAGTACGCCTCGACGCGCAGCGCCGCGCTGTTCGCCGACCTCGGCGACCGGTGGGGACGGCTCCAGGCGACCGAGTGGGTGGGTGGGCTGGCCGAGATGCGCGGCGAGCACGAACGCGCGGTCGAGCTGCACCGCGAGGGGCTGCGCTGGGCCGAGGAGTTGGAGCTGTGGCCGCAGGTCGGCACCGAACTGTCCTGGCTGGCCTGGCTGGCGGTGCAGACCCGCGACTACCCGCAGGGGCGTGAGTTGGCCGAGCGCGCGTACCGGCTGGCCGTCGAGCAGGACGCGCCGGGCGCGCTGGTCTTCGCCGAGATGAGCCTCGGGTTCGCCGCTCGCCGCGACGGCAAGCTCGACCTGGCCCTCACCCACCTCACCCACCTCGCCGAGCGGGGGCGCGGCGAGACGCGGCCCGCGCTCTATTTGCCGATGGTCCTGGTGGAGCTGGGGTACGCCGTCGAGCAGGCCGGCGACCCGGACGCCGCGCTGGCCCTGCACGTCGAGGCGTACGAGGCCGCCGAGGCGATGGCCTCGCCCCGCGACGGCGTCGCCGCGCTTGAGGGGATGGCGTCGGCGGTGCGCGCGCCGGAGGCCGCCGCCCGGTTGCTCGGCGTGGCGGCGGCCGCCCGGCTGGCCCTGGATGCCCCGGCCGCCCCCGCCGAACGCGACGAGGTCGACCGGGTGACCGGACGCGTCCGGGCCGCCCTCGGGCCGGAGCGCTTCGACGCGCTCGTCGACGAGGGTACGAAGCTGAGCCCGGGCGAGGCCCGGGCTCAGCTCTGAGGCGACGGCGAGGCGGTGGTCAGGCGGTGGTCAGGCGGCGGTCTTCGGCCGGTACGAGGCGACGATCACGCCGCTCTTGTGCACCCGGGTGTCGACGAGGTCGAACGCCGTCTGGAAGTCCGTCAGCGGCACCGTGAGGCTGGGCGTGCCCTGCAACACCGGGTGGATCCAGAAGCGGACCTCGTCCACCAGGCCCGCGGTGATCAGTTGGGCGGTGACCGAGCCGAAGCCGTACTGGATGATGTTCTTGCCGTCCTGGGCCTTGAGCGCCGTGACTGCCTCGACCAGGTCGCCCTGGAGCACCTCCGTGTTGTTCCAGGTGGGGTTGGTGAGGGTGGTCGAGGCGACGTACTTCTTGACGTTGTTGAAGTAGGCAGCCCCGGTCATCGGGTCGCTCTCGTCCTGCTGCGGCCAGGCGACGGACATGCCGTCGTAGGTGGCCCGACCCATCAGCATCGCGTCCGCGGCGTCGGTCAGCCCGCCGGCCACGACGATCGACTCCTCGTCGAAGTACGGGCCGGTCCACACCGGGTTCTCGATGACGCCGTCGAGGGTGATGTAGGTCGAGTTGATGAGCTTGCGCATCGGAATCTCCTGGGTGTCTGTCGTGTCCTGCTGACACCCGGAACACTGCCGGCCTCCGCTTACGATTCGCTTCAGGTGCCCTTACCCGCGTCCTCGGCCGCGCCCGAAACCGGCTCGGTCAGCGGAATCGGCAGCGCCTGTGGGGCCGCCGTGCCGCCACCTGTCGAGTGCGCCGGCGCGGGCCGGTCGTCGGTGCGGCTGTGCAGGCGTCCACGCCCGGCGGGCCCGGCGCGGCGGGTCACCTCGACTGTCACCATCCGCACCGGCGGTGGCGGCGCGGTGAAGCGGCCGACGCCCCAGCGCACCCAGATCGGGATCCGGCCGGCGTCCGCCTCGGCGGTCAGCTTCTGCACCGTCCGCGCCCGGTCGGTGTGGTCGACCTCGATCACCACAGGCGGGCCGTCCGGGCGGGCACACGCCACGTCGAGGACGGAGTGCCGTTGCTGCATCGGCGGCGGCAGCGGTACGACGCTTGGCGCGCGCCGGTAGACCCGCCAGCCCTGCGCCTGCGCCCACCGCGCCACCGCGTCGATGATCCGCGTGGTCACCTCGTCGGTGTCCAGGTCGACGAATGTCACCTCGGCCAGCCACCGGCCCAGGTCGGCGGCCAGCCGCTCACCCTGCGCCGCAACGTCCACGGGCGCAGGATAACGCCTCAGCCGACGGGGGCCGCCGTCACGGCGAGGTGCCGGGAGAGCCAGGCGGTGGTGGCCGTACGCGCCGTCTCGGCGTTGTCGCGGGCCAGGAAGTCGTGCCCCTCGCCGGTGAGCACGAGGTGCCCGTGCGGGACGTCCCGCGCGGCGAGGGCCTGCGCCACCTGGGCCGACTCACCGGCCGGCACGTTCGTGTCGTTGGCGCCGTGGATCAGCAGCACCGGTACGTCGAGCTGGTCGATGCGGGTCATCGGCGACAGGTCCCGCAGCAGGTCGGCGTCGCGCACCGGGTCGCCGTACTTGCTGACGGCGGCGGCGGCGATCCACGGCTCGGTGCCGGCGTAGAAGGTGCGGAAGTCGGAGATGCCGCACTCGGCCACACCCGCGGCGAACAGGCCGGGGAAGTTCACAAGCACCGCGAGGACGAGGTAGCCGCCGTAGGAGCGGCCCAGGCAGCCGAGCCGACCCGGGATCGCGACACCGCTGTCGACCAGGTGGTCGGCGCACGCGGCCACGTCCGCGATGGCCCCGTACCGGCCGGCGAGGTTGTCGGCGGCGACGAAGGTGCGGCCGAAGCCGGACGAGCCGCGCACGTTGGGCGCGAACACCGCGACGCCCTGCGCCACGAGGGCCTGGAACAGCGGGTTGTAGCCGGGACGCTCCTGCGCCTCGGGACCGCCGTGCAGGCTGATCGCCGTCGGCCAGGGGCCCGGACCGGGCGGGCGGTAGAGCCAGCCGGACAGCGGCAACCCGTCGCGGGCGCGCAGGTCGACGAGCTGCGGGGCGACACCGCTGTCGCCCGTACGCGCGGCGCCGGTGTCCGGCCGCAGCGGGCGGGGCGTCCCGGTCGCCACATCGACGAGCCAGACCTCCCGGGGCTGCACCGGCCCCTGCGCGGTGACGCAGAGCAGGTCGGCGGCGGCGGCGAAGACGGCGCCGTCGATCACCTCCCCCGGGGCGGCGACGGCCCGCTGCACGCCGCTGGTGAGGTCGAGCAGGCTCAGCTCGCTGCGCCCGCCGTAGGTGTTCCAGAGCAGCGCGGCACGCCGCCGGTCGGCGCTGGGCGCGACGTGCTCCAACTCGGCGTCCGGACGCGCGGCCAACCGCGTCGGGGGCAGCGCCGGGCGCGTGAGGTCGACGCGCACAAGCGCGGCCAGCTCCGAGAACGCGTCGGTACGCGCCAGCACGCTCGTCCCGTCGGGGCCGAACCAGCCCTGGTCCGTGCTGCCCCGGCCGGTGTCCGGCAGCAGGCGTACCCGCTCGCCGGTGGCCACGTCCAGCAGCTCCAGCCAGCGGGCGTTGCGCGGACCGCGCCGCAGCAGGGCCGACCCGCCGTCCGGGCTGACGTCCAGGAGAGTGAGCAGGTCGTCCTCGGCGAGCACCCGCCGGTGCCCGGTGCCGGCGTCGACGAGCACGGCGGCACCCCGCTCGGCGGTCTCGGTGACAGCCATCAGCGCGCCGCCGGGCAGCCAACCGGACAGGGCCGCGCTGCGCCTGCCGAACCCGGCGACCTGGCGGCGCTGCCTGCCGTCCGGGCGCAGCACCCACAGCTCGGTGCGGGGAGCGCCACCGGGCGCGACGACGCAGGCCAGCCACTGCCCGTTCGGGGACCAGCTCACCGCAAGCACCGGCTCGTCGCCGCTGGGCAGCGCGACGGCCTCGGCGGCGTCGACGTCGCGCACCCAGACGGCAGGGGTGCCGGCCCGGTCGGACAGGTACGCCACCCGTCGGCCGTCAGGTGACGGCGCGGGCGCGAAGTCCTCGCCGGCCGGCAGCGGCGGCACCGACCGGTGCGCGGTCAGGTGGGCCAGGAGGGTGGTGCGTGGCGCCTGCGTGCGTACGCTCATCTAAACCCCGATCCGCTGCAACCAGAGCTCCAGCAGCCCGAGCTGCCAGAGCGCGTTGGAGCCCAACGTGGTCCGCCGGGCGTTCGGCGCGTCCAGCAACTCCTCCAGGTAGTCCTTGCGGAACAGGCCGCGCTCACGCGCCGGGCGCGCGGTCAACGCGTCCCGGACGTCGTCGAGCAGCGGGCCGGACAGGTGCCGGATGGCGGGCACCGGGAAGTAGCCCTTCGGCCGGTCGATCACCTCGTCGGGCACGATGCCCCGACTCGCGGCCTTCAGCACGCCCTTGCCGCCCTGGGCCAGCTTGAGCGCCGGTGGGCAGGCGGCGGCCAGCTCGACGACCTCGTGGTCGAGGAACGGCACCCGCGCCTCCAACCCCCACGCCATAGTCATGTTGTCGACACGCTTGACCGGGTCGTCGACGAGCATGACCAGGCTGTCCTGGCGCAGCGCCGCGTCGAGCGCGGTGTCCGCGCCCGCCGCGCCGAAGTGGGCGGTGACGAACTCCAGGCTCGCGTCGTGGTCGAGCATCCACTCGGGCGCCAGGTGCCCGGCGAGCGCGTCGTGCCGACGATCGAAGAACACCCGGGCGTACGCCTCGACGGCGTCCGCGCGGGCCACGTTCGCCATCGGCGGGTACCAGTCGTAGCCGGCGAAGATCTCGTCGGCGCCCTGGCCGGACTGGACCACTGTGATGCGCTGCGACACCTCCTCGGAGAGCAGGTGGAACGCGACGCAGTCGTGGCTGACCATCGGCTCGCTCATCGCCGCGATGGCCTCGTGCACCGCCGGCACGAACCGGGCCGCGCCGATGCGGATCTGGTGGTGGTCGGTGCCGTACTCGCGGGCCACCAGGTCGGAGTAGTGGAACTCGTCGCCGCTCTCCCCCGCCGCCGCCTCGAAGCCGATGCTGAAGGTGGCCAGCCCGGTCTGGCCCTGCTCGGCGAGCAGAGCGACGATCAGGCTGGAGTCGAGGCCCCCGGAGAGCAGCACGCCCACCGGCACGTCGGCGACCATCCGGCGACGTACGGCGGTCCGCAGCGCCGCCATGATCCGTTCCTGCCACTCGTCGGCGGACATGGCAGGCGCGGCGGCGCGGGTGAACTCCGGCCGCCAGTACACGGTGTCGGTGCTGCGGCCGTCGGCGGTGACGACACGCACGGTGGCCGGGGGCAGCTTGCGGACGCCCGCCAGGATGGTGCGCGGCGGCGGCACCACCGAGTGGAAGCTCATGTAGTGGTGCAGCGCCACCGGGTCGAGGTCGGTGTCCACGTCACCGGCGGCGAGCAGCGCCGGCAGGGTCGACGCGAAGCGGATCCGGCCCGGCGTCTCGGCCAGGTAGAGCGGCTTGATGCCGAGCCTGTCGCGCGCCAGCACCAGCGTGTGCGTGGCCAGCTCCACCAGGGCGAACGCGAACATCCCGTAGAAGCGTTCGACGCAGGCCGTCCCCCACCTGTGGTACGCCTTGAGGATCACCTCCGTGTCGGAGGTGGACCGGAAGGAGTAGCCGGCGGCGGTCAGCTCGTCGCGCAGCTCCCGGTAGTTGTAGATGCAGCCGTTGAAGACCAGGGCGAGGCCCAGCTCGGGATCGACCATCGGCTGCGCGCCGGTGTCGGACAGGTCGATGATGCGCAGCCGGCGGTGCACGAGCGCCGCCGGGCCGTGCTGCCAGCTCCCCTCACCGTCCGGGCCCCGGGAGGACAGGACGGGCAGCATCCGCGCCAGCGCCGCCAGGTCCGGTGGCGCCCCGTCGAGGCGGAACTCGCCTCCGATACCGCACATGGCACACACCTCTCATCGGCTCGGTCCGCTCGGGCCGCTGACCGGTCCAGGCTTGGCGGACCGGGTTGCGTCCCGATGACATCTGCGTCAAGCGTGAGTTACACCGGGGGTCGACCGGCTCCACCGAGCAGCCAGGTGTCCTTCGACCCACCGCCCCGCGACGAGTTGACGATCATGCTGCCGGCCGGCGCGACCCGGGTCAGCGCCACCGGCGCCACCTCCGCAGTCTCGCCGAGGAACACGAACGCCCGCAGGTCAACGTGGCGCGGCGCGAGGGCCGTACCGTCGAAGACCGGGTGGGTGGTCAGCGCCACCACCTCCTGGGCGATCCACCGGTGCGGCGCGGCGAGGATCTGCTCCCGGACGGCGTCCAGCTCCTCCGCCTCGGCGCGCGGGCCGATCACCACCCGGTCCCCGCCGTACCCGTCGACAGGCTTGAGCACCAGCTCGTCGAGCCGGCCCAACACCTCGGCGCGCTGCTCGGGCAGCCCGCACAGGTACGTCGGCACGTCCCCGAGCAGCGCCTTCTCCCCCAGGTAGTACTCGATGAGCCGGGGCACGTACGCGTACAGCGCCTTGTCGTCGCCCACGCCGTTGCCAAGCGCGTTGGCAAGCGTGAGCCGCCCGGCGTGCACCGCCGCCAGCAGCGGCCAGCCCAGCGGCACGCCGTCGGCGCCCGGGGCGTGCAGCAACGCCTCCTCGTCCATCCGCAGGTAGAGCACGTCGACCTGGCTGCGGCGGCCCGCCCGGACGAGGTGGACGCGGCCGTCGGACACCAGCAGGTCGCTGCTCTCGGTAAGGGGCACGCCCATCTCGTCGGCGAGCAGCCGGTGCTCGAACCAGGCCGGGTCGCTCGGGCCGCTGCTGAGCACCACCACTGCGGGGTCGGCGGCGGCGGCGGGCGCGGCGGCGAGCAGCGCCCGGTGCAGCATCGCTGGTGTCTCATCGGCGGACAGCAGGTCGTCGGGCACCGGCAGCTCGGGCAGCACCGCTCGGGTGAGCCGGCGGTTCTGCACGGCGTAGCCGATACCCGAGGGCACCCGCAGGTTGTCCTCCAGTACGAACCAGCCGCCATCCGGGTCACGGACGAGATCGGTTCCGGACACCTGGGCGCGTGTGCCGCGCCGGCCCATCAGCGCACCGGTCGGGCGCAGCCCCGGCGAGGACTCCACCACCCAGGCCGGCACGACCCCGTCGGCCACCACAGCCCGGTCGGCGTACACGTCGCGCAGGAACGCGTCGAGCGCGCGGGCGCGCTGCACCAGGCCGGTCCGCAGCGCCCGCCAGTCGTCGGCAGGCACCACCCGGGGCACCAGGTCGACAGGGAAGAGCCGCGTGCTGGCCTCACCTGCCACGCTGAAGGTCACGCCCCGAGCGCGCTGCTCCTCGTCCCGGTCGTGCTCGCGTTGGCGCAGGCCGGCGGCGCCGAGGGTGCGCAGGGCGGCGAGCAGCGGACGGAACGCCGGCTCCGGCCCGTCCAGGCCGAAGACCTCGTCACCCGCGTCGGCGTACGTGGCCAGCGCCGGCGGCGGGGACGTGCCGGGCAGGGGCGTACGCACCCGACCCCGGGTCTCGTCGAGCAGCAGGTCGACCACGTCGGCAAGCCGGCCCCGCCGCTCGTACGCCCGCCGCTGCCGCGCTGCCGAGCTGCCGCGTTCCAGCGCGTACCGGGTCAGCTCCCGGACCTGCTCCCAGTCACCTGTCGCCTCCAACTGTGGGCGCAGGTCGGTCACCAGGCGGCGCACCGCCTCGGCGGCCGGCACCGGCCGGGCCGAGCGGGGCAGGTCGAGCAGGTCGCCTTCCAGCCCGGAGCGGGCCGCCCGCCACACGGCGGCGCGCAGCACCGGCGGCCGGACGGCGGTGCGCTCGACTCCTGCGCGCAGGGCGGCGACCTCCCGGCGCACAAGCGCCCGGAACAGCCCGGTGAGCAGGACGATTGTCTCCACGTCGGCGTTGGCGTCGGTGATGCGCAGCTCCACGGTGGGGACGTGCGCCGACGGCCGGACATCGAAGTAGATCATGGCGGGATCGGTGATGGTCTCCGAGGAGATCAGCTCGGCGACAAGCGCCTCGTGGTCGGCGGCGCTGGTCACCTCGCCCGGGTCACCGGCCGTGGGCCACCGCTGCCAGACCAGCGAGCGGACGCTTGCGTAGCCGCTGTCCTGACCCATCCAGTACGGCGAGCTGGTGGACAGGGCGAGCAGCACCGGCAGCCACGGCTGGACCCGCCTGGTGACGGCCACCGCCAGATCCCGGTCGGAGACGCCGACGTGCACCTGGGCGCCGCAGATCAACTGCTCCCGGGCGAGCATCTGGTACTCGTCGAGCATCCGCCGGTAGCGGGAGGTGGGGGTGACGCTCGGGTCGCCGTCGGCGCGCAGCGGCACCGTGCCGGCCGCCACGATGCCCAGCCCGGCCCGGTCGGCGACCTGGACCGCCGACTGGCGCAGCCGGGTCAGCTCGGCGCGGATCTCGTCCAGGGTGCGGCAGACCGCGGTGTTGGTCTCCACCACACTGCGGTGCAGCTCGGCGGTGAACGACGTGGCCGGCAGCCGGTCGAGCAGCTCCCCGGCCCGGGGCACCAGCTCCCGGGTGTGCAGGTCGACGACGTGGAACTCCTCCTCCACGCCGATGGTGGCGAGGTCGGCCGGGTCGTCCTGCACCGCCGTCGCCGGTGCGGGACGGGACGTCGGCACGGCCCGGCCGTTGCCGGACCGGCCCACCGGCCCGTCGAATGTCGCCGCGTTCGTGGTGTTGTCGGCCATGGTCACCCCGGTTCGCGTGTCGGTGGTCTCGACTGTCCGACGAGCGTTCCCAGGCTTGGTACCGGGGGTGTTTCCGGCGCGTTAAGGTGACGCACCGTTCTGCCGGCCAGAGGGTTGACTGTGCGAGTGACCGCTGATCCCCTTCGGACAACCAGCCGTCAGCCTCAGGCCCGCGCGTACTCGATGGTCGCGGCGACACGGTCGGCGGTGGCGGCGCCGAGTTCCCGTCCGGTGAGCCACAGTCCCAGATCGAGCCCGGCCGCGAGCGCGCCAGCCGTGACACGGTCGCCGTCGTCGACCACGCGCTCGTCGAGGACTGTCACGTCGTAGGCGCGCAGTTCGTCGTACGCGTCGCGGTTGGTGGTCGCCCGGCGGCCGGTCAGCAGGCCGGCGGCCGCGAGGACCACCCACTGGGCGCACGCCGAGGCGCTTGCCCGCGAACACCCCCGGGTGCTCGTGGACGCCACTGCGCTGTACGTCGACGAGGGTCAGGTGGTCACCAGCGCCGGCCTCGCCGCGGGCCTCGACATGTGCCTCCACCTCGTCGGCCGCGACCACGGACAGGCGGTCGCCATCGAGCGGGCCCGTCACCTGGTCACCCCACTGCACCGAGCGGGCGGCCAGGCCCAGTTCATTCCGGCCGCCGTGGCGGTCGAGGACGACGAGCTGGCCGTTGTCACGGCCTGGGCGAGCGACAACCTGCATCGCCCGATCACCGTCGCGGACCTCTCCCGGCAGGCGGTGATGTCCAGTCGGACGTTGCACCGCGCCTTCCGGAACCGGTTCCAGATGGGCCCGCGTGCCTGGCTGATCCAGCAACGGATGCGCGCCGCCTGCACGCTGCTCGAAGACGGCGGGATCAGCGTCGACGAGATCGCTCGGCGAACCGGGTTGGGCACTGCCACCAACCTGCGTGCGCATTTCCAGCGGGCCTTCGCCACCACCCCTACCGCGTACCGGCGGGCCTTCACACCCTGAACCGACGCTCGGTCCGCCGAAGTGAGCATTCCCGGCGAGGGTCGCGGGTGGGTGATCGACACGAAATCGGCGATGTCGGGGTGTCCGGGCCAGCGAGACACCCCGACATCGGCGATCTGGAGTTGATCAAACGGGCGGGGCCGGGTTATCGCATGTTGGCGACCACGAACGGCGCGTGGCCGTGCAGGTAGTTGTTCCACCCGCCGGTCACCGGCGCACCGGGGTTGAGCAGGTTTGTGGTGTCGGTGCCGACGTCGAGCTTCCAGGCCGTCCAGGAGATCCCGTTGGCCTTCATCCAGTCGATCCAGGACTGCGCCTCCGACAGACAGGCCCGACCGTCGAGCCCGCCGTCGGCGTTGCTGGCGCCCCACTCGGTGACGAACAGCGCCAGGCCGGCCCGGATCGCCGCGTCGCCCTTGGCCCGCAGTGACGCGCCGTGTGTGCACGAGTAGAAGTGCAGCGTGTACATGAGGTTGGTGCCGGAGACCGGGCTTGCCGCCGCGGCGTCCACGTCCTGCGACCAGGTCGGCGTCCCGAGCACGACGATGTTGTCCGGGTCGGCGGCGCGGATCGCGGACACGACAGCCTGGTGGTACGGCTTGATGACGCCGGTCCAGCTGAACTGCAACGGCTCGTTCCACGTCTCCCAGATGACGTTGGGCAGGTGACCGTAGCGGCGTGCCAGGTCGCCGAAGAACGCCACCGCCTGGGACTGGTTGTTCTGCGCCTCGTGCGCGTGCCAGTCGACGATCACGTACACCCCGGCGGTGACCGCGTTGTTGATGATCGTCTCCACCTGCGCCCGCGCCCTACCCGGATCGCTGAGGTACGCCCCGGCCGGCTCCACGCCCATCGCCGCGCGGATCACCTGGAGGTTCCAGTTGTCGCGCATCCAGGTCAGCGCAGACAGATTCTCGGCGTAGGGAGCGGTTTCCCAGTTGAGCCACATGCTGCTGACGCCGCGCAACTGCACCCGCGCACCGGACCTGTCGCACATCGTCGTGCCGCAGACCCGCAGTTGCCCGTACCGCTGCACGGGCGTGCCTGTCGTCGGCGGCGGAGTGGTGGGGGGCGGGGTCGTCGGGGGCGGAGTCGTGGGCGGCGGAGTGGTGGGGGGCGGAGTGGTCGGCGGTGGGGTCGTGGGCGGTGGGGTCGTGGGCGGCGTGCCGCCTGTGCAGGACACGCTGGCGCCGTTGACTGTGCAGTTCACCGGAGTGCCGGAGCCGTTGACGAGGAAGCCGAACGACGTCGACGCACCGGCGCCGAGGGTGCCGTTCCACGACACGTTGCTGAAGGTGTGGTGGTTGCCCGAGGTCACCTGCTGGGCGTTCCACGACTGGCTGATGGTCGACCCGGCCGGCAGGTCGAACTCGACCCGCCAACCGCTGATCGGCGCGGAGGTGTCGTTGGTGACCGTGACCTGGCCCTGATAGCCACTGCCCCAGCTGTTCGTCACGGAGAACACGGCAGTTGCCGCGCTGGCCGGCGTGGCAATGATCGCCACCGCCCCGGCGAGCAGGCCGGCGACGGCCAGCGACGTGACAAGTCTCAGTGTGCGCATGCGGAACCCGCTTCGGATCGACTGTGGTGGTCTGCGGCGGGGGCGGCGCCTGCACGCACAGTATCGATCGACGACGATGTCATGCAAGCCGGGACGGTCGGAGGCCCGCCGATCGGCAGGTCACCCCCGCCGCCAGCCCCAACGACGCGAGCCGGCCGCGCCGCCCGACCCGCCCTTCTCCCGGGCCAGCATCTCGGCCGCGACCCGCAGCTTCTGGGCGGGCTCCTCGGCGGCCGGGCCCAGCGTCCCCACGAAGCGGTTGCCCATCGCCAGCACCACGGCCGCCCGGTCGAGGTCGCCGATCAGGATCAGGCACTGGGCGTACACCCCGTAGGTGTTGGCCATCTCCCAGAAGGTCAGCGGACGTGCCAGGTCGAGCAGCCCCTGCCGCAGCTCGCAGGCCCGCGACGCCGCCAGCGCCGCCTCCTGGGCGCCGTCCCCCGACGACGGCCGGGTGAGGTGCCGGTGCAGCAGCGCCGTCGCCTGGTTGTGGTAGGCCGTGCCCATCGCCTCCCGGGTCCGGGGCCCGGCGGACGGCGGAGACCCGGCGGAGGTCAGGCCCACTGTCACGGCCCGTTCCAGCAGGTCCCGCCGCGTGGCGGGCTGACCGGCGGCGAACGAGACCTCGGCCAGGTCCACAAGTGCGGTGATCAGCTCGGCGAGGGCGTCGTCTCGGGGCGCGACCGCCACGTTGCCACCCTCGGCCGCCACGGCGTCGTACACCCGCTCGAAGACGACCACCGCCTCACCGCCGGGAGCCATCCCGTCGGCGGCCCTGCCGAGCGCCGACAGCAGCATGCCGTGCCGCCACAGCGCCCGGGCCAACTGCTGCTGGTCCTGCAGGGCCACCCGACCCGGACCCCGCACGGCCTCCCGGTACGCCTCGATCACCCGGGCCCACAGCCGGTCGGCCTCCGCCCGGGTGTCCTGTCGCGTCGCGCGCTCCCGCGCCTGCTCGAACAACCGTCGCCGCTCGTCTGGTCCCATGTCCCGCACCGCCTTTCCCGGTAGCCCCCCAGCCCGCACCACCGAAGGCAGTGAGGTCAATCGATTCTAGGGCCGCCTTCGGGCCGTCTCACCGGGTGGCGATGACGATGCAGCGGCGCAGCTCGGCATCGACGCGGTGGATGACGGTCCCCTGCGCCATCCGGCGGATCCAGAAGCCGACGCGTGCGGCCGAGGGGCCGGGGGCCGGCCCGTGCGGGCCGGCCCCGGACGCGTCAGGCCGCCGGGCGTACGCGGTAGGCCAGGTGCGTGACGCCGTCGCCCTCGACGACACGGAAGGGGCCGTCGAGCTGCAGTGGCGCGATCGTCAGGCCGGCGAAGAACGGTATGCCGGCCCCGAGCACGACCGGGACGAGGTCGACGTGCACCTCGTCGAGCAGGCCGGCCTCGGCGACCTGGGCCGCGATGGTGCCACCGTTCACGCCGACCTCCTTGTCACCGGCGAGCGCCTTCGCACGGTCGATGGCGCTGGCGATACCGTCGGTGACGAAGACGAAGGAGTCGCTCTCCGGCTCCCAGCCCTCCGGCACGGTGTGCGTGACGACCACGACGGGCACGTCCATCGGGTGCCGGCCGCCCCACCCACTCGTCATGTCGAACAGCCGCCGGCCGACGACAAGCGCGCCGGTGCGCTCGTTGAGGTCCCGCAGGTGCGTGGCGCTCGCGGCGGACGTCCGGAACGTCATCTCGGGGTTGGCCGTCGGTGTCTCGACGTCGCCGCTGCCGTACCACTGGAAGAGGTGCTCGAAGCCGCCGTGGGAGGCGTTCGCGATGTAGCCGTCCAACGACATCGTCGCCCCGGTCGTCACCTTCGTCATCGGTCCACTCCTTGGTGTGTGCGGTGTCAGCCTGCCGGTGGGGCCGGTCGTGCCCGGCCCTCACCCCGAGGTCGAAGCAGGCGCTGCCGTCCTCGACACGTCCGCCGAACTTTTTCCGGCCACGTTCGGACCGCCACCGGTCACCCCCGGTCGAGCTGCACTGTCCTGGTGGAGGTGGTCGCACTCTCGTGCGGTGACGACTGTTCAAGGGATCTGGGCGGCGACGGCGGCGAGGACTTGCGCTCAGCCGGGCCCTCGGGCCGTCACCGGTGCGCCGAACCGGACCCCGACGCCTGGCGAGTGGAGCACGCTGACCGGCGGTCCGACAGGCGCCGGCAGCCCGGCGGCGGCGACCAGTTCGTCGTCCAGGTGCAGCAGCTCGGCCCGGTGCAGCGGCCAGCGGGGATGCCAGTTAGGCAGGTGCAGCGTGCGCCCCCACGCCCGGGTGTGCAGCCCCCACCGGGCGGTGAGGAAGTGTTCCAGGGGCGTGGGATCGGCGATCGGCTCCCCCACCCGGACCGCCATCCGGCTCGTCGTACCCGCCGGGCCGGGCCAGCGACGCCGGCACCGGTAGGTGAGTCGGTCGCCGTCGCGGTCCAACCGCATCCACGACCAGAGGTACGGCAGACGCAGCGTCGCCCGCGCCACCAGCACCGGCACCAGGCGGGACGCGTCGAGCGAGCGGAACACGACGGCCCGTCGGCCGGTGTCGTCGACCGAGTAGAGCCGGACGTTCGTCTCGGCGAAGGTGCCGAAGTACGGCACACCGGGACCACGGCCGAAGCCCAACCCGACCATGCGGAAGCCGATCAGGCCGACGAAGCTCACGCCGTCGATCAAATCCGGACGGGTGCCGGCGGGAAGCAGCGGCGCGACGATCTCGGGGTCGACGGCCCAGTGCAGGAAGGTGAGGTCCTCCCAGCGCTGGCGCAGGATCGCCCAGGGGAACGCCTGCCGGGGCGCATGGTCGACCGGTTCGATGTCCACACCTCTCATCGTGCCCCCGCTCACCCCGACTGGCCGGTGTGGCGGCAGACCGACCGCCGTACCCTTGATCGCGATACCGAAAATGTCTCTAATGCCACCCTTCGGGAGGAACTGAGCGTGACGCAGGGTGACGCGGAGCTGGTGGCACTCGCGCGGTCGGGCGACGCGGGCGCGCTCGGCGTGCTGCTGGCCCGCCACGAGGCCGGGATGCGGGCCGTCGCGCTGAGCATGCTCGGCTACGGACCGGACGCCGAGGACGCGGTGCAGGACGCCCTGGTGACGGCGCTGCGGCGCATCGGCGAGGTCCGCGATCCGGCCGCCGTCGGCCCCTGGCTGAAGACGATCGTCCGCAACAACGCGCGGATGGCCCTGCGCGGGCCGCGCCCCGTCCCGGTCGCCGAGCCGGACTGGTTCGGCAAGCCCGCCACCAGCCCCACCCCCGAGGAGGCCCTGGACCGGGTCGCGATGCGCGACTGGGTGTGGCACGCCCTCGGGGAGCTGTCCGAGCCCGACCGGCTGGTCACCCTGCTGCGCTACTTCAGCGACGCCTCGTCGTACGAGCAGATCGCGGCCGTGTGCGGCGTGCCGGTCGGCACCGTCCGCAGCCGCCTCAGCCACGCCCGCCGGGCCCTCGCCGGTGGCCTGCGGACGGCGGCGACCACCGCGCACGCCGACGTCCGCGCGGCCGGGGACGCCCGCTGGCGCGAGGGCCGCGACATGATCGACACGGCGATGCGCGGCGACTTCGACCGGGTCGTGCGGGAGAGCTGGTGGTCGGACGCCGAGATGGTGGTGCCGGGCGGGCTACGCGGTGGCCCCGACCTGGCGATCCGCGGCATGACAAGCGACCTGGAGGCAGGGATACGCCAGCGGCTGCGCAACGTGGTCGCCAGCGGCGACGTGCTGATCTGGGAGACCGACCTGATCAGCCCTCCGGACGATCCGGAGCACTGCCCGCCGGCGGCGCTGTGGTTGCAGCAGCTGCACGAGGGGCGGGTGCGCCGATTCACCCTCTTCCACCCCGTCGCGGCGCCGCTCTGAGAAAACGTCGCCGACCGAGCGAACTTTCTCCTCGACCCGTGCATCTGGCTCGTGTCAGTCACCAGCCACGCGGCGGACACCCCGCCGCGCGGGTCACGAATCGGGAGATTGTTCATGGGTTCCACAGGCCACGACGTCGACGCCCTCGCACCGGGCACGCACACCCTCACAGTTGCTGGCGTCCGGCAGGTCTACCACGTCGCCGGCTCCGGCCCGGTGTGCGTGGCGCACTCCGGCGGCCCCGGCATCGAGTGGGCCTACCTGCGGGCGCCGGGCCTCGAGGAGCACTTCACGATGGTGTACGTCGAGCCGGTGGGCACGGGCGCGTCGGGGCGACTCGACAATGCCGACGACTACCGCCTCGTCACGTATGTCCGGTTCCTCGACGCCGTCGTCGCGCACCTCGGCGAGCCGCGGGTGTACCTCCTCGGCCACTCGTACGGCGGCTTCGTCATCCAGCGGTACGCCCTGGACCACCCGGACCGGGTCGCCGGCCTCGCCCTGTACGACACGTCACCCGTCACCGGCGCCGACTTCTGGGCCGAGGCGATGGCCAACCTCGCCGCGTACCCGCAGCGGCACCCGGACCGGCCGGAGGCGGCGGCGATCCCGGCCGCCCTCGGGCAGGCGCTGTCCGCCACCGACGACGAGACGTTGACGGCCGGCCTGAGCGCCGCGCTGCCGGTGTACTTCGCGGACTTCTGGTCCCGGCAGGCCGAGTTCGCCCCGTTGCAGGCGGGCCTGCGGGCCTGGGCGGCGCCGGCCGGCGCGCAGGATCCGACGCCCTTCGACGTGCGCGACCGGCTCGGCGAGATCACCGCGCCGGCCGTGGTGATCGTGGGGGCGTACGACTTCATCTGCGGCCCCCGCTACGCCGAGGAGTTGCACGCGGGCCTCAAGGACTCGCGCCTGGTGGTGCTGGCGGACAGCGGGCACTTCGCGCACATCGAGCAGCCGACGCAGTTCACCGAGGCCGTCGTGGAGCTGCTGAAGCGGTGACGATCGCGCCGCCCCCGAGGTCCATTCGTCACAACGGGCAGGCCTCGGGGGCCGGCGGCGTTGCACGGTCTTAGGCTTGGCACTTCGCTGCGCCGTGACGAAGGAGAAACAGCCGTGAGCCAGACGGATTCCGTCGACGAGTGGAACGTGGCCGAGGACGACGGTGTGCTGGACGCCTCCGACACCCTCGACGACGACCGCGTCGGCGACCCCCTCGACACCGGCATCATCGCCGCGGACCACTGGACGGCGGCGAACCGGTTCGGCACCACCCCCGCCGAGGAGCGGGCGGGCGAGTCGTTGGATCAGTACCTCGCCCAGGAGGAGCCGGACGTCGACCCGTACGCCGAGGGCGGCGACGACGAGGACGAGCTGACCCGCCGAGGGTACGAGACCGAGGCGCGCGCGGGCCGTCTCGTCGAGTTCGACGAGGGCGTCCGCGAGGACGACGAGGCAGAGTCGGTGGCGTGGGACGCCGGGATCGACGCGGGCGCCGCAAGCGCCGAGGAGGCGGCGGTCCACGTGGTCGAGGACCCCGACGGGCCCGGTGACGGTCCCCTGCGCTGACAAGCGCACCGCCGCGCTCGACACCACGAGGGGCGTCGAGCGCGGCGGGTGGTCGAGCGCGTCGGTCAGTGGATGACGACTGGCGTCTTGGGCAGGTCGGCCTGCTCGTCGCCGAGCGGCTGCGCGGGCGTGCGTCGGCGTGGCAGCAGGGCGGCCGGGATGAACGTGGCCACTACCAGCGCGAACGCCACCCAGAACGTGTGGGCGAACGACCTCGCGGCGAAGTCGAGGCCACGCTCGATGATCGACGGGTCCACCGACATCTGCTGGAGGATCTCCGGCCGCTGCTGGGCGGCGATGGCCAGCCCGGCCTCGCTGATCGGCTTGCCGCTCGGGTCCACCGCGCCAGGGATCAACCGGGAGCCGTTCAGCTCGTTGGTGAGGATCACCGACATCACGGCTGCACCGACCGAGCCGCCGATCTGCTGGAGGATGTTGACGAGTGTCGAGCCGCGCGCCACCTCCTGCGCCTGCAACGTCCGCAGCGCCGACGTCATGATCGGCATCATCGTGCCGCCCATGCCCAGGCCCATCACGAACAGCGAGCCCTCCAGCAGCCAGTACGAGGTCTGCGGGTCGACCTGGGTGAATCCGAAGAATCCGACGACGATCAGCGCCAGCGCGAACGGAACGGTACGACCGATCGGCACCCGGTCGGCCAGAATGCCGGCGATCGGCATGGTGATCACCGCGCCGATACCCTGGGGCGCCATGAGCAGACCGGCGACCAGCGTGGTCTCGCCGCGCACCTGCAGGAAGTAGCTCGGGAACAGCAGGCCGGCGCCCATGAACGCGATGATGAACACGAACAGCGTCACCGAGGCGATGGTCAGGCTGCGATTACGGAACAGCCGCAGGTCGAGCAGCGGGTGCCGGGGCTTGAACGAGTAGAGCACGAACGCGACCACCAGGACCCCGCCGACAAGCATCGGGACCCACACCTTGGCCGCGGAGAAGGTGCCCGCCTCCGGCAGCGACGAGACGCCGTAGAGGAAGAGCGCGAGACCCGGGGAGAGCATCAGCATGCCGAGGAAGTCGAAGGACTCCGACGGCTCGGGGGCGTCCTTCGGAAGCGCCATCTGCGCGTAGATCAGGGCGACGACACCGATGGGCAGGTTGATCAGGAAGATCCAGTGCCAGCTCGCCGTGTCGATCAGCCAGCCGCCGAGGATCGGGCCGCCGATCGGGCCGAGCAGCATCGGGACGCCGAGGACGGCCATCAGCCGGCCGATCCGGTGCGGCCCCGCCGCCCGGGTCATGATCGTCATGCCCAGCGGCATGAGCATGCCGCCACCGAGGCCCTGCAGAACGCGGTAGCCGATCAGCTCGCCGATCGAGTCGGCGGTGGCGCAGAGCCCGGACCCGATCGTGAACAGGGCGAGGGCCACCATGTAGAGGCGCTTGGTGCCGAACCGGTCGGCAGCCCATCCGCTGAGCGGGATCACCGTGGCCAGGGCGAGCGTGTAGCCCGTCATCGTCCAGGCCACGCGGGCGTAGGACGCGTCGAACTCGGTCTGGAACGTGGGCAGCGCGACGCTGACCACCGTCACGTCGAGGATCGACATGATCGCGCCAAGGACGACGACACCCGCCACCTTGAGCACCGCGGCGTCGAGCTTGTCCGATGTCGCGACGGATTGCTGTGTCACTAACTCTCCTGAGGTCGGTTGATCCGGCGGATGGTGGGCGGTGGCGTATGCCGCGCCGACCAGGCGCGGGACGCGACGTGCCGGAGCGACGACGCGCGGAGGCAGACTATCCGTGGACTGTGACGGTCTGCCGCCGGATTTCGTGACGACCGCGTGGCGGAACCGATCGGCCAACCGATGGGAACCGGTCGTCGGGGTGTCGATCAGCCGACGGACCGACTCGGCACATGCGCGTCCGTGTCGGTCGCCGCCACGCTCCGGCGAGGGGCCCCGGAACATCGCGGCCGGGGCCGTCTGTTGCATTCGATGTGCCGATCCACCTGCGGGTGGAAAGAGGAGTCACCGTGAACCGCGCCCAACTCGCCAGCTTCCTCCGCACCCGACGCGAGGCGCTGCAACCCGAGGATGTCGGTCTGCCCCGGGGGCCTCGTCGACGCACCGGTGGGTTGCGACGCGAGGAGGTCGCCGCGTTGAGCGGTATGTCCACCGACTACTACAGCCGGTTGGAGCAGCAGCGAGGGCCGCACCCGTCTGAGCAGATGCTCGCCGCGCTGGCCCGTGGCCTGCGACTCTCCCTGGCTGAGCGGGACCACCTCTTCCAGCTCGCCGGTCAGGCCGTCCCGCACCGCGCTGTCCGGGCCGATCACGTCAACCCCGGCATGATGCGCATCCTCGACCGGATGCACGACACCCCCGCCCAGGTGGTGAACCACCTCGGCGAGACCCTGGCGCAGACCGGGCCGGCCATCGCGCTGCTCGGCGACGAGACCCGGCACACCGGGCTGGCGCGCAGCGCGCACTACCGCTGGTTCACCGACCCGGCAGCGCGACAGCGGCACCCCGCCGAGGACCACGAGACGCAGAGTCGACTCCTCGTGGCGCACCTGCACGCGTCGTACACCCGGGACGGCCGGGGCTCGCGGGCGGCGACGCTCGTCGACGACCTGCTGGCCCGCAGCCCGGAGTTCGTCCGCCTGTGGCAGGAGCACCCGGTGCCCGGCGGTTACTGCCCGCCGAAGCACTTCCTGCATCCGGAGGTGGGGCCGCTTGAGTTGCACTGCCAGACCCTTGTCGACCCCGACGAGTCCCAGACGCTGCTGGTCTTCACCGCCGTGCCCGGCTCGGAGAGTGACGAGAAGCTGCGGCTGCTCTCCGTCATCGGCGGCCAGGTCGTCTGACCGCGCGGGGCGCCAGCACTCGTGAGCGCATCCGCGGCGGCGAAGACATTGATATTGATGGGTGCGACTGTAATGATTAACACACTTTACAGTTGTCTTCGCCGCCCGGAAGGACCCCCACATGGCGCGACGATTGGCCGGGCCCACGCCCCGCCGCCCCCTCATCAGGTTGACCGCCACGCTCGCCGCGGCCCTGCTCGCCGTGCCGACCGGCCTGTTCGTCGGCGCCTCCGCCGCGACGGCCGCCGCCACCGGCGCCATCACGGGGTACGGCGGCAAGTGCGTCGACGTGGCCGCCGCGAACCCGGCCAACTCCACCCCGGTGCAGCTCTACGCCTGCAACGGCTCCACCGCCCAGCAGTGGACGGTGGGCGACGACGGCACCATCCGGGCCCTGGGCAGGTGCCTCGACATCGCCGCCGCCAGCACCACAAACGGCGCCCGCGTGCAGATCTACGACTGCAACGGCACCGGCGCGCAGCAGTGGTCGTCGAGCGCCGGGCAGGTGGTCAACCCGACCTCGGGCAAGTGCCTCGACGCGACAGGCCCCAGCTCGGCCGACGGCACACCGTTGCAGATCTGGAGCTGCACCGGAAGCGCCAACCAGCTCTGGACCCTGCCCAGCGGTGGCACCACTCCCCCGCCCTCGAACGGCTTCACCCACCCCGGGGTGCTGGTCAGCAGCGGCCAGCTCGACTTCGTCCGGGGACGGGTGCAGGCCGGCGCCCAGCCGTGGGCGGCGGCGTACAGCCAGATGATGAGCAGCAGGTACGCCTCGCTGTCGCGCACCCCGGCACCCCGTGCCGTCGTCGAGTGCGGCTCCTACTCCAACCCGAACAACGGCTGCACCGACGAGCGCGAGGACGCCATCGCGGCGTACACCGACGCGCTCGCCTGGTACCTGACAGGTGACTCCCGGTACGCCCAGAAGGCGATCCAGATCATGGACGCCTGGTCCGCGACGATCACCTCGCACACCGGCAGCAACGGGCCGCTGCAGACCGGCTGGGCGGCCTCGACCTGGCCCCGGGCCGCCGAGATCATCAAGTACACCTACGGGAGCTGGCCCAACGCCAACCGGTTCGCCACCATGCTGCGCAACGTCTACCTCCCGGTGGTCCGCAACGGCTCGAACAGCAACGGCAACTGGGAACTGACCATGATGGAGGCCGCTGTCGGCATCGCCGTCTTCCTGGAGGACCGCACCGCCTACGACGCGGCTGTCACCCGCTTCCTCAACCGCGCCCGCGCCTTCATCTACCTGCCCAGCGACGGCGCGCTGCCGTACACGGTGCCCGGCAGCGGCCTGGACACCAGCTCGGAGATCATCGGCTACTGGCAGGGCCAGTCCACATTCGTCGCCGGCCTCGCGCAGGAGACCTGCCGGGACTTCGTCCACACCGGGTACGGGATCTCCGCCATCTCGCACGTCGCGGAGACCTCCCGCATCCAGGGCCGCGACCTGTACCCGCAGGTCGGTGAGCGGCTGCGGCAGGCGCTCGGGTTCCACTCGCGCTACCAGCTCGGCGAGGCGGCACCGTCCTGGCTCTGCGGCGGCACCCTCACCCGGGGCATCGGCCCGATCACGGAGGTCGGCTTCAACGCGATGGCCAACCGCCTGGGCAACGTCATGACAAACACGCAGACCCTCACGCTGCAACAGCGACCCGCCGGCACCAACAACCTCTTCGTCGCCTGGGAGACGCTTACCCACGCCAGCAACCCCAACTGACCGCGCCGGCCCGGCGACCCGCCTGCGCGGGTCGCCGGGCCAGGGCGTTCTCAGCCCTCGGTCCCCAACGCCACCACCGGGCTGACCCGCGACGCCCGCCGCGCCGGCAGCACGCCGGCCAGCGCGGTCAGCGCGACCAGCGCCGCGAACAGCCCGACAAGCGACAGCACCGGCAGCGACAGCGGCGCGTTGAGCCCGAGCGCCCGCACGACCAGCCAGGCGTACGGGACGCCGAGCAGCAGACCGAAGCTCGCACCGATCACCCCGTACAGGCCGGATTCGACGGTAAGCATCGCGCGCAGACCCGCCCGGGACAGGCCGACGGCGCGCAGCAGCCCTGACTCGCGTACCCGCTCGACCACCGACAGCGCGGTCGTGGACCCCACACCTACCACCGCGATCAGCACGGTCAGGCTGACCAGACCGGCGGTGATCCAGACCAGGGCGTTCAGCATGGCGTCGTTGCGATCCCGCTCGTCGGCGAGCACCCCGATGCCGAGCCCGGCACCGTTCCCGATCGCCTGCCGCAGCGCCCGCAACCCGGCGGTGCGACCGTCCTCGCCGGCCCCGGCCGCGTCGGCCAGCAGACCGGTGTACGCCGTCGGCCCGCCGATCCGGTCCAGGTCGGCCCGGTCGGCGAGGATGCCCGCGTACAGGGGGCCACGGTCGGGCAGGACCGCCGCCACCCGTACGTCGACAGTCCGCCCGCCGCGGGCGAGGGTGACTGCGTCGCCGGCGTGCAGCCCGGCGTTGCGGGCCACCCAGTCGCCGAGCACGATCCGGCCGGGTCCACGGTCGGCGAGGTTGCCCTGCGCCACGTCCAGGTCGGCGATCCTCGGCAACGCCGACATGTCGAGGTCGGTCGTCGAGTACCCGGACTCGGCGTCGCCGAGCCGTTGGGCGCCCCGCATCAGCACGACGTCGTAGACCATCCGGTACGGCACCACACGGGTCAGCGCGCCGTGCGCCGCCCGCGCCCGCGTCACGACTGCGACAGGCACGGTCGCGCCCTCGCTGGCCGACACCTCGAAGTCGGCAGGCGCGGAGAGGGCCATGTCGCGATCGGCGACGACACGCATCGACGCGCCGCCGATGAGCACGCCGGAGATCAGGGTCACGCCGAGCGCGACCACGACGGAGACGGCGGCGGCCCGCCGTGGCGTCCCACCGATCCCGCCGACCGCCAACCGCCCCAGCGGTCCGACCTGGCGCAACGGCCAACCGGCCACGGCCAGCACCGGGCGCACCAGCAGCGGCCCGAGGGCGACCAGGGCGAAGAACGCAAGCGCCCCCGAGGTGACGAGCAGCAGCAACGCCGCGGTCGGGTCGTAGGACTCCTGATCCGGCGTCGGCAACCGTCGCACCGCCGCGACGCCGGCCAGCAGCGCGCCGAGGACCAGCAGCGCTCCGGACACCAGACGCGGGACTCCGATGCCGCGCCGCCCGGCGGTGACGCTTGCCGCCCGCAGCGCCTCCAGGGGCGAGACCCGGGCGGCGGAGAACGCCGGCGCCAGGACCGCCACCACGGTGACGACGACCGCGCCGAGCACCACCGCGACCGCCGCCGCCAGCGACAGTCCTGGCGACGAGATCGCCAGCCCCGAGGCCCGTAGCGCCATGGGGAGGACCTGGCCCACGGCGAGGGCGCCGACGACTCCCACGACGCCCGCGACCAGCCCGGTCAGTGCCCCCTCGGCGGTCAGCGCGCCCACCAGCGCGCCCCGCCCCGCGCCCACCGCCCGCAGCAGCGCGAGGTGCTGCATCCGCTGGGCGAAGACGATGCGGAACGTGGAGGTGACCACAAGCGCCGCGGCGACCACCGCGACCGCGACGAACATTCCGACGAGCGCGAACAGCCTGCCCACCTGCTCGGCCGCCGCGTCGGCCTCGGCGTCGCGCACCTCGGCGCCGGAGCGGATCGGCTGATCGGCCGGGACCGCCGCGGTCACCCGCTGGCGAACCATCTCTGCCGCGCCGGCAGCAGTCCGCACGTCGATCCGCTCGACGGTGCTCACCTGACCCCACGCGGCCACGGCGTCGTCCGGGGCGTACGCGTTGAAGCCACCGTCGTCGAGGGTGTCGACAACGCCGGTGACGGTGAGCGGCGCCCCGGTGGTGCGTTCGCCGCCCGTACCGGTGGTCACGGTGCCGACCGCCAGTCCCAGCCGCTCGACGGTACGCCGGGTCACCGCGATCTCGCCGGGCTGCTCCGGGTAGCGGCCCTCGACCAGGCGGACCGTCGCCAGCGGGCCCGTGCCCGGGTCGGCCCGTAGGTTGAGGTAGCCCTCCGCGAGGGAGACGCCGACGGTCATCCGGCCCACCGCCTCGGTGACACCGGGCAGGGCACGGACGTCACGCAGGGCCGCCACGGTGGGCGGCTGCTGCTCCGGGTCACCGATGACCAGGTCGGTGGCGGCCGGCGTGCCGCTGAGGTTGTCCCGCGCGGTCCGTTCGGTGATGTCCTGCGCCAGGACGGTGCCGAAGACGACGAACGACGCGACGAGGATCGCCAGACCGGTCAGGATCAGTCGACCCGGGCGTCGGGCCGCGGCGCTCACCTGGGTACGCAGCACCGTCGCCCTCATGCCGGGACCGCCAGCTCGCGCAGCGCGTCGGTGACCGAGCCCTGGTTCGGCGCGTCGATCTCGCCGGCGACCCGCCCGTCGGCGAGCAGCACCACCCGGTCGGCGTACGCGGCGGCGATCGGATCGTGGGTGACCATGACGACCGTCTGGCCCAGGTCGCGTACCGAGTCGCGCAGGATGGCGAGGACCTCCGCTCCGGAGCGGGAGTCGAGGTTGCCGGTCGGCTCGTCGGCGAAGACGACCTCGGGCCGCGACACCAGTGCCCGGGCCAGCGCCACCCGCTGTTGCTGGCCGCCGGAGAGTTCGCTGGGTCGGTGCCCGAGCCGTTGTCCGAGGCCCAGCACGTCGACGAGGTGCGCGAGCAGGTCACGGTCGGGCTCCCGGCCGGCGAGGTCCAGCGGCAGCGTGATGTTCTGCGCGGCGGTGAGCTGTGGCAGCAGGTTGAACGCCTGGAAGACGAAGCCGATCCGGTCGCGGCGTACGCGGGTCAGGGTGCGGTCGGACTGACCTGTCAGTTCGGTGCCGCCGAGCAGGACCCGGCCGGAGGTGGCCGTGTCCAGGCCGGCCAGGCAGTGCATGAGCGTCGACTTGCCGGACCCGGACGAGCCCATGATCGCGGTGAACTCGGCCCGGCCGAAGCCGACCGAGACGCCATCCAGGGCGCGGACCGCGGTGTCGCCGCTGCCGTACACCTTCACCAGGTCGACCGCGGCGACGGCGGCCTGCCCGATCGGCGGCGGGGCGTGGGTTGTCATGGGTTCCTCCAGTGGCTGCGATGTGACCCGGGAAGCCTCGCCCGCGCCGGGCGGGTGCCACATCGGCCCGCGGTCGGGAACCGAGGCCGCCGGGTCTGTCTTTCGGCCGATCTGCCCGCGCCGCCCGCCTGGCTACGCTGGGTCACGATGAACGCGCCGGGATTCTCGACATGGTGGGTACGCCTGGGTCAGCTCGCCGGTCTGGCGGCGCTGGCCCTGCTCGGTGCCTTCGACCTGCGCTACGGCCTCTACACCGGGGCGAGCGCGGTCGAAGCCCTGCGTGCCCTGGTGCAGGTGGGGTTGGCGGTGCTGACCGCTGTGGTCTGGCTGCCCGTGCACCGGCAGGGGTCCCGGTCGTTGCCGCTCGCCGCGCTGGTGCTCGGCGCGATCTCACTCGCCGTCACCTTCGGCTTCGTGCTGCTCAGCGCGAGCGGAAGGTATCTGTTCGGCGGCAGCTGGGGGCTTGCCGAGTCCGCCGGGATGATCGCTGTGGTGTTCGTGGTGACCAGGTGGGGCGCGGCACGGCTCGCTCCGTGGGCGGCGGTGCTCGCCGCGCTCGCCGCCGCCGCGCTGCCGCTGCGTGCCGGCACCGAATACGTCTACGTGATCTTCGGGCTGCTCCAGGCGCTCGGCGCCGTCGGCGCCGCCGCCGTCGGGATCTACCTGCGCGTCGTCGCCGCCGGGAGGGAGCGGGCCATCGCGCTGGTACGGGCCGAGCAACGCGCCGAGTTCGCGCGTGACCTGCACGACTTCATCGCCCACCATGTGACGGGCATCGTGGTGCAGGCGCAGGGCGCCCGGTTCGTCGCCGAGCAGGACCCGCAACGGGTGATCGTCGCGCTGGAACAGATCGAGCGGGCCGGCGCGGAGACGATGGCCTCGATGCGGCGGATGGTCGGCGTCCTGCGCAATCCGGACGCCCCACCGGACGCACCGCTGGCACCGCTGGCCGGCGTGGCCGATCTCGCGCCGCTGCTTGAGGGACACAACGGCACCACGAACACACCCGCCCTGCTGTACGTCGACGGCCCGCTCGACGGGCTGCCGGTGGAGGTGTCGACGTCGGCGTACCGGGTGGTGATGGAGGGACTGACAAACGCCCGTCAGCATGCCCCGGACGCTCGCTCGGTGGCCGTGTCCGTACGTCGTACACCGGACTGGCTTCTGGTCCGGGTCGCCGACGACGGCGCGACCCCGCGTTCCGCGCCCGCCCGGGGGCACGGTTTCGGCCTGCTCGGCCTCACCGAGCGGGTACGCGCCCTCGGCGGCACGATCACCGCCGGGCCGGGCATCTCCGGCGGCTGGGTGCTCGACGCCGCGTTCCCGCTGCGCTCGGCGGTGGCCCGATGATAAGGGTGCTGATCGCCGACGACCAGGCGATGGTCCGGACCGGCTTCAGCATGATCATTGGGGCGCAGCCGGACATGGCGGTGGTCGGCGAGGCCGCCGACGGGGTCGCCGCCGTCGAGATGGCCCGGCGACTGCGTCCGGACGTGGTGTTGCTGGACATCCGCATGCCCCGCCTCGACGGCCTGGAGGCGTTGCGGCTGCTCGCCGGGCCGGGCGTCGCCGACCCGGTGCGGGTGGTCGTGGTGACGACCTTCGACCTCGACGAGTACGTGCACACCGCACTGTCCAACGGCGCCTGCGGCTTCCTCTTGAAGGACTCCGGCCCGGCGCTGCTCGTCGAGGCGGTCCGCGCGGCCGTCTCCGGCGACGCGCTGATCAGCCCGTCCATCACCGTACGGCTGCTGGAGCACCTCAGCCCGCCCACTGCGCCGCGGGACGACGCCGGCCTGTCCCCGCGGGAACTCGACGTCGTGAAGCTCGTCGCGCGGGGCCTGACCAACGCCGAGATCGCCGGTCAACTCTTCATCGCTGTCGGCACCGTCAAGACCCACCTCGCCAGCGTGCAGACGAAGCTCCCGGCCCGCAACCGCGTCGAGATCGCCGCCTGGGCCTGGGAACGCCGCCTCGTCGGCTAGACGACGGTCCGACCGACAGCCGACGGAGACTCGGCGGCGAGCGGCGGCACGGCGGCGAGCGGGCGGCACGGCGGCGACCCGGCGGCGGGCGGCGGGCGGCGGCGGGCCGGCATGGCCGGGTCGCCCGGCAGCGATGCGGCGGCGGCCCAGGAGCAGGTCGAAGGTGTGGTTCGGAGCCTTTGGAGCTGATGTCGTCAACGCACCAGCGGCAAGCCCGTCGCCCGCGAGCAACCCGAGCCATCCCGACCGCACAGGCCCCGGCCCGCCCGTCGCACGACGTGTCCGCCCACCCTTGATGGCGACGTGGTGAACGCACCAGCGGCAAGCCCGTCGCCTGCGAGCAAGCCGAGTCGTCCCGACCGCACAGGCCCCGGCCCGCCCGTCCGTCGCACGACGTGTCCGTCCGCCGTCGATGGCGATGTCGTGAACGAATCAGCTCGAAAGGGAGCGACCACACACTGCCCACCCGCGCCATCGGCAGCCGAGAAGCCACGCGACCAGGCGAGCCCGTCGACGGGGCATCCTTCCGCTCGTCGGCGACCCGGCATTGACAGCCGCGAGTCGCCGGCCCGCTGCGGACAAATTCATCGTGCGAGACCAATCCGCAGCAGGCGCCGGCCGAGAGCCGTGCGTGGTGGCAGACAAGTAACGCTCGCGTCCGAGGTCTGGCGTCGACGGCGACATCTTGCGACGCTAACGATCGTGTATGACTACGACCTGTTGGTGCTGGGCTCCGGACCCAGCGGTCAGAAGGCCGCGATCGCCGCCGCCAAGCTCGGCAGGCGGGTCGGCATCGTGGACCGCCGCGACATGATCGGTGGGGTGTGCATCAACACCGGCACCGTCCCGTCCAAGACGCTGCGCGAGGCGGTGCTCTATCTGACCGGCCTGAGCCAGCGCGACCTGTACGGCAGCAGCTACCGGGTCAAGGAGGACATCACGGTCAGCGACCTGGCCGCCCGTACCCAGCACGTGATCACCCGACAGACCGACGTCATCCGCAACCAGCTCGCCCGCAACCGGGTCGCGATGATCACCGGGACCGGGCGTTTCGCGGACGCACACTCCATCTGGGTCGACGCCGGCTCTGGGCGCGAGTCGAAGGTGACGTTCGACAAGGCCATCATCGCGGCCGGCACCCGCCCGGCCCGCCCGGACAGCGTCGACTTCGACGACCGAACCATCGTGGACTCCGACGGCGTCATCAACCTCCAGGCCGTCCCCCGCAGCATGGTCGTGGTCGGCGCCGGCGTGATCGGCATGGAGTACGCGTCGATGTTCGCCGCCCTCGGCACCAAGGTGACAGTCGTGGAGCGCCGCGAGCGGATGCTCGAGTTCTGCGACGACGAGGTCGTCGAGTCGCTGAAGTACCACCTGCGCGACCTGTCGGTGGCGTTCCGCTTCGGCGAGGAGGTCGCTGCGGTGGAGAAGCACCAGACGGCGGCGCTGTGCATCCTCAAGAGCGGCAAGAAGATCGTCGCCGACACCGTCATGTACTCGGCCGGCAGGCAGGGCCAGACCGACGACCTGGCGTTGCAGGCGGCCGGCCTGGAGGCGGACCGGCGCGGCCGGATCGCCGTCGACGCCAACTACCGCACCCCTGTCGACAACATCTACGCGGTGGGCGACGTGATCGGCTTCCCGGCGTTGGCGTCCACCTCGATGGAGCAGGGCCGGCTTGCCGCGCAGCACGCCTGCGGCGAGCCGATCCGGGAGATGCACGGTCTGCAACCGATCGGCATCTACACCATTCCGGAGATCAGTTTTGTCGGTCAGACCGAGGCCGAGCTGACCGAGGCGTCGACGCCGTTCGAGGTGGGCATCGCGCGCTACCGCGAGCTGGCCCGCGGTCAGATCGTGGGCGACTCGTACGGGATGCTGAAGCTGCTCGTCTCCCCCGAGGACGGCCGGCTGCTCGGGGTGCACGTGTTCGGCACCGCGGCGACCGAGATCGTCCACATCGGTCAGGCGGTGATCGGCTGCGGCGGCACGATCGACTACCTGGTCGACGCCGTGTTCAACTACCCGACCCTGGCCGAGGCGTACAAGGTGGCCGCCTTGGACGCGTCCAACAAGATCCGCAACATCACCCGCATCGACGGCTGAGCAACGATTCCCCTCCTCGCGGCTGTCGGTGGCCTCCGCTACGGTGCCGGCACTGTTGACATGTGGGAGGAAGAGGCAGTCGTGGGCGCATCCGGGTGGAGTTACTTCGTCGCGTACCAGCCAGACCTGGACGAGGCGTTGGACGCCCTGCGGGACAAGGTCTTCGCCGAGGGCGACTACTGGTGGGCCCATGGCGAAATCCCCAGTTCGGCGAGCGACTATCCCAACCGTCCCGCCACCATGCCGGAACTCTTCAACGACGAGTTGGTGCAGGAGTGCGGCACCCACTCGATCCTCGACGTCTACCGGGTGCTGGGCGAGGGCGAGCGGCCCGACTTCGGCACGGTTCAGCCGGTGAGCGCCGCCGAGGCACTGCGCCATGCCGGCACCGAACGGCTGACCCGTGAGCATGTGGACGCGATCGAAGGGCTTGCCGAGCGGAACTGGTACGGCCGCTGCGCCGTCCTGCACGACGCGCAGGGCAAGCCGGAGGAAATCTACTTCTGGGGCTTCTCGGGCGACTGACGCCCGGGCCGGCCGGTGCGGAGGGTCCGGGCCGACCTCCGCACCGGCCGGGGTTCTGTCAGCCCGCGGCGCAGGTCGGGGTGAGGCTGCCGGCGGTGCCGTTGCCCTGGAAGCCGAACTCGGTGGATTGTCCGGCCGCGACCTGACCGTTGTACGACACGTTTCGCCAGGTCGTCGTGCCGGTGCTACCGCTGTTGGTGGCACTCCAGGCGTTGGTGACCGTCGCGCCGGACGGCAGCGCGATCGTCACGGTCCAACCGTTGAGAGCCGACGAGCCGGCCGTCACCCGTACGTTCGCCACGAAGCCGCCGGTCCACTGGTTCACCGTCACCGTCGCGGTGCAGCCACCCTGCCCCGGAGGCGGGGTCGTGGGCGGCGGGGTGGTCGGCGGAGGCGTGGTGGGCGGCGGGTCGCTGGGTGGCGGGGTGGTCGGCGGAGGCGTGGTGGGCGGCGGGGTGCCGTTGTTCAGCGCCGCGAGGACCGCGTCGTACGCGGCCTTCTTCGAGCCGTTGCCGTTGAACAGCAGCGGGGTCTGCGACGACCGCCACGAGTCGCTGTCGCGGATGCCCCACACGGTGATCCCGTTGCACCGGGCCACGGCCAGGCAGTCCTCCACGACACTGCGGTAGGTGTTCGCCGGAGCGCCCTGGATGTCCAGCTCGGTGATCTGCACGTCCACACCCAGTGCCGCGAAGCTCGACAGCGTGGTGCGGTAGTTGCTGACGTACGGCGAGTCGCTGTTGAAGTGCGACTGGAAGCCCACGCAGTCGATCGGCACACCACGGGACTTGAAGTCCCGCACCATGTTGTAGACGCCCTGGGTCTTGGCCCAGGTCCAGTTGTCGATGTTGTAGTCGTTGTAGCAGAGCTTCGCGCCCGGGTCGGCGGCGCGGGCGGCGCGGAACGCGGCCTCGATCCAGTCGTTGCCGGTGCGCTGCAGGTTCGAGTCCCGACGGCCACCGGAGTTGCCGTCGGCGAACGCCTCGTTCACCACGTCCCAGGAATAGATCTGTCCCCGGTAGTGGGTCGTCACCTGCGTCACGTGGTTGAGCATCGCGTTGCGCAGCGCGGTGCCCTCCATGCCCTGCATCCACCCCGGCTGCTGGCCGTGCCAGGCCAGGGTGTGACCGCGTACCTGCATTCCGTGGCTGCGTGCGTGGTTGACGATCGGATCCGCCTGGGTGTAGCGGAACTGACCCTGCTGCGGCTCGGTGGCGTCGATCTTCATCTCGTTCTCGGCCGTCACCATGTTGAATTCACGGTTCAAGATCGTGGTGTACGCGCTGTCCGAGAGCTTGTTCGCGGCCACCGCCGTGCCGAAGTAGCGACCCTTCTCGGCGGCGGACGCGCCCAGCGTGGTGCCGGCGGAGGCGGGTGCCGTCAGGACCAGCGCCATGCCGGCGGCGAGAGCGCCCGCGCCGGTCAGCGTGATCGCGGCTCTCGATGCCGCCTTCCATCTCGTTCTCATCGTGCGACTCCGTTCCTCGATGGTGGTGCTCGGTCAGGAGACCGCGCAGGTGGCGCCGTTGAGCGTGAACGACGAGGGTTTGCCGGTGCCGCCGGTGTGGGTGGCCTGGAACCCGATCTCGACCGACGCGTTCGGGGCGATGGTGGCGTTGTAGGAGACGTTGCGGGCGGTGACCGCTCCGCTCGTCGGGGAGTAGGTGGCGTTCCAGCCGTTGGTGATGGCCTGGCCGCTGGGCAGCGTGAAGGTAAGCGCCCATCCGTTCACGGCGGCGGTACCGGTGTTGGTGATGGTCACGCTCGCGGTGAGGCCCGAGTTCCAGGCGTTGACCGTGTACCCGACCCGGCAGGCACCCGCGGTGGGCGGAGGCGTCGTCGGAGGCGGGGTCGTCGGAGGAGGCGTCGTCGGCGGCGGGGTCGTCGGAGGCGGGGTCGTCGGAGGAGGCGTGGTCGGCGGCGGGGTCGTCGGCGGCGGCGTCGTCGGCGGCGTGGTGCCGTCCAGGCCGAAGAAGCGGATCACCTGGGCGGCGTCGACAGGGATGTTGTGCGTGACGCCCTGCATGCTGATCGCCTCGACCGGGGCCATCGGGCCGCTGCTGCCGTACCGGGTGCGGGTGTACCCGGACTGCGGGGAGTCGGTGTACGTCGGGGTCTGGCTCAGACCGTGCACGTTCGTCCACTGCTTGATCTGCTCGCCGAAGTTCGGGTAGCGCAGCGTCTCGTCGCTGGTGCCGTGCCAGATCTGCATCCGCGGTCGCCGGCCCGTGTAGCCGGGGTACGCCCCGCGGACCAGGTCACCCCACTGCTGCGCGGTCTTGATGGACTGACCGTTCGCGCACTCGCTGTTCCACTCCGAGCTGCCCCCGGTGGCGAAGCAGGCGAACGGCACCCCGGCGAAGGACGCGCCGGCCGCGAACACGTCCGGGTAGTCGCCGAGCATGACGTTGGTCATCATCGCGCCCGACGAGGTGCCGGTGGCGAAGACGCGGTCCGGGTCGGCGGCGTACCGCTGCTTCACGTAGTCGATCATCGAAATGAGCCCGACCGGGTCGCTGCCGCCACCTCGGCGCAGCGCCTGCGGCGAGGCCACGTCCCAGCACTTGCTGCTACGCGTCGCCGACGGGTAGATGACGATGAATCCGTACCGGTCGGCGAGGGACGCGTACTGCGTGCCGGAGTAGAAGGCGGGGCCCGTTCCGGTGCAGTAGTGCAGAGCGAGCAGGATGCCCGGCCGGGACGCCACCCGGTCCGGGACGTACAGGTGCATCTGGAGGTTTGTGGGGTTGGCGCCGAAGCCGGTCACCTGGGTGAGCGTCGCCGCCGACGCCGGGGTGGCGAACGTCAGCGCAGCGGCGGCGACTGTCACGACCGCCGTGAGGACGCCGAGAAGCCTTGTCTTCAGTGTCATGGTTCGCGATTCCTCGGGAGAATGGCGCATGGAAGGGGGGTGAGTCGAGGACTGCCCTTCGCCCGACCGTGACCGCGGCTCGCGTGACCGTTGTCAGCTTCGATCGAGCACACTCGATTGTCAAGGTTTCCGGAAACCTTTCGGCGCAAGGGATTGGGCGGCCACCTGCACACGAGCACGCGCCAGCGGGACCATGCACCACCGACCGTCGGCGGGATATTATCGGCGCGTTCCCGATAAGCAAACCGTCCTCGCGTGACCCCCCTGCGAGCGTCCTCACCCGACTCCCGTGGGCACGAAGGAGATCGAGTGAAGATCGTCGACGCCCGGGTCATCGTGACCTGTCCGGGCCGCAACTTCGTCACCCTCAAGATCGTCACTGACGAGGGCGTCACAGGCGTCGGGGACGCCACCCTCAACGGTCGGGAGCTGGCCGTCGCGTCGTACCTGCGCGACCACGTGGCGCCGCTGCTGATCGGCCGGGACCCCGCCCGGATCGAAGACACCTGGCAGTACCTGTACCAGGGCGCGTACTGGCGGCGGGGGCCGGTCACGATGAGCGCGATCGCCGCGGTGGACACCGCGCTGTGGGACATCAAGGGCAAGGTCGCGGGCCTGCCGGTCTACCAGTTGCTGGGCGGCCGGTCCCGTGAGGGCGTCACCGTGTACGGCCACGCCAACGGCGAGACCGTCGAGGAGGTGCTGGTCGAGGTTGCCCGCTACGTCGACCTCGGCTACCGGGCGGTCCGTGTGCAGTGCGGCGTGCCGGGCCTGCCCAAGACGTACGGGGTCAGCGCCGACAAGCTCTTCTACGAGCCGGCCGACGCGGCGCTGCCCAGCGAGGCCACCTGGTCGACGCCGCGCTACCTGTCGCACGTGCCAAGCGTGTTCGCCCGGGTCCGCGACGAGTTCGGCCCCACCCTGCGGCTGCTGCACGACGTGCACCACCGGCTCACGCCCATCGAGGCGGCCCGGCTCGGCCAGAGTCTGGAGCCCTACGCGTTGACCTGGATGGAGGATCCGGTCCCCGCCGACCTGCAGGAGGGCTTCCGGCTGATCCGGCAGCACACCACCACCCCGATCGCCGTGGGCGAGGTCTTCAACAGCGTCTTCGACGCGGCGCAGCTCATCCGGGAACAGCTCATCGACTACATCCGGGCGACAGTGGTGCACGCGGGCGGCATCACCCACCTGCGTCGCATCTTCGACCTCGCCGCGCTGCACCACGTCCGCAGCGGCTCACACGGCGCCACCGACCTGTCGCCCGTCTGCATGGCCGCCGCGCTCCAGCTCGACATCTCGATCCCCAACTTCGGGCTACAGGAGTACATGCGACACACCGCGCAGACCGACGAGGTGTTCCCGCACGGCTACCACTACGCCGACGGCTACCTGCATCCCGCCGAGGCCCCCGGGCTGGGCGTCGACATCGACGAGGAGGCGGCGGCCCGCTACCCGTACGCGCCCGCGTACCTGCCGGTGAACCGGTTGGAGGACGGGACGGTGCACCCCTGGTGAGCGGTCAGTGGATGCGCCGCCCCCGCGCATCGGGTATCCCGGACTTGCGGAAGAAGTACGTGTTGATCTGATCCCGCCACTCGGTGGCGCTGCGCACCTGCTCGTCGAGGCGTTCGGCCACCCGCTCGTACACGCTCGGGTCGATCATCCCGTTCAGGGTCTGCCACCGTCGCCGCATCACCGTCACCTCCTCGACGCCCGCGAAGTGGGTGTCGTAGATGTGCTGGATGACTGTGGACCCACTGTGCAGAACGTGCGTGTACGGGACGTGGTGGAAGAAGAGCAGCAGCTCGTCCGGGCACGCCTGCGGAGACTCGTACACGTCGGCCCAGTAGGGCGGGTACTGGCCGGCGAAGCCGGTGCCCGAGGCGCGACTGCGGTCCACGCCGACGCCGTCGCGGTCGGCGAAGTGGTAGGTGCCCCACCGCGAGTACTCGTACCCGTCGACGTCGGGGCCGTAGTGGTCGCCGGGATGGACCATGAAGCCGACGCCCAGCGGGGCGGTGTAGCGCTCGTAGGTCCGCCAGGAGTCGTCCATGATCTCGTGCAGCGTCCGCCGCACCAGTTCCGGCTCCGCGGTCGCCGACGGCGGGAACGTCAACGTCATCCACTCGTCGAGGAGCGCCGTCGCGTCGAGGCGCGGGTCCCAGGCGAGCCGGCCGAACGTGTAGAGGTTGGCCTGTGCCAGCGGGTGCCCCGTCCAGAAGAGGTCGTCGCCGGTGTTGGCGACGGCGACCAGGCCGCCGCCCGTGCCGGCCTCCCCGGTGGCCACGTCGGCGATCGTCCGCCCGCCGGGGCCCCAGGGCGCGAAACGCAGCACCTCGCCCCAGCACGGCCCGAGGTGGCAGACGTGCCGCTGCTGACCCGTGTACTCCTGGGTGACCTGCAACTCGACGGCGATCCGGGTGGCCGGCATGGCGGCGAGCACCGGCGAGACCGGCTCACGCGTCTGGAAGTCCACCGGGCCGAACTTCACCTGGAGGACGACGTTGGTGCGGAACCGCCCGTCGAGCGGGGCGAAGTGGTCGTACGCGGCCCGCGCCCGGTCGGTGGACCGGTCCCGCCAGTCCTGGTGGTGGTTGTAGACGAACGCCCGCCAGTGCACCACTCCCCCGTACGGGGCGAGGGCCTCGGCGAGCAGGTTCGCCCCGTCGGCGTGGTCGCGCCCGTACGTGAACGGACCGGGTTGCCCCTCGGAGTCGGCCTTCACCACGTAGCCGCCGAAGTCGTCGATGCGCTCGTACACCCGCCGGGTGGTGGCCGCCCACCAGGCGCGTACGTCCTCGTCGAACGGATCGGCGCTGGACAGTCCACCGAGAACCACGGGCGCGGCGAACGTGACTGACAGGTGCACCCGGATGCCGTACGGGCGCAGCACGTCCGCGATCTCGGCCACGTCGCCGAGCCGGTCGGTGAGCAGCATCGCCTCGGCGCGACCCACGTTGACGTTGTTCACCGAGATCGCGTTGATGCCGCTGGCGGCCAGCAGCCGTCCGTACTCCCGGATCCGCGCCAGGTCCCCGCGCGGACGGCCACCGGCCCAGAAGATCGAGCCGCCCGCGTACCCCCGTTCGACCTGGCCCATCACCGGGTGCACGGCCACGTTGTCCCAGTGGTTCAGCATCCGCCGACGCAGCGCCGGCCGGTGCAGCTCGGGTGGACGGGCCGGGTCGAACGCCCCCGCGCAGAGCCGTACGACGTGGAACAGCCCGTACAGCAGACCGGCGGGCGCGTCGGCAAGCACCACGGTCAGCTCGCCGGAGCGAGCCAGCAGGAACCCCTCGTCGCCGAGCGTCGCACCGTCGGCGACGTCGACCAGCGCCGCCTCCGCCACCGACCGCGCCGCCTCGACTGCGGAGCCGGGCAGCTCGTCGGCGTCGCGCAGGGTGAGCACCAGGTCGACCTCGACGTCCCAGGAGGGGGAATGCCAGACCCGCCCGCCGTAGCGGGTGCAGGCGCGCGTCACCTCGTCGAGGACTGTGTCGACGAGCAGTCCGTCGCCGTGCACGAGGACGCGGCGCGCGCCGAGCGCGCGGAACGCCTCCGGTGGGAGCCAGGCGGGATGCACGCGCGGGTCCTCGACGCCCAGTGGCTCTGCCACGAACATCGACTCCTCCAGGTCCGTCGACTCGTGCGCGTTCACACGTCCTCCCGGTCGACGCGCACCTCGGCGGTCGCGGACAGGCTCATGTGGTGAACTCCTTCCGGATCAGGTGGATCATCGGGTCGCCGACGCGCAGGACCGCCAGGACCACGACCGAGGCGAGCAGCGCCAGGACCGCCTCGGAGAAGACCGCGGTGACCCCGGCCGCCGCGGCGAGCAGCAGGGCGTTGCCGACGGTGACCCCTGGGGTACGGACGAGGAAGTGCACGGCCAGGCGCAGGACGTCGCGGGTGCGGAACTCGAACAGCGAGGTGATCACCAGCGCGTTGGCCGCGCAGAGGGTCACCCCGACCGCGATGAGCACCAGCGGCGCCACCCACCACCTCGGGAGGCCGATCGCGCCACGGTAGGCGAGGTTCAGCGCGAGCACTGTCAGCCACAGCACCGTCGGGGCCCAGACCCGCAGCGCGCCCCCGACGTTGAGCCGGTAGCCCCGCCAGAACAGGGCGGCGGGTCGCAGGTCCGTCAGATCGGGCGGCTGGTGGCGCAGGGCGTACAGGGCGGCGCTGACCGCCGGCCCGACCGGCAGCAGTAGGAGCGCGGCAAGCGGCAGGTTGCTGGGGTCGCGGCCGAGCAGCAGCAGCGGGAGCAGGCCGGGCAGCGTGGTGACGAGGAGTAGCGCCTCGACCACGACCAGGATGTAGACGCGGGACGCGATCCGGGACAGGGGCCCGTCGCCGAACTGCCGCCAGGCCTGGGCGGTGCTACGCGTCATCTCGTCCTCTTCGGTGCGGGTGCGCGGCTGACGGTGTTCGGCCGGTCCGGTCGTGACGGGCACCACCGGACCGGCCGACGGTCAGCCGTGGTCCTTCTGGTACCTGTCGTACGCCTTGTTGACCATGGTCAGGTAGGCGTCCATGTTCTTGCCCTTCAACTCGGCCACGTAGGCGTCCCACTGGGAGAAGTCGCGCTGGCCGAGCGCGAACTGCAGGGTCGCCTGGTAGACGGCGTCCTTCAGCGGCGTCTCCCACAGTGACGCCTGCTCCCGCTCCTCGTCGTTGAGAGGGTGCGGCGGGGGCACCGCGACCGGCGGACGGGCGTTGAGCACCTTCTGGAACTCCTGCTCCTCGGGGGCGAAGAAGCCCTGCACCAGCTCCGGCTTACCGCCGTAGGCGAAGACGCCGTTGTAGAAGCCGAAGTCCTTCTGCAGATGCTTGGGCGCCTTGGGGTTCAGGCCGATGACGTTGACGTCGGGCGCCAGCTTGGGCTTGCCGGCGGCGTCCCGGACGAACGTCGTTCCCTCGACGCCCCACTTGGCGAACTCCTGGCCGGCGTCGGAATACCAGAGCCAGTCGATGAACTGCATCATCGCCACGAAGTTCTTGCTCTCGCGGGCCTTCGAGGAGATCATCACGCCGTTCTCCAACCGACTGGCGGGGTTGATCTCACCGGCCGGCCCGATCGGCAGCGGAATCTTGGAGATCTTCGCCTTGGGGTTGGTCTTGGCGAGGTCGGGTCGGTAGTCGTTCACGACTGCCTGCGCGTTGGCGCTGATCACGAACGACTTGCCGTTGGCGAGCTTCTGCCGGGCCTGCTCATCGGTCTGGGTGAAGCTCTCCGGGTCGAGCAGCTTCTCCGACACCAGCTTGTTGAGGTACTGGAGCATCTGCTTGTACTGCTCGGTGGCGCCGGTGTAGACGAACTTCTTGGCGTTCGCGTCCCACGAGGTGTGCTGGAAGTTCCAGCCCGCGCCCTGGAGCCCGTACGACACGGCAAGGATGTTGAGCAGGTTGCCGGCCGGGTTGGGCTTGCTCCACCTGTCGGAGAACGGATACACGTCCGGGTACCTGGCCTTCATGGCCTTGAGCACCGTGTACAGCTCGTCCCAGGTCTTCGGGACCGCCAGGTTCAACTCGTCGAGGATGTCGGTCCGGATCGCCACCGAATAGTCCTGCCAGGGCTTCTCGTGCAACCCCGGCAGCAGGTAGAACTTGCCGTCCTCCTGGCGACGCTGGTCGATCTCGGGCTTGAGGTTCCACCGCGAGATCTTGTCCTGGAGGTTCGGCATCAGGTCGAGGTAGTCGCTGACCGGCAGGACGGCCCCGGAGGAGACGTAGGCGTCCTCCTGGCCGGGGTACGTCTTCGGAATGATCAACGGAGCGTCGCCGGCGCCGATCAGCAGGCTGCGCTTCTGCTCGTAGTCGCTCAGCGGCACGGCGACCGGCGTGAGGGTGACGTTGGCCCGCGACTTCAGCTCGTTCCAGAACAGCCAGTCGTCGCGCAGCGGGTAGTTCGGATGGTTGTTGTAGAGGATGGAGAAGGAGACCGGCTCGCTCGCCTTGAACTGCTTGCCGATGCCGTAGTCGGCCATCGCACCGGCCCGGTTCTCCGACAGGTCCTTCGCGTCGGACGGGTCGTCGCTACAGGCGGCGATGCTGGTGGCCGCGAGCAGAGCGGCTACTGCCGCTGTCGCGGCGCGGCGCCACGATCGGTGGAGCATGGCGGTCCTTTCGGGTTCGGTGGAGGGGATTGGTGGACGTGCCGGTCAGCCCTTGACGGCGCCGAGCATCACGCCGCGGACGAAGTACCGCTGGACGAACGGGTAGACGAGGAGGATGGGCAGAGTCGTGAGCACGATCGTCACGGCCCTGATCGTCGCGTCGGCCTGCACCTCGTCGGCCTCGGCGATCACGCCGACGTTCTCCGCGCCGGTGGCCCCTGCGATCAGGTTGCGCAGATAGACGGTCACCGGCCACAGCTCCTGCTGGTCCATGTAGAGGAAGGCGGCGAACCAGGAGTTCCAGAAGGCGACGGCGTAGAACAGCACCATCGTGGCGACGATCGCCTTCGACAGCGGCAGCACGATGCGCAGCAGGATCCCGTACGTGTTGAGCCCGTCGACGGCCGCGGCCTCCTCCAGGTCGGTGGGCAGGCTCTCGAAGAACGCCTTCATCACCAGCAGGTTGAACACGTTTATCGCGTTGGGCACCGCGATGGCCCAGACGGTGTTCTTCATGCCCAGGCTGGTGACCAGCACGTAGTTCGGGATCAGGCCGCCGGTGAAGAACATGGTGAAGACCGCGATACCGACAAGCGCCGTACGTCCCCGCAGGTTCTTCTTGGACAGCACGTACGCGTAGCAGGTGGTCAGCACGATCGAGATGGCCGTGGCGACGACCGTGTAGAAGAGGGTGTTGCGGTAGTTCGTCCAGAACAGCGAGTCGTTGAGCACGAGCCGGTAGGTGTCCAGGTTGAACCCGAGCGGCACGAGGTTGACCTGACCGCCGATGATGTACCGCTCGTCGCTGAGTGAGCGGGCCACGACGTTGACGAACGGGTACAGCGTCACCACCACGACGACGGTGAGCACTATCGCGTTGCAGGCCTGGAAGACGCGGTAACCCCGGCTCGGACGGATGCCGCGCGGCCGCGCGGGGGCCGGCAGGCCGCTCCCGGTGGCGGTGTCGGTGGCGTCGACTGTCACCACAGGCTCGTCCCCACGGTGCGACGGGCGATCAGATTCGCCGTCAGGACCAGCGTGAGCCCGATGACCGCCTCGAACAGCCCGATGGCGGCGGCGTAGCTGAAGTTGCTGGACCCGAAGCCCATCCGGAACAGGTACGTGGAGAGCACGTCAGCGGTCGGATAGGTCAGCGGGTTGTAGAGCAGCAGGATCTTCTCGAACCCGACAGCCATGAAGTTGCCGATGTTGAGGATCAGCAACGTCACCATTGTCGGGCGGATGCCCGGGAGCGTGACGTGCCAGGTCTGCCGCCACCGGTTGGCGCCGTCGATCCGGGCCGCCTCGTACAGGTCGTCGTCGACTGTGGTGAGCGCGGCGAGGTAGAGGATGGTGCCCCAGCCGACCGTCTGCCAGACCTCTGACGACACGTAGATGGTCCGGAACCACTCGGCCCGTTGCAGGAACGGCACGGCCTCGCCGCCGGTGGCCTGCACGACCTGGTTGATGGTGCCGTCGACCGAGGTGAGCTGCATGACCATGGCCGCCACGATCACGATCGACAGGAAGTGCGGCAGGTAGGACACCGACTGGACGAACCGCCGCAGGCGGCGGGCGCGCACCTCGTTGAGCAGCAGCGCCAGGACGATCGGCAGTGGGAAGCAGAACAGCAGGGTGAGCGTCCCGAGCACAAGCGTGTTGGTGAAGACGTCCCAGAACGTCGGGTCGGTGAGGAACATCCGGAAGTACCGCAGCCCCACCCAGTACTCGCCGAAGATGCTCCCGCCCGGCTTGAACCGGCGGAAGGCGATGACGTTGCCGATCATCGGGAGATACCGGAAGACCAGGAAGAACAGCAGCGGCAGGACGGCCAGCGAGTAGAGCTGCCAGTCCCGGCGCAGCGACTGCCGCCAGGTGCGGCGCCGACGCGGCGCCCGCGGGGCGGGGACGGTGGCCTCCGCCGGAGCACCGGGCGACGCCGGTGGCGGTGGCCGTAACGTCTCGGATGTCATCCTCGGCCCTCCTGTGCGGAGTGCGCAACGGCCACGAGGGGCTCGATCCGCACCGACGTGAGTAGTTCCCGCTGGTGGCCGACCTCGCGCTCGGCCCCGGTGAGCCGCAGCGGCAGGGCCGCCGCCATCTCCCCGCTGGACCGCCCGAACCGCAGCTCCACCGCGCCGGGTTCGACGATGCGCCGACCGGACCGACCGGTGAACGACGCGATGTCGGCCGGTACGCCGAACGTCACGTGCGCCGCCGCGCCGGGCTCCAGCGGCACCCGGGTGTAACCGACGAGCCGGATCACCGGGCGGGTGGTCTGTGCCACCGGGTCGTGCAGGTAGAGCTGCACCACCTCGGTGCCGGCCCGGTCACCCGTGTTCGCAACGGTGATCCGCACCCGCGCCTCGCCGTCGACAGGCCACGCCGCCGCCTCGGACGCCGTCCCACCCGCCGGTTCCACGACCGTGGCGTCGGACCACTCGAATGTCGTGTAGCTCAGGCCGTGACCGAACGGGTACGCCGGGGTCGGGTCGATCGAGGACACCTTGCTGCGGCGCCCGAGCGGCGGCGACAGATAGGTGCCCGGCAGCCCACCGGCGTCGCGGGGGACGCTTACCGGCAACCGCCCGGACGGGTTCACCGCGCCGGTCAGCACCTCGGCGAGCGCCTGCCCGCCGAGCTGGCCGAGGAAGAACGCCTGCACGACGGCCGCCGCGGCGTCGAACTCCGGGCCGAGCGCGTACGGCCGGCCGGTCATCAGCACCAGCACGACCGGGGTGCCGGTGGCGAGGACGGCCCGGACCAGGTCGGCCTGCACCCCGGGCAGCCGCAGGTCGGCGGCGTCGCAGCCCTCGCCGGAGGTGCCCCGGCCGAACATGCCGGCCCGGTCGCCGACGGCGAGCACACACACGTCGGCGGCGGTGGCCGCGGCGACCGCCGCCGGGATGCCCGAGGTGTCCTCGCCGGTGATGGTGCAGCCCGGCTCGTAGGTGAGCAGGGGGATGCGGCGGGCCAGTTCCTCGCGCAGCGAGGCGATGTCCAGGCCGAGGCCGTGGTCGCTGTGGTTGACGCCGACGTGGTTGGGGAAGGAGTAGCAGCCGAGCATGGCCATCGGATCGTCGGCGACCGGCCCGACCAGGGCGACGCGGCTCGCGACGGGCAGCGGCAGGGCGCCGCCGTTGCGCAGCAGGACGACGGACTCGCGGGCCAGGCGTACGGCGACGTCCCGGCTGGCCTCGTCGTCGAGGCGCAGGTCAGCGACGTCGTCGGGCAACTCGCGCCAGTCCTCGTCGAGCAGGCCGAGTTCGATCTTCTGGATCAGCACCCGACGCAGCGCCCGGTCGATGAGCGCCTCGTCGACCTCACCGGCGCGGACCGCCTCGACCAACTGGCCGCCGAAGGCGTCCACTGTGGGCAGCTCGACGTCGATCCCGGCGCGCAGGGCGAGGTGGGCGGCGTCGGCGGAGCGTTCGGCGACACCGTGCAGGGTCTGCAGGAACCGGACGGCGAAGTAGTCGGCGACCACGGTCCCGGTGAAACCCCACTCGTCGCGCAGCAGCCCGGTCAGGAGCTGCTCGTCGGCGGCGGCCGGCACACCGTCGATCTCGGCGTACGAGTTCATCACCGATCGTGCTCCGCCGAGACGCAGGGCCATCTCGAACGGCGGCAGGATGACGTCGGCCAGCTCGCGGCGCCCCATCGACACCGGGGCGAGATTGCGGCCACCCCGGGAGGCGGAGTAGCCGGCGAAGTGCTTGAGGGTGGCCACCACGCCGGCGTTCTCCAGGCCCCGCACGTATGCCGCGCCGGTGGTCCCCACCAGGTACGGGTCCTCCCCGATCGTCTCCTCGGTGCGGCCCCAGCGGTAGTCGCGGGTGACGTCGACGACGGGCGCGAGCCCCTGGTGTACGCCCGCGGCGCGCATCGAACGGCCGATCCGGTCGGCCATCTCCTGCACCAGGGCGGGGTCGAACGACGCGCCCCAGCCCAGCGGGGTCGGGTAGACGGTGGCCCGCCAGGCGGCGAACCCGGTGAGGCACTCCTCGTGCACCTGGGCGGGGATACCGAAGCGGCTGGCGGCGACGATCTGCGCCTGGGAGGCGGCCAGCGAGCGGGCGCCGAGCACCGGGTCGACAGGCGCGGTGCCGAACGGGCGGGTGAGCTGGCCCAGCCCGTGGGCGATGACGCTGTCCCAGGCCGGTGTCTCGGCGACCATGTCGGACTGGTGGGGGGCGACGCCCTCGCCGGAGGCGTCGGCGCCGACCCAGACGCCGACGAGCTGGGCGATCTTCTCCCGCACCGACATCAGCGGGAGCAGCGCCTCGGCCCGCTCGGCCGGTGACAGCCGCGTGTCACGCCACGGTGTGCCGTCGCGGGACACCGGTTCGCCGTCGGCGGGCAGCTGACTTCTCATGCCGAGACCCCTTAGCTCCGGCCACGTTCCCGCACCCTCGTGGGACCGGTCCGCGGCGGACGGTGTGCGATCCGAAACTTTCCGGAAACCCAAGCAACCTTTTCGGCAACCTAAGTCCACCGCCCGGATGTAGTCAAGAGGCTCGATCGATCGCCGGACGACTCCTTCGTACGGCCAGTGGCACCGGCCATCGCGCTCAGTCATCAACGAGCCCGGGAACCGCCCGGACCACGCCCGAACCACTGCCGCATCGACGGCCATGACCGGCCGATCGTGTTAAGGTCTCCCGAAAATTTCGACGCTGCATGAGGCTGCGATGACAGAGCACCGCCCGCTCGGCCCACCCGCCTCCACCACCATCGCGACGATCGCCAACGACGTCGGCGTGTCGGTAGCCACGGTGTCCAAGGTCCTCAACGGCCACGAGGATGTCGCCCCCGGCACCAGGGCACGGGTCGAGGAGAGTCTCGACCGTCACAGGTACCAGCGCCGTGCGCGACGGTCGCCCGGCGCGGGGCGGATCGATCTCGTGTTCCACGAGTTCGACACCGGCTGGGCGATGGAGGTCCTGCGCGGCGCGGAGGCGGTGACAAGCCTCGCCGGAGTCGGGCTCGCGGTCTCCCAACTCGACGGCGCGCACCGCCCGCCGCAACGGTGGCTCGACACGCTGCTCAGCCAACGCCCGTCAGGTGTGCTGCTCGTCCTCTGTCACCTGGCCGAGACGCAGCAACAGCAGCTGCGACGACAGGGCGTCCCGTTCGTCGTGATCGACACCGACAGCGCGACCTCGGCCTCCGTACCCACGGTCGGGTCGAACAACTGGAACGGCGGCCTGCTCGCCGCTCGACACCTGCTGGACCTGGGCCACAGGCGAAACGCCGTCATCTCCGGGCCGCCCGACGTGCTGTGCAGCCGGGCCCGGGCCGCGGGCTTCCAGCACGCGCACGAGGAGATCGGGTTGACGGTCGACCAGGAGCTGGTCCGCTACGGCAGCTTCTCCGCCGGCGCCGGCCACGCCCACGGGCTCCAACTGCTGAATCGACCGGACCGACCCACGGCGATCTTCGCCGGCTCGGACACGCAGGCCATGGGGGTGCTCCGGGCCGCCCGCCAGTGCGGCCTGCGGGTCCCCGAGGACCTCTCGGTGATCGGGTACGACAACCTGCCTGTCGCCACCTGGACCGACCCGGCTCTCACCACAATCAACCAGCCGCTGCGTGACATGGCGGGCATCGCCACCCAGATGCTTCTCGACCTGGTGGGCGGCACCGGCCCGGCGACGAGCCGGATCGACCTGGTGACCGAGTTGGTCGTCCGGGAGAGCACCGCACCCCCCGCCCAGCAGCTCTGACCCTGCGAGGAACCGTGCCGCACTTCGACCCCGCCCTCGACGAGCTTGAGCGATACGTGCCGGCCGTCGCGGAGCCCGAGGACTTCGACAGGTTCTGGCGTGCCACCCTGGCCGAGGCCGCCACCCGTCCGGTGCTCGTGGACGTCCGTCCCGAACCCACCGATCTGCGCCTGCTCGACACCTGGGACGTCACGTTCGTCGGCTTCGGCGGTGACCCGGTACGGGCCTGGTACACACGCCCGGCGGGTGCGCGTGGGCCACTGCCCGCGGTGGTGGAGTACGCCGGCTACGGGCGCGGGCGTGGCCTGCCACACGAGCGGCTGACCTGGCCGGTCGCCGGGTACGCGCACCTGTTGATGGACAACCGCGGCCAGGCGGGGCTGTACGGCGCCGGTGACACCGCCGACCCGCACGGCAGGCTCGGCGGCCCCTGGCCGGCCACCTGGGGAATCCTCGACCCGCACGACTACCACTACCGGCGTCTGATCACCGACGCGGTCCGGGCCGTCGAGGTGGTTCGCGCCCTGCCCGGGGTCGACGCGGGCCGGGTCGCCGTGCTCGGCAACAGTCAGGGCGGCGGTATGGCCCTGGCGGTAGCCGGCCTCGTCGACGACCTCGCGGCGGTGCTGGTGACAGCCCCGTTCCTCTGCGACGTCCAGCGCGCGATCACGCTCAGCGACGTGTCACCGTACGGCGAGATCGGCCGGTACCTGGCGGTGCACCGGGAGGCCGAGGCAGCGGTCCGGCACACGCTGTCCTACGTCGACGGGGTGACCTTCGCCCGGCGGGCGACCGCGCCGACGCACTTCGGCATCGGCCTGCGTGACACCGTCTGCCCGCCGAGCACCGGCTTCGCCGCCTACAACCAGTACGGCGCGGCGACCGGACGGCCCGTCCCGCCGCAGCGGGAGATGCACGTCTACCCGTTCAACGGTCACGAGAGTGGCGAGGCCGTGCACGCCCGGCGGCAGTTGCGCTGGCTCGCCGCGACGCTCGGGCCGACCGAAACGGCAAGCGAGGGCTGACCTCTTCGTCCACTCCCGACCATCGCCGACGTTCGTTCCATTGCCGGCGTTCGATCCATTGCCGGTGTTAGCGATAACAAGCTATGGTGCGTCCAGGCGGGGTGCAGGGCACATCCCGGCCCTGGGCTCATCGATCGGTCGTCTCCGAGCGTCGATGACCAGAGCGTTCGACCAGCGGTGCTGACGTCCGGGTTCCTGGTCCTCGCGCAGCTCACTCTCACGTACCGTGCGGTTCCGCCTCGTCGGGGGGCCGCCGTTGTCGTGCCCCCACCACCCGAGGAAGCCCCATGAGCAGAGCGATTCCTGGCACCTCCGTCCCCCCAGCGCCCGTCTCCACCGCGACGACGCCGCGGCCCCGCCGGGCCCGACTGTGGTGGGCGGCCCTGGCCGCCGTCGCGGCCATGACCGCCGCCGTCCCGCTGGCTACCGCGCCCGCGAGCGCCGAGTCCAACGGCGGCGTACGCGTCATGCCCCTCGGCGACTCCATCACCGACGGCTTCAACGTCGCCGGTGGCTACCGGATCGAACTCTGGCAGCGGTTCGCTTCCGGCGGCTATCGGATCGACTTCGTCGGTTCCGGGTTCAACGGCCCGGCCAGCCTCGGCGACCACGACCACGAGGGCCACTCCGGGTGGACGATCGCCCAGATCGACGCCAACGTCGTCAACTGGCTGCGCGCCACCAACCCGCGCACCGTGCTGCTGCACATCGGCACCAACGACATGTACGGGGACACGTCCGGGGCGCCGGCTCGCCTGGCCACCCTTGTCGATCGCATCACCAACACCGCGCCGAACGCGGACGTGTTCGTCGCGACGATCATCCCGAAGTCCGGCGCGGACAGTCAGGTTCGCGGCTACAACGCGGCGATCCCGGGGATCGTGCAGACCAGGGCCGCCGCCGGCAAGCGCGTCCACCTGGTCGACATGTACCGCGCGCTGACGCTCAGCGACCTGGCCGACGGCGTCCACCCCAACGCCACGGGTTACCGCAAGATGGCAGTCGCCTGGTACGACGCCCTGCGCACGGTGCCCGGCAGCATCGGGGGCGACACGCCACCCACCACCGCGCCACCCACCACCGCGCCGCCGACCACCGCACCCCCCACCACCGCACCCCCCACCACCGCACCCCCCACCACCGCGCCGCCGACCACGCCGCCGCCGTCGGGGGGATGCCGGGTGACGTACACGGTCAACGCCTGGAACAACGGGCTCACCGCGGCCGTCTCGGTGACCAACACGGGCAGCAGCGCGGTAAACGGTTGGGCCCTGGAGTTCACGCTTCCGGGCGGCCAGACCATCACCGGCGGCTGGAACGCCAGCTACTCCCCGTCGAGCGGGGCGGTGACCGCGCGCAACGTCTCCTACAACGGCACCATCGCCCCGAACACGTCTGTCGACATCGGCTTCCAGGCCACGCACACCGGCAACGCCGGAGAACCGTCAGCCTTCACGCTCAACGGCGCCGCCTGCACTGTCGCCTGACACACGCCTTGGACACTGAACGCGGGGGCGGCGAGGCATCTTCTCGCGCCCCCGCAGATAGGGTGGCGCAGAACGCGTAACGGTCGGACGCCGAGCGACGCGCCGCTCGGCGTCCGGATCTGCCGACGGTCGGGTGTCGCCAACGGACGTTCACCACCCCTAGTACTCCAGCCGTAGATCGTGATCTTCATGCCTGAGCGGCCTGTCGCCGGTAATGGCTGGCCTGGGAGCGGGCCTGGTGGCGGCGTCGCCAGTCGGACCACCCGAGCCGGTGGGCGGTGGCGTGGGCGGGCCGCACGATCAGCGAGATGAACAGGTGCGCGACCTCGTTGCAGGTCAACGGGATCAGCCCGTCCGGTGCGGGCGGATGCGTGCGTTCATCTGCGGTGGCAACGGCGAGAAAGGCATGCCCGAGCATCGCGAGGGTGACCCATCGGTACCAGAGCGTCCACCTGCGGACCTGGTGCTCGTCGAGTCCGGCCAGCCCTTTGCCCGACTGAAATGTCTCCTCGACCGTCCACCTGCGCCCGGCGAGACGTACGAGCGTGGACAGTGGCACGGCCGTGGATGAATAGCAGCGGTAGAAGGCGAGTTCGCCTGTGCGCCGGTTTCGGCGGACCAAGAGCTGGTGGTGTCCGAGGCGGTCGTCGGCAATGTGGGCGATTGCCCAGTCGTAGAAGCGGTGGCCCTTCGCCCCGGTCCCGGCTGGGAGCATCTGCCAGGCTCGCTTGGGCGCTCTCCTGGCGAGGGCATCCGCCCGCACTTCTCCCGCCTTCGTGGCGATCTGGTGGTCGCAGGCGACTGCGAGGACATAGCCGACGTTGCGTTGCTCCAGCACGGTGCGAAGAGCGGGATTGCCACCGTAGACCTCGTCGCCGGCTACCCATCGCGCCAGGACGCCGGAGTCCAGGGCGCGGGTGATCATCCGTGCCGCCAGGGCGGGCTTGGTAGCGAAGCCGATCTGTTCGGGGATGCCAGCCGACGCGCACCGCTGACGGTCCTCGGTCCAGGAGCGCGGGACGTACAACTCCGGTCGATGCGGCGTGCCGGCCTTCGCGGAGTAGACCAGATAGACCGCGACCTGGGCGTTCTCGATCCTGCCCGCCGTGCCGGTGTACTGGCGCTGGACTCCCACCGTCGCGGTGCCCTTCTTCAGGTCGCCGGTTTCGTCCACGACCAGGACAGCCTCCTCGTCCCCGAGGTGGTCCACCACGTAGGTGCGGATGTCGTCGCGGACCGCGTCGGCGTCCCACTTGGCACGGCCCAGCAGGTGCTGCATTCCGTCCGGTGTGGCATCTCCGGCGTGCTCGGCGATGGTCCAGCAGTTCTTGCGGGGCAGGTCCGAGAGCAGCCCCAGCACCAGCGAGCGTGCCGTGCGGCGGGGCTCGACCCGACGGAACCGACCCGCGACACGGCTCATCAGGCCCTCGAACATCGCCTGCCATCGTTCCGCGTCTACGCTGTGACCTGCGGCCACCGTTTGATCATTCGTTGTCTTCACAAACCACGATGATCTTCGGTGGCCACGCTCGTGCCTAAATCGGCAAGATCACGTTCACCGCCGGAGCGTGTGGGCTCCGCCCGAAGGGGAGAGTTTCGATGAGCCGCTATTCGATTGACGAGCGCGAGGCCTTCGTGGCCATGTCCCGGTTCGTGTGGCAGTTCACGAACCGCGCCGGGGACGACTTGCTCACGCTCCTGGGAGACATCGGCATCGAGGCAGACGGCGGGACAACGGATCCCGCCGCGTGGAACGACTGGCTGGCCTGCGTTCGCTCCGTAGTAGACGGCGCAGAGAACCCGGCCGGCGGCTCGGCCGGATAGAGACCAGCCCAGCGAGCATCAACTCCACCAGGAAAAGAGCTTCCGACGGGCCCCGACAGCAAGATCACGATCTACGGCTGGAGTATCAGCGCCTGGCACCGGTCAGAAGGTCTGACCGGCCTGCACGCTGGCAATGAACGTCGACCACTCGTGCTCGTCGAACGTCACCTGCTCGCCCGGCCGCTGCGAGTTCCGCACGATTCGGTTGAGGTCGGCGTCGATGGCGACCTCCACGCAGTTCGGGCCGGAGTTGTCGCATCGGTTCGGGCGCACAAACGTGAGTTGCTTCAAGGTTGATCCCTTCCACAGCCGGCCGTCGGATGCGGCCGGTCGTCGGTGAGGGGTGGTCCGAGGTGCCACAGGTCGTGGGCGACCAACTGGCCGAAGGCGTCCGACCACGACCAGCACCGACCCCGGGTGCCGCAGCGGGGACAGCGGCCGTTAACGGGGCGATGCGCGGTGATGGTCTGCCACCAGCGGCGCGCGGGCAACGCCGAGGGGGTGAGGGCAGCGCTCACGGTCGCTGCCCGGCGGCGGTGGCGGCCAGGACGTCGACGCTGACCAGCAGCTCCCAGCAGAACGGCACGGCGCAGTCCGCCGTGGACCAGCTGCACTCGGGGCCGTGGCCGTACACCCAGGCGAACCGGGGGTCATGCGACTCGTGGACCTTGACGATGACGATGGTGTGGTGCGTCTGGCCCTCAATGCCGGGGCTGGACTGCCACTCGCCGGGCTGCACAGACACCCGCGCGCCGGGCTCGGGCATCTGCCGGAAGCTCACCGGGTCGGCCCGCCGGGGCGGCTGGCGCGGCGGTGCGCGGCCGTGACGGATCGAGCGTGAGCCAGGAGCAGCTGCTTGGCCTTTTCCTGCTCGGCGGCCTGGATGCTCTTGCCGGTGCCCATCGCGCCGGGCGAGCCACCCCGAGCGGCCATCCGACCCTTCACGGCGGATATGAGTCTGCGGATCATCTGCACGCCCCTCGCCTCGGGAGCGAAGACGGCCGGCTCTCTCCAGCGCGACCGCCCCCGCCCTTCCTGGCGGGACTGCGGCAGTTGGTCGACCATCACGTCGGGTTCGGATGCTCACCACCGCCGTCCCGTAGACGGGACGTTACGGGCCGTCAACGTTGGTCTGAACTCGCCGGCTGTCCGCTGTCTGCCGAACCTGTCCGCTACTCGGTCCGGGCTGGACCGAACTCCTCCAGCACGTCCCGTAGGTCGGCGGCCTCTGGTGCGCCCGTCTGCTCAACGCGGCGCAACACCTCCCGCGCCCGCCACCAATTGGAGGGCACCACTCGCCCAGAGGTGACGGCCGCGGCGGCGAACGCTGACGCCTCATCGGGGCGGCCCGCGGTGGCCAGTGCGAGGCCGAGGTCAAGGCGGGCCGACGCCGATCGTCGAGGTCGTTCACCGCCGTCTCCGCGTGGATCCAAGTTGGCCAGCACCTGCCGGGCGACCTGCTCCGCGCCCGGGTCACCCGCCCACGCCAGGGTCGTAGCCGTATACGCGTCAGCTTTCGCGGGGTCGTATCGGTAGTGGTGCTCAGCCCGGTCCGGGACAGGCATGTTCGCCGTCAACCGTTCCACCCGGTCGAGCGCCCGGCGCGTCTCGCGGACAGCACCCATCCGGGCCCACGCTCGCGCCTCCTGCGCTGTCGCCTGGATGTGGGCGGAACTACCGACGGGCGCCACCTGCTGCGCCTGCTGCGACAGGGCGAGAGCGGCCCGGTAGTCGCCGAGCGTCAGCACCTCCCACGCGCGGGTTTCCAAGCACCACCCCTGAATCTCCGGGTGCTCTGCATGTTCTGCCAGTCCGGACGCGGCGGCGAGGTGGGCGGATGCGGCGCGCGGCTGTTGCAGGTCGATGTGCACGGTGGCCCGCAGAACGGCCAGCCATCCACCGGCGACGACCAGGCGCCGCTGCTGGGTGAGGGTGACCCGCCCGTCGAGCAAGCGGGTGACGTAGGCCAGATGCCGGCGCACCATCGGCAGCAGGTCGGCCGGGGCGGTCGTCGGGTACAGGATGGCGAGTTCGTCAACGGCCTGCTCGATGCGGGCGAGAGTCTCGGCGCTGACGTCGCTGGCCGACACACGTTGAAGCAGGTCGTCCGCTTCGGCTTCGTGGTCGACGGGAGCGGCGACCAGGCGGGCGAGCCTGCCGCCTGCGCTGAGCGCCTGGTCGAGGTGGCGGGCGGTCTCGAAGGTGGCTGCCTTGCTGCCATTCTCCAGTTCGTGGAGGTGGCTCTTGCCGCGGTGAGTGAGCTGGGCGAGCGCCCGCAGGGACAGGCCGGCCTGCTCACGAAGTTGCCGGAGTGTGGTGCCGAAGCGTGGGTCGACGTGGGCCGTCATGGCGGTGCTCCCGGTAGAGGACGGGAATGGCGGCACCGCCGGCCTCTACACCGGCGGGCCGCCATGTCGAAGGTACCGTCCTTGTGCGTAGCCCGTCACGCTCCGCTCCCGGAGATGCATCCTCAGCGCCTGACAGCTACGCCGTCGGACGGTCGCTCAGCCGTCCGCCTTGCCGTAGAGGCGGCTCACCGTCTCGGCGACGCACACGGGCTTACCGCCGCCGTCACTTTCCACTGTCACCGCCGTCACCATCTGCACTCCGCCGCTGACCGGCGACACGTCCGCGATGACGGCGGTGGCCCGCACGGCCGCGCCGACCCGCAGCGGCGCGGGGAAGCGCACCCGGTTCAGCCCGTAGTTGACTCCCATCGCGACCCCCTCGACGCGGTAGAGCTGGCCGGCCAGCGCCGGCAACAGCGACAGGGTCAGGTAGCCGTGCGCGATCGTGGCGCCGAACGGTCCGGCCGCCGCGCGTACCGGGTCGATGTGGATCCACTGGTGGTCGTCGGTGGCGTCGGCGAAGAGGTTCACGCGGTCCTGCTCGATCCGCTGCCAGGGGCCGGGCCCGAGGGTCTCGCCGACCGCGGTGGTCAGCTCGTCGACGGAGGTGAAGACTCGCATCGGGGTGTCCTTATGACTAGAAGGCGTTGACGCCGGTGAGCGCGCGTCCGATCAGGAGCTGTTGGATCTGGCTGGTGCCCTCGTAGAGGGTGGCGACCCGGGCGTCGCGCAGGTATTTGCCGACCGGGTACTCGTCGATGTAGCCGTACCCGCCGAAGACCTGGACCGCGTTGTTGGCCGCGCGGACGGCGGCCTCACTGGCGAAGAGCTTCGCCACCGACGCCTCGGTGGCGAACGGTTGGTCGCGGTCGATCAGGTCGGCGACCTGCCAGACCAGCAGGCGGGCGGCCGCCGTGTCGACGGCGATGGCCGCGAGCAGTTGCTGGACGAGCTGGTGCCCGGCGATCGGCCTGCCGAACTGCGTCCGCTGCCCGGCGTAGCCGACCGCCGCGTCGAGGCACCCCTGGGCGATGCCGACGCAGCCGGCCGCCACCGACATTCGCCCCTTGGCCAGGGTGGCCAACGCCAGCCGGAAGCCGGCGCCCTCGGCCCCGAGGCGGGCGGCGTCGGGCACCCGCACCTCGTCGAGACTTAGCTCACCGGTGGCCTGACCGCGCAGGCCGAGCTTGCCGTGGATCTCGCGGCGCGTCAGGCCCGGACTGTCGGTGGGCACCAGGAACGCGGTGATGCCCCGGTGGCCGGGGCCGCCGGTGCGGGCGAAGATCAGGGCGACGTCGGCGGTCGTGCCGTTGGTGATGAACGTCTTCGTGCCGGTGAGTAGCCAGTCGTCGCCGTCGCGGACCGCGCGGGTGCGCAGCGCGGCCGCGTCCGAACCGCTGTCCGGCTCGGTCAGCCCGAAACAGCCGAGCGCGGCGCCGGAGCAGAGCCGGGGCAGCCACTCGGCCCGCTGCGCGGCCGACCCGTGGGCGGCGATCGACTTGGCGACCAGGCCGAGCGAGACGGAGACGATGCCGCGCACTGCCGAATCGCCCCGACCGAGCTCCTCCAGGACCAGGCAGTACGCGAGGTGGTCGCCGCCGGAGCCGCCGTCGGACTCGGCGATGGTGAGCCCGAGGAAGCCCAGGTCGCCGAGCTTGCCGACGATGGCCGGGTCGACCGACTCGCGCCTGTCCCACTCGGCCGCGTGCGGCGTCAACTCCCGGTCGGCGAACTCGGCGGCGAGCTGACGGACCGCCGTCTGCTCGGCGGACAGGGTGAGCTCCATGACGCCTAAACTAGCGGTGATAGTTTACGTCGTCCAGACCGGACGACCCCGGGGCTGCGCTCACCTGTCGGAGGCCAGACCGGCGTGCGGCTCGGCGGCGAAGGTACGCGCCAATTCGGTACGGGAGCGGATGCCCAGCCGATGGAAGACGTTGCGCAGGTGGTGGTCGACAGTGCGGGTGGACAGGAACATCCGGGCGGCGATCTCCCGGTTGGTGGCGCCCTCGGCGACCAGTTGCGCGATCCGCAGTTGCTGGCCGGTCAGCAACCGCGCCGCCGGCAGGTCCGGCGGACCGACCGACTCCCCGGCGGCGCGCAGCTCGGCAGTGGCCTGCTCGGCCCAGCGATCCGCGCCGAGCAGCGTGAACGTCTCCCGGGCCTGGTGCAGGTGCCCCCGGGCGTCCCGCGGACGTCGGCTGCGCCGCAGCTCCTGACCGAAGAGCAGCTCGGTGCGCGCCCTCTCGAAGGCGCCGTCCTCCGTCGGGTGCAGCCGCAGCGCGGTCCGGAACTCCCGCTCCGCCTCGACGCCGCCCCGGGGTGCGAGCAGCGCGTGACACCGGGCCGAGAGCGCGCGACGCAGCGGGCTCGCGGTGCTGCTCGCCCACCTGTCGAACGCCGCGAGCGCGGCCGTGGCCGCCGGTCGGTGCGGCAGGTGGGCCGCCGCCTCCACCAGGTACGGGGTGGCCATCACCTGGACGAGCACCTGGCCCCGGCCGGTGCCGAGCCGGGCCAGTGACGCCAGTCGGGCCGCTGCCTCGGCGTGCCGGCCGTCGACGAGGTCGAGCACGGCCAGCGCCCACCCGGCGAGCGCGTGTGGTCGGCTGCCCGGCGTCGGCGTCGGGCCGATCTCGCGGATCCGCCGCAGGCTGGTCTCCCGGTCGGCCCGAACGGCGGCCAGCACGGCGAGCATGCCCAGGTGGACGTTGGCGCAGTTGAACTGCCCGGTGACGCGGGCGACCCGCAGCCCGTCGCGGGAGGTCTCCGCCGCCGCCTCGTGCCGCCCCAGCCAGTACTCGGCGACCGCGCGCAGCTCCAACGCCCGGGACAGCATGGACAGCTCGCCCCGCTCCCGCGCCAACCCGACGGCACGCTCGGCGAGCCGGTGCGCGGCGCCGTCCACGGCCACCACCAGCCCGGCCGCCGCCGCGCAGGTCAGCGCCGTCGGGGTCAGCGCCGGCCCGGCCAACCGGCCGCCCAGTACGACGGCTCGGCGCAGAGCGGGCCCGGCCCGCTCGTGATCACCCCGCAGCGTGGCCGCCACCCCGGTGACGAGGCAACCCGTCAGCTCCACCGCCGGCGGATCGTTCGGCAGCCGCAGGGCCGCGGCCCGGCGGCCGACCTCCGCGTACCGGTACTGGTCACCCGCGAAGCACACGGCTTCGCCGGCCCGCGCCAGCGCCTCCATGGCCACGGCGCGGTCGGCCCCGGCCACCGTACGCGCCGCGGACAGCAGCGTGGCCGCCGCGCCGGCGGCGTCGTCGCAGCGCAGTTGCAGCTCACCGCGCAGCAGCCCGGCGTGCCCGGCGACGGTCGGGTCCGCGCAGGTCGCGCGGAGGCGGTCGAGCAGGAGTTGAGCCTGGCCGGGCTGCCCGGCCGTCCAGGCGTAACGGGCGGCGGCGAGCAGGCGGGCGGCGGCGACGCTCGGGCGGTCGCTGAGCGCGGCGGCCCGGCACAGCGCCGCCGATGCCACGGCCCAGCCGTCGCGCCCACCTGCCGCCGCCCGCTCCAACTCGTCGGCGAGGGCCGGATCGGCGCCCGCCGTCGCGGCGGCGAGGTGCATCGCCCGCAGCAGACGCTGCCCGTCCGGGTCGAGAACCTCGGCGAGCAGCCGGTGCGCCGCCCGCCGCTTGGCGAGCGGCGCACCGGCGGCGACCATCGTGCGGGCCAGCGGCTGCGTGAACGTCACGCCCCCCGGCTCGACGCGGACGAGGCCTGCGGCTTCGGCCGGGGTGAGCGCCTCGACGGCAAGGCCGGCGGCATCTGCCGCGCGAACGAATGTCGCCGGATCGTCCGACTCGTCGAGGGCGGCGAGCAGCAGCATCCGGCGGGTGTCCGGCGGCAACCGGTCGAGGCGGGCCCGGTAGGCGCGGGCGAGCGCGCCGTCGGCAGGCGGCGCGGCCGGCAGCGGCTCCTCCCCGCGCCACTGCCCCGGGCTCAGCACCTCGGTGAGGTCCACGAGGGCCTGCGGGTTGCCGCCACCGACCGCGGCGAGGGTGGACGCGACAGGCGCGGCGGGTCGCTCGGGCAGCCGGTCGGTGAGGACGGCGATGCTGTCCCGCTCGCCCAATGGCGCAAGCCGGTGCGCCGCGATGCCGTCGACGGTAGCGGTGGCGTCCGCGGTGAGCAGGATGGCGGCCGGGAGGTGCCGCAGCCGGCGGGCGACGATCGCCAACACCTGGGCGGTCTGCGGGTCACCCCTGTCGACGTCGTCCATGGTGGCGAGCAGCGGGCGTTCCCGGGCGGCCGCGGCGAGCAGACCGAGGACGGCCACCGACAGGGCCAGCCGACGCTCGGGCGGGCAGCTCTCGCCGTCCATCGCCCGACGCAGCAGCTGCCGTCGGGGCTCGGGCAGGTCGGCGACCCGGTCGAGCACCGGATCGAGCAGGCGTTGCAGTCCGGCGTACGGGAGGGTCGCCTCCTCGGGCAGCCCGGCCCCGCCGAGGACTGTGCAGTCCTTCGCGTACCTGTGGGCGTAGGAGAGCAGGGCCGACCGGCCCGACCCCGGCTCGCCGTGCAGCAGCAGAGCCCCGCCGCCGCCGTCGCGCACGCCGTCGAGCAGAGCCCGGACGGCCCGGCACTGGTCGTCCCGGCCGCGCAACACGGTTATTTGCACTGAGTATGCAGTAACCATGTGTCCCAGTGTTACCCATCGGTCACCGGATGGAAAGAGGGACGAGCCGGGATCAGCCGGTCGTGACCTCGGCCAGCAGCGCGCCCACCGTTCGGGACATCACCGCGCGGGCCTGGTCCACGCCCAGCCCGAGGCCGTAGCGCAACATCGACCAGGCCGGCCACATACTCGCCGCCACCAAGGCGTTCAGCAGCTGCTCACGCCCCCGCCCGGCGTGTGCCAGCTCGGCGGCGAAGAGGTCTTCGACCTCGTCGCGTACCCGGTCGATGTGCTTGAGGCGGTTGCGGTGCAGTTGGTCGGAGACCGGCTCGCGCATCTGCGCGGCCCGCGCCGACGGCGCGATGAGCTGGAGCAGCCGGGCCCGCTGCCGGCAGTACGCGTCGACCCGCTTGGCCAGCGGCAACGCGGGCGAGATCGGCCGGTACGCGGCGTCCTGCTGACGCAGCACCTCGGCGCCGCTCGCCTCGAAGAGCGTCTCCATGTCCTTGAAGTTGGTCCAGAGCGTGCGCAGGGAGATGCCTGCCCGTTCGGCGATGCGTTCCCCGGTCGGCCGCAGGTCGCCCTCGGCGATGAGCGCCAGGTGCGCCTCGACGATTGCTGCCCTGGTGCGCTCGGCCCGGGCCGTCCGCCCGTCGACCCGCACCGGGGCCTCGACCCTGTTCATCCGCCCCCGCCCCTTTACCGCCACGACGTCGCCCGGCTCCCCGCCGAGTCTAGACAGGCGATGATCAGCCAGCTCCCGGCGTGCACGGGCGGCGTCATCCGGGCCGGCCGGCCAGCGTGACGCCACCGTCGCAGACGATGGTCTGTCCGGTGATCCAGGCGGCGTCGGGACCGGCCAGGAAGGCGACCGCGCCCGCCACGTCCTGCGGGACGCCGAGCCGGCCGAGGGGGTACCGCGCAGCGACCTCGTCCTCGCGGCCCTCGTAGAGCGTCGCGGCGAAGCGGGTCTTGACCACGCCGGGGGCGACGGCGTTGACCCGGATCGTCGGTCCCAGCTCCACGGCGAGACTGGCGGTGAGGTGGTTGAGCGCGGCCTTGCTCACGCCGTAGAAGGCGATGCCCGGCGACGGCGCGAGGCCGGCGATCGACGAGACGTTCACCACGCAGCCGCCCCGCTCGGTCATGCCTGCGGCGCAGACCTCCTGCACCCAGCCCAGCGCCGCGACGAGGTTGACGTCGAGGATCTTGCGGGCCGCCGCCAGGTCAAGCTCGGCCAGCGGGCCGTGCACAGGGTTGATGCCCGTGTTGTTGACCAGGAGGTCCACCGGCCCGAACGCCGCGCCGACCTGCCGTACCGCCTCGGCCCGGTGCGCGGGGTCGTCGGCTCGACCGGGCACGGCCACGGCGTATGCGGGGCCGCCGAGGGCGGCGACCGCCTCGGCGAGTGCCTCGGGACGACGGGCGGTCAGACCCACCCGGGCGCCCTCGGCGACGAGGCGTCGGGCGATGGCCAGGCCGATCCCCCGACTGGCCCCGGTGACGATGGCGACCCGATCCGCGAGCCGACCTGAAATTGCATTCACGATGCAGATAGTAGGAGGACCGATCGGTGTCGGTCAACGTCCCGCGCCGGCCGTGCCGCGCCCGACGTCCGAGCACTGTCGTACGACCCGGAGGCGGTGACCCCCGGGTCGTACGACCGGTCGGCAGGCTCGTCAGGAGACGGTCGGCACCCCGTTCGCCGGCGGCGCGACAGGCGCGGCGGTGTACTCGTTGACCGGCCCATCCGCCTCGTCGGTCTCGTACGCGGGCCCGAAGTAGGTCTGCACTCCCCCGCTCACCCGACTCAGCCGCTGGCCGCCGTAGCCGGAGTGGTCCTTGGCGGAGAAGCGCAGCGGCACCAGTCCGGGGCCCTGGAAGCCGCCCTTCTGGACCGCGTCCAGCACCTTCTCGCGGGTGACGTCCTTGCCGGCGGCGAGGAGCACCTGCACGAAGAGGTAACCGACCGACATGCCGTAGACGGTGTTGCCGTCGAACGGCGCGTCACCGTTGTGCGTCTTGTTGATCTTTGTGAAGAGCTGGATCCACGGGTTCGCCGTGTCGTTCTGCATCGGCAGGTAGTTGGTGCCGACCATGCCCTCCAGCAGCGGTGCGGCGGCGCCGAGCTGCTTGGCCAGGGTCGGGTGGTCGGCGCCGACGTTGGAGACCAGCCACTGCGGCTTGAAGCCCAGCCGCGCGGCGGTGCCGACGGAGAGCGCTGTGAAACCGGGCACCGTCGCCAGCATGACGACCTGGCAGCCGGCCGCCTTGAACGCGCCGATCTGCGGCGCCACGTTGGTGTTGCTGGTGACGTACGTCTGCTTGACGGCCACGGCCCCGGCGCCGAGCACCTTCTCCACGCCGGCCAGGCTGTCGCGGCCGAAGTCGTCGTCCTGGCCGAGGAAGCAGACCTTCTTGCCGGCCAGGTTCGCCTTCGCGTAGTTGGCCAGGATCTTGCCCTCGATCGTGTAGTCCGGGTTGAAGCCGAACGTGCCGGGATATTTGTCGGGCTGGTCCCAACTGCGGCTGCCGGACGCGACGAAGAGGTCAGGCACCCGGTTGGTCTTGAGGAAGTCGAGCACCCCGGTGTGCGTCGGCGTGCCCAGGCCGTTGAGCACGGCGAAGACCTTGTCCTGCAACACGAGCTGGCGTACCACCTGCTGGGTGTTCGCCGGGTTGTAGCCGTCGTCCATGACCTTGTAGGTGATCTTCCGGCCGTGCACGCCGCCGTTGGCGTTGACGTAGTCGAAGTACGCCTTCGTCGCCGGGGCGATCTTGGAGTAGCCGGCCGAGGCCGGCCCGGTCAGCGGCATGTGGGTGCCGACGACGATCTCGGTGTCGGTGACCCCCGGCACCGACCCCCCGCCGGAGGTGGGGCCGTCGTCGCCGCCACAGCCGGCGGCGGTGACGAGCAGGGCGATGGTGCTGGCGATCGCGAGACCGCGTCGCGCCGTACGGTGCATCTGAAACACCGACCTTTCTCGGTCCGGTTCGGTGGGGATGGTGTGGTGGTGGAGCGCCCGGCCGAGGCCGGGCCGGGGACAGCTCAGGAACGCCGCGCCGGCCAGCGGGCCAGCAGGGCCCGGCCGAGACGGGACAACAGACCCTGCACACCGCCCGGCGCGGCGATCATCACGACGATCAGCGTGACGCCGAAGATCGCCAGCGGGAGGTTGCCCTCCAGCCGCTGCGCCACCGCCGGCGAGAGGGTGAACAGCTCGGTCACGGAGTGGGTGAGGTCAGGCAGGGCGACAAGCAGCACGGCCCCCCACAGCGCGCCGGCGAGGCGACCGAGGCCGCCGATCACCACCGCCATCAACAGGAAGAGCGACAGCGTCAACGAGAACGCCCCGGGCGAGACGCTCTGCGCGAGCATCGCGAGAAGGCCACCGCCGAGCCCCGCCGTGGCGGCGCTGACCACGAAGGCGAGAACCTGGGTGCGCGCCACGTGGATGCCCGCGAGCCGGGCCGCCACCTCGTCGTCGCGCACCGCGCGGAACGTCCGCCCGTACCGGCTGCGGATCAGGTTCGCCACCAGCAGCAGGGCGAGCAGGGTGGCAGCGCCCGAGAGCCAGAGCTGCCACCGCTCGTACGGGAAGTACGCGCCGAGCGCCATCGGCGGCGGCTCCACAGGCACCGACAGCCCCTGCTCGCCGTTGAAGACGCCGTCGAAGGTGACTGCCAACGCCGGCACCACGACGGCCACGGCCAGGGTCACCCCGGCGAGGTACGGCCCGCGCAACCGGGCCGCCGCCACACCGACCACCGCGCCCACCGCGACCGTGCCCAGTACCGCCGCGACAAGCGACAGCGGCAACAGCCAGCCGCCGGTCAACCCCCGGTCGAGAAACGCGTTCTGGCACAGGGCCACTGTGTACGCGCCGGTCGCCATCAACGCCCCGTGCCCCAGCGACAGCTGACCGTTGAGCCCGGTGAGGACCGTCAACCCGGCGGTGGCGCAGAGGTACGCCGCCACAGTCGCGAGCTGGAAGTTGCGGAACGGCTCGACGGCGTAGCTGACCGCCACCAGCGCCAGGCCCACGGCGAGCAGCACGGCGAGGTGCCGCAGCAGGGTGGAGCCGCGACGCCCGGTGTCGACCGGACGGTCGCCGGCCTCGCCCACCCACTGCCTCGGCGGCACTGCCGCCCGGGTGGCGCTCACACCCGCCTCGCCGCGACCGGGGCGAACAGCCCGCCGGGCCGGACCAGCAGCACCGCCAACAGCAGGACGAGCACCGCCAGCGGGGTGAGGTCGCTGCCGGCGTACCCGCTGACGTAGGAGAGCAGCAGGCCCACCACCAGGCCACCGACCACCGCACCCGGTGGACTGTCCAGCCCGCCGACCACCGCAGCCGTGAACGCCGAGACGAACACCAGGTCCATGGCGTGCGGGTGCAGGCCCAGCTCGGTCGGGATGACGAGCATCGCGGCGAGCGCGCCCACGCCGGACGCGAGCGCCCAGCCGAGCGTCAACATCCCGCCGACGTTCACCCCGAGCAGGCGGGAGACCTCCGGCGCGAAGGCCGCCGCGCGCATCCGCAACCCCACAGCGGTACGCGCGAACATCCAGGCCAACGCGCATACCACCACCCCGATCGTGGCGAAGACGAACAGGTCGTACGGCGACAGCACGGCGACCCCGCCCACGGTGAGGGCGGACCGGCTGAACGGTACGTCGGCGGGGCGGAACTCGTTGCCGTACACCATGCCGAGCACTGCCTGCAGCACCAGCACCAGCCCGAGCGCGACGATTACCGGGTTGAGCGGCGAGGCGTGGTCGACGTGCCGCATCACGACCCGGTCCACAAGCGCGCCGAGCAGCAGGCCGGCGACGATCGCGACCACGAAGCCCAGCCAGTAGGAGCCGGTCGCGGCGGACACGGAGTACGCGACGTACGCGGCGGCGACGGCCATCGCCCCCTGGGCGAAGTTGACGACCCGCGCCGCCCGCCAGATGAGCACAAGCGCCAGCGCGAACGCGGCGTACACCGCACCCCGCGACAGACCGTCGACGGTGAGGAAGACGAAGCGGTCCAACAGTCCTCCCTCCAGGGGACGAGGTGGGTCAGAAACCGAGGTACGCGTGGCGCAGGTCGTCGTCGTCGCGCAGCGTGGCCGCCGGAGCCGCGACCACCACCCGGCCCAGGGACATCACGACACCCTGGTCGGCCACGGCGAGCGCGCTGCGCACGTTCTGCTCGACAAGCAGCACGGTCAGGCCGGTACGGTCGCGGAGCTGGCGCAGCAGGGCCATGGTCCGGGCGACCACCCGGGGCGCCAGGCCCAGCGACGGCTCGTCGAGCAGCAGCAGGCGTGGCCGGCCGACAAGCGCCCGGCCGAGCGCGAGCATCTGCCGCTCACCGCCGGAGAGCTGGTGACCGAGGTGCCGGCGACGCCGGGCCAGCGGTTCGAAGAGCTGATAGACCTCGTCGAGGGCACGGCCGGAGTCCGCCCGGTCACGCCGCCACAGCCCGCCGAGCCGCAGGTTCTCGTCGACTGTCAGCTCGCTGATCACGCCCCGCCCCTCCGGCACGTGCGCCATGCCGCGCCGGACGAGCTGCTCCACGGGCGTCCCCCGCAGGTCCTCCCCCGCGAGGAGCACCTGGCCGGCGGCCGGCCGGATCATGCCGGAGAGCGCACGCAGCAGCGTCGTCTTGCCGGCGCCGTTGGCGCCGACGACGGCGGCGATCGTGCCTGCCGGCACGGTGAGGTCGACGGCCCGCAACACGGGCGTGGCCCCGTAACCGGCCACCAACCCCCGCACCACGAGCAGATCCGCCCCGCTCATGCTGTTTCCTCGACGAGGGCCCCGAGGTAGGCGTCGGTGACCGCGGTGTCGTCGCGGATCTCGTCCGGCGTGCCGGAGGCGATCACCCGGCCGAAGTCGAGCACCACCAGCTCGTCGCAGACGGCCATCACCAGGTCCATGTGGTGCTCGACGAGCAGCACCGCGCACGGGTCGGCGTCGCGCCGGGGAAGTTGCCGGACCAGCTCGGCCAACTCGGCGATGTCGTCGGCTCCGAGGCCGCCGGCGGGTTCGTCGAGCAGCAGCAGCCGGGGCCGCGCGGCGAGCGCGCGGGCCAGGGCGACCCGCTGGCGTACGGCGAAGGGCAGCGTGCCCGGCGCGGCGGCGGCGTGCCCGGCGATCCCCAGGTCGTCGAGGACGTCGAGGGCGTGCTGGCGCAGCCGGCGCTCGTCGCGGTCGCTGCGGGGCAGCCCGAAGAGCGCCGACGCGAAGCCCGCGCGGGCCGTGTGCGACGCGCCCGTCATCACGTTCTCCAGGACGCTCAGGCCGGCGAAGAGCCCGGTCCCCTGCAGGGTCCTGGCGATGCCGAGTCGGGTCAGCCGGTGCGGCCGTGGTCGCAGCGGCCGACCGTCCAGGGTGAGCGACCCCGTCTGCGGCGACACGAAGCCGCAGATCACGTTGAACAACGTGGTCTTGCCGGCGCCGTTGGGCCCGATCACGCCCACCACCCGGTCGGGTGGCACCCGCAGCGAGACGTCGTCGAGGGCTGTGAGGCCGCCGAAACGGACGCCGATGCCGTGCAGTTCGAGCCCGCGTTCCATCACCCATCCCTCTGCCGTGGCGGGTGTTATTTACACTCGCAGTGTACGTTTCTCGGATATGGCGTCAAGACCTTCGATGCCGTGACACGAACGGGGCGGCCGCCACCGGCGACCGCCCCGACACGCGTGCTCAGGAGCTGGGGCAGGTGTTGCGGTACTCCTCGATCGCCGACCCGCTCGGGCCCGGGCAGAGGAACTGCTCGTAGCGGGTGTCGTCGTCGACGAACCGCTTCAACCAGGCCACCATCTGCCGCGCCGTCGGCGTGTTGACCGTCTGCGGGAAGAAGTGGCTCGCGCCGTTCAACTCCAGGTACGCCTTCTCGGCCGAGGCCGGGATGCTTGTGTAGAACGGCACCGAGTGCGACGCGACAGGCGCGACAGTGTCGCTCTCGCCTCCGATGATCAGCGTGGGCACCCGCAGCTCGGACCAGCTCTTGTCGGTGTTCCACGGCGCCAGCGGCACCGCGGCCTGCAACGACGGCCGCGACGAGGCCGCCTCCAGGGTGCCGCCGCCACCCATCGAGTGCCCGGCCACGGCGAGGCGGCTGCTGTCGATCCGGCTGCGCACCGAGCTGCGCTCGGTGAGGTAGTCGAGCGCGGCGAGCAACTGCCGGCCACGGCTGTCCGGCTGGTCGAAGCGGGTGTTGGTCTCGATCCCGATCACCACGAAGCCGTGCGAGGCGATCCGCGGCCCGAGCCAGCTGATGCTTGACCACGCGGCGGTGTAGCCGGGCGAGATGGCGATGGCGCCGAACGTGCCCTCGCTGGTGCTTGTCGGGTAGTAGATGACCCCGCCGCCGAAGCCGGTGACGCTCAACGAGGACACGCTCTGCGAGGCGGTGGCGAAGGGGCCGCGGCTGGCCTCCAGGATCGCGGTGGTCGGGGCGGGGCCCCGCTCGTACGGGCCGGCGGCCTGGGCGGGGGCGGGTCCGGTGAGGACACCGGCGGCGAGCAGTGTGGCGGCCAGCGCGAGCCGGACGGCCCGAGCGGGGACGGAACGGGGACGGGTGGTGGTTGGTGACGGCACGTCAGGCACTCCCTAGAGTCGAGCGATATCGACGTTCGTCAGTCTTCGCCGCTCCGGTCACGCCGCGCATCGGTGAAATCACCAGTCCCACCCGCAGATCGGATCTTCCACGCGTTTCGGCCCTCCGACCAGGGGTAGGGGTGCAGGGGCCTGCCCAAACGCTCCATGGAGAGGTTCGCCAAGTGGAATCCAGCAAGCCCGCCGAGGCGGTCAAGAACGCCGTGAAGACCGCCTCAGAAAAGATCACCGACGCGCTGACGCCTGAGGTGCCCGGCGCCCCGGGCAGCGCACCCCCGCCCGTCGAGGAGCCGACCTCGCCCCACGACCCACTGCCGCCCACGCCGGAACAGGGCGCACCGCAGACCCGTACGCCCACCGGCGCCGAGACCGGCGCGCCGGCGACCGCGAACGGCCAGCAGGGCGCGTACCTGACCACTGCGAACGGGGCGCGGCTGCGCGACACCGACCACTCGCTCAAGGCCGGGCCCCGGGGGCCGGTCCTGCTCCAGGACCACCACCTACGCGAGAAGATCACGCACTTCGACCACGAGCGCATTCCGGAGCGTGTGGTGCACGCCCGGGGCGCGGGCGCACACGGGGTGTTCACCGCCCACGGCACCGCCGAGGCGGTCACCAGGGCCGGCTTTCTCAAGAAGGGCCGCGAGACCGACGTCTTCGTGCGGTTCTCCACAGTGCTGGGGTCGCGCGGCTCGGCCGACACGGTCCGCGACACCCGTGGCTTCGCCACCAAGTTCTACACCGACGAGGGCACCTTCGACCTGGTCGGCAACAACATGCCTGTGTTCTTCATCCAGGACGCCATCAAGTTCCCCGACATCATCCACGCCGGCAAGCCGCACCCCGACCGGGAGATCCCGCAGGCGCAGAGCGCCCACGACACCTTCTGGGACTTCGTCTCGCTGCACACCGAGGCGCAGCACCACACGATCTGGAACATGTCCGACCGGGGCATCCCGCGCTCGTACCGGACGATGGAGGGCTTCGGTGTGCACACCTTCCGCCTCGTCAACGAGGCCGGGGAGACGGTGCTGGCCAAGTTCCACTGGAAGCCGAAGCTGGGCGTGCACTCCCTGACCTGGGAGGAGGCGCAGATGCTCAGCGGCATGGACCCGGACTTCCACCGCCGGGACCTCTACGACGCCATCGAGGCCGGCGCGTTCCCCGAGTGGGAACTCGGCATCCAGGTCTTCCCCGACACCCCCGAGGAGACCTTCGGCGGCATCGACCTGCTGGACCCGACGAAGATCGTGCCGGAGGAGCTGGCGGAGGTGCAGCCGATCGGCACGTTGGTCCTCAACCGGACGCCGACGAACTTCTTCGCCGAGACCGAGCAGGTCGCCTTCCACCTCGGCCACCTTCCGCCGGGCATCGACGTCACGAACGACCCGCTGCTGCAGGGCCGGCTCTTCTCGTACGTCGACACGCAGCTCACCCGGCTGGGCGGGCCGAACTTCTCGCAGATCCCGATCAACCGCCCACACACCGCGGTCAACGACATGCTGCGCGACGGCTTCCACCAGCAGGCCGTGCACGCCGGAGTGGCGCCGTACCGGCCGAACTCGCTCGACGGTGGCAACCCCTTCCCGGCCGGCGACGCCGAGCACGCGTTTCTCGACGTGCCGGTGACCGTGGCACAGGCCCCCAAGGTCCGCGCCAACCCCGCCTCGTTCGACGACCACTACAGCCAGGCACGCCTGTTCTGGCGGAGCATGTCGCCGGTCGAGCAGGAGCACATCATCCGGGCGTACACCTTCGAGCTGGCCAAGTGCTACCACCAGGCGATCAAGGAGCGTCAACTCCAGTCTCTCGCCAACATCGACCCGGTGCTGTGCGAGCAGGTCGCCACAGGCCTCGGTCTGCCCGCGCCGCAGCCGACGGTGCCGCTGGCAGATGTCGCGCCGAGCCCCGCGTTGTCGCAGCTCGGCAGGGAGTGGCCGGCCGACGGCCGCACGGTCGGGATCGTCGTGGACCCCGACGGTGACCTGGACGGCGTCGACGAGGTCCGCCGGGCCGTGTTCGACGCCGGCATGGTCCCCCTGCTGATCGCCCCGCACGGCGGCATGGTCGGCGACCTGCCCGTCCAGCGGACCTTCGCCACCGGCCGGTCGGTCGAGTTCGACGCGATCCTGCTGGCCGGTGCGCCGGCACCCGCGCCGGACGCGCTGCCCGCCCGCGACGCCAAGGGCGGTCGGCCCGGCGCGGCGACCGTCGACCCCCGCGTGCTGCTCCTGGTCGAGGAGTGCTGGCGGCACGCCAAGGCGATCGGCGCCTGGGGCGCCGGCGTCACAGTGCTGGAGCAGGCCGGGGTGGCGGGCACCCCCGGCATCGTGTCCGCCGGCTCGGGCGCCGAGGCGCTGACCGAGGTGCAGCAGTTGATGGCCGCGCACCGGGTGTGGGAGAGGTTCCCCGCCTCGGTCGGCTGACCCGGGTAGTCACCCGACGAGGGGCTGTCCTCCGCTCGACGGCGGACAGCCCCTCGTGGCGTCCCGCAGGATCAACCGATGTCGGCCAGCCGGGGCAGCACCTCGTCGCCGAGCCGCTCGGCGAACTCCACCGGGTGCCGGTCAGGCGTGACCTGGACCTCGGTGACCCCCAGCGCCGCGTACGCGGACACCTCGGCGAGGAACTCGTCGAGGTCCTCAAGCGGCGGCTTGGAGGCCAGCACGGTCTTCTCGATGCTGTCGTAGTCGCGGCCCTCGGCGGCGCAGTGCCCGCGCAGCACGTCCAGCTTGTGCGCGATCCCCTCGGCGCCGGTGCCGAACAGGTTGCAGGCGTCGGCGTACCGGGCGACCAGCAGCAGCGTCTTCTTCTCGCCACTGCCGCCGATCATGATGGGCGGGTGCGGACGGCGCAACGGCTGGGGCGAGTTGATCGTCTCCGTGAGCTGGTAGTGCCGCCCGTCGAACGGCCCGTTGTCGTCGCTCCACATCTGCCGGCAGATCCGCAGCGTCTCCTCCAGCCGCTCGAACCGCTCCGCCACCGGCACCACTGGCACGCCGAGACCGCGCTGCTCCCGCTCGTACCAGGACGCCCCGATGCCGAGCCGGGCCCGGCCGCCGGAGAGCACGTCGAGGGTCGTCACGGTCTTGGCGAGCAGCCCCGGATAGCGGTACATCACACCGGTGACGAGCACACCGAGCGTCATCCGCTGGGTCTTCGCCGCGACGTAACCAAGCGTCGTGTACGCCTCCAACATCGGCTCCTCGGCCGGAGCCAGCGCCTCCATCTGGAAGAAGTGGTCCATGACCGTGAACGACGCCACGCCTGCCTGCTCGGCGGTGGTGGCCGCCTCGGCGAGCGTCGGCGCGATGGCGGCCGGATCGGCCGGCGTCGAGAAGTTCCAGTAGTGCAGCCCGAGCTTCATGTAGGCACCTCCACGACCGAGCCTAGTAGTGGCCCTCGGATGCTCAACGCGTCGCGCGAAAAGATGGTCGTGTCCCCCGCCGGAGTCCATTACCTGTTCATGACAATTCGTGGATCGGGCGGGGATATCCGGCTGGCAGCTTCTGCTGGGTGATCCAAGAGCTGTCTCTCACCGAGTCGCGACCTGACGGGTACGACGTCGACACGCGCGTCCGGTTCCGTCACCGACGGCGCACCGAGGCCGACCCCGGCACCGGCCGGTCGCCCCGCGCGCAGTGGGCGGACGCCGCGAAGGGCGTCTGCATCATCCTCGTCGTCGGATGGCACGTCGTCGTCAAGGACTACCTGCGCATCGACTGGCATGTCGGCGCACCCGTGCCGGGACTGTGGGGCACGCTCGGCGAGCAGTTCCTGCCGCTGCGGATGCCGCTCTTCTTCACCATCTCCGGCGTCTTCGCGGCGAACGCCGTCAAGCGGCCCTGGCGGACCGTCGCCCGCAGCCGCATTGCCGGGTTCCTCTACCTGTACGCCGTGTGGCTGCTGATCCACAGCACGGTCCTCGCCCTGGTGCCGAACTTCCCAACCGACCGTGCCGCGTCCGCCCTCGGTCTGCTGGAACAGCTCACCGTCACGCCCTCCAACCTCTGGTACCTGTACGCACTGGCGCTCTACTTCACGCTCGCCAAGGCGGCCCGCCGACTGCCCCGGGTGCTTGTCGTCGTACCCGCGGCGGTGTTGTCCGCCATCGCGGCCGCCGGCCTGCTGGCCACGCCCGGCAACCGCGCGGGCCTCTACCAGAACCTGGTCTTCTTCCTCGCCGGCCTGTACCTGCGTCCGCACATCGAGCGGTGGGCTACGACGGCCAGCCGGCGACGACTCGTGCTGACGGCAGTGGCGTACGCCGTCGCGCTCGCCGCGATGGCGGCGGCCGGCGCCCAGCGGTGGTTCGGCGTGTGGCCTGTGGTGTCGGTCGTGGCGGTGGCGTTCGGCATCACCGCCGCCGCCCGCCTGACGCGGTCACCCACCTTCAGCGACCGACTGACCACGCTCGGGCGTACCACCCTGCCTGTCTACGTCATCCACATGCCGGTCCTGGCCCTGCTGGACCGGCTGCTGCTCGACCCGGTCTCCGGGTTGGACCCGGTCGCCCAGAGCCTGGTCGTGCTCGGCTACCCGGTCCTGCTGACCGCGCTCGTCATCGGCCTGAGCCTGGCCATCCATCGCGGGCTGCTGGCGGTGCACGCCCGCTGGCTGTTCGCGCTCCCCGCGCCCCGGCGCGAAGCGACCCCGGCAGCTTCCCACCCGGTGGGCGCCCCATGAGCGCGCTGGCCGAGGCGGTGGTCGACCTCGGGGCGATCGCCGACAACGTGCGCACCGTCGCCGCGGTCACCGACACCGCGCTGATGGCTGTGGTGAAGGCGGACGGGTTCGGCCACGGGGCGGTGCCTGTCGCCCGGGCGGCGCTGCGCGCCGGCGCCACCTGGCTGGGGGTGACCTCGGCGGCCGAGGCGCTGGCCCTGCGCGGCGCGGGCATCACCGCGCCCACGTTGAGCTGGCTGCACCGCCCGAACGACGATTTCGACACGTTGATCAGCGCGGGCGTCGACGTCGGTGTCTCGACGACCACGCACCTGCACGCCGTGGCCGACGCGGCCCTGCGCCTCGGCGTGCCCGCGACGGTGCAGCTCAAGGCCGACACCGGCCTGACCCGCAACGGCGCCGGCCGCGACGACTGGCCCGACCTCGTCACCTGGGCCCGAAAGTACGAGGTGGAGGGCGGGGTACGCGTGCGCGGCGTGTGGTCGCACCTGGCCGACGCGGACGTGCCCGGCACCCCGGGGCTGGCCCGTCAGGTGCGGACGTTCTCCGAGGCGCTGCGCCTCGCCCGGGGCGCCGGCCTCGACCCCGACCTCGTGCACCTGGCCAACTCGGCGGCGGCGCTGTCGGCGCCCCGGACCCGCTTCGACCTCTGCCGGATCGGGCTGGCCCTCTACGGCGTCGACCCGTTCGGCGCGCTCGGTCGTGGCGCGTTCGGGCTGCGCGCTGCCCTGACGCTGCGGACGACAGTGGTGAACGTGAAGCGGGTGGCCGCCGGCACGGGCGTCTCCTACGGGCCGGAGTACGTGACCGCCGCGCCGACGACGCTGGCGCTGCTGCCGCTCGGTTACGCCGACGGGCTGCCCCGGGCCACCGAGGGTCGCGCGCAGGTGTGGCTCGGCGGCCGGCGCTGCCCGGTCGTCGGGCGCATAGCCATGGACCAGTGCGTGGTCGATGCGGGTGACCTGCCGGTGGCCATCGGCGATCCGGTCGTCGTGCTCGGCCCCGCCCGCGACGACACCACAGCGACCGTCGGCCCGCCGACAGTCGCCGAGTGGGCGAGCTGGGCCGGCACCAACCCGCACGAGATCTTGACCGGCATCGGGGCCCGAGTGGGCCGCGACCATCTCCAGGAAAGGGCGGACGTCGCATGACAACGCGACTGGCAGTGCTGTACGGCGGACAGAGCGGGGAGCACGAGGTGTCGCGGCGTTCGGGGGAGAGCATCCTGGCCGGGCTGGACCGCGAGCGGTACCAGGTCACCGAGGTGCTCATCGACACCGACGGCGGGTGGCACGTCGGCGGCCGGCCCACTCCCCTGCCCCAGGCGTTACGGGTGCTGCGCGCCCAGGACGTGGTGTTCCCGGCCCTGCACGGTCCGTACGGCGAGGACGGCACCGTCGCGTCGCTGCTGGAGTGGCTCGGTGTGCCGTACGTCGGCAACGGCGTCTTCGCCAGCGCGGCGGGCATGGACAAGGGCGTCACCAAGCGGCTCCTCGCCGCGGACGGCCTGCGGGTCAGCCCGGGTGTGACCCTGCGCCCCGGGGAGGACCTGTCGCCGGCCGAGCAGCAGCGACTGGACCTGCCGGTCTTCGTCAAGCCGGCACGGGCCGGCTCCAGCCTGGGCGTCGTCCGGGTGACGGACTGGGCGGCCCTGCCGGCCGCGCTCGAACAGGCCCGGGAGGTCGATCCGAAGGTGCTCGTCGAGCAGGGGGCGCGCGGTCGGGAGATCGACGTCGCCGTCCTGCAACACCCCGACGGCCGGGTGCAGGCCGGGCCGCCCCTGGAGATCCGGGTGAGCGGCGCCGGCTTCTTCGACTACGACGCGAAGTACGACGGAGGGGCCGTCTTCCAGATCCCCGCCCCGCTCGACCCGGCCACCACCGAGGTGCTCCAGGACCGGGCGATCCGCGCCTTCCACGCCCTCGACTGTCGGGGTCTGCTGCGGGTCGACTTCTTCCTTTCCGGCGAGGGCGCGGAGCCCATCGTGAACGAGGTGAACACCTTCCCGGGATTCACCGCCGCGTCGCAGTTCCCGCAGATCTGGGCGCGGGCCGGCCTCGGGTTTCCCGCCCTGCTCGACATCCTGGTCTCCGGCGCGCTTGTCGACAGTGGTCCGGTCACGCCGGCCGGGCTGCCCCGGCCGGCGCGGGCTGTCGATCTGGTGTGAGCGGCGTACGCCCCGGTCACTCGAGCGGGCAGGTCCAGGGTGGCCGGGTGCCGTCCGGACCGACGAGGGTGACCGGGGTCGTGCCCTCCCCCGGCACGGCGAACACCACTGTGCAGATGATCTGGTTGGCCGCGACTGTCGACAGCGGCAGCACGGCGCCGGACATCGTCACCGTGATGCCGGGCTCGTCGGCACTCGGCGTCACCGTGGCGGGCGCGGTGGCGGCCGGTACCTCGCTGCTGAGCCCCGCGCTCCGCTCGCTCGGTGTGGGACCGGCCGCGAGCAGCGTGAGCGTCGCGGCCGCTGACGAGGGACCGGGACTGGGTTTCGTCGCTCGCAGGACAAGCGCCAGCTCGCCGTGCGAGATCAGGTAGAGGCCCGCGCCCGCCGACGAGCCGCTCACCGCGGAGCGGCCGGTGATGACGTCGCTGGGCCGGACTCCGCAGCCAGCCGTGAGCACAGTGAGCAGGAGCCCGACCGCGAGCAGCGTCCGCGCCACGCGCCGGCGCGGCACCGTGCGCCCACGGCAAGCGCGGATCACCGTACGCCTCCGGCGTCCACGGTCTCCGCCGCCACCCGGGGCAGGCGCAGCGTGAACACCGCGCCGCAGTCGGGGGCGTTGCCCGCGACCAGACTTCCGGACTGCCCGGCGTGCCGGTGCAGGCGCGCGTTCTCCCAGGCGATGGCGAGGCCGAGGCCGCTGCCCTCGGAGCGGGTCCGCGCGGTGTCGGCCTTGTAGAAGCGGTCGAAGACGTGCGGCAGCACCTCCGGATCCAACCCCGGCCCCTGGTCGGCGACCTCGATCGTGATCCAGTCCGGTTCGGCGCGCAGGCGTACGGACACCGGCTCGGCGCCGTGCCGGAAGGCGTTGCCGACCAGGTTGGCGACGACGACGTCCAGTCGGCGGGGATCGAGCCGGGCGATGACACCGGACGGCAGATCCGTGCGCACCCGATCGGCCCAGCGCCGCAGCCGCAGGGTCGCGTTGACCGCCGCGGCGACGTCGACGTCGTCGAGGGCGAGCCGGGCGGTGCCGGAGTCGAACCTGCTGACCTCGATGAGGTCGTTGACCAGCTGGGTGAGGTTCTGCGTCTCCTGACTGACGAGCCGGGCGGCCTGCCCGGCATCCCCCGGTAGCCGGTCCGCCTCCTCGTCCAGCACATCGGTGACCGCCGTCATCGCGGCCAGGGGCGTACGGAGTTCGTGCGACACGTCGGCCACGAAGCGCCGCGCGTCGGCCTCCATCCGCCGCAGCTCACCGACCTGACGCTCCAGGGTTCCGGCGGTGTCGTTGAAGGTGCGGGCCACGTCGGCCAGTTCGTCGACACCCCGAACGGTCAGCCGGGTGGACAGGTCACCCTCGCCGAGGCGGCGTGCCGCGCGGCCCAACTCCCGTACCGGCCGCAGCACGCCCTGGGCGGCCAGCAGGGCCAGCAGGACGGCGAGGACCAGGGAGAGACCGCCGGTCACCCACGCCAACGTGGCGAGCCTGTCGATGCTCTGCTGCTCGGAGGCGAGGCTGCGCACCGAGTAGACCTCCAGGCCCGACGGCACGGACGTTCCGTCGGGCCTGTCGAACCTGAGCTGCGTGCCGATGAGCAGCGCGGGCCTCCCGACGCGGTCGACGCGCTGCCAGGCGATGTGACCGTCCGCCACCTCCTGACGCAGCTCCGGCGTGAGCGCGTCGATCTGGTCGACGCGCTGCGACCACAGCTCCCCGTAGCGGACCACGGCGTCGCCCTCCCGGTCGGAGAGGCGCTGGGCCAGCAGGTCGAGTTCCTCCTGGGTCGGCGGCAGGCTGACGACCGGGTACACCTTCGACAGCTGGTCGGTGAGCGACGCCACCGCCGCGTCCTGCGCCTGCTGCAGGATGACGGTCCGGGCCTGGAAGTAGCTTCCGCTGGCCACCACCGCAGTGGTGGTAAGGCCCAGCAGGGCGAAGGCCAGGAGCAGACGGACGCGCAGGCCCAGTGCCATGGCGCGGGCCCAGTGCCACGGGTTCACAGCGGCCCGAACCGGTATCCGAAGCCGCGTACCGTCTGGATGTAGACAGGCGCCGACGGCTCGTCCTCGATCTTGGCGCGCAGCCGCTGGACGCAGGCGTCCACCAGCCGCGAGTCGCCGAGGTACCCGTGCTCCCACACGGCCTCCAGCAGTTGCTGGCGGCTGAGCACCTGGCCTGGCGTGTGCGCGAGTTCGAGCAGCAGCCGCAGCTCCGTCGGGGCCAGGCTGACCGGAGTCCCGTCCTTGCTGACCACCAGCGCGGCCCGGTCGATGGTCAGGGCGCCGTGCTGGTGCAGACCGGACCGCTCGGGGCCGGGACGCCGCGAGTCGCCGCCGGTGCGTCGCAGCACCGCCCGGATGCGCGCCTCGAGCACCCGGGCCTGCACCGGCTTGACCACGTAGTCGTCGGCGCCCGCCTCCAGCCCGGCAACCACGTCCATGTCGTCGTTGCGGGCGGTGAGCATGATGATGGGCAGGTCGCCCTGCTGCCGGATCCGGCGGCACACCTCGAAACCGTCCATACCGGGCAGCATGAGATCGAGGACCACCACGTCGGACGCCGCCGTCCGCAGCCGTTCCAAGCCCTGCTCGCCTGTCGCCACGGCGACGACCGTGTGGCCCTGCCGGGTGAGCGCCAGCTGCAGTCCGTCACGGACCGTCTGGTGATCTTCGATCAGCAGGACCTGTGGCATGCCGTCAAGTATTCCATCATGAGAGTTATTCGCCTTTGGTCGATGTCTCGCGGTCGGGTATCGACCCGTCAGCGCCGCGCCGTCCGGACGTCAGTCGTCACCAGGCGCTCCATGGCCCCCGGTTCGGCCGGTCGCTGCCGCTGCGGCGGACCGAGCGGTCCGACGAACTCCACCGACCGCACCAGGAACACCGCCACGCCCACCGCCACCACGCTCAACCCGGCCGCCGCCAGGACAGCCACGAGTGGCCCCCACGGCAGCGAGGCGGCCAGACCCGGCACCAGCACCCGAACCACCCAGCCGAGCACGATCAACCCCACCGCGCCCTCGCCGACCGCGCGCCAGGCGCGGCCGACGACCGGCGTGGCACGCGGCTGTGACGCGTCGCCGCCACGTCGGACCGTCAGCGCCGCCGCGGCCAGGCAGAACAGCGCCACGCTCAGCAGGACGCCGCCGAGCACGTCACTGAACCGGTGCCATCCCGCGATCATGGTGGCCGCCCCGATCACCGAGACGCCCGCCGCGCCCGGCACGACCAACCACCGTCGGGCCCAGCCGGGTACGACAAGCAGGAAGGCCAGCACCAGAGCCGTCGCGACCGCGACGTGACCGCTGGGGAAGCTGTTGTGGCTGGTCGAGCCCTCGATCGCGAAGTCCGGGCGGGGCAGCGCCGACTTCACCGCACCGGCCGTCGCGACCGCGCAGAGCACCGTGCCCACCCCCGCGACGCCGGCCAGCAGCCGGCGGCCGAGCAGACCGACCGCCAACACAGCGCCGAGCAGGACGGCCAGCAGTGTCGGGCTGCCGAAGGTCGCCAGGACTGTCTCCGCCGGCCCGATCAGGTCACTCGCCTGCTCGTAACCGCCGCCCCGTTCGGCGCGCGGCAGGAGCAGCCCGTCGATCCACTGACCCTGGTCGGTCCACACGAACAGCACGCCGGTGAGAGCCAGGGCGAGCAGGAAAGAGACGGCCGCGCCGAGCAACCGCAGGCACGGCGGCACAGCGGCGCGTCCGGACGGCAGCGTTCGCGCGGGGCCGGGCGACGACAAACCGACGGGGTACGACGATCCGTGAGACATGCCGACCATGCTCGGCCCACCAGGTCCGGACGCCGTCCGCGGATTGTCTTCGTTCTGTCACAACCACCGATCACCGCCGGAAAAACCGGGCGATCCCGCGTCGTTGTCGCCAAGCCGTCCGCACGGCCGAGACGTGAGACCCCATTCACATGCTTACATGCAACTATGTTTTACCCAGCCGAGACGAGCCACCACTAGGGTCAGGACGCCGATCGATGGTCGTGCTCGGCGGTGCGAAAACCATCCGGAGTGATTGTGGGGAACCGGAAGGGGTTGGGCAATGCAGGGAATTCCGGTCGCCTCGCTGGTCATCGGCATCGCGTCCTCGCCGGCTGAGCGCCGGCAGTTGGCCCGTCTGCTCGGCGGGACCGACGCCTTCCTGATCGTCTCGAACGTTGACCAGGCGCGGGAGTTCCTCGGGGTGGTCGAGATGCCCCCCGACGCGCCCGCGCCCGTCCCGACCGTACTCGCGGAGGTGACACCGAGCCCGCAGCCGCCGCCCGATCTGAGCGTCGACTCCGACCGCCGCGTGCTGCGCTGGCGCGACCAGGAGATTGACCTGACCCGGCTGGAGCACGACGTGCTGCTCTGCCTGGTCGACGCTCCCGGGCAGGTCTGGACCTACGAGCGACTGCACCTCGAGGTCTGGGGCAACAGGCACCTCGGCCGCGGGTCCGACATGCACTCCGTGGTGCGCCGGGTGCGCCGCAAGCTCGCACGACTCGACGCCGCCACCACGATCCACGCGGTCCGCGGCGTCGGCTTCCGGCTCGCCCCCGTCTGAGCGCACCCCCGACCGTCGAGATCATGGTCCGGCCCGCCTGGTCGAGGACCAGGCGGGCCGGATCGGTGCGCTACCGCTTACCGCTCAGGTGTCAGCACCGGATGGGCACCAACGCGAAGTTCTCCACTGCGGGAGTGGCGGTGTCGATCTTCGTCTGACGGGTCTGGGGCTTCCAGCCGTCCTTGGCGACGATCATCGTGAGCGGGTTGTTCCGACGGTCCACCCAGTAGGCGTACTTGCCGGCGCTGTCGGTCGCGAACGTCCACGACATCGCCCACGAGTCGACCTGGACCACCGCGCCGGCGATCGGCGCGGACGCGCCCTGGCAACTGGTCCCGGTCACCGTGCCCATCAGCTTGCCCCAGGTCTTCGGGGGCGTGGCCGTCATGGTCACCGTCACCGGCGCGACCGAGTACGGCGTGTTCTCCTTGATCGTGACCGCACCGGAGTAGGTGCCCGGCTGGTCCACGTTCGCCGTCATCCCGACGGTGACCGTGACCTTCTCACCCGGCGCGAGGGTGACAGTCGACTTGTCGATGGTCATCCAGCTGACGTCGGCAGCCGCCTCGACGCATCCCTCGAAGCCCGGCAGCACCTCGCTGTCCGGTGCCGCGTTGAAGCTGCCGGACGAGCCGCCGATCTTGTAGAAGCCACACGCCGCGCCGCCCCGGTAGCGGGCGGTGTTGGCGTTCGGCAGGTTCGACCACGAGCTGGTGGCCGGGTCGAAGGCGAAGCCGGCGTTGCTGATGGCGCCGCCCTGCGAACCGCCCACGACGAGGAGCTTGCCGCTGGCCACCGCGTACGAGCTGGCCCAGTTGTCAGTCGGCGCGTCCGCGATCGCGGTCCAGGTGTTGGCGCCCGGGTCGTAGGCGTAGCTGGCCTTCTGCGCCGCGGTGCCGTCGTTGCCACCGGTGCAGTAGAGGACGCCGTCGATGCCGCCGCAGGAGGCGAAGGCCACCGACTTCGGGTAGTTCGCAAGCGTCTCCCAGGCGTTGGTGCCCGGGTCGTAGCGGACCACACTGTTCGACATCGGCACGCAACCCGAGGTGGTGCAGCCACCGACGGCGTAGAGCTTGCCGTCGACGACCGCCTGCCCTGCCGCGGCGCGCGGAGCGGGGTTGTCGGCCAGGTCCGTCCAGGTGTTGGCCCCCGGGTCGTACGACCAGGTTGCCGCGTCCGGACCGGCGGCGCCCCAGCCACCGGTTGCGATGATCTTCCCGCCGATCACGCCCACCGTGAGCGCGTTGCGGGCATCGGGCAGGTCGGCCACCGCCGTCCAGGTCTGCGCGACCGGGTCGTAGGCGTAGGTCTTCACGGTGGAGGCGCTTCCGTCGCCACCGCCGATCGAGTACACCTTGCCGTCCAGGGTGACCACCCGGTTGTCCATGATGTTGGCCGGGAAGTCGGTGATGTCCGTCCACGGTGCGGCCTGGGGGCCGGCCGCGGCGGGGGTCGCCGTCGACGCCTTGCCGGACGCCTTGGCCGCGAACGACGTCGGGACGCTCAGCCGCTGCTCCGGTGCGCCGGCCGCGCCGAGCACCTGCTGCCGGGTCACCCGGGAACCGTCCGCCCGCAGCAGTTCGAAGCCGTCGTCACGCTCGCCGAAGCCGACCTCGACAGGCGCGCCGCCGGTGTTGGTCACGGTGAACGTCCTGGTTGCCTTGCCGTTGGGCATCTGAACCGTCGCGCTCACCTGCGTGGGCGTCACCGACAACCGGCCGGCCGCGAGGACGAAGTTCGCGGTGGTGGCCCAGTCGGCCTCGATGTCGACCTGCTTGCTCTGGCTGACGTAGTTGCCGGCCGTCGCGGTGAACTTGTGGGTGCCGGTGAGCGTCGAGTAGATCCAGTAGAACCCGTCGGGCAGCCCAGGGTCGTCCGGGGTCGCCACGGTGACCGCCTTCTCGGCGGGCCGGTCGTTGCTGGTGACGGTGGCGCCGTTGATGTAGCTGTTGTCGTTCTTGTCGCGGACGTTGCCCACGACCAGGCCACCGTCGACAGGCACGCAGGTGACCTGGCTGCCGATGAGGACGTTGTCGACCTCCCACCACCACTCGTACGAGGCGTCGTAGTAGTGGAACCGCACCTGGACCTGCGCCTTGCCGGCCGCCTGCGGGATCGGGATCTCGGTGAGCTTCGGGCCCCGGACGTCGGTCTCCTGGCGGAGCACGTTCGTCCAGGTCGCGCCGTTGTCGATGCTCAGGTCGACGTCGGCGGTGTCGTCGTTCAACTGGTTGAAGTCCTGGTTGAACCGGATGACCGGGGCCGTGACGCCGGTCAGGTCGACCACCGGGCTGACCAGGGAGGTGTCCTGGGTGGTGCCCGCGCCGTACGCGTCGCTGTCGATCATCGCGAAGTTGCCGCTGCCACCGGTCAGGTTGCCCCGGTCGCCGTCGTCGGTGAACTTCCAGACGTCACCGGTGCCCGCGTTGTCGACCACCGTCCAGCCGGGCGGCGTGGTCGTCGCGTCGAAGGTCTCGTACTCGCCGTCGGAGCCGAACGTGTAGCCGGGCGCCGTCGTGCAGGTGGTGGTGTCCACCGGCACCGCGACGTTCGCGGTCACGTTGCGGGTGCCGACCACGACCTCCTTGGTGACGGTCTGGTAGCCCGGGTACTGCGACTCGTACGTCAGGGTGTACGTCTGTCCGGCCGGCAGCGTGATGCTGTATCGGCCGTTCGACGGCGTCGTGTAGTCGTACACGCCGGACACGCCGCTCACTGTCACCTTGGCGTACAGCGGCCAGCCGTGGCCGGAGCCGTCGGTGACCGAGCCGGTGACATTGACGCGCGGCACCGCCGTCAGGGCGACGTCGAGCGTCGTTGTCGCGCGGTTGGTGACAGTCGCGGTCTTCGTGGCGCTGCCGTACCCGAACGCCGACACAACGACCTGGTAGTCGCCGGTCGGGACCTGCGTCGAGTACTTTCCGTCGGCGCCGGTGGTGATCTCACGCGAGGTCGGACCGGTGAGCGTCACTGTCGCGCCGGCGATCGGTGCGCCGGTGGCCGCGTCGGTGACCGTGCCCGCCAGGGTGCCGACATCACCGGTCGGGGCCGCGGCGAGCAGCGCGAGGGCGTCCAGTCGGCCCTCACCGTAGACGTTGTTGTCCGCGGCAGTGCCGCCGCACTGGTCGTCGGCCTTGTCGATCGCGGTGCCGTTGAGCAGCGCACGGGTGCCGTCGACGTCACCGATGAGCGTCGGCGCCGCCGAGTACAGCAGGGCGATCGCGCCCACCAGGTGCGGGGCGGCCATCGAGGTGCCGCTGGCGGTGCCGTACCCGTTGCCGGGAATGCTCGACCGGACGTTCACGCCCGGAGCGGAGATGTTGGGCTTGATCTCGCCGTTCTGCCCGGTGCCGCGGGCGGAGAAGCTGGCGATTGTGTTGTTGACGTCGTACGCGCCCGCCGAGTAGTTGCTGGCGAGGCTGCCCGGTGAGCCGCTGGTCTGGCACGCCGGCCCGCTGTTGCCGTTGGAGAAGACACCGAAGATGCCCGACGCGGCCCAGGCCAGCGTCACGTCCTCCATGAAGGGCTCGTTGGACGGGTCCCGGGTGCCCCACGAGTTGTTGATGATGTTCGGCCGCTTGCTGGCGTCCGGGTTCTGACCGCTGAGGTCGGTCGGTTCGAGCATCCACTGACCGGATTCGATAAGCGCCGCGTCGGTGGGGCAGCAGCCGTTCGCCGCGATCCACTTGACCCCGGGCGCGACACCGATCTGGTTCGCGCCTGCGGAGCCGGCCATGGTGCCCATTGTGTGCGTACCGTGGCCGTCGTCGTCACAAGGCGCGTCGGCGCACGTTCCGGCGGCGTTGAACCAGTTGTAGTTGTGGTCGAACGTGCCGTCGCCGTTGTTGCCGCGGTAGGAGTTCACCAACGCCGGGTGGTCGTACTGCACGCCGCTGTCGATGCTCGCGATGGTGACGCCCTCGCCGGTGACGCCGTACTGGGACCAGACGTCGTCGGCGTTGATGTTGGCAACGCCCCACTCGACGGCGTTGACGGTCTTCTCGTCGGTTCCCTTGGTGAGTTCCGGCAGCTTGTAGTCGACAGGCGCGTAGAGGCCCTCGACCTCCGCGTGGGCGGCGAACTTCTGCGCCATCGCCAGGGAGCCGCTGTTCACCTTGATGGCGTTGGTGGCCCAGAAGGTCTGGTACTTCGTACCCGAGCTGTCGAGTTCGGCGCGGATCTTGCCCTGGCTTCCGGCGGCGGTCTCCCGCAGCGTCTGCGCGACGGCCGCGCCGCGCTTCGTCCAGTCCTTGATGGCGCTGGCCTTGCTCAGGTCCGCCCGGTCCTTGAACCGAATCCAGAAGTCCCCTGCGCTCTTGGCCTCAAGCTGGCGGGCGAGCTCCGGTCGGATCTTGTCCCCGGTGGCGGTGCCCGCTCCCAGCGAACCGGGCGCGGCCTGCGCGCCGGAGCCGACGCTGGCCAGGCATGTGGCGGCGAGGATCGTCGCCGCGCTGGCGCTGACCAGTGACCTGGCCGTGCGTCTCCATTGTGGACGTCTGAACATCGGTGCTGCCTCCCTCAGAACGACCCAGGGGTGTAGTGGGCCATGGTGAGAAGTGCGCGAGATCCCGCTCGATGGAACCGAACGACTGGACCCCTCATGCCTCCCCATGCACCGCGCGGGTCACGCCGGTTGCCCGAGTGGACACTATGATCGAGAGGAAAGGACGATCAAGAACTTGCCGTGAGCAACTTGTCGCTAACGGTTGCCCTGCTGGCGGCGCGCTTGCCAATCATTGTCAGGACCATGACGATAACTGGGCAGGGATTCCCATCGATCCCGGGCGGTGTGGTGGCCGAGGACGACGAAACGGCGTTGGGCGGGGCTGATCCGGCAGACGACCCGTTTCCGTTGCTGATCGCGGTGACGCCGTCGCCGACCGAGCGCATCCGGCTCGCGGAGCGTCTCGACGGGATCGCGCCTCTGCTGCTGGTGGCCGACCTCGACGAGCTGCGTCGACTGATCGCGATTCCGCAGCAGCGGCCCGGGCCGCCCGGCGTGCCACCGCCGCGCCCGACGCCGACCGCCGCGCCCGATCCCGCCCTGGTCATCGACTCGGCCCGGTCCACCGCGCGGTACGGCGCCCGCGAGGTCGACCTGACCCGTCTGGAACACGACCTGCTGACCTGCCTGATCACCGAGCCGATGCGGATCTGGAGCTACGCCGAGCTGCACCGGTCGGTCTGGCACGACGAGGGGCGCGAGCGCAGGGCGGACGTGCAGTCCCTGGTGAAGCGGCTGCGCCGCAAGTTGCGGGACCTCGGCGCCGGTGCCACGATCGAGGCCGTACGCGGTGTCGGGCTGCGCCTCACCGGCAGGCATGAGCCGCAGATCGGGCGTGCCTGACGGCTGCCTGATGTGGGCAGTTCCTCAGCACGCCCCGCCCCGTTTTCCGGTAACCGGGAGCGGTGGACCGGCGACCACGTAACGTGAGATGCAGCCGATCGACGGCGAACGCCGGACGTGCGTCGGGCCGCCAGGTGGCGGCGGAAGCCGCCCGGTCATCCGCCGGGAGTCCGGTGCGATTCCCCTGCCCGGGTGCGATCCGGGCCTGCGCGGATTCCGCCCCGGGGGCAATGCGACGGTACGCGGGCTTCGGACAGCTCCTGCCCCGCCGGCCTGCCCACTCACCCGCAGGAGGTGCGGAGCCCATGCTGTCGGTATTCGACCCTCGGCACACAGTCGCTCCCCCGGGATACAGCCGCTGGCTCATCCCGACCGCGGCGCTGGCCGTGCACGTCTGCATCGGCCAGGTCTATGCGACGAGCGTCTACAAGAACTCCCTCATCGCGCACTTCGACGCCAGCCAGACGGCGATCGGGGCGATCTTCAGCATCGCCATCGTCATGCTGGGCTCGTCGGCGGCGGTGGGTGGCCGGTGGGTGGAGCGCAACGGCCCCCGCCGGGCCATGTTCGTCTCGGCCTGCTTCTGGGCCACCGGTTTCCTGGTCGGCGCGCTCGGCATCGCGACCCAGCAACTCTGGCTGCTCTACCTCGGCTACGGCGTCATCGGCGGCATCGGACTGGGCATCGGCTACATCTCGCCCGTCTCCACGCTGATCAAGTGGTTCCCGGACCGGCCGGGTCTCGCCACCGGTCTGGCGATCATGGGATTCGGCGGCGGCGCCCTGGTCGCCGGCCCGCTGGCGCGTCAGTTGCTGTCGCTCTACGACTCCGACTACAACCCGGCCAACCCCGCCGCAGTGGCGTCGGGTTCCGCGCTTGTGGGGCTCTTCGTCACGTTCGGCATCGGCTACTTCGTGATCATGATGTTCGGCCCGTTCAACGTCCGGGTTCCCCCGCCGGACTGGCGGCCCGCCGGGTTCGACCCCGCCCGCGTCGCCACGCGGTCGCTGGTGACGAGAGCGAGCGTGTCCGCGTCCAACGCCGTGCGGACCCGTTCGTTCTGGCTGCTGTGGATCGTGTTGTTCTGCAACGTGACGGCGGGCATCGGCATCCTGGAGCAGGCCAGCCCGATGATCCAGGACTTCTTCCGGGACAACGGTTCCACGGCCGTCTCGGTGTCGGCCGCCGCCGGCTTCGTGGGTGTGCTGTCGCTGTTCAACATGGCCGGCCGGTTCGTCTGGTCGACGACGTCCGACCTCATCGGCCGCAAGCCCATCTACCTGATCTACCTCGGCGTCGGCATGGTGCTCTACGCCCTGCTCGCCGTGGCCGGCCACGCCGCGACAGCCGTCTTCGTGCTGATCGCCGCGCTGATCATCTCCTTCTACGGCGGTGGCTTCGCGACCATGCCCGCGTACCTGCGGGACCTCTTCGGCACCTTCCAGGTCGGCGCCATCCACGGCCGGCTGTTGACGGCCTGGTCGGCGGCGGGTGTCGCCGGGCCGTTGATCGTCAACCGCATCCTCGACACGCAGGGCAAGCCCGGCACGCTCACCGCCTCGGCGTACCGTCCCGCGCTGTTCACAATGGTCGGTGTCCTCGCCATCGGTTTCGTCGCCAACCTCCTGGTCCGCGCCGTGCCCGACCGGTTCCACGAGCCGGACCGGGGGTCGACGTCGCCGGTGGCGCGCGCCACCGTCACCGAGCCGGTCGCGCTCGGCCCGCAGAGCAGGCCGCCGGTGCCCGAGCACGTCGGCGGCCAGACCGGGCGGCTCTGGTTGTCCTGGCTGCTCGTCGCGGCGCTGCTGGGCTACGGCATCGTCCAGACCGCCATCACTGCCGCGAAGCTGTTCACCGGCTGAGCGCTCGGGCCGCGCCGCGCACGGGCGGTGCCTCGCGCGGGGCGCTGCCGCCGCGCTCAGCGGCGGCCGTCGGCCACCGTCGGGCCGTGCTCGGCGAGGCGCTCCCGCTGGGGTACGACCGTGTACCGCGGATCGCGCGCCGACACGGTGCCCGCCTCGAAGATGCCGAATCGGGTGGCGACCGACGAGGCCAGCAGGGCCGCGCCGGCGAACACCGACAGGGCCCGGCTGCGCCGACCGAGCAGCGCGGCGACCGCACCCACGCCGAGCAGCACGTTTCCCGCCCGGACCAGCCGCCCGCTGTGGCCGTGCCGGTAGGGCTCACCGGTGATCCTCAACCGCTCCATCCGGTGGCCGCCGACAAGCTTGATGGCCGCGCCGGCGACCGCGAGCCGCCGCAGCGGCACGGTCTCCGCGGCGGGCGCCGCGATGAGGCCGACCCCGGCGGCCGCCGCCAGGGCGCTGCCGCCGAAGACGAACGGCAGGAAGGGGTACGCGTCGTGCCAGGCCGGTACGGCGGTGTCGGCGAGCAGGACCCCGGTGTACGTGGCAAGCGCCGGAGCGGTGGCCGCCGCGGCCAGGCCGGCGACGTCGCCGACGGAGGGCGCGAGCCGGCGGGCGAGGCCGAGCACACCGTGCTGCGGGAGCCGTGGCCCGAGCTCGGCGACAGCCGCCACACCGGCGACCGGTCCGAACACGGTGAGAATCCAGGTGCCCACCGACATCGGTGAGGTCAGCTTGGCGACCCGGAGCATGTGGTGGAAACGCTCCGGCCGCCCGAGGTCGTGCACCAGCAGGTACGCGCTGGCCACGGTCCCGCCGAGGGCAGTCCAGCGGCCCACCCGACGCAGGGCGGGGCGTCCGGTCAGCTGGGCTCCCGCACCGATCAGCGCCCCGCCGGCGGCGAGGCCACCGGTGAACAGGTAGCCGGCGATGTCGCGCTTCCACACCGGCGCCTTGAGGATCGGGCGGCCGTAGTAGGAGCTGAAGTCGGCAGGCGGCACGGTGAGCTGCTCGCCGTCGTGGCCGCGACCCCGACCGCGCCCCCGGGGCTGCCCGTCGGGCCGGTCGAGGTGGGCCTGGAACTCGCGGAACCGGGCGCCGACCGGCTCGTGCGGCGGCGTCGCGTCGGTCATGGCCGCCTGCCCAGGAACGCGACAGCCGTGGCGGCGGCCATCGTCAGCGCGGCGAGGCCCGCGCGTTTCCACATGGCCGGCAGGTCCCGCGTCGTCACGATCGGATCCGGCGGCAGCCCGTACACCTCCGGCTCGTCCAGCAACAGGAAGAACGCCCCGTCACCACCCACACCATCGTTCGGATCGTGCCCGTACAGACGCGCCTCCGGAACACCCCGCTCCCGCAACGCCTCCACCCGCGCCGCCGCCCGCTCCCGCAACTCGTCCAGGGGCCCGTACTGAATCGACTCCGTCGGACACGCCTGCGCACACGCAGGCGTCATCCCCACACCCAACCGGTCATAACACAGCGTGCACTTCCACGCCCGACCATCATCCCTACGCTGATCGATCACCCCGTACGGACACGCCGAAATGCAGTACCCACAGCCGTTACAGATGTCCTCCTGCACCACCACAGTCCCGAACTCCGTCCGGAACAACGACCCCGTCGGACACACATCCAGACAAGCCGCATGCGTGCAGTGTTTACACACATCCGACATCATCAACCACCGAAAATCCGACCGCTGCTCCACACCCGTCCCCCGCCCCGGCGGCTGCCCACCCGGCATCCCCAGGAACTCCGGCCCACCCGACATCCGGGCCGCCGCGACAGGCGAACCGGGTGGCAGACCCGGATCCGTGCCGGTGTCGGCGCTGGTCCGCGCGCCCACGGCCGCCGTCGCCGGGCTGACCGCCGGCCCGTCCGGATAGCCCTCGAACGCCGGCACCTCCCGGCCGACCGAGCGCGGCTGCTCGACGAACGCGACGTGCCGCCACGAGTTCGCGGTCAACGCCCCCGTGTTGTCGTACGACATCCCCAGCAGATCCAGACCACTCTCCGGAACGCCGTTCCACTCCTTGCAGGCCACCTCACACGCCTTACACCCGATACACACGCTCGTATCGGTGAAGAACCCCATCCGCGGCGGCGCATCCCCGTAACCGGCGTCCGACGCCGGATCGAGCGGCCCGTACAGGGCGTTGGCGTGGGGCATCGGTCAGGCCTCCTGGTCGCTGCTGCTGTCGGCGACGTCGGTCGTGACCAGCGGCGGGTAACGGTGGCTCAGGTCCCCCGACCGTCGCCGGTAGTCGACGACGAGGTCCAGCAGATCCTGGCCCCTCGGGCGTCGGCCGGGCCGTACGTCGCACGTACCGACCTTGCTCTCCTGAATGAGGACGTTGGGGTCGAGGGTGATGCCGAACAGGTCGTTCGCCGAGTCGCCGGTCACCAGACCCTCGTAACCGAAGTGGTACGGCAACCAGAGCTGGTGGATGATCCGGCCGTCCACCCGCAGTGGGGTGATCCGGTCGGTCACCAGGACCTTCGCCTCGATTGCCGCGCGGGTGCTGACCAGATGTGCCCAGCCCAGGTGGGTCAGGCCGCGGTGCGCGGCCAGCTCCGGCGACACCTCGACGAACATCTCCGGTTGCAGCTCGGCGAGGTGCGCGACGGTCCGGCTCATGCCGCCGGCCGTGTGGTGCTCGGTGAGCCTGCTGACCGTGAACACGTACGGGAAGACGTCGCTGTGCTGCTCCGGAGGGCTCGGATTGAGGGTGTTGATCGGGTGGATGTAGACCTTGCGGGCCGGGTTGGCCTGCTGCCGGTAGAGCGGGTTACGCACCGGCGACTCCACCGGCTCGTAGTGCGTCGGCAGCGGCCCGTCCAGCACGCCGCTGGGCGCGTACAGCCAGCCCTTGCCGTCGCCCTGCAGGATGAAGGGGTCGTCGCCCGCGATGCCCGCCACGCCTGAGGAGTTCGGCGCCGGCCGGTACGAGGGCGCCTTGTTCTTTTCGAAGTCCGGCACGTCGTAGCCGGTCCACTCGGCCTTTCCCGCGTCCCACCACACGTACTTCTTGCGCTCGCTCCAGGGCCTGCCGTCCGGGTCGGCCGAGGCACGGTTGTAGAGGATCCGACGGTTGGACGGCCACGCCCAGCCCCACTCGAGCGCGACCAGGGACTGCTCCGAGCCGGGCTTGCGGCGGGCGGCCTGGTTGACGCCGTCGGCGTACACGCCTGTGTAGATCCAGCAGCCTCCGGCGGTGGTGCCGTCGTCCTTCATCTCGGTGTAGCTCGACAGCGGTCGGCCGCTGGCCACGTCGTACCCGTTGATCTCGTACAGCACCGACTCGGCGCTCGGCTCGGCGTATCGGCCGTGGGTGGGGTAGTCCCAGGTGAGGTCGAGCAGCGCCCGGTCGCGGGCCAGGGTCGAGCGGGCCAGCCGTTCCCTGACGATGCGGCCGAGGTGGTAGAAGAACCACAGCTCGGAGCGGGCGTCGCCTGGCGGCTCGACGGCCTTCTCCCGCCACTGCAACAACCGCTGCGTCTGCGTGAACGTGCCCTCCTTCTCCACGTGCGAGGCGGCGGGCAGGAAGAACACCTCGGTCCGGCATTCCGCCGGCACGATCTCGCCCGTCTCGATCTCCGGGGCGTGCTGCCAGAACGTGGCGCTCTCGATCATGAACAGGTCCCGGACGACAAGCCAGTCCAGGTTCGCCATCCCCAACCGCTGGGCGCGGCCGTGCGCCGAGCCGACCGCGGGGTTCTGCCCGAGCAGGAAGTACCCCTTGATCTTCCCGTCGATCATGTTGAGCACCTGCTGGTAGGTGCCGTGGTCACCGGTCATCCGGGGCACGTAGTCGTAGCAGTAGTCGTTGTCGGCGGTCGCGGCGTCACCCCAGTACGCCTTGAGCAGGTTCACGCCGTAGGCGCGCGCGTTGCCCCAGAAGCCCTTCTGCCCGGGGTGCCGGATGCTGTCCACCCACTCGTCGAACGTCGGGTGGTCGGCGTGGTGCGGCATCGGCAGGTAGCCGGGCAGCAGGTTGAACAGCGTCGGCACGTCTGTGGAGCCCTGGATGCTCGCGTGTCCCCGCAGGGCCATGACGCCACCACCGGGCCGGCCCACGTTGCCCAGCAGCAACTGGATGATCGCGCCGGCGCGGATGTACTGGACTCCCACGCTGTGCTGGGTCCACCCGACCGAGTAGACGAGCATGCTCGTTCGCTCCCGGCCCGAGTTGGCCGTCCACGCCTGGGCCAGTTCGAGGAACTTGTCCTGCGGGATGCCGCAGACCCGCTCCACCATCTCCGGCGTGTAGCGGGAGAAGTGCCGCTTGAGGATCTGGTAGACGCAGCGCGGATGCTGCAACGTCTCGTCGCGCTGGGTGTCGCCGCCCACCGGCGCGCCGTGTGACTCGTGCTCCAGCCCGGCTGCCGTCTCCCGCTGGGTCTCGGTGTTCTGCGAGGAGACGTTCTCCTCGGCGCCCTCGTACTGCCAACTGCTCTGGTCGTAGCTGGCGTTCTCCTCGGCGAAACCGGAGAAGAGCCCGTGCAGGTCCTCGGTGTCCCGGTACTCCTCGGTCACGATGGTGGCGGCGTTCGTGTACGCCACGACGTACTCGCGGAAGTCCAGCTCGTTGTCCAGGATGTAGCGGATCACGCCGCCGAGCAGGGCGATGTCGGTGCCCGCCCGGATCGGCAGGTACGCGTCCGCCACCGCGCTCGTCCGCGTGAACCGCGGGTCGACGTGGAACACCTTCGCCCCACGGCGCTTGGCCTCCATCACCCACTGAAAGCCCACCGGATGCGCCTCGGCCATGTTCGAACCCTGGATGACGATCATGTCGGAGTTCGACAGGTCCTGCTGGAACTGGGTGGCGCCGCCGCGACCGAAGCTGGTCCCCAGACCGGGGACTGTGGCGGAGTGTCAAATACGGGCCTGGTTCTCGATCTGCAACGCCCCCATCGCGGTGAACAACTTCTTGATGAGGTAGTTCTCCTCGTTGTCGAGCGTCGCCCCGCCCAGACTGGCGAAACCGAGCGTCCGGTGGAGCGGCCGGCCCTCGTCGTCACGGTCTTCCCAGGTCTCGTCCCGGGCGGCCAGGACCCGGTCGGCGATCATGTTCATCGCCGTGTCGAGGTCGAGATCCTCCCACTCGGTGCCGTACGGCCGCCGGTAGCGGACCGTCGTCTGCCGCAACGGACTGGTCACCAGACTCTTGCTCGCCGCGCCCTTCGGACACAACCGACCCCGCGAGATCGGACTGTCCGGATCGCCCTCGATCTGCGTGACCTGCCCGTCGGCCACGTACACCCGCTGGCCACACCCCACCGCGCAGTACGGACAGACGGACCGGGCGACCGAGTCGGCGGTGTCGGTGCGGGCGGTGAGCGTCAGCGACCGGGCGGACTTGGCCGCCGCGCCCCGGCCCAACGGATCGGGGCCAGTGAGCTGGCGATAGAGCGGCCAGCGCTCGACCCAGCGGCGCACCCCCATCGCTGCACCTTCCCGACGAAAGCCACTAAATGTGAACAGTCCGACACTAGATGAGGTGCCGGCCCGGCCGCAGCAGGATCAGCAGAGCGATGCCTCCCCCGGCCAGTTTCCGCTGGCCGAGGGAGGCATGGTGGAGGGGCCCGGATCAGCTCGACGGGCGCTGAACGACCAGGCGGTCGCCGAAGGTCCGGTAGCGGTGCAGCTCCCAGAACAGCCAGCCGATGCTGACGATCGCCAGCACGACGAAGACCAGCGAACCGGAGAAGGTGTCCCACAGTGTGTGCAGGACGACGACGCCCAGGAAGGTGCCGAGGAACCCGAAGAGCCGGCCGACGCTCGGGCTGGCCAGCAGCGCCCACAGCGCCCCGGCGGTGAGCCCGGTCCAGGCGGTGTGCCCGGCGGGCGCGGTCAGGCCGCGGATGAACAGGGTCTGCTCCACCGCGCCGATGTTGCCGTGCGAGCTCAGCAGCGCGGTGAACGCGTACCCCATCGTCTCCAGCGCCGCGAAGCCCATGCCTGCGGCCACGCCGATGACAAGGCCGTCGGACGGCAGGCGGCGACGGTGCTGCGCCAGGGCCGTGAACAGCAGCACCACGGGGACGATCAGCTTCGCCGACTCCTCGATCAACGCCACGAACAGCATGGGCAGGGTGCCGAGGCCGCGCAGGGTGTCGTACTCCAGGGTGCCGGCGACCACCGTGCCGATCACCCCGCCGAAGAACGCCGACGTCACCAGCACCGACGACGGCACCTGCCAGCGCCCGGTACGGGCCTGGGCGAACGTGAGGAACGTCAGGGGCGCCAGGGTCGCTCCGAGCAGGATCAGCGCCGGCACGAAGTTCGGGTTCTGGGTGCGCACGAGGGTCCGCAGCACCGCCAGATAGAGGATCAGCCCGACGATTAGCACTCCGACCCACGCCCACCGGCGAGAACGATCACGCATACCGCGCAGTCTGGCGGATCGGTGTTACGAAGACCAGCCCGACGGCGAGCGGAGACGTTCGTGAAGTCCTCAATCCGGTTCGCGGCATCTGAGGGTCGGATATAACCGACGCACGGACGAATCCCCGACAGAGACGCTGCCATCGATGAACCGGAACCCGCCGCTCCACCCGCTGCTGCGCGCCCGGGACGCCCCGAAGCAGCCCGCGTTCATCGAGCTCTTCTTCGACCTGGTGTACGTCTTCGCGCTGACCCAGCTCACCCGCCTGCTGATCAACGACCTCACCCTCCAGGGTGGGTTCGAAGCGCTCGTGCTGTTCCTGGCGCTGTGGTGGATCTGGGTCCTGACGGCGTGGATGACGGACCAGTTCGACCCACAGCGCGCGTCCGTCCAGTGGTACGTCGTCCTGGTCATGTTCGGCATCTTCCTGATGGCGATCCAGGTGCCCGAGGGGTTCCACGGCAACGGCCCGTTCTTCGCCGCCATCTTCGCCGCCATCAGCCTCGGGCGTTTTCTCTTCGTGGTGTGGGCGGCGCGCAGAACCGTGGTGCTGAACCACGTACTGCGGGCCCGTTTCTGGTTCCTCGTCTCGGCGCTCGGCTGGATTCCCGGGGCGTTCGTCCAGGGTTGGGCCCGGGGCATCCTGTGGCTGTCGGCCCTGACCGTCGACTATGTGTCGGCGGCGCTGCGGTGGCCGACCCCGTGGCGACTGGGTCACGCGCTGGGGCCGGCGCTGGAGATCACCGCGACCCACGTCGCCGAGCGCTACCGCCAGGTGTTCATCATCGCTCTGGGCGAGATCGTCCTGGCCCTGGGCATGACCTTCACCGACACCGGTTCCGACGCGTTCACGCTCAGGCGCGCGGCGGCGATCACACTGTCGTTCGCCAGCGCCGCGCTCATGTGGCGGCTCTACGTCTACCAGGCAGGCGGCCAACTCGGCCCGGCGATCACCGCGGCGCGCGACCCGCACCGCCTCAGCCAGTGGTCCTCGTTCGCGCACATGGCCATGATCGCCGGGACCATCCTGACGGCTGTCGGATTCACGCTGGTCATGGAGCATCCGACGACGCACACGCCACCGTCCTGGGTCGCCGGCATCATCGGAGGTCCCGCCCTGTTCCTGGCCGGGCGCGTCGGCTTCGAATACGTGATCTTCGGTCGGGTGACCCTGCCTCGGCCGATCGGCATCCTCGTCCTGGCCGGCCTCTCCCCCGTGGTGGTCCACCTGCCGCCGGAGGCCACTGTGGCGTCGACGACTGCCGTTCTCATCGCGCTCGCCGCGGAGGACGCGGCGCGTGACCGTCGCAGCGCGCCGAAACTGGCGGCCCCGCCCACCTGACGAGGTCCGGCCGGGCCGACGAGGGCTGGCTGCCACAGCCCTCGGCTGGTGGGCCAAGCTGCGGCAGCCGGCGGGCTTGCGGTGACCGTCGGTCACCTCGGTCAGGGGCGGATGCGGTCGTGAGCGGTATACCTCAGAGTCATATTCATACCGCTGAGGTATACCGCTCACCAGCACATCGGCACAGCGCGCAGCCACAGCGGATGGCCAGCGCTCTTCGCCGCGACCCCAGCCCCGTCCTGATTCAGGACCTACTCGTCCAGGGCAGGTGGGCCGAGCTGCAGCAGCCGGAAGCGCTTGGTCACCACCAGGGTCTCGTCGTCGACGGTGAAGTCGGGATCGCCCAGCTCGGCGCGCACCTCGGCGCTGTGCCAGAACGACTCGTGTCCCGCTCGCCACTGCGCCACCGACTCGTCCCCCTCCCCCTCGGCCAGGGCGTGTGCCAGGTCCACGTAGGCGAGCCGGACCACCCGCACCTCGGTCACCTCGATCGCCGCCACCCGCCTCCCCCGCGAGTCGACCACCGCGGATCGCCGACCGACCTCGGGCAGCGCCTCGTTCGCGCGCTCGTATCCGATCAGCAGCGCGGACGTGGAGGTCTTCGCGCCGGACAGAATCGCGGCCACCAGCGTGTCCCGCAGCGGCCCGGGAAACCCGAACTCCACCACCGGGAGATCATCCACAACCATGAACGGAGGGTACGCCCGGGCACCAGCGACGAGGGCCAGCGTGGCATGGTCTCGTGGATGGCCACCTACGACGTCGCCCTCGTGCTGCTCGCCGACCCCTCCGGGGCGGTGCTGATGCAGCATCGCGACGAGCACGCGCCCGTCTCACCAAACCAGTGGAGCCTGCCCGGCGGCCATGTCGAGCCCGGCGAGTCGCCCGAGCAGGCGGCCCGCCGCGAGCTGCTGGAGGAGGCCGGCCTGACAGCCGGTGAGCTGCACCCGCTGTGGAGCGGCCCACGCCCGTACGAGGAAGGCTTCCCGCACACGGTCACGGTGCATGTCTTCCGCGGTGTCACCACCGCGCGACAGGAGGACGTGGTGCTGGGCGAGGGTCAGGCCATGGTGTTCGTCAGGCGCCACGAGTTACGCGATCGGGAGCTGGCGGTCTCGACCGTTGTGGCGCTGTCGCTGCACCTCGGGGACACCTGACACGCGGCGCGGGTGGTTCCCCCGGTGGCCCGGGTCTCACGGTGCCTCCGGGCGGTCGCGCCGCAGCACGGTGAAGGCTCCCGCCTCGACGGGTTCCACAGCGCTGAACCGGAAGTCGGCGGGCGTGCCGGTGGCGAACAAGCGGTCGCCGGCACCGACGATCGTCGGGAACGTGATCAGCCGGTACTCGTCGATGACGTCGGCCGCCGCCAGCGCCCGGACGAGGCTCAGGCTGCCGATCACCACGACGTCGCGCCGGGTGCGTTCGTCGGTGGCCCAGTCGACCGGGTCGCCGTCGATCGGCGCCGAGTTCGGCCAGGCCGCCGCGTCGATGCCGCTGGTGGTGGCCACCCTCTTGGGCACGGTGTTCATCACCGTGGCGTATCCCCCGTCGCGGCTCGGCCACAGCTTGGCGAAATGCTCCCAGGTGCGCCGGCCGTAGAGCTGGACGCCCTGCTCCATCCGGGCCCCGAGGCGGAACTTGTCGCCGCTGACCGGCCCGGCCCCGTGCCGGAACGCCCAGCCGCCGTGGCCGGTGCCCCCACGCCCGTCGGGGTCGGAGACCACGCCGTCCAGCGTGCAGAACTGAATGACAATGATGTCGCCCATGTGGATTCCTCTCATCGTGACGGCCCGCCGTGGACCGCTCGTACTGCACACCTACTGACGCCGCGCGCCGAACTCATCGGTCCACGCCGGGGAATCCTGGCCGTGCGTCGGCGTACGCTCTCCGGCGTGGCCGAGGCGACAGCGCAGGACCGGGACGGCCGGTACGAGGCGTACCGGGGCGACCTGCTGGCGCACTGCTACCGGATGCTCGGTTCGGTGGACGAGGCCGAGGACCTGGTGCAGGAGACGCTGCTACGAGCCTGGCGGGCCGCCGACCGGTACGACCCGGAGCTGTCGTCGTTGCGGACCTGGCTGCACCGCATCGCGACGAACGCCTGCCTCACGGCGTTGGCGGGGCGCGCTCGTCGGCCACTGCCGAGCGGGCTGAACCCGGCCGGTGACCCGTCCGCGCCGCTCATCCCGCGCCTCGACGTGCCCTGGTTGCAGCCGTTTCCGGACGCACGGCTCGGTGACCCCGCCGACGCCCTCCAGCAGCGTACGGGTCTGCGGCTCGCCCTGGTCGCGGCGCTGCAACTGCTGCCCGCTCGGCAACGCGCCGCGCTGGTGCTGCGGGAGGTGCTCCAGTTGTCGGCCGTCGAGGTGGCGCAGGCCCTGGGCAGCAGCGTCGCCTCGGTGAACAGCAGTCTGCAGCGGGCCCGAGCGACGCTGCGGGCCGCCGGGCCGGTGCTCGACGAGGTACGCGAACCGGCCGATCCCGACGAGCGCGCCGTGGTCGAGCGTTATCTGGCGGCGTTCGAGGCGGCCGACCTGGACGGCCTGACCCGCCTGCTCTCCGATGACGTGGTGCTGGAGATGCCACCGGTGGCGCTCTGGCTCGTCGGCAGAGCGCACTACCACCGGTTCCTGGAACGCGTCTTCGCCATGCGGGGCGAGGGCTGGCGCCTGGTGCCCGTGCGGGCCAACGGCACCACGGCGCTGGCGGCGTACGCCCCGGACCCGGAGGCGGGGGGCGTCCGGGCGCACTCGCTTCAGCTCTTCAGCGTGCGGGGTGGCCTGATCCGCTGCTGCGTGACGTTCGTCGACCCGACGATGTTCGACCTGTTCGGACTCCCGACGACACTTGCGGGCCACGCTCCGGAGCTGGTGCCTGTGTCAACGCCCCTGACCAGCCTGCGGCGGGCCCAGACGAGCGGCCGGGTGGGATAACCGTCAGGGCAGGAAATCGCCGGTCAGGGCGATGAGGGCGCGGGCGGCGGCGCCCGCCGGGCGGTCCACAGGCGTGGCGAGCGACGCCGTCCAGTCGAGGTCGGCGTCGGCGACGCGCAGCGTGCGTACGCCCTCGGCGTCGGCGACGGCGAAGCGGGGCAGCAGCGCGATGCCGAGGCCGTGCCGGACGTGGTCGGCGCCGGTCGCGATGTCGGGGATCTCGATCGTGACGCGCCGGGACAGGCCGGCGGTGGCGAACGCCCGGTCGGTGACGGCGCGGTTGCCGTACCCGACCGGGGAGTCGATGAAGTCCAGGCCGGCGAGTTCGTCGAGCGTCACCGCCTCGCGGGCGGCCAACGGATGGTCGTCCGGCACGACGAGGTCGATGACCGAGCGGGCCAGCTCGGTCAGGTGGATCTCCGGCGGCGGGGTGCCGGGCAGCGAGACGAACGCGAGGTCGAGCCGGCGTTCGGTGAGCGCGTCGATGAGCCCCTGGGAGCCGGCGGGGGCGACGCTCGTGTGCAGCAGGACCCCGGGGTGCCGGCGGTGGAACTCGCCGAGCAGGGCCGGCAGGTGCAGGAGCCGGGTCGACGTCATCGTGCCGATCCGCAGGGTGCCACGGAGTCCGCCGTGCACCTCGGCCACGGCGTCGCGGGCGTCGCGGGCCGCGTCGAGGGCGACGCGGGCGCGGGGCAGCAGCGCGGCGCCGGCGTCGGTGAGGAGTACGCGTTTGGAGTTGCGGTCCAGCAGCGGCGCACCCAGTTCGCGTTCCAGGGTCTTGACCGCTGCGGAGACGGCGGACTGGACGACGTGCAGGCGAGCGGCGGCGCGTGTGAAGTTCTGTTCCTCGGCCACGGCGACGAAATACTCGAGTTGGCGCAGTTCCACGCCGCCAAGTATCACCTATGGCGATCGTTACTAGCATCAACTTTCGTTGGACGTGATGATCGCGCCGGGCGACAGTGGGGTCATGTCGTCGACCACCCTGTCCTCCCGCCGGCCCGTCGCCGCGACCGCCCGCGACGAAGGATCCTCTCGCCGCCACGGCCGGGGCTTCTGGGCGATCGCCCTGGCGTTCCTGACCGCGATGGCGTTCTGCACCGTGCCGTCCCCGCTCTACCCGCTCTACATGGCCCGGGACGGCTTCTCCACGTTCATGGTCACGATCGTGTTCGCGGCGTACGCGGTGGGCGTCGTGATCAGCCTGCTGCTCGCCGGGCACGTCTCCGACTGGGTCGGCCGGAAGAAGATCCTCATCCCGGCGCTGGCGCTGGAGCTGGTCGCCGCCGCGCTGTTCCTGGGCGACGCGTCCCTGCCGGTGCTGCTTGTCGCCCGCCTGGTGAGCGGACTGGGCATCGGCATGATCACCGCGACCGCCACCGCGTACCTCCAGGAGCTGCACGCGGCGCACCGGCCCGGCGCGTCCCGCCAGCGCTTCGAGGTGGTCTCCACGGCCGCCAACATCGGTGGCCTCGGCGTGGGCGCGTTGGTCGCGGGCGTTCTCGCCCAGTACGTCCACGCGCCGCTGCGCACCCCGTACCTGGTGTTCGCCGTGCTGCTGACCGCCAGCATCGTGGCCGTCGCGGCGACCCCGGAGACCGTGCGGGAGCGGCTTGTCACACCCACGTACCGGCCGCAGCGGATCAGCGCCGACCACGGCGACCGGGCCGGGTACGTGGCCGCTGCCGCCGCCGGCTTCGCGTCGTTCGCCGTGTTCGGCCTGTTCACCTCCGTCGCCCCGGGCTTCGTCGCGGGCGCCCTGCACCTGCCGTCGCGGGCGCTGGCCGGCGCGGTCGTGTTCGCCGTGTTCGGCGGCGCCGCAGTGGCGCAGACCGTCACCAACAGGCTGCCCGCCCCGACGAAGGTACGACTCGGGCTGCTGGCGCAGGCGGTCGGCGTGCCCGTCGTGCTGGTGGGCATGCACACCGCCAGCCTGACCGCGTTCCTGGTCGGTGGCGTGGTCGCCGGTGTCGGCGCGGGCGTGCTGTTCAAGGCCGCCGTCGGCACGGTCGCGGCGATGGCCGCGCCCGCCCGGCGCGGGGAGGCCCTGGCCGGGCTGTTCCTCATCGCCTACCTGGGGATGAGCCTGCCGGCCGTCGGCATCGGGATCGCCACGCGAACCGTCAGCACGATCACGGCGATGACCTGGTTCACCGGGCTGCTGCTCGTCCTGCTCGCCGGCGTGACGGTGTTGTTCCGCCGCAGCTCCGCGACCCGCTGACCCGCCGGCCGGGTCGGGCGGACGCGGCCCGACCCCGGCCTCGGCGGTCACCGCGGCGGGTCGGACCACCACGGTTCGAGGACCACCGGGTCCGCGACATAGGCCCGCACCTGCGTACGCTCCTCCTCGGTCAACGTCAGCGCGCGCAGGCGGGCACCCCACTCGGGCACCCGATCGGTCTTGCCCAGCGCGATCGACAGCTCGATCAGGCCGGCCAGCGCCGTCGCCTGCTCGACAGCGGGGGCGTCCTCGGCACGACGGCGCATCCCGGAGTCGAGCGCCCGGTAGGCGGCCCGGTCGTCCATCTTGAACTCGCGCAGGATCCGCGCGTTGTCGAGCACCCGGGCCAACCCCTCAAGGTCCGACGACCCGCCGTACTCCAGATCCTTCGGCTCGTCGCGCTGGATGAAGACGATGGTGTTGCCCGACGGGTCGACGACGCTGAACCGCGACGCCCCGGCCCGGTAGCGGGTCAGCCGGGGCAGGCCCTTGACCAGCACCCTGCCGTGGGCGCTGCGCATCGCGTCGGCGAACGCCGCGTGGTACGGCGCAACCGCGTCGACCATCACCAGGCAGCCGCCGGTCTGCTCCTTCGCCGGGTCGAGGCCCCTCGGCGCCGGGCCGTAGTGCAGGGCGAACCCGCTGAACTGCACGACCAGGTACACGTACGGCCGCATCTGCTCGAAGGGCACCGTGAAACCGAGCGCACGCCAGAAGGCCAGGGTCTCCTCCGGCGCCGGGCAGGGCAGCAGCGGCACGGTGGTCTCGTTCGGCTGCACACGGTCCTCATTGGTCGTCATGGTCGCTCCCGGTCCGCTCGGCAGGCCGGTCATTGTGCCAGCACCGGCGGTCGGACGCGCCGGCCCCGGCCTCCTACCCAGGGAGGAGGCGCGCTCCGACCAGCGGCCGCAACCGGGGCCGTCGGTCGGACGCGACAGGGGGGAACGGCCACGAGCATCTACAGACATGACTACCGTTCTGCGTCGGGCGACACAGTGGAACCGCCCCCTCGTGCTCCTCGTCGGCGCGATGGCGATGCTCGCCGTCGTCGCCACGGTCGGCATTCTCGTCGACCCACGCGTCCTCACCGGGGCGCCGATCTGGCTCAAGCCGTTCAAGTTCGCGGTGTCCTTCGTGCTGTACGGCGCTACGCTCGCCTGGATGCTCTCCCTGCTGCCCGGGCGTAGCCGGATCGCCGAACGAGCCGTCCTGGTCATCGTCACGGTGGCGGTGCTGGAGAACGTGTGGCTCGTCGGTCAGGTGCTGCGCGGGCAGACCAGCCACTTCAACGCCAGCACCCCGCTGAACACCGCTCTGTTCGCGGCGATGGGCGCGGCGATCAGTGTGCTGTTCGTCGCGCACCTCGTCATCGGGATCGTCGTGCTGATCCGGCGGATCCCCGACCGGGTCGCCGCGACCGCCGTCGGGTGGGGGCTCGGCCTGAGCCTGCTCGGCATGCTCGCGGCGGTGCCGATGGCCCTGCCGATGCAGGACCCGGGCATCGAGGGCATCTCCGGGGCGCACAGCGTCGGCGTGGCCGACGGCGGGCCGGGGCTGCCGGTGGTCGGCTGGAGCACCACCGGCGGCGACCTGCGGATCGGGCACTTCGTGGGGCTGCACGCGCTCCAGGCCCTGCCGATCCTGGCGCTCCTGCTGACCCGTTTCGCGACCCGGCTCGACGCGCGCACCCGCGTCCGACTGCTGGTCATCGCGGGCAGCGCGTACGGCGTACTCACAGTGCTGTTGACCTGGCAGGCCCTGCGCGGGCAGCCGCTGCTGCGTCCGGACGCCCTCACCCTCGGCGTCGTCGCGGCCCTGGTGGTCGCGACGGCGACCGCAAGCAGCCTGGTCCTGACCCGCCGACGCCGCCCGGAACTGGCGCTCGCGGCATGACCGCGACGCTGTTCTCCCTGACGTTCGCGGTGGCCGCGCCGTTCTGGGCGCTGATGATCCTGGCGCCGCGCTGGTCCTGGACCGCCCGGATCATCGGCTCGCCACTGATCGTGCTGCCGGTCGTGGTGATCTACGCGCTGTTGGTGATCCCGGCGTTCGGCACGGTGCTGCCCGCCGTCGCGTCGCCGACCCTGGACGGGGTCCGCGAGCTGCTCGGCACGCCCGACGGCGCGGCGGCGGGCTGGGCGCACATGATCGCGTTCGATCTGTTCGTGGGACGGTGGGCGTGGCTGGACAGCCGTGAACGGGGGGTGCCGGCGCTGGTCATGGCTCCGGTGCTGGTGCTGACCATCCTGCTCGGACCGCTCGGGCTGGCCGCCTACCTGGCCGTGCGGGCGCGGTGGCGGCGGCCGGCGGTCGCTGCCACCGACCGCGAGCACCTAGGCTGACGGCCGTGGGGTGGCTGGGGCAACTGTTCGACACGCGGGACGCGCGCGTGCGGATGGCGCTGCTCGACCTCAGCGGGTTGGGTTACCTGCTCGTCGTGCCCCACCCTCACCTCACGCCGACCGTGACGCAGTGGATCCTCGCGGTGGCCGCGTTCGCCGGCGCGCTCGTGACGTACCGCCGGCCGGTGGTCAACCTGGTCCTCCAGACGGCGTTGCTGGCCGTCGCGATCTGCCTCATCGACGACGTCACCATCAACCAGGTGGGCGCGAGCTGGGCCCTGCTCGAGGTCACCATGCGCGCGGGTCGCGCCCGCACCATCTGGCTGACCGCCGGGCTGCTGGCCGCCGTCGACCTGACCGACTCGATCGGCGACCCGCTGCGCCAGGTCGCCTCCGGCGTCGTCGGGCTGGGCCTGGAGGTCGGCGTTCCGGTGCTGCTCGGCCTGGTCATCCGGGCCAACCGGGAGCTGGGTCGGCAGACCGTGGAGCGGGCGCTGGCGGAGCAGCGACGTCGCGAGTCGGAGAGCCGCGCCGCGCGCGCCGACGAGCGCAGCGCCATCGCCCGCGAGCTGCACGACGTCGTCGCCCACCACGTGGCGTCGATGGTGCTGCGGGTCGGCGTGGCCCGGCACGTCCTCACCGACCTGGACCCCCGGGTGGACGAGGTGTTCGACGACGTGCACGGCACGGGCACCGCGGCCCTGGCGGAGCTGCGCCGGCTGGTCGCGGTGCTGCGCGACCCCGACGGGGTACGCGGCGACGCGGCGCTGACCGCGATCGAGCCCTCGGCGCTCCCCTCGGCGCTCGGCGCCGCCGTCGACCGGGGCCGCCAGGCCGGCATCACAGTGGAGGCCGACATCGACGCGGCGATCGGCGCGCTCGACGCCGTGCGTGGCCTGGCCGTGCTGCGGCTGACCCAGGAGGCGCTCACCAACGTGGCGCGGCACGCCGGGCCGTCCGCGCGGGCCCACCTGGTGGTCGCCGTGCACGACGGGGCGGTGCACTGGGAGGTCACCGACGACGGGGGCGGGGTCGACGGCGACAGCGCGCCGACGGCGGTGCCAGCCGGCGGCGGCCACGGCATCACCGGGATGCGGGAACGCGTCGAGGTCCTCGGCGGCCTGCTGGAGGCGGGCCCGACCGGCACGGGCTGGCGGGTGCGGACCGTCCTGCCGAACACACTCCCCGAGACCGCCGCCGCGACGCCTGTCGGGTCGGCGCCCCGGACCCGCGAGGCCCCGGCCGGGTCACCGACCCCGGAGCTCGCGTGATCCGCGTCCTGCTTGTCGACGACCAGCATCTCATTCGCGCGGGGCTGCGCATGCTGTGCGACGCGCAGCCCGACATCGAGGTCGTCGGTGAGGCCGACAACGGCCGCGAGGCGGTCACCCTCGCCGCGCGGCTCATCCCCGACGTCGTCGTCATGGACCTGCGCATGCCCGGCGTCGACGGGATCACCGCGACCGGGCGGATCCTCGCCGAGCGTCCCGCCACCCGGGTGCTGGTGCTGACCACCTTCGGCGACGACGACCACCTTTATCCCGCGCTGAGCGCCGGTGCGTGCGGCTTCCTGCTCAAGGACGCGCCCCCTACCGAGCTGCTGGACGGCATCCGTCGGGCCGCCGCCGGCGACAGCCCGTTCAGCCCCGAGGTGCTGCACCGCCTCGTCCAGCGCGCCGTGCGTGCCCGCGCCGCGCCACCCCGACAGGTCCAGGGGCTGACCGCGCGCGAGCAGGACGTGCTGACACTCGTCGCCGAGGGCCTGTCCAACACCGAGATCGCCGAGCGACTCCACATCGGCGTCACCACCGTCAAGACCCACATCACGAGCCTCATGACCAAGACCGACAGCCCCAACCGCGTACGCCTGGCGCTGTTCGCGCGCGGCGCCTGAGCCTCCGGGCGCGTCCGCTACCGGCCGCAGGCGTAGCCCTGCATGCCTCTCGGGTTCGCCCCGGCGGCGAGCACACCCGTCGCGGGGTCCCGGGTCACGGCGCAGAGCCGGCCCAGACTCCACGCGTCGGCGAGCCGCACCTCGTGCCCGTACGCCCGCAGGGCCGCCACCACGTCGGCGTCGAGCCGGTCCTCCACAAGCAGGACGCCGGGCTCCGAGTCGCGGGGATAGAACGACCCGGGCAGGCTGACGGTGTGCCACGCGGGCGCGTCAATGGCCTCCTGCAGGTGCCGGCCCCCGACCAGGTGACGCAGCAGGAAGGGCACCTGCCACTGGTCCTGCTGGTCGCCGCCGGGTGTGCCGCAGGCCAGGATCGGCTCCCCGTCGCGGTGCACCATCGTCGGGCTCAGCGTGGTGCGCGGTCGGCGGCCCGGGGCCAGCGACGAGGCGAGGCCCTCCTCCAACCAGAACATCTGCAACCGACTGCCCAGCGGAAACCCGAGCTGCGGGATCGTGGGCGAACTCTGCAACCAACCCCCACTCGGCGTCGCCGAGATCATGTTGCCCCACCTGTCGACGACGTCCACGTGGCAGGTGTCGCCCCTGGTCACCCCGTCGGAGCGCACCGTCGGCTCCCCCGTCGTGGGGTCCGATGAATCGACCCGGTGGCCGACCCCGGACCGGACGTGCGCGGGCAGACGCGGCGACGCCCCGTCCGGCCGTCCCGGCCGCAGCTCGGCAGACGCGCGGTCACCGATCAGGGCCGCCCGCTCCCGCGCGTACTCCGGGGAGAGCAGCGCCGTGGCGGGCACCTCGGCGCTGTCGCCGTACCACGCCTCGCGATCGGCGAAGGCGAGCTTCAGCGCCTCCACCTGGGCGTGGATGCCGGCGGCGGTCGCCGTCTCGTACGCGCCGGTGTCGTCGAGCGCGTCGAGGGTGGCTAGCGTCTCCAGCAGCACCGGGCCCTGGCCCCAGAACCCGGTCTTCGCCACCGAGTAGCCGTGCCAGTCGAGGGTGGCAGGGGCCTCCCAGGTCGCCGAGTACGAGGCCAGGTCGTCGCCGGTGACCAGCCCGGCGTGCGCGCGCCCACTGGAGTCACGGAACGGCTGACGGCTGAACTCGTCGATCGCCTCGGCCACGAAGCCCGTACCCCAGGCGCGGCGTGCGGCCTCGATCTGCGCCTCCCGGTCGGCGCCGGCCGCCTGACCGGCCTCGACAAGTCGGCGCAGGGTCTGCGCGTACACCGGATTGGTGAACCTCTCCCCCGCGGCGGGTGGCCGGCCGCCGCGCAGCCAGAGCTGGGCGGACGTGGGCCAGTGCTCCTCGAACAGCGACCGTACGGCCGCCACCGTCGCACCCACGCTGCCCACCAGGGGGTGACCGGCGGCGGCGTAGCCGATCGCCGGTTCGAGGACGTCGGCCAGGGACATCGTGCCGTGCTCGCGCAGCAGCAGGAACCACGCGTCGACCGCGCCGGGCACTGCCGCCGCCAGCGGGCCCGCGCCCGGAATGAGATCCATGCCGAGGGACCGGAAGTGCGCGGTGGTCGCGCCGGCCGGCGCGGGACCCTGCCCGCACAGCACCTTCGGGCGAGGGTCCTGGGCGGTCGCCACGATGGCCGGCACCTCGCCCCCCGGGCCGTTGAGGTGCGGCTCGACGACGTGCAGGACGAACCCGGCGGTGACCGCGGCGTCGAAGGCGTTCCCGCCGCGTTCGAGGATCCCCATCGCGGACTGGCTGGCGAGCCAGTGCGTCGACGACACCATGCCGAAGGTTCCCTGCAACGTCGGTCGGGTGGTGAACGTCATGACAACACCTCACTCGTGTGCGCGGCCCGGAGCGTACGACGGGGGCGACGGGTCAGGGCCGGCGGGGCCGGGCGTGCAGGGCCGCCCGCAGCGCCGGACCGAAGACCCGCCGGACGTCGGTCGGTGACAGGGTGTCGATCGACCGGATCGGGTTCAGGTACCGCGTGAAGATCAACCCTCCGAGTACGCCGACGGCGGCGGTGGCGCGCTCCGTCGCGTCGGAGCCGCCGAGAAATTCAGCGATGCGGAGGCGCAGCTCACCGTCGAGGTAGTCACGCAGGGCGCGCATCGTCTCGTCGTCCCGCACCGCCATCCGGTTCTCGGCGGGCACGCCGGCGTCCCACAGACCGGTGACCGAGTCGAGCAGACGGTCGGCCAGACCGGCCTGATCGCCCCGCAGAGCCTGGTCCAGGGCGGTGGGGTCGACGCACAGCAGGTTCAGTGACTGGCTGAAGAGGCCCTGCTTGGAGCCGAAGTGATAGCTGATGAGCGCCGGATCGACCCCCGCGGCGGCGGCGACCGCCCGCACCGTCGTACCCGGGTAGCCGTGCGCGCGGAACAGGTCGCGGGCGGCCGCGGCGATGCGGGCCCGGGTATCGGGATTGCCACGGGGTCGACCTCGGGTTTTATTCAACACAGTTGAATAATGCGCTCCCGCGCTGGCACGGTCAACGCCGTCACCACCACAACGAGGAGTGCACAGATGCGTACCGTCGTCTTCGGCGCCACCGGACCCACCGGACGCCAGATCACCGAGCAGGCCCTGACCGCCGGCCACGAGGTCGTCGCGGTCACCCGCCGCCCCGACGACATCCGGCCCCGCGCCGGCCTCACCGTGATCGGCGCCGATGTCGCCGACCCCGACGCGGTCGACCGGGCCGTCGCCGGCAGCGATGCCGTCCTGTCCAGCCTGGGCGTACCGCTCAGCCCGAGACCGATAAGCGTCTACTCACGAGGCAACGCGCACATCGTCGCGGCGATGAACCGCCACCGCGTGCGGCGGCTCGTCACGGTCAGCTCCAGCGTCCTGGACCCGACCTGGCGACCCAGCGGCGAGTTCTTCTTCAACAACGTGCTGGATCCACTGTTCAACCGCCGGGTGGGCCGCACCGCCCACGAGGACATGCGCCGGATGGAGACACTCGTACGCTCCAGCGACCTGGACTGGACCATCGCCCGCCCGTCCGGCCTGTTCGACCACCCCACCACGACGCGCTACGAGGTGGCCGAGAACGTCGCGGACGGCCTGTTCACGGCACGCGCGGACCTGGCGGCGAGCATGCTGGCGCAGGTGACCGACGACCAATTCGTCCGGCGGGCGATGGCCGTGATCACCACCGAGGTCCGGCCGAGCATCGCGGGACTGCTGTGGCGGGAGGCCGTCGTCAGGAAGAAGTGACGCCGCGCGGCGCTCACCGCCCGGCAGATCCTCACGACAACCATGGCAGGGCGAGTAGGGATCTGATGCGCTCCTCGTCCGGATGAGGTGGCGCCCACCGTACGGCTGCGTGCTAGCCGCGCGCCCACTCCGGCGGCGGCAGCACGGCCAGTTGCGGTTCCCCGGAGATCGGCGCCAGCGCATTTACGACCCGGAGGTCGCCGTCCGCAGCCGCGTCCTCATCGGTCGTGACTCGGCCGCTGCTTCCGTCGGAGCTGACCAGTAGCCAACGGTCGGGATAGACGCTGCCGTCGTCGACCAGAGCCCGTACCCCGAAGGTACGCGCCAAACTGATGGCGAGATCCCGCTCGTTCTCTCCGGTGGCATCGGCGAGTTCCGTGTCACCGGTGAGAATCCAGCCGAATCCCTCGTCCTCGTCTGGCGGGGTGAACATGACCACCGGGCGTGGATCGTCCGCCGACCGGTCCTCGATCCGGCCGACGTAAACGGCGTCGGGGGCGATGCCGTAATCCTGCTGCAGATGCCGGCGCAGCGCGTCCGCGGGCAACTCGTCCTCGAAGTGAATCTGGTACAGCTCGGTTCGACCGCGTACGTGCGGCCGTTCACCTCGTACCGTTGACGGTCCGGGTAATCCCCGGCCCGGCAGGCAAGATCCCGCTCAAGCCGCCGCACCCGAGACACCACCTCGACAGCGCTGGGGGATGACGTAGCGCTGGCTCATTGGCTGTGGGTCCGTACGTGCCCTGAGCTACCAGAGGAGCAGAACGACGCCCTCTCGTCCTGGTCACGTGATACCCGCAGTATTGGGTGCAGATCATCCTTTGTGCGGGTTAGCCCGACGGGGCATCGACATCAATTGCACTCCAATAAGGTCTGTCTCCTCATTTCAGTGCGAGGAGGACGTGGATGTCAAGAATGCGGGGGGCTGCCGTCATCGCGGCGACCTTGATGACAACGACTGCAATGGTGAGCAGTCCGGCCGCGGCCGATTCGCCCCAGTTGACGAACCAGCAGATCGCGGCCATGTCGCCCAGCGAGCAAGGCGTTCTGCTACAGCCACTGCGGGCTATCGCGGATGCGGCCGCTTCGGTCGGGGCTCGGTCTCACAGCGGCGTCTTCTCGGGCCTCGAGCTGGATGGGACGACTGGAACGATCAAGATCTATCTGACGGATCTCAGTGCCACGAAGAGCTTCCTCGCTGCGGTGAGGAAGACCGATCCGACGATCGAAGCGGACCGGATCGAGCTGAAGCAGGGTCGTCACACTCTCGGCGAGTTGAAGGCAGCGAGTGAGCGACTCATCAGCGAGCAGCAGCGTACGGACCTGTCGATCGAGAGCGTGGCAGTACCCGCCGACGGCAGTGCTCTGACGGTTCGCGCACGGGATGTCGTACGCGCCGCGGAGGCGTTGACACCGTCCGCCGTCGCTCGGCGGCCCGTCGCCGACCTCGTCGGCGTTCCTACAGTCGTCGAACCGGCTCCCGCGATGGCCGACGTCTCGCGGCGGCGGGACACCCCCCAGTGGATCTCGGGCGAGGCGTTGAGCGCATCGGGGACGACGCAGAGCGAAGGATACGACTGCACGTCGGGTCTACCTGCCCGCCGGAACTCCGACGGGCGGTCCTTCCTCATCACGGCTGGGCACTGCTTCGCCAACAGCGTGACGGTCTACACCGGCTGGGAGAGCGGTGGACGCAACAAGATCGGAGTTACCACCACCCGATCCGATTATTACGACGCGGTGGCAATCGACACCTCCTCCACGGGAACGACAGCGAGCCGGACGTGGGACGGAAAGTCGGGCAACTACACGGTCAACGACGTGACCAGTTCTGGTCTCTCCTACGCCGGAGATTGGGTCTGCCACACGGGCTACGTCTCCGGTGTCGTGTGCGGCATCCAGGTGACCAAGAGTTGGCTTACCTGGGTGGGGTCCAACGGCGTCACCCACGGCGGCGTCGAAGGCCTGCAACGCGACGGCCTCGCGGCGGCTCGACCCGGTGACAGCGGAGGGCTCGTGTTCAACGTCAGTGCCAACGTTCGTCAGGCTCGCGGAATCGTGAGCGCGAGTGGCGGCTCGATGGCGAGGTGGACGGAGGCGCCGGCCATCTTCAACATCCTCGGAATGTCACTCGCGCCCTGACTCTGACATCGGCGCTTTCCCCGCGTAGCCCTCTGGTCGGGGCTGCGCGGGGCAAGCGTTGTTCAGCCCGGCAGCGCCGCTTTCACCACAAGCACGGCGACAGTGGGCGGGAGCGGAACACCGAGGACGAGTTCCTCCCCGCGGTCTTCGACCGGGCCGAGGACCACCGCAACCTCGTAGAGAGCGGGCCTGGCCCAGATCTCCGACCAGGTCAGAGACGGGCACAACATCTCGCGCGGACCGAGCTGCTGTTCGTGAGGTTTGCCGGGAGCGAGATCGAACCCATCGCCGATCGCGTCGACGCCCTGGCTGCTGGTGTCGCCCGGCCCGTTGACCATCGGCCCTCCGCCGACAATGACGCCGTCCTTCAAATAGAGCACCTGAAGCAGCGATGGCGGACTGGAGGTCACATGGACCGCCCTCGTGGCGGCGAACGCCACAGTTATTGCAGGCCCGGAGTCGCCATTCACGTTGGCTACCGAGGACACCTCTGCAGTGAGGATGCCTCCCGACGTTGAACCGGGATGGTCGTAGCGGTCGCCGCAGACGTACACCCCAGGCTCCTTTTCGGTTCCGGCGGTGGGCCCGGCGGCAGTCGACGGCCCCGGCGTGGCGCCCGTGCCGGTAATTGGATTTTCGCCGCCGACGATTCCGGCCGTTACGACGGTCACCAGCGATACCACCATGATCGACGCCACGCCGGTTCCGGCCGCCAGGAGATTGCGCCGTCGGCGGACACGTGCACGCAGGTGATCGGTGGCGAACGACGGCGGAGCGGCCCGATCTGCCAAGCTTGCCAGGCGCTCCCGCAAAAGACGATCATCGGACGGCACGGTCGTCCTCCCTGGTGTCGTCATCCAGCAGCCCGGCCAGGCGGCGTCTCCCGTCGTGCAGGTAGCGCTTCACCGAGCCGGCGGCGCAGCCGAGGTGCGCGGCGATTTCCGGAATGGATAGATCGACGTGGTAATAGAGGACGACACATGCCCGTTGTCGTGGGGTGAGCGCCAGGAGCGCCGTCCGTAGGTCGTGTCGGGCATCGACGGCACGTGAGTCGTCGTCGGTCCGGTCCGGTGCCACCGTGAACGGCATCACCCGCCGCCACACGCCGCGCCGGCGGACCCGGTCGAGGTAGAGGTTGAGGACGGCCTTGCGGACGTACTGCTCCGGGTTGTCGATCTCCTCGCGTCGCGGCCGGGTGAACGCCCGCACCAACGCGTCCTGCACCAGGTCTTCGGCGTCGCTGTCGTTGCCGCACAGCAGGTAGGCGTAGCGCTTCAGCGCCGCGCCTCTGGTGCTGACGAGGTCCGTCAGCACTCGCTCCCAACCGGCCACAACAGGGTCCCCTCGGCGTTGCCCTCAGTATCTTGGACGAACCGGAGGCCGCTCCGGTTGGGGCACCGAGTGGCTGTGCGCTCGGACAGCCCCTGAGAAGGACCGAGGGGTGGACGTTCCGATGGTTGACCTACGCGCCGGACTCCTGGCGACGACGCTCGTCGTCATCCTCGCCGGATGCTCCGACAGTGCCCCCGATGACGGGCCGCCAGACAGGACCGCCAGCGCGAGCCCGGCACCGGTACGGACCGACAGAGACCCGATCGCCGAACGGTTTCCACGCCTCGGCACCTTCATCGACGTCCACTGGCAGACGGCACCGGCCGGGGCCGGCAGCCGCGTCACCGTACCGGGCCCGACCGACACGCGCATCGAGGCACTTGTCGTGCTGCGACCCGACACCATTGCCACCACCATCAAGGAGTACGAGTGGCAGCCCGCTCCCCCCGGTTGGGACGCGTCGCTGAGCGCCGAGCTGCGTCCGTTCCTGCCCAGCGGCGGGACCTGGCAGGTGAGCGAGAAGTACGCCGAGGACGTGCGGACGGCACAGTACGGCGGCACCGTCTATCTCGACGCCGGCAGCGGCACGGTCTTCCTGCGGGTCATCGACAGTTGACGCAGTCGATGGTGACGCGCCACCCGTACGGGTAGGGTCCCGATCATGGCGATTCCCCACCTGACGGCAGCCGACGGCACCTCCCTGCCGGCGATCGGGCTCGGCACGTACCGGCTCAACGGCGCGGCGGGCGTCGACGCGATCGGTCAGGCGATCCGGGCGGGTTACCGGCTGATCGACTCGGCGGTGAACTACGAGAACGAGGGCACTGTCGGTCGGGCCGCCCGTGCGGCGGGCGGCGCACGCGACGAGTTGGTCGTCACGTCGAAGCTGCCGGGTCGGCACCACGCCTTCGACGAGGCGCTGACCACCATCGAGGAGAGTGTCTACCGGACCGGCCTGGACCGGATCGACCTCTACCTGATCCACTGGCCGAACCCCAAGGTCGACAAATACGTGCAGGCGTGGCGGGCGCTGGTCGAGGCGCGCGAGCGCGGGCTGGTCCGGCACATCGGGCTCTCCAACTTCCTGCCCGAGCACATCGACCGGCTGGTGGCCGAGACCGGGGTGGCCCCGGTGGTCAACCAGATCGAGGTGCACCCGTACTTCCCGCAGCAGGAGGCGATCGACTACCACCGGGAGCACGGGATCCTCGTACAGGGCTGGAGCCCGCTCGGGCACGGCAACGACCTCCAGCAGCACCCGACGATCGTGGAGATCGCGGCCGGCCACGGCATCAGCCCGGCGCAGGCCATCCTCGCCTGGCACGTGGCCCGCCAGGTCATCCCACTGCCCAAGGCCGCCTCCCCCCAGCGCCAGATCGAGAACCTGGACGTCTTCGACAGCAAGCTCACCGACGCGGAGATCGAGGCCATCACCGCTCTGGGCCGCGCGGACGGACGGCTCGCGGACCAGGACCCGGCGGTGTACGAGGAGTTCTGAGAGTCCCTGCCCGTGGACGGGGAATACTGGGCCGGTGGAGAGTGCCCGCCCGCGCCTGCTGCTGGTCGAGGACGACCTCGCGCTGACCGCCCTGCTCGGCGATCTGCTCGCCGAGGAGGGGTACGAGGTCGACGTGGCCGGTGACGGGCAGAGCGGCCTGCACCACGCCCTGTCCCGCGACTACTCCGTCCTGGTGGTCGACCGAGGGCTGCCCGCGCTGGACGGGCTGGGGCTGGTCACCCGGTTGCGGGCGCGGGGCGTGACCTGCCCGGTGCTGCTGCTCACCGCCCGGGGCGCGCTGAACGACCGGGTGGAGGGGCTCGACGCCGGCGCCGAGGACTACCTGGTCAAACCCTTCGACGTGGCCGAGTTGCTGGCCCGGTTGCGGGCACTGCGTCGTCGGCACCAGGACGCTGCGGGCCGGCTGCCGCTGGGGCGGCGGCGCTGGCTGGACGTGGGGAACCGGCGAGTGCTCGACGACGACGGGGAGATTCCGCTCTCCGCCCGCGAGTTCGCCGTGCTGCGCGCCCTCGCGGGCCGACCGACGAAAATCTTCACGCGGGCGGAACTGCTGACCACCGCCTTCGACCACGCCGATGCCCCGGGGACCGTCGACGCCTGCGTCCATCACCTGCGCCGCAAGCTCGGTCGAGGGGCCATCCGTACCGTGCACGGACTCGGCTACCGGATCGGCACGGGCTGACGGCGTGGACGAGACCCGGCTGGTCCGAGCCCGACGGCGCAGTGTGGCGCAGACCGCCGGGGCGATCGGCGCGGTGCTGCTACTTGTCGGCGCGTTGATGTTCGTCCTCACCAGCCGCCAGCAGTCCCGGACGCTGACACCGAGCTGGATCAGGTGCTCACGATGGCCGAGGACACCGACGACCCGCCACCCGGCGAGTTCCTTGCCCGCAGGGCAGCCGGATCGGAAGCCGTCGAGGTGACCGGGAGCGCGCCGCCGGAGCTGGTCCGGGTCCTCGGTGACGCGGTGGGACGGCAACCGGGGCGATTCGACACCGACGCGGGTGACGACCATCCGGTACGGGTGCTGGTCGCCCACCGGCCGGACGGGAGCCGGTGGGCGGTCGCCGCGGACCTCGCCCCGCTACGTCAACGCCAGGGGCAGCTCGGCATCGCGCTGCTCGTGGCCGAGTTGGCTGGCCTGGCCGGCGCACTGGTCGCCGCCACGTTGCTCGCCCGCCGGGCGGTCGCGCCCCTGGCCACCGCGCTGACCCTGCAACGCCGTTTCGTCGCGGACGCCTCGCACGAACTGCGCACCCCGCTCACCGTTCTGCACACCCGCGCACAGTTGTTGGCCCGCCGGTCCCGGACGCAGCCGGCGGCGCAGCTCACCGACCAGCTCGACCAACTCGTGGCGGACACCCGGTCCCTCGGTGACGTGGTCGACGACCTGCTGGTGTCCGCCGCCGCCGAACATCAGCCGCCACCGGCCACGGCCGTTGACCTGGCCGAGGTGGCCCGCGAGGTGGTCGCGACCATGGAGGCGTACGCCCAGGAGCGGAAGGTCGAGCTGCGCGTGGAGACCTTCGGGGAGGCGCCGGTACGCGGTGCGCGCACGTCGCTGCGCCGGGCGGTGACCGCCCTGGTCGACAACGCCATCGGGCATGTGGCCGCCGGCGGGCACGTCACCGTGACAGTGCGACGGAGTGCTGATCGGGTGGCCGTCGAGGTCGACGACGACGGTGTGGGCCTCGACCCGGCCGAGGCGGACGGGCTCTTCGACCGCTTCGCGCACGGCAGCGCCGGTACGGGCCGCCGGTTCGGGCTGGGCCTGGCGCTCGTGCAGCAGGTCGCACGCGCTCACCACGGGGCGATCGAGGTGACTGGCACCCCCGGCCAGGGCGCCACCTTCAACCTGCTGCTGCCGACCGGGTCGGGCGTGCAAGAACTTCGCAAGAAACCGGCAATATCGTGAGGCACAGTGCCATACCGAATGCCGAGGAGGCCCCGTGCCCGACACCGTCAACGGACTGCCACTGCACCCGCTCGTCGTGCACGCCGTGGTGGTCCTCCTGCCGTTGGCCGCGATCGGCGTCGCCGCGCTGGCCGTCCGACCGTCCTGGCGGGGCCGCTACGGTTGGCTTGTCGTGCTGATCGCCGCGCTGGCCACGGCCGCGATCCCGCTCGCCACCTCAAGTGGTGAGGGCCTGGAGCGACGGGTCGGCGACCCGGGTGAGCACGCCCAACTGGGTGACACCCTGCTCTGGTTCGCGCTGCCGCTGCTGGCGGCGGCCGTCGCGCTGGTCTGGCTTGATCGCCGGGGTGCCCGGCCGGACGGGGAGACGGCCGGCTCCCGCCGCGTGTCCGGGCCGGTCGCGGTGGTGATCGCGGTGCTGGCCGTGGTCGTAGCGGTCGCGAACCTGGTGCAGGTCTACCGCGTGGGCGATTCCGGGGCGAAGGCGGTCTGGGGCAACGTGCCGGCCGCCTCCGCCGGACACGGTGACGACGACTGACGCGCCGGGCCGACGGTCGTCAGGACGACGGGCACGACACGGAGCGTGACGGCCGCCGGGGCGAACGCCGGCGGCCGCCCCCACTGGGTGTCAGGGCATCCGTCAGACGAGTCCGCCGAGGGACGGGTCGCTGATGCTGTCCTTGCCGTTCTCGACGTGACCGGCGTAGCGGTACGCGAAGCCGGCGTCACCCGCGACGGTGAGAGTCAGGTCGTACCAGCCGTGGGTGCGGGTGAGCGCCCACGTCGCCCGCTCGGTCTCGCCGGGCCGCAGCGACAGCGTGACCGGCCGGGAGTGGTACCCGTCCCGGACAGTCACCTCGACCCGCTTCGCACCCCTGTTGCCCAGCGTGAGGACGACCTTGTGGGTGTGCTCGTCGTACGAGGCGGTGACGTCGACGTGCGACAGGCCGCCCGCGAAGCGGCGGTAGAAGCCGTTCGGCCCGTGCACCGACAGGTCGTGGGACGAACCGACAGTCCAGGTGTCCGAGAGGCGCTTGCCCGGCTCGACCGTGTAGCTGCGCGGGGCGTCCGCGCTGCCGGCCTGGCGGACCTGGAGTACGGCGGCAGCGCCGCCGGTGTTGCGGAAGTCGATCCGGAACGCGCCGTCGGCGACGTGGCCGTCGGCGTGCAGGGTGTACGGGATCGCCCGCGCCGGACGTACCCCGCGCTCCTGCCGAGGCAACCGCCCGTCGACCGGAGGCACCGGCACCTCGTCGGGGTGCCGGACGAGGTCGTCGGGCTTGAAGTCGTCGGTGTTCGGCAGCGTCACCTGGCGCGACCGGTTCGGGTGTCGGAAGTCGAAGGCCGTGGTCAGGTCGCCGACGACTGCGCGTCGCCACGGGGTGATGTTCTTCTCGATCAGGTCCGGCCGGCCGTGCCCGAACCGCGTCTCCAGGAACTTGATCAGCGAGGTGTGGTCGAAGACCTGGGAGTTGACGTAGCCGCCGCGCGTCCACGGCGACACGATGATCATCGGAACGCGGACGCCGAGGCCGTACGGCCCGGCCGGGTGGTCCGCGTCGCCGGGGAAGATCTCGTTGGTGATCGGCACTGTCGACTGCCCGTGCTCGCGCGTCTGCGGAGGCGTCGGCGGGACCACGTGGTCGAAGAAGCCGCCCTCCTCGTCGTACGTGATGAAGAGCGCCATCTTGCTCCACACCTCGGGGTGCGCGGCGAGGATGTCGATGACCTGCGAGATGTACCACGCGCCGAACGCCGGTCCCCAGTTCGGGTGCTCGGTGTACGCCTCGGGCGCGGTGATCCAGGAGACCTGCGGCAGGCGTCCCGCCTCGACGTCGGCCCGGAAGTCGGCGAGCAGCGCCTCCGGGTCGCGGCCCTGGGTGCGGATCTCGGTGCCGGTCTTGGCGCGATCCGCGAGCGGCGTTCCGGGCTGCGCGTTCTGGTACTTGTGGAAGTAGAGCAGCGAGTTGTCGCCGTAGTTGCCGATGTAGGGATCGTTGGTCCAGCCCCAGGAGCCGGCGGCGTTCAGGCCGGTGCCGACGTCCTGGTAGATCTTCCAGGAGATGCCGTTGCGCTCCAACCGCTCCGGGTACGTCGACCAGTCGTAACCGGCCTCCGCGTTGGTGATGACCGGGCCGCCGCCCCTGCCGTCGTTGCCGACCCAGCCGCTCCACATGTGGTAGCGGTTCGGGTCGGTCGGCCCCATCAGCGAGCAGTGGTAGCTGTCGCAGACGGTGAAGGCGTCGGCGAGCGCGTAGTGGTAGGGCAGATCCTGGCGGGTGTGGTACGTCATCGCGGTGACGCCCTTGTTGGGCACCCACCTGTCGAACCGGCCGTCGTTCCAGGCGGCGTGCCCGTCGTTCCAGCCGTGCGGCGGGTCGGGCAGGAAGGTCTGGCCGAGGTCCTCCACCTCGGGGCGGAAGGGCAGCAACTCGTCGGCGCCGTTGGGCTGGTGCCACACGTCCTTGCCGGACGGCAGCGTCGCCGGATGCGGGTCACCGAAGCCGCGTACGCCCCGCATGCTGCCGAAGTAGTGGTCGAATGACCGATTCTCCTGCATGAGGATGATCACGTGCTCGACGTCGTTGATCGAGCCGGTCCGATTGTTCGCCGGAATGGCGAGCGCCTTGCTGAGATCCAGCGGAAGCGCCGCGCCGATCGCGGGAACTCCCATTGCCTTGAGGAACGTACGGCGATCCACCGTGCCCATAGCTCACCCTTTGTGCGGTCTGGTCGAGAAACCAACGATCTGACGCTACCGAGGGCTGGTTGACGGCAGATGGCCATAATTCGGCCGGGCGGAAGCACCCCGACGTACCGTGAGGTCGTGCCGACGAGAGACGTACTCACCAAGGCTGACCTCGCCGAACTCCGCCGCTCGGCGCTCGGGACTGCCGACCCGCTCGGCGTCGCCGCCGACATCGCCGACGCGGCCGGGCAGGGCCGGCTGGAGGATCCGGACGACGCCGGGGACGCGTTGACCCTGGCCGCCGAGATCGCCCGGATCCGGGCCCGGCCCGATGCCGCGCTGCGGTACGCGGACCAGGCGCTGGCGGCGTACCCGTCCGCAGACGATCCCCGAGCCGGAGTCGCCCGCGCGCTGCGGGCCCGGGTGATGTTCCAGGCCGGCGACCGCGACGACGAGGCGATGGCGGAGCTGACCGCGCTGCGCCCGTTGCTGCTCACGCAACCCGACGCGCCCGCCTACGTCAGCGCGGCGCTGGACGCCGCCGGCCGCTCGGCGATCGCCGAGCGATGGCTCAGCGAGGCGGTCGACACCCTGCTCGGCGAGCGCGCGACCGCCGCCGGGCCGGCGTCGGCCGACCCGGAGGTCGGTCCGCCGGACGCGCCAGGTGTGCTCTTCCTCCTCCTGCAACAGCGCCACCGGGTACGCCGGGACCTCAACCTGCCGCACGATCGGCAGGACGATCTGGCCGACCGCCTGGAGAACCAACTCGTCCGCCGGGCCGCCGAGCGTCAGGGAAGCGAAACGGATCTGCTGCTCTGGCCCCGGCCCGAGTTCGACCGTCTGCTCGCCGAACACCCCGAGCTGACCGACGTGTACGGGCCGGACTGGGACGCGCACCGGGCCCGGCTGGAGAAGGAGCTGGTCCGGCTGACGGGCGCCGGCCGGAGCGGGCTGGGCGTGTTCCGTGCGAGCGTGGCGGGACTGGACGCGTTCGCCGACCGACGCGACGGTGACCCGGCCGACGCGGCGGTCCGGGCCGGCTACGCGGCCGAGGTGTCGGCGCGACCCAGCGCGCGGGTTCCCTGGCCACCGGAGCGCAACGACCCGTGCTGGTGCGGCTCCGGCCTGAAGTACAAGAAGGACTGCCTACCGCGCTCGCGCAGTTGAGGTGATCTCGGGGGCTGACATGTCCCTGCTCGACCGATAACGTCCCTCCCGGGCGATCGACGTCCACCCCGACCGGAGGAGACGCCGATGTTCGAGGAGTTCATGGGCATCCCCGCCCACCCACTCGTGCTGCACGCCGCTGTCGTGTTCGTGCCGCTGCTGGCTCTCCTGACGATCGGTTACGCGCTCGTCCCGCTGGTCCGACCGCACACACGCTGGGTGCTGGGCCTGCTCGCCGTGGGCGCACCGATCTGCGCGCTGCTGGCGAAGTTCTCCGGTGACGCCTTCTTCGAGCGCTTGCGCTCGGCCAACCGGGTCACGCCCGAGTTCCTCCCGAAGCTGGAGGCGCACCAGCACTTCGGTGACCTCACCCTCTATGCGGCGATCGGGCTGGCGGTCGTGGCGCTGGCCCTGGTCTGGTTCGTCCCGCCCCGAACCGCCGAGGGTGTCCGCCCCGGTCGGACGCTGACCGTGGCGTTGCAGGTGTTGTCGCTGCTGGCCGCCGGTACTGCCGTCTACTACGTGGTCCGCACCGGCGACTCCGGCGCGAAGGCGGTCTGGGAGGGCCAGTAACGCACGCGGGTGCGGCCCGGCCGGAGCCTGGCCGCACCCGCGCTTCGACTCTCAGCCGGCGTGGTACGCCCGGATGATGGTCTGGTCGATGCCGCTGCCACCGTTGGCGGCGGCCTTCACGCGCAGCGAGACGGCCTGCCCGGATGCGGCCTTCGGCAGCTCGAACCGGTACCCGTCGCCGCTGCCGGTGACCCGGGCGGCCTTCCAGGTGGCCCCGTCGTCGGTCGAGGTCCAGACCTGCATCGACGTCACCTTCTGCGCCCTCACGCCGTGCGCCTGCCGGACGGCCAGTTCCGCGGTCCCGCCGACGGTGTGGTTGTCGTGGTCCATCGGCAGCGCGTAGTCGACCGCGAGCAGCGGCAACGGCACGCTCCCGGTCCCGTCCGGCCCGGCCGACCGGAACGTCCACGACGTGGTGACCTTCGTGGAGATCGGCAGGATGAGGCTGGTGTCGACGTCGAGGGTCAACCGGTAGTCGGCCATCGACTGCGCGACGGTGAAGTCGGCGGCGGGTCCGTCGCGTTCCTCGACCAGCGTGCCGTTGCGGTACAGCGACAGCGTGCGCTTCACGCCGATCGCCTCGCCCTGTAGGCAGTCGGCGCGCTGGTGCTGGTCGGTGAGCGACACCATGTCGACGTGCAGGTTGCCCCGGGTGCGGGCCGGTGCGGTGGCGCAGCTCCAGTTCGCACCGGTCGGGTCGTCGTACCAGTCGGAGTGCAGCGGCTGGCGCGCCCAGACCGTGGACTGCCGGCTGCCCGGCAGGTACTGGCGCGGCGCCTCCATGGCCGGCAGTCCGCCGTAGACGCCCTCGTCGGCCCAGACGATCTCCGGGGAGAGGTAGGACGTCCGGTTCGGCGGCATGGGGCCCTCGTAGGTCTGGGTCACCGGCACCCCGTCGGGGGTCGAGCCCAGGCGGACCAGTTGGGTGGACATCTCCGGTGAGTCGGTCTGGTGGAACCGCTCGTCGAGGCGGGCCAGCCGGGCCTGCTCCGCCCTGGTCACCCGGAACGACGGGTCGGCAGGCACGCCGTCGGCGTACTCGTGCACGAGGTTGTAGCGGTAGGGCTTGGCGGTGCCGGCCGGTGAGTCCATGTTGACTGCCGCCCAGGTGCGCCGCGATCCGATGGTCGGCTTCGGGATCGCCGTGCTGCGGACCGCCGTCGGCACCCCGAACCCGCTGATCTGGTGCCACCACGACAGGCCGTTCACCGCGGTCTGGAAGGTGGTGACGTCGACCCGGGTGGGCTTGGTGGGGACCCCGTCGACGGTGGCCGTGACCGGCCGGGCCTGCGCCGGGTCGAGGGTCACGGTCCGGGCGCCGCGCACGTCCAGGTCGCCCGCCGCGGTGAGGGTCGTCTCCTGCACGTCGCTGTCGACGTAGTAGGCGATCGAAGCGCCGAGCACCGAGTACCGGCCGGCCGGAACCCGCAGGGTGAAAGTGTCTCCGGGTGTGCCGCCGGCCCCGCCGTAGTACAGCAGTGGGTCGGTCAGGTTGGTGACCATGAGGTTGATCCAGGTCTCCGCGCCGTCCCGCAGGCCGGGCATCGGCTTCGTGTGGATCGTCACGTCGTAACTCGGCTGCTCCACGAAGAAGCTCACCGGGGTGGACGCGACCACCGTGTGCCCGGTGCGGGCGGTGACGGTGGCCAGGTAGAGACCCGGCCGGTTGGCCAGCGCCGCGCGGTTGATCCGCAGCGTCGCGCCCGCCGTCGCTCCCCGCTTGAGGGTCACCCGGGTCGTCGACAGCGACGCCGCACCGCGCGGCACGGGCTGGCCGTCGTGGTTGACGATCGACACGTCGAGGTCGAGGACCGTCGTGGCCGGGGTGGACCCGCCGGTCCAGCTCAGTTTCGTCTCGCTGGTGCCGGACTGCGGGTACGCGAACGTGCCGAGGTTGACCACCGGCTGGCCGCTGGTGGGGCCGCCGAGGGCACGGGCCGCGTTGAGGCGGCCGGCCCCGACGGCGTACGGGTCGATGCCGGTCAGCGGGTCGGACGCGCCGACGAGGGCCGCCTTGATCTTCTCACCGGTCCAGTCGGGGTGCCGCTGGACGAGCAGCGCGGCGGCGCCCGCCACGTGCGGGGTCGCCATCGACGTGCCGCTGAGGGACTCGTAGTACCTGTCGATCGGGTCCTGGAGGTTGGTGCCGGCGGCACGGGCGGCGACGATGTCGACACCCGGGGCGACCAGCTCGGGCTTGGCGGCGTGGCTGTTCACCAGCGGTCCGCGGCTGGAGAAGTCGGCGAGTTTGTCGTCGCGGTCGACGGCGCCGACGGTGAGCGCGCTGGCGGCCGAGCCGGGTGAGGAGATCTGCGCGCCGCTGTTGCCCGCAGCGATGACGAAGAGGACACCGGTCTGCTTGCTGAGACCGTCCACGGCCAGCGAGAGCGGGTCGCTGCCGTCGTCGGCCTCGCTGCCGCCGAGGCTCATGTTGATGACGTCGGCGCGGGCCGCGGCCCACTCCATGCCGGCGATGATGCCGGAGTCGGCGCCGGAGCCGTGGTCGTCGAGGACCTTGCCGATCACCAGCTTGGCGTCGGGCGCCACGCCGCGACGCTGGCCGTGGGCGGCGGCCCCGGTTCCGGCGATCGTCGACGCGACGTGCGTACCGTGGCCGTTGTGGTCGACGGCGTCACCGCCCTCGGCGGTGAAGTCGGCCCGCTCGACGACCCGGCCGGCCAGGTCGGGGTGGGTGAAGTCGGCGCCGGTGTCGAGCACCGCGACCCGCACGCCCGTGCCTGTGTAGCCGGCCTTCCACGCCTCCGGCGCGGCGATCTGGCCCAGGTTGCGGTCCAGTTTTCCGCGCTCGTCGGCGCCGGTCAGGGCGGTGGCGTGGACCTTGCGGTCGAGCCAGACCTTCTTCGCGCCGGCGAGCAGCGAGTTGGTCGCGAGCTTCGCGCTGGCCGGGCTCTTCTTGGGTACGTGGCCGGCCACCGCGCCGATGCTGGGCAGGGACCGCACGTCGCCGAGCGCGGCCACCCGGGCCGACGCGGTGGCGGGCTGCACGATGACCGGCAGGTTGGCGGTGGTCTCGTCGTCGTACCCGTCGGCGATCAGCGCGGTGACGTCGAAGAGGTCGGGGTCGAGGGTCGAGCCGATCTGGGACTCGACGCGGGCGGGCAGGACGTGCAGGTGGCCGTCCGGGCCGCAGGTCTGGCGGATGACTGTGTTCGCGTCGACGGGCCGTACCGTGGCCTGCGGGCATCCCGACCCGGTGCTCCGGACCGTCACCACGTCCCCGGTGAGCAGGGTGACGGTGTGGGTCGTGGGGCTGGCGGAGGTGCCGGGTGTGCCCGGCAGGGCTCCTCCGCTGGGACCGGCTGTGGCAGTGCCGCCGGGCACGGCGGTGAGCGCCGTGGCCGTGACGGCGACGGCCAGCAGCCAGCGCGTTTTCCTGAGCATCTAGTTTCCTGTCTCATGTGGACAAATGCGCCTCTTGGGCGACTTTTGCAAGATCATAGGTCCGCGTACGGGATCTTCAAGGGTTCGCGAGGGAGCAATTTCTGCCCGGCCCGCGCGGGATTTCCGCCGCGTGTCGCCGCCGGTCCCGGTTCGATGTCGGTTCGATTACCGCCGCCCGCGCCCGGTCTTCCAATGTGAACGAAAGCCGCATGCCCGTCCGAAGGGATCGACGCGTCCGCCCACCCGGCCCAAGGTTTTGTGTCAAAGCCTCGGTCGAGCCGAGGCTTTGACACAGGCCCTAGCATGGCGACGAATGGATCTTCGTGATTGGCCCGTGCCGAGACCCGGCAACCAGCCCGACCGAAGGGAGACGCGCGTGCGTCGACCCCGCCATCTGGCACTTCTCAGCGTCGGCGTGTCCGGCGCCCTGGTGCTGAGCGCCGCCCCGACCGCGGCGGCCGCCCCGCCCACGCCTCCCGCGCCCACCGGCATCGTGGTGGCCGACGGCATGACCCAGCCGGTGTTCTCGCTCGCGGACGCGATCGAGGAGCGGGTGTTCGTCCAGACCCCGGTGGACACCGACCACGACGGCCGTCCCGACCGGGTGGCGATCGACATCTCCCGACCCCGGGAGACCGCCACCCAGGGCTTCAAGGTGCCTGTCATCTTCGAGCACAGCCCGTACCGCAAGGACACCTGGGGTGACGTGCCGTACCCGAGCGTGCTCGTCGACGACCTGCCGCAGAACGGCCGGACGGACCGCGACGGGCGTCGCGCGCTCGACGCCGGCACGCAGCGGGCGCAGGCGAAGGCGAACCTGCCCGGCTCGCTCGACGACTACTACGTGCCGCGCGGGTACGCGGTGGTGCTCGGCCAGAGCGTCGGCACCGGCGACTCGGACGGCTGCCCGACCAGCGGCGACCAGGCCGAGACGCTCGGCACCAAGGCCGTCATCGACTGGCTCAACGGCCGGGCCAGGGGGTACGACGCCAGCGGCGCCCCGGTCACCGCCGGTTGGACCACCGGCGCGGTGGGCATGACAGGCGTCTCCTACAACGGGACGCTGCCCAACCAGGTGGCCACCACCGGGGTCAAGGGGCTGAAAACCATCGTGCCGGTCTCGGCGATCAGCAGTTGGTACGACTACTACCGGGCCAACGGCCTGGTGGTGGCGCCCGGGACGTTCCAGGGCGAGGACCTCGACATCCTGGCCCAGTACACGGCCGGACAGGAGCGGGCCGAGGGGCCCTGCGCCGACGAGCTCGCGACGATCACCGCGAAGCAGGACCGAGCCACCGGCGACTACTCGAAATTCTGGCAGGACCGCGACTACCTCGACGCCCGCGACGTCAGGGCGAGCGTCTTCGTCGTGCACGGCCTCAACGACTGGAACGTGAAGACCGAGCACTTCGCCGGCTGGTGGGACGAGCTGGCGAAGCGCGACGTGCCGCGCAAGATCTGGCTGCACCAGGGCGGGCACGGCGGCCCGGGCAGCAGCGCATCGGTGACCCTGCCCAGCGGCCAGACGTGGACCTACAAGCAGACCGAGAACCGCTGGTTCGACTTCTGGCTGTGGAACGTGCGCAACGGCATCATGGACGAGCCGACCGCGGTGCTCCAGCGCGAGGACCGGGCCTACACCACGTACGCCAACTGGCCCGACCCGGCCGCCCGCGAGGTCGGGCTTCGCTTCGCCGCCACCGACGCCAGCGCCCCGGGCACGCTGACCACGGGCAAGCCGCCGAAGGCCCGCGTCGAGCAGAGCTTCGTCGACGAGGGGCGGACCATCCACCCGGACACCCTGGTCGCCGATCCGGACACGGCCAGCGCCAACCGCCTCGCCTACCGCTCCCCCGCGCTGACCCAGAGCGTACGCATCTCCGGCCGCCCGGAGATGCGGGTGCGGATGGCGATCGACAACAAGCCGGACGCGAACCTCACCGCGTACCTGGTGGACTACGGGGCGGCCGGGTCGACCGACGCGCCCACAGTCGTGACGCGCGGCTGGATGGACCCGCAGAACCGTAAGAGCGCCGTGCGCACCGAGCCGGTCAAGCAGGGCAAGCTGTACGACTACCGGTGGACCATGGAGCCGAAGGACTACATCTTCCCGGCGGGGCACCGGATCGGCGTGGTCGTCTTCTCCACCGACCAGGAGTACACGTTGTTGCCGTTGGGCGGCACCGAGCTGCGGGTCGCCCCGAACGACAGCGAGCTACGGCTGCCGGTGGTCGGCGGGCGGGCCGTCCTCGGTTTCTGATCTCAGCGCGGCACAGGTGGGGCGGTCCGGCTCGTCGGGCCGCCCCACCCGCGTCATGTGCACCAACTGCCGCATGTATTGACAACTGTCGACTTGAGGGTGACGCTGGGGTGGTGAGAGCGCTCTCTCGCCTCGGGCCGACAGGCCCACCGCCACATCCGGCCAGGCCAGACCCCGACGTCTTCGGCGGCGGCGTCGGAGCTGCCCCTGGCCCGTCCCGACAGGAGTCACGCGATGGACAGGGCCGCACCCCTCTCCCACCTCCCCCGCCGGCTACGCCTCGCCACGGCGATCGGCGCCCTGCTGGCGCTCCTCGGCACCTACCTGGTCTCCACCACCGACCGGGCCGACGCCGCCCCGGTCGCCAATGTCATCCGGGTCGCCGAGTTCCCCGCCGACTGCACGTACAGCCACCGGCTCCCCGACGACCCGATCGTCTTTCCCGGGCTGCCCGGGGCCTCACACATGCACAGCTTCTTCGGCAGCACGGTGACGAACGGCAACACCACGCTCCCCGACCTGGTGAAATCCACAAGCACCTGCAACCCGGCGGTGGACGTCTCGTCGTACTGGGTGCCGACCCTCTACCGGGACAACGTCGCTGTGGAGCCGGCCATCGCCACGTTCTACTACCTCGGTGAGGGTGTCCGCGCCGACGTCGTCGCCAACACCCAACCGATCCCGCAGGGCCTGCGACTCGTCGCGGGCAACGCGAAGGCCACCGGGGCGAACGACAGCATCGCCCGCTGGTCCTGCCTGCACGCCGGGCAGGTGCCACCGTCGAAGGACTTCGTCAACTGCCCGGCCGGCACGATGCTGGAGTCGTACCTGGACTTCCCGCAGTGCTGGAACGGTCGGGACCTGGACTCCGCGGACCACAAGAGCCACCTCGCGTACCCGGTGAACCAGGCCTGCCCCAGCACCCACCCGGTGCACGTGCCGAAGCTCCGGCAGGTGCTGCGCTACCCGGTCAACGGTGACCCGTCGCACTTCCGGCTCGCCTCCGGGCCGGGCTACACCATGCACGGCGACTTCTTCAACGCCTGGCCGACCGCGGAGATGGCCCGCCGCGTCCAGGACTGCATCCGCCCGGTCATCAAGTGCGGGCACGACGGCCGACCCATCTGAGCCGACACCGTCGCACCCGAGGCGGCGGGCCCGGTCACGCCGGGCCCGCCCGCCGCGGGACGGGAAGGAGGCCGCGTGCGCGCCCACGTCGCGCTGCTCACGGTGACGGTGCTCATCGCCGGCTGCGCGGGTGGGTCACCCGGCACCGCGGACAGCGCCGCGCCACCGACGGTCGTGCCACAGTCGGCCGCGCCACAGTCGGCCGCGCCGGCCGCGTCCACAGCGTCGAACGTCTCATCGCCAGGCGCCTTCAGCCCCACCGACATCGCCTGGCTGCAACTGACGGCGGCGATGACCCAGCGACTGCTGCCGGTGCTGGACCTGGTGCCGACCCGGACCACCGACCCCACCTGGCGACGGCTGGCCGCCCAGGTGCGGGCCAGCAACAGTGCCGACCTGACCCGGTCCCGCGAGCTGCTGGGCGAGGCCGGAGCGCCGACGACCAACCCGCACGAGGGCCACGACATGCCGGGCATGGTCACGGCCGACGAGCTGGCCGCGCTGCGGTCGGCCACCGGGAACACGTTCCACCGCCTGCTCGCCGCGCACCTGCGCGCGTACCTCACGCAGACGGTCCGAGTCGCCACCGCGGAACAAAAAGCCGGCACCAACCCCACCACCAAAACCCTGGCCACCACCCTGATCCACACCAACCAGACCCACCTGAACAACCTCCCCAACCCCAACCCCAACCCCCGCCCGCCTCGGTGATCAAGAGGTTGGCGTCACGACACGCCGGTAGGGATGACGCAAACCTCTTGATCAACGGCGAGGGGGTGGGCGTGCGGGCGGGGGTCAGTCGGTGGACAGCAGACGGGCGATCGTCGCCGGCTCCGCCAGGTGCGGGAAGTGGCTACCGGGCAGTACGGTCACCGTGACCTCCGGCAGGGTTTCCGTCAGCCAGGCCCGGTAGCGGGCCGGCGGCTCGGCCGAGGTCACCCAGCGGTAGGGGATCGCCCGCTCGCCGATGGACCGCAGGTCCCGACGTCGCGCGGCGGCGATCTCCTCGTCGGATCCGTGCAGGATCTCGTCCCAGTAGCCGAGCAGCAGGTCCGGTCGGGGATCGGTCGCCGTCGTCACGACCTCGCGCGCCTCGGCCGGCAGCGACTCGATGCCCATCCCCGCCAGCATGCGATCCCACACCTCCCGCCACTGCGGGCCGCGCAGCGTCGGCTCGGCCAGACGTACCGCCGCACCGAACGGGCCGGGCAGCAGGATCTGGTCCAGATTCACCACTCCGCGCACCGGATAGCGTGCCGCGTACGCCGTGGCGACCACCGCGCCCACCGAGTGCCCCACCACGACCGGATCGGCGAGACCCGCAGCGGTCACCTGGCCGTGCACGACCGCGGCGACCTCCGCCATCCGGTAGGAGTCCCGCCGGGGTGAGTCGCCGTGACCAGGGAGGTCGACGGCGAGGACCCGCCGGGTCGGTTCGATCACCGCGAGTTCGCTGCGGACCGGATCCCACTGCCGCCGGTCGAAGGTGAGGCCATGCAGCAGCACCAGCGGCGGACGGTCGCCGTCCTCATTCATTGACGTGCCTTCCCCGATTTGTCGGTGCCGCCCGCAGGCGTTCGATGGTGAGGTCGAGAGCCGCTTCGAGGTGGTCGATCTTGCCGGTGGAGAGCAGCAGCAGCACGCCACCCTGGATGCCGGCCAGCAGCGCCGCCGCGGCGCGGTCGGCGTCCACCTCCCCGGCGATGTCGCCTGTCGACTGCATGTGCCGAATGCCCACGGCGATAGCCTCCTGCCACCGCCACATGAGCCCCGTCACGATGGCCTGCGCGCCCGGAGCGCGTCGGCCGGTCTGGCCGAGCAGACCGTTGAGCGGGCACTTCACGCCCTGCGCGAGGTAGCGCTCGATGAGCCGGTCGCGCCACGCCTGCCAGGCCGACCAGGACGTCAGGTTGCTGAGCATCGGCTCCTGGTCGACGAGCACCTGGTCGGCCTCGTGCTGGGCCACCGCGAGCAGCAGCTCCTCCTTGCCGTCCGGGAAGTAGTGGAAGAGCTGGCCCTTGCTGGTGCCCGTGTGGGCCATCACGTCCTCGAGGCGTACCTCGTCGACGCCGCGCTCGCGGATCTCGGCCGCCGCGCCGGCGACGATCCGCGCCCGGGTCGCCTCGCCCTTGCGGGTCAACGCGCGTGTCATGGCCCCACCCTAGCCCAGTTCTGGACTTGCAGGTCCAGATTTGCCGAGCAATGGTCGGGGACGCGCGGTCGGGTCCGCGCCCCCATCACGATCGAGAGGGCACCACGATGAACCACTACTACCTGCTCGGACGTTCGGGTCTGCGGGTGAGCCGGCTGGCGCTGGGCACCATGAACTTCGGCGTCGACGGTTTCCACGCCGCGTACGGCAAGACCGAGGAGGAGTCGGAGCCGATCTTCCGCAGGTATCTGGAGGCGGGCGGGAACTTCATCGACACGGCGGACTTCTACACCGCCGGGGAGAGCGAGAAGATCCTCGGCCGCCTGATCGACAGGGCCGACGTTCGCGACCGGCTCGTGCTCACCAGCAAGTTCACCAACACCGTCGACCCGACCGACCCGAACGCCAGCGGCAACGGCCGCAAGCACATCATGCGGGCAGTGGAGGCGTCGCTGCGCCGGCTCGGCACCGACTACCTCGACCTGTACCTGCTGCACACCTGGGACCGGATCACCCCGATCGAGGAGGTCGTACACACCCTCGACGACCTGGTGCGCTCCGGCAAGATCCGGTACGCCGGGCTCTCCGACGTGCCGGCCTGGTACGCGGCCCGCGCGCAGAGCTACGCCGAGGCGCACGGCCTGGCTCCGATGATCAACCTGCAGCTCCCCTATTCCCTGGTCGGCCGGGGGATCGAGGCGGAGTACGTGGCGATGGCACAGACCGTGGGGATGGGGCTCACCGCGTGGAGCCCGATCGGCGGCGGCCTGCTCAGCGGCAAGTACCGGCGCACCGGCGACGGCCTGAGCGGTACCGGCCGGTTGACCACCCCCAACGCCGCGGGTCGGGAGATCAGCTCCGACGACTGGAAGGTCATCGAGGCGCTGGAGAGCGTGGCGGCCGACCTGGGACGCAGCATGGCGCAGGTGGCGATCAACTGGGTGGTCACCCAGCCCGCCGTCGGCTCGGTGATCATCGGGGCGAGCAGCGCCGAGCAGGTCGGCAGCAACTTCGAGGCACTCGACTTCGAGATCCCGGCCGACGCCCGCCGTCGGCTCGACGAGGCAAGCGCCCCGAACCTCGGACTGCCGTACGGCATGTTCACCCCGCAGTACCAGTCCTGGGTGGTGAGCCCCGGCCTCGGCATCGGCGACAAGCCCGCCGGTTACGCCCCGCCGGTGTTCAACGCGGCGGCGCGGTAGTCGCGGCCCGCAGCGGTGCGCCGCGGAGGCATGTCGACTGCTCCGCGGTGCGCCGCCGGGTCGGCGGTCGCGCTCAGCCGCCGACGGTGACGGTCTCGACGAGCCCGGACGTCGGCGCCGGACCACCCTCGTAGAGGTCGACGTAGAGCCGGAGCAGCTCGGCGGCGTCGGCGCCGAGCGCGGTGAGGTCGAGGGTGTTGTGGCGGACGCCCCACGACTCCGGCAACGCGCAGACCCGCAGTGTGACGCCGTTCGCCCGCGCGATCCGGCGCGGCACGGTCACCGCCGCGCCGGGGTCCACCACCGCGTCGAGCGGGCTGATCGCCACGGCCGCGCTCAGCAGGCCGGTCCGTCGTGGCGGACGCGGCAGCGTCCGTGCGATCGTCAGGTACTGCGTGACGGCGGAGAACGAGTATCCCCGCGAGGTGACGCGATCACGCAGGAGACGACGCCCGTACAGCGTGATGAGTGGTCGGACCGCGAAGGCCGGCGCCTGCCGGGGATCCGGGCCGAAGAACGGCGACAGCACCAGCAGCCGCCGCACGACGTCGCCACGGACCTGGGCCAGCCAGGCGGCAAGCACCGCGCCGCCGGAGATGCCCACGACACCCACCTCGTGCCCCAGGCCCGCCGCGACCGTCACGGCCTGCGCGGCGTACGTCGTCAGCTCGGCGGCCTCGACCCGGTGGTGGGCCCGCGTGTCGACGGTGCCGTGGTGCGGCGCCCGCGGTATCCACACGTTGTAGCCCCGGGCGAAGAACACCTCGGCCAACTCGTCGTACTGCTCCGGCGCGAGGGTGTATCCGTGCAGCAGCAGCACTGCCCTGTCGGTACGCGAGCCGTGGCTCAGCAGGCGGCTGCGCGACTCCGGCCGGATGTCCGGGTCCGCGGTCTCCGCCGCCCGGATGGTCTCGGCGACGCGTGTGGCGGCGTCGAAGTCCAGCGGGTCGGCCGGCACGAGCCGCAGCTCACGGCGGCGCAGCGGCCAGAGGTAGAGCCCGGCGACGGCCGCCACGACAAGCGCCGATCCGCCGACGACGAGGGCGATGATCTCCGGCATGGGCACAGATCCTGGCAGGAGGCGGCGTTGCCGCCGGTGCGGGGTGCGCCCCGGGTGACGCGGGGCGCACCCCGAGTGGCTACGCCGTCTCGGCCGGCGGCTCGAACAGCACGCGCGAGCGGAGCTGCCGGAACCCGGTGCGTTCCAGCTCGGCGAGCACCGCGACGCGGTGGGCGTCCACGTCGGCGATCACCTCCCGGGCGCCTCCGGCGGCGAGCACCCGGACCGCCTCGGCCAGCAGCTCACCGCGCGCCGCGTCGTCGAGCAGGCCGAGGTACGCCAGAAGTGGGTAGCAGGCGTCACCGGCGGTGCCGACCAGGCCCACCGGTTGCCCGGCCCGCACCCCGACGCGCCACTTGTCGGTCGACTCCCCCAGCCAGGCGAGCGGATCGCTGGCCAGGTCGACGCCGGCGACGGCACGCGCGATCTCCATGCCGGTCAGCACGTCCGGCTCCGCGACCCGGGCGACCAGGGCGTTGATCTCGGCCGCGTCCACTGGTGGACGGAAGCTGTACCGCCCGGAGGTCGTCGGCAGCGGCGTGCCCGTCCACGAGCACCTCAGCCGCTCACCGTGTTCGACAAGCCCGGCGAGCCGCGCCGCCTCCATCGGCGCGGTGACGACGGCCAGCACCTCGGGTCGGCGTCGCCAGTGCGCGGGCAGGGCGGCGTAGTACCGACGGGGACCGCCCAGCGCCTCGTGGGCGGCGTGCAGCAGCGCGGCGCCCACCTCCGGCTCGGCGGCCAGGTCGAACCGTTCCAGCCAGGGGGCGCCCACCGCCCCGGGCGGGAGCAGCCACGCCGCCCGGCCGACCACCCGGCCGCCGCGCAGGGCGACCCAGGTTCTCTCGGGCCGATAGCCGCCGCCGGTGATGCCGTCGGCGTACGCGATCTGCCGCAGCTGGGGCAGCGGATCGATCATGGAGTCGAACAGGTTTTCCTCGCCCGCGACGAGCGGGCGGATGACCAGAGTGGTCATTGGTGGACCTCCGGAAAGCGAGCGCCCCGGGTCAGATCCGCGTGGACGCCTGTGCGCGGAGGGGGCGCAGAACATCGGACATTGTTCTGACCTCCTCTCGGCTCGACGGCGTGCCCGCCAACATACGCGAAACGCCAGCACCCCACAATGCCCGGCTCACAACGTCGGGTTGGTCTCCGAGCCGCGTCTGTGGACCTGCCCGTCGGCGACGGCGATGCCGGCGAGGATCAACGCGGCCACGGCGGTCACGGCGACCGGTGGGAGGAAGACGCTGGGCAGCGCGGCCACCGCCAGCACCAGCGCGCCGACGAACAACATCTGGCAGCGCGGAGCGGACCGGTACCTGCGCTCCAAATAGCTCCGGCCGATCAGGAACAGCACCGGGCCGCCGAAGATGATGGCCACCAGAGCCCAGTCGATGGGCGGGTGGGGATCCTCGATGACCTGCCCGAAGCCGACGGCGGTGCAGATGATGCCACCGACGATCAACAGCAGGCTGTAACTCGCCCACCGGGACAGCTCCAGGCCCTCGCCGGTGGCGCTGCCGGTGGGCTGCCGGCCCGGTCCGACGTGGTAGAAGTAGATCCGCCAGAAGGCCACCACCGACACGAACGCCGCGACCAGCGTGATGGTCCGTCCGGTCGAGAAGCCGGGAAAGCTGACTGCGGCGCCGGCTTCGAGCACCACCTCGGCCAGCGCGATCATGAAGAACTGGTTGAACCGCTCGGCGAGGTGCACCTGAGAGACCTCGGCCATGCTGGCGAGCGGTCGTCGGCCGCGCCGGGGCACGGGCCAGGTGGTCGCGGCCCCGATCAGCTCGACGGCCACCGCGAGGGTCCAGAAGACGCCCCGGCCGAGGCCTCCGTCGATGCCGCCACTGATCCAGAGCGCGCCGGACACCGTGTGCCAGGTGAGCACCCGGACCGCGAACGACTGGCTCGGATGGCCCCGCAGCGCGAACGTCAGGTAGAGCGGTCTGCCGATCTGGATGAGGACGTAGGTGCAGGCGAAGATCACGCCGCGCTGGCCGAACGCCTGCGGCAGGGAGACCGCAAGCACCAGTGTGCCGAACATCGTCGCCAGCAGGACGACCTGCAGATCGGTGCGCCGGGGGTCGTAGGTGCTCGCCAACTGGGCGTTGAGGGCCCAGATCATCCACACCGCAGTGAAGAACAGCAGCGTCTGGCCCGCTTCGGACAGCAGTGTGTGCCGGACGATGGTCAGGTCGTCGGCGACCCGCCCGGCGAGACGGGCGAGCGCGAAGACGTACACGATGTCGAAGAGCAGCTCCAGGACGGTCGCCGAGCGCGGGCTCCTGCTGTCGGCCAGCCCGCGCATCCAGGTGCGCGTCAGCATGGCCGCACCCCCTCGCCGACCGGTCCCGCCTCGTACCCGTTGAGGGGACTTTATCCCGGTCTGTCGGTACGCCCGGCGGTTATGCCGGATCGCCCGGCGGACGGTCGCCGATGCCGCCTCGCGCTCGACCGACCCCGCGCCGCCACCGCCTCGGACGCCTCGTCCGGGCCCGCCGCCGCGGTCGCACCCGCCGGTCCGTCCGCAGGCCCGCGCGGCCGAGCAGCCGGATCAGCAGCCAGCAGAACAGCGCCAACGCGCCGAACAGAGCGATGGTCACGATCCGCCAACGCATGCTGTCGACCTGCAACATCTCCGGCAGGAGCGCCGCGACGCCGGCGACCGCGGTGACCGCGAACAGCCACTGCAGACGCTGCTGGAACAGCGCCGTCTGCAACCCGAAGAGCTGGCTCAGATTGCTGCGCAGCAGTTCGAGGCGCTGCCGGGCCGCCTGGAGGTGCCGGGGAACCCGCAGCCCGTCGATGAGGAACGTGGCAACCGCGATGCGCATCGGATCGCGGTACATGAGGTCCACGTTGCCGACCTCGGCCAACCCTCGGCTCAGTTGCAGTTGGACCCGCGCCAGTTGGGTGATGCGCGCGCCGAGCGAGTGACCAGGCCCGACGAGTTCGTCGCGGTCGTTCGGGTCCACCCCCACCCACAATTGGCAGAAGAACCACTGGGCGTGGATCTGGCCGTACATGTCCTGGACCATCCGTACGGCCGTCGGCGCACTCTCCACCCCGTCGTGCAGGACGGCCACGGTGGACCAGCCGGTGGTGCGGACCAGCAGGCCGGGCAGGCGCAGCGGCCCGTCGTCGGCCGCCGAGCCCGAGGTCACCGGCAGGGCGGAGAGCCGCAGCAGCGACTCGACGAGCGGGTCGTTCTCGTTCCGCTCGGGACCGCGCAGGACGAAGAACTGACGCATGTTCTGGAACGGGTAACGGCGTTCCCGAGGCTCGAAGCCCTCCGACGCGCGCAGGATGGCGCGGACCGCCTGCACGTGGGCGGCCACGGTCAGCCCGCCGTGCTCCCGGGGCTCGGCCTCGATCACGCTGAGGTGCCCGGCCAGGTTCGGCGGGAAGGTGTCCAGGTCGCGCAGGTGCCGGAAGTAGTCGAGGGTGTTCTCGCGCACGAGGTCGTCGTAGAACCGGCAGATCTCCTCGGTGCCGACCGCCGGCTCCGGCGCGGCGAACCGCAGATCCACCGAGATCACGCCGAGCGCCGGGTAGATCACGATCCGGGTGCTTGTCGCCCAGGTCGTACGGCCGATCCGCACCGGCGACGTGCCGAGGGAGATCTGCAGCACCGGCGGATGGGTGGCCAGGTAGGAGATGTTGTACGCCCGGGTCTCCTCGTGCTGGACGACGTCGACCGAGGTGGCGCCGAGCCTGGCCAGCAGCGGGAGCGCCGGCTCGACGTCCTGCACCGTGCCGCCGAGGTCGAACTTGACAGGCACGTACACGTGATCGATATCGAGGGCCACGTATACATTCTGGGCGTACGGCACAACCGGGTTACCCGCCGAGGTGACCTACCGGAGGTCGACGTGGTCGCGCCACGAGTGCCGGGGCTCGTAGCCCAGCACCCGCCGCGCCTTGTCGATGCTGAGCAGGGTCTCGTGCTCGCCGAGGTCCTTACGGATCTCGACACCCGGGTAGACCTCGGCCATCAGGCTGGCGCTCGACGAGGTCATGACGGTGTCGGCGTTGGCGATGATGAACACGTCCGCGCCGGGCCGGTCGTACGCGAGCGCCCGCTCGACCGCCTGGGCGCCGTCGCGGGCGTCGATGTAGCCCCACAGGTTCCACCGCCGGGAGTGCGGGTCGGCGTCGAAGGAGGGGAACGGCGCGTAGTCCTCGACGTCCATCACGTTGGAGAACCGCAGACCCACCATGACCAGCTCCGGGTCCCAGCGGCAGAAGTGCCGCGCCATCTCCTCCTCCAGGGCCTTGTTCAGCGAGTACGTCGACTCCGGTCGCGGCGCGTACTCCTCGTCGACGGGCGCGTACGGCGGCGGGGTGTCGAACGGCAGCCCGAGCACCGTCTCGCTGGACGCCCACACCACCCGCCGGATGCCGGCCGCCCGGGCGGCGGCGAAGACGTTGTACGTGGCGGCGGAGTTGTTCGCGAACGTGGCCGCGTTGGACATCAGCCCGGGCGCCGGAACCGCGGCCAGGTGCACGACGGCCTCGACGCCGCCGGCGTGCTCGTCGGCCCCTCCGGTGAACGCCTCCACCACCTGCCCGTAGTCGGTCAGGTCGACGAGCAGGAACTCGCCGTCGACGTCGCGGGGGTCGCGCCCGCCGACACGGTCCACGGCCAGCACGTCGACGCCCACGCCGCGCAGGTGGGCGACCACGGCGCGGCCGAGTTTGCCGGTGGCGCCGGTGACGACGACGCGTCCGGGGAGTACGGAGTCGGTCATGGCCCCATCCTCTCCGGCCGGCCGGGACACCCCGCACGCGGGTGCGTCCGCGCCGCCACCAGCCGCATCGATCAGGAATCGAGAAGTACGGGCCGGGGGTCCTACCTAGCATGGCCAGCATGGACATCACCATTCACACGACAGTTCTTCCGCACGTCGACCCGGACGCCTCGGTGGCCTTCTACCGCGACGTCCTCGGCTTCGAGGTCCGCACCGACGTCGGTCAGGGCACGATGCGGTGGATCACCGTCGGCCCCGTCGACCAGCCCGGCACGTCAATCCTGCTGGCGCCGCCGGCCGCCGACCCGGGCATCACCGAGGACGAGCGGCGCACCATCGCCGAGATGATGGCCAAGGGCACCTACGGGTGGATCCTGCTGGCCACCCACGACCTGGACGGCACCTTCGAGAAGGTGCAGGCCGGCGACGCCGAGGTCGTCCAGGAGCCGACCGAGCAGCCGTACGGCATCCGCGACTGCGCCTTCCGCGATCCGGCCGGCAACATGGTCCGCATCCAGGAACTGCGCTGAGCCATGTGTCTCGCCGCCTGGGGACGTGCACGCGCCGAGGCGCAGCACCAGAGGATCACGGATCTGACTGGAGGAGACATGGCGGGCGTGCCACCGCGTGGGCTCGAGGAGCGGCTGAGAGACACGCGCGAGAGGCTGGAGAGCGACATCGATCTGTGGGTCGCGACCTCGGGCTCGCCCGGCGGCGTACACCTCATTCCGCTGTCGTTTCTCTGGGACGGGACCGCCTTCCTTATCTCGACGCCGCGCGACTCGGTCACCGGCCGCAACCTTCTGGCGGATGCGCGGGTGCGGCTCAGCCTGGGGCCGACGCGCGACGTCGTCATCGTCGACGGCGTCGCCGAACCGGTGGACAGCACCGACCTCGGCCCTCGAAGGCGCGACGCGTTCGCGGCCAGGACGGGCTTCGACCCGAGCGGGCTGGACGAGCCCTACCAGTACTTCGTGATCCGGCCGCAGCGCATCCAGGCCTGGCGGGAGGCGAACGAGCTGCGGGGACGCGTCCTCATGCGCGACGGTCGTTGGCTCGACTGAGCCACTCGGCCTCCCGCGCGCCGCAATCCGCGTCCTGGCGTGCGCGGGCCGGGCGGGTGCGTACCGTGCAGGGGTAAACGCTCATGCGAGGAGGAGCCCTCATGTCCAAGCCACCGCTTCCCGAGGCCGCGGTCGAGATGCTGCAGAAGCCGAACCCGGCAGTCATGACGACGCTTCGCAACGGTGGTCAGCCGGTGTCCGCCGCGACCTGGTACCTGTGGGAGGACGGTCGGATCCTGGTGAACCTGGACGAGAGCCGCCGCCGGTTGGAGCACATCCGCAACGACCCCCGGGTGTCGCTCACGGTGCTTGACGAGGCCGGCTGGTACACCCACGTCAGCATCGTCGGGCACGTCGCCGAACTGCGCGCCGACGAGGATCTCGCGGACATCGACCGGCTGTCCCGGCACTACACGGGCAATGACTATCCCCGGCGGGAACGCGCTCGGGTCAGCGCCCTGATCGAGATCGACCGCTGGCACGGCTGGGGCTCGCTCAAGGACAACAGCCAGGTCGGCTGACCGCCCGCCGCAGGGACGGCGGCGGAGTGACGGCTCTTGACCGCAGAGCGTGATCGGCTTAACTTCATCAATCAGATAAGTGTCTTTACTAATTCTGCTTGATCCCTCGTGGGAGTGCCGATGCGACAACTGCGCCACCGCCGTTTCACCGCCGTCGTCGCCCTGGCGACACTGCTGCTCACCGCCGCCCCGCCCACCGTGGCGAGCGCCGGCGGCAGGCCCGACCGCCAGCCCGGCTACCACCGGGTCGGCTACTTCACCCAGTGGGGCATCTACGGCCGGGCCTTCACGATCAAGAAGCTCGACGCCTCCGGGGCGGCGAGCCGCCTCACCCACCTCAACTACGCCTTCGGCAACGTCAGCGAGGACGGCCGCTGCTATGTGGACGGCGGGCCGGGCGAGGGCGACGCCTGGGCCGACTACCAACGGCCGGTCCCCGCCGAGGAGAGCGTCGACGGCGTCGCCGACGCCCCCGGGCAGGCGCTCAACGGCAACTTCGGCCAGCTCGCCAAGCTGAAGGCCAAGCACCCCGACCTCAAGGTGCTGATCTCGCTTGGCGGATGGAGCTGGTCGACGTACTTCTCCAACGCCGCCCGCACCGACGCCTCCCGCAAGGCGTTCGTCGCGTCCTGCATCGACCTGTACCTCAAGGGCAACCTGCCCGGCAGCCCCGGTGCCGCGGCGGGCGTCTTCGACGGCGTCGACCTCGACTGGGAGTGGCCGAACTGGGACGGCGAGCCCGGCAACGTCATCCGCCCGGAGGACCGGGAGAACTTCACCAAGCTGCTCGCCGAGTTCCGCCGCCAGCTCGACGCGTACGGCCGCACGACAGGCGCGCACCACCCGCTGACCGCGTTCCTGCCCGCCAACCCGGCCACCATGGACGCCGGCTACGAGGGCCGCAAGATCTTCAAGTACCTCGACTTCGGCACCGTGCAGGGGTACGACTTCCACGGCGGCTGGGAGGCAGTTGCCAACCAGCAGTCCGCCCTGCGCGTGCCGGCGGGCTCGCCGGACAACCCGGACTTCTCCGTCGAGGTGGCGATCGACGGCTGGCTCGACCGTGGAGCGCCGCGCGGCAAGCTGGTCCTGGGCATCCCCTTCTACGGTCGCGGCTGGACCGGCGTCACCGGCGGCGGCAACGGGCTGTTCCAACCGGCCGCCGGGCCCGCCCCGGCGACGTACGAAGCCGGGTACGAGGACTACAAGCAGCTCAAGACCCTCGCCGGCAACGGGTACACCGTGCACCGCGACCTGCGCGCCGGACACGCCTGGCTCTTCGACGGTACGACCTTCTGGACGTACGACGATCCGGCAGTCGTGTTGCAGAAGATGCTCTACATCAGGCGTACCGGCCTGGGTGGCGCGATGATCTGGTCGCTCGACGGCGACGACGACAACGCCACGCTGACCAAGACGATCGGCCTGGGCCTGACGACCCGGTAGGCGTACCCAGCGCGGCTCCCCTGATCAGGTGATCAGGGGAGCCGCCCCTTTTCCGGGGTCACCGAACGCACCGCGGCCTCGATGACGGAGGTCACCTGGTCCATGTCACGAGCCTGGTGGACGTCCAACTCAGCCGACCACCCGCCCGGGCCGGCGAGCCGCACCGTCACGTCCTCGCGACGATGGGTCAGCCAGCCGGCGACCGCCTGGACCAGCACCATGGCGGACGCCGCGTCGCCGACTCCCACCCGCAGCACGTCCGTGTCGTCGGCCGACACCTCATCGGGCGGCGTTGACCTCACCCCGTCGCGCAGCCGGTCCTCGGCACGCAGCCAGGACGCCAGCGACCGCCGAGCATCGGCGGACGGAGAATCCGGATGGACCGAGAGCCTGATCATCTCCGACACGGCCTGCTCCTTCGAGAGGACGACGAGCCCACCGCATCATCCTGCCAGTCCGCATCGGTACCGGCACGCCGTGTAGTGAAGAATGTCGATCAACCCTTGACCGTCGTGTCGGCCGGTTCATAGGCTCCGGCCACTGCGAGGCTTTCCCCGAGAAGGGAACCCGAGACATGGCCCCATCGTCACGTCCGTTCTGGATGGTCCCCCCGAAGCGGCTGGCGGGCGCCGCCACGATCGCGCTCCTGGTCGGCATGACTCCCCTGCTCGGCGGCACGTCGGCCGCCGGCGCCGCCCGACCCGCGCCGTGCAGCGACGACCCGACCGCACGCATCAGCACCGTGCCGAGCCCGGAGGCCGCGCTCGGCTTCCCCCTCGGCGCGGGGCAGGAGCGGGTGGTCACCAACGACGAGGTCCGCGCCTACCTCGGGGCTGTCGACAGGGCCTCCGACCGGGTCGTCACGGGCGTGACTGCCACGAGCGTGCTCGGCCAGCCCCTGCCGTACGCGGTGGTGTCCAACGAGCGCCACGTGCGACCGTCCGCCCTGCGAAAGATCGCCGACGACGTACGGGACCTGCGCGATCCCCGCCGTACGAGCGCTCGGACGGCCGCCCGTACGGCGAAGGACGGCCCGGCCATCGTGTGGGTCACCGCGAACGTGCACGGCGGTGAGAAGAGCGGCACCGACGCGGCGCTCAAGACGCTGTACGAGTTGGCCGCCGGCCTGTCCTGCGAGGTCGCCCGGCGCAACGACAACCTGGTCACCATCATCGTCCCCACGCAGAACCCGGACGGCCGCGACGCCACCAGGCGGCAGAACGAGTTCGGCTTCGACCTGAACCGGGACTGGTTCGCCCGCACCCAGCAGGAGACCGACGGCAAGCTCGAACTGCTGCGCCGCTACCCGCCGCAGGTGTTCATCGACGCCCACGAGATGGGCGGCAGGCAGTACTTCTTCCCGCCCAACGCCGACCCGATCCACCACGAGATCGCCGGCGAGGCCGTGGACTGGATCAACCGGATCGGCGAGGCAAACAAGGCGGGCTTCGGCTACAACGGCGCCTGCGACGACACGGTCACCACCGAGTGCTACTTCAACTACGACACGTACGACCTGTTCTTCATGGGCTACGGCGACACCGTGCCGACCGCCGGCTTCGGCGCTGCAGGCATGACGTACGAGAAGGGCAGCGCCTCGGCCGTCGCCGACCGGGTGCAGCAGCAGTTCCACACCCAGTGGTCGACGCTCGGCTGGGCCGCCGCGAACAAACGTGAGGTGCTGGACGGCTACTTCGACATCTGGACCGACGCGCTCGCCGAGGGCCGGGCGGGCATGCTGGAGCCGAACGAGGTGGTGCAGCCGACCAACGAGGTCCAGTTCCCGGTGCCGGCCGTCACGATCCGCTCCTACTTCCTGCTGCCCGACAGGCAGCTCGCCGACGTCCGCCGGCTCGTCGAGCGGCTGCGCCGCATGGACGTCGAGGTGTACGAGGTGCGGCAGCCCACCCGGGTGCCCACCGCGCGGGTCTTCGGCGGCCGGAGCGCCACGAACGTGACGGTGCCGAAGGGCGCGTACTGGATTCCGATGGACCAGCCACAGAAACACTGGATCCAGGCGATCATGGGCGAGGACCCGTACGTCCCGTTCCCCTACTTCTACGACGTGTCGTCCTGGAGCAACCCGCTGCTGATGGGTGTGTCCACGATCTACACGGGGGACACCGTCCGGCCGAAGGCCCAGCTCGTCCGGGGCGTCACCGGCGGTCGGAACGGGCTGGCGTGGCCGTGGGGCTCCTACACGTACCCGCTTGACTCGGCCGCCGCCGCGGAGTTCACCTTCGCCCTGCTCGGCCGCGGCGTGCCGCTCGTGCGGGACCTGACCACCAGCCGGGTCGCGATCCCGGCGGCCAGACTGAGCCGTACTGTCGACGACCTGGCGAAGGCGGCCGGGGTCACCCTCACCCCGGGTGGACGACCTACCGGCACGAGCCTCGCCCTGCCCGACGTGGGACTGTTCCAGGGCACCGGCATCTCCACCACGTCCGGCTCGCACGGTGAGGCCCGCTACGTGCTCGGCAAACGGTGGGGCCTCGACCTGAAGCCGGTCACCACCGCCGACATCAACGACAACACCGAGGCGTTCACCGGGCGTACGGTGCTGCTGGTCCCCGACGGCAGCAGCGCGACAGGCGGTCTGACCGCCACCGGGCAGGCCCACCTGCGCGACTGGATCGCCCAGGGCCACACCTACGTCGGGCTGCGCAACGAGGGCACGCGGCTGGCCCGCGCCGCCGGGCTCACCTCCACCACGGAGAAGACCACACCCGCCGACTACCTGGTGATCGGCTCGCACCTGCGGGTCGACGTCGACACCGACAACCCGGTCGCCCTGGGCCGCCCCGCCGAGGACTTCGAGTTCAACAACAGCGACCCGATCCTCAACCCCAGCACCACCGGGACGAACGTGCTCACCTACCCGACCGGCGACACGTTCTGGGCCAACGGCTACACAGTCGGCGCGGACATACTGAAGGGCACGGCTGCCGTCGTCGACGAGCCGACCGGCGCCGGCAGGTCGGTGCTGTTCGCGTTCAACCCGCTCTTCCGGGCGTACAACGAAAATGGTCTGCACCTGGTGGCGAACGCGCTGCTCTACCCGCCCGGCGTGCCCGACGCCCGACGCGCGCCCGGCATCGACGCGGCGCGCGCGAGCGCCGCCGCCGCGCCGGTCGCGGCGGACCTCGGCGGCGGATGGCGGCCGATCACGATCGAGGTGGCGGCGACGGACCTGGCTCGCACGCGGGCCATCGTCGAACGCTTCGCCACCGACGCACAGACGTCCGCGAAGGGCACCTCGGCGTACGTCGTGATCCCCAACCCGCGAGGGCTACAGGCCGACGAGCACCCGTTCACCGCCGATCTGGTACGCGCGCTGCGCGCCGCCGGAGTGCCGCTGCGATCGGTGGTCGCCTGACCGTCCCCCGCACAGCGAAGCGCCTGAGCGACGTCTTGTCCCGAACGAACTGTTCGGGACAGGCCCGAACTCGCCGTTGACCGGGCCGGACAGCCGCCGCCTGTGCGGAACAGACCTCAACGGTGGAAGTGTGTCGAACCGCGTCAATACGCTGGTGCCGGCCGCCGGATCCGTCGGCCCGACAGCACCACTCTCGGAGGTGGCACATGCAGGTCCAGCGTCTTGCGCTCACCATGTCGATGGCGCTCGCGGCGGTCGCCGGCGCCCTGGTCGTCGGCGCCGCACCGGCCTCCGCGGCCGTCAACGACGACCATTACGTGACCTATTGGGACAGCAACGCGGGCTGTCAGGCCGGTCGCCTCGACTTCGTCGACTACGGCGAGGGCGCACCCGGCGGCGGCATGAACGACGACTACTTCGTCGTGCGGGACACCTGCGCCAACGGTGACGGCGTCCTGGGCCGCTTCTACCTCAATGGCGTCCTGACGGACACCAGGTACAACGGCGGCGGCTCCGGGAGTTCGGTCATCTGGGACCCGGCTCAGATCTACGCGAACGACGTCGTCCGGATGGAGATCTGCGGGGCGGACGGTCCTCAGGACTACACGGGCTACTCCTGCAACTCCACCACCTTCCGCAGCGTCGACGGCTGACGAAGCGCTCGTCGGCATCGAGCATGCCGACCACGTCACGCCGCGTTCGACGTCACGGCCGACCGGGGGGCGGTAGAGAGGTTCGGAGGCTGTGGAGCTGATGTCGTCAACGAATCAGGTGCGCGCGTGGGGCGCCGGGTGATTCGTTGGCGACATCAGCTCCACAGCGTCGATCCGATGGTGGTGCCCTCCGATGCGGGGGCGATCATCCGTCCGCCGGTCACGACCGCCGGGCGACCTCCGAGACGAACCCCTTCCCAACGCCTGCAGGGGGGATCATGCCCATCGACCAGCAACCACAGGTGCGGTCCGGTGACCTTTTGCACCTGACCCGCGCCGCGAGCCCGCAGTTCGCCCGGCCCATCATCGTCCGCGTGATTCGCGCCCTCACCGACCGACACACGTACCACGGTTGGTTGTGGATCGACGCCTACGGCCGGTCCTCGACGTGCGACGTCAACGGCTCGATCACTTCCGCACTGTCCGGCGGGCAGTGGGGTCGGCGCCTTTGGACCTGATGCCGTAAACGAATCACGCGGGCGGGGCGAGAGGGTGATTCGTCTACGACATCAGGTCCAAAGGGTCTCGACCAATGGCGCCGCCCTTTCGGGGGCGGGCGGTGAAGCCCGGCGCTACGCCGAACACCGTGAGGACGGCGGCTGCGATCCGGCGGGCTCGTCCTGACCACCGCCAGCGCCCGCTCGCGGCTTCGTCATGCCATCGCGGGAGATGCGGGTGGGCGCGATGCCGCCACCTGGATCAGTACCGGGGTACGGCCCGTGGAGAGGTAGCCGCGCCCTGGTGGGCCGGTGAGGTACTGGTCGGCTTCCAGGGTGATGCTGTGGGCCACCGCCGTCGTCCGGTTGCTCGGGGCCAGCACGAGTCGCGTCCCGGCCATCATGACGGCGTTGACCAGGCGGGTGAGCGGACTGGGGAAGCCGGTCAACAGGGGCGTGGCGTCGGCGGTGACGATCAGGGCCCGCCGGCCGCGAGCCGCGGGCTGGGCGATGTCGTCGAGCAGCGTGGGGCTGCTCGCGAAGCCCTGTTCGGTGGGCAGCACGGTGAGCCGGTCCACGTCGTCGACGACCACCGCGTACGGGTCGTCGCCGAAGGGCGTGACGGCGTCGCGCAGGTCGGTGTCCCTGATCGCGACGCCGGTGAGCACCCGAAGCCCGGGGTCGTCGGGGAGCAGCCCCGGCAGCGGGGACTGCGGCGGCGCGACGGCGAGTACGGCGATGCCGCGTCGGCGCAGCGCGTGTGCCACAGTGGCGGCTGCCGTCGTACGGCCGGTCCCGCCGGTCCCGGAGATCAGCATCAGGTGCGGCCCGGCCTCGAACAGGTCGACGCCGATGGCCGTGGTGTCGGGCCCACCGACTCCCAGCGGTATCCACGTCGACGGGCCCTGGTCCGCCGCAGGGGTGTCGAACGCGGCGAGGTCGATCCGGGACGGCAGGGCCGGGAACCGCCGGGGCAGCCGGTGGGCGGGCGTGTCGGGCGACGCGGCGGCGAGGTCCGTGGCCGACCGGGTCGGTAGGCACATCTGCACGTGCCGTCCGCTGCCGGCGTCGACGGCCCTCCCGGGCAGGACGGGTGGACTGGCCATGCCGCTCTGCAGATGCGCCCGCCGGGTCTCCTCCTTGGGGAACGGCAGGAGCAGCCGCCTGTTGTAGAGGGTCGGCAGCCGGTGGTTGAGCATGTCCTGGCCGCCGATCGGCACGACGTGCACCCCGAGTGGCGTACCCGCGCTGATGACGCCGCGCAGCGTGGCGACCAGGGACGTCTCGACGAAGGCCGGGTCAGCGTGGTCCTCGAAGTGTTCCCAGCCGTCGATGACGACCACGATGTGCGGTCGTGCCCCGTCCGGCGAAGACGCGGTGCCGGTGCGGCGCTGAATCTCCTCGTCGAGCCATGTGACCAGGCGACGGATCCGGTCGGGCTCCGCAGGCGAGAAAACCCCGCCGCAGTGCGGCAACGCCGCGTACTCGGCCAGGCCCGCCGGGTGCCGTTCCACGACGTACAGGTGGGCCTGGTCGGGCCGGAACCGGCCGGCCAGTCCGGTGATCAAGGTCCGGGCGAAGGTCGTCCGGCCGGACTGCGGGCCACCGGCGACGAGGAGCCGGTCGACACCGGCGAGGTCGAGAAAGTCCGCCGGCTGCGCCTGGCGTGCCGGGTCGTCGGCGAGGCCGAAGGGTACGGCAGTCGTCGGCGCGGCGGTGGTCTCCCGCGTGGGAAGCTCGTCGACCGGAAGCGTGGCCGGCAGCGGGGGCAGCACCGGTCGGAAGGGGGCCGCCAGCCCGGAGCGGCCGGCGGCGTCCTCGATCGCCGCGATGGTGAGCTCCTGGTCGGTGGGGCCACCGCCGGCCGTCGGCGCGACGGTGGGTCGTGGGGCGCCGAGGTCCGTCGGGCTCAGGACCCGGACCACGGCCGGGGCCGCCCCACCGGCGGGCGGCGGGTCGCCGAGATAGCCGGACTGGAACGGTTGCGGGACGCGGCTCTCGGCGGTGGTGCACAGGATCATGCCGCGCCCGCGCAGCGCGCCGGGGATGCGTGCGGCGTCCGCCACACCGAGCACCTCGGTGCTGTCGGCGGGTTCGTTCTGCCGCAGGCTGATCCGCAGGGACACGTTGTTCTTCAACTCCGGCGACAGCTTGCCCTGCAACGACTGTGTGGCCAGCACGAGGTGCATGCCGAGCGAGCGGCCCTTCGCAGCGACGTTCACCAACTCCCTGACGAAGGCCGGAGAGGCGTCCAGCACCCGGCCGAACTCGTCGAAGATCAGCACGAGTCGGGGCAGCGGCGGCAGGGCCGCGCCGCCCAGGCGCTTCTGCCAGTACCTGTCGATCTCCCCGTCGTAGCGGGCCAGCAGGGACTCGCGTCGGCTCACCTCCGCCCGGATGGAGGCGAGGACCCGGGCCGCCGCCGCCTCGTCGAACACGTCGGCGGGGGTCTCCCCGGTGGATCGGATGAGGGCGACGACGTGTGGGCAGTGTTCGAAGGGCAGGAAGGCGCTGCCGCCCTTGAAGTCGACGAGCACCAGGTTGAGCTCGTCGGGCCGGTTGGCCAGCAGCAACGACGTGACAAGGGTTTGCAGCAGGATGCTCTTGCCGGCGCCCGTCGCGCCGCCCAGCATGGTGTGCGGACCCTGGCCGGCGAGGTCGACCGACACCGGCCCGGTCGCGTCCGCGCCGAGCACGACACGGGTACGCGGACCCCGGCCCCTCTCCCACAGCGCCAGCACGTCGGCGGCGGTAGGTGTGCCGAGGTCGAGAAGGTCGAGCAGGCGTACCGCGCGCGGGATGGCGTTCTGGGTCGCCCCGAGGGTCGCCCGGTCCCGCATCGGCGCCAACGCCCGCGCCAGCCGCTCGGCGGTCGCCGCATCGATCCGGTCGGCGTCGACAGTCACCGCCTGGCCGTCGGGGCTACCGGTGAGCCGCGCCGAGTCCCCCGACACCTCGATCAGTCCCCGGCACTCGTTCATGCTGTGCCGGTCGGCGCAGATCAGGTGCACCCCGACCGCCGGCCCGTCCCGCAGCACCTCGTCCATCCCGGGCAGGTCGCGCAGCGCCAGCGCGCCGTCGAGGACGACGACCACCTCCGCGAACCGCTGCGGGTCGCGCTCGGCACGCCGGGACGCGACGAGGGTACGCAACTCGCGGACGCGCTCGGCGCGGGTGGCGGCGGTGTTGCCGATCCGGCACGAGTAGGGCGCGGCGTCGCCCGCGTCGACGTGCGGCAGCCAGCGTGCCCAGGCCAGGGCGCCCACCTCGGCGGTGCTGAGCAGCACCATCCGCAGTTCGTCGGGGCCGCGCAGGGTGGCCAGTTGCAGCAGCAGCCAGCGCAGGACGTCGCGGACCGCCTCGTCCGGGCCGATCACACCGAGCACACCGACGGCGCCCAGGTCGACGGTGATCGGGACAGCCGACAGCTTCGGGGGGCGGAACTCCGGCCAGGGCTCACCGCGTACCGTCACCGACGCCGGCTGGTCGGCGGTGCCGACCCGCAACGTCAGCGCCTGCGGTGACCCGGCCCGCCGGGTCCACAGACCGGATCGCACACCGCCGGCGATGTCCACGATCTCGGCAGGGCTCGGCGCGAGTGCCAGGCGTACCCCCTGCTCCGCCTCGACCTGGGCGGCGATGGCCGATTGGACGGCCTTCTTCGTCGTGGTGAAGGCGGCCTCGCGCTCCGCGTCCTGCTTCTCCTGCGCGGACTGGTTGAGCAGGAAGCCGACGAACGACAGCGCCGTGCCGACCAGCAGGATCGGCTGGTGAGCGAGCAGGGCGGCCCCACCGAATCCCCCGGCCGCCGCGAGGATCCCCGCCGCCGCGGGACCGCGCGCCATTGTCGTTCGCACCGGCATGGTCACCCCGGTGGTGGGGATGACCGGAACGCGGGCGAAGGCGCTGTCGAAGTCGATCCGAGCATCAGGGGCCCGGACGAGCCGCCGCGCCCCGGCGGGCAGGGGCGTCCACCGCAACTCGTCGCCGCCGATCTGGACGACGCTTGTCGACGACACGGGGATCGTGTGGGTGACCGCGCCGCCGTCGACGAACGTGCCGTTGCTCGATCCGCCATCCGTGATGGTGGCCGTGCCGTCCGGCGACACCTCCAGCAGGGCGTGCGTGCGGCGGGAGACGTCGGCGTCGCGCAGCGGCAGGGCCGCGCCTGAGCTGCGAGCTATCGGGTGGGTTCCGGGCCGCAGCGCGACGGCCAGGCCCGCGTCCGGGCCGGCAACCACATCGAGTACGCCCACCGCGCCGTCCGTGACGAGGCGACCGGCCGGGCCGGGGCCGCCCACGCTGAGCACCGAGCCGGCCAGCAGTGGGGTGTCGGCCAGGCGCGCGGCCGGGTCCAGCGCGACGGCACCGGCGAAGCAGCGGCGGCCCGTGGCCGGAATGGGCAGCACGGCCAGCAGGGATCGCACACTTGTGGCAGGCGTCGCGGTGATCTCGACGTCGTGCGTCGCCCCGGTGTCGACGTCCCGCACTGTCATTCGCAGGATCATGTCCGAACCTTCACGAGCCGTACGTCCACAGCCGAAGCCCCTCGGCGCCGCCGAGGGCCACGGTCTCGCCGCGCGGGGCCATTGCCACCACGTCGGACGGCAGGATGTCGGAGTCCAGGAAGCCCTCCTTGTACCTGTGCGCTGTCCGGGCAACCGTGGTGTGCCAGATCCGCACCTCTCCCTCTTCGGCCGTGACGAAGAGGTCCCCCGGCCCGAAGGCTGTCGCGTCGGGAGGGCGCGACCCTCCGTCCAGGATCGCCACGACGTTGCCGGAGCCGGAGGCCCGGATCACCGTCTCCCCGTCGGACCTGATGTCCACCCACGGCGCGATGGGTCCAGTGATCCGGGCGGCGCTGCGGCCGCTGGCGGCCTCCCAGGCCCGCACCGCCCCCTTCCCATCGAGGCCCACGAGGACGCGTCCGTCCGGAGTGAAGCGGATCATCTCGATGTCCACCTCCCCCGCCGACAGGGTGACCGGCTTGCTCAGCGCGGCCATCGGCCAGACCTTGACGTCACCGGATCCAACGGCCGCGATGCTGTCCCCGGTCGGCGAGAACAGCACGCGCGTGACCGTGTCGTACTCGCCGACGACGAGGGTCGCCCTGACCTGCTGATCGGCGACGTCCCAGAGCTTGACGGCGCCGTCACGCCCGCCGCTGGCGAGGGTTTTCCCGTCGGGGCTGAAGGCGAGCACCGTGACTTCCTCGCGGTGCCCCGCGGCGACGGCCTTCGTCTTCCCCGTCGCCACATCCCAGAACGTGATCGCGAACGTCCCGGCGTCCGCGCTGGCGAGCGTGGCGCCGTCCGGGCTGAACGCCACCGCGCTCACCGCGTCGTCGTCGAGCGTCTCCATCGTGGAATTGCGCTGGTGCAGGACCAGGTGGCCGCACAGGATGACGCCGGCCAGCAGCGTGAACCACAGCAGCGCCCGTGGTCGCCGTTGGCCGAACGGTCGAAAGGCCCGCGCGGACCAGGGCGGCACCTCCCGGGACCGATCGACGCGGACGTGGTCAGGGACGACCGCGTCCAGTCTGGTCGCCATGGTCGCGGGGCCGAGGCCGATGTCTCCGACGATCCACGTCGGCCCGCGGCCGCCCTGCTCCGGGGGAGCCTGAAAGATCTTCCCTGGCGTCGGCCCGGGCGTCGGCGCACGTGCCGACAGCTCGATTCCCAGTCTGGAACCGCCTGTCGACGACGCTGCGCCCGGCCAGATGGCGATGGTGGCCACGTGCTCCCAGGGCAGATCAGGCGGTGATCCGCGGGAGCCGGCAAAGTGGAGGCCGCGCGAACCGAACCCGATGGTGCCGTGCCACGGGTCCACGATGGTCTCCGCCAGACTCCACACCAGTAGCCCCAGCATGACGACGACTGCGGGTATCGACATCCACTCGGGAAGGGCGCTGGCCGTCACCAGCTCGACGAGCAGGACTACCGCCCAGAACACGAGGACGAGCAGGGCCAGCCGAGCCCACGCGTGGGCACCTCGGGTCTTTTCGGGTACCGCGACCGGGAACGTCGTCGTCTGCGCCCCGGTCGACTGTGGCGGCGACCCCGCGCTCTGCCGCTGGCGAGGTGGCGTGGACCGGTCCGGGTGCACGGTCGTGGCCTGCCGTTCCCAGGATTCGCCCACCGGGGCGGCGTCGGCATCGGCCTCGACGCTGTCCGCCGCGGGAGGGTCGGCCTCCGCGGCTGCGGCGGAGGCCGTGCTGTCCCGGCGTCCCGTCGCCCCGGCCTCGACCGGAACGGCGAGCAGGTCGCGGGCCTGCTGAACGGTGAGCCGTTGCGCCACATCCCGGATGAGCAGACCACTGATCACCGTGGCCAGTGGGTCCCCACAGGTCATGGCCGGGATGTCGTCGTAGAGGATGGCGTGCAGGGTGGCCGCGGTGGACGCCCGCTCGAAGGGCAGCTCACCGGTGACGGCCTGGGCGAGAGTCACGCCCGCCGACCAGAGATCGGCGGCGGGTGTGGGGTCGCTGCCCTGAAACAACTCCGGCGCGAGGTAACCGGTCGAGCCCATCACCCCGTGGCGGGTCAGACGTGCGTCCCCCGCGGCCTGCGCGATGCCGAAGTCGAGCAGCTTCACCGCGTCGCCGGGGAGCACCATGATGTTGCCGGGTTTGACGTCGCGGTGTACGACGCCGACCGAGTGCGCGGCGTCCAGTGCGTCCAGCATGCGTACGCCGATCGCCGTCACGCGGGCCGGCGACAACGCCCCCTCCCGATCGAGGAGATCGGCCAGCGTGGGCGCGTCCACCAGCTCCGTCACGATGTAGACGGCCTCGTCGTCGCCGCTTGCCGGCACGAGGTCGTGGATCGCCACGACCGCCGGATGGTTGATCCGCCCGGCGGTCCGCGCCTCCCGCAGCGCCCGCTCGCCGAACAGCCGCCGCTCGTCGCCGGTCAGGCCACCCGGGGCGCGGACCTCCTTGACCGCGACGACGCGCCCGATCAGCTCGTCGGTCGCCCGCCAGACGACACCCATGCCGCCCCGGCCGAGCACACTCTCCAACCGGTAGCGGCCCGCGACGAGCCGCTGCGCCGACTGGGGATCTGGCACCCTCGCGCTCCTTGCCGTCGACCACTACAGTCGGCGCGTACGTTACTCCGCCCGATCGTGGGTCGGTGTCCGTCCACAACAGACCGGATCCGCTGCGTGAGCCGGTCCCAGTGGTCCGCGAGGCCAACTCCGATCGTACGAGAAGGCGGCTTCCGGAGGGGTCACGGGGCGATGGCAACCGGGTTCGGTTTTGATCGGGACAGGGTCGTCGACGCCGCCCGGCAGTTGACGCACGTACGCTCGGATCTGGAGTCGGCCGGGCAGCGGACCCCGCGCCTCGCGCCGACCGGCTCGAGTGAGATCGACGCCGCGCTCCAGCAGTTCAGCACGGCGGCGACGCGGCACCAGACCGGCCTGCTGGCCGCCGTGACGGCGGCCGCGGCCCGGCTCGACGGTGTGGTCGCGGGCCACGCCCAGCTCGACAGCTCGCTCGGCAGTCAGTTGCCGACCAACAAACCCTCGAAGGGAAAGACTCATGAGTGACGTCAGCGTCGGCTACGAGGGTCTCCAGTCGGCGGCCCGGAGCCTGACCAGCGGGCAGGAGGAGATGACCCAGAAGCTGAGCGCACTGAAGGCGATGATCGACCAACTGGTCAACAGCGAGTTCCGCACCCAACTGGCCTCGGGCCGTTTCCAGGACTCCTACCAACAGTGGACGACAGGCGCCCAGAACATGATCGGTGGCCTGGAGGGCATGTCGTCGTTCCTGGTCGGGGTCGTCCGCGAGCACCAGGAGCTGGACGCCAGGCTGGCCGGGGGCATCAACGGCTGAGCGCCTGCCGACATGGACGACTGGCAGGTCCTCGACCTCTACGACGGTGACCCGACCCCGGGCGATCCGGCCTCGATCCAGGCGATGGTGGCCGATCTCCAGCGTCGGGCCGGGGAAGCCAACGGGCACAGCGCCCGGCTGCGATCCGTCGCGGCGAACAGCGGTGCGCTGGCCCTCCGGGGCGACTTCGCCGCGACCGTGGACCGCGAACTCGCACAACTGCCCGACGACGCCAAAGCCCTGGCCGACGCTTACCTCGCCGGCGCACAGGCGCTGTCCGTCTTCGCCAACGAGCTGGCGCGTGCCCAGGCACAGTCCCGGGCCGCGCTGCGTCTCGCGGTGGCCGCTGACAGTCAGTACCGGAACCTGCTCGGTCAGTTCTGTGGTCTGACCGGTCGGCGCACCTACGGGCCGGGTGTCTGGCGAGGGCTCAACGAGTCGTACGCGGCGGGGCAACGCGAGCCGGTCTTCACGATGGTCGTCCGCATCGGTCAGGCCGCGCGGTTGTGTGAGACGGAACGCGAGCAGGCTCGGGCCTCCGCGCTGCAGGCGAAGGGCCTCTATCAGGCTGCCGCAGCGCGGTGCGCCGCCGCGATCCGCGCCGCGGTGGTGCCCCTCGGCCGTCTGCAGTCCGGAGGCTCACCGATCTCGGGGGGCAACCCGGCGACCGGGCGGGTGTCGCAGCAGAGGCACCCGGCCGGGTCGAGCGGCTCGGGAGCCACCACCGCCGCGCCGAAACAGCGCAGCACGCCACCCACACCGCCCAGCACGCCACCCACACCGCCCGCGCCGACACAGACCAACCGGCCGCCCGCGCCGACGCGGCCGCCCGACCCGGGCGACATCCGGTACACCGATGCGTCGAAGAAACACATCGTCGAGGGTGAGGGCAGCCGGCAGGGCGGCCACCTCGCGGGCACCGGCCTGCCCGGCAAGACGGAGTTCCCGAAGGACTGGGACGAGTCGAAGATCCGCGATGCCGTGCTCCAGGTGACGCAGCAGGGCCCGCCAATGAAGGGGCCGTACCTGACCAAGGACGCGGACGGCAATCGGCGGTGGGCCTACGACTACGAAGGCGTGGTCAACGGCGTCAAGGTCAAGACGACAGTGCTCGCCGACGGCGAGATACGTACGTCCTACCCGACGGACCCCAGCGATCCGGGTGTCATCAGGAACCCGAACGCGCCGACGCCTGCTCCGCGGGGAATCCCGAACAGCACCACGCCTCGTTACAGTAATCCCGCTGTCGGTGGCGACGGCAGTTGGACCTGGGAAGGCCCGAAGGGCAGAAAGATCATCAGGGTCGTCCAGGACGCTCAGGGGAACGTCACGACGACCGAGCTCGGCGACTACAACAAGAGATGAACACCATGGATGTGAAGTCCTACGCGGCGGTCGCCGAGGTGTGTCGACGCCTCGCGGGCCGGCTGGCCGACGACACCCTCGGCACCGTGCGGGAGCACTATTCCGCAGGCGAGTCGGCCCTGGCCGACGACACGCTGCTGCTCAGCCTCGCGTACCACGGGGTCGGCATCACCGTCGAGGAACAGGCACTGATGCGCTCCTTCCTCGGTGACCCCGACGGCCCCGACCTGGCCGAGGTGCCGATCATCGCCGAGGTGCCGACCCCGCCGTACCGGTTCAGCCCCACCGGGCCGACGGACGCCCCCGACCCGACCGCGGCCGACGACCTCCTGTCGACCGATGCCGCGCGTCGGAACGGCCGCAGCCTGCACCGCGTCTGGCGGGCCCCGCTCGACGGCGCACCGGACGAAGCGGCCTGGCTCTACGTGCTGCGGGTGGCCGAGGGCACCGACGAGCTCGCGACGTACGCGGGCGTGACGGCGCAGCTGTGGACGACGCTGCGGCAGAGGTGGCCGGTCGAGGTCGTCGCCGACGGCTCGACGCGGACGCCGTACCAGGAGGCCGCCCTGGCCGGCGCGGCGACGATCTGGCACACCTGAGGGCAACGCCCGACGGTGTCCAGGGCGGCGCCGGGGCGGCGTAGGAACCGATCCAGTCCGGCCCGGCTCTGCCGCAGCGTAACCACCACGATGGTGGGTCGACTGCCCCTGGGGTCGGCTAGCGGACATCCGCCAGGCCCAATCACGACAGCACCCGCCGTCCTCGACGGCCAGGCTGGCCGGGATCGCCGACGACGGACGTCGGTCCGAGGAGGCGCGCGGCCCATGGGCGTACCCCGGGCAGGGTCGGTAGGGCGTGTGGCGCTCGCCGGCTGCCTCGCCCTGCTGCTGCTCGCCACGACGGCCGGATGCCGCAGGTCGCGTCCCAAGCCGGCCCCCTCCGGCGGTACGGCGACTCTCGGCCTCACCGTCACGGCGTCGCAGCCGGTGTACCGGGTGGGTGAGCAGGTCACCATCCGGCTCAAGCTGGTCAACAACAGGGACGCCGAGTGCAGGCTGAGCCGGGTGCCGGCCGGCGCGGTGACGGTCATGGCGCTGACCCGTGACGGGGCGCCTGTCGCCCCCGCCATCGGTGCTGCCGCCTACTACCGGGACTTCACCGCGTACCTCATCGAGAACCTGGTCGCGGTGCCACCGCGCGGCGCGGTGGAACTGACCGTCGACAGTGACCCGCAGAGCCCCGTGGGAGCGGCCGTGACCACCTCCGCCTCCGACGGGCGCGGCGGGGCCACCGTGACGTGGTGGCCAGTGGATCAGCCCGGGGCGTACCGGCTGGTGGTGGGTTACCTGCGGGCGCCCCTGCCGGGGGTGCCGGCGGACGCCTGCGCCGCGACGGCCGAGCAGGGCACTGTCGAGTTCGAGGTGAGGGGCGGGTGAGCGGCGTGCGCGCGATTCGGCTGGGCGTGGTCCTGGCGGGGGTGCTGGTGCTGTTGGCCCCGCAGTCGGCGTCCGCCGTGGTCACCGTCAATTCCGACGTGCAGACGGAGTACGCGGGCTGCGTCGGGCAGATCCGCGGCTCGGGCAACGGCGCGGTGCTCGACGAGTTGGAACGCTCCGGTAAGGAGATCAAGGTCCGCAAGCCCATCTTCGGTTCGGAGAGCGACACCACGACGTACATCCCGGGCAGTGACGTGCAGATCAACTGGGTGCCGGGCAACGACGGGCGGAAGCTGCCGGAGGAGGGCCCGGGGTTCACCGAGGACCAGTGCGCCACCCTCATCCACGAGATGAACCACGCCCTCGACATGGTGAACAACACCGACCGGGGCCAGTTCTGCACCCAGGGCGGTCAGTTCGCGAGCGGGGCGGACCCCGGCGAGGTGCACGCGGTGCTGGCCGAGAACGCGTACCGCAAGGCCGTCGGGGTGCCGCTGCGCACGACGTACGGCGGCTTCCCGCTGCCGACGAACGGCAAGGACTGCGACCCGCCCGGCCCGCAGACTCCCCGTGGCGGCTGCTCGATCTCGGTGGTCGGCAAGGGTTATCGCTGTGCGAACAGCAACGGCGACCCGCACCTGCTCACCTACGACGGTCTCCGCTACGACTTCCAGGCCGCCGGTGAGTTCGTGCTCAGCCGCTCGACGACCGACGACTTCGAGGTCCAGACCCGGCAGACGATGTTCCCGGCCAGCTCGGTGGTGGCCGTCAACGCCGCCGTCGCGGCGCGGGTGAAGGGTGACCGGGTAGGCGTGTACGCGACACCCGGCGGCCCGGTGGTCCGGGTGAACGGCGCACCGCCTGTCGTCACGCCTACCGGGACGAAGCTGCAGCACGGCGGCACGGTCACCACCTGGGGCGACGGCACGGTGACTGTGGACTGGCCGGACGGCACGCGGCTGACCGCGCACCCTCTCGGCGTCTGGGGGCTGAGCGTGAGCGTCAGCGCCCCGGACGCCCGGGCCGGGACGCTTGAGGGGCTGCTCGGGGACCGCGACGGCGACCCGGGCGACGACCTGGCCGTCCGCGGCGGCAAGCGGGTGGCCCTGCCGCTCACGTTCGAGGCGCTCCACCCCGGCTTCGCCGACAGTTGGCGCGTCGAGGCACCTCGGTCGCTGTTCGACTACGAGCCGGGTCAGGACACCGGCACGTTCACCGATCGGCGCTTCCCCGAACGGCTGCTCACCGTCGGCGAACTGCCCAACCGGGCCACCGCCGAACTCGTCTGCCGGCGGGCCGGCGTCACCGACCCGCAGACCCTCGCCGACTGCGTGCTCGACGTCGGGCTCACCGGACAGGTCGCGTTCGCCACCGACGCCGCGCGCGCCCAGCGGGACGCCCCCGCCGCCGGCGACGTCACCCTGGAGGTCACCCGACCCGGCGCCACCGCCGCCCTGAAGGTGCCCGGTCGAGCCGGCCAGAAGATCTTCGTCGAGGTGCCGACCGCGACCACGCCGGATCGGTGCGGCATCCTGCTGCTGCTCGACCCGCAGGGGCGTCAACTGGCGAGCGGCTGTGTCATCTCCGGTGTCGGCTTCATCGACACCACCACGCTTACCGAGACCGGCGACCACCAGGTGGTGCTCGACCCGTGGGGCACCGACCTCGGCCGCGCGACGGTACGGGTCGTCACCGTCACCGACGAGGAGAAGACGCTCACCCTGGACGGGCCGGCGGTGCGGGCGACGCTCGCCCAGCCGGGAGCGGTGAGCCGCCTGGCCTTCGACGGGCGTACCGGCCAGAAGGTCTTCCTCCAGGTCACCGGCGCGACCCTGCCGGACCGGTGCGGCCTGCTGCGGCTGCGCGACCCGGCGGGCGCGGAGGTGGCCACCGGCTGCGTGATCGGCGGCCTGGGCAACGTGGACGGGTTCGTCCTGCCGGCCACCGGCCGCTACGTCCTGGAGGTCGACGGGACCTCCACCGACACCGGCTGGGCGGACGTGCGGCTGCGCGACGCCCACGACGAGCAGGCCGACACCGTCGCCGACGGGCGGGCCGTCACGCTTACCGTCGGCCGGCCGGGCGCGGTGAGCCGGCTGCGGTTCCCCGCCGACGCCGGTCGCCGCGTCACAGTCGAGGTGACAGGCGCCAACCTGCCCGACAGGTGCGGGATCCTGCTGCTGAACGGTCCGGACGACGCGACGGTGGCAAGTGGCTGTGTGATCGGCGGAAGCGGCAGGTTCGAGGCGGGTCCACTGCCGAAGAAGGGCACCTACACACTCGTTCTCGACCCGTGGGCGGACGACACCGGGTCCGCCACGGTCACCCTGCGCCAGGCCGGATGACCCGCCGCCTGGCGCAGGGTGACCGGGAGGGCCCGGTCCGGCCGGCCCGGCGAGCGGGCCGGCCGGACCGCGGTGTCAGCCGGTCGTGCAGACGGTGCCGTTGAGTCTGAACGCGGTGGGCAGCACGTTCGGCCCGCTGTACGCGCCGACGAAGCCGGCGCTCACGCTGGCCCCCGCGGCGATCTGCCGGTTGTCGTCGGTCGGGGTGACGCGCACGGACGCGCCGACCTGCTCCCAGGTGGCGCTCCAGCCGCTGCTCACCTGCTGCCAGCCGGTGGGCCAGGTCCAGGTGAGCGTCCAGCCACTGATGGGCTTCGTCCCGTTGTTGGTGATCTCGACGCCGCCGATGTAGCCGTTGCCCCAGTCGTTGGCGGTGGTGAAGCGGACGGTGCACGCGCTGGCCGCCGGGCTGCCGGTGGCGAACGTCAACGGCGGTGAGGCCCAGGACACCCGGCCGGCCGTGTCGCGGGCCAGCACGTTGACCGTGTACCTACTTCCCGGCACCAGGTTGCCGACGGTGAACGACGTGGTCGCCGTCTCGCCGAGCTGCTCGCTGACCGCGCCGTTCTGCCGGAACACCTCGTACTTGGCGATCGGGCTGCTGCCTGCGGTGGCCGCCGGCCAGGTGATCGTCGCGGCCCGGTCGGTGACGGTGGTGGCGGTGGGCTGGCCCGGGGCCGAGGGCCGCCCGGCGGTCGCGCCGGCCGGGCGCAGCACGAGCGTCGTCAACGAGTACGGCGGCAGCGTCCGACTGGTCGCCGAGCCGGACTGGCCGGTGGCGATGCCCGTCGCGCCGTTGGTGAGGGTGGACACCGTCGGCGCGGCTGTCGACGGCGTGAACCCGGCGTAGTCGATGGCGACGTCGTGGGCCGCGTCCGGGTCCTTGTTGACCAGGAGCACGGCCAGGTCGCCGTTGGCTCGCCGCACGGCGTGCGCGCTGACCAGCGGCTCGTCGGTGCCGGCGCGCACGAACTGGTCGCCGGTCGTCGCGAACAGCTTCATCATGCCCAGCGCGTGGTACGGCGCGAACGGCGTGTTCAACGGCGGTTCGCACACCGAGCCGTCCGCCGTGCAGCCGCCACTGGACAGCATCCCGAAGTCGCCGTAGTCGGTCTGGCCCGCCACCTCGCTCACGGTGCCGATGCCGTTGTGCACGTTCCACCACTGGGCGGTGAAGACGCCGTTCTCCAACAGCCCGCTGTACGCGTCGGCCAGGAACAGCGCCCCCGGCTGGGTGTTCTGGCCGGTGCCCACGTTCAGTTCGGTGAAGCTCATGCCGATCCGGTCGGCGTTCGGGCCCGCGTACCGGCTGAGCTGCTGCCGGAGCAGGTAGGTCGCGTCGGGAAGCTGGTTGGTGCGGGTAAGCGACTCCGCGGCGGTGCCACCCGGGTACCAGTGCACGTCCACGAAGTCGATCTTCGGGCCGGCGAGGGAGAGAACTGTCTGGTTCCACGGACCCGGGTCGCTGCCGGCGGTGATCCCGTCCGGCCAGTTGCCAGGCATCGTCAGCACCGCGCCGACCCTGATGCTCGGGTCGACCGCCTTCATCGCGTCGGCGTACTCGACTACCAGCCGCGCGTACTGGCTGGCGCTCTTGTCCGGGTGGTCGTCCGCCTCCCACGCCGACCCGTAGAGCCCGTTGCCGTAGTTCTCGTTGCCGATGGTCCAGTACCGCGCGCCGTAGCCCTTTGTCACATTGGCGTAGCGCACCCATTCGGCGGCCTCGGCCGGTGTGCCGGTGCCGTAGTTAGCGATGATCATCGGTTGGGCGCCGACCCGCTCGACCGCCGCCATGAACGTGTCGAAGTCGGTGTTCGGGGCGACGTACCCGCCGGGAGCAGTGTGGTCCTTCCAGTGGTAGATGTCCGCGTACGAGCCGCCGGGATAGCGCATCATCTGCACGCCTGCGTCGCGCAGCAGGTCCGACGTCTCGGTGGTGCCCAGGTTCTGGTCCCAGATGGCATGGTTGACGCCCAACGCGGTGTCGGGCACCGTCGCCAGGCCGGCGCGGGCGTTCACTGTCACGGCGACCGGGTCGGGCGCCGCGCTGGCGGTCGGGGGGTTGATGCCGGAGAGCGCGCCCGCGGCAAGCAACAGGCTCGCCAGGACTGCCGTACGGCTTCTCGGGATGTGCATGGCTGGGTTCCTTCGCGATGAACGACAGTGAGTCGCCCAGCCGGCAGGGTGCGGCGCGGTGACGGGCGGACTCGTGGACGGACAGGCCCCGGCGTCCCGTCGCTCGTGCCCCATCCCCCGGGTGTCCTGCTCGGACCCCGGTTGCCCAGTGGATGGGCGTCAGCCCCGCGCGCAGCAGGTCATCGACGGCCAAGAATGTCACGGTCGAATCAGGGATCTCAAGGGGTACGCGGCGGCACCCAGGGACAAATGTCCTGGCCGACTGCGTATCGGTGGCTCTGCCGGCCCCGCTGGCCCGCGCCTAGCGTGCTGGACATGGATGACACAGCCGTACGCCTCACCGGACTGACCCGGCGGTTCGGCCCGGTCCGAGCCCTCGACGGAGTCGACCTCAGCATCGCGCGGGGCAGCACTGCCGCCCTGCTCGGCCCCAACGGCGCAGGCAAGACCACCGCCATCTCGATCATGCTGGGCCTCGACCCGCCCGACGGCGGCGAGGTGACCCTGTTCGGCCGGCCTCCGGCCGATGCTGTCCGGGCCGGGCAGGTCGGCGCGATGCTCCAGGACGCGGGGTGGGTGCCGGCCGCGACGATCCGGGAGGTGGTCGAGCTCGCCCGGGCGCTCTACCCCCGCCCGCTGGCCACCGACCGGATACTCGCTCTGGCCGGGCTGACCGACCGGGCAGACCGCCGACTCGACAGGCTCTCCGGCGGTGAGGCGCAACGCGCGCGGTTCGCCTTCGCGCTGGCCGGTGGCTCGGACCTGCTGATCCTCGACGAGCCCACCGCCGCGATGGACGTCGCCGCCCGGCAGGCGTTCTGGACGGCCATCCACCGGTACACCGCGGAGGGGCACACCGTCCTGTTCAGCACCCACCATCTGCACGAGGCCGACGAGTTCGCCGACCGGGTCGTGGTGCTCGCCGCGGGTCGGGTGGTCGCCGATGGACCACCGGCCCAGATCCGTGCTCTGGCTGGCGGGCGCACGGTCTCCTTCGACCTCGCCGGGAGACCGGCCGAGGGGCTGGAGGCACTTCCCGGCGTCCGGTCGGTGCAGGTCCGGGGCGACCGGGTCGTACTCACCAGCGACGACTCCGACGCCACCGTGCTCGCCCTGGCCGGCACCCGCGGGTTCCGGAGCCTGGAGGTCAGCACCGCCGCGCTGGAGGCCGCGTTCCTCACCCTCACTGCTACTCCGCCGGAGCACTGACATGCGCGCATACCTACGATTCGAGCTGCGTCGGCTGGTCCGGGACCCACGGCTGCTGCTGTTCAGCGTCCTCGGACCCGTGGTCACGTACGTGATCTTCTCGATGCTGAGCGCCGACGGTGATCAGCTGGAGGGCGTGGACGCGTCGGCCGCTCTCATGGTCGGCCTGGCCGGCTACGGCGCGCTGGCGGGCGTTCTCTCGGTGGGTTCGTCGGTCTCCCAGGAACGGGCGGTGGGCTGGCTGCGCCAACTTCGCGTCACCCCGCTGCCCGCCGGGCAGGCGGTGATCGCGAAGGCGCTGGTCTGCACGCTCAGCGGGGTGCCGTCGGTCGTCGCGGTCGGCGTCGCCGGGCGGATCCAGCACGACGTCGACCTGGGTGCAGGCCGGTGGGCCGCGCTGCTGCTGCTGATGTGGGTCGGCACGTTGCCGTTCGCGCTGCTCGGGCTCGCCATCGGGTACGGCCTCACTCCCCAGATCGCCCAGCCGGTCAACTTCCTCGCCTTTCTCGGCCTGTCGGTGCTCGGCGGTCTGCTGGTGCCGGTGGCGTACTTCCCCGCCGCGCTGCGGCACCTCGCGCACGCCCTGCCGACGTACCGGTTCGCGGAGCTCGGTTGGCGGTCGGTGGCCGGGCTGGCGCCCTCCCCCTCCGGTCTCGGCGTACTCGCCGCCTGGGGCCTGGCCTTCGCGGCGCTCGCGGCGTGGGCGTACCGACGGTCGACCGTCCGCCGTTGAGCCTCGCTACCGTGGCCACCATGTCGTCAGGTACGGAGGAATCCGTCGGGCGGGTTCGGAACCGTCGCGGTTTCCTGCTCGTCGCGGCGCACACGCTGTGGCTCTGGCTCCTGCTGACACCGGCCGCAGCCATCGCACGCGGGCAGGTGCACCCCGCGGCGGCGGCGACCGTCGGGCTTGTCGTCTTCGCGCTGCTCTACCTCGCCCTGGTGGCCGTACCCGTGGCCGACCTGGCCGTCCGACCAGCCCTGCACCACGCCGGCCTGGCGGCTTTCGCGCTGCTCGCGGTCGGGCTGGCGGTCGCGTACGGCGGCGGGCCGGAGGGCTGGCTGGTCCTGTTCATGTACGTCGCCGCGGCCGGCGCGGTCGGTTTCGTCCGAGCGGCCTGGGGGTTCGGGTGGGTCGGCGGGTCCGTCGCCGCCGTCGTGGCGATCGGAGTGGCGCACGGTCTGCCCGCCGCCGACACCGCTCAGACGGCACTGATCACCGTGCTCGCGGGCACCCTGACGTTGGCGTTCTCCCGGACGGCCCGCCTGGTGGAGGAGTTGCGCCGCACCCAGCGGGAGTTGGCCCGGACGGCGGTGCAGCAGGAACGGCTGCGGTTCGCCCGGGACCTGCACGACCTGCTGGGCCACACACTGTCGCTGGTAGTGGTGAAGGCGGAGGTGGTGCGCCGGATCGCCCCGACGGATCCACTCCGAGCCGCGGCGGAGGCGGCCGACATCGAGCGGATCGGTCGCACCGCCCTCAGCGAGGTCCGCGAGGCGGTCACCGGTTACCGGGAGCGCAGCTTCGGCCGGGAACTTGACAGCGTCCGGACGGCACTCGCCGACGTCGGGATCTCGGTCACCGTACGGGAGACACACCATCCGCTCGGCGTGGAGGCCGACGACGCGTTCGGTTGGGCGCTCCGGGAAGGGGTGACGAACGTGCTGCGGCACAGCCGCGCGTCGCGATGCGAGATCGAGGTCGCCGCCGACGCCCGCGAGTCGGTACTGACCATTCGGGACGACGGGGTGGGCGGCCGGCCGCAGCCGGGTAACGGCCTGCGCGGCCTCACCGAGCGGCTGGAGCAGGCGGGCGGCGAACTGCACGTCGCGCCGGTACGCAGCGGCGGAATGCTGCTCACCGCCCGGGTCCCGCACTCCCCCGCCGGACGGTGGCCCCGATGATCCGGCTGCTACTCGCCGAGGACCAGGGCATGATGCGCGGCGCGCTGGCCCTGCTGTTGAACCTCGAAACCGACATCAAGGTGGTGGCCGAGGCCGCCACCGGGGCCGAGGCGACCGAGGCCGCCCTTCGGGTCCGTCCGGACGTGGCCCTCCTGGACATCGAGATGCCCGACGGCAGCGGCCTCGACACGGCCGCCGTCCTGCGGGACAGGCTGCCCTCCTGCCGGGTGCTGATCCTCACCACGTTCGGTCGGCCCGGCTACCTACGGCGGGCGATGGAGGCCGGCGCCCGTGGCTTCCTGGTCAAGGACGGGCCGGTCGAGGAGTTGGCGGTGGCCGTCCGACGGGTGCTCGCGGGCGACCGGGTGATCGACCCGGCCCTCGCGGCGGCAGCCCTGTCGGCCGGCCCGAACCCGCTCACCGACAGGGAACGGGACGTGCTCGCCGCCGCCGTGGACGGTGCAACGGTCGCGGACATCGCCGCCGGGCTGCACCTGTCGGAGAGCACCGTCCGCAACTACCTGTCCGCCGCCATCGGAAAGACCGCGACCCGCAACCGGATCGAGGCGGCCCGCACCGCGCGCGCCAACGGCTGGCTCTGATGCACTGCGGTCGGCCAGGCATGTCATGGTCTCCGGAGGACCCGCCGGACGCAGGCCGCTCACCCACGTGAACTGACGTCATACGTTACGTCTTGACGAACAGCATGTTATCGCTCACAGTCGATGCGGGGCGATCAGCGTCCACGGCTCACCGGGAGAGCCTTCGCTGGTCAGGGCACCCTTCGGCGGGCGGGCGGCGCAACAGGACCAGTCAGCAGCCGCGCATGACGCGCGGCAGACGTCGCGCGTCCGGGCCTCCTTCCCGCGCGGCATCCCCACCCCCACCACCCCCGCTGCACTCACTGCGAAGGAACCGCCGATGAGAACAAGACTCGCTCTGCTGGCCGCCGGGTTGGCGACGGCTCTGGCCACGATGACGGCTGTGGTCACGCTCGCCACCCCGGCGTCTGCCGCGACGCTCACCCAGGTGAGCAACTTCGGCACCAACCCGACGAACCTGCAGATGCACCTGTACGTGCCCGACCGGGTCGCGGCCCGCCCGGCGCTGCTCCTCGCACTGCACTACTGCACCGGCAGCGGCCCGGCCGTGCACAGCGGTTTCGGCCTCAGCTCCCTGGCCGACCGCTACGGCTTCATCGTGATCTACCCGTCGGTGACCCGCAGCAGCAAGTGCTGGGACGTCTCCTCCCCGCAGGCCCTGCGCCGCGACGGCGGCAGCGACCCCGTCGGCCTGAAGTCCATGCTCGACTACGTCCGCGGCCGCTACCCCGTCGACTCGACACGCATCGCCGTGGGTGGCTTCTCCTCCGGCGCCATGATGACCAACGTCATGCTCGGCCTCTACCCGGACGTGTTCAGCGCCGGCTTCAGCTCCTCCGGAGTCCCGTTCGGCTGCTTCGCCACCACAAACGGCGCGGAGTGGAACAGCGAATGCTCCGGCGGACGCATCACCAAGACCCCGCAGCAGTGGGGTGACCTGGTCCGCAACGCCTACCCCGGCTACACCGGCGCCCGCCCCCGTGTCCAGATCTGGCACGGCACCACGGACACCACGCTGAGCTACGTCAACTTCGGCGAACAGATCAAGCAGTGGACAAACGTGCAGGGCGTCTCCCAGACCCCCAGCTACACCGACTACCCCCAGACAAGCGCCACCCGCACCCGCTACGGAGGCACCGGCCCCACCGCCCCGGTCGAAGCGATCAGCTTCCAGGGCTACGGCCACTCCATTCCGTTCGACGCCGCCCAGGCCATCCGCTTCCTCGGCTTCGACACCACCAACCCCACCACCCCGCCGCCGACCACCGCGCCGCCGACCACCCCGCCGCCGAGCGGCACGGCTGCGCCGCTGCGCAACGTCAACGCCGGCCGGTGCCTGGACGTCCCCTCCAGGTCGCAGACGAACGGCACGCAGGTGGCGTTGTGGGACTGCAACGGCGGCACCAACCAGCAGTGGACGTCGACCGCAGCCAGGCAACTCCAGGTGTACGGCACCAAGTGCCTGGACGCCGAGGGCGCCGGGACGTCCTCCGGCACCCGGGTGATCATCTGGGACTGCAATGGTGGCACCAACCAGCAGTGGAACATCAACACCGATGGCACGGTCACTGGAGTGCAGTCCGGCCTGTGCCTCGCACCGAACGCCGCCGGCACCGCCAACGGCAGCCAGGTGGTCCTCTCGACCTGCAACGGCGGCACCAGCCAGCGGTGGACCCGAAGCTGACGCGGTAACCCGATCGGCGCTGCGGCCCGGCCCGGGATCCTTCCCGAGCCGGGCCCCGTAGTCGATGCGTCGCAGCGCCGCCACGGGGGACGACACGCAGCGCCACCGGTTGGTAACGTGGCGACGGCTTGACGGTGATGGGCGCCGATGTTTCGCGGGGGGTCGGCATGTGGGCGGACGACGCCGCGCTCGACGCGGCGGGGCGTCGCCTCGACGAGTGGGAAGCCTCCGTGACCGAGCGGGCCGCCCGGGCGACAGCCCTCTCCGCACGGCTGCGGGCGCTCACCGGCACCGCCACCAGCCCCGACCGGTCCGTCGTGGTGACCGTCGACTCGTCCGGCCTGCTGACCGGTCTTCGCCTCGACGAACGGGTCCGGCAGCACTCCTCGGCACACACCGCCCGGCAGATCCTGGAAACCACCACCGCCGCGCACGCCGACCTGCTGCGGCAGATCACCGACGCCACCGCCGAGACCCTCGGCGACGAGGTGAGCGCCCAGGCCATCGTCGACTCCTATCGCAGCCGACTCCGGCCCGACCCGGGGTCGTCCGATGCCCGGCGGTGATGAGGTGCGGGTCGATCCCGACGCCCTGATCGCCCACGCCGCCCGCCTCGACCGCATCGCCGACCGGGTCGACACCGCCCGTCAGGCCGGTCAACACGTCCGGCTGGACGCCGACGCGTACGGGCAACTCTGCGCGGTCATGCCCACCCTGCTGGACGGGCTACAACGCACGCTTGTCAACGGCGTCGGCGCTGCCGCCGAATCCGTACGGGACACCGCCGGGAAACTGCGAGTCGGCGCCGACCGCTACCGGGCCTCCGACACCCGCGCCGACCAACGTCTGCGCCAGCCTCGGGGCGGACTGTGACGGTCAACCCGCTCGTCGCATCGGCCCCCGACACGCCACCCACCGCCTGGGCCGGCATCTGGATCTGCGAGGACATCGACCTCATCGCCCAGGGCGTACACAACGGCAGTTGGATCGACGGCAGCCTCGGCGTCGTCAGCGCCGGTCTGGACGCCCTCGCCTTCGTCTCCGACCCGGCCGGCGCGCTACTCCAGTACGGCATCGCCTGGCTCATCGAACACGTCAAACCCCTCAGCGAAGCCCTCGACTGGCTCGCCGGCGACCCCGCCCAGATCACCGCCCACGCCCAGACCTGGCGCAACATCGCAGCCTCCCTCCACACCGAGGCCGCCGCGCTGGGCGCCGCCGTTCGCGCCGACGTCGCCGGCTGGGGCGGCAGCGCCGGCCCCGCCTACCGCACCTGGGCCGCCCAGCAAAACCAGGCCATCATCGGCCTCGCCCAAGGCGCCGACACCATGGCCGCGATCACCGAAGGTGCCGCCGGCCTCGTCGCAGCCGTCCGACTCCTCGTCCGCGACGCCATCGCCACCTGCGTCTCCCACCTCATCGTGTACGCCGGTGAACTCGTCGCCACCGCCGGCCTCGCCACACCACTGGTCGTGGAACAGGTGACGACGCTGGTCGCCTCCTGGGGAGCGCGGATCGCGCGACTGCTGCGGGCGCTACTGGCAAGCCTCCGCCGACTCAGCCCGGAAGTTCGCCGCCTCGGCGACCTCATCGAGAAGCTGAGGCAGGCATTGGGTCGGCTGCAACGTGGCAGCCCTACCCAGTCAGCCAGGACTCGCGCGGAGCAACGTGATGTTCATGGCGGTCACAGCACGCGTCCTCGGAAGGTCGATGACTACGGACGGCAGGAACGCTGGGCAGGAGAGGCGTATGACGCGATCCGTCAGCACGACGATGTGAACACGATCGCTGATCACCTCGGGGCTGCCCCTCGTCTCGACGGCTCCACGGGCTTCACCCGGGAGGAGGTTGCGCAGATCCGGCGGCACGTCTTCTTTGACGAACATCCGATGGACGACTATTCAGGTGGGATCATCCGTCAACGGTACGATCCAAGCGCACCAATGGCCGAGGCGTGGCTCCGTCTGCGGCGCGGCGATCCGTTACCGGAGGACTACGTTCTTCTGGAACACGAACTGGCTGAACTGCGGTACTACAGGACACATCCGCAGGCCGACTACCGGGAAGCACACCTGGCAGCCAACAGGGTCTCCAACTGGGAGTCGTCGATTCCCGGGCCCACCTACGAGGACTACGCAACCACGGGGAGCTAGCGCGATGGGCATGATGGTGGCCGCCAGGCGGATCGACGCCACCGCGACCGGAGTCCGCTACGAGTTCGGATTCGAAGACAGGTTCGATCGGATTCTCACGATCGACCCCAGCACTCTTGAGGCACAAGTCGAGGATGGAGACTTCAACTCGGCCGCCAGCGCGATCACGGCGAAGATCGTCAACGCCTGGCGTTCAAGCGGCGAATTCCCCCCGAGGATGCTGTTCGCCAGTTGACGCAACCGCTGTTCTCCACCACAAGCCGGTACGATGCGTGCATGAGCTCCGAGGCCGTCGGCAGGTACATGCCCCCTGTCGTGACGCTCGACGACCTCACCGCGATGATGGCCGCAGACGAGAACCACAGGTATGAAATCAGCCCCGAGGGAGTCGTCTCGATCATGCCGCCGCCGGGATACGCCCACGCGATCATCGCGACCCGGCTCATGGTGTGGCTCGCGCAGGGCGGTCTCCCGGCCGATCGTGTCGCGCAGGCGGTCGGGCTTCGAATCCCCGGTCGCGACGGCGGTGTGGGTGGACGAATTCCGGACCTGGTGGTGTGGAGCAAGGCGCAGACGGACGCTGTCTGGCTGCCCGTCGCCGACGTGCTCCTCGTGATCGAGATCATCTCGCCAGGCTCGGAGGGTGTCGATACGGTGACCAAGCGCAATGAGTACGCTGCCGCCGCCATCCCTCAGTACTGGGTGGTCGATCAGGATTCGACGCAGACCGTCACCATGCACCGGCTGGAGGGCGACCACTACGTAGCCCGCGCGACCATGCCGCTCGCCTGGATCCTCAACACCTCCCCCGAGGAGCACGACCTCGGCTGAACCCGGGCCGTTCTTGACGGCGCGGTCCGCATACTCTCGCGGGATGCGGGGACGATTCGGCACTGTCGCGCGGTGGTACGGGAAGCATCGGCGGTTCGTCCGTCGTACCTCATTGGCCTTGGTCGTGGGTGCGGTGCTGCTGGCCGGAGGCACGGTCGCCAGCGTGGCCTGGGTCCGCGGCGCCGCGGAGGGCCACCTCTATGACGAGGCCGAGGTGCCGGCCGCGCCGGTCGCCCTGGTGCTGGGCACCCAGGTGGACGCCGACGGCACGCCGTCACCCTTTCTCGCGGCCCGCCTGGACATCGCCCGACGACTGTTCGAGCGGGGCAGGGTGGGCGCGATCCTGGTGTCCGGCGACAACATGAACGTTGACTACAACGAGCCTGCGGCGATGCTGCGGTGGCTCGTCGAGCGGGGTGTGCCCGCGCGGAAGGTGGTCCTGGACTACGCCGGCTTCGACACGTACGACTCCTGCGCGCGGGCGCAGCGGATCTTCGGGGTGAGGCGCGCGACGGTCGTGACCCAGTCGTTCCATCTCCCCCGCGCCGTGGCGCTGTGCAGGCGTCTCGGCATCGACGCCAACGGTGTGGGTGACGAGACCGCGAAGCGGTACGCGCCGACGTGGCGGATCAGCGCCACCCGGGAGAACGGCGCCTGCCTGAAGGCGGCGCTGGATGTGCTCTCCGGCCGGGACCCGGCACACCTGGGCCGCCGCGAGACGGGGGTCGACGACGCCCTCCGCGACACCTGACGTCAGCACCGAATCCTGTCGCGCCGACCGCGCCGGTCACCGGGGTGGTCTGGCGCTGTCGCGGACGACGAGTTCGGTGGCGAGTTCGATGCGCGGGCTCTCGGTCTTCTCGCCCCCGGCGAGCCGCAGTAGCGTCCGGGCGGCAAGCATGCCCATCTCGGCCAGTGGCTGGCGGACGGTGGTCAGCGGCGGGGAGCACCAGCGAACCTCCGGCAGGTCGTCGAAGCCGACCACGCTTATGTCGTCGGGCACCCGCAGGCCGCGTTTGCGGACGGCCTCGTAGACGCCGAGCGCCATCTGGTCGCTGGAGGCGAAGATGGCGGTGGGTGGGTCGGGCAGGGCCAGCAGTTGCGTACCCGAGGTGAAACCGGCCTCGTGATAGAAGTTGCCGGGTCGGATGAGGGCGTCGTCGACGGCGATGCCTGCGGCGCCGAGCGCGGCGCGGTAGCCGTCCATCCGGGCCCGGCTGCACATCAGGTGTGGTGGGCCGGCGATGAAGCCGATGCGGCGGTGACCGAGGCCGAGCAGGTACTGGTTGGCGCTCAGGCTGCCCGCCCAGTTGGTGGCGCCGATGGTGGGTGACTCCTGCGGGTCGACACCGGCCGGGTCGATGATGACCACCGGCAGGTGCAGCCGGCGCAACTCCGCCTGCAGAGGAGGGTTCACCATCGAGGTGACGAAGATGACGCCCTCGGTGGATCGGGTCCGCATGTTGTCCAGCCACTGCTTGGCCGAGGAGATGCGCCAGTGGATGGCGGAGACGACGGTGCCGACGCCATTGGCACGGGCGACGTCCTCCACCCCGCGGATGATCTCCACGGCCCAGGGGCTGTCCAGGTCGTTGAAGACCAGGTCGATAAGTGCGGCCTCGGTCCGCCGGGCCTGGGTACGGCGGCGGTAGCCATGGTGGTTGAGTAGCGCCTCGACGCGCTCCCGGGTCTCGGGAGCGACGTCGGAGCGGCCGTTGATGACCCGGGAGACCGTGGGCACTGACACACCGGCCAGTCGCGCGATCATTGCGATGGTGACGTTTCGGCCGTTGTCGGAGCCCACGGTCCGCTCCTTCGTCTGGCGGGACTCTTCAGGTGGCTTGGCGATCCGGTGCCGTCACCCCTTGACGCTGCCGGTCAGGCCCCCGATGAGTTGGCGTTCGGCCACGGCGTAGAAGCCCAGGGCGGGAATCATGGACAGCACGACGTAGGCGAGCACCCGTGCGGTGTCGTCGGCGTACTGGCCCTGGAAGGCCTGGACCCCGACGGGGAGGGTCCACCAACTCTGGTCGCTGAAGACGACGAGCGGGAGCATGAAGTTGTTCCAGCTCGTCACGACGGCCAGCACCGAGACGGTGGCCAGGGCGGGACGGGCCATCGGCAGCAGGACCCGCCAGAAGAACCCGAAGGAGCTGCAACCGTCGAGGACTGCGGCCTCCTCCACCTCGGCGGGGATGGTCCGGAAGAACTGGCGCAGGATGATGATGGTGATCGGCAGCCCGAACGCGGCCTGGGGCAGGATGACGCCGAGTGGGTTGTCCAGCAGGCCCATGCTGCGGAGCAGGACGAACAGCGGCAGGATGGCCACCGCGAACGGGAACATCAGGCCGATCGCGAACAGGGTGACCAGGAACTCGCGGCCCCGGAAGGCGTAGCGGGCGAAGACGAACGCCGCCATCGCCGCGGCGCCGACCACGATGACGGTGCTGCTGACGGCGATGAGCAGACTGTTGCCGAGCTGTCGCCAGAACACCCCGGAGGCGAAGAGGTCGGTGTAGTTCTGCGGCACCCACGGGTCGGGTAGGCCCAGCGGGTTCGTCGACAGTTGGCCGTTGTCCTTGAAGCCCCCGATCACGCCGAACCAGACCGGCACGACGATGAGCGCGCCGACGCCGATGCAGATGAGGTGCAGGACGAGGCTGCGGGTCCGCTGGGCGCGACTGGTCGTGGCGGTCATCGCTGGCCTCCCTGGTTGGTGATCGCGCCCGCGGTGTCCCGACGCAGGACGATGCGCTGGTAGAACAGGGCGAAGACGAGGCTCAGCAGGAACATGACGATGCTGATCGCGCTGGCGTAGCCGACCTCGAAGCGGCGGAAGCCGTACTGGTACATCGTGACGGCCATCGTCTCCGAGGTGTGGATCGGGCCGCCGCCGGTCAGCACCCAGACCATGTCGAACAGCTGGATGGTGCCGATGACCGACAGGAAGATGCTGATCCGGATCGTCGGGCCGAGCAGGGGCAGGGTGACGTGGCGGAACGCCTGCCAGGCGGTGGCGCCGTCGGTGACCGCGGCCTCGGACAGCTCCTTCGGGATGCCCTGACGGGCGGCCAGGAAGAGCATCATGTAGAGGCCGAAGTACTTCCAGGACACCACCAGGAAGACGGCGAACAGCACGGTGTCCGGGTCGGCGAAGACGGCGCCCGCGTCGGCGCCCAACCACCGGGAGACCGACTCGCCAAGGCCCCGGTTGGGCGAGAAGACAAGGGTGAACAGGACGGCCGTAGTGACCTCGGAGAGCACGTACGGGGCGAAGAAGATCAGCCGGTACGCGGCCCGGCCGCGCAGCGGCTGGTTGAGGAGCATGGCCAGGGCCAGCGCCGCGGGCAACTGCACGGCAAGCGACAGCAGCACCAGTACGAGGCCGCGCCACAGGTCGCCCCGGAACGTCGGGTCGCTGAAGGCGCGTGTGTAGTTGTCCAGCCCGACGAAGTTCTCCGGCAGCCCGAAGCCGTTCCACTTGTAGAGGCTGGCGTAGCCGGCCACCAGGATGGGCGCGACCACCAGCAGCAGGAACAGCGCCAGGGCAGGCGCCAGGAAGACGGCGAGGACGCCACCCCGCCCCGGCCGGGGCTGGCGGCCACGCTGACGCGTGGTGCCCGGCCCCGGTGCCGGCGGATCGGTCGCCGTGTCGCCGCGCCTCGTGTCCGACACGGTCGATGGCCTGGTCATGCCTACTCCACTCGGGTTCTATCGCCGGCTAGGGATGGATACGGGGACACGGTCAGACGGTCTTCGCCACCTGCGTGATGTCCTTGAGGATCGCCGCAGGCGCCTTCTTGCCGGCGATGATCTCAGCGACACTGTCGTTGATCTGCTGGCCGAGAGCGGGCGCGTACGCCTGGTCGAGGTAGAGCTGGAAGCCCGTGTTCTTGGCCAGGGTCTCCGCGACGACCTTGTTGTTGGGGTCGCTGATGGCGTCGGTGGCTTCCTTCACCGTGGGCAGCACCGCGCCGGTCTTCGCGGACCGGCGCTGGTTGTCGACGCTGAGCAGGAACTTCAGGAAGTCGATGGTGGCGGCCGGCGCGTCCTTGCCGACGGCGAAGCCGTTGCCGCCGCCGAAGACCTCGGTGGAGGTGCCCTTGCCGCCGTCCACGGCCGGGAACGGGAAGAAGCCCAGCTTGTCGCCGATGCCCTTCTTGCTGGTGGAGCTGGACGCCTGGACCGCCGGCGCCCACTGACCCATCAGCTCCATGCCCGCCTTGCCGTTGCCCATGGTGGCGGCCTGCCCGTCGGGCGAGCCGAACTCGGCGCCGAGGAAGCCCTTCTGGAAGGGCTGCAGGTCGACGAGTTCCTTGAGGCGCTCACCGGCGGCGGCGAGTTCGGGGGTGTCGAAGTTCTTGTCGTCGACGGCCTTCTGCAGCGCGCCGACGCCGCCGATGCGCATGGCCAGGTAGGACCAGTAGAAGTGGGCAGGCCACTTGTCCTTGCCGGCGAGGGCGACCGGAGTGATGCCTGCGGTCTTGAGCTTGCCGACCGCTTCGAGCAGATTCGCCCAGGTGGTGGGCGTCTCGGTGATGCCGGCGCGGGCGAAGAGGTCCTTGTTGTACCAGAACCCGACCATGCCGATGTCGAACGGGATGCCGTAGATCTTGCCGTCGATCGTGTACGGCTGCATGGCGGCGGGCAGGATGCCGGCGACCAGGTCTTTCAGGTCGTCGGTGAGGTCCTTGACCAGACCCGCGTCGACCTGCTGCTTGAGCACGCCGCCGCCCCACGACTGGAAGAGGTCCGGCGGGTCGCCGGCCTGCGTGGCGGTGGTCAGCTTGGCCTTGAACGCCTCGTTCTCCAGCGGCTGGATGGTGAACGTGACGTTGCTGTGCGCGGTCTTGTACTCGTTTGCCATCGCGGCCCAGACCGGCAGCATCGGCTCGGTGTTCTGGATGTGCCACCAGTTGATGGTCTGCGGGGCGTTCGGGTCGCTTGACTTCTCGTCGCCGCTACACGCGCTGAGCAGGTAGGCGCCGGCGCCGGCGCCGGCGAGGCCGAGCAGCGATCGGCGGGAAAGGTGCGCTGTCATGATCCATCCCTTCGGGGACTCACGGGTTGCTCGGACGCCGGCCGAGCCGGCAAGGGTTCGAACCTGGATCTCCGGAACTTTCATTGCTTCGTCGGTATTACCGATCGATGGCCGGGACGCTACGAGCAGTTCCCCCAGCGGTCAAGACCCCTGTCCTATCGCGATAAGACCGGCTACCGTACGAGGGGCTTCCAGTGATCTGGTCCCGCAAGTTTCCGGAAGTTTCATAGCCGCACAGAGGAGCCCTCGTGTCGACCGACACCGCTGACGTGGCGACCGCTGCCTGGTCGATCCGCAACCCCGTCCTCGCCGGGTTCCACCCGGATCCGTCGATCCTGCGCGTCGGCGACGACTTCTACCTGGCCACGTCGACGTTCGAGTGGTACCCGGGGGTACGCGTGCACCACTCGCGCGACCTGGTGAACTGGCGACCCCTGGGCGGGATCATCACCGACCGCCGCCTGCTCGACCTGCGTGGCTGCGGCGACTCCAACGGTGTGTGGGCGCCCGACCTGACGTACCACGATGGGGAGTTCCACCTCGTCTACAGTGACGTGGCCAGCTTCGCCAGCGGCTACTGGGATCCGCAGAACTTCCTGATCACCGCGCCCGACATCGCCGGCCCCTGGTCGGATCCGGTGAAACTGCACGGGCGCGGCTTCGACGCCGCCCTGTTCCACGACGACGACGGCACCAGCTGGCTGCTGAGCATGAGCGCCGACTGGCGACCCGGCCGGGACCGCTTCGGTGGCATCGAGATCCAGCAGTACGATCGCGCGGCGCGTCGTCTCGTCGGCCGTCCGCGCATCCTGTTCACCGGCACGCCGGTCGGGGTCACCGAGGGCCCGCACCTGTACCGCCACGACGGCTGGTACTGGCTGATCACCGCCGAGGGCGGCACGAGCTGGGAACACCAGGTCACTGTGGCGCGCTCGCGGGAGCTGTTCGGCCCGTACGAGGTGGACCCGGACGGGCCGCTGCTCAGCTCCGTGGGTCGGCCGGACCTGCGGTTGCAGAAGGCCGGTCACGGCAGCCTGGTCCAGACCCCGGACGGCGGGTGGTATCTGGCCCACCTGGTCGGCCGCCCCTACTCGCCGCTGGGCAACTGCGTGCTGGGCCGGGAGACCGCGATCCAGCGTGTCGAGTGGCAGTCGGGCGGCTGGCCCCGGATTCCCGGAGGGGTGCCCGCCGAGGAGGTCGCCGCTCCCGACCTGGCCCCGCATCCGTGGCCGGAGGAGCCCACCACCGACGACTTCGACGCCGCCGAGCTGGGCTCCTGCTGGTCGACGCTGCGGCGGCCGGCCACCGCGGACTGGGTCGACCTGCGCTCCCGCCCCTCGCACCTGCGGGTCCACGGTGGGCAGTCGCCGGTGGGTCGGCAGGCTCCGAGCCTGGTCGCGCGACGTGTCGGCGCGACGCACTGCTCGCTGGAGACAGTTGTCGAGTTCGAGCCGGTCGACCACCGTCAGCTCGCCGGGATCACCGCGTACTACAACACCCTCAACTGGCACCACCTCTACCTGACCCGCGCCGACGACGGACGTACGGTGCTGGATCTGCTCAGCTCCGACAACGGGCGGCGCACGCCGTACCCGGATCTGAGCGTCGATGCGAGCGGTGTCGACCGGGTCGGTCTGCGGGCGGTGTTCGACGGGCCCGTGGTGCGCTTCGACTACGACCTCGGCGCGGGTTGGCAGCGGCTGCCTGTGGACCTGGACGCGACAATCCTGTCCGACGAGCACGCCGCCCTGATCATCGACGGGGAGCCTGCGGCATGGGGCTTCACCGGGGCGTTCGTCGGCCTGTGGGTGCAGGACCTGGGCGGCGACGGGGTGTACGCCGACTTCGACCGGGCCACCTACCGGGAGCACTGACCACGCGGACGCGGCCCGGCGGGCGCCGTCCGGTCACCTCGACGCGCTCGTCAGCTCGTCCAGGCGCCGCAGCGCCCGCCGCGCGGCGTCCGGACCGGCGGGGAGCAGCGGCAGCCGTACGGCGGCCGTCGGGATGCGACCCTGCGCGTGCAGCACCGACTTGATCACCGTCGGGTTGGGCTCGGCGAACAGCGCCGCCGACAGGCCCGCGAGCCGATGGCCGAGCGTTCGTCCACAGGCGACGTCGCCCGCGTGCCAGTGCGCGACCAACTGGACGAAGTCCACGGCGGCGACCTGGGCTGAGGCCGCGATGGCGCCGTGCGCGCCGAGGGCTAGCAGTGGGGAGATGAGCGGGTCCTCGCCACCGAGGACGGCGAAGCCGGGCCGGATGTCGGCGAGGAAGTCGACGGTGTCCCCGTCGATCCCCCCGCCTGCGTACTTGATGCCTATGACACCGGGCAGGCCGGCGAGCTGCCGCAGATCGCCGGCGCTGAGCTGCTGCCCGGTGCGGTACGGGACGTGATAGACGACAAGCGGCACCGGGCTGGCCTGGGCGAGGTGGGTGAAGTAGGCGAGCACTCCCGCCGCGCCGGGTCGGAGGAACGGGGGCACCAGGCAGAGCGCCGCCGTCACCTCGGGCCGGTCGGACAGGGCGCGCAGCGCCTCGACGCTGTTGGCCCCGACGAGCAGGTGCGCGCGGCGCGCACGGCAGACCGCGGCCAGGACGTCGAGCACCGTGCCGCGCTCCTCGTCGCTGAGCGCGGCCGGCTCCCCCGTCGTGCCGAGCGCGACCAGACCGGCCGCGCCGGCATCCAGGGCCTCGGTCGCGAGGGCCGTCAGCGCGTCGGTGGCGACGCGCCCCGCCCGGTCGAACGGCGTGATCAGCGGGACGTACAGGCCGGTCAGGGTCATGCCTCCACTCTCGGCCGACCAACCGGCAAGGTCCAGTTCCGATTGCTCAACCAATACGTAAGCTGAGCTGATGCTTGACGTGCGCCGTCTGATCCTGCTGCGGGATCTGGCCCGCCTCGGCACCATCGCCGCGGTCGCCCAGGCGCACGCGTACACGCCGTCCGCCGTCTCGCAGCAACTGGCGGCCCTGCAACGGGAGGCGGGCACCCGCTTGCTGGAGCGCACCGGACGCCGGGTCGGCCTCACGTCGACCGCCACCGCGCTCGTGCGGCACACCGAGGTCATCCTCGCCGCGCTGGAGGCCGCCGACGCGACAGTGGCGGCCGCCCGCACCGGTCTGCACGGCCGCGTCCGCATCGGGGCCTTTCCCAGCGCCGTACGCACCCTGCTGCCGGCCGCCCTGGTCACCCTGGCCCGCGACCATCCCGCGCTGGACCTCATGATCAGTGAGCTGGACCCGGTCGGCATGCCGGCCGCCCTGCGGAGCCGCCGGCTCGACGTCGCGCTGCTGCACGACTACGACATCGCGCCGACCCCACCCGACCCGGCGTTGGACTCGATCGCGCTGCTGGAGGAGACCGTCTTCCTCGCCGTACCCCACGACGCCGCAGCGACCGACACCACCGCCGACCCGATCGGCGGAGCGCGCGACGCGCAGTGGATCATCGGCAGCCCCGGCACGCTCTGCCACGCGGTGGCAGTGCACGCCTGCCAGATGGCGGGCTTCACTCCGGCGGTGCGACATCACGCCGACGATTTCGACGCCATGCTCGCTCTCGTCGCCGCCGGTCAGGGCGTCGCCCTCATTCCACAGCTCGCCATCGCGCAGCCCTCCCCGCAGGTCCGGCTCCTGCCGCTGGCCATGCGCCGCCGCACGCGCGTCGCCTACCGCAGGGGCGCGGGCGGTCATCCCGCGGTGGTCGCGTGCGTCTCCGCGCTACGCAGGGCTACCACCGCCTTCCTCGATTGACAGTTGATCGACGTACCGCTATCTGTTAATACTGTTTCCTGATGCTCGCGGTGCCCGCCGGGGCCGATCGCCGCGCCGGGCACCGACCGGCCGGCGGCACGCCGCCCCTTCCCCCGAGGAACACCATGGTGCGCAAGAGAACAGCCGCCTACGTCGTCGGCACCCTGCTGATCGGCGTCGCTGCCGTCGGCTACGGCCTGCCGTCGGCCAGCGCCGCGACCGCCGGCCCGATCACCGGCCTCGGTGGCAAGTGCGTCGACGTCGCCGGCGCCAATTCGGCCAACGGCACGGCGGTGCAGCTCTACGACTGCAACGGCAGCGCGGCCCAGACGTGGACTGTCGGAAACACCGACAACTCGATCCGCGCGCTCGGCAAGTGCCTCGACGTCACCGCCGCGTCGACAGCCAACGGCGCCAAGATCCAGCTGTACGACTGCAACAACACCGGCGCCCAGAAGTGGACGGCCAGCAGTGGCGCCCTGATCAACTCCGCGTCGGGCAAGTGCCTCGACGTGACCGACCGGAGCACCGCCAACGGCGCGCGGTTGCAGATCTGGACCTGCGGCGGCACCACCAACCAGCTGTGGACCCTGCCGGGCGGCGGCACCACAACCCCCACGCCGACCGCCACCGCGCCGGCCGGCACCAACCTCGACGACGCGGCGAAGAAGGACGTCGCCATGCAGCTCGTCTCGGCGGCCGAGAACTCCTCGCTCGACTGGCGCGCACAGTTCTCCTACATCGAGGACATCGGCGACGGCCGCGGCTACACCGCAGGCATCATCGGCTTCTGCTCCGGCACCGGCGACATGCTCGAACTGGTCGAGGCGTACACCAACAGCAAGCCGGGCAACGTGCTTGCCGGCTACCTGCCGGCGCTGCGCAACGTCAACGGCACCGCGTCGCACGCCGGGCTCGACCCCAACTTCCCCCGCGACTGGCGCACCGCCGCCAACGACTCGATGTTCCGGGCCGCGCAGGAGGCCGAGCGGGACCGGGTGTACTTCAACCCGTCGGTCCGCGACGGCAAGAACGACCAGGTCCGGGCACTCGGCCAGTTCGCCTACTACGACGCGGCCGTCATGCACGGGTACGAGGGCATGCGCCAGATCCGCAGCCGCGCCCTCGCCCGCGCGAAGCCGCCGGCCCAGGGCGGCGACGAGCGGACCTGGCTCAACGCGTTCCTCGACGAGCGGGTCATCGAGATGCGCAAGGAGGAAGCCCACTCGGACACGTCCCGCGTCGACACCGCCCAGCGGGTGTTCCTCAACAACGGCAACTTCAACCTGAACACGCCGCTGACGTTCGCCGTCTACGGCCAGCAGTTCCGCATCGGCTGACGCAGACGCTCAGGGCGCCGCCCGCGCGGCGCCCTGAGCCGTCCCCCGTGCGCGACCCCGCCTCGACGCTGACGACGCGGGGCTCAGCCCAGTCGAGGAGGTCTGCCGCTGGTCGGGGCTCGGGTCGTCGCCCTCCGGGAGGCGGTCCCGGCCCTGTTCGCGCGCGACCGGATGGTCCAGCGCCGCAAGAACGACGTGACGTGGTGGTCAGCGAGTGGAGGGTTCCTGCGCCCGCCGGCCGAGGATTCACTTGTCGTCAACACGCGGAACCTATCGTTCGAGCATGAGCACCGGAGACGCCGACGGCCCTGTCCTCGACACGGAGCAGTTCGACCGCCTCGCCAGCTACGGCACCGAGGAAGAAGTCCAGCCGGGACAGGATCTGTACGCCGCCGGCGACAACTCCTACGACTTCTTCCTGTTGCGGACGGCCACCGCGGAGGCGGTCCGCGACGCGACGGCGCTGGAGCCTGAGCGCCTCATCTACCGGCGCGGACCAGGCGAGTTCCTCGGCGAACTGAGTCTCCTCACCGGGCAGCAGGTCTTCCTCACGGTCCGTGTCGTCGCGGCCGGGACTGTCGTCCGGATCTCGGCCCCGGAACTGCGCCGCGTGCTCGCCGAGCAGGTCGACATCGCCGACGTCCTGATCGAGACGTTCCGCGCTCGGCGTGAACTGATGCGCGGTGCCGCCGGCAACGCCCTGGAGATCGTCGGTCGGCCGCACGCGGCGGAATCGCTGGAGCTGCGCACGTACGTGACCCAGATGCTCCTCCCGCACGTCTGGCTCGACGCGGCCTCGCCGGCCGGTCGGGAGCTCATGCGGACGACAGGCGTCGGCGAGGACGACCTTCCGGTCGCGGTCACGGCCGGACGGGTACTGCATCGCGCCACCCCGGGCACTGTCGCGGAGGCGCTCGGCCTGACCTATGTCGCCACGGCGCGTAATCCTGACCTGATCGTGGTCGGTGCCGGGCCGGCGGGGCTGGCCGCTGCGGTCTACGGCGCGTCCGAGGGCCTCGTCACCGTGTTGCTGGACGGCACCGGCCTGGGCGGCCAGGCGGCCAAGAGCGCGCGGATCGAGAACTACCTCGGCTTCCCCGCAGGTGTCAGCGGCGAGCATCTGGCCCGGCTGGCGATGATCCAGGCGCTGAAGTTCGGCGTGCAGATCTACGCCCCCTGCGCGGCGGTCGGCCTCGATGTCTCGGACGAGTCGCGGCCCGTCGTCGAGCTGGCGGACGGGACCCGAATCGAGACGTCCGCGGTCGTCGCCGCCACCGGAGCGCGTTACCGACGCCTGGACATCGAGCGCTGGGCGGAGTTCGAGCAGAGCGGATGCATCAGGTACGCCGCGACCGAGCTTGACCTGCGCGGCTACGAGTCGCAGCCGGTGGCGGTCGTGGGCGGCGCCAACTCGGCCGGGCAGGCGGCCCTCTCCCTGGCCGCGCGCGGCTGCACTGTGCATCTGGTGGTGCGCTCAGCCGACCTCGGGGCGAAGATGTCGACGTACCTGGCCGACCGGATTCACGCCCATCCGGAGATCCGCGTCCACACCCGCAGCACCCTGCGAGAGCTTCAGGGTGACGACACCCTGACGGCGATCGTCGTGGCGTCGGGGGGCGAACGCGAGAGGCTTGTCTGCCGAGGGCTCTTCTGCTTCATCGGCGCCGACCCGGCGTCGGACTGGATGAAGGGCATCGCCACCGACGACAACGGTTTCGTGCTTACCGACAGCCGGCTGCCTCCCGGCACGCACCAGGCGCCGCTGCCGTTCCAGACCAGCGCTCCCCGTGTCTTCGCGGTCGGCGACATCCGCTCCGGCTCCACCAAGCGGGTGGCCACCGCTGTCGGTGAAGGCGCCGCCGCGGTCTCCGCCGTGCACGCCGTACGGGCCGGCTGAGCGTGGTCTCCGATCGGTGTCGACCGTCCGGCGGGCCCGCACAGTGGTCCCGCCGGACGGAGACGATCGAGGTTACGCGCCGGCCCGGCTCACCAGCGAGATCAGCTGATCCGCCGCCGGACCCGAGGAAGCCGGGTTCTGGCCCGTGATGAGCAGCCCGTCGCTCACCACGTAGGACTCGAAGTTACCCGCCTTGGAGAACTCGGCGCCCTTGGCGACCAACTCGTCCTCGACGAGGAAGGGCACGACGGTGGTCAGGCCCATGTACTCCTCCTCGCTGTCGGTGAACCCGGTGACCCGCTTCCCGGCGACCAGGGGCTTGCCCTCGGACGTCGCGCAGTGCCGCAACGCGCCCGGCGCGTGGCACACCAGCGCGATCGGCTTGCCCGCCGCGACGACCTGCTCGATCAGCCTGATCGAGTCGTTGTCCTCGGCGAGGTCCCAGAGAGGGCCGTGGCCACCCGGGTAGAAGACGGTGTCGAAGTCGTCGACGGACACCGAGTCGAGCCGTACCGTCGTCTCGAGCTGACGTTGCGCCTCGGCGTCCGCCGTGAACCGGCGGGTCTGGTCGGTCTGGAAGTCCGGCTCGTCGCTCTTCGGGTCCAGGGGCGCCCGGCCGCCCCGGGGCGAGGCGAGCGTCACGTCCCACCCCGCGTCCCGGAACCGGTAGTAGGGCGCGGCCAGCTCCTCGAGCCAGAAGCCGGTCTTGTGCCCGGTGTCGCCCAACTGGTCGTGCGAGGTCAACACCATCAGTACCCGTGTCATGTCCACTCCTTGCATCATCAGTTGGCTCCTACGTGCCCTGGTTCGCCGTGATCATTCCTGGGCCGAGGATGAGGCCCGTCACGGCTTGGTAGTTGTACGTGGCCGCGGTTTACGAATAGTTGACGACAGGAAAGGCTCGGCACCGATGTCGATGCACACCCTCTGACCTGCCGTTGGTCAGTCGGAATAAAGCGAATGTGCACTGGCCCCACGTAGCCTTTCGAATGTGCGAGGCTGGCCGGCCGAATGCCGTGAGGCGCGAGCAACCAGGCCGGTGGTCGCATTGACACAAACTTTCTACGGAGTGGTCGAGCCAGGTCATGCCCACGATCAAGAAACCCCGAACCACGGCTGGTCGCATCGAGCAGGCGTGGTCGGGCAGCCCCGACAAAACGTCATCCACCGACGATTCGGGAGCCGGTGAATACGGGAAACTGTTCGCCTCCTTCACCGTCGACGCGCAGGGCACTGTCTCGTTGACCGACCTTGCCAACCGGCTGCTCGCGGCGGGGATCTCGGAGGCTGATCCGCGGCTGGCCCAGGTCTGGGGCGAGCTGCGTCCCGCCGTGGGCGCCGAGGGGCCAGCACGCATCGACCTGACCCGCTTCATCGCACTGTGCAGGGCGGGCGGCGGCGTCATGGAGAAGTCGCTTCGCGGTGATCTCGTCATTCCGGACTTCGCCGCGCTCCGAACGGAGATCTTCGCGATCTACGAAGGGCTCCGGGGTGTCGACGAGGGCCAGGTCGCCGACTACATCCCGCAACTGGGCCGCGTCGATCCGGAGAAGTTCGGAATCGCGTTGTGCACCACCGACGGTCAGCGGCTGGCGCTTGGAGACGCCGAGACTGTCTTCTGCGTCCAGTCGGTCTGCAAACCCATCAACTACTGTCTCGCGCTGGAACAGCACGGCGCCGAGCAGGTCCACAGGCATGTGGGGCGGGAGCCCAGCGGTCGCGGATTCAACGAGCTGACGCTGAACAGCGAAGGGCTCCCGCACAATCCGATGATCAATTCCGGGGCCATCATGTGCTGCTCGCTGCTGCGCCCCAGTTGGGAGATGGCCGACCGCTTCGACCACGTCGCCGAGACGTGGCGCAGGTTGGCCGGTGGCGGGGCGGTCGGGTTCAACAACGCCGTCTACCTCTCGGAACGCCGCACTGCCGACCGGAACTTCGCCCTCGGCTACTTCATGCGTGAGCACCGTGCCTTCCCGGACGGGACGGACCTCACCGAGACGCTTGAGTTCTACTTCCAGTGCTGCTCGATCGAGGTCGACGCACGCTCGCTGTCGGTTGTCGCCGCCTCGCTTGCCAACGGCGGCGTCAATCCCCTCACCAGGGAGCGGATCTTCTCGGCCGACACCGTACGCAAGTGCCTGTCCCTGATGTCGTCGTGCGGGATGTACGACTACTCCGGGGAGTTCGCCTTCACGATCGGTCTGCCGGCGAAGAGCGGCGTCTCGGGCGGACTCATGATCGTGGTTCCCGGCGTGCTGGGCATCTGCGTCTGGTCGCCGCGCCTCGACGCGCTGGGCAACTCCGTCCGAGGGGTCGCCTTCTGCGAGGCCCTCGTCAACCGGTTCAACTTCCACGTCTACGACTCCCTGGCCACCGGCGAGGACTCCGGCAAACGCGACCCGCGGCGCGGGCGCAACGAGGAGGAGGTGGCGTCGACCACGCGGTTGCTGTGGGCCGCCAGCCACGGTGACCTGGAGTACGTCCGGCTCGCGCTGGCGGCGGGAAAGGACCCCAACTCCGCCGACTACGACAGACGTACGGCGCTGCACCTGGCCGCCTCCGAGGGGAACCTCGACGTGGTCCAGTACCTCCTGGACCGCGGGGCCGATCCAACCCTGCGGGACCGTTGGGGAGGCACCCCGCTCTACGACGCCGAGCGAGGCGCACACGACCGGGTCGTCACTGTGCTCACGTCGGCGCTACGCGCTGCGAGTCCGGCAGCGGACACCCACCTCGTGCGAACGGACGCGTCGCTCGCGGCGGTCTGAGCCCGGCACTCGTCCGAACACGATTTCGACTGGCCATCCGGCCCGAACACAGGAGAAAGAGACACATGGCGTACAAGGCTGAATACATCTGGATCGACGGCACCGAGCCGACAGCGAAGCTTCGGTCGAAGACGAAGATCATCGCCGACGGCGTCGAGCCGGGTACCTGGGGCTTCGACGGCTCCAGCACCAACCAGGCCGAGGGCCGCAGCTCCGACCGGGTCCTGGAGCCGGTCGCCACGTACCCCGACCCGATCCGCGGTGGGGCGCACCTGCTGGTGCTGTGCGAGGTGTTCAACATCGACGGCACCCCGCACGAGTCGAACGCCCGGGCCCTGCTGCGCCCGGTGGCCGACCGGTTCGCGGCCCAGCAGCCCCTGTTCGGCATCGAGCAGGAGTACACGTTCTTCCAGGGCTCCCGCCCGCTGGGCTTCCCCGACGGTGGCTACCCGGCCCCGCAGGGTGGCTACTACTGCGGTGTCGGCGCGGACGAGATCTATGGCCGCGGCGTGGTCGAGAAGCACCTGGACAACTGCCTGGCCGCCGGCCTGACCATCTCCGGCATCAACGCCGAGGTCATGCCCGGCCAGTGGGAGTTCCAGGTCGGCCCCCTGTCGCCGCTGGAGGTCGCCGACCAGCTCTGGATCGCCCGTTGGCTGCTGCACCGCACGGCCGAGGACTACGGCATCTCGGCCACCCTGGAGCCCAAGCCCGCACGGGGTGACTGGAACGGCGCCGGCGCCCACACCAACTTCTCCACCGGCGCGATGCGCGAGAACTACGCGGCGATCATCGAGGCCTGCGAGTCCCTCGGCCGGGGCGACAAGCCCCTGAAGCACATCCGCAGCTACGGCGCCGGCGTCGAGGCCCGCCTTACCGGCGCCCACGAGACGGCGCCCTGGAGCGAGTACAGCTACGGCGTCTCCGACCGTGGCGCCTCCGTCCGCATCCCGTGGCAGGTGGAGATCGACAAGAAGGGCTACATCGAGGACCGTCGACCGAATGCCAACGTCGACCCGTACACCGTCACCCGGCTCATCGTCGACACCTGCTGCACCGCCTTGGAGGCGGCGGACCTCGCCTGAGGCACCGGCCCCTCCTCTTGTACGAAACCCAACCGCCGCCGCTGTGACGCGGTGGCGCTCAACACGTGGAGTGCACATCGATGCCCGAAGGCTTCGACGCGGGTGACACCGCATTCGTCCTGACCAGCGCCGCGCTGGTCATGCTGATGACCCCGGGACTGGCGTTCTTCTACGGCGGCATGGTGCGCGCGAAGAGCGTTGTCAACATGCTGCTGATGAGCTTCGTCAGCCTGGGCATCGTCAGCGTTCTCTGGGTGGCCTACGGATACTCGCTCGCCTTCGGCGAGGACGTGGGTGGGCGCGGACTTGTCGGTGACCTGTCAAACGTGGGCATGGGCGGAATCTCCGACACCACGTTGACCGGCAGCGTTCCGGTGCTTGCCTTCGCGGTCTTCCAGATGATGTTCGCTGTCATCACGCCGGCGCTGATCAGCGGGGCGATCGCCGACCGCGCCAGGTTCGGCGCGTGGATGCTGTTCGTCGCCCTCTGGGTGACAGTTGTCTACTTCCCGGTGGCCCACTGGGTCTGGCAGTCCGACGGCTGGATCTACAGGCTCGGCGTCAAGGACTTCGCCGGAGGCACTGCGGTCCACATCAACGCGGGCATGGCCGCCCTCGGTGCGCTACTGGTGCTCGGCAATCGGGTCGGCTTCCGGCGGGAGTCGATGCGGGCGCACAGCCTGCCCCTCGTGATGCTCGGCTCGGGCCTGCTCTGGTTCGGCTGGTTCGGATTCAACGCCGGATCGGCCCTCGCCGCGAACGGCACCGCAAGTGTCGCCTTCATGAACACGCAGGTGGCGGCCGGCGCCGGTCTGATCGGCTGGCTTCTGTGGGAGCGGGTCCGCAAGGGCGGTTTCACCTCGCTTGGCGCCGCCTCGGGAGCGGTCGCCGGCCTGGTGGCCATCACCCCGGCCTGCGCGGTCGTGAACGTCTGGGGTGCGATCGCCATCGGTGTCATCGCCGGCGTCGGCTGCGCCTGGGCCGTCAGCCTGAAGGACCGGTTCGGCTACGACGACTCGCTCGACGTCGTGGCTGTGCACGCGGTCGGCGGTGTCGTCGGCACCCTCCTCATCGGGGTCTTCGACGTGACAGACGGCCTCGTGGCAGGTGCTGGCGCGGGCCAGTTGCTGAAGCAGGCGATCGGCGCCGTCGCCGTCGCGGCGTACTCCCTGGCGCTGACGTGGCTGCTGGTCAAGATCATTGATGTGACCATCGGTTTCCGGGTGACGCGTTCGGACGAGGTCACCGGGATCGACCAGATCCTGCACACCGAGAACGCCTACGACTTCGCCACGAGGGAGGCGGACACCGTTCCGGCCGGCACGATCGGCACCTGGTCGCACTCCCCGACCGCCCGACACCAGAGTGTCGGTGACTCCACCGGGCCGTCGGCCCGCTGAGCGGCCGCGTCGAAGCTCTGCCGCCGCAGAGCCGGACCGGGAGGGTGGGCCGTCCCTCCCGGTCCGGCGGCGCACACACTCACCGGGGGCGCTATGCCCGTCCGGCGTCGAGGGTGAGGTTGACGCCGTTGGCCGCCGGGTTCTCGGGCCGGAACAGGCATCAGTCGACGATGTGCCGCGTTCTCGGAACGGCCTTCGTTACCAGCCTTGGAGTAGATTCGTGCCGCAGGGTTTCCTCGTCGAGAGTCAGCACGACAACGTGGACGTGCTGACAGCCGCCGGGCGCCGACTGCACCTTCGCCGCGCCACTCTCACCGATCTTGAGGCGGTCAACCACCTGCACCGCTGGGAATGCTCCGCGAAGAGCCGCAGGGCCCGCTACCACGCATCGCGAGACCGGATCCGCCACGCCGAGTGGCGGCACCTGATCGACCCTGATCGCGGCTACACGTTCCTCATCGCCTGCCCGCAGTGGCCGGGGCCGATCGGTCTCGCACACCTGTTGTGGCAGGACGGCGGCCCGCCGGAGATCGCACTGTTGATCGCTGACGCATGGCAGGGCCGTGGAGTCGGCACCGCGGTGGCCCGGCACGTGGTCGGCCTCGCCGTCGCACACGGCCACTCCGTGCAACAAGCCCGTATCAGGTCGGAAAACGCTCCGGCCATCCGCCTGGCGAATCGCTTCCGCGCCATCATCGACGACGCGGCCTGACACCGCACCGACAGTGATGTGGGCGGCCGGGCAAGCGGGCACGCTTGTCGCGATGCTCGGCTACGGCCTGCTCGCCGACCAGCTCGAGATGCGGGCGGCGGCCCGTCCGATCCCACTCACCATCGGCGTCAGCTTCATCGGTGAGCGCTGGCCGTGACCCGTCGGGGCATCGACCTACGGGTGCCGTTCGCACCCGAACGCCGATGACGACAGCACGCCACCGGGCACCGGGACGGGCCAGCGCTCAGCTCTCGACCCAACCGTGCGATCTGGCGTGGTCGACCAGCGACTGCCGGATCGCGGCGATCTGGGCCCCGGTCAGCGTCGGCACCCGCTCGATCAGCAACTCCGTCACCTCGTAGGTGAACTCGCGGGGCGACAGGACGTCACACATCCCGTCATCCTCACCGGTCTGCCCGGTCCGCGTCGGCACGATGTCCGGTGCCCGTTCCGGCCGGGAGACCGCGACCGGATCGACGATCCGCAGGGCCGCCACCTTCAGACCACGGTCGCCGGCCTCCACCTCGTACTCGACCCGCATGCCGGGATGCACCAGATGCCGTTGCTCGCCGAAGTCGTTGGCGTGGACGAAAATGTCCTCGCCGCCCTTCGCTGGCGCGATGAAACCGTAACCACGTGTCTCGTCGAACCGGATGACCTTACCTACCGCCCACACAGCCACCACCCACTCCCACCACTCAACCAGGATCTCGACAGCTTCCACACACTGCCCGACAACGGTACCGAACACGTCGTGACAGGGGTTCCACGATCGCCGGGCCGACCGTTCCGGGGACTGCCCGCGCGGCGGGTCTGCAGCTCACCGCGAGGGTGGGCTCCCGTGACCAGCACACGCTCGCATGGCGACCCGCGCGGCGTGTTCGGTCAGAGCCACGCCGAGCTGGCATGCCCAGCGCGGTGGCTTGACCTCAAGCTCGGGTGAGGTCCTAACCTCCGGTATCGGAGGTGAGGCATGAGCATGGAATTTACCGCGTGGACGTCTCTGCACCACGCGATGAACGCGCAGGAAGAACGACCGCTGTCCCGTGTCACCCTGAAGCGCGTCGCGGGGTTCGCGCGGCCGCACCGGGCCCTGATCATCAGGTTCCTGCTGTTGAGTGTGGTGACGGCGGTCCTCACGGTGGCGGCACCGGTCCTCGCCGGACGGGTGGTGGAGGCGATCGTCGACGGCGCCGACAGCGGCGTCGTCATCCGGTTGGCGGTGCTGATCGCCGTGATCGCCCTGGCCGAAGCCGGCCTGGGTCTGGTGACGCGGTTCCTGTCCGCCAGCATCGGTGAGGGGCTCATCGTGCAACTGCGGACGGCCGTCTTCGACCACGTCCAACGCATGCCGGTGGCGTTCTTCACCCGGACGCGCACCGGTGCGCTTGTCAGCCGCCTGAACAACGACGTGATCGGCGCGCAGCGGGCCTTCAGCGACACCCTGTCCGGGGTCGTCGGCAACGCTGTCACCCTGGCGCTGACGCTTGCGGTGATGCTCAGTTTCTCGTGGCAGATCACGGTGCTGGTGCTCGTGCTGCTGCCCGTCTTCGTCCTCCCGGCGCGCCGGATGGGTTCGAAGCTCGCCCAGCTGCAGCGTGAGGCGGCCGAACACAACGCGGCCATGAGCACACGGATGACCGAACGTTTCTCCGCGCCCGGCGCGACCCTGGTCAAGCTGTACGGGCGGCCGGCCGAGGAGTCGGCCGAGTTCGCGGCACGGGCGCGTCGGGTGCGGGACATCGGCATCCGTGCCGCCATGCTCCAGTGGGTCTTCATCACCGCGCTCACCGTCGTCGGCTCGCTGGCGCTGGCGCTGGTCTACGGGCTGGGTGGTCTCTACGCCCTCCGGGGCAGCCTCGATGCCGGGACCGTGGTTGCCCTCGCGCTGTTGCTGTCGCGCCTCTACGCGCCGTTGACCTCGCTGGCGAGCGCTCGGGTGGAGGTGATGAGCGCGCTGGTGAGCTTCGAGCGGGTGTTCGAGGTTCTCGACCTCAAGCCGCTGATCCTCGACCGGCCCGACGCGCGTCCGCTTCCCGACGGGCCGGTCGCCGTGGAGTTCGACAAGGTCCGGTTCGGCTACCCCTCGGCGGACAAGGTGTCGCTCGCGTCCCTGGAGGACGTGGTGAAGCTCGATGCCCGCGGCGGCGAGGAGGTGCTGCACGGGGTGTCGTTCCGCGCCGAGGCGGGGCAGATGGTCGCCCTCGTCGGCTCCTCCGGGGCGGGCAAGTCGACGATCGCGCAGCTCCTCCCCCGCCTCTACGACGTCGAGGACGGCGCGGTGACGCTCGCCGACGTCGACGTACGCGACCTGTCGGCCGAGGCGATCCGGACCGCGCTGGGCGTGGTCACCCAGGACGGGCATCTCTTCCACGAGAGCATCCGCGCCAACCTGGCGTTCGCTCAGCCGGACGCGACGGAGGACGAGATGTGGGAGGTGCTTCGGCGGGCCCGCCTCGACGACCTGATCCGCTCACTTCCCGATGGGCTCGACACGGTCGTCGGTGAACGCGGGTACCGGCTGTCGGGCGGGGAACGGCAACGCCTCACCATCGCCCGGCTGTTGCTGGCCCGTCCGCGCGTGGTCATCCTCGACGAGGCCACCGCACACCTCGACTCCACCTCCGAGGCGGCGGTTCAGGAGGCCCTCGCCGAAGCCCTGACCGGCCGGACGAGTGTCGTCATCGCGCACCGGCTCTCCACCATCCGTGCGGCGGACCAGATCCTCGTCGTCGAGGACGGTCGCATCGTCGAGCGTGGGCGACACGGCGACCTGCTCGCCGCCGGTGGCCGGTATCAGGAGTTGTACCGCACCCAGTTCGACCAGGCCCAGCCGACGGTGCAGGAGCAACGCGTCGCCGTCTGAGGCCGCGACCAGAGCCGCCGCCCGCCTTGGGGGGATCCCCGTGCCGGGCGGCGGCACCTGGTGGTCAGTCGTCGTCGTTGTCGTCGTCGATCGGCTCCTGCTCGGCCTTCACCACCGAGCCGTTGTCCCGGTCGACGTCCACCTCGTGCTCGGTGTCGCCGGCGATGATCTCGACGCTCCACACCGGCCGGCCGTTCTCCTGCTCGGCCTCGACCTCGACGATCTGGCCGCCACCGGCCCTGGCGAGCGCGATCTCACCGGCGCGCTTCTCGTCGACCGCGCTGCCCGTCGGTGCGGCGCCGATCGACGGCGTGCCGCTCGACGGCGTACCCGATGGGGTGCTTGCCGACGGCGTGCCGCTGGTGCCCGGCGCGGCGGTGGTGGCGCTGTCGTCCGGCGCGTCCGTGCCCGTCGGGGCAACGGTCGCCGCGGCGAGCGCCGTGTCGCCGGTCCGCGTGTCGTTCGCGGCGGCGACGCCCAGCGCGACCCCGGCCACCGCCAGCACCGCCGAGCCGCCGACCGTAGCCAGAAGCAGATTGGTGCGCTTCATCGTGGTGTCCACCTCTCCTCGGTTGTCGACTCCGAGGATCGGCTGAACGGGGATAGCGCAGCGCTGTCCAAACGCTAAGGCCGGGTTAAGCCCGCGCCGAGCCCCGGAACTCCGCGTTGGCCGGACGTGGTCAGAGCACCATCTTCATGAAGACGTCGGCGCGGGCGTACGGCGGCAGCGGGATCTGTTCCGGACCGACGTGCTGGAAGCCGGCAGTTTCGTAGAGGTGCACGGCGTCGGCAAGCTTGGTGTTACTGCCCAGGAACAGGGTTGTCGCGCCGAGTTGGCGGGCGCGCTCGATCGCCGCCTCGATGAGCTGACGGCCGAGACCCCTGCCGCGCGCCGACGGGAGCACGGTCATCTTCGACAGTTCGAAGACGTCGTCCGAGCTGCGGACCAGTGCGACACAGCCGATGATCTCCCCGCCGTCGCGGACGATGAGCACGTCGCCACCCGGCTCGACGATGGCGGCGAACGGGTCGTTGAGCGTCTTGCGGTCCGACTCCTCGATGGTGAAGAAGTGGGAGATCCATTCTTCGTTGAGCGTCCGGAAGGCTTCGGCCTCCGCAGCGGTCGTCATGGACGTGATGGTCAGCGTGCTCGGCTTCATGGTGGGATTCTCCGGCCACCGCCATTCGAACGTCCAATATCTTGTTCGGGGTCATCCGTATCCTTGAGGTATGGAACCCGAGTTGCGCCACCTGCGCTACTTCGTCGCGGTCGCCGAGGAGCTCCATTTCGGTCGGGCCGCGGTGCGGCTGCGGATGGCCCAGCCGCCGCTGTCGCAGCAGATCCGTCAACTCGAGGCGATGATCGGCACGCCGCTGTTCGTGCGTACCTCCCGGTCGGTGGCGCTGACGCCCGCGGGCGAGGCGTATCTGGACCGGTGCCGGCGGGTGCTGGCCACCGTGGCCGACGACGTGCACGAGGCGGGCCGGATCGGGCGCGGGGAGCAGGGGCGCTTCGACATCGGTTTCGTCAGTTCGGCGATCCAGCTCGGGCTGGCCGGGCCGATCCGTCGATTCCGCGAGCGCCATCCGGCCGTCCACCTACGCCTACACGAGGCGTACACGGCGCACATCGTCGACCGGCTGTTGAAAGGCGAGGTCGATCTCGGCGTGGTTCGGGACGCGGACGACCACGACGACCTGGTCGGCACCACGTTTGCCACCGAGTCCTTCGTCGCCGTCCTGCCGGCCGATCACCCGCACGCGGGAGACCCCGCGATCGACGCCGTCGTGCTGCGTGACGACCCGTTCGTCTTCTTTCCCCGGGTGGCCGGCGAGCGGGCCTACCAGCGCAATCTACGGCCGTGCCTGGAAGCCGGCTACACACCGAACATCGTCCAGGACGCCACCAGCTGGGCCACGGTGGCGCACCTGGTCGCGGCCGGCCTCGGGGTGACGATCGCCCCGGCGAGCATCTCCGCCGTGGTGCCCGCCTCGGTGGGAGTGCTGCCGTTGACAGGCACCGAGGCGGGCACCGACGTGCGGATCCTGCGCCGCCGACAGGACGACCGGATCACCTCGACGGGCTTCGAGGCAGCGGGTCGGGCTCGCTGAGCTGCCCGGTGCGCCACCTGCCGTACCCGCACGGTCAACCGCGCCTGTTGAGTTCCGCTTCGAGCCGCTGGACGAGTGTCTTGCGGTCCTTGCCGGCATGCTCGTTGCGCAGGGCGGTCCTGAGCTGCCGCGTGTCGAGGCCACGGACCAGCTTGGCGGCCTCGGCGACCGACATCTCCGACATCCGGCCGGCCGTGGTGGCGTCTCGACGCGCCTTCTTCGCCGGCCCGGTGTTGGCGACGAATTGCTTGCCGGTTCGGCTGGCCGCGCGCTTCTTGCTGTCGGTCGCGCGCTTCTGGCTCTCCGACATCTCGTCCCAGGCCTTCTTAGGCAGATAACGACTCGTCGTGCCGCCCTTGCGCGCACGAGTGTCGCCCTCTTTCGTCTGCCACTGCTCGTTGCCCCAGCGCTGGAGCGACTTCTGCCGCTCGTCCTTTTCGCCCAGGAATCCCCCGCCACGCTTCTTGTACTCCTGGGTGACCAGTTGTGACTTGCGTGCCGACCACTGTCCCGGTCGGCCGCCCTTGTCGGACGCCTTGATCTCTTCCTTGATCTGCTCTCTGAGCTCGGGTTTCGTATACCGCGCCATGGATGGCAGCTACCCGGCAGCGCAGCGGCTATGCCTCTCGCCGCGACGTCGGCGGACCGAGCCGGAGCAGCACCTGCGCCCCGCCCTCCGGACCGGACCGCAGTTCCAGCCGACCTCCGCCGGCCTGCGCGGCGCGGCGGGCGATGTCCAGGCCGAGCCCGGTCGACCCGGCCGCGCTGGCACCCCGTCGGACCGCGCCGGACGGCATGCCCTGCCCCTCGTCGGCGACGGTGAGCAGCACCTCCCCGTCGTCGCGGGCGAGCCGGACGGTGAAGGGCGTGCCGTCGGGGGTGTGCGCGAAGACGTTGCCGAGCAGCGCGTCCACGGCGGCCGTCAGGTCGTCGGCGGGCACCCCGACGGAGAGCGGGCCGGGAGCAAGGTCGAGGTGGACGGCCCGACCGGTGTCCTCGGCCAGCACCGACCAGAACGCCACCCGGTCCGCGACGATCGCCGCGGCATCCGAGGCGGCCGTGCCCGGCGTCGGCGCGCGACGCCAGCGGGCCTGCTGGATCAGGCCGGTGACCGCCCGTTCGAGCCCGTCGGCGGCGGTGGCGATCCGGGCCGCGTCGTCCGGGTCGCGCAGCGACTCCGCCTCCAGGCGCAGCGCCGTCAACGGCGTCCGCAGTCGGTGGGACAGGTCGGCGACCTGCTCGCGCTCCTGCAGCAGGAGAACCTGGATCCGACCGGCCAGGTGGTTGAGAGCACCGGCCACCTCGCGCAGCTCCGCCGGGCCGGCGGGCGTGACCCGGGCGTCCAGCTCGGCGTTCGCCAGGCGGTGCGACACGGCGGAGAGTTCGCCGATCGGCCGGACCAGCGTGCGCGCCAGCCGGTCGGCGACCGCCAACCCGATCAGCACCAGCACCAGTCCCAGCAGCGCCAGCACCAGCCAGGCTCGGGTCACGCCGGCGGTCAGCTCCTGGCGGGGCACCACGATCCGGATCACGCCGGTGCCGTCCGTCCGACCCTGCACGGCGATGACCACCTCCCGGCCGGCCGCCGACTCCCCGGTCAGGCTCTGGCCACGCGCGGCAAGAGCCACCGCGGGCGTACGGGGCGCCTGGGCGCCGAGCACCGTGCCGTCGGGCAGGAAGACGCTCACCTGCCGACCGGACTCCACGGCGAGCTGCTCGACGGTCAGCCGGATGGTCGACGCGTCGGCGGTGCCGACCACCGGCACGAGGCTCTGGGCGTCGGCGGTGGCCCGCACGGTGGCCCGGTCCTGGGCAACGGTGCGGACGAGCAACGCCAGCGGCACCAGGAAGGCGATCAGCGTGAGCACGCTTACCGCCGCGACCAGCAGCGCGAGCCGTGCCCTCACGGCGCTTCCAGTCGGACCCCGACGCCGCGCACGGTGTGCAGGTAGCGCGGCTGCTGGGCGTTCTCCCCCAGCTTGCGGCGCAGCCAGGACAGGTGCACGTCGACGGTCTTGTCGGCGCCGCCGTACGGGATCTGCCAGACCTCGGTGAGCAGCTCACGTTTGGTCACCACCTGGCCGGGCCGGCCGGCCAGGTGGTGCAGCAGGTCGAACTCGCGCGGCGTCAGCTCCACAGTCCTGCCGTCCAGGGTGACCTGCCGGGATCGGCTGTCGACCCGCAGCCCGCCGACGACGAGGGCCGGATCCTGCGCGTCTGCGCCGGCGGGGCCCCGCCGCAGCACCGCCCGGGCACGGGCGTCGAGCTGCGCGGCGGTGAACGGCTTGACCACGTAGTCGTCGGCGCCCGCGTCGAGGACCCGGACGATCTCGGTCTCGTCGTCGCGGGCCGTGGCCACGATGACCGGCACCGAGCTGACCGCGCGCAGCATCCGCAGCAGCTCGCGTCCGTCCAGGTCGGGCAGGCCCAGGTCGAGCACGACGAGGTCGGGCCGGTCCTCCAGGGCGTCGCGCAGCCCGGCCATCGCGGTCGAGGCCGCGGCGACCGCGTGGCCGCGTTCCCGCAGGGCACGGATCAGCGGGGTACGGATGGTCAGGTCGTCCTCGATGAGCAGCAGGCGGGCCACACCTGGCAGGCTAACGGCTCGTCATCAGGACCACGCGATCTCGCCGTGACGGTCGACGAAGCGGCCCGAGCGGTGGCCCGGTCCTTCGGTGGCGAGGATGACGATGGCGTCCGTGCCCTCGGTGACGGTCTGTGGACCGCTGTGGCCGTTGAGGTCAGTGGCGGTGTAACCGGGGTCGGCGGCGTTGATCCGGACGTCCGTCAGCGCCTTGGCGTACTGGGTGGTCAGCATGGTCAGCGCCGCCTTCGACGACGTGTAGACGGGGGCGATGACGCCCGATTCGGGTCGCGCCGGGTCGTGCGTGGCCGACAGCGAGCCCATCGCGCTGCTCACGTTGATGATCACCGGGTCGGACGAGCGGCGCAGCAGCGGTAGGAAGGCGGTGGTCGTCCGCACCACGCCGACGAGGTTGACGTTGAGGACATCGAGCACGGCGTCGCCGGTCAGGTCGCTCGGGTCGCCGAACGGCCCGTGGACGCCCGCGTTGTTGATCAGTACGTCGATGCGGCCCTCGTGCTTCTCGACGTCCGCCGCCGCGGCGGCCACGGAGTCGTTGTCGGTGACGTCGATCTGCACGAACCGGGCTCCGAGCGTGTCGGCCGTCACGACGCCGAGCTCGGGGTCGCGCGCCCCGACGACAACCGTGTGGCCCAGGTCGATGAGGCGGCGGGCGGTCTCGCGGCCGAGGCCCTTGTTGGCCCCGGTGATGAAGGTGATCGTCATGCGTCCCAGCGTTCGTCGAGATGCACGCGTGTGCCAGGGACGGCGCCTCGGTAGGAAAAGCAATACCACCTTCACGATGGGGGTGTGCGCAACAATCGAGGCGTGATGACGCAGGCTGCGGGGCTGGGGGCGACGATCCGCGCCTGGCGTGACCGCCTGTCGCCGGCCGCCACGGGTCTGCCCGCCGGCCGTGGGCGACGGGCCGCCGGGCTGCGCCGGGAGGAACTGGCCGAGCTGGCCGGCGTGTCGGTCGACTACATCGTGCGCCTGGAGCAGGGACGGGCGACCACACCCTCGGCGCAGGTCGCCTCCGCGCTCGCTCGCGCCCTCCGGCTGACCTCCGCCGAGCGCGACCACCTGTTCCGGCTGGCACACCTCGCTCCCCCGACGGATGACCAGATCTCCGACCACATTCCGCCCGGCGTGCAGCGGGTGGTGGGACGCCTGAATGACGCTGCCGTCGCCGTCTTCGCCGCGGACTGGCAGGTGATCTGGTGGAACAGGAGTTGGGCCGCGCTCCTGGGCGACCCGTCGACGTCCCCGCCGGGCCTGCGCAACTTCGCCCGCGACACCTTCCCGGTGACCGCCGACGGGCCGGGGATGTCGCGCTGGCCGGTGATCTCACTGGACGCCGACGCCACGAGCGCCGCAGTCGTCTCCGACCTCCGGCGTGCCACCGGCCGGTTTCCCCGTGATCGCCGTCTGGCGAGGCTCATCCGCGACCTCACCGAGGGCAACGAGCAGTTCGCCGAGCTGTGGGCGACCGGGACTGTCGCCGCACACCGCGAGGACCGCAAGATCATCGAGCATCCCTCGGTCGGCACCGTCACTGTCGACTGCGACGTTCTGACCGACGGCGACGCCGAGCTGAAGATCGTGATCCTCACCGCGGCACCGGACACCAGCGACGAGACCAGCATGCGCCTGGCCGTCGTGGCAGGGGTTTCCGCCCCGTCGACTTCTGACGACTTCGGCGACACCACCCGGCGTTACCCGACGCCGCCGGCAAAGGGCAGTAAGGGCTGGCCTTAACTCTGCTTTAGCGTTGGGATGCGTCGACGACAACTTCGGATCGGGGATAGTCGGGGCATGAGCCGTCGTTCGATCCTCGTCGCCAGCGGCTGGGTGACCACGGTCGCCGTGGCCACCCTGATCGGGTTGGGTGCGATCCGGCTGGTCGGGGAGAGCATCACCGGAACCCCGGGCGGGGTGCGCAGCGAGGCGGAGATCGAGCGGGCCCTCGCCTCGCCGGAGTCGACGCCCAACGGCACCACGGGCGCCCCGCCGGCCGGGCCCGGCTCGGCGAGCACCGCGTCACCCGGCGCGGGCACGGCGAGTGGCGCCGCGCCCGGCCCCAGCTCTGGGGTCCGCCGCAGCTTCGCCACCGACGGCGGAACGGGCGTGGCCGAGTGCGGCCCCGCCGGCGTACGCCTCGTCTCCTGGGCGCCCGCGCAGGGTTACCGGGTGCGCGACGTGGACCGGGGCCCGGACGACGACGTCGAGGTCACGTTCGAGGGCTCGGCCGGCAGGCACGAGTTGAAGGTCCGTTGCATCGGCGCGGAGCCGGTGGCCGTCGCCGACGACTGACGTCGCAACAGGTCACAGCGCCTCCGTCCGGTCGAGCAGTGACTTGCCGGCCAGGACGAGCAGGTCGTAAGGGCTCGGCATCAGGACCTGCAGATCGTTTAAGCTCCCTGCCGTGATCCGCACCCTCGTTGTCGCCTCGCTGCTGCTGACCGCCTGCTCCCCCGCCGAGGCGCCCTCCCCCGCCCCCAGCTCCACCACGCCCTCGGACAAGGCGGCCGCCTCCGCGTGCACGCGCGTGGTCCGCAGCATCGAGGCGAAGGATTCCCCCATGGGGGACGTGACCACTGCGATGGCCTCCATCGACTCGACGGATCCCGCCGTCCGGGAGGCGGGTCAGCGGCTGGGATCGGCGGCCAAGGAAGCCGGCGACCTCTGGGTGAAGAACGACCCCACTGTGGACACGGGGCCCGCCAACCAACGCCTGGCCGACGCCCGACAGGGAATGCTCACGGCGTGCACCAACCTGTTCGGGGAGTATCCGTGGCCATTCACTCGGACGCCCGCACCGACGCCCAGCAGGTGACGCCGGAGCCGGTGCCCACCGGCACGACGGGCGCCAGCCCCGCCGGGCCGGGCATGACCAGCCCCGCGCCGAGCGCAAGCTCTGGGGTCCGCCGGGGTTTCGCCACCGACGGCGGCACGGCCGTGGCCGAGAGCGGTGCCGGTGGCGTACGCCTCGTGTCCTGGGCGCCCGCGCAGGGTTACCGGGTGCGCGACGTGGACCGGGGCCCGGACGACGACGTCGAGGTCACGTTCGAGGGCTCGGCCGGCAGGCACGAGTTGAAGGTCCGGTGCATAGGCGCGGAGCCGGTGGCCGTCGCCGACGACTAGTACCGCAGCGTAGGTGTCGCCGCGGCGGGAGAGGTTCGGCGACGTCAGTGACTGCTGGCAGCGAGCCGGATCCCGAATCCGGTGATCACAGTCCCGGTGACGCGGTCCAAAAACCGACGAGCCGTGGGACGTTGCAACACCGTGCGCAGCCGACGTGCCAGGACGACCAGCACGGCCGACCAGGCAGTACCCAGAAGGATATGCACGCAGGCGAGGAACACACCGAAGGCAAACGGGGAAGCGCCGGAGGGGATGAACTGAGGTAGGAGCGCGACGTAGAACACGCCCATCTTCGGGTTCAGCAGGTTTGTCAGCGCGCCGCGACGCCACCCTGGGTAGAAGTCGTTGCCGACCGTCGCGGGTTCGTCGATCGGCGGGTCCGCTGCGTCTGGTTGACGGTGGCGGGTGGCCCACAGCATGCTCAGCCCCATCCAGATCAGATAGCAGGCGCCAGCCCATCGCAGCACCTCGTAGGCCAGGTGCGAAGCCGTCAGCAACGCGGTGACACCAGCAGAGGTGAGCGCGCCCCAGGCCAGGGTTCCAGTTTGGATTCCGAGAACGACTCCCCAGGCACGGCGGGTTTCTCCGAGGGCCGCGGTGCGCAGGATGAGGGCGGTGTCCATCCCGGGGGTCATGGTGAGCAGGCCCACGACTATGACAAAGGACCACAGAGCGCTGAGGGCTGCCACGATGATCAACCTATCGTAGGCGGCTACCCCGTGAGCCCTCGAGCGTTGCAGAGGCGCTGGCCGGGCGGCGCGGCACGCGGCCCCAGAGGACAGGCGTCTCAGTTTGCCTGAAGGGTCGCCGCCGAACGGCCCGGCCTCCGGCAGGGTCCGCGGGCCGTCTCAGCTTTCGTCGCGCGCTTGGTGTGGCCGGTGCTTCTTGATCCACGCTTCCACGTCAGCGCGATCCCAGACGCGCACCTTGCCGCTGGCCACCGTGTCGATCGGTGCCGGGAAGGTGGCGCGGTTCGTGATCTCGGTGGTCCGGGTGCGCGATATGCCGCCGAGCATGTCTGCGATGTCGGAGAGCGCCACGAGTCTCACGCCATGACCGTATGTACGTGCTACCTGCAAACGTTGCCACTTGCAACCTTGACGGTGCCCACGTTACAAGGGAGGCTGGTGGGGCGATAACTGGACGCGGTTCGGTCACCTGATCGGGGATCGGTGGCCGGACCTGCCGTTTTTGGAGGTGGAGCCGTGGCCATGGACGACGGACCCGTGACGCCAGCGTTGGTCATTTGGACCGCGCAACGAGTGATCAGCCAGCATCACGAGCAGCCCAGCGAGTACAGGGCCGTCGGTGGCTGCGCGCAGTGCCGGGACGGCCGATGCGACATGCTGACGTGGGCGCGGGACACACTCAAGGCGCACCGCAGGTGATCGAGCGAGAGCTACCCCGGTCGGTATGGGTGCCGATGCTGGCGCGGCAGACCATCGCGCAGCACCGGGCGCACGGATCGTGCGGGCGCTGCCGGCCGGATGGGTGCCCGCCGCTGCGGTGGGCGCGCGATCGGATCGAGGCGTGCCCGGTGCGTCGCTACTAGAAATCCCTCATGTGCACAATCGCCAAGCCGCGCGCCAACGCCTCGCCGCTCGCTGCTCACAACCAGCGGCCGGCCGGACCCGCGCAGGGCCGCAGGGTGATCACGTGTTGAGGAATAGGTGTCAGGGGACCACCGAAGCTACTGGGCATCACGTGATCGAGGCGAGTCCGCCCCCACCGCTCGACCGGCGGTGGGGGCGGACTCAGGTGGTGGTTCAGCTCGTGTACGCCTCCACCTCCCACAGCGAGTGCCCGTACCCGGTCCCCCGGGCGGTGCCGTAGATCCGCAGGTAGCGACCGTTGGCGTTGAGGCCGCTGTGCTCGTCCACGCCACCGTCGGCGCCGGTCACCGTCTTCACTGTGGTCCAGGTGGTGCCGTCGTTGGAGGTCTGGATCTGGTACGCGCTGCTGTACGCCGCCTCCCAGGCGAGCTTGACCCGCCCGATCGCTGTGGGACTGCCGAGGTCGATGCGGATCCACTGCGGGTCGGAGAAGGTGCTCGACCAGCGGGTGGTGAGGCTGCCGTCGACGGCCTGGGCGCCGCTCACGTCGGCCCCCTCGGTGCTGGACGTCGACGTCGGCTTGTTCAGCAGCAGGTTGCCGCCTGTCGGGTTGCCGGTGGCGCCGTACACCTCGAACTCGAACAGCGAGTAGCCCCACGCGGTGCCCCGGGCGGTGCCGAGGAGCCTGACGTAGCGGCCGGAGCCGGTGAGCCCGGTCAGGTCGTCCACGCCTCCGTCGCCGCCGGTCACCGTGCGGATCGTGGTGAAGGTGACCCCGTCCGTCGAGGTCTGGATCTGGTACCCGCTGCCGTACGCCGCCTCCCAGGTCAGCTTGACCCGGCTGAGGGCGTACGTGGCGCCCAGGTCCACGTCGATCCACTGCGGATCGCCGAAGGCGCTGCCCCAGCGGGTGCCGGCCACGCCGTCGAACGCGTTCGCCGCGGTGTAGGCCCCCTCGAAGCTTGACGCGCGGGCCGGCTTGCCCTGGGCCAGGTTACCTGTCGGCTCCGGGTCGGGGCCCGGGCCGCCGGGACTGGTGGACAGGGTGAACTCGTCGATGTCGAACCACGGCCCGGCGCCCTTGAAGACCAGGAACAACGTCCGGGTGCCGGTCGGCGCGGTGACTCCACCGGTGACCGTGGCGAAGTTCGCGTACCCGCCGGTGGGAACGACTGTGGCCGAACCGACAAGCGGCCCGGTGGGCGAGTCGACGCGCAGTTCCAGCGTCCCCCCGCCGCCGGCCGGGGCACCGACCCGGGCGCTGAACGACTGGACGCCGGTCAGGTTGTACGGGCGGAACGAGATCCAGTCGTTGTTGTCGATGTAGCCGACCGCGGCGCCGCCGTGTCCGGCCGCCCCGGCGACGATCTGGACACCTGAGGAGTCGCCGAAGTGCTCGGCCTGGCGTACCCGAGGTTGCAGCACCGCCTGGGTGTGCGTGGTCAGCGCGGGTTGGCCGCCCCCGCCCAGGTCCGTGTACTCGGCGTCGATGATGCCGAAGATGTTCGCCGCCGTGTCGTGCTCACCGTCGGCCGAGGTCTGGATGACCCCGGTGCAGCCCTGCGCGCTGCCGAGCTGGTGGCCGTGCGAGTCGTGCCCGAGGACGTAGTTCACCTTGACCCGGGCGCAGTTGATCGTGCCGTCCTGGGCGTCGGTGACGGTGACGCTGAACGGCACCGCGTCCCCGAAGGCGAAGGTCTGCCCGTTCAACGGAGTGTTCACTGTGACGACGGGGGCGCTGTTGCCGACGGTGACGACCACGCTCGCGGTGGCGCTCTTGCCTGTGGTGTCCCGGACCGTCAACGTCGGGCTACGGGTCCCGTTTGTGGTGTACGTGAAGCTCGGGTTCGCGGCAGTCGAGTCGGTGGTGCCGTTGTTGTCGAAGTCCCAGGCGTAGGTGAACGGGTCGCCGTCCGGGTCGAGGGTGCCGGCCGAGGAGAAGGCGACGGTCAGCGGCGCGGTGCCGCTTGTCGGGGTGGCGGACACCCTGGCGACGGGTGCTCTGCCCTCGCGGGCGTACTCGATGCGGTAGAGCGCCGAGTTGGCGTCGCCGTTGAACCAGCCGGTGCCGTAGTCGAGCACGTACAGCGCGCCGTCCGGGCCGAACTCCATGTCCATGACCTGCGTGCCGGTCCACGGGAACGGGTTGATCTTCAGCGGCTGGCCGGACGCGTCGATCTTGATGTTCTTGATCCAGCGGCGGCCGAACTCACCGGCGAAGAAGGTGCCGTCGTAGTACTGCGGGAACGCAACGGCGGAGGTGTTGTTCGGGTCGTACCTGTAGACCGGCCCGGCCATCGGTGACAGCCCACCGCCGGTGAACTCCGGCGGCGATCCGGAACCGCCGTACGGCAGCCACGCCGGCACGGCCGGCGGGAGCTGCGTGATGCCTGTGTTGTTGGGCGAGTTGTTGACCGGTCCGCCCGCGCAGTCGAACTTCGCCCCGGACGGTCCGGACGGGAACGTGTAGTCGTTGTAGGCGTCGTTGCGGGCGGTGCAGTACGGCCAACCGTAGAAGCCGGGCCTGTCGATGCGGGCGAACTCCACGTTGCCCGCCGGCCCCCGGTTCGGGTCGGCGGTGCCCGCGTCGGGGCCGTAGTCACCGAGGTAGACGACGCCGGTGGCCTTGTCCACACTCATCCGGAACGGGTTGCGGAACCCCATCGCGTAGATCTCCGGGCGCGTCCGCGCGGTGCCGGGCGCGAACATGTTGCCGGTCGGGATGGTGTAGCCGCCCGCCGCGCTCGGCTTGATGCGCAGCACCTTGCCCCGCAGGTCGTTGCTGTTCGCCGCGGTGCGCTGGGCGTCGAAGGCCGGGTTACGACCGGCCCGCTCGTCGATCGGCGTGAACCCGGCCGAGTCGAACGGGTTGGTGTCGTCGCCTGTGGACAGGTACAGGTTGCCGGCCGCGTCGAAGTCCATGTCGCCGCCGACGTGGCAGCACATGCCCCGGCTGGTGGGCACGTTGAGGATCAGCGTCTCGCTGGCCAGGTTGATGGTGTTGTCCGCGTTCACTGTGAAGCGGGACAGCCTGTTGACGCCGTCCCAGACGGCGAAGTCCGCAGGCGTGCCGGTGGCCGGGGCGCCGCCGCCGGGTGTGCTCAGCGGGGGCGCGTAGTAGGCGTACACCCAGCGGTTGGTGGCGAAGTTGGGGTCGGCCTTGATGCCCTGCAACCCCTCCTCGTCGCCGCTGTAGACGGACAGGGTGGCGGCGACCTTGGTGTTGCCGGCCGCGTCGGTGTGCCGGATCACGCCGTCGCGCGAGGTGTGCAGCACGCCCCGGTCGGGCAGGACGGTCAGGCTCATCGGCTCGCCGGTCTCGGCCGCGCCCTTGGCCAGCTCGACCTGCTGGAAGTTGGTGGTGACAGTGGGGCCGCAGTCGGCGTCGACCGCCCCGGCGGCGGTCTGGATGCCGCCGAGCAGGTGCTGGCGGAAGGCCGTGTCGGTGTACGACGCGTCGGTGTGGCCGAGGCCCGTGTACCAGGCCCGCCCGCCGGAGTAGTTCTGGCACCAGGAGATCGGGTGGTCGTACCCCATGCTGCCCCCGCTGTAGGTGCTCTCGTCCAGGGTGGCCAGCACGTGCACGTTGCCCCGGGGATTGGCGCGGTAGTTGTACAGCTCGTCGAACCGGCTCCAGCGCTGCGGCAGCGCCCGGGTGGACGGGTGCACCTGGTCGGCGACCGTCACGGTGGCGGTCTGCTCGGCCGGGTGCGAGGCGAAGTACGCCCCGACGAGCCCGCCGTACCAGGGCCAGTCGTACTCGGTGTCGGAGGCCGAGTGCACGCCCACGTACCCGCCGCCGCCGGTGATGTAGCGCTCGAACGCCGCCTGCTGGGCGGCGTCGAGCACGTCGCCGGTGGTGGACAGCCAGATCACCGCCGCGAACCGGTCCAGGTTGGCGTCCGTGAACGCGGCCGCGTCCTCGGTGGCCTCGACGGTGAACCCGTTGGCGGCGCCGAGCTGCTGGATCGCCGTGATGCCGGGGGTGATGGATCCGTGCCGGAAGCCGGCGGTCTTGCTGAACACCAGCACGGTGAACGGCGCTGCGCTGGCGGCGGGTGGCGTGGCGACGACGCCGCCCAGCACGAGGATCGCGCTCAGCGCGGCGCCGAACCACGCTCTCAGGGATCTGCGCACGGGTAGGTCCTTTCGCGGGTGCGGGACGACGTGCGCCGATCACGTCGGGCGGTGGTGCATGCATCGTCGCGGCTCGATACCCGGCCCGTCAAGACGTCTCGCACTATCCGTGAGAGCGTTATCTCAGCAGCTCAGAGCGACTCTGGCCGGCAAGGTCAAATTACGGTTTCCACGCTGGCTCCCGGGGCGGGCCGCCGCAGCGCCGGCGCCGCCGGCGCGAGCGCCACAAGCATGCAGAGACCGCCGAGTGGCAGCAGGTCGAGCGTGACAGCCGGCAGGACGATGCCGACGAAGAGCAGGGCGACACTCCACCACGGCAACCGCCGCCGCGCGGCCAGCATGCCCGCCAGGACGAGCAGACCAAGAAAGAACAGCTGCGGTACGACGTCGTAGAAGGCCACCTCGACACCGGGTACGTCCTTGAAGTCCGCGCCGAGCGCCGACATCTCGGCCCGGTCGGCGGCCAGCAGCCCCTCGACGATGTCCGCCCCGAACTGCACCATGGTGGCGGCGAGCCCGACAAGCGTGACGGCCACCAGGACGCTGCGCCACGGGCCGGGGCGCAGCAGGCCGGCCAGCGCCAGCACCGCCGGTACGAAGCACACCATGCCTGCCAGGGCGACCAGGTGCGCGGCCTGCCAGTCGAACCCCGGACCGTACGTGCCGTCGGACTTCCCCCACAGGCGTACGAGCCCGTAACCCACGATGCAGGCCGGCCCGGCGATCACGAAGAATGCGGCACGTCTCATGCCCAACATCATCTGGTCGTGAGTGTGCGCCCGACTCCGGGCGAAGCCCGGTGACAGCCCCGGTCTTCGCCTCAGGTCTTCCACCGAGCAACCCTGAACCCCGTGGGTTGAGGCTCCCGCTCCTGGCAGCCCGATTCTCGAAAGCTTGCGGACCAAAATCCTTCTCGGATCACGGTGGATGTTCCAGCCCAAGCTCGGCGGGCACCGCGGGCCTCGTCCAGCCAGATGGCGCCTCCAGACCTGTGGCTGACCCTGGATCTGCCTGTGCGTGTACTAGCGTCACGGGTGTGAAAGATCGTGCTGCGGCTTATGAGCCCCTGACGGTGGAGCGGCTAGGTTCCCTTCTCGTCGGGGCTGACGAGACGCGACGCTGGCGGCTGGTGGCGGAGTTCCTGGAAGAGTACCGCTGGGAGCCAGCCGAGGTCCGGGACCGTCTGCTGGACGCCGAACCGGCCCTTGTCGGTGACGAGCATTGGGATGTGTTCCTCGCGGCGTTGGTAGAGCACCTGGCGGCCAAGGACGGGCGCGGCGCGCCGCCGTGGGTTGCTACGCGGTCGCTACGGCAGTTCTGGTTCCCATTCAACAGCCGCGCTGCTCGTGTGGACGCGGTGGTGCACGCGCCAGCGGCGTTCAGACGTCGCGGCATATTTGTGGCGGAGCAGGAGTTGAACGTCGCGTGAGTGCCGATGATCCGCTGTTGGACCGCACCGCGATCGAAGACGCATTCCGCCGGCTGGGGGAGCGTCTTTCCCGACGGGGAGTGGTTGCGGACATTTACATCTTTGGTGGTGCGGCGATGGCCCTGGCCTATGACGCCCGCCGCGCTACCCGGGACATCGATGCGGTCTTTCAGCCACATGGCATCGTGCTCGACGAGGCGAGGGCCGTCGCCGACGAACTCGGCCTTCCATACTGGTGGCTCAACGAGCAGGCAAGCGCCTACGTCGCCCCGGGCGGCGATGCGATGGCTCCTCGTGTCTTCGACCATCCGGGCCTGCGGGTAGCGGCAGCGTCGCCGGAACACCTGTTGGCAATGAAAGTGCTGGCCGCACGCCGCCGGGATGCCGAAGACATCCGCTTCCTGGTCGAGCGCCTCGGACTGACCAGTACGGAGCAAGTCCTCAATCTGTGCACGGAGATCTTTCCGGACGAGGAGGTCCCAGCTCGGGCAAGGCTCGTGCTCGAAGATGTCTTCGATGACCGTTAGCCCTTTCATCGGACTTCAACCGAGCACCGATCCTTGCAGCAGGAGCAGCAGCAGTCCGCCGACGATAGTCGTGACTGGTTCGCATGATGGTGCCGCCGGACCGCAGGATGGCATGTCGGTCGAGCCCACAGGTCCGTGAGAGCTCGGCGGCCCTGCGTCAGGGGTGTGGTCAGGCTGGATAGTGACCGTATTGGGCGAGCCGGTCGCGCGCAATCTGAAGTTCGTCGTCGGTGAACAGCCCGGACCACGGCTGTTGCAGGACGAAGGCCTCCACAGTGAGGTCGAGGCGGCCCTTCTCCCAGAGGGTGGTGAATCCGCTGGAGACCGAAGAGGCATGCAGGAGCTGACGGGCTGCACTAAGTCCGCCCGATGTGGAGATCATCCGGATATAGATGGTCGCGTTGTAGTTGATCTCACGCTTCATGGCACGGTAACCATCGACAAGCGCCTGGTGGAACTGCTTCGCGAGTGCGTCCGTGTCGACTGGAGGTGGGCTGCTTACTTCCTTCGTGCGAACCGTGGCGGATAGTGAGGGTGCCACCACGGAGCGCGCTGCAGGCCTTCCGAGGCTGTCAGCCGTGTTGGGGCCGAGCGCGATATGGTCGGCGAGGCCGGTGCCGAGGTGCTGGGGACGCGGCATGCTACGTGCGTGCAACCCGCGGACGAGCGCGGTGTAGATATCACGCATCGAGAGAAGGGCGCCGGCGCCAGGGATACCATCGCGGAGCACCCGCAGCAGTTCGCCGGTGAATGCGGTGAATCGGTCCCCCGGTGGTGCGATGGAGGTCGAATTTGCTGGTGCAGAGGCGATGGTGTAAGTGCCGTTGATGTCGATGGCTGCAGTCAGCGCCGAAGAAACTGAAGTCATGGCCGTTGTGGCGTGGCCCGAGAAACAACAGTCAAGTATCAGGATCCGATTTCTCGCCGGACTCTCGGCCATAGCCATACGGAGCCACTCGATCGGCACGGCGGTGTATGCAACACGTCTCGGATCTGTGTTGGTGACCGCGAGATGCAATGCTCCGCGTGGCGTGAGCAACCCGTGTCCGGCGTAATACACGATCGCGGTGTCGCTGGCGGCGTTCACAGTCTCGTCAAGCGCGGTACCCACCTCGTCGAGCGTCTTCGGGTTGATGAGCCGACGGCAGCGGGTGGGCCCGACCACTCCGTTGCGGGAATCGCTGAGGGCCTCTGCCAGCGCAGTGATGTTGTTGGTCACCGACGGCAGGTCGTTGATGGCCTCACTCACGAAGTTCGCGGCCCCGACGATCAACGCATTTGAGCGGTCAGGTTCGGGTAGGCGGCTGGTCATTCCAGCCCGCCAGCCGAGGCGATCGCCTTGCGCAACAGTTCCGCAGCAGCACTGGCGTTCGCTGTGTCGATCTCGACGCGACAGGCATAGCCCCCGTTCGTGATCTCGACGCTGACCTTCGTGCGTCGTGCCGCGATCCAGGCGTTCAGAGTGCCGCCGAGCGCGGCCACCGCGCCGCCGCTGCCGAGTGCCACGGTGAGCATCGCAGTGACACCGCCCATGTCGCCGGGTTTCAGCTCGGCCGTCACCGTCTTGACTCGGCCGCGAAACTCATCGTCTCGTTGAAGCCACGAGTAAAGGGACGCCAACTCGTGCGCCACGTCGTTACCAAGCGCGATCTTCGCATACACGCGGCGATAATCCCCGTTCCGAAACGGGAACGCCATACGTCGATGCTGTCGGCTTGACGACCGGGCTGGCGTGAGCGCTCAACGAGCAGGCGAGCGTCCACGTCGCCCCGGGCGGCGAAGCGCTGGTTCATCGTGTGCCCTGGCCGCCCCCGGACGGACCCGCGCCATCACCGTGTGAACCTCGCAGGTGGCCCGCCAGCGTGTCTGCCCCACCGACAAGGCTGAGCACCACGGCGGCCATGACCAGGACCGCCAGTCCCGGCAGCAGGGCGCCGACCGGGACTGCCGCCACCAGCACCAGCACCCCGGCCAGCCGGCGGAAGGGGCGCCGCCCGAAGACCTCGTGCTCCGCCCAGCTCTGCGCGAGGAGGAACAGCGCCGGACCGCCCAGCACGATGACGGCCGTCGGCAACGTGCCCTCGCCGGTGGGGTGGGCGATGACCAGTTCGAATCCGACCGCGGTGATCAGCACGCTGGCGACCGTCACGAGGTGGACGTAGGTCGCCCTCTCGCCGAGTCGCGCCGGGGTCCGCGAGTCGCGGATCGCCGTGGGGAGCCGGTGTCCGGAGCGGTGGAAGTAGATCCGCCAGAACAGCACTGTGACAGCGAACGCGACGACGAAGCCGGCGACCTCCGCGGGGGTCATCGGGGCCGCGCTGGAGGCCAGGCCGATCACCAGGATGGCCTCGCCGAGCGCGATCAGGAACACCTGCTGGTAGCGCTCCACCAGGTGGACCCCGTTAATCACCCACTGGTTCACCCGGGAGGCGCCGAGCCGGGGTATCGGCCAGCCGGTGGCGAACCCGACGTACTCGATGGCCAGGGCGCCGGCCCAGGTCGCGGGCCGGGCGTGCTCGCTCACGGCGACCCCGACGAGCCAGGGCACCGCGGCGACGGCCGTCCAGATCGTGATGCGGGTGGTCACCAGCCGTCGCGGGTGGCCGCGCAACGCCAGGGTGAGCGCGAGCGGCCGACCGAGCTGAATGGTGACGTAGGTGCCGGCGAACAGCACGGCTCGACTGCCGAACGCGTGGGGCATCGCGATGGCCAGCACCAGCGCGCCGAACATGACCACGATCACCAGCGCCTGGACGAACGCCAGCGCCGGGTCGTAGAGGCTGGTGACCCAGGCCGCCAGCATCCAGATCAACCAGAGCAGAAGGAAGAAGAACAGCGCCTCGGCGGCGCCGGCCAGCACGTCGCGCTCGGGCTCGCGGGCGTTCAGCTCGGTGATCAGCCGTTGTGCGACACGGGTGAGGGCGAAGACGAAGGCCAGGTCGAAGAAGAGTTCGAGGAACGCCGCCCGGGGTGCGGCCACCGGATCCCGCAGAAGCCGTCCCGTCCACGCGTCCGACATCCGGTACACCCCTCGGGCATCAACGATCTTTCGGACGGGGGGTTGCGCGCGACCCGCCCGGTGCGGGGTTCCTATAGTCGGGCGGTGGGCACGGAACAGGTACGGCAGGCGTACGCCTCGGTCGCGGATCTCTACATCGAACTGTTCGGCACGCGCGAGAAGGTGGACCCCGACGATCTCGCCCTCATCGGCCGACACCTGGGCAGCCGACGCGGTCCGGTGCTCGACCTGGGCTGCGGCCCGGGTCACCTCACGGACTACCTTCGTTCGCTGGGTGTCGACGCCACGGGCATCGACGTGGTCCCCGAGTTCATCGCCCACGCGCGGGCGACCCACCCCGGTGGCAGCTACCGCCTCGGGTCACTTGACGACCTGGACGTCGTTGACCACTCCGTCGCCGGGATCCTGGCCTGGTACTCGCTGATCCACCTGCCGCCGCAGCGCCTCGACGGCGTGCTCACCACGTTCCGGCGTGCCCTGGCCCCGTCCGGGAGGTTGGTGCTGGGCCTCTTCGCCGGGGACGAGGTCGACGCCTTCGACCACAAGGTCACCACCGCCTACCGGTGGCCGGTCGACGAGATCTCCGAGCGACTGACGCGCGCCGGCTTCACCGAGGTCGAGCGCCTGGAGCGCCCCGACGGAGGCGCCCACCGGCCGCACTACGCCATCGTGGCGGGCTAGGAGATGTCCGTTCCATGGCGCAGTTGGGCGAAGGCCTGGTCCGCCTCGACGATCGCCTCAGGTAGAACATCGTGTGCGGTTCGCCCCTCGGCGATCCTCTGCCAGTTGGTCCGGGCCAGAACGCGGTGAACCGCGATCACCTGGGCGGCCTGCAGTCGGGCTCCGATGCCCGGGCCGAGGACGGCGGCCAGTGCGTCCTCATCGTCGAGCAGGTACTGCGTGAGCCGTCCCGCCAGGCTCGGGGTGGTGAACACCAGCCGATGAAACGCCACCACCTCGGGGTGATCGTTGAGACCGGTGACCGGCTCGAAGCGTTCGAGACCGGCTCGGAAATGCCTGTGCAGCGCTGTCATCGGCGCGATGCCGGGCCCACGATCGCGTACCACGCGTGCGGCCTCACCGTTGTGGTCCGCGAAACGGTGCAGGACCAGGTCTTCCTTGGTGGCGAAGTAGCGGAACAGGGTCGGTTTCGACACCTCGGCCGTGGCGGCGATGTCGGAGACCGACACCTGCTCGAACCCGCGCGCCAGGAACAGCGAGATCGCCGCATCGGCGATCGCGTCCCGCGTTCGCAGCTTCTTGCGGGCGCGTAGACCGACAGGCTCCATCACCGTGCCAGACTAACATTCGTTACCGGGTTGCATTTTTAACTCAGTAACGGTTTCATGGGAGCCATGGAACCGTTGGACACCCCGCTGCACTCCGTCACCGATGGCGAGGCTGCCATGACACCCGTAGGAGGACCTCCGGTGCTTGTCACCGGAGCGACCGGCCGCGTCGGACGCGCCGTCGTCGACCTGCTGACCGGTGCGGGCGTGCCGGTCCGTGCCCTCGTACGCCGCCCCGAGACGGCGGCGACACTGCCCGCCACCGTCGAGATCGTCACCGGCGATCTCACCGTGCCCGAATCGCTCGACGACGCACTGCACGCCGTCAGTACGGTCTTCCTGGTCTGGACCGCTCCGGCGCAGACCGCGGCGGACGTCGTGGAGCGGCTGGCCGCCCGGGCGCAGCGGATCGTCTACCTGTCCGCACCACACCAGACCCCGCACCCGTTCTTCCAGCAACCGAACCCGATGGCGGCGTTGCACGCGGAGATCGAACGGCTCATCTCGGCCTCCGGACTCGACTCGACGATCATCCGACCAGGGATGTTCGCGTCGAACGCCCTCTCCTGGTGGGCCGCCGCCATCCGTGGCAACGGCGTGGTCCGGTGGCCGTACGGCGCAGCCGAGACGGCCCCCGTCGACGACCGAGATGTGGCCGAGGTCGTCGCGCGGACCCTTTACGAGGACGGGCACGCCGGCGGTGACTACGTCCTGACCGGCCCCGAATCACTCAGTCAGGCCCAACAGGTAAGCATCATCGGTGACGCGCTGGGCCGCCCGATCACGTTCGAGGAGATGCCGCCCGACGACTTCCGACGCGAGACTCCAGAAATCGCACGCTCGGCAGTGGACATGCTCCTGGCCGCATGGGATGCCACGATGGGACACCCGGCACACGTCACATCCACGATATTCGACATCCTCGGAACACCACCGCGAACGTTCCGCCAGTGGGTCATCGACCACGCCACCGCCTTCACCGACAACCCCCACCCAGCGAAACCCTGACCACCCTCGGGTCAGTCAGCCGTTTCCACGGATCAGCTGACGGACGAGGGACCGTAGCCATGGTTCGGCGAGCGCCGGCGCGATTGTGCCTTCCCGGGCCCGAACACCGCGAGATCAGTCCCTGACCTGGTCCGCGCCGTATTCGTCGACCTCCCGCTCGACCTCACACGGGCCGCGCAGCGGACACCCCGAGGAACCCTCAGCAGACACTAAGACCGCTGTCACGGCCCGTTCCTAGCGTGTGCGGGCATGGCGACACCACACGTATCCGTGCCGACGACAGCCACCCGAGCGGCAGGCGCCGCAGCCTGGTTGAGCTGCGTCGCGCCCCGCCCGGCCGCCCGGCTGCGGCTGGTGTGCCTGCCGTACGCGGGTGCCGGCGCTGCCGCGTACCGGCCGTGGGCCACCCTGCTTGGCGACGACGTGGAGGTGTGGACCGCGCAGTTGCCCGGCCGTGAGCGTCGGTTGGCCGACCCGCCGCTGAGCACGATGGACGAGCTGGCGCCTCCGCTCGTCGACGCGATCGTCGAGCGGGTGCCGGCGCCGTTCGCGATCTTCGGTCACAGCATGGGCGGCATCATCGGGTACGAGGTGGCCGCCCGTCTGGTCGCGCGGGGCGGCCCCGTACCCCAGCGTCTGGTGGTCTCGGCGGCCCGTCCGCCGCGAAACGCCGCGCCGCTCGGCGCGGCGCACCGCCTCGACGACGCCGCGCTGACCCGGTGGCTGCACGACCTGGGCGGGATCCCCGACGAGGTGCTCGCCGATCCGGGCCTGCTGGAGCTGATCCTGCCCACCGTGCGAGCCGACCTGACTGTGGTGGCGTCGTACCGGCCGGCGACAGTGCCGCCGCTGCCACTGCCTGTGGACGCGGTGGCGGCGGCCGACGACCCCCTGGTCGACCCGGACGAGGTCGCCGGCTGGGCGGCCTGCACCGACGCGGGTTTCTCGCTGACAGTCGTGCCCGGGGGTCACCTCTATCTGCACGACTCCCCTCCCCCGCTGTCCCGCCTGCTCGACGGCGGGCCGGCCACCGACCGCGCGTACGTCGAAGGGGCCACCCGATGACCCAGGACCTGCACCCGGACCTCGCCGACCTCACCCCCGAGCAGCGGGAGCTGCTGGCCCTGCGCCTGCGGCAGACCCGTACCAGCCAGGACCGCGCCAACCGCCCCGACGCCGACGTGCCGACGCCCCGATCGGGCGGCGCGGCGGCCAGCTATCCGCTGTCCTTCACCCAGGAGCAGCTCTGGTTCCTGGATCGGCTGGAGCCGGGCACGCCCGTCTACAACGTGCCCTTCGCCGAGCGGATCAGCGGGCCACTTGACGTCGCGGCGCTGCGCCGGGCGGTAAACGCGGTGGTGGCGCGGCATGACGCGCTGCGCATCGTGTTCGCGCCCGTCGAGGGCATGGTCACCCAGCGGGTGTCGGACGCCCTGGAGGTGCCGCTCCCGGTGCTCGACCTGACGGCGCTGCCGGAGGCGGAGCGGCAGGCGGCCGTCGATCGGGAGGTCGCCGCGCACGCGGCCGTCACCTTCGACCTCACCAGCGGGCCGCTGCTCGCCGTACGGCTGCTCGCCCTCGCCGCCGACGAGCACCTGCTGTTGGTGACGGCGCACCACATCGTCTTCGACGCCTGGTCGGCAGGCGTGTTCGTCGAGGAGCTGGTGAGCTGGTACGGCGAGTTCGCCGCCGACGTGCCGGCCGGGCTGCCCGCGCTGCCCACCCGGTTCGTCGCGCACGTCGCCGCCCGCCGCCGGCCGGAGGCCGAACGGGAGCTGGCCGGCCACCTGGCGCACTGGCGGGAACGACTCGCCTCGGCGCCGGCCCGTTCGACGCTGCCACCGGACCGCCCTCGGCCGCCGGTGCAGACCCACCGTGGCCGCAGCCTGCCGTTCACAGTCGACGCCGACGTGACCGACGCTCTCGCCGGGCTGGCCCGGAGCGCCGGCGCGACAGTGAACGCTGTGGTCCTCGCCGGGCTGACCGCCCTGCTGCGGCAGGCCACCGGCCAGGACGACCTGCTGCTCGGGATGCCCGCCGCCGGCCGGGCGAGCACCGAGCTGGAGCCGCTTATCGGCTGTTTCGCCACCATGCTGGTGCTGCGGGTGGACGTCGGCGGCGACCCGAGCGTGCGCGACCTCGTCCGTCGGGTGCACCGCACGGTCAGCGAGGCGTACGCGCACCAGGAGGCCCCGTACGCGCGGGTGGTGGAGGAGGTCCGGCCGGTCCGCGACCCCAGCGTGAACCCGCTGTTCCAGGTGCTGGCCACGATGACCGACGGTGGGGTGCGGCAGCGGCAGGCCGCCGGAGTCACCTTCCGTCCGGTGCCCGCGGAGAGTGGCCTCACCGACTTCGACCTGTTCGTCAGCCTGACCGTCCAGGGTGACCGGATCGAGGGCGCTGTCGACTTCAACGCCGACCTGTACCTCGACGAGACCATCGCCGCGACCGTGGGCCGACTGCCGGAGCTGCTGCGCGCCCTGGCGGACGCTCCGGACCGGCCACTGTCGGAGGTGACCGGGCTGCGCCGGCATCGCATCGCCCTGGCGGCCACGTTCACCGTGGACCCGCTGCGCGACCCGGTGGAGTTCTGGCTGCGCTTCCTGCGCGTACCCGCGTCGGTGGAGCTGGCCGGGTACGGCCAGTTGGTGGCCCACCTGCTGGCCGGGCCGACGGCCGACGCGACGGTGTGCCTGCTGCGCTGGGAGGACTGGCTGCGCCGGCAGGACGACACCGTCGGCGAGGCGGCCCTCGACGCGGCGATGGACGACCTGGACGCGGCGGTGGCCGCGTACCGGCGGCGGACCGACGCCCCGCTGCTGCTTGTGGTCTGCCCGGCGTCGCCGCGCGCCGGCGAGCGGTCCGGCCGGTTCGACGACAGGCTGGCCGCGTTGGGAGCCCGCACCCCTGGCGTCCACGCGGTCTGGGCGGCCGACCAGGCCGGCGTCTACCCGGTGACGCAGATGAGCGACGAGCGCGCGGACGAGTTGGGCCACGTGCCGTACACGGGCGAGTACTTCGCGGCGCTTGGCACGATCGTGCTGCGTGAGCTGCGGCGGCTCGTCGGCCAGCCGCGCCGGCTCGTGCTCGTCGACGGCGAGCGGCTGCCTGTCGACAGACTCGCCGACGCGCTGCCCGGTCACGAGGTGCGGCCGTTCTCGGCCGGCGAGCTGGCCGACGCCGACCCGGCCACCACTGTGGTGCTCGACACCGACCCGGAGGCCGTCGCGGCGCTGCGCGACGCGTACCCGGGTGTGCTGGCGCTGGCCGTGCCGGCCGGGTGGGACGAGCTGCGCCGGCTGCTCGCCCACGTCTGGCCGCTGGACCCGCCCGCGCCGGTGGCGGCCACCGGAGCGAGCGGGCTGCTGACGACGATCGGGGCGGAGCGGGCCGCGTACGTCGTCGAGGAGTTGAGCACCGCCGCGGCGATCGCCGACCGCAGCCGCCCGGCCCCGGTGCGCGTCGACGTGGACGACGAGGAGATCGTCGCGCCGCGCACCCCGACCGAGGAACGGCTGGCCGGTCTCTGGGCCGCCGCGCTCGGCGTCGAGCAGGTGGGCGTGACAAGCGACTTCTTCCACCTCGGCGGACACTCGCTGCTCGCCACCGGCCTGCTGTCGCAGGTGCAGGCCGAGTTCGGCCGGGAGGTGTCGCTCTACACCCTGTTCACCAACCCGACGGTGGCCGGGCTCGCCGCCGTACTGGACGCCGACCCGGACGCCACGGCGCTCGCCCCGCTCACGCCCGCCCCGGCGGGCACACCGGCGGTGGCGTCCTCGGCGCAGGTGCGGCTCTGGGCCCTCGACCAGCTCGGCGACGACGTCGTCCGGCACAACACCACGGCCGCCGTCGAGCTGCGCGGCGACCTCGACACGACGTCGCTGCGGCGGGCGTTCGACGACGTGCTGGCCCGGCACGACGTGCTGCGGACCACCTTCTCCGACCGGGGCGGCGAGCCGGAACCCGTCGTGCGCCCGCACGTCGACCCGTGGCTGGAGACGCTTGACCTGACCGGTCTGCCGGCGGCGAAGCAGGCCCGGGCGCTGCGCCGGGCGGCCGCCGACCTGGCCGCGCACAGGTACGACCTGGCCGCCGGCCCGCTGGTGCGGGCCCGCCTGCTGCGGCTGCCGGACCAGCGCTGGCACCTGCTGCTCGGCATGCACCACATCGTCTGCGACAACACCTCGTGGAGCATTCTGCTCGACGACCTCGCCGCCCGGTACGCCCACCACGCCACAGGCGTCGACCGGGCGCTGCCGCCGCTGCCGGTGCAGTTCGCCGACTACGCCCGACACCAGCGCGACTGGTTGGCGTCGGCGGCCGTCGAACCGCACCTGACGTACTGGCGGGAGCGGCTCGCCGACGCGCCGCCGCTGCTGGACCTGCCCACCGACCACCCCCGACCGGCAGAGCGCTCGGACGTCGCCGGCTACCAGGCGCAGCGGCTGGGCGCCGGGCTCGGCGCGGCGGTGCGGGAGCTGGCCCGAGCGGAAGGGGTCACCCCGTTCGCCGTGCTGCTGGCCGGTTTCGCCGCCCTGCTGCACACCGAGAGCGGGCAACCGGACCTGGTGCTCGGCGCACCCACCGCCGGCCGGGAACGCGCCGAACTCGCCCCGCTGATCGGCTGCTTCGCCGACCTGCTGCCGCTGCGGATGGACGCGGGCGGCCGGCAGACCTTCCGACAGTTGGTGACCCGGGCGTACCGCACGGCGCGGGAGGCGTACCGGCACCAGGGGCTGCCGTTCGCGACGATCGTGGAGGCGCTGCGGCTGCCCCGGCAGGCCGCGTACCACCCGCTGTTCCAGTGCGTGCTCAACGTCCTGGACGGCGCCGACGAGCTGCCGGAGTTCGCGGGGCTGGCCGCCACGCCTGTCGACGTGCCGAGCGTCGGCGTCGACTTCGACCTCTTCCTCAGCGTCACCTGGCAGGGCGACGACCTGCACGCCGATTTGGCGTACCGGGCCGACCTGTTCGTGCCGGAGCGGATGGTCCGCCTGCTGACCGGGCTCGCGAAGGTGCTCGACGAGGGAGTTCGCCGACCGGACGCCCCGCTCGGCGGGGGACGGCGCGCGGCGGCGCCCCGCCGCGTCGCGCCGCCGGCGCCCCGGCTGGTCGTCGGCGGGACCGTCGAGGTGCCGGGGCTGGCGGCGACGGTCCGCTTCTGGACCGGGCTGCTCGGCCTGCCGCACGCCCTCGACCAGCTCGCGCCCGGCGCGCTGCTGCGGCTGCTGCGCGACCCGGCCGCCGGCCTCGCGACCGGCCGACGGGACCACAACGTGCTGGTGCTGCGCTGGGAGGACCGGCGGACGCCCGGCCCGCTCGGCGCGGGCATCGTCGGGCTGCGCGACTTCTCCACCGAGCTGCTGGCGGCACTTGACGTCCACCGGGGACACAGCGCGGCGGCGTTGACGATCGTGGTGTGCCCGCCGTCGCCGCCGTACCGGACGTCGCCGTGGAGCGCGGTCCTCGCCGAGCTGACCGCGCGGCTGGCCGAGGCCCGGCCGGACGTCGACGTCGTCACGGTCGAGGCGTGGGCGCGGCGCTACCGGGTGCCGGAACTGTTCGCCGACGACGCCTGGTCACCGGAGCTGGCAGCGGTCACCGCGACGCTGCTGGTGCGGCGGGCGGTGCGGCACCCGGCCCTGGGCCGGCTGGTCGTACCCGCCGGGCCCGCGCACCGGCAGGCCGAGCTGGCCCGGCTGCTCGCGGCCCAGGCCCGGTCCGGACGCGAGGTGCTGCTCACCACCACGCCGCAGGGCGCGGAGCTGTCCGCGCTTGTCACCGCCGGAATCATCGGGTACGCCCCGACCCCTCCCACCGACGCGGCCACGCTGGTCCTGCACCCGGCCGGCGAACCCGCCCCACCGGACGCCCAAGCGCTGCCCTTCGACCCGGCGAACGGGCCGGTGGACGTGCTGCGTGGCCTCTGGTCTCTCGACGCGGCGGTCACCGGGGGCGCGGACGCGCCTGTCGACCGGATTCCCGCCGGGCTGCTCGCCGAGGTGGCCACCGAGCTGGGCGACGCGGCGGCGCTGCGCGGCGCTGTCACCGACGGGTACCGACGCTCGGCCGAACGGGCCGCCGCCGCGCCGCGTACCGAGCGGGAACGTCAACTCGTGGCGATCTGGTCGGAGCTGCTGCGCACCAACCAGCTCGGCATCAACGACGACTTCTTCGCCGTCGGCGGTGACTCGCTGCTCGCGATGCAGCTCGTCGCCCGCTGCGCGACGGCAGGAATCCAGGTGACTCCGCGACAGCTCGTGCGCCATCCCACAGTCGCCGAGCTGGCCGCCAGCCTCGGTGACTCGGCCACGGCCCCGACCGCGCTGGACGCCGAGCAGGGCGCGGTGCACGGCGACGCGCCGCTGACCGGCGCGCAGCGCTGGTTCACCGACCTGGTCGCCCCCACCATGGGCCGGCCCGCCCTGTTCAATCACCCCTACTACCTTGAGCTGGCCCGCCCGCTGCCGGCCGAGCTGGTCCGCGAGGCGGTCCGCCGGCTGGTGGCCCAGCACGACGCGCTGCGGCTGCGCCTGACCCGCCAGCCGGACGGGAGCTGGCGTCAGGACCACGCCGACCCCGCCGACGCCGTCCCGTTCGTCAGCCACGATCTGACCGGGCTGCCTGTCGACGAGCGGGAGGCCGCCGTCGAGGCCCGTTGCGCCGAGGCGCAGACCGGCCTTGACCTCACGGCCGGCCCGCTGGCCCGGGTGGCGCACTTCCGGCTCGGCCCGGAGCTGCCCGACCGGCTGCTGCTCGTCAACCACCACCTCGTCGTCGACGCGGTCTCCCGGGGTGTGCTCCTCGCCGACCTGGAGACGCTGTGCGACCAGCTCGAACGCGGGGTCGAGCCGGCGTTGCAGGCGAAGACCACGTCGTACCGCGCCTGGGCGCGGCGGCTGACCGAGTACGCGGGCTCCGCGGCGCTACGCGAGCAGGTGCCGTTCTGGCTGGCGCAGGCCGACGACTCTGTGCTGCCCCGGCTGGCCGACGAGCCCGCTGCCGCGCCGTTCCGCCTCGGTGACCTGGGCCTGGCCACCGTGACGCTTGACGAGACGGCCACCCGGGGACTGCACGCCGCGGCCCGCCGACTGCGGGCAAGTGTGCGGGACCTGCTCGTCTGGGCCGTGGTGGCCACAGTGGCGGGGCGTACGGGTGGCGCGGTCACCGTCGCCACGACAGGTCACGGCCGCGAACCGCTCTTCGACGACGTGGACGTCAGCCGCACCACTGGCTGGTTCCAGGTGCTCTATCCCCTGCGGCTGGAGTTGCCCGCCACCGCAGACGCGGCCCGCTCGGTCCGCTCGGTGATCCGCCAGCTCGGCCGGGTCCCGGACAACGGCATCGGGTACGCCCTGCTGCGGTACCTGTGCCCGGACGAGGACGTCCGGGCCCGGTTGGCCGCGACACCGCCGCCACTTGTCGCGGTCAACTACATGGGCGGCTTCGGATTCGACGACGTCGCCCCGGCCAACCAGCTCCTCGACGTCTGCGCGGCGCCGTTCGGACCGACCGAGGACCCCGACGGGCACTGGCCCTTCCCCTTCGACGTGACGGGGTCGCTCTCCGGCCCCGCGCTCCGCGTCGATCTGAGCTACGCCACTCCGGCCTTCCGGCCGGAGACCGCTGAGAACCTGCTCGACGGCATCCGGACCAGCCTGTTGCGCCTGGCCGGAAACCCCGGGCAACCGCCACGGCAGTAGGAGGAGACCCCCATGGCGTTCCGACGCCCGTCCCGGTTCGCCGGGTTCACCACGATCTGGTTCGGCCAGCTGCTGTCGGCGCTCGGCACCCGGATGACGAACTTCGCCCTGAGCATCTGGGTGTGGGACGCCACCGGCCGGGCCTTCGACCTGACCATGCTCATGGCGTTCGCGTTCGGCGCGACCGTGATCTTCAGCCCGATCGCCGGCGCGCTCGTCGACAGGTGGGGACGACGACTGACGATCGTGCTCAGTGACGTCGGCTCGGCGGTCACCACGGCCGTCGTGCTGCTGCTGTTCCTCACCGGCTCGGTCGAGGTGTGGCACCTGTACCTGGTCAACCTGGTCACCGGCGCGTTCCTCGCGTTCCAGCTGCCGGCGTACCAGGCGACCATCACGGTGATGATGGAGAAGGGCCAGTACCCGAGGGCCAACGCGATGATGTTCGCGGTCCGGACCATCCCGGTGATCTTCGCCCCCGGCTTCGCCGCCGCGCTGCTCGGCCTGATGGACATCAAGGTCATCCTCTTCGTCGACGCGCTGTCCTACCTGGTGGCGATCGGCGCGGTGCTGCTGGTGAAGCTGCCACCCATCCCCCGCTCGACGCAGCAGGACGAGGGCGGCTTCTGGTACGACACGATCTACGGCTTCCGCTACATCCTGGCCAGCCGGGCGTTCACCGGGCTGGAGGCGATCATGTTCGCCATCAACGTGCTCGCCGCGGTCGGGTTCGCCCTGCTGGTGCCGCAGATCCTGGCCCGCACCGACAGCAGCACCAACGCGGTCGGTCTGGTGCAGACCATCGGCGCGGTCGGTGGCGTGGTCGGCGCGCTCCTGCTCGGGCTGCTGCCCAACACCCGCCACAAGATCCGCCGGATGCTCATCGCCATCCTGGTCTTCAGCGTCCTCGGCCGGATCATCTACGGCGTCGGGGACAGCATCATCGTCTGGTCGGTCGCCCTGCTGTTCCTGCACCTGTCCATCCCCTTCATCGACGGGTACGCCCAGTCGGTGTGGCAGGAGAAGGTCGAGCCGTCGCACCAGGGCCGGGTCTTCGCCGCCCGCCAGTTCATCGAGGACCTGGCGTACCCCGGCGGCACGGCCCTGGCAGGCATCGCCGCGGACCGCTGGTTCGAGCCGATGATGCGCGACGGCGGGCCCGGGGTGCCGTACTTCGGCTGGCTCGTCGGCAGCGGGCCCGGCGCCGGAATGGGCCTGATCTTCGTGATCGTGGGCCTGTTCGGCATCGGCGTGGCCGCCGCCGGGTTCGCCTCGCCGAGCCTGCGCCGGATGGAGGCCGACCTGCCCGACTACGACGAGCCGACCGACCCGCCGGCCCCGCTCCCGTCGCCGAGCGGCACCGAGGAGCTGACCGACGACCGCGCGGTGGTGGCGAAGTGACGCTCACCGAGGTGGTGGCCGGGGTCCTGGAGGTCGACCCGGCCGAGGTGACCGACGAGTCCGGGCCGGAGACCATCGGCACCTGGACCAGCCTGCGGCACCTGCAACTGGTGGTGACCCTGGAGGAGGTCTACGGGCTCTCCTTCGCCTTCGAGGAGATCCGCGACGTACGCAGCGTCGGCGAGCTGCGGACCGTGCTGCGCGCCAAGGGCACGGAGACCCGATGAGCGCCGAGTTGTTCGCCCGACGCACCCGCTGGCAGGCGCTCACACGCCAGCCACCGACGCCCGCGCTGCGCGTGGCGCTGTTGGCCAGCTACACGGTGGACCCGCTGGTGCCGTACCTCGGCCTGGGTCTGCACGACACCGGTCTGCCCGCCACGCTCGCCGTCGGCCCGTTCCAGCAGGTCGTCCAGCAGTGCCTCGCCACCGACGGCTTCCTCGCCGAGGCGCGACCCGACGTGCTGGTGGTGGCGCAGCGCCTGGAGGAGGCCGGCGATCCCGGCCCGTCCGGCGACGCGTGGGCGGCGGAGCTGCTGGCCGGGGCCGAGGCGGCAGTCACCGCAGCGCGCCGCCACGGCGCCCTGCTGGTGTACGTCCTGCCGCCCGTCCCCACCTCCCGCCCGTACGGGCCGGCCGACGCGTTGCACGTCGACGGGGTGACCCCCAGCGCCACAGCCGTCCGGCAACGGCTGCGCGACAGGTTGGCAGGCGACCCGTGGGTGCTGCTCGTCGACGCCGACGAGGCGGTACGGGCCGTCGGTGACGAGCGGGCGTACCACCCGGCGCTGTTCCGGTTCGCGAAGGTGCCGTACACCGAGGAGGTCTTCGCGCGGCTCGCCGCCACCACCGCCGCGCTTGTGGGCCTGTGGTTCGGCGCGGGCTGCCGGGCGCTTGTCCTCGACGGCGACGGGCTGGTCGGTGGCGCGGTCCACCTGCTGCCGGCGCTGCGTGAGCTGCGGGCCGCAGGCGTACGGGTGGCGTTGCGGGCCACAGGCGTCGACTGGTGGTCGCGCGCCGACGCCACGGACCTGTTGAGCGTGCTCGACGGCTGGGTCACCGACGACCGGCCGCTGACCGACCAGCTCGCCGAGATCGCCGACGAGCTGGACGTCGCACCGGCCCAGCTCGTGCTGGCCGGCACCGGCCCGGCGCAGTCGCCGCCGCGACACGTACCGCTCGGGTCCGACCCGGCGGGCTGGTCCGACGAGCTACGGGCTGCGGGACTGACCGACCGGCTCCCGGCCCGACGGTGGAGCGGCGGCACGTCCCGACCCGCCGTCGCGCCCACCGAGCTGTCCCTGGACGACTTCGTGGCCGGCCTGGACGTGCACGTCGACTACCGGCCGGTGACCGCCGACGGCGTCGCCGAGGTCGCCGAGGTGGTCGCCCGCGCGCACGACTTCGCGCTGGCGCCCGCCCCACCGGCCGCCGCGCTGGCCGACCGGGCCGCCGACCTGCTGGCGATCCGGGTACGTGACCGACTCGGCGACTACGGCACCGCGGGTCTCGTGGCGCTGGACCGGACCGTCGACGAGTGGACAGTCGACGTCTTCTCGCTCTCCTGCCCGGTGCTCGGCAAGGGCGTCGAGGCGGAAGTGCTGCGGGAGCTGACCCGGCGTGCCGGCGCGGCCGGAGCCGGCGAGGTGCGCGTGCGCTGGACCGACACGGGCCGCAACGGCACCGCCCGGCGCTTCCTGTCCGAACTGGACGGTGTCGCGCCCGCCGACCCCCGGGTCCGGCTACGTGCCGCCCACACCGACGCCGACAACGACACGACGGCGGTGCCGCGATGAGTGGTCCGCCGGTCGGCCTCGGGGTGGCAGCCCTCGCCCACGTGCTCGGCGAGCCTGTCGACGTGGCGGCGGCAGCGGCCACGTACACCCGGGATCTGGATCGTCTGCGGTCCTGGGAGTACCGCGCCTTCCACCGCGCCGGCCCCGGCGTCGGGGTGACCGACCTGGCCGTGGTCGCCGGCGGCACCGCCCTGGACCGGGCCGGGTTGTCCGCCGCCGACGTGGACCTGGTGGTGCTGGCCATCCCCGACCTGGCCGAGTACCTCTACTGGGATCCGGCCGCGCACACCCAGGCCCGCCTCGGCGCGCACCGGGCCGAAGCGGTGCTGATCAACCAGGCGTGCGGCGGTGGGGTGGCCGCGTTCGACACGGTTGCCGGGCGGTTCGCCACCCACCCCGAGTACCGGACGGCGCTGCTGATCGGCGCGAACCGGGTGTGCGAGCCGTACTGGAACCGGATGGAGGTCAACACGAGCGTCTTCTCCGACGGGGCGGCGGCTGCCGTGCTGGTGCGCGATCACGACAGGTGCCGCTGGCTGGCCACCGAGACGATCACCGACGGCCGGTACGCGGGCTTCATGCGTATGCCCGTCGGTGGCGCGGCACAGCCGTTCACCCCGGGCGGCGGCACCCCCCGCGTCGGTGACCCGGCCGACCGGCTCAACGAGTTCTTCGCCGGGGACGTACGCCGGATGTTCCGGTTCGTCGCCACCATCCGGGAGCGCAACCGGCAGGTGGTGGAGGCGGCGTGTGCCCGGGCCGGCGTGACGCGTGCCGACGTCCGCCGGTTCGTGCACTTCCACGACAACGCCCGACAGTTCGCCGAGCTGGCCAAGGACCTCGGCGTCGAACTGGAACGGACGAACGTCGAGCTGGCCCTCGCCCACGGCCACATCGGCTGCGCCGACCAGCTCATCGGCCTGGAGCGCCACCTCGACAGCGGCGAGCTGACCGACGGCGACCTGGTCGCCCTGACCAGCACCGGCAGCGGCATGCACTGGGTCTGCACCCTGCTGCGGGTCTGACCTGCCGCACCCACCGACGGGAGCACCATGCCGGCCCGTCGACGACCACCCCGCCCGGCGGGAGAGGAAGGACACCGACCATGCGAGACGAGGAGGTCCTGCACCGGATCCGCCGGCTGCGTCGACCCGACGCGGCCGCCGACCCGGAGCTGGCGCCCGGCCTGGTCCACCTGGACGACGCGGCGGTCACCGTCGTGGCGTCCGCCGGTCGGCTGCTCGCCGACGTGCCCGTCGAGAAGCTCGCCAGCCCCGACTTTCCGCTGCGTCCGCTGCGGGTCGCGGTCACCGGCACGTTCACGCCGGGCACGCTGGAACCGCTGCTGCGGGTGGCGCTGCTGCGCATCGGCATCGCCGCCGAGATCCACGTCTCCGGCTTCGACCAGCTCGTGCTCGACCTCAGCGATCCGCGCTCGGCGCTCGCCGAGTTCCGGCCCGACGTCACGCTCTGCCTGCTGCACGACGGCTGGTTCCTGCCCGCCGAGTGGGACCCCGGCGACCTGGCCGGCCTCGCCGACGTGCTTGGCGAACGGGCCGGCGTGCTCGCCGCCGCGCTGCGCGGGTACGCGGCCCGCAACGAGGGCGCGGTGCTGCTGCACACCGTGCCGCTGTCCCCGTTGGAGCACCGTGCCCTGGTCAGCTTCCGCGGTCGCGCCGAGCTGGGCCGGATCTGGCGGGAGCTGAACTCCCAGCTGTTGGAGCTGGGCGAGCGGGACACGACGTACACACTGGATCTGGAGACGCTGCTTGTGGACCACGACGGCCCGGTGCGCGACGAGCGCCTTTACCGGTTCGCCAGCATGGCGTGGACTTCCACCGTGGAGCGCCGGTACGCGCACGAGGCCGCCACCTTCTGCCGCGCCGTCCTCGGGCGGACGGCGAAGGTGCTCGCGCTGGACCTGGACAACACCCTCTGGGCGGGCGTGCTCGGCGACGACGGGCTCACCGGCATCCGGCTGGGCACCGACTACCCCGGCAACTGCCACCGCGACGTGCAGCGCCGCGCCCTGGCGCTGCGTCGGCAGGGCGTGCTGCTCGCGGTGTGCAGCAAGAACGACCCCGACCTGGTGACCGAGGCGTTCGCGCAGCACCCGGACCTGCTGCTGCGCGCCGACGACTTCGTCGCCCAGGCGGTCAACTGGGGGCGCAAGGACGAGAACCTGCGCCAGCTCGCCACCACCCTCAACCTGGGCCTGGACGCCGTCGTGTTCGCCGACGACAGCCCGTTCGAGTGCGAGCTGGTACGCCGCGAGCTGCCGACCGTACGGGTGGTGGAGCTGGCCGGCGACCCGGCGGGCTTCCCCACCCGGCTGCTCACCGAGGGGCACTTCACAGTGCTTGCCACCGGCGCCACCGACCGTGCACGCACCGAGCTGTACCGGGCCCGCGCCGGGCGGGAACGCTTCGCCGCCACGTTCGACTCGGCTGCCGACTACCTGCACGAGCTGAAGCTGCGCGTCACCGTCCGGGAGGTCGACGAACACAGCCTGCCCCGGGTCGCGCAGCTCGGGCTGCGCACCAACCAGTTCACGATGACCGAGCGCGCGCACACCGAGGCGCAGACCCGGACGCGCGCCGGCTCCCCCGACCGCCTGGTGCTCACCGTCGAGGTGACCGACAGGTTCGGCGCCGAGGGGCTGGTGGGGGGCCTGTGGCTGGATCGGAACGACCCGGACGCCTGGGTGATCGAGAACTTCGTGTTGAGCTGCCGGGTGTTCTCCCGGGGCGTCGAGCAGGCGGCGCTGCACCGGGTGGCGGAGCTGGCCCGAGCCGCCGGCGCGACCCGGCTGGAGGCCCTGTTCCGGCCCACCGCCCGCAACAAGCCCGGCGGGGCCGTGTGGCCCGCCGCCGGCTTCACAGTGGCATCCGTCGACGACGGCACCACCCGGCACGTGTTGCCGCTGCACCCCCCGCCCCGGCTGCTGCCGGCGTGGATCGCCCTGGAGGAGGGAGACATCCGTGCCTGACCTGTTCACCACCGTCGCGGACCTCATCGAGCAGGTCGCGGACGTACCGGCCGAGGAGATCTCGCCAGACGTCCGGTTCGCGTCGCTTGCCAACTGGACCAGCCTGGAGGCGCTGCGTCTGCTCTCCGCGCTGGAGGACGACCTCGGCGTACGCCTGGACCTGCGGGCGTACCTGGCGGTGACAGCGGTCGGCGAACTGGTCGACCTGGTCGCCGGCGAGCTGGACGGGGCGACCCGGTGACCGCCACCCGCACCGAGGCGCCGCCTATCGCACCGACCCGGCTCGCCGCCACCGACCTGGACCTGTTGCTGCTGATCCGGCACTTCGAGCTGGCGCTGCTTGACATGTTCGGCCGCGGTGAGCTGAACGGCACCACCCACACCTGCCTGGGCCAGGAGTACGTGCCTGTGGCGCTGCGCCCGCTGCTCGGCGACGACGACTTCGTGTTCAGCAACCACCGGGGGCACGGCCACTACCTGGCCCGGTTCAACGACCCGCACGGCCTGCTGGCCGAGGTGATGGGCCGCGAGGGCGCGGTGTGTCAGGGCGTGGGCGGCAGCCAGCACATCCTGCGCGACAGGTACCTGTCGACAGGGGTGCAGGGCGAGAGCGTGCCGGTGGCCGCCGGTGTGGCGCTGCACCTCAAGCGCACCGAGCCGGGCCGACTGGCGCTTGTGTACCTGGGCGACGGCACCTGGGGTGAGGGCGCCGTCTACGAGGCGCTGAACATGGCCGCGCTGTGGGGCCTGCCGCTGCTGCTGGTGGTGGAGAACAACGGCATCGCCCAGTCCACGCCGACAGTCGCGCAGCTCGCCGGCAGCATCGGCGGCCGGGCGCGGGCGTTCGGGGTGGACCACCTACGGGTCACCTCCACCGACACCGAGGTGGTCCGGGCCGCGCTGACGCCTGTGCTGCGCCGGGTCCGCGAGCGGTCCACGCCGTACGTGGTGGAGCTGCTCACGCACCGGGTGGGACCGCACAGCAAGGGCGACGACAGCCGCCGCCCGGAGGAGATCGCGTACGCGCGGGCGCACGACTGGTACGCCCGCTACGCGCAGGCGTACCCGGAGCAGTTCGGCGTGCACGACGAGCGGCAACGGGCGTACGTGGCGCAGGTGGTCGCGGACGTCGCAGGCCGGCCGGCGAGTGACTGGGCGGAGGCCGACCGTGGCTGAGCGGGTGGTGGAGAACCTCAACCAGGCGTTGCACGGGCTGCTCGCCGACGACCCCGCGCTTACCGTGCTCGGGGAGGATCTGGTCGACCCGTACGGCGGGGCGTTCAAGGTGACCCGGGGGCTGTCGGCGCGCTGGCCGGACCGGGTGCTGTCCACCCCGTTGAGCGAGGGCGGCATCGTCGGCGTGGCCGGCGGGCTGGCCCTGGCCGGGCAGAGCGCGATCGTCGAGATCATGTTCAGCGACTTCGTGGCGCTGGCGTTCGACCAGATCCTCAACTTCGCCAGCAAGTCGACAGCAATGTACGGCAGGCGGGTGCCGATGCGGCTGGTGGTGCGCTGCCCCAGCGGCGGCAACCGGGGGTACGGCCCGACGCACAGCCAGAGCCCGCTGAAGCACTTCGTCGGCATCCCCGGGCTGAGCCTGCACGAGGTGTCGCCGTTCCACGACAACCGGGCGGTGCTCGCGGGCATGCTCGCCACCGGCCGGCCGGGGTTGCTCTTCGAGGACAAGGTCCTCTACACCAACCGGATGTACGCCGACGGCGTGGTGGACGAGCTGTTCCGCTACGACCTGATCGGCCCGGACGCCGACGTGGCCCGGGTCCGGGTGGACGAGGAGGAGCAGGCCGACTGTGTGCTTGTCGTACCCGGCGGGTTGGCCGCCCGCGCGGTGGCGGTGGCCCGGGAGCTGCTGCTGCGCGACGACATCGTCTGCCAGGTGCTGGTGCCGTCGCGGCTCTGGCCCCTGGACGCCGACACCCTGCTTCCGCCGATCGCGCGGGCCGGCCGGGTGGTGGTGGCCGAGGAGAGCACCGCCGGCGGCACCTGGGGCGCGGAGTTGGCGCAGGTCGTGCACCGGCGGCTCTGGGGAGCGCTGCGCGCGCCGGTGCGCCTGGTGCACTCCGCGGACAGCGTCATCCCGACCGCCGCGCATCTCGAACGCACAGTGCTGGTGCAGGACACCGACATCCGCCAGGCCGTGAAGGAGGTCGTCAGTGGTGACTGACCTGGTCGTCCCGAAGCTCAACAACAACGACACGACGTACGTGCTGCTCGACTGGCTGGCCGGGGACGGCGAGCAGGTGCGCGCTGGCGAGCCGATCGCCGAGGTGGAGACCTCCAAGGCGGCCGAGGAGCTACTCAGCGACGGCGACGGCGTCCTGCACCGGCTCGTCGAGGTGAACCGGGAGTGCGCGCCTGGCGACGTCATCGGTCACGTCTTCGACAGCGAGGAGGCCCGGCAGCGCTTCCTCGCCGCGGCGGTCACCCCGGCTGTCGTACCCCTGCCGGACGTCTCCCCCGGCGGGCCGGTGCTCACCGACTCGGCCCGGGAACTCGCGGCGGCGCACGGGCTCGACGACGACGAGCTGCGCGGCCTCGGCAAGTCGGTCGTGCGGCGTACCGACGTGGAGCGCCTGCTGGCCGACCGGTCGGCGGCGCCCGCGGCGACGACCGAGCCTGTGGTGGTGGCCGCGGCCGCCGCGCTGGCGGCCGGCGACGGCCCGGAGCCGGACGACCCGCGCCAGGTGCACGCGCTCTCCCGCGCCCAGCGCGCGGTGGCCGCCGTGGTCACCGAGTCCCACCGGGAGGTGCCGGCGGCGCTCGCGGTGATCAAGGTCCGGGCCGACGCCGCTCTCACGGCGGCCCGCGACCTGACCCGCGCCACCCGCACCCTTGTCGGCCTGCCGGAACTGCTGGTCAAGGCCATCGGCGGGTTGCGCGAGGACCACCCGTTGCTCTTCGCCTCCCCCGGCGACGGCAGCAGCGTACGACTGGCCGAGGCGGCCCACGTCGGCGTCACCATCGACGTCGGCACGGGGCTGTTCATCCCGGTGGTCCGCGACGTGGAGGAGCTGACCTGCGCGGAGATCGCCGAGACGCTCATGGACTTCCGCTCCCGGGCCGGCGGTGAGGGCTTCCGGGCCGGTGAGCTGGCCGGCGGGACCATCGTCGTCTCCCTGCACACCGATCCCGACGTGGTGCTCGCCGGGCCTATCGTCTTCCCCGGCCAGACCTGCGTGGTGGCGATCGGCGGCACGCAGGACGAGTTGGCGCTGGACACCGACGGCCAGGTCGTGACGCGCCGGTTCGTCAACCTCAGCGCCGTCTACGACCACCGCGTGGTCAACGGGCGGGAGGCGGTCGCCTTCCTGCAAGCCGTGAAGGCGGCACTTGAGTCCCCCGACCAGCTCGGCGAGGAGTGAGGCGACGGTCAGCCGAATTGCTCGTCGCACACCTGCCAGCCGACCTCCGATTCTAGGTACAGATCCAGCGTCGTGGTCTGGCCCGTCCGGCCGGTCAACTCGACGGTCACGGCGGCGCTCTTCCCGGGCTCGTCCAGGAAGGCGGCCCGACCCATGGTGTGCGACACCGGCCGGCCGATGCGCTCCACCGCGGCGGTGAAAGCCGCCGCGCTGGTCCGTGCCTTGACATCGGAGCACTGGGACTCGTACGCGGCCGCGTCGTCGTTGCTCTCCAGCCGACCGACGAACTGGTCGGCCGCCGCGCGCGGCTCGTCCACGTCCGGCCCGCCGTACATCCACAGCAGGAAGCCGCCAACCGGTAGGGCCAGCGCGCCCAGGCATCCGAGAATGACGGCACCCGCGACGATCCACGCGGTGCGCTGGGCCTTCGGGGGTTGGTCCACCGACGGAGGGTGGGGCGACAGGGCTGGGTGCATGGCGAAACGTTAACGATTACCGATACCTGCCCCGCGGCTGTACGGCCACGAATCGATCTCGATGCCCGCGCGGCCAGTCGTACCCTTGGCGCGGTGACCTCCGCTGCTCTGCACCGTGCCCTGACCGCACCCGGGGACCCGAGGCTCCGCCCCCTCCCCGACCGGGTCGTGGCCCTGCTGGAGGAACTGCACGCGCCGCCGCGCCTCGCCGCGCACCTGCGGGCCGTCCACGACGTCGCGGCGCAGCTCACGGACGCCCTTGTGGACCGGTTTCCACAGGTGAGCGTCGACCGTGCGGCGGTGCTGTTCGGCGCCGCCACCCACGACATCGGCAAGGTCCGGCACCCGGAGGAGCACCTGCTGCTGGAGCGATGTCTGTTTGTCTTGATCGTTGGCAGCTGAGCAGGGATTGGGCCGGCGTGTCGCACTGCTCAGCTGCCAACGATCACGATCGGTGGGAGCGGCAGATGACCGCGGCGATCACGCGGCGGCAGCTACCGGACGTGGAGCCCGGCGATGAGGATCTCGACCATGCGCCGCGCGTCGTAGCGGGGGTCGCCCGCGCCGACGCAGAGGTTGCCGACGCCGCGCAGCAGCTCGACGGCGCTCAGGTCGGTACGGATCTCGCCCGCCGCGGCGGCCGCGTCGAGCAGGTGGGCGCACACCGGCACCAGGCGGTCGAGGAAGTAGGTGTGCAGGGTCTGGAAGGCGGCGTTGTCGGACTGCAACGCCTCGGCGAGACCGTGCTTGGTGACCAGGAAGTCGACGAAGAGGTCGATCCACTGCGCGAGGGCGGCGTGCGGCGTGCCAACGGTGGCCAGCAGGGCCGGACCGGCTTCGGCGCAGGCCTCCACCTGGTGCCGGTAGACGGCCACGATCAGGTCCGCGCGCGTCGGGAAGTGCCGGTAGATCGTGCCGACGCCGACGCCCGCCCTGGCGGCGATCTCGCGAACCGCAACGTCGACGCCGGACGCCACGAAGGCCGCGGCGGCGGCGTCCAGGAGCGTCGCCTCGTTGCGTCGCGCGTCCGCCCGCTTCCGTGGCGCCGGCTCCCGCCGCGACGCCGCCGCCCGCCCCGATGCCGCCGCAGTCGATCCGCCGTCGATGTCGGCCACCGCGCCCGACCTCCCATGATCAGTGTTGGCAAAACGGAACACGGTTCCGTATATTGGTTAGCGGAACACGGTTCCACTTGTTCAGGATGCCAGAACGGGTGGGCCACGACCAGCCACACCCCTTGAGCACGGAGGATCAGCAATGCAGTACCGCACGTTGGGTCGTACCGGTGTCCAGGTCAGCACACTCGTGCTGGGCGCCATGAACTTCGGCAAGCTGGGCCGCACCAGCCAGGACGAGGTCACCGCCATCGTCGACGCCGCCCTCGAGGGCGGGATCAACCTGATCGACACCGCCGACATGTACAGCCAGGGCGAATCGGAGGAGATGGTCGGCCGGGCGATCACCGGCCGCCGCGACGACATCGTCCTGGCCACGAAGGCCGGCATGCCGATGGGCGACAAGCGCGAGCACCGGGGCAGCTCACGCCGCTGGCTCGTCACCGAGCTGGACAACAGCCTGCGCCGCCTCGGCGTCGACCACGTCGACCTCTACCAGATCCACAGGTGGGACCCGACCACAAGCGACGAGGAGACGCTGTCGGCGTTGACCGACCTGCAGCGGGCCGGCAAGATCCGCTACTTCGGCTCGTCGACCTTCCCCGCGTACCGCATCGTGCAGGCCGAGTGGGCCGCGCGGGAGCACCACCTGAGCCGGTACGTCACCGAACAGCCCAGCTACTCGATCCTGCAACGCGGGATCGAGAGCCACGTCCTGCCGGTGACCCAGCAGTACGGCCTCGGCGTGCTGGCGTGGAGCCCGCTCGCCTCGGGCTGGCTCTCCGGCGCGGTCCGCGCGGGCCGGGAGATCACCACCAGCCGGTCGGCGATCCTGCCGGAACGCTTCGACACCGCGCTGCCGGCCAACCGGGCCAGGATGGACGCCGTCGAGCAGTTGGCCACGCTCGCCGACGAGGCCGGCCTGACGATGATCCAGCTCGCGCTCGGCTTCGTCACCGCGCACCCCGCCGTGACCAGCGCGATCATCGGCCCCCGCACGATTGACCACCTGCGCTCGCAGCTCGCCGCCGCGGACACCGTGCTCTCCGCCGACGTGCTGGACGCGATCGACGCGATCGTCGCGCCGGGCGTCGACCTCGCCGCACACGAGAAGTTCGACACCCCGCCCGCCCTGCTCGACCCGGCCCTGCGCCGCCGCTGAGCCCGGCGCGAGCGCCCCATCGATGCGCCGCCGCTGACACCACGTCGGTGTGCCGCCGCTGACACCACGCCGGTGTGCCGCCGCTGACACCACGCCGGTGTGCCGGCGCGGGCACCACGCCGGTGTGCCGGCGCGGACACCACGTCGGTGCGCCAGCGCGGGCACCACGTCGGTGCGCCGCCGACGTCACTCGACGGATCGGTGACCCGGCGCTCAGCCGGTGGCGAGGTGTTCGCGGACGCTGCGGGGGCGCATGTCGGTCCAGGTGCGTGTCACGAAGTCCAGGCACTCCTGGCGGCTGCCGGCGCAGCCGGCGTCCCGCCAGCCGTCCGGCACCTCCTTGTGCCGGGGCCACAGGGCGTACTGCTCCTCGTCGTTGACCACCACGCGGTGTTCGTCAGCCATCGGGGTTGCCTTCCTCGTGTCGGGCCAGGTGCAGCTCGCGGGCGAGACTCTCCGGGGACAACGCCCGGATCTCCGCGAGCAGGTCGGTGAGGTCGCCGTCCGTGGGCGGGAGAACCGCCTGGGGTACGGCGGGCGCCGGCCGCGCCAACGCGGCGACGGTACGGGCCAGCGCGGCGAGGGTGGGTGACTCGAAGATCGCGGCGGGCGGCAGGTCGACGCCGAGCGCGTCGCGCAGTCGCGCCACCACCCGGGTGCCGAGCAGCGAGTGCCCACCCAGCTCGAAGAAGTCGTCGTCGGGGCCGATCTCGTCGACGCCGAGCAGGTCCACCCAGATGCGGCGCACCACCTCGTACGGCTCGTCGCTCGGCGCGGTAGTCGTCGAGGCCGCCACCGGTTCCGCCGCGACCGGCGCCGTTGGCGCGGCGGCCGGCGCGGCCTCGGCAGGGGCGACGGGTCCCGGCCGGTACGCGTCGACCCAGTGCCGCTCGCGGGCGAACGGGTACGTGGGCAGGGGCACCCGCCGTCGTCCGTCGGCGCGGCCGTCGGGGCGGCGCACCGGCGCCCCGGCGAGCCAGAGCCGGCCGACGGCCAGGGCGACTGCGTCGACCTCGCCGGTCGGGGTGCGACCGGCGGGCAGGCTTGTCAGCACCGGCACCCCGCGTGCGGCGTCGTGCTGTCGGACGAGGGTGGCCAGGGTGCGTCCCGGGCCGACCTCCAGCAGCGCGTACCGCTCACCGAGCAGCAGGTCCGCGGCGGCGGTGAAGTTGACCGGGCGGCGCAGCTGCCGCACCCAGTAGTCGGGATCGGTGGCCTCGTCGTCGGTGAGCCAGCCGCCTGTCACGTTCGAGACGACAGGCACTGTGGGCGGGCGCAGCGGAATCTCCCGCAGGTGCGCGGCGAAGCCGGCCAGGGCCGGGTCCATCAGGGCCGAGTGGAACGCGTGGGAGGTGCGTACCTCCCGGCAGGCCACCCCGCGCCCGCGCAGGTCGGCGGCGAGCGCGGCGACGGCGGCGGTCGCGCCGGAGACGGTGGTGAGGCGCGGCGCGTTGGCGGCGGCCACCTCCACGCCGGCGGGCAGCAGGGCCGTCACCTCGTCGACGCCGAGGGCCACCGAGAGCATCGACCCGGGGGCCTGCGCCTGCATGAGCCGGCCACGCACGGCGACTGTGGCGAGCGCGTCGGGCAGGGTGAAGACGCCGGCCAGGCAGGCCGCCACGTACTCGCCGAGGCTGTGGCCCGCCATCGCGGCCGGGCGTACGCCGTGGTGGCGCAGCAGTTCGGCGACTGCGTACTCGACGGCGAACAGGGCGGGCTGGGTGAGCCGGGTCTCGTCCAGCTCGGGTGCGGCGGGAACCGCGTCGCCCGGTGGGCAGAGCAGTGCGCGCAGGTCCACGTCGAGGTGCGGACGCAGCAGGTCGGCGCAGCGGTCGAAGGTTGCCCGGTAGACCGGTTCGGTGCGGTAGAGGGTGCGGCCCATCCCGGCGTACTGCGCGCCCTGGCCGGGGAAGAGCAGCGCCACGCCGGCCGGCGTACCGCTGGCGATGCCGGTGCGGACGAGCGCCGAGTCGCGGTCGGCGAGCTGGGCGGCGGCGGTCGTGGCCTCGCGGGCGACGGTGACCAGCCGGTGGCCGAACTCCCGCCGGGTACGCGCGAGGGTGTACGCGACGTAGGCCAGCGGCACGTCGGGGTGCTCGCCCAGGTGCGTGGCGAGTTGGTCGCGGGCCCTGTCGAGCGCGTCGGCGTCCCGGGCGGAGAGCACCAGCAGATGCGCGGACCCGCCGTCGGCGGGGACGTGATCCGCCGGTTCGGCGGCCTGGAGCACGACGTGGGCGTTGGTGCCGCCGATGCCGAAGGAGCTGACCGCGGCACGGGGCGGCGTGCCCAGGTCGGGCCAGGGTTCCGACGTGGTGGGTACCCGGAACGGCCCGCCGCCGGCCAGCTCGGGGTGCGGCTCGGTGCAGTACGGGCTGGGCGGCACCACCCTGTGGTGCAGCGCCAGCGCTGCCTTGATCAGCCCGGTCACGCCTGCGGCGACGTCGAGATGACCCACTATCGACTTGACCGAGCCGAGCGCGCACCGGCAGGCGTCGGCGCCCTGGAACGCCTCGGCCAGGGCGCGCAGCTCGATCTGGTCGCCCAGCTCGGTGCCGGTGCCGTGCGCCTCGACGTAGCCGATGGTGGCGGGGTCGACCTCGGCGACCTGCTGGGCGGCCCGGATCGCGGCGACCTGACCGTCCACGCCGGGCGCGGTGAAGCCGACCTTGACCCGGCCGTCGTTGTTGATCGCGGAGCCAAGGATCACCGCGTACACCGTGTCGCCGTCGTCGCGGGCGTCCGCCAGCCGGCGCAGGACGACCACTGCGGCGCCGTCGCCTCCCACGGTTCCGGTGGCGCGCACGTCGAAGGGGCGGCAGTGCCCGTCGCGGGACATGATGCCGCCTGCCTCGTGGCGGTAGCCGGTGCCGGTGGGCAGCAGGACGTGCGCGGCGCCGGCGAGGGCGACGTCGCACTCCCGGGCGAGCAGCGCCTGCGCGGCGAGGTGCACGGCGACCAGTGACGACGAGCAGGCCGTCTGCACCGCCACGGCCGGTCCGCGCAGGTCCAGGTGGTACGCCACCCGGGTGGGCAGCGAGTCCTTGTCGGTGGCGAGCATCAGCTCGTACTCGGAGACCGAGCCGAGCCGCGGGTTGCGGAACAGATGGTGCAGAAGGTAGCCGCTGGCCGCTGCCGCGGCGTACACGCCGACCAGGCGGTCGGAGTCCCCGGCGAGGTGGCCGGCGCGTTCCAGGGCGGCCCAGGCGGTCTCCAGGAAGAGGCGTTGTTGCGGGTCGAGCAGCCGGGCGTCGCGGGGCGAGTAGCCGAAGAAGCCGGCGTCGAACCGGTCGAGGTCAGGCAGCGCGCCGTGCGCCGGAACGAGGTCGGGGTGCCGCCGCTCCTCCTCGGTGAGGCCGGCGGCCGCCAACTCCGCGTCGGTGAACCGGGTGATGGTCTCCTGTCCGGCGAGGATCCGCTGCCACAGTTCGTCGACGTCGGCGGCGCCGGGAAAGCGGCCGGCCATCCCGACGATGGCGATCTCCAGTCCAGTCTCCTGGTCGGTCACTGTCGTCCCTCCCCCGCCGGCACCGGGCGGGCCCGGCGGGCCCGGTCGGCAAGCGCCTGCTTGCGTTCGTCTCGCCGCCGGCCGGCGGCCGGCCCCGTCGTCGGTGCGGCGGCGCCGTCGAGGAACCGGGCCAGCAGCGCGATTGTCGGGTGGCGGAACAGCTCGACGGCGGGCACCTGTCGACCCAGCCGTTCGCTGAGCCGGGTCTGCACCCGCGCCAGCAGCAGTGACGTGCCACCCAGGTCGAAGAAGTTGTCGTCCGCGCCGACGTCGTCGATCCCGAGCACCTGCCGCCAGGTGTCGGCAATGGCCCGTTCGACGGCGCCGTTCGGTGCCACGTACGCGGCGCCGAGGTCGGCGCGGGCCACTGTGGGGGCGGGCAGTCGGGACGGGTCGAGCTTGCCGCTTGCCGTCACCGGCAGGTCGGCGACCACCACGAAGGCGCTCGGCACGAGATAGCGGGGCAACCGCCGCAGCAGGCTCTGGCGCAGTTCGTCGATCGCCAACCCGTCGCCGACGAGGTAGCCGACCAGTCGTCGACCGCCGGGCGTGTCGGTCCGCACCACGGCGGCGGCCCGGCGCACCCCGGGGCACTGCCGGAGTTGGGCCTCCACCTCACCCAGCTCGATCCGATAGCCGTTGATCTTGACCTGGTTGTCCGCCCGGCCGAGGAAGACCAACTGCCCGTCGGCACGCCAGCGGACCAGGTCGCCGGTGGCGTACATCCGCTCCCCCGCCGTCGGCGCGTACGGGTCGGGAAGGAAACGTCCGGCGGTGAGCGCGGGGTCGCCGTGGTAGCCCCGGGCCACACCGGCGCCGCCGAGGTGCAGCTCGCCGGGCACCCCGGGCGGTACCGGCCGCAGCTCGGTGTCGAGCACGTAGGCGCGGACCCCGGTCAGCGGCCGGCCGATCGGAAGCTCGACGTCGACGGGCGCACAGCGGGCGGCGGTGGCGGTGACGGTCGCCTCGGTCGGGCCGTACCCGTTGATCAGGAGCCTGTCGCGCGACCAGGCGGCGGCGACGTCCGGCGCGCAGGGCTCCCCGCCGACGGTGAGGATCCGCAGGTCGGGCACGGCGGCGGGGTCCAACGCGTCGAGGACCACCGGCGGCAGGTCGGCCACCGTGACGCGGTGCCGGGTGAGCGCGGCGGCCAGGTCGGGGCCGGGGCTGCGCTCGTCCGGGCCGAGCAGGCGCAGCGTGGCGCCCGCCGTGAGCGTGGTGACCACATCGGACAGCGCCACGTCGAAGCTGATCGAGTGGAACTGCAGGACCCGGTCGTCGGCCCGGACGCCGACCAGCCGGGCCTGCGCCGCGGCGAGGTTGGCCAGCCCTCGGTGGGTGCCGACGACGCCCTTGGGCAGCCCGGTCGAGCCGGACGTGTAGATCAGGTAGGCGGCGGCGTCGGGGTGGGCCGCCGCCGGGAGCGGGGTGTCGACGACGGGCGGTTGCTGCTCGTCGAGGCGGAGCAGCGGCACGCCAGTGGTGGGCAACGCCAACTCCGCGTCGGCAGTGGTGACCACCAGGGCGGCGGCGGAGTCGGTGAGCAGGTGCGCCAGCCGGGCCGCCGGCAACTGCGGGTCCAGGGGCAGATAGACCCCACCCGCCCGGAGTACGGCGAGGAACGTGACCACCCAGTCCGGTCCGGCGGGCAGGCAGACCCCGACTGTCGTCTCGGCCCGCACGCCCCGCCCGGCGAGGGTTTGGGCCAGGCGGTCGGCCCGCGCGTCCAGCTCCCCGTAGGTGAGGGCCTGATCGCGGTACGCCAGGGCTACCGTCCCCGGTGCCGCCGCGGCCTGGCGGGCGACCAGCTCGTTCAGTGTCGGTTGGCCCGGCGGCGCGGGCGCGGTGGCGGCCCAGCGGTCGATCAGATCCCGTCCGGCGGCGGCGTCGAGCAGCGGCAGTCGGTCCACGGGGGTGTCCGGGGCGGCGAGCGCGGCGGTGAGCAGGGTGTCGAGCTGGTCGGCGAGCGCACGGGCGGTGGACTCGTCGAAGAGCCGCGTCCGGTACTCGATCCGCCCGTCGATGCGTCCGTCCTGCGGGATGACGGTGAGCGTCAGGTCGAACATGGACGTGCCGGTGTGCGTCTCGCCGCTGGCCAGCACGCTCACCCCGGGCAGGGTCAGTCGCTGCTCCCAGCCGTCCTCGACGGCGAACATCACCTGGGCGAGGGGGTGACGGCCGGGGTCGCGGACCGGGCGCAGGTCCTGCACCAGGGCGTCGAACGGCACCGGGTCGGTAAGCGCGGTAAGCGCCGAGTCCCGGAGTCGATCCAGCAGCGCGGCGAAGGTCAGTCCACCGTCGACCCGGCTGCGCAGCACAAGCGTGTTGACGAAGAAGCCGACAGCGGTCTCGCTGTCGAGCGTCTGCCGGTTCGCCACAGGCGTGGCGATCAGCAGGTCCGGCTGCTGGCTGCGGCGGTGCAGCAACGCCGCCCAGGCCGCCGCGAAAATCATGTACGGCGTCGCGCCGGTGCGGCGGCCCGCCTCGGCGACCCGGTCGGCAAGCGCCGGCGGCCAGGAGAACTCGATCTCGTGGCCGGCGTCCTCCAGCTCGGCCGGGCGGGGCCTGTCGGTGGGCAGGTCGAGCCCCGGCGGCGCGCCGGTCAGCGCGTCGCGCCACCAGTCCAGGCGGCGGGCCAGCTCCCCCGGGCCGAGCAGTCGGTCCTGGGCCAGCGCGGCAGGCACGTCCCGGGACGCCTGCGGCAGCGTCGGAGACCGCCCCTCCCGCAGGGCCGCGTACGTCGCCGACAGCTCCTCGAACAGCAGGCCCATGCTCCAGCCGTCGCACACCACGTGGTGCAGCGACAGCAGCAGCGAGAAGTCTGCGGGGCCGGTGCGGCACAGGGTGGCCCGCACCAGCGGCCCCCGGGCCAGGTCGAACGGGCGTACCGCCTCGGCGGCGGCGTACTCGTCGATCCGCTCCGGCGCGACGTCCTCGACCGCAAACGGCAGGCCGGTCGGCGGGAGGACCAGCTGGTACGACTGCCCGTCCAGCGGCACGAACACCGTACGCAGCGCCTCGTGCCGCGCCACGATCTCGTCGAGCGCGCCACGCAACGCGGCCACGTCCAGGTCGCCGCGCAGGTCCACCCGGTACGGCACGTGGTAGGCGGGACTGTCCGGGCGGAGCTGCGCCAGCAGCAGCATCCACTCCTGGGCGGCGGTGAGCGGGTGGATGCCGTACCGGTCGCCGTCGGCGCGAATCGCGGCGAGGAACGCCCGCCGCCGCTCGGGCGGCAGGGCGTCCACGCGCTGGCGCAAGCCCACGGGCGTGAGGGCGCCGATCATCGGGCCATCCCCTGTTCGAGCTGGTCGAGCAGGCCGGCGAGGTCGGCGGGTGGCGGCCCGTCCAGCGCGACCGGCGCGGCCGGCTCGGCGGGCTCGACAGGCGCCCCGCTGATCTCGTCGGCCGCGGCGGCCAGCCCGGCCACTGTCGGGTGGTCGAAGATCAGCCGCAGCGGCACCTCCGCGCCGATCGCGGCAGCGAGGCGGGAACGGACCCGGGTCGCCTTCAGCGACCGCCCGCCGAGGTCGAAGAAGTCGTCGTCGCGGCGGCGCACCGGCACGCCGAGGACGTCCTGCCAGATCGAGGCCACCGCCCGCTCGGTAGGCGTCTGCGGCGCGGCGTCGTCGTCGCCGGTGGCGGCGGCGGCGTCGTCGTCGGGCACGGGCAGCGCCGCGACGTCCACCTTGCCGTTGCGGTTGAGCGGCAGCCGGGGCAGCACCACGAACACGGCCGGCACGAGGTGGTCGGGCAGTTGCTCGCGGGCCCGTTCCCGGACCGCCTCGACGCGCACCCCGTCGTCGAGCACGACGTACGCGACAAGCCTCGCGTCACCGGCGGCGTCGCGGTCGGCGCGCACGATCGCGTCGCGCAGCAGACCGCCGCCGCGCAGCGCCTCCGTCACCTCGCCCGGCTCGACCCGGTACCCGCGGATCTTGACCTGGTGGTCGGAGCGGCCGACGAACTCGATCAACCCGTCCGGGCGTTGCCGGACCACGTCGCCCGTACGGTAGAGCCGACCTCCCGTGCGCGGCCCGAACGGGTCGGGCACGAACTTCTCGGCTGTCGCGTCGGGACGGCCGAGGTAGCCGCGGGCCACCCCGTCCCCGCCGATGAACAGCTCACCGAGCACGCCGGGCGGCACCGGTTGCAGGAGCCGGTCCAGCACGTACACCCGGGTGTTGGCGACCGGGCCCCCGATCGGCACGATCGGGTCCGCCGCGGTGAGCCGGGCGCAGTCGTACGTCGTGGTGTAGGTGGTGGCCTCGGTCGGGCCGTACCCGTTGACAAGCGTGGTGTCCGGGCAGGCCGCTCGCAGCCGGTCCACGGCCGTCCGGTCGGCCTGCTCGCCACCGAACGTCAGGTAGCGCAGCGCGGCGAGGGCGTCCGGCGCCTCGGTCGCCACCTGCCGGGCCACGGACGTCGCCAGGAACATCATCGTCACGCCGCTGTCGCGCAGCCGGGCGCGCAGCCGGTCCGGCACGATCACGTCGTTGATGTCCAGGTCCGCCAGGCAGGCGCCGTTGAGCAGGGCGCCCCAGACCTCCAGGGTCGCCGCGTCGAACGACATCGTCGCGGCCTGTCCCATCACGTCGTCGGGGCGTACGTCGACGAAGTTGGTGTCGCGGACCAGCCGGACGATGTTGCGGTGGCTGACGCCGGTGCCCTTGGGCCGGCCGGTGGAGCCCGACGTGTACATGACGTACGCGAGCTGGTCGGGGTGGATGGTCACCGCCGGCGGGTCCACCGGGCCGTCGTCGGCCGGGAGCCGGTCCACGACGATCCGGGGCGTGTCGTCGGCCGGGAGCCGGTCGGCGAGCGCTGCGGTGTGCAGGATCGCTCCCGGTGTGGCGTCGCGGCACATCAGCGCCAGCCGCTCCGGCGGGTATCCGGGATCCAGCGGCAGGTACGCGGCGCCGACCTTGAGCGTCGCCAGCGCGGCGATCACCCAGGTGGTGGTGTCGGCGAGGCAGATGCCGACGAGCGTCTCGGCGCCGATGCCCAGCCGGCGCAGGCGCCCGGCCAGGTGGTTGGCCCGCCGATCCACCTCCCGGTAGGCGAGCACCTGGTCGCCGTCGCGCAGCGCGGGCGCGTCCGGGGTCGACCGTGCCCACTCGGCGAACAGGTCCGGCACCGACTTCGCACGCGGATAGTCGGTGTCTGTGGCGTTCCAGTCGACCACCACCTCACGCTCGATCGCCGGGTCGAGCAGCGGCAGGTCGGACAGACGGGCCTCCGGCCTCTCCTGTGCCCGGGCCAGGAGTACGGCCAGCGCCGCCCCGATCGACGTGGCGTGCGGGTGGTGGCGCACCGTGGCCGCGGGCCGTTCGTCGGTGTCGTCGACCAGCAGCCGCACCACACCTCGATAACCGGAAAGTGCCGGATCGGGACCGATCGATACCACCGGCCGATAGTCGGGAACCGTTTCGGGCAATTCCGCGTCGTGCTCCCGGGCCTCGCGCAGAGCCGTTCGGACCAGGTCCCGCAGCTCCGTCCACGTGGGATCCTCGGGCAACCGGACCCGCACGGGCAGCCAGCGTCCCGAGTCGGTCGACGCGGCCGGCGCCTCGGCGAGCAGGTCCCGGCCGCCGGTCCAGCGGGCCAGCAGCGCGAACACGCCGGCCAACGCGCTGACCTGCGGCTCCACCGAGTCGCCCGGCAGCTCCACGCGGGCGTCGGCGGCGGGGTCGGTCGTCGGCGCGAACGGCAGGTCCGGCGGCTCCGGAGGGGCCGCGAGCTGTCGTTCCCAGAAGGCGGAAAGGCCAGGGAAAATTGTCTGTTCGGTCATCGGATCTCAGCTCCGATCGGCGGGTGACACGCAATGCCGGGAAGTCTGGACCGCACCCGTGCCAGTTGCTTGTAGGGGCCGTTCGGGTGCCGTTGCGGCGGTCTGAGGGAAACCTGAGTGCGCCTTTATGCCGATAGCGCATTGCAGTCAGTAAGTACACCGACTCTTTTGGTTATGGCGATGCCGCTCGATGAAGACAATGATCGTGCCGGGGGGAAGCCACGCCGGGGGCGACGACTCGTAGTGCCCGGTTGTCTCTTCGCTCGCCTGAGCCTCCACGAGAGAACACAGGAGCGGTGCATGTCCGGAGACAATGTCAACCATGCCTGGCGCCCGTCGACGCCGGCTCGCAGCGAAGGTGGAGGCGAGGCATCGTTCGCAGAACAACACCGTACGGGTGGTGACCCGGGGCGAGGGCTTCGTCGCCTCGCCGCCGCCGGTGACCGCGCGGCCGCGCACCTGTGGCTCGCCACCCAGCCCGACCTGCTCACCGCGACACCCGACCCGGCCGACGCCCCGGTCGCGGAGATCTGGCGCGCGGCGCTGCGGCACCACCTCGCCGGGGAACCGCACCTGGCGGCGGCCCGCCTGGCTACCGCGCCGATCGGCGCGACAGGCCCGCACGCCGTGCAGATGTACTGCCACGCTGCGGTGCGCCACCTGCTCGACGACGACATCGAGCGGGCCAGCGCCGACGTCGAGGAGGCGGCGCGTGCCGCCCACGCGTGCGGCGCCCCGACCGCCCACCAGGCGTACGCCCGGGTTGTCGTGCTGCTCGCCGCCGCCAGCGGCGACGCGGCGGCGACCCGCGGGCGTGCGGAGGCGACCGACGGGCTGCGCCGCGCGGACGCCGACCTGTTGCGGTTGATGGTCCACCTGGACCTGGCCGGTCACCTGCTGTGGGCCGGTGACGCCGCCGACGCGCTGCGGCACGCCGAGGCGGCCGTCCGACTGACCGAGGTGGCCGGCGACACCGGTTACGAACCGTACGCGCTGACCCTCGCCGCCCTGGCGAAGTGTCAGCTCGGCCGGTTGGAGGAGGCGCTCGCCGACGGGGCCGCCGGCCAACGCCTGCGGGAGCTGGCCGGAGTCGCCGTCGACGAGGCGATCTCGCTGGCCGCCCTCGGGATGGTGCACCGCCGCCGGCGGGAGCCGCGGCAGGCCCGGCAGGCGTTGGAGAGCGCCCTGGCCGCGGTGGGCAGCGGTCAGCCCCGCATCGTCTCGTCGGCCTGGGTCCTGGCCGAGCTGGCACGGATCCGCGCCGCCGACGACCTGTGCGCCGCGCAGGATCTCGCCGAACGGGCGGTCACCATGGCCCGGGAGCCCGAACGGCCGTACGCCCTGCTGGCCCGCGGTTGGGTGGCGCTGCTGCGGGGTGACACCGCCGCCGCCCACTTCGACGCCGCCGAGGCCCGCACCGGCGCCACCGTCGGACGGCGACGCGCCACCCTCGTCGAGGCGCTCCAACTCACGGTGCTCGCGGCGGACGACCCGCGCGCGTCCGCCGGGCTGCTCGACGACGCCGCCGCGCTCTGCCGGGAACTGGGCGATCCGGCCGAGGAGGCCACCGTCGCGCTGATCGCCGCGCGGTTGCAGGGGCGCCAGGCCCGCCGCGGCGCCGAGGGCGCCGAGCAGAAGCTGCGCCGCTGTGGGGTACGCCTGGACCCCGGCGTCGCCGACGGGCTCACCGCGATCACGCTGCGCGTGCCGGCGGTGGTCATCCACACCCTCGGCGACTTCCGGGTGTTCCGGGCCGGCGCCGTCGTCCCGTACGGCGAGTGGCAGTCCAAGAAGGCACGGGACCTGCTGAAGATCCTCGTCGCGCACAGGGGACGTGCCGTGCCCCGGCCCCGGCTGATGGAGCTGCTCTGGCCGGACGAGTCGCCGTCGCGCACCGCGAACCGGCTGTCGGTGCTCCTGTCCACGTTGCGCCGGGTGCTGGGCACCGGCCGCCGCACCAGCGGCCGGGGCGCGGTGCTTGCCGACCGGGGATCGGTGGCGATCGACCTGGACGTGATCGACGTGGACGTCGAGACGTTCCTGACCGCCGCGGAGGAGGCGCAGGTCGCCCTGCGGGGCGGCCACCCGGACACGGCCCGTGCCCTGGTCCGCGCCGACGAGCTGTACGGCGGGGACTTCCTCGCCGACGACCCGTACGAGGACTGGGCGCAGCCGCTGCGGGAGGAGGCGCAGGTCGCCCACACAAGCGTGCTGCGGGCTCTGGCCCAGCACGCCTCGGACACGGACCAGAAGCTGGTCTACCTGATGCGGCTGGTACACCGGGACCCGTACGACGAGGACGCCCACCTGGAGTTGGTGCAGGTGCTGCGCGCGGCCGGACGGCACGGCGAGGCGCAGCGGCGCTACCGCACGTACGTCGAGCGGATGCGGGAGTTGGGCATCGCGCCTGCCGGCGGCGAGGTGACCGGCCCCGACGCCGGCCCCGCCGGGCAGTACGCCGACCCGTCGGCCGAGGCGGGGGCACGGGTGACCCGGTGGCGGGCGCCGACCGGCGAGCCCCGGCCGTGGACCACGGAGTTGGGCGCCACCCACCGCCCCCCGACCGGCGTCCCGGCGCAGCGAACGGGGAACCCGAGGAGGCTCATCGAGCATCCGGCCTGACCGGGCTGCCCGACTGTCGCCGGCCGTGGCGAGGCGCGCCCGCCGGCCTGCGGGTTGAGGGCCCAGCGCGTCGACCGGATCTCGTGATCTGGCCCGACGCTGCGGGTGGACGAGGCGATGATCGCGCAAGGCTGGAACCGTTCCCCGTTGCCGGAGCCGTCGGCCTCGTATGGAGGGGCCTTTCGTCTGCGGGATCTGTCCCAGGGTGGGATGCGCCGGTTCGGACGGTGGTCCCCGACATCGGCGGGGGTGTCACCGATCGTTTTTGCGATTGCCGCGGCAGGGCCGCCGCTGCCAGGATCGCGGTCATGCCTGATACCCGGTTGTCCGTCGACGATGCGCTGCACGCGCTGCACGCATCGCTCGATGAGCGGCGCCGGCCAGAGGAGGTCGCGCTACTCGTGTGGCGTGCGGTGGGGGGCCGACTCGGGGCGCAGGATCGGATGGTGCTCGGCCGCGCGGCCCGTGCCGCCTCCCGCTGGGCCGGCTCGAGTTCGATGTCCGCGGATTTCGCCCGTCCGATCGGTGGGGCACGTCAGGTCGACGCCGCGCGGCGGCTGTTCGAGCTTCCCGTCGGCGACGTCGACCCGGACGACCCCACGTCGCTGCTGGAGTTCGGCGCGCAGCTCAGCGCGTCCCTCGGTGCGCTCGACGCGGAGCGGTTGGACTTCCTGCGGGACCGGTTGAACCGGGAGGCGCGGGCGGTGGCGGGGATCGAGTTGTCGAAGCGGCAGTACAACAGGCGTTTCCGTGTGGCGCAGCGGGTGGCGGCGAAGGCCGGGCGGTTGGACATGGAGCGAACCAAGCGGCAGTTGACGATCGTCGCGCGGGCCGGGTTCGCCACGGGCATCGACCGGGACGCCTTCGTCGCCGATCCCTGGGCCGGGAGCTTCGTGGCCTACCTGTCGGCGAAGCGCAAACTGCGGCGAGAGTTCACCCTGTCCGGCCGGGACAACCCGTACGACGAGGTCGCTGACCTGCTGTTCCGCAAGTGTGCCGAGAGTCCGGGCACCGACTGGTGGATGATCGCGCAGGTCTGGCCGAGCCCGCAGGTGCTCGCGCGGCTGTCCGAGGCGCGGCGCGGTGAGCTGCTGGGCCGGTGGTGGGCGACGATGCGGCAGGTCGCGGGTCTGCTCGCGCGGGTCTGGTCGGCAAGTGAGTTCGACCGTGCCACGATGGTCGTCCGCCGGGGCAACGACTCGTCGACGTGGAACCTGCTGTGCGGTGCCTACAACACCGCTCGGGCGGCCTGGATCAACACCCTGGACGCCTCGGGCAGCATCGGCCTGCTGGACGCGTCCTGCCCCGGAAAGGCGATGATGCTGATCGCCGCGGATCTCGCCTCGTGGCATCGCGCCACCGGCGGCGGGCTGCATCCCGACGTGGGGGTCTGGTCGCGACTGCCGCTGCCCTGGGACGTGCTCGACGGGGCGTCGACGTGCACCCGCGCGGACGTGGAGGCGGCCTGCGCCGAGGCCGGCGTCGACCCCGTCAGGTCGGGTTGGGTCGGATCACGCGCGACAGGCGCGGTCGGAGCGTTCCGGCCGACACCGGAGCTGGTGCACGGAGTGTCGGTCTCCGATCCGTCGTGGGCGGCCGTGCTGCGGTCCGCAGGCGTGTTCTCGGGCAGGCAGGTGAAGAGCGGCGGGGCCGTCTGGGTTCCGGCCGACGTCGTGCTCGACGAGCTGCCGGAACAGGGTGGACAGCGCTCCACCTGAACGGGCAGCATCGCCGGTGCCTCGTCGTAGCTCAGTGGTAGAGCGCCCGGCTCTTATCCGGGTGGACGCCGGTTCGAGCCCGGCCGACGGGACGCGCGGAGATCCGTTGTAGCTCAGTGGTAGAGCAGCCGGCTAGGGACCGGCAGGACGCCGGTTCGAGCCCGGTCGACGGATCTTCGCCCGCATCGACGACACCGGCCCCGCGAGCGCCGTGGCGTGCTCGCGGGGCCGGTGTCGGGAGAGCATCAGTGGCGGGGCCGGTAGCTCTTCGGCAGGCGCATGCCGCGCTCGGCCATGATCGCCCGGACGCGGTTGGGATAGTTGGTGATGATCCCGTCGACGCCCATGTCCATGAGCGCGGCCACGGTGGCCGGGTCGTCGCAGGTCCACGGGATGACCTTCAGGCCCCGGGCGTGCGCCTCAGCCACCATTGTCGCGTCCGGGTAGAAGCGGAAGTTCGGGTCGCTGATGGTGCCGTTCTGCGGGAACCCGTAGTTCGGCGACAGGGCGGTGACGCCGGGAATGGCGGCGGCGGCCTTCACGAAGTCACCGTCGTAGTCGTCGGCGTCGATCCCGCCCAACCAGGGGGACGCGCCCGGCTGGCCGACCTGGAGGAAGTCGTAGTTCGTCAGGGCCACCAGCGGCCACTTCGGCGCGAGCCGGTGCATCTGCCTCAGCGCACCCCAGTCGAACGACTGGATGGTGACCTGCTTCTCGATGCCGGAGGCGTGGATCTCCTCGAAGACCCGCCGGACGAACAACTCACGGGGCGCGGTCTGCTCGGGCGCGCCCGCCTCGACCTTGGTCTCGATGTTGAGGGTGAGTTGCTTGGCCTTGTAGCTCCTGACGAGGCCGAGGACGTCCTTCAACTCGACCATCCTGAAGCCCTTGACCTGCTCCTGCTCGGGGAAACCCGGAAGCTGCTGGTAGCCGCAGTCCATCGTCTTGAGCTGGGCGAGGGTGAGGTCCTTGATGTACTTCCCGACGTACGGGTACATCGGGTCGCCGGTCGTGACCGGTGCGGTGTCGGCGCACTTCTGGGCGCTGACCTGGCGGTCGTGGTTGACGACGACCTTGCGGTCCTTGGTGATCTGGGTGTCCAGCTCCAGCGTGGTGACGCCGAGGCGCATCGCCTTGCCGAAGCCCTCCAGCGACTCCTCGGTGGTCATGCCGATGCCGCCGCGGTGGGCCTGGAGGTCGAAGTGGGTCTTCTGGGGGTGCAGCGCGCCGGCGCTGTCGACAGTCGACGCGTGCGCGGCAACCGGAGCGGCGAGCGCTGGCAGAACGGCAAGGCCCGCCAGAACGTGACGCAGGGACATGGTGCAAACCTCAGCTCTTCAGGTGCAGATGCCCTGGTGAGGCTAGGTGGGAGGCCGTCCGGCACGATGACCTCGCCGCAAGCGGAGTGTGAACGGTCGCCGAACCTCAGAGGTGCGCACACCACGGCAGCGCGTCGCCGCCGCGCCGGAGTTCGCCGACGGCCACCGGACGGCGGCCGTCGGCGAAAGCCCTAGTTGCCGAGGGTGACGTGCAGGACGCGTTCGTTGCTGTTGTTCGGGGTGCTGTCCTTGTCACCGGTGGTGGTCGTGGTGAGCCACAGTCCCCCGTCGGGCGCCGGCTCGACCGTCCGCAGCCGGCCGTAGGTGCCGCTGAAGTACGTCTGCACGTTCGTCAGACTGCTGCCGCTGATCACGGCGCGGTACATCCGCGTACCACGGGCGCAGGCGACGTAGAGCGCGTCGCGCACGATCGCGATGCCGGAGCAGGAGCCCTCGGCGGTCGGGTAGGTGCGCGCCGGCGCGATGTAGCCGGCGGTGCCGCAGGTGCCGCTGGTGCCCTCGCAGGCCGGCCAGCCGTAGTTGCCGCCGCGCGTGATCAGGTTGGTCTCATCCATGATCGAGTTGCCGAACTCCTGCTCCCACAGGCGGCCCTGCGAGTCGAACGCGAGCCCCTGCGGGTTGCGGTGACCGTAGCTCCACACGTAGTTGCCGAACGGGTTGTCCGACGGGACGCTGCCGTCCGGGTTGAGGCGCAGGATCTTGCCCTCGAGGGTGGAGCGGTCCTGGGCGTAGGCGCCGTTCTGCGCGTCGCCGGTGCTTGCGTACAGCTTGCCGTCCGGGCCGAAACGCAGGCGACCGCCGTCGTGGAACTTGTTGCGCCGGATCCCGCTGAGCAGGACCTGCTCGCCGGAGGTGGTGAGCCTGTCGTTCTCCATCTTGATCCGTACGATCCGGTTGTCGCTGGGCGAGGTGTGCATGATGTAGAGCCACCTGTCGCTGGCGAAGCTCGACGAGATCGCGAGACCAAGCAGGCCACCCTCACCGTCGGTGCTCTGCACGTTCGGCACGGTGCCCACTGTGGTCTTCGCCCCGGTGGTGGGGTTGAGGTGGATGATGTCGTGCGCGTCGCGGCGGTTGTAGAGGACGGTGCCGTCCGGCAGCGTCACCAGACCCCACGGGATGTCGGTGTCGGTGGTGACCTGCCGCACCGTGCACACCGGGTTGGCGCAGCTGGCGCCGGTGCTCACCGCGACGGTGCCGCTGCGCGACGAGGCGTTGTCCTGCCCGTCGCGGGCGACCACCTGGTACTGGTACGTGGTGTTCGCCGCCAGGCCGCTGTCGGTGAAGGTGGTGGCCGGCGGGGCGCCCGTGACGGCGCCGATCTTCACGCCACCGCGGTAGACGTCGTACGCCCGGACTCCGACGTTGTCGCTGGACGCGGCCCAGCTCAGGGTCACAGTCGTCCCCGACGCGGTGCCCGTGAGCTGCGTCGGAGTGCTCGGCGGCACGGTGTCGGCCTGGCACTGCGGCGGCGTGATCGTCACGGTGGAGCTGGCCTGCGACACGTTCCCGGCGGCGTCACGCGCGTTGACGTACAGGCCCCAACTCGCTCCGGGAACGACCGTGAGGCCTGCGGACAGGGTGCTGCCGCTCACCGAGGTCATGAGCTGACCGTCGTGGTAGATGTCGTAGAACGCCACCGCGACGTTGTCCGTCGAGGCGTTCCACGCGAACGTCACCGAGTTGCAGGTCAAACCGCTCACCCGGGGATTGCCGGGCGGGGTGGGCGGCTGGCTGTCGGTGCTGCCGAGCGACGACGTCCAGCGCTGGTTTGCCTGCCCGTTGCACGTCCAGAGGCCGACAGTCGTGCCGTTGGCGGTGCCTCCGCCGGTCACGTCCAGGCAGAGGCCGGACTGGACACCGACGATGCTCCCGTCGGTGTTGATCCGCCAGCGCTGGTTGGCGCCGCCGGTGCAGCCGTAGATCTGCAGCGCGGCAGGTGCGCTGGTGTCCTGGCCGACCACGTCCAGGCACATCGTCGCGTCGTACACCCGCAGCTCGCCGGCAGTGGTGAACGTCCACGCCTGGTTGGCCTGGCCGACGCAGTCGTAGATGTTGATGCCGGCGCCGGGCGTCCGTGAGTTGCCCACCACGTCCAGGCACCGGCCGGACGCCGCACCGACGACTGTCGACGGGCCCGCCGCCGACGCCGGCACGCCGACCGTCACCGCCAGCAGCACCGCCACGGCAAGCGCCGGCAGCAGCCGTCGTGGTCTGACTCGGGCGAGGTTTCGCATCAGTCCTCCAGGGTCGGGGCATCGGACGGCCCGACCCCACGCCGGACGACGCAGCGTCCGACCGGACCGACGAGGAAGCAACATCGACCATCAAAGATGTAATCACGGCACATGTCAACGATCTCGCTCCATCGAGGACAAAACCTCTCAACGAGGTCGTCGTGCGCTCACCGTCCGAGGTCGGAGGAGGACACGCCGCCACCGCGTCGTGACCGCGGTGATCCACCCCGTCGGCCGGACCGCCGTGCGGGGCGGTCCGGCCGACGGTCGGCTCGCCCTGCGGAAGACCGTCTGCCAACGTCCGGCCGTCTGCCGTCGCCGCCCGGCAGGCCAGGTCGCCACGAGCGACCCACATCGACACCCGTCCCGGTCTGTCGATGGCGAAAGTATTGGGAGGACATCGGCGCGCTGTCAACGTTTACCGGAAACGTTGCGAACGTACTCTCCGGCTGCCGCTCCCCTGGGCGACCTGTTGGTCCTGGCCGGAAGCGTGATCAACCCGCGGACCGACGGAGCCTTCGACGAAGCCTTCAGCCGATCGGTCGGATCCACGCCGATAGTTCCGGGAGGTTTCCGGATCATGGCGTCATGGCTCGCCCGGATCGAGAGGCGAGGCCGCCTCTGTTACGGGTGTCGGAGCGTCATCGCGGCAGCATCCTGGCTGCTCCGGGTCGGGCCTGGCCGCGAGGGCGACCACCGATGCCCATCGGCAGGGGTTCCGGAAATTGTTGACGCTGCGGAATTCCCGCTGTAATACTCCGATCCATTCCGATCGATGCAATCTCGCTCCCGGCGGGTTTCCGTTGATCTCCCCACCCACCACCCACCACCCACACGCCCGGACCGGACCGGCTGCCCTCGCCTGTCGGGGCGCGTCCGGGCCGGTAGAAGGAGCACAGATGAGCACTGTCTCCGCTGGCACGCTCGTACGGTCGAGGCGACTCCGTGCGGTGCTGTCCATCCTCGCCACCGCCGTCGCGACGTGCGGCATCGTGGTCGTGGCCACCGCGACACCGTCGAGCGCCGCCACCTGCAACGGCTACGTCGGCCTCACCTTCGACGACGGTCCGACCGGCAGCACCAGCGCCCTGCTGAGCGTGCTGCGCGCCAACGGCGTACGGGCCACGATGTTCAACATCGGGCAGAACGCGCAGAACAACAGGTCGGCGGCGCAGGCACAGGTGGCCGCCGGCATGTGGGTCGGCAACCACAGCTGGAGCCACGCCCACATGACGTCGATGAGTCAGTCGCAGATGCAGTCCGACCTGTCCCAGACGAGTTCGGCGATCCAGTCGGCGACCGGCAGCCGGCCGCAGCTGTTCCGGCCGCCGTACGGCGAAACGAACTCGACCCTCCAGTCGGTCGCCTCGTCGCTCGGGATGCGGCAGGTGATCTGGGATGTCGACTCGCAGGACTGGAACGGCGCGAGCGTCAGCCAGATCGTGTCGAACGCCAGCCGTCTCCAAGCCGGCCAGGTCATCCTCATGCACGACGGGATCCAGAACACCCGGGACGCCATCGGCCAGATCGTGGCCAACCTGACCAGCCGCAACCTCTGCCCCGGCATGATCTCGCCGTCCACGGGTCGCGCGGTCGCACCCGATGGCGCGACCTCGCCACCCACCGGCACGACTCCACCGCCCACCGGCACGACCCCGCCGCCGTCCGGCGGCAGCTGCACCGCGACGGCGACGACGACGAACGTCTGGGGTGACCGGTACAACACCTCGGTCACCGTCAGCGGCGCCAGCACCTGGGCCGTGGTCGTCGCCCTCACCGCCCCGCAGAAGGTCTCCACCATCTGGAACGGCAGCGCCACCTGGGACAGCAGCGGCAACGTCATGACCGTACGTCCCAACGGCAGCGGCAACACGTTCGGCTTCACCACGATGTTCAACGGCAACAGCGGCGCTCGACCGCAGATCCGCTCCTGTACGGCCGGCTGACACCGCGACCGTCCTGCGTGGCGTCGGCCCGGGCGCCACGCAGGACCGGAGCCGGTGTCCGACGACCTCCGACGGGGCGGACGGACCGGCACGGGAAGCCGGCAACCGCCTGCGCCGGCGGGCCGGGCGCACTCGTCGCCGCACGACGTGCACGGTCAGGTCGGCGACCATCTCCTCACCGAGGCAGGCGTCGGCGCACGCGATGCGAGCGGGGCGTCGGCCAGGGCGACTGCCGCGTACGCCGCGAACGTCTCCAGGATCACCACCGTGCGATGCCGGCCGATCACCGCGATCACTCGACCGGGTTTCCGGACAACAAGGCTCATCTACAACGTCGTCCAGTACGAGCAGAGCATTCCACCCGCGACCTGCTGAGCGACGGCCCCGGGCCACGCGTCCGCGGGACCCGGGGCCGAGGTGGCGCGGCGACGGTCGTGGCCCCTCACGGCGTCGGCCGACCGAGCGCGCGGTGCGACACCACCTTTTGCCCGGCGTGAAAAAAGATCAGCTCCTTGTGAAGAAAGCCTCACCCCGGTGAGGATATTCAGATGCGTCGTCTCCCTCAGAGCGTCGGCCGGCCGGTTGCGGGCCTGCTCGCGCTCGTCCTCGCCACGGCGGTCACCCTCCTCGCGTCCGCTCAGCCCGCCGCAGCTCACGGGACGCTCGCGATGTCCACTCCCGAGAGCGGCGCCACGGTGCGCGAGCCGCTGACGTCGGTGGCGCTGTACTTCACGGAGAAGGTCGGCGCCAACGCCTACTTCACGATCACCGCGCCGAACGGCGTCCGCGTCGACAACGGCTGGGCGTACGGGGAGCCGAAGGCGCTGACCAAGCCGGTGCGGGAGTACTTCCTGGTCGACGGCCAGTTCCAGCCACGCGAGTACGCGACTGGGTTTCCGGCGGTGGTGTCGGTCGCGCACCTGCCGGCGGCCGGCCAGTACTCGGTGAGCTACCTGTCGTTGGCCTCCGACGGTGACGCGGTGCGCGGCACGATGACGTTCCGCTACACCGGCCGTGCGACCACGGCGCCGCAGGGTTGGCAACCGCCGACCCAGCAGCCCGACCCCGCGCTTATCGCCGCCATCGACAGGCACGCGTCCTCGGGGCAGGAGCCGGTGGCCTCGGCGGCGCCCGCGGGATCACCAGCCACACCGCAGGCGGCCCCCGCCGCGCCCTCGGATGAGGGAAGCGGCCCGGGCGCGCTTGTCTGGATCGGCGGGGCGGTCGCGGTTCTGGCGGCGGTGGCGGGATTCGTCGTCTGGCGTCGTCGCACGTCCCCCGCCAGTGGACCGCCCGGTCGGGCCCGCGCGTCGAAGGCTCCGGCCGGCCGGGGTGGTCGCGTCGCTTCCTCGGCACGCAAGCCCGTCGCGGGCAGGAGCACGGCGACCACCGGCAAGAGCACGGCGACCACCGGCAAGAGCACGGCGACCACCGGCAAGAGCACGGCGACCACCGGCAAGAGCACGGCGACCACCGGCAGGAGCACGGCGACCACCGGCGGCAGTCGCGCGGCCACCGGTTCCGGCGGCCGGCAGCGAGGCGCCGCCGTGCCGGCGGCACGTGGGAGCGGCGCGCTCGCCGCCGCCCGGAGTTCCGTCGCGGTCGAGGCCGCGCCACGGCCGGCGCCGTCCGCGCAGGCCCTGGCCACACCTGAGGACGCGTCGCCCGCCGAGCGGTCGGAGCCCGAGACGCAGGACACCACTGCGGTACGCGGGTCACGGCTGACCAACACCCATCTGGCGCTGCTCGTCGGCGGGCTGGTGATGGCCCTGCTGGCCGGCTTCGGGCTCGCCCGCATCGGCGCCGGTGGCGCGTCGCCGGCCGGTGACGCTCGCCGGCCCGCGGCCCCCGCCGGGGTGCCGGCCGGCTCCGGGGAAGCCCTGTCGGCCGGGAACGGGCACGACCACGCGCCCGGGACCGGCCCGCACTCGCATCCGGGAGACGTCAGCGCGGGTGAGACGCTGGCGACCGGGACGACGGTGAGCGCGGGCGGCTACACGTTGCAGCCCCTGGAGCGGACCCAACCGCCAGGTGTACGCGCGGACTACCGGTTCCGGATCGTCGGGACCGACCGGCAGCCGGCGACGCGGTTCGCCGTCGTGCACGAGAAGCCGCTGCACCTGATCGTGGTGGGGCGCGACCTGGGCGGCTACCAGCACCTGCACCCGACGATGGCGCCCGACGGCACCTGGAGCGTCCCGCTGACCCTGGCCCGGCCTGGCGGCTACCGCGTCTTCGCCGACTTCTCCGTCGCCGCCCCGGACGGTCGACAGGTGCCCCTCGTGTTGGGCGTCGACCACCACGTGCCGGGCGCGTACGCCCCGGCCGCGTTGCCACCGGCTCAGGCGCAGGCGACGGCCGGGCCGTTCACGGTGTCGATGACCGGGACGCCCACGGCCGGGGTGACGGCACCGGTGCGGTTCCAGCTCACGCGCACCGACGCCGCCGGGCCGGCCCAGCCGCAGCGGTACCTGGGCGCGTACGGGCACCTGGTCGTCGTTCGCGAGGGTGACCTCGGGTACGTGCACGTCCACCCGGAGCAGGATCTCGTCGACGGCGCTGTCGCGTTCTGGCTGACCGTCCCCAGCTCCGGCCGGTACCGGGCCTTCTTCGACTTCCAGGTCGACGGGAAGGTCCACACCGCCGAGTACACGATCAACCTGCCCTGAGACAGCTCTCCCCCGGGAACGATTTCGCCGGCACGGAAGCCGCCCCGAGCCGCTGGTGTTGCGGACAGCACATCATCGGCTCGGGGATTTGTCCGGTTCCGCTGCTCAATTCCCCAGGTAGGTGGAACGATGGCTGTCGTGGGAACTGCCGAGACTGCCATGCCTGCCATCTCACCGCTCGCCGGTGAGCCGATCAAACGCGCGGATGCCGAGCGGCTCGCGGGGGTGCTGAAGGCGTTCGCCGATCCGGCCCGACTGCGCCTGCTCAGCCTGATCCAGGCCGCCCCGGAGGGCGAGGCCTCGGTCACCGACCTCACCGCGCCGCTCAACCTCTCTCAGCCGACCGTGAGTCATCACCTGCGGATCCTCACCGAGGCCGGTCTGATCGAGCGCGAGAAGCGCGGTGTCTGGGCGTATTACCGCATCGTGCCGTCGGCGATCGCGGCGATCGCCGACCTGCTGACGCCGCCCCGCAAACGGCCGACGAAGAAGACCCGCTGAGCGACAGTCGCACCGGCTCCGGTGGCGGTCGTCGTCACCGGACCCGGGCGACGGCGGCGTTGAACGACACGTCCTGCACCGACGGACGCGGCTGCGGCGCGTCGTCGGCGTGCCACCGCGCCACGGACACGATGCCGGGCTCGACGAGCTCCAACCCGTCGAGGAGCGCCGTGAACTGCTCGGTGCTCCGGGCCCGGAAACGGCCGTCGCGGTTGTTGGCTTCGAGCTGGGCGGTGACAACGGGCGGCAGGTATTCCCAGGTCACGTGCGAGGCGACCACGTAGCTGCCGGACGGCAGCGCCGCGATGAGCCGATCGAGGATGCCCTTGGGGTCCTCGTCGTCGCGGATGAAGTGCAGGATGGCCACCAGCATCAGCGCGACGGGCTGGGTCAGGTCCAGTGTCGTACGCAGATCCGGGTGGGCGAGGATCGAGTCGGGTTCCCGCAGGTCGGCGTCGAGGTAGGCCGTCCGCCCCTGGGGGGTGCTGGACAGCAGCGCGCGGGCGTGGGCCAGGACGATCGGGTCGTTGTCGACGTAGACCACCCGTGCCGACGGGTCGATGGCCTGGGCGACCTCGTGGGTGTTGTCGGCGGTCGGGATGCCGGTCCCGATGTCCAGGAACTGCCGGACGCCACGCTGCGCCAGGAAGCGCACCGCGCGTTGCAGGAACATCCGGTTCTCCACGGCGGAGAGCCGGATGGTGGGCATCGCGGCAGCGAGCGCGTCGCCGGACTCCCGGTCGGCGGCGAAGTTGTCCTTGCCACCCAACAGGTAGTTGTACCTGCGGGCCGGGTGCGCGACGGAGGTGTCGATCCGCTCGGCCGCCGAAAGGTCTGCACCGTGTGACGTCATCCGGCCTCCCCAGCGCTGCGCGTTCTCCACAAGGTACACACCTCGCCGCCGGTGGGCAGACCCCGCCGGCCACCGTTCAGGTCGCGCAGCTCTCGACCGCCGCCGACCCGCCGCCCCGGTCCGGAGCCGGTTCCGCATCGCGTACCCCGGCCAGGAGGTCGGCGGTGGTGTGCGCCTGGATGCCGGGCTGCGTGCCGTCGGCGAACCGCGCGACGACCGACCGGACGTGGCGCGCGGCAGGTTCGGCGAGGCCGTCGTAGACGGCCTCGAACAGGTCCCGCGCCGGTTGTCGGAGCCAGCCGGCCGGCAGCAGGTCGAGCGGCAACCGGGGATCGAGGGTGGGGAACCGTCGGAAGGTGTCCATCACCTCGGTACGCGCCCGCACCGCCGCCGTGCCGTCGACGCCCCCGGATCGCAGCCTCGGCACCAGGGGCGTCCACAGTCGCAGGAACTCCTCGTAGTGCCTACCGATCGCCTCGACGTCCCAGGCGTCGATGGGAGCGCGCTGGCCGATCACGTCGAGCGCGGCCTGTGGCCCGCGAAACACCGTGACGGCGCCGAGGGTGAACCGGGCGAGCTGCGCCCTGCCCAGCGCGCTCAGTTCGTACGGCGAGATCCACAGCCCGTCGTACAACGGCGCGTACCCGAGCCAGCGGAGTTGGCCACGCAGGGCCCGCCGCTGGGTGCTGCGATCCTGCGGCAGCGAGAAGGCGACGATCGTCCAGCATCCGTCCCACGCGGCGACCTCGGTGGTGGCGGCCAGGATCCAACTGCCTCCGCTGGACAGGTTCGCGGCGGCGGCGCGGCTGATCCGGTAGGAGCTGCGCCGCCCCTCCCGGCTGCCCTCCAGCACGCCGCGACGGGCCAGGCGGCTGATCGCGGCACGCGCGCCGGCCGTGCTCACCCCGGACTCGGCGAGCAGCGCGACGAGGGCGGCGGACGGGATCCACGCGCGGTGCCGCAGGGTGTAGTCGGCCAGCAGGGTCACCGCGAGATCCTGCGGCGAGCTGCCTGCCTGCCGTCGGGGCAGCCGCGGCGCGTCGTCCCCGTCGTCGGGATAGATCTCCTCGATGGTGAAGGGGCTTGCCACGGGCGCTCCCGGCTCGGCTCAGGGACGGTCCACCGACTGTAGACGGCCTGCCTGGCCGCCGGGCCCGTCGCGGTGGGCACCACCGAGCCAGGAATTGAGGTACGTCGATTGACACTTGGGCGACCGCGAGGAACACTATCTGCTACGCGACGCCGTACGAGCCGGGCAAGGGCGAGCACACGTAGTGGGCGAGGCGCGATCACCACGGGAGTCGGGCGTACCCGTGACCGCCGCGCGACCACACGCAACCCGCACAGGTGATCGAAGGAGTCGTCCCCGTGAAGATCCGAAGGAAACTGCTGCTCGGCCTGGTCACGTCGCTGGCGGCGGCCGCCCTGGTGGCACCCACGCTCCAGCCCGCGTACGCCGCGTCGCTCACCGAGGTGACAGCCTTCGGCGACAACCCGGGCCGGATGCGCATGCACGTCTACGTGCCCGACACCCGCCCGACCAGGCCCGCGGTCGTGGTGGCCATGCACGGCTGTGGAGGGTCGGGCCCCGGCTTCTACTCCGGCAGCGAGTTCGCCGCCCAGGCCGACAGGTACGGATTCATCGTCATCTACCCGAGCGCGACCCAGCAGGCCGGATTCGGCAACTGCTTCGACACCTGGTCGGATGCCGCCAAGCGCCGTGGTGGCGGCAGCGACCCGGTGTCGATCATCTCGATGGTCCGCTACGCGCAGCAGCAGTACGGCGCCGACCCCGACCGGGTGTACGCCACCGGCAGCTCCTCCGGCGGCATGATGACCAACCACATGCTGGCCCTCTACCCCGACGTGTTCAAGGCCGGCGCGGCGTTCATGGGAGTCCCCTACAACTGCTTCGCCAACGCGGCGGACTACCCACCCACGAGCAGCCAGTGCACCGGCGGGAACATGAACAGGACCCCGCAGCAGTGGGGTGACGCGGTCCGCCAGGCCTACCCCGGCTACTCCGGACCCCGCCCGCGCGTGCAGTTGTGGCACGGCACCAGCGACACCCTCGTGCCGTACTCGCTGCTTCAGGAGACGATCGAGCAGTGGACAGACGTGTTCGGGCTCAGCCAGACACCCACCTCCACCGACACGCCGCAGACCAACTGGAACCGACGGCGGTACGCGGACGCGAACGGGACCGTCCAGGTCGAGGCGTACAGCATCCAGGGCGCCGGGCACAGCCTGCCCGCCGGCGGCATGGCTGCCGCCGCGGTCGCCTTCTTCGGCCTGACCGCGCCGCCCGCGACCTCCAGCCCGACCGCGACGCCCAGCCCGACCGCGACGCCCAGCCCGACCACGACACCCAGCCCGACCCTGACACCCAGCCCGACCACGACACCCAGCCCGACCACGACACCCAGCCCGACCGTCACGCCCACGCCGCCGCCGGGGTCCGGCGCGTGCCGGGTGAGCGCCGCCATCAACGCCTGGAACACCGGCCTGACCGAGAACATCACCATCACCAACACTGGTACCGGCGCCGTCAACGGCTGGTCGCTCGTCTTCACCCTGCCGGGTGGGCAGAGCATCACCTCGGGCTGGAACGCCTCCTACTCCCCCGCGTCGGGGCAGGTGACGGCCAGGAACGTCGCCTACAACGCCAGCATCGGACCGAACGGATCGGTAACCATCGGCTTCCAGGCCACGCACACCGGCAACACCGCCCGGCCGGGTTCGTTCACCCTCAACGGGGCGGCCTGCACGATCGCCTGACCGCGACCGGCCCAGGACTGCAACCCGTCCACGGGCCGGACAGATCGGGCCGGCCTCGTCGCGCGGCGACGACGAGGCCGGCTCCGGCCAGGCGGCCGGCGAGGTGTGCTTCCGTGGGAGGCACGCCGTCGCCGCGCGGCGGTATCGCCTAGTTACCCGCGGACAGCTGCTCCTTGGCGTCGTCGTAGCCGGCTGCGCCTGGCGCGTCGGTCGGCGCGTAGATCACGCGGAGCACGCCCGTCGGGAAGACCTCGCTCGCCGTCACCCGCAGGTGGTACGGCGTGTCGCCGTCGTCGAACAGCCGGCGGCCCTTACGCGCCGCCACCGGGTGCACCAGCAGACGCAGCTCGTCGACAAGCCCTGCGGCGAGGAGCTGCTGCACCACGGAGATCGACCCGGGGATGAGGATGCCCTTGATACCGGCGTCGGCCTTGAGCGCGGCGACGGCCGCCGGCAGATCGCCGTCGACGACCTCCGAGTTGCGCCAGGAGAACTCCAGTGGTTGGCGGGAGACGACCACCTTGCGCACGTCACCGAGCTGCTTGGCGAACCCGGCGTCCTCGCCGCCCGCCGCCTCCCGGTCGGGCCAGGCGCCGGCGAAGCTGTCGTAGGTCACCCGGCCGATGAGCAGCACGTCGGAGGTGTCGTAGTCCTCGGTGACGGCGCGGCCCATGTTGTCGTCGAAGTACGGGAAGTGCCAGTCGGGGTCGATCTCGGCCACGCCGTCGGCCGAGATGAACAGCGTGGAGATGACCTTCGCCATCGCGTGTGCTCCTTCACGTCAGGTGTTGTCGGCAGATAGACGGCCACAGCATCGCAAACTCGTCGGACACTCACCGGCCTCTCGAACCGCGCGCCGCCGACGGAACACCACCGAACACGGCGGGATGCTGCGCGAGGTGGGCAACCGTGACCGCGCGGCCGAGGACAAGTTCCTGGCCCGGCATCACCGGGTCAGGACGCGCGTCCGGTGGCAGAACGCGGACGAGCCCCGGTCGATCGCTGACGGATCGGCCGGGGCTCGTCGGTGAGCGCAGGGTCAGACGAGGTCGAACCGGTCGAGCTCCATGACCTTCGTCCAGGCCGCGACGAAGTCGTGCACGAACTTGTCGCGCGCGTCCTGGCTGGCGTAGACCTCGGCGAGGGCGCGCAGCTGGGAGTTGGAGCCGAAGATGAGGTCGACCGCGCTGGCGGTCCACTTCACCTCGTCGGTGCCCAGGTCCCGGATCTCGTACACGTGCTCGTCGGACTTCGACGCGCTCCACCGGGTGCCCGGGGAGAGCAGGTTGGCGAAGAAGTCGTTGCTGAGCACACCGGGCCGGTCGGTGAGGACGCCGTGCCGGCTGCCGCCGGTGTTGGCGCCGAGCGACCGCAGACCGCCGACGAGCACGGTCATCTCGGGCGCGGTCAGGTTCAGCATGTACGCACGGTCGATGAGCAGCACCTCCGGCTGGGTCTTCTCGCCGGCGCGCAGGTAGTTGCGGAAACCGTCCGCGCGCGGCTCGAGGACCCGGAAGGAATCGGTGTCGGTCTGCTCCTGGGTCGCGTCGGTGCGGCCGGCCCGGAACGGCACGGTCGCCTCGACGCCCGCGTCGCGCGCCGCCTTCTCGACGGCTGCCGAACCGGCCAGCACGATCAGGTCGGCGAGCGAGATCTTCGCCCCACCGGCGGCGTTGAACTCCTGCTGGATGCCCTCCAGGGTGCTCAGCACCGACGCGAGCTGCTCGGGCTGGTTCACCTCCCAGCTCCGCTGCGGCTCCAGGCGGATGCGCGCCCCGTTGGCGCCACCGCGCTTGTCGGTGTGCCGGAAGCTCGCGGCGGACGCCCAGGCGGTGGAGACCAACTGGTCGACGGTCAGACCGGACTCCAGGACCTTCGCCTTGAGCGCGGCGATGTCGGCGTCACCCACCAGCTCGTGGTCGACGGCCGGCACCGGGTCCTGCCAGAGCTGCGGCTCGGCCACCCACGGCCCGAGGAAGCGCTCGATCGGGCCCATGTCGCGGTGCAGCAGCTTGTACCACGCCTTGGCGAAGGCCAACGCGAACTGGTCGGGGTTCTCCAGGAAGCGGCGGGAGATCTTCTCGTACGCCGGGTCGACGCGCAGCGACAGGTCGGTCGTGAGCATCGTCGGCCGGTGCTTCTTCGCCGGGTCGAACGGGTCCGGGATGATCGCGTCGGCGTCCTTGGCGACCCACTGCTTCGCGCCACCCGGGCTGGTGGTCAGCTCCCACTCGTAGCCGAAGAGGATCTCGAAGAAGCGGTTGCTCCACTGGGTCGGCACGTCGGTCCACGTCACCTCGAGACCGCTGGTGATCGTGTCGGCGCCCTTGCCGCTGCCGTGGGTGCTCAGCCAGCCGAGCCCCTGCGCCTCCAGCGGGGCGCCCTCGGGCTCCGCGCCCACGTGGCTGTCGGCGACGGCGGCGCCGTGGGTCTTGCCGAAGGTGTGACCACCGGCGATGAGGGCGACGGTCTCCTCGTCGTTCATCGCCATCCGGCCGAAGGTCTCCCGGATGAAGTGCGCCGCGGCAGCCGGGTCCGCGTTACCGCGCGGGCCCTCCGGGTTGACGTAGATGAGCCCCATCTCGGTCGAGCCGACGCCGGCCGCCATCTCCTTCTCGGAGGCGTACCGCTCGTCGCCCAGCCAGGTGTCCTCCGGGCCCCAGAAGATCTCCTCGGGCTCCCAGACGTCCTCGCGACCGAAGCCGAAGCCGAAGGTCTTGAAGCCCATCGACTCCAGGGCCACGTTGCCGGCGAGCACGAGCAGGTCGGCCCAGGAGATCTGCTGGCCGTACTTCTGCTTGACCGGCCACAGCAGCCGGCGGGCCTTGTCCAGGTTGGCGTTGTCCGGCCAGCTGTTGAGCGGGGCGAACCGCTGACCGCCGTCGCCGGCGCCGCCGCGACCGTCCTCGATGCGGTACGTGCCGGCGGCGTGCCAGCTCATCCGGATCATCAGACCGCCGTAGTGGCCGAAGTCGGCAGGCCACCAGTCCTGCGAGGTGGTGAGGACCTCGGTGATGTCCCGCTTGAGGGCCTCGACGTCGAGCTTGGCGAACTCCCTGGCGTAGCTGAAGTCCGCACCCAGCGGGTTGCCCTTCGACGAGTGGGCGTGCAACACCGAGAGGTCGAGCTGGTTGGGCCACCAGTCCCGGTTGGTGCGCGGACGACCGCCGGTCTTCGGGGTGGGCGAGTCGATCGCCGGGTTCTCGCTCTCGCTGCCGTGCGCGGTCACCGAGTCGTGCGCGACCGGGCAGCCGGCCGCGGCCTTCTGGTCCACGCCCTGCGCGCTGGTGGGGCCGTTGTCCTGGGTGTCGCTCATGTACTTCCTTCCGAACTGGCGGATCACTGGGAGGTGCGAGCGGCCGCACAACCGGGGCAGGTGCCCCAGTAGACGACCTCCGCCTCGTCGACCACGAACCCGTGGTCGTTCGAGGCGGTGAGACAGGGGGCGTGGCCGACGGCGCACTCGACGTCGGCGATGGCGCCGCAGGAGCGGCACACGACATGGTGGTGGTTGTCCGCGACCCGCGACTCGTAGCGGGCGGTGGCTCCGGCCGGCTGGATGCGGCGGACCAGACCGGCGTCGGTGAGCACCCGCAGCACGTCGTACACCGCCTGGTGGGACACCGTGGGGTGCTCGGCCCGCACCAGCGCGATCACCGCGTCGGTGCCGACGTGGGGGTGGTCGCGCAGGGCCGCGAGCACGGCCAGTCGGGGCCGGGTCACGCGCAGCGAGGCGGCCCGCAGTTGCGCCTCGAAGTCGACCGTCACCCGACGAACACTAGCTCACTTTTCTGGAACGAATCAAGTTTCATCCCTTCCGGCACGTCGGCGTGGCGGTGAACCCCCCTCCGGGCCCACTCTCCACAGCCACCGACCCCCGAAAAGTCCTCGGAAATTTCGGCGGTCCGCCATCGGGTCGAGATCGTGAGCGCGGGCATTGGTATGACGATGCCGAACTCCGATTAACTACTGACCTGGCTCGACACGCCCTCCCGGAGGCGGGGAGCAGAAGCGGTGTTGCCACCGCGTTTCCGGAAATTGTTGACAAGTCGACGACCGGGTTAATACGGTCGCCATCGACGACGCTCAATTGCCGTCACCACCAGCCACCACGGCCCACTCCTCCGGTCGTCGTGCAGGACGACCGGCCAACCACCACCACGCGGCACGACGCCGTGGCCGTTTCGAGGAGGAACCACCCACATGACCGACACCAGCCACACCCCCACCAGGCCAGGGAGGCGCGGCCGCATCCGGTTGCTCCTGGGCGCCGCGTGCGCCGCCGTCCTGGCCGTCGCCGGCACGGTGACGGCGACGAACGCGTACGCCGAGGCCGACCGGACGCTCACCTCGAGCCTGACCGGCACGCACAACGGCTACTACTTCTCCTTCTGGAAGGACGGCGGCAACGCCAGCATGACGCTGCGCGCCGACGGCCGGTACTCGAGCAGTTGGGACCGCAGCACCAACAACTGGGTCGGCGGCAAGGGCTGGGCCACCGGCTCGCGGCGGACGGTCAGCTACTCGGCCAGCTACAACCCGGGCAACAACAACACCTACCTCGCCCTGTACGGATGGACGCGCAACCCGCTCATCGAGTACTACGTGGTGGAGAACTTCGGCAGCTACAACCCGAGCAACGGCGCCCAGCGGATGGGCACGGTGACCACCGACGGCGGCACCTACGACATCCTCCGCAGCCTGCGGACCAACGCGCCATCGATCGACGGCAACCAGACGTTCTACCAGTACTGGAGCGTCCGCCAGCAGAAGCGTTCGAGTGGCACCATCACCACCGCCAACCACTTCGACGCCTGGGCCCGCGCCGGCCTGAACCTCGGCACCAACCACGCCTACCAGATCATGGCCACCGAGGGCTACCAGAGCAGCGGCAGCTCCGACGTCACCGTCCGCGAGGGCAGCGGCGGCAACCCGACATCCGGGCCCACCTCCAACCCCACCACCGGCAACCCCGGGACCGGCACCTGCAACGCGACGATCTCCGCCGGTCAGCAGTGGGGCGACCGCTTCAATCTCAACGTCGCGGTAAGCGGCACCAACAACTGGGTCGTCAGCCTCGGCCTCGGCGGCGGCCAGAGCATCCAGAACAGCTGGAACGCCTCCGTGAGCGGCACCAGCGGAACCGTCACCGCCAGGCCGAACGGCAACGGCAACAACTTCGGGATAACGGTCATGGCCAACGGCAACTGGAACTGGCCCACGATCAGCTGCGCCACCGGCTGATCCCGACCGACTCCGCACACACAGGCACCCGGCCCCGCCGCCACGCGACGGGGCCGGGTGCCGCGCCGGCCCGATCCGGCCCGCGGTGCGACTCCGCCGGCACTACAGGCCCTGTCCGATCTCCACCAGATAGCCGTCCGGATCGCGGAGGTAACAGCGGATCTCCGTGCCGTGGTCCTTCGGCTCGGTGAGGAAATCCGCGCCACGGGCCTTCCACTCGGTGTAGAGCGCGCGGATGTCCCGGACCCGGACGTTCATCGCGCAGCTCAGGGTGTTGGAGTCGGCCGGGGCCTTGGCCTGGACCGTCGGCTTGTCGTCAGTCGGGCCACCCTCGACGTTGATGATGATGTAGCTGTTGAAGAACCTCATGATCAACGGGTTCGCGTCGTGAACGCACGTCGCCCCGAACACGCGCTCGTAGTACTCCCGCGACCGATCGATGTCACGGACGATGAGCAGCGTCGCCAGGAACATGCCGTCTTCGGGCTGGAAATAGTCGGGAGCCGGGTTGGCCAGGGTCATAACCACCTCTTCGTCGCCTGCCTCTGCTGTACGGGCGCGACGGGTTCCCGCCAGGGTCGGGCCGAAACCGGCAACGGCGCGGGAGATCACGAGTACATCAGGTGCAGCGTCATCCCGGCGTCGGCGTGCCCCAGATTGTGGCAGTGGTTCGCCCACATCCCCGGGTTGTCGGCCCGGAACGCCACCTCCCACACCTCCCCCGGACGGACGTCGAACGAGTCCAGCCACAACGGACTACCGACCGCCGCCCTCCGAGTGCGGGACAACACGAGAACGTGGTGGCCGTGCAGATGCCACGGGTGCACGGTCTGCGACCTGTTGACGATCGTGAACCGGACGACGTCGCCTCGGCGGACGACCTGCGGCGGGATGTCCGGATCGGCCGCGCCGTTCACTGTGTGGGCGTAGCGCGGGAGCAGTCCGTGCAGGTCGAGGCCACGGTCGAGGACGAGGGTGAACTCCCTGTCGAACCGGGTCCACGGCGCCGGCGCCGGCGCACCGTAGGTGAACGGGTCCAGGACGGGCCACCCGCCCGTCGCCGTCGACACCTCACCGGTGGAGTAGACAGTCCGTCCGTCGACGAACAGGGCCACCGGCGTGGCCGGCGCGGTGAACACCAGGTCGTAGCGGCCCCCGGCCGGGATCAGCACGGCGGTGTCCGCGAGCGGCGTCGGACCCCGCAGGTCGACGCCGTCGATCGCGGCGACCTGGAAGGCGGTCCCGGCCAGGGCGTAACGGTGCGTCGTGTTGTCGGTGTTGATCAGGCGCAGCCGTACCGGTACGCCGGCCTCGACCCGCTCCGCTCTCGCCGCGGGCAGCGGACGACCCGCCAGGGTGTGCACAGGCACTGTGACGTCGACGCCGGTCGGCGGCCCCGGGCGCACGACCAGGACGCCGTAGAGGCCCATCCGCACACCGACGTCGGACACCGCGTGGGTGTGGTACCAGTACGTCCCGGCCTGATCGGCACGGAACCGGTAGACGAACTCCTGGCCGGGCAGCACCGCCGCCTGCGTCACCCCGGGTACGCCGTCCTGGCTGTTCGGCACGTCGTACCCGTGCCAGTGCACTGTGACGCCCCGCCCGATGTCCCGGTTGCGCAACGTCACCTCCACGACGTCGCCGACGGTGGCGGTCAGCTCCGGCCCGGGCACCTGGGCGTTGAACGCCCACGCCGCGACGTCACGGCCCGCCGCGCGCACCGTGGCGGTCCCGGCCGTCAGGGTGAACCGCCGGGTGGGTTCGTCGGAGGTCCGGACCTGCGGATAGCCATGATCGTGCGGTACGGCGGGCGCGGCGCCCGGGGCGACTGCCAGCCCGGTCCCGGCCAGCAGCGCCGCGACAGTCACCACGACTGCCGCCCGGGACGCCGTCCGGGACGGCCGGGCGTCGAGGAAGCGCCACGAGACAGCCGTCGCCGCGCCGACCCCGGCGACTGCGAGCAGCCCCACCGACGCCGACGCCGGATAGCCGTGCAGGATCGTCACCAGCAGGGCGCCGCTCACGGCGTACCCGGCGAAGAGGAGCGGGACCGCGACGGGCCGGCCGTCGCCCGCGGCCCGCAGCAGCCACGGCCCGGCGACGACCACCGCCGCGAGCGACAGGGGTCCGGCGATGAGGACCTTCTCGGCGGCGAACCACCAGCCGGCGCGGGCGAGCGCCACCACCGTGATCGCGCGGCCGACCGTGGCGAGCAGCGCGACGGCGGCCAGCCCGCGTGCGAGTGGACGCCGCCGGGCGGCCGCCGCCGCGCCGCCGCCCAGCCATCCGCCGGCGGCGAGGACCGTGAGCACGAGGTCCGCCACGAGCAGCGAGCCGGTCGTCATGCCGGCTCCCCCTCCCGGACGGCCTCGCGGGTGTGGCCCACCGGCGCCGGGCCGCCCAGCCTCCGCGCTGCCCGAAGGACGCCGACCACGACGTGCACCGCGACGATGCCGTTGAGCGCGTGCAACCCGCCGAGGATCAGGCCGAACGCGGTGCTGACTCCGGCGGCGTCGGTGGAGGCGTTGGCGAGCATGGCGAGCAGCGCCTGCACGACGACGAGGCCGAGCGGCAGGACCGCCAGTCCGACGAGCCGGCCGGGCGCCTTCGCCAGCGCGGCGAACAGGGCGGTGAGCAGGGTGAGGACGGGGATGACGGCCATGCCGTTGACGCTGTGCAGGGCGTAGGCGCCGTCGCCCCCGGGCTTCGTGAACCCGCCCACGGCGGCGAAGACGAACTGGAGGGCGAACGCGGCGAGCAGCAGGGAGGCGCTGACGACGAATGCCTTACGCATGGTGACCCTCCTGAAGGTGCGCCGAGGCCGGGGCCTGGGCGACGTGGTCGGTGGCAGTGATCGCCCCGTACGCGACCAGCCGGACGAGGTCGGCGTCGGCGGGGTGCGACAGCCGCCAGAGGGCGACGTCCCCCACGCTTATCGCGCTGGGCGCGAACGCCGCCAGCAACGCGATCCGGGTCCCGATGCGGTCCCTGCCGGGCACGTCCCGGACCAGGTCGACGGCCCAGTCCGCGGGCCGGGCCGGGAACCGCCCGTCCTCCCAGCGCACGGTGGCCGTCACGGTCTGGCGGGCCACGTCGCCCAGCAGGTCCCCGCCCCGGGTGGCGGCGGCCCGCAACGACGCGTAGGCCACTCCGACCGGGCTGTCCCCCGCCCAGGCCGGCGGCGACGTCGTACCGGCGTCGAGGAGCGGCAGGCTACGACCGGGCTCCTTCCGCTCCCGGGCCGCCCGGGCGTACAGCCGGCCCCCGACCGACCGCACCAGCGGGGAGCGTTGCAGGCCGCCGGGGAGCAGATCCTCGTCGAGCAACGCCGAGACGATCCGGTTGATGAAGTGGAAGGCGAGCAGGGTGCCGGTGACCTCCGGGCGGTACGCGCTGCTCCAGTCGGCGGCGCGCGGGCTGCGGCTGGCCTGGGCCCAGCGGACGAGTTCGGCGTGCCTCGGGTCGGGTGGTGTCCCGCCCCGGACGATGACCTCGGCCAGCCCGTGCTCGCCCAGGGCGTGCAGCAGCAGCACGTGCGAGTCGACGCAGAACTGGCAGCGATTGGCCCGGGACACGGCCGCCGCGACGAGTTCGCGCTCGACCCGGGACGCGTCCCCGGCGAGCAGGGCCTCACGAAGCAGCGACCAGGTCGCGGCCAACACCTCCGGCACGGCCGAGAGCACCTGGAAGGTGGGCAGCGGCCCGAGGAAGTCGTCGCGCGACTGCTGGTAGACGTCGGCGGTGCGCCCGGTGGCCGCCTTCGTGGGTACGGGGGTGAAGAAGCGATATGTCATGGGCTCGATGCTTGCCGTGGCGGGCTGGGAAAACGTCGTGCGGCCGCAGACACTTGCCCCGACGCGATACCACCGCCGTGGTACGCCCGATCTACCGCGCGCGTGGGATGCTCCACGAACGACTGCCGTTCTACAGTGCGACCATGCGCCGCGACCTGCCGTACGCCCTCAGTGGCCTCGCCCTCGGCGGCCTCCTGCTCGGCAACGCCGCGCTCGCGCCGGACGCCGCGACCGTCGGAGCCCTCGACGTCGTCCTCGTCGTCGCCATGGCCGCGGGCCTGGCGGTGTGCCGGCGGTACCCGGTGGTCGCGCTGGGCGTGGTGACCGCCACGATGCTGGCCCTGCACATCCGGGTGCACTCGGGGGTCTCCGCCGCGTTTCCCGTCCTCGGCGTGGTCTACGTCGCCGCCTGGCGGAGTCGCCGGGCGGCCGCCGCCGTGGCCAGCCTCGCCTTCCTCGGTGGCTTCCTGGCCCGCGACGTCTCGGTGGCGGCGGTCGACCGGCCCAACCAGCTGATCGTCGAGCGGACGGCCCTGCTGCTGGGATGGTTCGTTGCGGCCAACGTCGCCGGACTGGTCGGCCGGCAACGCCGGGCGTACCTGGAGCAGGTCGAACAGCGGGCCATCGAGGCCGAACGCACACGCGAGGAGATGGCGTTGCGGCGTGCCGGGGAGGAGCGTCTGCGCATCGCCCGCGACCTGCACGACTCGCTGACCCACAGCATCTCGGTGATCAAGGTGCAGGCCGGGATCGCCGTGCACCTGGCCCGCAAGCACGGCGACGAGCCGTCGGCCACGCTGCTGGCTATCCAGGAGGCAAGCAGCGCCGCGATGCGGGAACTACGCACCACCCTCGACGTCCTGCGCGCCCCCGACGACGACCGCGTCGGGCTGGCCCGGGTGGACGAGCTGGCCGAGCGGACCCGGGCGGTCGGCGTACCGGTGCAGGTCACCGTCAGCGGTCCGGCCCGTGACCTGCCCGCCGAGATCGACCAGGCTGCCTATCGCATCGTCCAGGAGGCGCTGACGAACGTGGCCCGCCACGCCGGCCCAGCCACCGCACACATCCACGTCGAGTACGCACCGGCGCAGCTCACCCTCTCGATCGCCGACGACGGTCAGGCCTCACCGGCTCACCCGGTGACGCCGGGCGTGGGCCTGCGCGGCATGCGGGAACGGGTGACCGGTCTGGGCGGCACCCTCCGCGCCGCCGCCAACGACGACCACGGATTCACGGTACGGGCCGCGATCCCGCTTGACGGCCCCGACAGGACCGGGCGCTCGCAGGAGATCCAGCCAGCTCAGCGCGGCGCGGAGTTGGCCCGACCGCGCGCCCCGCGCGAGGTCCAGCCAGCTCGGTCCGCGGCGGATCGTCGCGGCGCCGACCGGAGGGAGGAGTCGCGATGATCCGGGTTCTGCTCGCCGACGATCAGGCCCTGATGCGAGCCGGATTCCGGGCCCTGCTCGACGCCGAGGACGGCCTGGAGGTCGTCGGCGAGGCCGCCGACGGCGCCTCCGCCGTCCACCTGTCGCGACGTCTGCGCCCGGACGTGGTGCTCATGGACGTGCAGATGCCGGGGCTCGACGGCATCGAAGCCACCCGCCGCATCGCCGCCGATCCCGACCTCGCCGCGATCCACGTCCTCATCGTCACCAACTACGGGCTCGACTCGTACGTCTTCGCCGCCCTCCGCGCGGGTGCCAGCGGTTTCCTGCTCAAGGACGCGGACCCGGCCGACCTGCTCCAGGCCGTCGCCGTCGTGGCTCGCGGCGACGCCCTGCTCGCACCGGCCGTGACGCGCACGCTCATCAGCGAGTTCGTGTCCGGCCCACCGCCGGCCGAGCCGGCGGCCGGGCGTGACGTGCTGACCGCACGCGAGCAGGAGATCGTGGAGCTGGTCGCGGGCGGGCTGAGCAACGACGAGATCGCCCTGCGGATGGTGATCAGCCCGTTGACCGCCAAGACACACGTGAACCGGGCGATGACGAAGCTGCACTGTCGTGACCGCGCCCAACTTGTCGTGTGGGCGTACGAGTCGGGACTTGTCGCGCCGCGCCGTCGATGATCGTCAACGCGGTCCGGGGGCACTCGTCGCCACACGGGGTGGGGTTGTTGTTCGCCGATACGGCTTGGGCTAGGCGTCGCGGCGCAGCGTGAACCAGAAGGTCGGCACGGAGTTGGTGCCCGGTGTGACGTCGAGCAGTTCCCAGCCGGGGAACCTGGCGCGGAGCTCGTCGGCTGTGACGCCTGCCGCCCATGACGTGATTTCGTGGGTCGGATTGCCGAGCGGCTCGGGGCCATACCCGAACATCAGCAACAGTGCTCCGGGAGCGGCGCGGTGGGTGAGCCCGGCGGCGTAGGCGTCGCGGCGGTGTAGCGGGACCCCGCAGTAGCAGCTCAGGTCGAAGAACAGGTCGAAGGGGCCCGGCACGTCCAGTTCGTCGAGGCGGGTGGCGTCTCCGTGCAGCACCCGTACCGTCACTCCCGCCGCCGCGGCCTTCTCCCTGGCGTGGTCGACGGCGCGGTCGATCAGATCGACGGCCGCCACCTCCCAGCCGTGCCGTGCGAGGTAGGTGGCGTTGGTGCCTGTGCCGCAGCCGAGTTCGAGGGCGCGGCCGGGCGGCAGCGCCGCGTGGCCCTCCACCAGGTCGACCAACTCGGGTGGCGTCACGCCGGTGTCCCACGGCGGCTTGCCGGTGCGGTAGTAGCCCTCCAGCGCGCGGTGGACGGCCTCCTCCTCCGGGTCTCGCTGCGCTGAGGCCAGGTCCGGTTCTGGCTTCTGGGTGGCGTTGGGCTGACCCATGACGTCCTCCAAGAATATAGAGTTCAACTCTAGCGACGTGCTCTAAAGATAGGCTCGCCATATGGACACCGTCAAGCGACCGGACAAGCGAGCCGAGCGCTCACGCCGCACCCGTGAAAAGGTCGTCGCGGCGGCTCGCGAGCTGTTCGTCGCGCAGGGTTACGGGGCGACGAGCCTGCAGGAGGTCGCGGACCAGGCGGGCGTGGCCGTCCAGACTGTCTACTTCGTCTTCCGCAACAAGCGCACGCTGTTCAAGGACGTCGTCGACACGTCCATCGCCGGGGACACTGAGCCGATCGCCACTATGGATCGTGAGTGGTTCCGCGCCGCATGCGCCGAACCCACCGCAGCCGGGCAACTGCGCGCGCACGTCCACGGCACCCGCGAGATCCTGGGCCGGGTCGCCCCGATCATGCCGCTGATCGCGGCTGCCGCGGCCACCGACCCCGAGATCGCCGCACAGTGGCCCGACGGCCCCGACCCGCGTTACACAGTGCAGTACGCAGCGGCCGAAGCCTTGGCCGGAAAGCCCGACACCCGTCCCGGCCTCTCCATCGAGATGGCGGCGGATCTGCTGTTCGGCCTGCTCAGCCCGCAGCTCTACCTGATCTTCGTCCGCGACCGCGACTGGTCACCGGACGCCTGGGAAGAATGGGCCCGCACCGCCTTGATCTCCCAACTCTGCGCCGATCCCGGCTGAGCCGACGGACGTCACGATCGTCCTCCAGCCCGGCACGGTGATCTGCCTGACCGGCGTGCCTGGCGAGGGGCGACACGCGGGCCGACGAGGTGCAGGTACCGGACCCCGACGGGCTGGTGGCGGCCACCCTCACGACGGTGTCCGCGTGTGTCGCGGTCCCGCCGCCGCAAGCACCGAAACCGCGACCGGGCCCGCCCCCTGGGGCGGGCCCGGTCGTGCTCCCCCGAGCGGAATCCGTCGCCGTCAGCCCCCGATGGCGATGGCGAAGACGTGCATCGTCGGCACGTTGGCCGCGGCCCCTGCGCTGATGTTGGGCAGCACGACCTGGGTCACCGCCTTGCTCTGCAACGCGACACCCACGTAGTAGACGCAGGCCGCCGTGGCCTGACGGCCGTTGTTGGGCCGGTTCTGGTACGCGGACACGATGGCGGCGGTCGCACCGGACTGCGGTCCGCCGTACCAGTCGGGCGTGCTCAGCGTGAACGTCTGCCGGGTGCCGTCCGCGTACACCACAGTGCCGGTGCCCGACACGGCGCCGTACGTGCCGGCCACGAGGAAGCCGAGCGTGCTGCCGGTGCCGCTGATGCCGATGGTCTGGCCCGAGGCGATGGCGTTGTCGGCCGTGCCGGGGCTGACGTTGGGCCAGCGGAAGTTCACCCCGTTGCGGCTCACCGTGCTGCCCGGGCTGGCACCGGCCTGCGCGAGAGCCTGCGCGGAGAGACTGGCCCCGTTGCCGTCGAAGTTGCCGACGTTTGTGTTGCTGTCGTTGGTGATGCCCGCGTTGGTGAAGCTCTGCTCCAACGTCGGCGTGGCGACGCCCGTGCTGGTGACCCGGTAGGTGCGTCCGGCCTGCACGGCGACCTCGATCAGGTCGGACTCGATCCGGGTGACCCGGGGCGCCGTGCCGTCGGCGGTGTCCACGACGGTGACGGTGCCGGTGAGGATCCGGGCGCGCAGGCGGACGGCGCCGGCGCGGTCCGGTCGGACGAGCACCTCGGTGGCCTGACCGCTCGCCCACGTGATGCCCACCGTGTGCCCACCGCGACCCCGCAGGCCGGTCACCCGCCCGCTCGGCCAGGCCGGCGGCAGCGCGGGCAGGATGTGCAGCTCCCCGATGTGGCTCTGGAGCAGCATCTCGGCGATACCTGCGGTGGCGCCGAAGTTGCCGTCGATCTGGAACGGCGGGTGCAGGTCGAACATGTTGGGCGCGAGCCGTGCGGTGGTGGCGAGGTAGCGGATCAGGTCGTGGGCCCGCTTGCCCTCCTCCATCCGCGCCCAGAAGTTGATTTTCCAGGCCAGCGACCAGCCGGTGCCGTCGTCGCCGCGCAGCGCCAGCGTCCTGCGGGCAGCCTCGAACAACTGCGGGGTGCCGCGCTTGGTGATCTGGTTGCTCGGCGCGAGCCCGTACAGGTGGGAGATGTGCCTGTGGTTGGGCTCGGTCTCCACCCAGTCGTAGAGCCACTCCATGATGTTGCCCCGCGAGCCGATCTTCATGGGTGGGAGGCGGTCCCGGGTGGCCCGGACCTGGGCCCGGAAGGTGCTGTCCACATCGAGGATCTCGCTGGCCCGGGCGCACGCCTCGAACAGGTCACGCAGGATCTGGTTGTCCATCGTGGGGCCGGCGCACACGCTGGCGTTCGAGTGGTGGCTCAGCTCCGGGGAGTTCGACGGGTTGGTCACCAGGTAACCGAGAGTCGGCTCGGTCACCAGGGTGTTCAGGAAGAACTGCGCCGCGCCCTTCATGGCCGGGTAGTTCGTCCGCAGGAACTCGATGTCGCCGTTGAACAGGTAGTGGTCCCAGATCAGCGTGGACAGCCAGGCGCCGCCGGTCTGCCACATGCCCCAGAACGCGCCGTCCACCACAGCGGTGGCCCGCCACGCGTCGGTGTTGTGGTGGGTGACCCAGCCACTGGCAGCGCCGTACTGCACCTGGGCGGTCCGCGTTCCGGTGACGGCGAGGTCTCTGACCAGGTCGAAGACCGGGTTGTGGCACTCGGCCAGGTTCGTCGTGTTGGCCGGCCAGTAGTTCATCGGCAGGTTGGCGTTGATCGTGTACTTCGAGTCCCAGGAGGGGGCCAGCGAGTCGTTCCAGATGCCCTGGAGGTTCGCCGGCTGGGTGCCGGGCCGCGACGACGAGATCAGCAGGTACCGGCCGAACTGGAACAGCAGCGCGGAGAACTGCGGGTCGTTGACGCTGTTGTGCTGCGCGATCCGGACATCCGTCGTCTGGTCGGCGGCGGAGGTGCGGCCCAGGTCGAGGGTGACCCGCCCGAACAACGCCTGGTAGTCGGCCACGTGCCGGCTGCGCAGTTGGTCGTAGCTGCTGGCCCGGGCGGCGCTGAGACGCTGTCGCGCGATGCCCCCGTAGTCGCCGCCGACGTTGCGGTAGTTGACGTAGCTGGAGCCGATCGAGACGAGCAGCGTCACGCTTGTGGCGTTGGTGACCCGCAGGGTGCCGCCGGAGCTGGACACCGTGCCCCCGCTGACGGTGGCGTTGGCCAGGGCGAGGAAACGGACCTGCCCGGTGACGCCCTCCATGCTTCCGGAGACACCGTCGAGGCCGATCGTGGCGCCGTCCGGGCTGGACACCGTCGTACGCTGCGGGCTGTCGAAGGTGGCGGTGAAGCTGATCGAGTTGCTGCGGTCGGCGGTCAGGCGCATCGCGATGACCTGGTCCGGTGCGCTGGCGAAGACCTCGCGCTGGTAACGGATCCCGTTGAGGACGTACGACGTCGTGGCCGTGGCGGTGGTGAGGTCGAGCGTACGGTTGTGCTGGGACGCTCCGCTGGCGGATCCGAAGGCGAGCCTGAGGTTGCCGACGGTCTGGTAGGCCAACTGCCCGCCGGGGTTGCCCATCATGGTCTGGTTGATGAGGTCCTGGGCCTGCGTCCACTGGTTCGCGTTCACCAGCCGCCGGATCTCCGCCAGCGCCGCCGCGCCTCGGGTGTTGCTGGGGTCGTGCGGGCCGCCGGCCCACACGGTGTCCTCGTTGAGTTGAAGTCGTTCCGTGTCGACGTTGCCGAACACCATCGCGCCGAGCCGGCCGTTGCCGATCGGCAGCGCCCGGAGCCAGTCGGTGCCGGCGCCCTCGTCGTACCAGAGGGCGAGGTCACCGGCGGCCAGCACCTGCGGCGGCGCGGCGGAGTCGGCTCGGGCGGTCGCCGTCCAGGGCAGCGGCAGCATGGCGCCACCCGCGCCGGCTGCGCCGATCTTGAGGGCCTGCCGCCGGGTCAGGTCTGACATCGATCCTCCAAACGGTGACCGATCCGGCCACCCCGAGCGCGACAACGACGACCCCCGATGGTGGGTCCGCGCGGTGGCACCGACCTTGTGGTGCAGGCCGTTGGCAGACCCTCAGACGACCAAACGTCTGATGTGTTTCGGGAAGATTACTCCGGTGTCACGCGATAGGCAACGGTCGATTGCCGGGAGGATCACCGGCGGCGGATCAGGCGTGCCGGCCGTTCGGGGCACCCCAGCTGATCGCGGGATCGCCGCGCCGCGGACACGTCCGCCAATACATCTGACGAATTGTCGGCAGCACTTCTGGTGGCGGACATCAGCCGGCTGCCGACCTCGTCGCCCTGCGCACCCCGAGCAGGGCGACGAGGGCGAGGAGGATGACGGCGACCGAGTACTCGTCGGCGGTCCGCGGCAGGCCGCCGGCGTAGACCACGAGGAAGCCGGCGATCACCGTGGGAAGGCCGAAGCCGACGTAGCAGACGACGTAGAGCAGCGACAGCACACTCGCGCGTTCGTGCGCCTCGACCAGCGGCATGATCGTCTTGAGGCTGCCCTGGAATCCCCCGCCGAAACCGACGCCGCCGAGCGCGAGGCCGACGAAGAACCCGGGCACGGACTGGGCCATGACCGACACGACCGTGACGACCATGCCCAGGATGAGGGCGACGATCCCGGTCAGGATCACGGTCCGCGCCGCGGTGTTGCGCAGCACCAGGACGGCGACCGACCCGAAGAGGGCGAAGACGAAGAGAACCAGACCCGCGACCACGATCGACGTGGCCATGAGGCTGCGGACGAGCGCCGGGCCGAGCGCTCCGAAGAAGCCGGCCAGCGCCCAGACCGCGAACAGCACCGGCACGACGACAAGCACCGGCCCGCGTACGGAGCGCGGCAGCCTGACCTCCGGCCGCAGGCTCTGTCGGGCGCCCGCCCTCGGCGTGACCGTCTCCGGCATCAGGGCGACCCCGACGGCCTGGATCAGCAGGATCACGATGAGGACGACGTACACCAGCCTCGTCGGCGCGGGCAGGTAGCGGATGAGCAGTGCCGAGAGCAGCGCGCCGCTGCCGGTGCCGAGACCGGGCGCGATCGAGTTCGCAAGCGTGCCGCGGGCACGGTCGATGTCGAGCATGGCCGCGCCGACGGCGCCTGTGGCGGCCCCGGCCGCGAGCCCCTGCACGAGGCGGGCGGTCAGCAACGCGGGTACGCCGTTGGCGAGGACGAAGACCACAAGCGACAGGATCTGCACGGCGATCGCGACGGCCAGCACCGGACGCCGCCCGACGTGATCGGACAGCCTGCCGAAGGTGAGCAGCGACGCCAGCACCGCGAGCGCGTAGACCGCGAACACCAGGGTCGTCGTGACCGGCGAGAAGTGCCAGCGCTCCTGGTAGATCCCGTAGAGCGGGGTCGGCGCCGCCGACGCGGCCAGGAACGACACCAGGATCGACGCGAGCAGCACCAGGGAGACGGCCGGTGGCAGTCGTACCCGCCCCGCGACAGACATGTGGGTGCTCCTCCGGCTGCGGCTAGTCCTGCGGCGTACCCGATTAGTCGCGTCGCATGCGGGCCCGGCCTACTCCTCGTGCCGCGGCCCGAGGTGCTCGCGCAGCGCCGCCGCGATGTCGCCTGCCGCGCGGAGCTGGTCCGGTGTGAGAGCGTCGACGAACAGCTCACGGATGGCACGCAGGTGCGGGAAGGTGGCCTGCCTGAACGCCTCCGCCCCGCTCGGCGTGAGGTGCACCTCCGCCCCACGGGGCACTGTCGCGCACTCCTCGCGACGAATGAGCCCGCGCCGTTCCATCCGCCCCAGGTGGTGCGAGAGCCGGCTCCGTTCCCACCCGATGTGCGCGGCCAGGGCGGACGAGCGCATCCGCTGGCCCGGCGCCTCGGTGAGAGCGAGCAGGACGGCGTAGTCCCCCGACGAGAGGGAAGAGTCGAGTTGGAGGCGCGCGGCGACCCGGGAGGTGAGCACCTCCGTCGTCTCGACGAAGTCCCGCCAGATCCGCAGCTCCTCCGCGGTCGGCAGCTGGCGGCCCCTCCGCCGCTCGGGTGTGGCGTCCGCCATGTGTCTCTCCCGGGGAATTGACGCGTCAATCAGCAGGTTAGCATCATTGACACGTCAACCGATCCTTCCACGGGTTGGCGGCGAGAAGCGCCGAGGAGGAGACATGACGGGCGAAGGCTTCGAACTGGGGCTCAACTCGTTCGGCGAGGTGGCCACCGACGGCGGCCGGGCCCTGAGCGACGCGGAGACCGTACGACTGCTCGTGGACGAGGCCCGGCTCGCGGAGTCGGTAGGGCTCGACGTGTTCAGCCTGGGTGAGCACTACCGGGAGGGCCACAACGACTCGGCCACACCCGTCCTGCTCGCGGCGATCGCGACAGCGACCGAGCGGATCCGCCTCGGCACCTCGGTCACGGTGCTCAGCACGAACGATCCGGTACGCCTCTACCACGAGTTCGCCACCCTCGACGCGGTGAGCAACGGCCGCGCCCAACTGGTCCTCGGTCGGGCCTCGGCGACCGAGTCGTTCCCGCTGTTCGGCTACGACCTGGCGGACTACGAGCGGTTGTTCGAGGAGAAGCTGGACCTCTTCCTGCGACTTCAGCGCGAGGAGACGGTCACCTGGTCCGGAACGGTGCGCAGTCCCCTGGTCGCCCAGCGACTGCATCCACGGATGCGGCCGGGCGGCATCCCGACCTGGATCGGCGTCGGTGGGAGCCCCAATTCGGTGGTCCGCGCCGCCCGTCACGGGCTTCCCCTCATGCTCGCGATCATCGGGGGGCGTCCCCAGCGGTTCGCCGGCCACGTCGACCTCTACCACCAGGCGCTCGAACAGTTCGGGCAGCCGGCGCAACCCGTCGGGCAGCACTCGCTCGGCCTCGTCGCGGACACCGACGAGGAGGCGGTGGAGACCTGGTGGCGGTACTGGCAGCCGACCGTGGCGCGGCTCGCGGAGGAGCGCGGCTTCTACAAACCGGACCGCGCGCGCTACGAGGCCGAGATCGACCACGGGGCGCTGTTCGTCGGCTCACCGGAGACGGTCGCCCGCAAGATCGCCACGATGGCCCGCGACCTGCGACTGAGTCGGTTCGACCTGAAGTACGACATCATGCACCTGCCTCGCGAGGCACGGGCGCGCACCATCGAGCTGCTGGGCAGTGAGGTCGCGCCACGGGTCCGGGAGCTGCTGGCGAAGGAGCCCACAAATGTCTGATCTCGTGTTCGGTCTCGACACCTTCGGTGACGTGCCGGAGGACGACTCCGGCAGGCCCGTGTCGCACGCCGCCGCGATCCGGCAGGTCGTCGACGAGGCGGTGCTGGCCGATGACCTCGGCGTCGACGTGATCGCCCTCGGTGAGCACCACCGCCCGGAGTACTCGGTGTCGACGCCGGAGACGGTGCTGGCGGGGATCGCCACCCGCACCTCGCGGATCCGACTGTCCTCAGGCGTGACTGTGCTGAGCTCGGACGACCCGGTCCGGGTGTTCCAGCGTTTCGCCACTGTCGACGCGCTGTCGCACGGCCGGGCCGAGGTCATCCTCGGCCGGGGCTCGTTCACCGAGTCCTTCCCCCTGTTCGGCTACGACCTGGCCGACTACGACGTGCTGTTCGAGGAGCGGATCGAGCTGTTCGCGAAGCTGCTCGACGAGCAGCCGGTCACCTGGAGCGGCACCACGCGCGCGCCGCTCAACGACGCCGACGTCTTCCCCAAGACGGAGTCGGGGCACCTCACCACCTGGGTGGGCGTGGGCGGCTCACCGCAGTCGGTGGTGCGCACCGCCCGGTACGGCCTGCCGCTCATGCTCGCCATCATCGGCGGTGCTCCCGAGCGTTTCGCGCCCTACATCGACCTCTACCGCCGGGCGGCCGACCAGCTCGGCACCACCGCGCACCCGGTCGGGATGCACTCACCCGGCTTCGTCGCCGACACCGACGAGGAGGCCAAGGAGCTGTTCTGGCCGCACTACCGGGTCATGCGGGACCGGATCGGCGCGCTGCGGGGCTGGCCACCGATCCGCCGTACGGAGTTCGACTCCGAGGTCGAACACGGCTCGCTCTACATCGGCTCGCCCGAGACGGTGGCCCGCCGGATGGCGGACGCCATCCGCAGCGTGGGCGTCGGCCGGTTCGATCTCATCTACACCGCCGGCGCGCAGCCCGTGAGCGCCCGCATGCGAGCCGTGGAGCTGTACGGCTCCCGGGTGATCCCCATGGTCCGCGACATCCTGGCCGGCTGACCCGCCGGCCGACACCCTCTGGAAGGACGACATGTTCGACAGCGGCCCCGACCGACCCCGAACCCTCGCCATTCTCGGCGCCGGCAAGGTGGGCACGGTCCTCGCCCGGCTCGCGCTCGCCGCCGGCTACCGGGTGCTCGTCGCCGGCTCCGGTGACCCGGCGAAGATCGCGCTGACCGTCGAGGTGCTCACGCCCGGGGCGATGGCGACCACCGCGGCCGACGCCGTGGCCGGCGCCGACACCGTCATCCTCGCCCTCCCGCTGGGCAAGTACCGGGCGCTCCCCGCCGAGGCGTTGCGCGGCAAGCTCGTCGTCGACGCCATGAACTACTGGTGGGAGGTCGACGGCATCCGCGACGACCTGACCGACCCGCGCACCTCGTCCAGCGAGATCGTCCAGGCGTTCCTGTCCGGCTCTCGGGTCGTCAAGGCGTTCAACCACATGGGCTACCACGACCTTGAGGACGAGGCGCGGCCGGCCGGCGCGGCCGGCCGCAAGGCCATCGCGATCGCCGGTGACGACGAGACCGACCTCGCCCCGGTCGCATCCCTGGTGGACGCCCTCGGCTTCGACCCGGTCGTCGCCGGGCCTCTCGCCGAGGGGGTACGACTCGAACCGGGCAGCGAGTTGTTCGGCGCCAACGTGACCGCGGACGAGGTGCGCGCGATGCTCGACCGCTTTCCCACGTCGGAGCGGGGCCGAGCCGTCGCCGCCGCGCGAGCCGGCACGAGCGACTAGACGAGTAGGTCCACACTCGAGACGGAGTTGGGGCTGGGGGCGTTCGCCATCGCCTCTGGCTGCCCGGCATGCCGATGTGCTGTTGAGCGGTATACCTCAGAGGTATGAATATGACTCTGAGGTATACCGCTCGCGACCCCATCCGCCCCCACGGAGTACCGGGGGGCCGACCGACCCGGGCCCGGATGTCTCAGTCGTCGAACGCCGTACGGGGATCGAGGCGGCGGCCCCGCTCGTGCTCGGCGGCGAAGGCGGCCGGACCGAGCGCCTCGATCGCGGCGTCCCGCACGGCGGCGAGGTCGGCCGCGTCGTCCGGGTCCGGCACCTGACCGATCGCCGCGAACGCCGCGTCGGCGAGGGCGACCATCCGCGCCGCCCGCGGATGGTCGCCCTCGGCCGAGGCGAGCGCCGCCCCCGCCACACAGACGTACGGCACGAAGTCGTCCCAGCCCCTGAGGAACACCCGGGCACGGCTTACCGCGAACAACCTCCTCGCCTCGGCGAGGTTGCCGAGACCCAGCTCGCAGAAGGCCAGGTTGTGCGTCTCCGAGTTGACGATCTCCGGCTGGCCCAGAGCCTCGTTCAGCGCGATGCTCTCCCGGTACAGGTCCCGCGCTCGCGCCAGGTCACCTGCCATCCGCGCCACCGCGGCCAGCACGTGCCTCGGCCGCTCCTCCAGCGCGCGGTCACCGGAACGCACCGCCACGTCGAGCGCCTCCCGGGCCCGCGTCTCGCCGAGCGGCAGGTCACCGCCACGAATCGCCACCCGGGCCAGGCTGTACCGGGCCTCCACCTCGCCCGCGACATCGCCAACCGCCCGGGCCCGCTCGATCTCGGCCGTGCTCATCCGCACCACCGCGTCGGTCTCGCCACGCCGGAAGGCCGAACGGACGTCGTCACTGAAGCTCACGGATGGCGCCCTCTCGTGTGTCGTGCCTGGTCGAATCGGCGCGGTGGTCCCGCCGCGGCCCGGGTCGCCTCCGCCCACAGTCAGGCATGGAAGGCGGTCCAGTTCTTCAGGAGGCGGAAGCCCATCGACTCGTACAGCGGCCGACCGAGCGCGCTGGACTGGAGGTACGCCGCGTCCGCGCCGGCCGCGACGCCGTCGCGCAGCACCTCCTCGGTGATGACGCGACCCAGACCGCGACCCCGCGCGCTCGGGACGACGGCGATGTTGAACACGCCGACCACACCTCGGGTCCGCATCGCGAGCCCGGTGCCGACCGGCCGACCGGCCTCCTCGCACAGGTAGCCGGTGATGCTCTCGGCGGCGAGCACATCGCCGCCCATCAGCGACCCGAACAGACCCTCCGGGACCTCGAATCCCCTGGTGAGGACGTCCGTGTACCGATCACTCTCGGCCGCGCCGACCCGGCGCACCAGCTCGCGCCGCGCCGGGTCGGCCCGGAAGACCAACTCGCCCGCCGTACAGCCCAGCAGCGGCAGCTCACTGCGGTCCCGGAGCCCGTGACGGCCGGCGAGATCCGCCACCGTGCCGTCGGCCGCGCCCCGGACCATGATCGACCACACAGGCACCTGCCGGCTTACCTCGGTCGCCAGCTCGTCAAGCGCCTCCAGATCGGGCTCGGGCGACAGGTCGTAGGCGACGTTCAACGTCGCCGCACCCGCGTGGGTCACCGCACCGCGGGCAGTGCCCCGCTTCGCGTACCAACCCTGCGGAGTCGCCCCGCACAGATTCTCGATGGCATCGTCGTACGCCGCGGCCATCCGATCGGCGATGGTGTTCATGGCCCTCCCCCGGACGATCTCCACCGAATGCAGAAAGATAGCCGCAGCGGCGTGACCTGCGCGAATCGGGTCGATCGGGGCGCGGGTGGATCAGCTCCGGTGGGCGTTGCGCCTCCGCCACCAGGGCGCGTGACGGAGGCCCTGGCTGGTGGCGCCGTGGAAGATGATCATCACGACCACGCCGATCAGGCCGAGCAGTGGGGTCACCAACCAACCGAGCACCCCGGTCAGGCCGTAGAGGACCAGGCCGACGATCGGGCGGGCCTCCTGCACCCGGACCTGCTCCTGGTCGACGTTGTCGGCACGCAGCGCCGGATGGCGGCGCACATAGGCGAAGAGCACCCACCAGGGCGCCGACATGAGTGCCGCGGCGAACGCGTACAGGACGACCGCAACGCGCAGGTCGTCGGTGGTGCCGTCGGCCAGCGCCGACGCCAGGACTGCTGTCGGAAACGGGATGATCACCACGCCGAAGAGGATGGCGAGATTGATCGAGCTGAAGGCGGGGGTGGTGCCCTTGACCAGCTGGAGCACCGCGTGGTGGTTCAGCCAGAGGACGCCGACATAGATGAACGACACCACGAAGGCCAGATAGGACGGGCCCTCTCCGAGGAGCCCTTCGGCCAGCTCACCCTCGTGGAACTCCGGGACCCGCAGATCCAACACCAGCAGGGTGATGACGATGGCGAACACACCGTCGCTGAACGCCGCCAGGCGACCCGCGTCGGTCACCGCGGGACCGCCATCGCCCGCCTGGATACCCTCTTGAGCTGCGGACATTGCCGTACGCTAACAGCCGGCGAACCGCCACGAGCACGATTGCCGCGACCGGTGCGTCCTTCGTAGACCGATGTGGCAGCGCGCTCGGTGGGCGGAAGCGGCCCTCGCCGCCCCCACCCACCCCGGTCGTCAGGAGGCGTACGTCTCGAACTCGCCGACCCGCGGCGTACCGCTCGAGCTGTTGATCTTGAAAGTGATCTTGCTCAGTGCCGTCGCGGAGAAGGTGATCACGCCCGCGCCGCTGCCCGAGGCCAGGACGGCGCCCGTGTCGTGGTTGACGAGCTGCCAGGAGCCGATGGAGCCCTGGGTCCCGGAGGGCTCCCGGATGATCACCCGGGACACCCTGGTGGCGGACCCCCACTTGATCGAGATGGAGCCGGTCGACCCGGCCGGCGACCACCAGGTGCCGATGTCGCCGTCGCGCACGTTGCCGTAACTGGTGCCGCTGGCCTTGCTGGAGCCGTCGGCGCCGGCGCCCAGACTGAGGTTGGTCCCGCTGGTCGGCGGAGGCGTGGTGGGCGGCGCGGTGGTCGGTGGCGCAGTGGTGGGCGCGGCAGTGGTCGGCGGTGGCGTCTGCGGCGAGCAACTGCCGTCGGAGACCCGCAGGCCCGTGTTGGCGCCGGCCGTCTGGCGGACGACGTCCGGCACGCAGCTCGCGGCGTCGAGGCGGTACGCGTACGGGATGCTGACTGTGGTGTTTGACGTCGGGTTGGGCCCGGCGGGGTAGTTCTCGCTGCCGGCGCTCGACCAGGTGACATTGTCGAAGGTGTTGCCGCTGACCTGCCAGTAGCCGCGCTCGTTGGTATAGAAGGTGCCCAGGACGTCCTTCGAGTTGCGGAAGTAGTTGTTCTCCACCTTGGCCCGTGCGCCGGCCCGGGAGTTGATGCCGGACTCGTGCAGGCTCACGTAGTGGTTGTTGTAGATGTGCGCGATGCCGCCGCGCAGCAACGGCGTACGAGAGTCGATGTTCTCGTACAGGTTGTGGTGGAACGTGACGAAGCCGTTGGAGAGGTCGCTCTCGCTGGACCCGATGAGGCCGCCACGACCGGAGTTGCGCAGGACGCTGTACGACAGCGTCACGTACTGGGTGTTGTCCTTCATGTCGAAGAGGCCGTCGTAGCCCTCCGACTCCCCGCCGGACGCCTCCAGGGTGACGTGGTCGACCCAGACGTTGCGCACCGTGCTCTCCATGCCGATGGCGTCTCCACCGTTGGAGGTCGGCGAACCCGACTTCTTGACGTTCCGGACCGTCACGTTCTGGATGATGATGTTGCTGGAGTCGCGGAGGTGGATGCCCAACTGGTCGAAGACCGCCCCGCTGCCGACACCGATGATGGTGACGTTGCTGATCTGCTTGAGCTCGATCACGCCGTCCGCGGTGTTACAGCTGGACCCCGACACCTTGCTGGTGTTGCCGTGGTTGATCGTCCCCGTGACCTCGATGGTGATCGGGGTGCTGCTGCTGGCACGCCCACACAGCGCCGCGTGGATCGCGGTACCCGTGCTGGCCCGTACGGTCTGCCCGCCCGCGCCGCCGGTGGTCCCGCCGTTCTGGGTGGCGTAGCCGGTGGCGGCGCCCACCGCGGCTGCGGGCTGAGGATCCTGCAGGACCACGCCTGCCGCGACCCCGACGGCCACTGTCGCGAGCGCTGCCTGAAGCCGCCGCACGTCTGCTCGTCTCATCTCGCCTCACCTTCACAATTCGAGGGGTGTGCCGATGTCGGACGGCGGTCGTGGTGGCCGACCCTCGAAGGGATGCGACTTCCGCGGGCGACGCGTGTTGACAACTATCAATTTGACATTGATGGACGAAAATGTCCTTGGCCCGATTGACACGGCGAAGCCGCTGGCCAGGCGGCACATAGCCGCAGCCGTCGAGATGCGCGCACATCCAGTTCGGGATTATGACATCGACATGACGCAATCGTAAGAAAGCGATTTCCCTCAGGGCAAGAGTTATCGTTTGCAGGTTTTTTGCAGTCCGGCGGCTACCGTCGCTGTCGCTCGCGGTGTACAGCGGCAGCGACGGTAGCCGCGACGGCGATCGCGACAGCCGGACGTGGAGCAGATCCTAGAATCGGGCCCGGTTCAGAGCGCGCTGCAAGGCTGCGATGGTCGCGTAGCCCCAGATCCCGTCCAGCGCGAGCCCAGCGCCGACCATGGTGTTGAGGTGCCGCTGCAGGGCCTTTACCGCGACGGGTCCCATCAGGCCGTCGACGGCCAGGCCCGCATCGCTCCAGGTGTTGAGATGGCGCTGCAGGGCTCGGATCGAGGCCGGGCCCCACTGGCCGTCCACGGTGGTGCCGATTGCGCGCTGGGTTGCCCGAATCGTCGACGGTCCGAAGTCACCGTCGACGGCCAGCAACGCACCCTCGTCGTAGTACGCCTGGTAGGCGGCCTCGGTGCCGGGACCCCACAGTCCGTCGGCGGTGACGCCCAACTGACCCTGCAACCAGCGGACGCCGGCATCGGTCTTCGGACCCCAGGCCCCGTCCACCACGAGCGGCGGCGCATACCCCAGACCGTTGACGGCCTGCTGCTGCGATGCGGCGGAGCGCACGGACGTCATGCCGCCACCCGGCGACGTGTCGTTGATCTGGGCCCGGTAGGCCGCCTCCGTGTTGGGGCCCCACAGTCCGTCGGCCGGGACGCCCAACCGGCCCTGCAACCAGCGGACGCCGGCATCGGTCTTCGGACCCCAGAACCCGTCCACCACGAGGGCCGGCGAATAGCCCGCCTCGTTGACTGCCTTCTGCTGGGCGGAGATCGAGCGGACCGAGGTCATGCCGCCACCCAGACCACCGCTGCTCGGAGGCGGATCGGTGACCGCTGGGACGTTGTCCGAGTTCATACCGGCCTGCACCCACGCGCGCAACTGCGAGCCGGGGCACTCGGTCGAGTTGCCAGACAGTCCCCCGTGCCACGTCTTTGCCAGGGTTTTCCCGGTCAGGGCGTTGGCGCGGTTGTAGAGCGCCCTGAACGAGCGGAGCACGGCCGGCGTCACGTCGCCGTCGTTGCCGATGAAGCACGCTCCGATGTGGGTGTCGTTGTGACCGCTCGCGTGGGCGCCCATGACCTCCCACCCGCGCCCCTCATAGATGCGCCCGGCCGTATCGACAAGGAAGTTGTACCCGATGTCGGACCAACCGTTGCTGTCCATGTGGTAGTTCTGGATCTGCCGCGGGGTGGTCGCGGCGGCTCCCGCCGAATAGTGCACCGTGAATCCCGTACGTGCCGCGAGCGCGACTCGTGTGACCTCGACCGGCGGCCGTGCGCCCCACTGCTTTCGCGGAATGATGCTCAACGGCTGGGAGGTGTCCGGTGGGCTCGCGGGAGGCTGCAATGATCCGTTCGTCACGTAGGGATAGAGCGTGCCGGGGCAGTCGGTGTCGAAAAGGTCCCGGTGCCCCTTGATCTGCGGTCCGGCCGAACCGTACTGACGCAGATAGCCGATGAGGTCTCGAATGGCGACCAGCATGCTGCTGCTCGGCTTGTCATCGGCACCCCAGGGCAACGATGTCGTACCGATGAGACCCATGATCGCGTAGTACTTCTCGTTCGCTCCCGTCGTCGTGGTGCCGTTGGCACCCGACCGGACCGACTTCCCGCGCCCCTCGAAGATGACGCCGTGCTGGCAGACGACATAGTTGTACGCGATGTCGCTGCCCTCGCCCTCCATGCCCTCGTCCTGAATCTCGCGAATCTGCTGCGGACAGTCCTGGTGGTTGTCGGCAGGGCTCCACAGGTCCGTACTGCCCTTGTGGTGGATGGCGACACCCCCCTCGAACGGCTTCCAGCTGTAGCGGCTGAGATCCTCCTCGGGCGGCTTCGCGCCCCAGGCGGAACGGGGGACGATCTGCACGTCGCCTGCCGCGGCGGCGGCCGACGTACGGGCCGAACCACGCGCTCGCGCATCCGCGGACGATGCGGGAAGCAGAGCGGCCACCACTGCGGCGGTGCCACCCAGCAGCGCGGTCCGACGGCGAATCGGCACGCTCGGCCCGGTGGGGGCCGGCAATGACTCGAAGGGGTCGGCAGCAGCAGGAAACGCTGCGTCTCGGTCGGCAGAACGATCACTATCCACCGTTGGCCTCCTGAATCGACGATGTGACGGGGACGGCTGGTGGCTCACACGGGGAATCCGTGTGAGCCACCATGGACGTGCTCAGGTGCCAACCGTTCTCCACGCCGAGCAGGTGCCTTCGAAGACCGTGTTGGACGGGTAGTTTCCCGAGCAGGCTCGGAACGAAATCTGCTTCAGGGTGACTCCCGGCTGGTTCTCCGGGAACGACTTGTTCATGTAGCGCGCCCCGGCGACATAACCGGCGGTGTGCCAGATCCGGCCCTGGCGTACGATCGCGCCGGTCGGGCTCACCTCGTCGTCGAAGAACCGCCAGTCGATGACCACGGGGTAGGTGTCCTCCCACGTGTCCTCGATGCCGAACCACTCGCCGTACGGCGCGAAACAGGCCACGGCGTTGGCACTGCCATTCGTGCAGTACCACTGGGGTTCGTCCAGGGGGCCGACCGAATCCGTCGCGAGCTGCTTGCCATCCGCGGCCAGGGCCGGCGCCGCGGTACCAATGACCGTGGCAGCTGTGGCGAAGAGCGCCACCATGGCGATTCGCAACTTCTGTCTCATCCTCTGCTCCTTCTGCTCGAGGCCAATTGCCCGGTCGGGGCTTGGCCCACGAATCCAATCACTGCAGCGATGTAATTCGATGCTCAGGTGGTGTTCGGACTTGTTCGGACCTGCACGTGAATGGACAGCCGTACACGTTCGTACGGAACGCCAGTAACCGAACATCCGAAGGCCGCCACCGCGCTCATTGACGATTCGCCCTGGTCCCCACCGCCCGAGCGACACCGGCGCCAGGCTCGACCCGCGGGACCGGGCGCTCGACAACGCGGACAGCCGACCGGAGCACCCACGGCCGCACAGATCGCGACCGTGACGCCCCTGCCTGAGCGGCGGCGGCTTCCACGCCGGAACGGCGAACCCGACCGGCCCGCCCCCAGCGATACCGACACCTCGGATCTCTGCTCGTGTACGCGTGACGGCATTGACATCCACCACTTGAGCAAATAGTTTCCTGGCAACGAGAAACTGCTTCGTACGCTCGCCGTGCGGCACTCACCCGCGAGCCTGCGAATGAGCAACGAGGCCCGCCCCGCTCCACAGGCCGGCCGACAGAGGAGGGTGCCGCAGTCCCGCCCGACCCGTTCGCCGCACCGTCGCAGTCGTGCCGCCGTTCGCGCATCCGCGACCGGTGACCCGGCTGTCGATCCGGTACCGATGTCCCGGTCGCCACACCGGCGTTCTCCCGGTGCTTTCCGCGCGCCTGTCTGCGCAGCGCGAGGGCTGGCGACCGACTGGCGATGTCGCGGGTGATCGGGCGGGGCTGAACTGGACCGGCGACATGACGACACACCCCCCCCGTCGCACGCTTGGGAGCGCTCCCAGGCGCGTGGGCGCTCCACGAACGACCGCGCCACCCGACGCGTCGGTCGCCACCACCACGTCAGGAGAAGTCCCGTGAGAAAACGAAGAGTCACCAACGCCGCCCTGGTGTCGGCCGGCGCCGTCCTACTGGCATCGACTGCGGTCGCCCTGGCGGCACCGGCCGGAGCCGCCGCCGCGGGCTGTTCGGTGAACTACGCCGTGTCGTCGCAGTGGCAGGGTGGCTTCGGCGCGAACGTCACCATCACCAATCTCGGCGACGCGGTCGGCAGTTGGACGCTTACCTGGTCCTACAGCGCCGGCCAGACTGTCACGCAGGCGTGGAACACGACTCTGACCCAGAGCGGCGCCGCGGTCACCGCCAAGAACGTCAGCTACAACGGGGCCATCCCCACCAACGGCACGGCGTCGTTCGGGTTCAACGGCTCGTGGACGGGCAGCAACCCCGATCCGGCCAGCTTCGCGCTGAACGGTGTGACCTGCACCGGCGACACGACGCCGACCACACCTCCGCCGACCACGCCACCCCCGACGACTCCGCCGCCGACCACACCACCCCCGACCACGCCGCCACCCACCACCCCGCCGCCCACCGGGCCGGCGGACATCACGGTGAACAGCGCCACCAGGTACCAGACTGTCGACGGGTTCGGGGCCGCGCAGTCCATCTGGGGCAGCGCGTGGTCGACGACCGACACCCAGACTCTGGTCGGGCTGGGCCCGAACCAGTTGGGGCTGTCCATCGTGCGCACCGGCCTGTCGCCGGTGTCCAGCGAGTGGTCGACCCACGTGAGCTCGTTGCAGACGGCGAAGTCGTACGGGTCGAACGTCAAGATCCTCGCCTCCCCGTGGACCGCGCCGGCGGCATGGAAGACCAACAACAGCCGAACCGGCGGCGGCAAGTTGAAGACCGACTACTACGACGACTACGCGAACCATCTGAACAGCTACGTCCAGTACATGCGCGGCCAGGGCGTCACCATCGACGTCACGTCTGTGCAGAACGAGCCGGACTGGCACCCGGACTACGACTCGATGGACTGGAGCGGCACCGAGCTGCGCACCTTCGTCCACGATCAGGGCACGAAGGTGCAGAACAGCAAGCTGATGGTCGCCGAGGCGGTCAACCTGAACTACGGCTACACCGATCCGACCCTCAACGACGCGACAGCCCGGAACAACATCGGCTACATCGGTGGCCACCTCTACGGCACCGAGGACGCGGGCCGGCTGAAGCCGTACCCCTTGGCCCAGCAGTACAACAAGCCCGTGTGGATGACGGAGTGGAACTACCACGAGGCGGACGGCAGCGGCTCCAACATCTGGGGCAATCCCGCCAACCAGGCCGTCTGGAACGAGACGCTCGACGACATCATGCGTACGGTGCACAAGTCGATGGAGGCCAACTGGAGCGCCTACATCTGGTGGTACGGCAAGCGCTACTACTCCTTCATCGGCGACGGCGAGGCGGCCTACGGCACCACGGCGGGCGCTCCGCTCAAGCGCGGGTACGCGTTCTCGCAGTACGCGAAGTACGTGCGGCCCGGCTATCAGCGCGTAGCGCTCACCAAGAGCTCCAAGGCCTCGCCGCTGGAGGTGACCGCCTACCAGGGTGACGGGAAGATCGCGTTGGTGATCCTGAACCGGTCGAACAGCGCGGTCAACAACGCAGTGATCCAGGCGCCGCAGAACGTCAGCAAGGCCGAGTACTACCTCACCTCACAGAACGCCAACGCGGCCAGCCAGCCGACAAGCGTGAACGGAGGACAGGCCACCATCAACGTCGGCGCACGCAGCATCTCCACCCTCGTGTTCACTCTCTGACGGCGCCGGCCGGGCGTGGGGGTGTGCGCGATCGTGCCCACCCCCACGCCCCGCCGCCTCCCGCGTCAGCGCGTGGAACCACCACCGCGTCGACATTTGAACACGTTCAACCATGTGTCGTGCGTACGGCGGGACGCCCGGCGGATCAAGATCGAACACCGCGGCTCCCTCTCGGCGGGGAGCGCCCTCCCCGACCGGAGGGGACCGCTCCTGCCGGCGTCCCGCGAGGATCGGACGCATGACGACACCGGCAGCGACAACGCGCGGCAGCGGCACCGGCACCGGCACCGGCACCGGCCTGACCTACGCCGTCCTCGCCTGGGTCGTGGCCTACGGCGGCCTACGTCTGGCGTGGACGATCGGAGAGGTGCCGGAGTTCCCGCCGTTCGGGTCCGACCTGCTCGGATTCACCGGCTGGCGGTCGGTGGCGTTGTGCCTGGCCGTGGGCACGGCGGCGGTGGCGCTGGGCCGTGCGACGACCTGGCGGCCGATGCTCGCGGGAGTCGCCTGGGCCCTCTCCGGAGCGCTGGTCGCGGCCGCCGCGATCCTGCTGCCGGAGCTGGTGAGCATCCTGCTGTTCGCCCCCGGGCCGTCCTTCGACCCGGTGGCGTTCGCGAGCCGGCTCGGCTGTGTCACCGGAGCGGCCCTGCTCGGCCTGGCCACCGCCCGCTACCAGCGGCGCACCCGGGGCGACTGCCCGGACTGCTGCCGGACGGTCCGGCCCGGCCGCCGGCGCTCGGCGCCCGCGCCGTGGGCACGCTGGGCCGCGTACGTGGCGGTGGCCGGCCTCGTGACCCGGTTCGCGGCCCAGGCCGTGGTGGGCTTCGACAGCCTCACGCAGGATGCCTCGGTGATCGGGTTGGAGATCGGTCTGGTGCTGGCCGGGGCGCTGTTGCCGCTCGCACTTGTGCAGCACTGGGGTGAGGTCTGGCCGCGGTGGGTGCCGCTCCTCGCCGGCCGCACGATCCCCCGGCGGTTGCTGCTGGTGCCCGGCTTCGGGCTCGGCGCGGGAATCGTGGCCTACTTCGGAATGGGGCTGACGCAGGTGGCAACGGGGTCGGCAGGCGAGTTCTCCGACACGTTCCTCTGGGTGGCCATGTCGGCGTACTGCCTCCTGGGGCTCGGCCTGCTCGCCGCGGCAAGCGATTACCACCTGCGCACCCGCGAGGCGTGCCGGTCGTGCGGTCGCTGACCGACCCCGCCCCGGCGCGGACGCCGAGCACCCGCCGGCCGGTCGGCCTCAGCTCGCGTCGCGGTCGTCGACGCCCCGCCGGTCCTGCGCAGCGGGCCGGCGGCGGGCGCCCTCCCGGGCCGACACCGTCCGCTGGCCCCCCACTGTCGAGCGCGGCGCGTGTGGGACCGGCAGCCGTGGCGGCTCACCGGTCTCCGCGAGCAGATGCTCGGTCTCCTGCACCAGGTAGTGCGGCCGGCGCTTGGTCTCGTAGTAGATCCGGCCGATGTACTCCCCGATCACCCCCAGGATCGTCATCTGGATGCCGCCGAGCCCGATCACGCTGACGATGATTGTGGTGTAGCCGGGGACGTCGATGCCCTTCTCGACGGCGTCCGCGACCACCCAGGCCATGTAGACGAGCGCGATGAGGGTGAGGAACAGGCCGCCGTAGATCGCCAGTCGCAGTGGTCGGTTGTTGAACGACAGCAGGCCGTCGAACGCGTAGTTGAAGAGCTTGCCGAACGTCCACCTGCTCTGCCCCGACTGCCGGGTCTCGTTGGGGTGGGCCACCACCGCCGTCCGGAAGCCGATCCAGGAGAACAGGCCCTTGGAGAAGCGGTTGTATTCCGGCATCGCCAGGATCGCGTCCACCGCGAGTCGGGACAGCAGCCGGAAGTCCCCCGCGCCGTCCTGCAGGCGCACGTCGATCCACCAGTTGATGACGCGGTAGAAGGACCGCGAGGCGACCATCCGCACGAACCGGTCACCGCGCCGGTCCCGACGGGCGATCACCTGGTCGAAGCCCTGCTGGTAGAGCAGCACCATCTCGGGCAGCAACCGCGGTGGATGCTGAAGGTCGGCGTCCATGATGACGACCGCGTCGCCGGTGGCCCGCTGCAACCCGGCGAGCATCGCCGCCTCCTTGCCGAAGTTGCGGCTCAGCGACGTGTAGCAGACAGCGGGGTCAGCGGCGGCGAGCCGGCGCAGCGCCTCGAGAGTGCCGTCCTCGCTGCCGTCGTCGACGTACACCACCTCGACGTCCACGTCGGCCAGGTCGGCGAGGGCGGCGCACACGGTCTCGTGCAACCGTTCCACAGACGCTTCCTCGTTGAAGCAGGGCACCACTACCGACAATCGCACTGTCGTCACCCCGCCCCACCCGTACGCGGGCTTCCGCCACCGACGCCGGACCGCCCGGCGACCGCGCGGTCAGAGATGGTAGACAAGCGTGCCATCGAGATCCTCCCGGGTGATGCCCAGCCCGTCGATGGGTCGGGCGGCGATGCCGTCCCACGGCGTCCCCGCGGCGCGGCTCGGCACCACCACCACCGATCGCACGCCTATCCCCCGCAGGTACGTCACGCTGCCCGCATCGGGGAACGACGCCACGGCGGTCCGGGTCTGCGCCTGGCTGACCGGCTCGAACCCGGCCAGACCGTTTGTCACCCGCGGGAACCCGTCGGTCGTCCACAACATGTACGTCAGATCGCCCACGCCGCCGGCCGGCAGCACCAGGATCGGGTCCTGCGCCGTCCGCATCGCGGCAGGCGGCTGTGGCACGGTCGGGTGGGGCGTCCGGTTGACGCCCTCCAGGGTGACCATTGTCAACGGCACCAGCAGGACCAGCGGCGTGATGATCCGGGTCCACTGGCGGGGTGAGGACTCGCGCAGCGACTCGGCAAGCGCCGTCACCGCTCCGGCGGCCAGCACCGCCAGCAGCAGGCTCGTCCAGTGCATCATTCGCCCGGGTGTGCGCAGCGCGTCCCAGCCCGGCAGGAGCGTGGACAGGGTCAGGTAGCCGGGGTCGCCGTCACCGCCGAGGGTGGCGCCCAGGCCCAGCAGCACCGTACCGAGCACGCCGAGCCCCAGCGCGACCCGGTGCCGGACCGGATACGCCGAGAGGAACAGCCCCGCCGCGGCCAGCCCGATCAGCATCATCCCCGGCAGCAGCGCCATCTCCGGCGGCCAGGACAGCTGTTCGCGTGCCCCGGCGTGCCGCTCGCCCCACAACCACGAGTCCGCCGGCGCGGTGACGAACCCGATCAGCGGAGGCGAGAACATCTTCGTCCAGTCAAGCGTCCGCTCGGCCTGCGGGTTGAGATCGACGACGCGCAGGTAGACCATGCCCAGCAGCAGCGTCACCGCGCCGAACGCACCCCCACCGAGCAGATCCGCGAGCAGCAGCCGCCGGCCGAACGGCGGACGCTCCCGCCGCCGCCACCAGGACCAGCCGTAGCAACCCGCCGACACCAGCACCGCGGCCAGCAGGAAGTACACGAGTGGCAGGCCGATGCCGAAGCCGAGGCTGATCTGCCAGGCGGCGACGAGCCACCCGGCCAAGGCCCAGCCGGGTCGTCGTAGCTCCGGCCGGTACCCGTGGCGCAGCGACCAGCCGTGGCCACGGGCCAGCATCGCCAGGGACAGCGCGATTCCCGCGCTGGACAGGATGTTCAGGTGCCCGGAGTGCGCCAACCGCCAGGGCGCGTACGCCCACGCGACGGCGGCGACCGCCCCGCCCCACCGATTCGCGCCGAGCTGCCGCGCCAGCGCGTACGCCCCGAGGGACGCCAGCGCGTGCAGCAGCACGTACAGCACGTTGTATCGGACGACGGCGGCCCCGAAGCCGGAGCCGAGCAGCCCGATCGGGGCGTAGCCGAGCAGGGTGTCGCTGTAGGCGTACGTGTACTTCTCGGGGTAGAACGTGTTGGAGTCCCAGAGGCCGGCCGGGTTGCTCAGCAGGGCGTGCCCCGACCAGGCGACCTGCCACGCCTGCAACAGCGGGTCGCCCAGGTCGCCGGGGATCGTGCTCGCCGGGTGCCGCAGCGTCGGCCAGGTCAGCACCGCCGCCAGCAGCAGGCTCGCCAGCACTGCCACGGTCCATTCGGAACGGGCCCACTGCCATCGTCCCCAGTCGGCCGGTGGCCGATCGTCGGAGGTCGGCTCGGGCGGCACGTTCTCCGTGGTCGGTGGCGGGGTGGCGGACCGGATAATCATGAAATAGATGCTCTCCAATAGTCCCGGGCTTGTCCATCCGCTGTCCGAAGCGTGGATGTGCAGGCACCGGGTTCAACGATCGTGTAGCGATGGGCGTCGCCGTCAGCGGCGACGGTGGCGCGGACGAGGTGCGTCCGCGCCACCGCGCTGCCGGTTCAGCGGGTCAGGAGGCTACCCGACACGGACCAGTTGCCACTGCTGGTTGTTGCCGCCCCAGTCGGCATACTGCACGATGTTGCCGCCGTCGGCGGTGGACGCGCCCTGCACCTCGACAGCCTTGCCGCTGTTGCGGTTGAGCAGGCGCAGGTAGCCACCCGAGGACTCGGCCAGCCGGAACTGCTGGTTCGTGCCGTTGCTGTCGCTCCACTGCACGACCGGCGCGGAGTCGGCGGTGGAGCGGTTGGCGACGTCCAGCACCTTGCCGGAGTTGCGGGACTTCAGCCGGTAGTAGCCACTGCCGGAGTCCACGAACTGCCACTGCTGCCACGCTCCGTCGTTGCGGGCCCACTGGTCGATCCGCGCGCCGTCGGTGGTCGACCGCTCGTACACGTCGAGCGCCTTGCCGCTGTTGCGGTTCACCAACACGTACCAGGCGGTGGTGTCCACCGAGCCGCTCGGCGGGGGCGTGGTGGGGTTGGTGCTGCCCCCGTTGAGGGCGTTGAGGACTGACGTGTACGCCGCCTTCTTGTTGCCCGATCCGTCGAACAGCAGCGCGTTGTCGCTACCGCGCCAGGAGTCGGTGTCGCGGACGCCCCACGTGGTGATGCCGGTGCAGCGCGCCACCGCCATGCAGGCACGGGTGACCGCGCCGTAGATGTTGGCCTGGTTGGAGCCGGTCATCACGTCCAGCTCGGTGATCTGCACGTCGACGCCGAGGTCGGCGAAGCGCTGCAGGTTGGCCTGGTAGTCGCTGGCCAACGAGGTGCCCAGGTGGGACTGGAAGCCGACGCAGTCGATCAGCACGCCGCGGGACTTGAAGTCGCGCACCATGTTGTAGATGCCCGTGGACTTCGCGTTGATCCCGTCGGTGTTGTAATCGTTGTAGCAGAGCTTCGCGCCCGGGTCGGCGGCGCGGGCGGCGCGGAACGCCGCCTCGATCCAGTCGTTGCCGGTGCGCTGCAGGTTCGAGTCGCGCCGTGCGCCGCTGCCACCGTCGGCGAACGCCTCGTTCACCACGTCCCAGGCGTAGATCTTGCCCCGGAAGTGGGTGGCGACCTGCGTGACGTGGTTGATCGCGGCGTTGCGCAGCGCGGTGCCGGACATGCCCTGCGCCCAGCCCGGCTGCTGCTGGTACCACAGCAGCGCGTGCCCCCGCACGCTCATGCCGTTGGCCTGCGCGTGACTGACGAGACGGTCACCACCGGTGTAGTTGAACTGGCCCTGGTTCGGCTCGGTGGCGTCCCATTTCATCTCGTTCTCGGGGGTGACGCTGTTGAACTCGCTGTTGAGGATGCCGACGTACTGGCTGTTGGAGAGCTTGCCCGTCGCGACGGCGGCGCCGAAGTAGCGGCCTTTCTCGGCCGCCGACGCCTTCAACGTCGTTCCGGCGCTGGCCATCGGCGCGAGCGCCATCGTCATACCCGCAGTCAGCGCGACCGCGAGGGTCGCCGTCGCCAGCAGAGCTTTCTTGGGTCTCATGTCGTTCCTTCTCAGTGGTTGCATCGGTGGTGGTGATGTGCCACGTCACTCAGGACGAACGGGTCCGGACGTCGGTCGCCGGCGTGGGCCAAGGAATCCGGGACGGTCATCCTGGGCACCTCGCACCGGCGCACGCAGCCTGGCCGGCGCTCACCGGCAACCACGCGAGTCCTGAGACGACGTCCGCTGCCCGGGGACGCCGTGCTTCGAAGCGCGACCGCGGGACTCGCCCGGTGAGCCACCGACGCCGCCACCTCTCCATCGAGAGTGAGCGATAACATGCTGTTCGTCAAGACGTAACGAGCCGGCCACATAGTCACCCAGCCGAATCGGTTCGCGGAGCGTGCCTCATCGTCACCTGTCGACGTCGGAGCGGGATCGGGTCGACGATCTGTGCCGCATCGACGCTCCGGGCGCACTGCACCACGGCCTTGTTATCGTTCACAGTCCTGGTCACCTGCCCCGCGTACCGCCGGGACGCCGAGCGGGGATGCTCGCACCGCTCGGCCCGGCGGCGCCGGACCGGCGCGGTGGCCGCGGATCAGCCCGCGAGAGGTGTAGCCCGTGTTGCCCGGGGGCAACAGTCCGCGCATGGGTGGGACGGCGTGAGGCGGCCGAAGCGGTGTCTGCCGCCGGCGGCTCTCGGCGCGGCGGCGTTCGGGGCGGCGGCGCTGGGGGCGGCAGCCCTCGGCGTGACCCTCGGCGCCGAGCCCGCGCACGCCGACCCGTCGCCGTCGCCGACCACCCGCGCGCCGACCGAGGACGCCACCGCGGCGGGGATCGTCGGGTCGCTGCTGCACGACGTGGTCGAGACGCCGCTGGACATCGACCTACCCCTGCCGACCGCCCTCCCCCTTCCCGTGCCGACGACCCTTCCCCTGCCGGTGCCGACGACCCTCCCCCTGCCCGTTCCGACCGGCACCGCCGCGCCGACTGTCGAACCCTCGACCGCCGCGCCAACCCGACGCCCTCGTGCACGGCTGTCGACCCCGCCGCCAGTCGCGCCCGTCCCCTCGGAGTCGCCGGCCGCACGCCCCACCTCGCCACCACCGCAGGCCCCGCTGACGGCGAGGGCGTCGGTTGCCGGCCTCCCCCGCAACGCCAGCGGTCGCGCGCCGACTCGTACGCCTGCCGCGATGACAGCTCAGCCGCTGCCGGCGCCGTCCCGTCCCGTCGGTCCCCTGCCGGGGCAACCGGCGCTGGTGCCGGCATTCGCGTCCGCGCCCGCGGGAACCGGCGCCGGCGGGCTCGACCAGTCGGCGTCCGCGACCGACGGACCGCCGGCCGTCGCACCGCTGCACCGTGGGCGCGCGGTCCTCCCCTTCGACAGCCACGCCGCCAGTCGACCCGTGGAGCGGGGTCCCCCGCCGCCACGGCAGCTCCTGATCTTCCACAGGCGTCCACTGCGTTGATCAGGAGAGATCATGGAACTAGCCGTTATCTGGGTGCCCGCCGACATCGAGCCGTCGGAGCACGCCATCACGATGTGTCTTGACCACCTGCGCCGACATGACTACCGGTTGAACGGGATCATGCGGGCATCGTGGGAGAGGGTCGAGCAGAAGATGGTCGACGGGGAGGTGGACGTCGTCGTGATCGCCGACCTCGCCCATCTACCGCCGGACCGGTCACCCCGGATCGAGGTGGCCGCCACTGTGTCGAGCGCCGACGAGGCCCGCCCGGTGTCCGGCACAGACCTCGGCTGACACGACGAAGCGCCCCGTCCACAGCAGGACGGGGCGCTTCGTCGAGCCGTCGGGCCCGCTCAGGCGGGGTCCGCGGCTGGTTCGGAGACATGGGCGGTGACGATCCGCCAGCCGACGGGCAGGCGTACCCAGGTCTGGGTCTGCCGCCCGGTGGCGGCGGTGCCGGCGTACCCGAATCGGGTCGTCACGACCGCGAGGTCCGCGCCGAACGTGCTGATCGTCGGGTCGACCAGCCGGCGGCCGGCCGGCAGCGGTGGCTGCGCCGCCCGCCACTTGCGCTGCTCGTCCAACCCGTACTGGTGGTCGGCCAGGCCGAAGCGCACAGTCCGGTCGGAGTCCCAGAAGTACCCGCAGACACCCTCGGCGTCGCCGTCGGCCAGCGCCCGCTCGTAGCCGGCGAAAGCCGCCGCCACCTCGGCGACCACGTCAGTCCGGTCGATCTCCATGCGGTACGTCCTCTCGATCCGTCGGGTCGGCGCCGGCCGGCCGGTGGGGAGGCGTCGGCATACCCACCGGGCCTGCCGGCTCAGCCGCTCAGGGCCGACGTCCTCTGCTCGGCCTCCGCACGATCGGTGGCGGGATCGGGGCTGGTGGGGGCGGCCGGACCGGGTGTCCGGTCCAGCTCGGCCTCCTCCGGTTCGGGATCGCGCGGTGTGGGGCGACCGAGCGCGAAGATCACACAGATCGCCGCGACGAAGAGATAGCCGAGCGCGACCTGTCCGTTGGCGTTCCACTCGATCCGTTCACCGTGGATCAGCCCGATGAACGAGAGCACCGCGCCGGTGCCGGCGAAGATCGCCGCCCGGACGAACCGCTTGTCGATGATGAAGACCACCACCGCGCCGAGCACCAGGCCGGCGAGGATGGCGCCCCGGCCGAGCACCAGCAGCCCGTCGTACACCACGCCGGCGCCGTTGAGAGCGTCGTCGCCGACAGCGGCGGCGCTGGTGCCGGCCGCCGCCAACGCGTTGTCGATCTGACCTGTCGCCCAGGCCGCGATGTTGGGAATCAGCGCGGCGACCACCGCCGCGGCGTGCGCCCGTGGGGTCGCCTGGAACGCCTGCGCCCCGATCAACAGACCGATGTAGAGCAGGATCGGCACGATGGCCGCCGTCGGGAAGATCGCCGCGAGCAGCCCGAACATGCCGAGGAAGCAGAGCACCGCGATGACCACGCCGGTCGCCATCGAGTAGCCGCTGCGGCCGCCAGCGGCCTTCCAGCCGGGGTGGCCGACGTAGACGGCGGGCGGGAACGGCGACCCGAGCGCCGCGCCGATGACCGCGCCCGCGCCGTCGGCCAGCAGCACACTGCGCAGGTTGTAGTTGTCCCCGGCGGTGGCCGCGCTCTCCACGTTCGTCATGCCCTCGGTGAAGTTGTAGACGCCGAGCGGAATCGCCGTCGCCAGCAACGGCGCCATGTCGGCCAGTCCGGTGAACAGCAGGTCCAGCTTGAACGAGGGTACGGCGAACGCGATGTCCCGTGCCGCGGCCGTGACGTCGGGCACCGACATCGCCCCGCCGGCCCAGCCGATCGCGGTGCCCACCAGCAGCGCCGCGAGCCCGATCGGAAAGTTGAACGGCAGCTTCACGTCGGTGAGCAGACCGATCAGCAGCAACGCGAAGACCGGCAGGGCGACCCAGGCCATGCGCCACATCTGCCCGGCCGGGTTCATCGAGATGAAGGTGATCGAGATCCCCGCGAGGGTGCCGAGCAGCGCGGCCCGGGGCGCGTACCGGCGGATGTAGGGCCCGACGAACGCGCCGATCAGCACGATCACGCCGATGATGAAGGCCCACGCCAGCCCGGCCTCCCAGGCCCGCACCGGATCCTGGGTGCGCAGGTAGATGGGCAGCATGATGACGAAGATGACGATGAACATGTGCGGCACGCTCGGCCCGTACGGCAGGGCCGTCACGTCGGAACGGTTCTCCCGGCGGGCGAGGCGGCGGGCCAGATAGGTGTAGTAGACGTTGCCCGCGACCAGGGCGATGCCGAGTGCCGGCAGGATCGTGCCGAACACCTCCCCCTCGGGGAGGTTCACCACGGCGATGCAGAGCCCGGTCAGGGTGAGCACGTTGACCAGGACGTTGACGCCGAAACCGAAGAACGCGTTGGTGTCGCCGCGCACCCAGAACGGGAGCGGGACGACTGTGGACTTCGTGGAGACCATGGCTGCTCCCGGTCAGGAAGAGGGCTGCAACGCGGACGTGGTGGACAGCGCGACGCGTACCTGCGCCGAGTCGGCTACCCAGCCGAAGATCCCGCCCTGGGCGGCGATCATGTCGAGTCCCACCCGCTGGAACTCCGGGAAGTAGGAGCCGACGCAGTCGGCGAGCACGAGGCACTCGTACCCGCGGTCGTTGGCCTCCCGGACTGTGGTGTGCACGCACACCTCGGTGGTGACCCCGGTGACCAGGAGGCTGCGGATGCCCCGTTCGGCGAGCAGGGCATCCAGGTCGGTGGCGTAGAAGGCCCCCTTGCCGGGCTTGTCGATCACCGACTCGCCGGGCAGCGGCGCCAACTCGTCGACGATGTCGTGGCCGTACTCGCCGCGGATCAGGATCCGGCCCTTGGGGCCGGGGTCGCCGATCCGCATGCTCGGTGCGCCCCGGCTGAGCTTGGCCGGCGGGCAGTCGGACAGGTCGGGCAGGTGACCCTCGCGGGTGTGCACGATGGTCAGGCCGACGGCGCGGGCATCGGCCAGCAGGGCCGCGAGCGGCGCGATCGTCGTGCGTAACTTGCTGACGTCGTTGCCCAGGCTCGCACCGAACCCGCCGGGCTCCAGGAAGTCACGCTGCATGTCGATGACGAGCAGCGCGGTGGTCGAGATGTCGAAGGAGTACGGGCCGGGCCGCGCGGCGGCGACTGTCGACATGGGCGCACCTCACTTCGCCGTGGCGGCGATGACGTCGTCGGATGTGGTGACGCAGCCGAAGACGCCGCCCTGCATGGTCACCATGTGCAGTGCCGCGTCGTGGTTGGCCTTGTCGGTGGCGCCGGTGCAGTCGGAGAGGACCAGGCACTCGTACCCCCGGTCGTTGGCCTCGCGCATCGTCGTGTGCACGCAGACGTCCGTGGTGATCCCGGTGAGGATCAGGTGGGTGATGCCCCGGGTACGGAGCACCAGGTCGAGGTTGGTGGCGTAGAAGGCGCCCTTGCCCGGCTTGTCGATGATCACTTCGCCGGGCACCGGGGCGACCTCGGGCACGATCTCCCAACCCGGCTCGCCCCGGACCAGGATCCGGCCGGCCGGACCTGCCGCTCCGATCTCGGCACCGATACGCGCCGACCGCCACCGCTTGTTCGCCGGCAGGTCGGACAGTTGCGGATCGTGCCCCTCCCGGGTGTGCACGACGAGCATCCCGAGCGACCGGGCGTGCTCCAGCAGCCGGGCGGTGGCCGGCAGGCCGGCCCGGGTGAGGCCGATGTCGTAACCCATCGCGTCGACGTAGCCGCCCGGTCCGCAGAAGTCGATCTGCCAGTCGATGCAGAGCAGTGCGGTACGCGCGGTGTCCGCTGCGCCGTCGTACGGCCACGGGTAGGGGTTGGCCGGTACCGGCCCGATGCTGCCCATCCTCTCGCCTCCTGTCGTGATCGCTGGTGCCGCCCGCGTCAGCGCCGGGCGGCGGAACGGCGGTAGGCCCGCCACCCACCGCTGGCGCTGATGTCCTCGGCCTGCGGGCCCGCGGCATACGCCTCGCAGAGGAAACCGAGCACGTCCCGCCCGTCGTGCAGGCGGACCCAACCGAGTGAGAGAGGTGCCGGCACGCCTGCCAGCAACCCACCGACCGCGGCGCTGGGCAGCCGCCACAGCTCGACCTCGATGGGATGGCCAGACGGCCCGTCCGGGGCGGTGCGGACCAGACCGGGCAGCCCCTCGCCATCGGGCGTGTCCATCCGGTAGAGCCGGTAGAGCGGCGCGGTGCGGGCGGTGCCGGCGAGGACCGCGCCGTGCCCGACCAGCTCGCCGTTGCGGGACTCGCCCGCCAGGTGCCGACCGACCACGGCGATCAGCACGTCCGCCGAGCGCTGCGCCGGCGGTGAGCTGGCCTCGACAGCCCCGGTCGGCGTGCCGCCCTCGGTGAGGGTGGCGGCCAGCCTGGCCAGAGTGGTGTCGCTGAACGCCGGGCCGAGCAGGGTCAGGCTCGCCGGCCGACCGGTGGCGGTGAATCCGTTGGGTACGGTCACCGCGGCCAGGTCGAGCAGGTTCGCGAACTGCGTGTAGCGGCCGAGCGTGGCGTTGCGGCCGATCGGGTCCTCGGCGATCTCGTCGAGCGTGAACGTGGTGCCGACGGTGGGCACGACCACCACGTCGACGTCCTGCCAGAGCTTGTCGACCTGCGCGCGCAGCTCGCGTAGCCGGTGCTGGCCCCGGAAGGCGTCGAGCGCGTCGTAGCCCCACCCGGTCTCCAGCACGGCCCGGGTGACCGCGAGGACCGACTCCGGGTGTGACCGCAGGAAACCGCCAAGCGCGACGAGCCGCTCGGCCACCCAGGGCCCCTGGTAGAGCAGGTCCCCCGCCGCGAAGAAGGCGCCGAGCGGCACCGACCGCGGGGACCCGACGAGGGTTCGCAGCAGTTGCACGCCGGCGGCGAACCGGGCTTCCTGCCCGGTGTCGCCGAAGAATTCGAGGTCTTCTGCCTGCGGCACCCCGAGGCGTAGGGTCCCCGGCATGCGGGGAACCACCCGCTCCGCCGGCAACGGACGTCCCCACGGGTCGGCCGAGGTGACGGCACGGGCGGCGTGCAGCACGTCGAGCGCGCCGGCCACGTCGGGGGCAAAGACCGACACGCAGTCGAGCGAGCGGCAGGCCGGCACCACGCCGGCAGTGCTGAGCAGACCGCGGGTGGGCTTGAGGCCGACGATCCCGTTGAGCGCCGCCGGCACCCGGCCGGAACCGGCCGTGTCCGTGCCCAGGGCGAAGCTGACCTGGCCGGTGGCCACCGCGACCGCGGAGCCGGAGCTGGAGCCGCCGGAGATGAGGCCGCCGCCGAAGACGCTCTGGCAACTGCCGTACGGCGAGCGGGCACCCGTGAGACCGGTGGCGAACTGGTCCAGGTTGGTCTTGCCGACGAGGAGCGCGCCGGCGTCGAGCAGTCGGCGCACCACCGGCGCGTCCTCCGCGGCCAGGTATCCGAAGTCGGGGCAGCCGGCCGTGGTGACCATGCCTGCCACGTCGATGTTGTCCTTGACCGCGAACGGGATCCCGTACAGCGGAAGTGCCGGATCACCGTGGCGGGCCAGCGACTCGGCCCGTTCGCGCAGGCGGTCGGCCGGGACGGTGCTGATCCAGACCGGCTCGCCGTCACGCCCGGCCAGGCCGTCCAGGATGCGCTCGGCCTGGTCGACAGGGGTGCGGCTCCCCCCGTGGTACGCCGTCCGAAGCTCCGAAATGGACTCGACTCGTTCTGGCATACTGTCGATTGTCGACCGTTCTGTTACAGGGAATCACGCGCTCTGTAACGAGGACATGACGGCACGCCTAGCGCGTCCGCCCGTCGTCGGCTAGTCGAGGTACGAGCGCGCCCCGTGCGCGGAGAGCACTGCGAGAACCTCCTCGGGATCTCCCCCGACGACCGCCTCGAACAGCCGCTCGTGCCGGTGCACCCCGTCCAGCGGCTGCGCCACCTCCGCCTCGCGGCGCAGGTTGATCGCCATGTAGAGCTGCAACTTCACCAGGATCGAGCCGTACACGGCGGAGAGTTGGCGGTTCCCGGCGAGCGCCACGAGGGCGACGTGGAACGCCCGGTGCGACTCCGCGACAGTCATCCGGTCGCCGGCCCGGGTCGCCTCCCGCATCTGGTCCAGCGTCGCCCGCAACCCCGCCAGGTCGCTCTCCCGACCGACCGGGATCCCCGCCCGCACCGCGAACCGCTCCAGCACGTCACGCAGCTCGTACAGCTCGCGCACGTCACGGTCGGACAGGGTGGCCACCCGGACACCGCGTCGAGGCACGTGCTCGACCAGGCCCTGCTGGGCCAGCAACCGCAGCGCCTCCCGCAGCGGAGCCCGGCTGATCCCCAGTCGGCGGGTCAACTGCTCCTCGACGAGGCGTTCGCCCGGGTCGCTCTTGCCGCTGAGGATTTCCCGGGTCAGCCGGGAGACGGCGAGGTCCACCAGACTGACGCTCTCCAGCTCGCCGTCCACAGTCCATGCGGCCATGTCGTTCACGCCGACGAGTCTGCCACCCGTCGTCCTACGGCCGGCGCGGGTGCGTCCCCTCGGCCCGGTGAACGGCCCGGCCGGATGGCCGGTTGGCAGCGTGCCGCCCGCCGCGGGCGCGGCGGGCGGCACAGTTGACGCGGAGCGTCAGGACACGACCACGTCGCGGTAGTAGTAGCGCAGGATCGTCTGGTAGCTCTTGCCCGCGTTCGCCTGGTCACGCGAGCCGTACTGCGACAGCCAGTCTCCATCCACCCAGCCACCGCACGCCGTCGTGGTCGCGCAGTAGTGGGCCTGCAGGATGTTGCCGCTACGGGTCATCCGTGTCGACCAGGTGCTGTCCACGGCCGCGGACGTCGACGTCTGCGCCGACGACGGCCGGTAGACCTGGTCGCCCGTGTCGTCCCGGACGTCGTAGCACTGGCCGCCGGAGGTCTTCCGGGTCGAGTGCAGCGCCCAGTACCAGCCGTAGCTCTTGACGGCCACGGCGCCGGCCTCCAGCGAGGCTCGCGGCCAGCTCGTGATCCACTCGTTCGGCAGGACGTTCTTGACGTACGTCTTGAAGTCGACCCGGTCGACGCGCCCGAGACCGACCCGGTAGACGAGGATGGTGCTCGGCAGCTTGGTGTTGGTGCCGTCGGTGCTGCAACCCGTCGGCCCGCTCACCAGCTCGTGCGAGGCGTTGTTGTTCTTCAGCGTGGCGTTGAGGTTGCCCTTCGCCCCGGCCGCGAAGTCCTGGGTCGCACCGGCGAAGTTGCTGTTGAAGTAGACACGCACGGTCTTGCCGGTCCGGTTCCACACCGACGCCGCGTTGTTCTTCACGCACAGGCCCTTGCCGGCGCCCGCGCCCTTGAAGTCGTAGCAGCTCGGTTGGGTGGTGCCGTAGTCGTCCAGGGAGTCGGTGAAGTCGGAGACCGAGCCGGCCTGGTTGCTGTTGTAGTAGTAGCAGAACTCGCCGCTGTCGCAGGCTCCGTCCCGTGCCGCCGCCGATGCCGGCGACGCCACAGTCAGGATGGAGGTGCACATGGCGAGGACGGCGCCGACGATGGCGAGGCCCTTACGGATATTCACGGCGTCCTACTTCTCGTTGTAGCCCTGGGAGTTCCAGAACGCGGTCGGGTCGGCGTTGTCCAGGGTGGGGTCGCCGACGCTGACGGCCGCGTGGGTCTGCCGGCCGGCCCGGACCTCGACGTGGGTGTGCGCGCCGGAGCTGGAGGACACCCCGTGCCACGACTCATCGGCGATGATCTCGCCCTTGCTGATGGCGTCGCCCACGCTCACCCCGGACCTCGGCGCGGTGTGCAGGTAGATCACCGTCTTGTTGAGCGAGGAGTTGTAGACGGAGATGGTGGACAGGCCGCCGCTGCCGGTGCTGCCCTGCGCGACGTAGGTGACAGTTCCGGAGACCACCGCGTGCACGTCCGAGCCGACGCTGCGGGCGATGTCGATGCCCTCGTGTCGGCCGGAGGTGGTGGTGTAACCGTCGAAGCCGCACGTGACCGATCCGCCGCTGGCCTGGTACAGGGCGTACGACAGGTTCGTGCGCGTCGACGGCGAGAACTGGTGCGAGGCGTTGTTGTTCTTCAGCGTGGCGTTGAGGTTGCCCTTCGCGCCGGCCGCGAAGTCCTGGTAGGAACCGGCGTAGCCGCTGTTGTAGTAGACGCGGACGGTCTTGGTGCTGCGGTTCCAGACCGAGGCGGCCTCGTTCTTGATGCACAGGCCCTTGCCGGCGCCAGCGCCCTTGAAGTCGTAGCACGAGGGCTGCTCGGTGCCGTAGTCGTCGAGCGATCCGGTGAAGTCCGAGATCGATCCCGCGTTGTCGCTGTTGTAGTAGTAGCAGAATTCGCCGCTGTCGCAGACGCCGTCCCGGGCCGCCGCCCAGGCGGGCGATCCGACGCTGAGGATCGAGGTGGTCGCGGCCAGCGCGACGCCGACGGCGGCGAGGCTCTTACGGATGTTCATGGTGTCCTTTCAGAAACGGTGAGTGGGGGGTGCGGGTCACTGCCCGCGCTGGTACTGCTCCCAGGTCTGGATCGGGATCCGGGGGCCGTCGTCCGGGCCTTGGTTGGCCAGGCCGTTCATGCCGAGGTAGTAGTCGCCGACCTGGTGCTGCGCCTGGCTGGACAGGTCCGTGTCGTTGATCGCCGTGGCGTGGACGTGCCACGGCCAGTCACCCTGACTCGGGTCACGGACCCAGGCGGCGAAGCCGACCCTGCGCAGAGCCTTGGCGACGGCGGTGCGCTTCGCCGCGGTCATGCCGACGACCGAGATGTCCACGACTCCCCCGCCGTCGTGCGTGCCGGCCGAGGTCGGGTCGCCTCCGGGGTTGTACGAGCCCTGATCGAGCACCAGGGTGTAACCGAGCAGACGCTGGGCCTCGGCCAGCATCGCCTGGGTACGGGCGTTGACGACGTACCCGTCACGCTGAACCTTCGCGCCCGGTCCGATCGTGTTGCCGACCGTGTAGCGGTTCAGCCCGAGCTTCGTCAGCGACGTCGCTCCGGGCAGGCCGTTCGCGGCCAGGCCGGTGTAGCCGAGCGAGCGCTGGTAGGCCGCGTACGCCGAGATGGTCACGGTGCCGAAGTAGCCGTCGACCCACTGCGCGTCCAGCAGATTCTTGGCCTGGAGCGCCTGCTCGACGGCGAGCACGGAACTCTTCGCACCCGGGGTCAGCGTGTTGTCGGCACGGCGAGGGTCGATCTGGGCGGCCAGGACGCTGGCCTCCATGTCCACGACAGGCCGCGCTGCCGTCGCGACGGTCCGCTGCGCGGCGGCGCCGGATGCCGCGTGTGCCGGGACGCCGACGGCCACGCAGAGCGCGGCGAGCCCGACGGTTAACCAGGGACGGCGCAAGACAGGTCCTCCTCGTAGCTGGTGAGTCGTTCTCGGTTCGACATCACCATGCGAGAAATGCCCTGCTGTTCGGTACCCCCGGCGTCCTGTCAGATCCGTCAGGACCTCATTGACCTCGATAAACGTGGCGTTGTCAGGTTGGGCTGGGACCGCACCTGACACCGTGCGTTCGCGTCCGGACGCCGCTTGAGGGCGACCCGGAGCCCGGGAGCGACCCGTTAGGCGGTCACGGTGACCATGAAGTACACCGGCCGGCGGGTGGGGAAGTACTCCCGCCCGGTCTCGTCGACCATCTTCCAACTGACCCAGCACTTGCCGGGGCGGTTCGGCGCGGTGACCCGAACGCGGATCATCACCTGCTCGCCGGGCGGCGTGTCACCGATCGACACCCGATCCGGTGTCCGGCAACCGGCACCGTCGGCAGCGGGGTCAATTCGCGCCAGGAACCGGTTGTGCCAGTCGACCTTCCCCACGTTCGCGAGGGCCCACACCTTGTCGAACTGGGCGTTCACCTTCACCTGCGTGCCGTCGGGGATGGTGACGTCGGCGACGAACTTGCTCGCGTCCCCGGGAATCAACGAGTCCGAGAACGCTGACGCCGACGGCGACGCCACCGACGGTGACGCCGACGGGGTGTCGGAGTCGGCCGGGGACGACCGACCGCGGACGGTCACGGCCAGGACAGCGGCCATCGCCACCACCAGCACCACCGCTGCGGCGTTGAGCCACGGCAGCCGGCCCCGCCACCTACTCTCGACATCATCCTCGGCCTGCGGGTACTCCACGGTCGTCAGCGCGCCCTGGTCCTTCGACGCGGACGCGTCGACTCCCGACACGGCGGGCCCGTGGGCCGCCGGAGTGCCCAGGCCGCCGGACGTCTCGACTCCGGTCTGCGTTCCGTCGGCGGTGGCTGGGCTGCCGGCCCCGGTCGGGAAGTCGGCGACGACCGGCGCGAGGCCGCCCTCCGGGATGGTCTGGCTCTCGCCGGGGCGCTGCGCGTCCTCCCATCGGCGCCGCCACTGGGCCTCGTCCGCCTCGCAGGCTCGGACGAACTCCCGCGTGGTCTCCCAGGACGGGAACCTGGTACCGGCGGCTGCCTCGTGCAACGTGGTGTGCGAGATCCGGCCCGACCGCCCCGCCATCTTGCGGAATGAGGGGTCTCCCGCGGCGCTCCGGAGTGCCCGCAACTGTTCGGCGAACCTCTCGGCAGCCTGTCTGTCCTGAATCGACTCCGCGGCGGCACGCTGGTCCTTCATCACTCCCCCATGTCAGACGCCTTCGTCAGGCGTTGTCAGAGCGTGTCAAAGGCTACCGAACGGGCCGTGGAGACCATCAATGTGGTGCACCGACGACACGGGGATCGACGGTCCCGGTGCATTGAAGGAGGTCACCGATGAAGAGCCTTTCCCGACGCGGCGTACGAATCCTCGCGGCCACCGGGCTGGCTGTGCCTGCGACGTTGGCATTCGCCGGACCCGCCCACGCCGAGACCAACCCGCGCTGCGCGGGTTCGGTGCAGATCGGCGCGACGGCGTACGTCACCGTCGGCGGGCAGACCGCCGCATCGGTCAAGCAGTACAAGGGCTGTGGCAAGAACTACGCGTACACGTACGTGTGGCAGCAGTACCGGGCCAGCCACGGCTCGTACCAGGTCTGCACCTCGATCGTCACCGGCAGCACGCTGCGCGACCTGCAGTGTTCGAGCGGCCCCGACGTCTGGTCGCTGGGTGCCAACACGTTGACGGTGTGCACCCGGGCCCTCGGTGGGATCTCGGACGTGGCGCAGAAGGAGACCGAAGTGCGCTGCTGACCGGCGGGGTCGACGCGTGGTGACGCGGTCAGGTGGTCACCCAAGCGGCGTGGACCGCCGGCGGTGGTGGTGGTGTGGCTCGTGCCGGCCACACCACCACCGCCGGGTGCGAGGGACGACTCAGGTGTGCAGGGTGGGTCGGTAGATGAACTCCTGGGAGCGGCCGTCGAGCGTCCGGCTCTCGATCAGCTCCAGGTCGTAGTCGGCCGTGCCGTGGAAGATCGGCTCCGTTCCGGTCTGACCGGTGACCACCGGAAAGAGTGTCACCTGGACGAAGTCGACAAGGCCGGCGGCCAGCAGTGCCCGGTTCATCGAGAGGCTGCCGTGCGATCGCAACGGCACCTCGGACTCCTTCTTGAGTCGGGCGACGACGTCGACGGCGTCACCGCGCACGACGGTCCCGTCCGGCCAGTCGAGGGGCCCCTGCACCGTGTTCGACACGACAGTCGCCGGAAGGTTGATCATGCGGGTGACCCACGGGTCCCGGACGTCGGACTCCTCGGTGCTGTCGGCAAGCATGCCGGCGAACATCCGGTAGGTGCCGCCACCGAAGACCATGCGCTGGTCCTCGCCGTACGTGGCGAGACGGCGCTCCAGCAGCTCCGGGCCCTGCTTGCCCCAGTAGCCACCCCAGTTGCCCGTGGTGCTGCCGAAGCCGTCGAGGCTTGTGAAGACGTCGAAGGTGTAGGTGGCGGTCATGCTGATCTCCTTGGGTGGGTGAGTTCGGTACGACGCGTCCGCAGGAAGGCACGCTCGGTCTCGTTGCTGGTCAGCGCGATGGCCTGGTCGTAGGCGGCTCGGGCCTCTCCGTCGCGGCCGAGCCGGGCCAGCAGCTCGGCCCGGGTGGCGGGCAGCCGGTGGTAGCCCGGGAGGTCGACGTCCTCCAACGCGGCGAGGGCCACCGCCGGGCCGTGCACCTCGGCGACCGCGACCGCCCGGTTGAGCGCGACGACAGACGTCGGCGCGAGCACGAGGAGCTGGTCGTACAGCGCCAGGACCTGCGGCCAGTCGGTGGCCGCGCCGTCGGTGTGCACCGCGCCGATCGCGGCCTGGATCTGGTACGGGCCGGGCCGGTTACGCCGCAGGCAGCGACGGACCAGGTCGTGGCCCTCGGCGATGAGTGCCCGGTTCCACAGCGACCGGTCCTGGTCGGGCAGGAGCACGAGTTCGCCTGTCGGGCCGAGCCGGGCCGGACGGCGTGCCTCGGTGAGCAGCAGTAGGGCGAGAAGGCCCAGGACCTCGGGTTCGTCGGGCATCAACGCCGCCAGCTCGCGGGCGAGCCGGATCGCCTCGCCGCACAGGTCCGTCCTGATCAGCGGCCCGGCGGTGGACGCGTAGCCCTCGTTGAACATCAGGTAGAGCACTGTGAGCACGGGTGGCAGCCGGTCCGGCAGCTCGTGTTCGGCGGGCACCCGGTACGGGATGGCGGCGTCCCGGATCTTCTTCTTCGCGCGCACGATCCGCTGTGCGACAGTCGTCTCCTGGGCCAGATAGGCCCGGGCGATCTCCGGTACCTCGAGACCGCAGAGGAGACGGAGCGTGAGGGCCGTCCGCGCGTCCGGGGCGAGCGCCGGGTGGCAGCAGGTGAAGATGAGTCGCAACTGGTCGTCCTTCACAGGTCCCACCTCCTGGGGCTCGTCCTGTTGGTGCAGCAGCAGGGCCTGGGCGTGCCGGGCCTCGCGGGTCGACTCCCGGCGGAGCCTGTCGACGGCTCGGTTGCGCGCGGTCGTCACGATCCAGGCGCCGGGGTTGGGCGGCAGGGTCTGCCACTTCTGCAGCGCCGTGGTGAAGGCGTCCTGGACGGCCTCCTCGGCGAGGTTGATGTCACCGAGGAGGCGGGCCAGGGTGGCGACGCAGCGGCCGTACTCCGCGCGGTAGACGCTCGCCAGGTCCATGTCGAGTGACGGCTCCCGCTCAGGCCTGGGACAGGTCGTCGAAGGGGCGCACCTCGACCGGACCGCAGGCCGCGGCACACCGTTCGGCCCAGGCCAGCGCCTCGTCCAGGTCCGCACACTTGATCACCCAGAATCCGGCGATGTGTTCCTTCGTCTCGGCGAACGGCCCGTCGCTCATCGCGGTGGCGCCGTTCTCGACCCGGACGACCGTGGCGCTGTCGGGTGACGTGAGGCCCCCGGCGAAGACCCAGGCGCCCGCCGCCTGCATGTCGTCGTTGATCCGGCCGGTCTCCCGGAACATGGTCTGCATCTCCTCGTCGGACGGCGTCGGCGCGCCCTCGACGAAGTGCACGGACAGCAGGTACTGCTTCATGGTGATCCTCCGATAGCTCGATTGTGGGATGGGGAGAGGTCAGGCGGCCAGTCGGCGCGCGACGGCCGGGATCACGATCACGGCCGCGACCAGGTGGCTGAGCATCAGCAGCGCCCTGGTGGCCGTCCCGGCCTCGACGAGCACGTCCGGCACCAGGGACAGGACTGTCAACACCACTGTCGTACGGACGAACGCGCGCTGCGGACGCCGCGCGATACGGGCCAGCAGCACGGCGAGGAGCACGCCTACCGACGAGAAGACGGCGGTCAGCACGCCGAACCCCGTCACCGGGATCGGGGCGCCGCTCACGTCGAGGCTGATCCCTGCCGCACTGCCGACGGCGGCGACGGCCATGGTGGCGGCGCTCGCGGCGACCGTGGCGAGCACACCTGCCCCGATCAGCGCGCCGAAGGCCGTGGTGGTGCGGGTGGTCTGCGCGGTGGTGGTCATCGTGCCCTCCAGCGGGTGCGTGGCCCGTCTCGATGCCGGGCTCTCACTAGGGCTACGAAGAGAGCCCGCCCCGATCGACAGCCACGCCCACAATATTTTGACGAATCTCGACCACGGTGTCCGCCGAGCCGGTCTCCGGGCAACGGGCCGGTTCAGCCGGGACTGTCGGTGGTCCTGTCGTCCTCGCCGTACTCGCCGCGGATGGGCAGGTAGTAGGCGGGCAGGAAGGCCGCGATGATGGCGACGCCCGCGATCGGCACGAACGCGCCGACGAGGATGCCGGCGCCGATCCAGGCCAGCGCGAATGCGTAGCGACGGCCGATGGCCCGCACCCCGAAGGAGCCGAGACTGGGGTCCAGGAGTCCCGCCCGGCGAAGATGGGCCCAGATGACGTTGAACAGGGCCGCTGCCACCCACAGTGTGCTGCCGTAGACGACCACCGTCGGCCGTAGCCCCTGCTCCGCGCGGAGCGCGTCGGCGAGCAGCGACGTGGAGAACGGCAGGAACGCGATCACCATCAGGAGCAGCGTGTTGAGGAACAGGACCGGACGGTCGACGTGCCGGACCCGGTCGAACATGACGTGATGATTGACCCACACCTGCCCGACGAGCAGGAAGCTCAGCGCGTACCCCAGGTACGACGGCCACAGTGCCCCGAGGCCCGGCAGGAGATGCCCGAAGTCCTTCGGCGGTTGGATCTCCAGCACGAGAAGCGTCACGGCGATGGCGAAGACCCCGTCGCTGAAGGCGACAAGCCGCCCCGGCTGACGCGTCAGCCGAGGGTTGCCAGGTCGAGACGACATGCCCCAGTATCCGATCGGGACGCGATTCGTTACCGCAAAATTCGTAATCAGCAGGCCCCGGCCGCCTTCGAGGAGTTAAAACAAACTTAAGGCTGCGCGGGCGAAAAAGTGTTATCCGGAGCGGGGACGCCGGCCACCAGGAGACCTGCTCACGACCCTCCTTAATTCTTTTTCCGCACGTTGCTGCGGGCTCGGGACGTGCACATACTTCATCCCGACCGGAGCGTTATCGCCAACTCGAAGGACACCACTGGCAATGCGGACTCCCCCCGCGCATGTCGCACCGCCGGACCGGGCGCGGAAGCGCCGTCGCCTCGCCCGCACCACGCTCGCCGCCGCGGTCGTCGCCGCGATCGGCGGCAGCGGCATCTACATCGCCGGCGCCCAGGCCGAAGAAGTCATCGTGCCCGGCCGGGTCCAGGCGGAGGCATTCGCCGCGCAGTCCGGCGCGCAGACCGAGAGCACCGGCGACACCGACGGCGGCAGGAACGTCGGCTGGCTGGCCGACGGCGACTGGCTGCGGTACGACAACGTGTCGATAACCGGCGCCGACCTGACGGCCCGGGTCGCCGCACAGAACACCACGGGCGGCTCGGTCGAGTTGCACCTCGGTGCGCAGGACGGTCAACTGCTGGCCAGCTTCCCGATCGCCTCCACCGGCGGCTGGCAGAAGTGGACGACAGTCACCGCGAAGGCGTCCGGCGTGCCGGCCGGCGCGCAGACCGTCTTCGTCGTCCTGAAGAGCATCGGCACCTCGGACTTCGTGAATCTGAACTGGTTCACGTTCGGTCCGGCGACGGCCACGACGCCGAGCGCCACTGTCGCGCCGAGCTCCAGCCCGTCGGCGTCCCCCTCGACGTCCCCGTCCAGCGCTCCGGCCGGCGGCGGCTGGGTGCCTGTCGACCAGGCCAGCTGGAGCAAGGAACTGGCCGCCTTCAACGCGATCAAGCCGAAGGCCGTGCCGCCGGGCACCACCCGCGTCCCCGAGTTCCACACCGACTGCGAGCTCGCCAACTCCGCGCCGGACGACCCGATCGTCCTGCCCGGCCTCGCGGGCGCCTCGCACATGCACACGTTCTTCGGCCCCAAGGTCGACGCCTTCACCACCACCGACAAGCTGCTCTCCTCGACGACCACCTGCAACGCCCCCGGCGACCTGAGCGCCTACTGGGTTCCGGAGCTGCGCAAGGACGGCAAGCCCGTTCCGATGAAGAGCTTCCGGGTCTACTACGGCTCGCGGGTCAAGGACCCGTCGACCGTCAAGCCCTTCCCGCCGGGCCTGCGGGTCGTCGAGGGCGACGCCAAGCGGCAGGTGGACACCCCGAAGAACGCCGGCAGCAACCAGTTCTGGTGCGCGGGCAGCGCCGAGATCGGCCGCAGCGCCGACGGCAACTGGCCGGTCTGCGCCCCCGGCGGCAACCTGATCTTCCAGCTGGTGTTCAAGGACTGCTGGGACGGCAAGAACATCGACTCACCCGATCACAAGTCGCACATGGGCGACCCCGTCAACGGCGTCTGCACCGGCAAGTACCCGGTCGCGGTGCCCGACCTGTCCTTCATGGTCAACTACGAGTCGCTGGGCGGGGACGGTCTCAGCCTCTCCTCCGGCAAGCCGTCCTCGATGCACGGCGACTTCATGAACGCCTGGGAGCCGGACCACCTGGGCGCCCTGGTGAAGTCCTGCCTCAACCAGAACGCCAAGTGCGGGGTGGAACCGACGTTCGCCGGGGGCTGATCCCCGCATCCGCACCTAGGACGGCCCTCTCGCCCCCCGGGCGCGGGGGCCGTCCGCCGTCCGCCGCACCGATCGGCTCGATTTCGGGTGGCCGACACCCGACACCGGCGCACGTGGTAGCCGACTGTGACCATCGTGTGACCACGCGCAGACTCCTCCCCGACATGTTCCCGTCGAATGGAGGAACAGATGCGTCTCCGCTCGTTCGTCACCGCCGCGCTGGCCGCCGTCCTGGCCGCCGGCGCACTCACACCGCCGACGCCGGCCGCCGCGGCCACCGCCGACCGCTGGGGGTTCGCGTACGTACAGGACCCCACGGTGCCGGTCTGGACCGTGCTGGACACCAGCCGGCAGTGGGGTAGCTGGAAGACGGCGTTCCCGGCCGCCTGGGCCGCCGGCGTCAAGCTCGCGCCCGGCCGGTTCCAGGTCCGCTTCCCACAGGTGGGCGCCAGCTCGCGGGGCGTGCCGCACGTGACACCTGTGAACCGGACCGGGCACTACTGCGAGGTGGTTCGCTGGTTCCAGTCCGGCGCCGACGAGATCGTCGACGTGCAGTGCCACAAACCCGGCGGCACGCGCGAGGACACCCCGTTCACAGTGCTCTGGACGACCAGCTCAGGCGTACTGCCGGCCGGCACCTCCCACGCGTACGTGCAGTGGGGCAGCGGCGTGGTGGTGCAGTCGTACAACTCGACGGGCGTGGTGAACACGGTCGGGCCCCTGGGGGTCGGGCAGTACCTGGTGCGTCTGCCCGGGGTGGGGTTGGCCGGGGTGCTCGCCGGTGACGTGCAGGTCACCGCCGTGCAGCCGAACGCCGGCCCCCGTCGGTGCAAGGTCTACGCCTGGACCGCGGTCGGCAGCGACGTGCAGGTGTACGTCTTCTGCTACGACCAGGCCGGAGCGTTCGTCAACACCGACTTCGCCCTGTCCTACCACCGCCGACGGCCGGTGATCGGCTCTCTCGCGCCGCCGTCACGCTTCGGGTACCTGGGCACCGCCGTCGGCGGGCCGACAAACGACAACTCGGTGCTCGGCGTCGGCGCGAACACGGTGGCGCCGCTGGCGCCGGCCGGCCGTTACCTGGCGACCTTCCCGCAGATCGGCCTGAAGGAGACCCACGTCCAGGTGGTGGCGCAGGGCGCCGGCAGCAACTACTGCCACCTCACCCAGCCGTGGACGTACACCACGAACGCCGACGTCGACGTGATCTGCTTCGACAACGCCGGTGTGGTCACCCCGCACCGTTTCCTGGCCACCTTCACCTCCCGGCTCTGACGCCACGAGGGCGCCGGCGGTGGCCCCTCGCGGTCGCCGCCGGTGGGACGAGGCCGTTCTGACGCAGGCATCCGGTCCCGCCACGGCCCGATCTGGTGATCGTGCCGGAGCGGGACCGGATGCCCCCGCGCTGCTGTCGGTCGCGCTGGTCCACTCGTGGAGCCGGCCGAGCAGCCGGTCAGCCGAAGCAGTTGGCGACGGGCGGTGCGCTGGGCGTGCAGTTGGTGGGCCGGTTGCCGCTGACGACCGACTTCTCGTCCACGGTGGCCTGACCGCCGTCGTTGAAGATCCCGCCCGGTGCCAGGACGGAGATGTTGTCCGTGACCCTGGATTCGGTCAGGTTGACGGTGCCCCTGTTGTAGATGCCGCCGGCCCGCGAGTTCGTACCGAACGCCTTGTTGCGGACGACCTGGGTGCGCCGCAGCACGACGACGCCGCTGCCGACGAAGACGCCGCCGCCGTTCTCGATGGTGCTGTTCGTGCTGGCGGCGTTCTCACTGATCTGGACGTCCTCGGCCACGAAGCGACCGATCTGGTTGAAGATCCCGCCACCGCGCTGGCCGGCATTGTTGCGGCTGATCTTGCTGTGCTCCAGGTGGAAGACGCCGTCGCTGAAGATCCCGCCGCCCTCGCTGCCTGTCGAGTTCTCGCTGACCTCGATGTTCCGGGCCGTGGTGGTCGCGTTGATTCCGCTGCGGATGCCACCGCCCCGGAAGCCTGCGGTGTTGTGGTGGACACGGACGTCCTCGAGCACGGCGACGCTTGAGTTCGACAGGCCGCCACCCGTGCCACCGATCGGCAGGATGTTGACGACCCCGATCGTGCTGTTGTCGCTGAGTCTGGCGTTGCGCACGGTGAGGTTGCCGTTGTTGTACACGCCTCCACCGTCGAACAGGGAACCGTTGTCGCTGATCCTGCTCTCGTCGTCCCCGTGCTTGTCGCCGTCCTTGCCGTCCCGGCCCTTGTCGTCCCGGCCCTTGCCGTCCCGGCCCTTGTCGTCCCGGCCCTTGTCCGCGTCGTGGTCGCTCCGGCCGAGGATGCTGGTGTCACCGAAGTTGGCGATCCCGCCGCCCGAGCCGTTGGTGTGGTTGAAGACCACGTCGATGTTCTCGAGTGTGGCCCGGCCGCCGATGTCGATCCGGATACCGCCTCCGCCACCGCCGATCCCACTCGTGTCCTCGCCGCCCTTGATGGTGACGTCGCGCAGCTTCAGGTCACCGCCGGCGCCCACCTCGAGAATCCGGAACGGTGTGGCGGTGGCCGCGCGGACGATCGTCGACCCCCTCCCGTCGATCGTGACCGGCTGCGTGATGATCGGCAGGCCGATGGGACCGTGGGGCACCGGCGGCTGAGGCGCGGACGCGTTGAGCGTGTAGGTGCACCTCTCGGCGAGCTTGAGTTTCGCCCCGTGGCCGGCGTTCGCGCGGACGAGCGCAGCGATCAGCTCGTTCGCGCCGCAGGGTACGTCCCTGACGTCGTCGCCCCCGCCGCTCCACTTGTCGTCGCCCTTGTGATCCTTGTCGTCGCCCTTGTGGTCCTTGTCGTCGCGACCGCCGGAACCGTGCCCTCCGTCGTCGTCGCCCGCCGCCCGGCTGCTCCCGGTGAGGACCTGCTCTCCGACGTTGAGCAGTTTGCCGCCGCTCGTCGCGAACGCTCCGGTCACGCCTGTCGGCGCCCCGACGGCGACCAGGCCGGCCACCCCGGTCAGCCCGGCGACGCCGGCGACGAGCCAGCGCGCCCGTCGCCTCCTCGACCGTTGTGGTTGATCTGGCGCTGGATCGCCGGCGCTCGGGTGTCGATGGTTGGACATACCTGGCCCTTCTCCGTACACCATGTCTCTGCACGTCACACTCGGTGCAGACAGCGACAAATCGGTTGTCGCCCCCACGGGGAACGTAGCCGAGCGGAACTCGCATTAACCGGTCTTATGCGAAGAAGTCCTACATTCGGTGCAGGTGGCGCGTGACGACCACGACGGACGACGGGCCCGGCACCGACCGGCCCATCGATGACAAACAGATGCCCTCCAGCCCGGTGGAGTCCTTGCGGACGGGGGGATGAACTCCACCAGGGGCTGGAGGGACGTCGGTATCTCGCTGCCTACCGCGACATCGGGCCGGAGCCGATCACGGCCCCAGCTTGATGTTGGAGACCAGGGGAATCAGCGGATCGGTCAGGTCGATCAGCCGCCAACTCCACAGACCAGACATTCCCAGGTAGATTCCGGCCGTTCCCTTCACCGGGATCTGCACCCACTCCTGGGCGATCACCGCTTCACGGTCCATGGGGCCCTCGGCGCAGAGCGAGCCGTCCTCGAGGTGGAACTGCTCGGTGACGTACTGGATCATGTGACCGTCGGACTTGCGCTCGCCGATCGCGTGATTGACGCCGTACGCCTTGCCGATGAGTTCCGTGCCGGACTCGTCGTACAGGTCGTCGAAGTAGAGCGCCACCCAGCCGACCGGCACATGGCGTGGATCCACCTCCATGTTCACGTGGATCTTGGTCGTCTTCTCGATCATCCTGAGTTCGAGCATGCGGACTCCATTGATGGCGGGCGTGATTTCCGAGATTGAGATGAACAGTATTCGACCCCTCTTACCTCCCGCTAAAGCGATTCCATAGTCATTATTGGGCGGCAATTCGAACGTGTTGACCGCCATCTTTGGCGATGGTTAATGTGACGGCGAATCGAGCTGGATCGAACAGCATCGAGGGGATTAATCGCATGACGGACACTGTCGACACACCATTGGCGCCGCCGACCGCTGCCCTGCCCCGTACCGTGCCGGTGATCGTCGCGCCCGACCGCCGCGACGACGGCTCGGTGCTCGGCGGCCTGCTGCCACGGGATGTGGCGTGGGCCGAACGTTTCGACGACGCCGAGCCCGGCGTGCTGTTCCCCGAGGAGGCCGCGACGATCGCCCGCGCGGTGACGCCCCGGCAACGCGAGTTCGCGAGCGGGCGCTGGTGTGCCCGTCGCGGCCTGGCCCAGCTCGGGTACCCCGCCGTGCCCATCCTGCCGGGAGAGCGAGGCGCGCCGACCTGGCCGCACGGCGCGGTCGGCGCGATCACCCACTGCGCCGGGTACCGTGCCGCGGCGGTGGCCCGGACCGAGACGACGCTTGCCATCGGTGTGGACGCCGAACCGAACGCCCCGCTCCCGGACGGCGTGCTGAGCGTGATCTCGCTACCCGTGGAGCGTGCCGACCTCGCCCGACTCCGCGACGCCGACCCGGCGACATCATGGGACCGCCTGCTCTTCTGCACCAAGGAGACGATCTACAAGGTCTGGTACCCGCTGGTGCGACGCCCGCTCGGCTTCGAGGACGCGCACGTCCGCTTCCACAGGTCCGGCGTCTTCGAGGCACGCCTGCTTGTGGACGGGCCGCTGGTGGAGCTGTCGGGCCGCTGGGCGGTCCGCAGAGGTCTCCTGGCCTGCGCGATCGTCGTGCCGGCCGCACGGCGTCAGGTCCTCCTCGGCACCGGTGCCAACGCGCTGACCAGGGTGCCCCGCACGGCCTGACGCGGCACTGCGGCGCCGAGTCTCAGGGGTTGGTCCAGGTGTCGCCGGAGGCGAGGAGGTCGTCGAGCATCTCCTCCGGGGTCCCGACGGCCGCAGACCGCGCGTCGACGAGTTGTTTCCGGACGATCTGGTCGTAGGACGGGCGGCGCACGTCGCGGAAGACACCGATCGGGGTGGTGTTCAGGTCCGAGCCGGAGAGTCGACTCAGCGCGAACGCGTACGCCGGGTCGTCGATCGTGACGTCGTGCACGATGGCGACGCCGCCCTCCCGCACCTGGAGCCCGAAGCCGCCCGGCGGGTGCACCACCGCGTACCGGCCGTCGGCGCCGAAGGTGATCGGCTGCCCGTGCTCCAGGCGGATCAGGTGGTCGTCGCGGGTGGACGGGTCCTTGAGCTGCTCGAACGCCCCGTCGTTGAAGATGTTGCAGTTCTGGTAGATCTCCACGAACGCCGAACCCTCGTGCTCGGCGGCCGCCCGCAGCACCGACTGCAGGTGCTTACGGTCGGAGTCGATGGTCCGACCGACGAAGCTGGCCTCCGCGCCGAGGGCCAGCGACAGCGGATTGAACGGCGCGTCCGCCGAGCCGGCAGGCGTCGACTTGGTGACCTTGCCGACCTCGGATGTCGGCGAGTACTGACCCTTGGTCAAACCGTAGATCCGGTTGTTGAACAACAGGATCTTGAGGTTGACGTTGCGCCGCAGCGCGTGGATCAGGTGGTTACCGCCGATCGACAACGCATCACCGTCACCGGTCACCACCCACACCGACAGATCCGGCCGGGACACCGACAGGCCCGTCGCGATCGCCGGCGCACGACCGTGGATCGAGTGCATCCCGTACGTGTTCATGTAGTACGGGAAACGCGACGAGCAGCCGATCCCGGAAACGAACACCGTCCGCTCCCGCGGAATGTTCAACTCCGGCATGAACTGCTGGATCGCCGCCAGGATCGCGTAGTCACCACACCCGGGGCACCATCGCACCTCCTGGTCGGACTTGAAGTCCTTCGCGGTGAGCTTGAGAGCGACAGGCTCAGGCATCGGCGATCACCTTCTCCAACGCGGCCTCCAGCTCACCGCTGATGAACGGCAGGCCACTGATCTTGGTGTGGGGCAGGGCGTCGACCAGGTAGCGGGCGCGCACGATGCCGGCGAGCTGGCCGAGGTTCATCTCCGGGACGACGACCCTGTCGTACGCCGCCAGGACCTCGCCGAGGTTGGCCGGCAGCGGGGCGAGGTGCCGCAGGTGCGCCTGGGCGATGGACAGCCCGCGCTGCCGCAGCGCCCGACAGGCGGCCCCGATCGGGCCGTACGTCGAACCCCAACCGAGCACCAGGACGCGAGCGTTCCCGTCCGGATCCTCGACGTCGAGGTCGGGAACGTCGATCATCTCGATGCGGGCCGCCCGGGTACGCACCATGAAGTCGTGGTTCGCCGGGTCGTACGAGATGTCACCGGTCTTGTCGGCCTTCTCCAGCCCACCGATCCGGTGCTCCAGGCCCGGGGTTCCCGGAATCGCCCACGGCCGGGCGAGGGTCTGCGGATCGCGCAGGTACGGCAGGAACCTGCCGTCCTCGCTGTTGGGAGCGGTGGCAAATTCGACTGTGAGATCGGGCAGCTCGTCGGCCGAGGGCAGCAGCCACGGCTCGGCGCCGTTCGCCACGTAGTTGTCCGACAGCAGGATCACAGGCGTCCGATACGTCAACGCGATCCGGGCCGCCTCCAACGCCGCGAAGAAACAGTCCGACGGCGACTTCGGCGCGATCACCGCGACCGGCGCCTCGCCGTGCCGCCCGTACAACGCCATGTTCAGGTCGGCCTGCTCGGTCTTGGTCGGCATCCCCGTCGACGGGCCGGCCCGCTGCACATCCACGATCACCAGCGGCAGCTCCAACGCCACCGCAAGCGAGATCGTCTCGCTCTTGAGCGCCACACCCGGACCGGACGTGGTCGTCACCCCCAGGGCCCCGCCGTACGACGCGCCCAACGCCGCCCCGACCGCAGCGATCTCGTCCTCGGCCTGCATCGTGATGATGCCGAAGCGCTTGTGCTTGCTCAGCTCGTGCAGGATGTCCGACGCCGGCGTGATCGGATACGCCCCGAGGAACAGCGGCAGCTTGGAGCGGACCGCGGCGGCCACCAGCCCGAGCGCGAGCGCCTGGTTGCCGGTGATGTTCCGGTGCCGGCCCGGCCGCATCGTCGCCGGCTTGACCTCGTAGCGCACCGAGAACACCTCAGTGGTCTCGCCGTAGTTCCAGCCGGCCCGGAAAGCTGTCTGGTTCGCCGTGACCAGGTCCGGCCGTTTCGCGAACCGACGCTCCAGGAACCGCAGGGTCGACTCGTACGGTCGGGAGTACATCCAGCAGAGCAGACCGAGGGCGAACATGTTCTTCGCCCGCTCGGCGTCCTTCTTCGCAATTCCCAGATCCGCCAGGGCGCCGACAGTCATCGAGGTCAACGCGACCGGGTGCACCACGTAGCCGGCGAGCGAGCCGTCCTGGACGGGATCGGCCGCGTAGCCCACCTTGGCCAGGTTGCGCCTGGTGAACTCGTCGCTGTTGAGAATGATGTCGGCTCCGGCGGGCAGCTCCGACAGATTCGCCTTGAGCGCGGCCGGGTTCATCGCCACCAGCACATTCGGCGCGTCGCCCGGGGTCAGGATGTCATGGTCGGCGAAATGGACCTGGAAGCTGGAGACACCCGGCAACGTGCCGGCGGGAGCCCGGATCTCGGCGGGGAAGTTCGGCAACGTCGAGATGTCGTTGCCGAGCTGGGCCGTCTCCGAGGTGAACCGGTCGCCGGTCAACTGCATGCCGTCGCCGGAGTCACCGGCGAAGCGGATCACCACCCGCTCCACCTGCTCGACGCGTTTGCGGCTCGTCACCATGGCCGCGGTGGCCTACTCCGCAATCCGGGTGCGCGTCGTCCAGCGGTAGACCCGCGGGCTGACGTCCGCGGCCGGATCGCCCACGACCTCGAAGTGTTCGGTGCCGCCCAGCAGCGGGATCTTGATCTTCAGCCTGGTGTCCTCGGACAGCACGATCCGCTGCTCACGCGGGACGTCCATCGGGCCGCCCTCGAGGAGGACGTCGACGACAGGGGCTCCATGATCGCTCATCGGGGATCCTTTCGACGGTTTCCGGGGGTGTCCACCGGTCCTGCCAACTGCCGGGACAGGTCGAGCCAGGCACACCGCTCGGCGGCGCTGAGCACGACACCGTCGTCGCCGGCCGGGTTGGAGGCGGCGACCGGGTCGGCCTCGGTCTTCCAGACCTCGGGCGGCGGGAAGCCCCAACAGATGGCGAGGCCCGCAAGTGACCGGTTCAGCTCGGTCAACAGCCCGGCGAGCACCGCTCGCGGTCGTCTTCGCTGGGGACGCTCGACCACGCCGACCTCCATTACCGGAAGCGACCGGGTCGGCCGCGCCGTCAAAACTGCCAACCGCCGCTTGAACCGCTCTAAAGCCTCTGTCGACCCGACCCGGTGACGGCGGACCATCGGGAACCCCCCGCGGACGTACGTCCCCAGCTCGCGGCGCGTCACCGAGCCGCGTCCGCGTCCCCGTCCCCCCGGCCGCTTTAGCACTCGGCAAGCGGTGCCTAAGCACCCACCACAACGGTGGGGGTCTTGAGCGACAGCGGTCCGGGTCGACAGACCCGGCATGAGCGAGGCGAGGTCTGGATGGCGCACCCGCCCTTAGCTGCGATGTCCCCGGGCACCTCGGCCAGCACTCCGGCGCAGGAGCCGATCGCCGTCGTCGGCATGTCGTGCCACCTGCCGGGCGCTGCCACCCCGGACGCCTTCTGGGAGTTGCTGCGCAGTGGCACCGACGCGATAGGCGACGTGCCCGAGGGCCGCTGGCCGGGTGCCGACGCCTCGGTACCCACCAGGGGTGGCTTCCTGGAATCCGTCGACAGGTTCGACGCCGGGTTCTTCGGGATCTCGCCGCGGGAGGCGGCCGAGATGGATCCCCAGCAGCGGCTGATGCTCGAACTCGGCTGGGAGGCCCTGGAGCACGCGGGCATCGTGCCCGCCACGCTGAAGGGCACCGCGACGGGCGTCTTCGTCGGCGCGATCTGGGACGACTACGCCACCCTGAGCTACCGCCGGGGCCTGCCGTCGATCTCACCGTTCACCGTGACCGGCCTGCACCGCAGCATCCTTGCCAACCGCGTCTCGTACACCCTGGGTCTGCGCGGCCCGAGCCTCGCGGTCGACAGCGGCCAGTCCTCGTCCCTGGTTGCCGTGCACCTGGCCTGCGAGAGCCTGCGTCGCGGCGAGTCGACGACGGCCCTGGTCGGCGGAGTGAACCTGAACATCACGGCCGAGAGCGCGGCCGGTACGGCCCGCTTCGGCGGCCTCTCCCCCGACGGCAGATGCTTCACCTTCGACGCCCGGGCCAACGGTTACGTGCGTGGTGAGGGCGGCGCGCTTGTCGTGCTGAAGCCTCTGCGGCAGGCCCTGGCCGACGGCGACCGGATCCACTGCGTGATCCGGGGTAGCGCGATGGCGAACGAGGGCGACACCGACGGCCTGACGGTGCCGGACGCGGACACCCAGGAGCGGGTGATCCGGACGGCCTGCCAGGTGGGCGGAGTGGACGCCGCCGAGGTGCAGTACGTGGAGCTGCACGGCACCGGGACCAGGCTCGGCGATCCGATCGAGGCGCGGTCGCTGGGCGCCGCCCTCGGTCGAGCGGCAGACCGCGAAGAGGCCCTGCGCGTCGGATCAGCGAAGACGAACGTCGGCCACCTCGAAGGCGCGGCCGGAATCACCGGCCTGCTCAAAGCGGTCCTCGCGATCAGTCACCGGGAGCTGCCGCCGAGCCTGAACTTCGCGACGCCCCACCCGGACATCCCGCTCGGCGAGCTGGGCCTCAGCGTGCAGACGGAACTGACACCGTGGCCGGAGCCGGACCGGCCGCTGGTGGCCGGTGTGAACTCGTTCGGCATGGGCGGCACCGACTGCCACGTGGTGCTGTCCGACGTACCCGAACAGCCGTACCCCGACCAGGCGGCGCCGCAGCCCCCCACGCAGGTGGCCTGGGTCCTGTCCGCAGTCGACGAGGCGGCGCTGCGCGGACAGGCGCGAGCCCTCCAGGAACGCCTCGCGGGTGATGCCGACACGTCCGCCGCCGAGATCGCCGCGGCGCTCGCCCAGACCCGCACGGCGTTCCCGCACCGCGCGGTGCTGATCGGCCGCGATCGGGACGACCTGGCCGGCCGTCTCGGCGCGCTCGCCGACGGGCACCCGGCCGCCGGCCTGGTCACCGGACGCGTTCGCGCCGAGGCGCCGGTCGCCTTCCTCTACACCGGTCAGGGCAGCCAACGCCTCGGCATGGGCCATGAGCTGTACCGGGAGGTACCCGCCTTCGCCCGCGCGCTCGACGAGATCGACGAACAGTTGCGCCCGCACCTGGGCCGTTCGCTGCTCGACGTGATGTTCGCGCCGGAGGGCTCGCCCGGGGACGACCTGCTGGACCGCACGGAGTACACCCAGCCCGGCCTGTTCGCCGTGGAGGTGGCGCTGCACAGGCTGCTGGAAGGGTGGGGCATCGTCCCCGGCGCGGTCATCGGGCACTCGATCGGCGAACTGACCGCCGCGCACGTCGCCGGTGTGCTGTCGCTCGCCGACGCCTGCGCCCTGGTCGCCGCTCGCGGACGCCTCATGCAGGCGATCGACGCCGCCGGCGCGATGGTCTCCGTCCAGGCCGGCGCGGACGAGGTCGCCGCATCCCTGGCGGGCTACGAGGCCACAGTCGACATCGCCGCCGTGAACGGCCCACGGGCCGTGGTGATCTCCGGGGACGAGCAGGACGTGCTGCGGATCGCCGAGCGGTGGCGCGACCGCGGAGTCAAGGTCAAACGGCTGTCGGTCAGCCACGCCTTCCACTCGCCACACATGGACGCGATGCTCGACGACTTCCGTGCGGTCGCCACCGACCTCACGTTCTCGCCGCCGACAGTTCCGGTCATCTCGAACGTCACCGGCGACGTGGCCACGGCCGAGCAACTGTGCTCACCCGACTACTGGGTGGACCACGTACGCGCCACCGTGCGCTTCGAGCAGGGCCTCACCACCCTGCTGGGCACCGGCGTCGGCACGCTGGTCGAGGTCGGCCCCGACGGCGTCCTGGCGGCTCTGGCCCGCGACACCCTGGCCGACGCGGACGGGCCCGCCCCCACGGCGGTGATCCCGCTGCTACGCGCCGGGCAGCCCGAACTGACGGCCCTCACCCAGGCCCTGGGTCAGGTCTGGACCGAGGGTGTGCCGGTGCCGTGGACGGAGATCCACAACGGGACGCCGGGCCGCCGGGTCAGCCTGCCCACCTACGCCTTCCAGCGCGAGCGGCACTGGCTCGACGAAACCCCCGGAGCACACCGGACCGGGGTACGCCCGCAGACCGCCGGCAACCTCCTCGACCTGGTACGTGCCCACGCGGCGGCGGTGCTGGGTCATCCCTCGACGAGCGCGGTGGACCCGGCCAAGCCGTTTCGGAGTCTCGGCTTCACCTCGCTCACCTCGGTGGAGCTGGTCGGCCAGCTCGCCGCCGCGACAGGCGTCGCCCTGCCGAACACGCTGCTCTTCGACTACCCGACGCCCGAGGCCGTCGCCGAACACCTGCGGACGGTGCTGACGGGTGAGCCGGAGCGGGCGGACGAGACCGGCCGCGCCCCGGTGGCCGCCGACGAGCCGATCGCGCTGGTGGCGATCGGCTGCCGGTATCCCGGCGGCATCCGGTCCCCCGAGGACCTGTGGCGGCTGCTGACCGAGCGCCGGGACGCCGTCTCCGGCTTTCCGGTCAACCGTGGCTGGGACCTCGACGGGCTCTACGACCCCGACCCGGAGCGGACCGGCACGTCGTACACCCGGCACGGCACCTTCCTGCACGACGCCGACGAGTTCGACGCGGACTTCTTCGGGATCAGTCCCCGCGAGGCCGAGGCCATGGACCCGCAGCAGCGCATCCTGCTGGAGATCGCGTGGGAGACGCTGGAACGCGCCCGGATCGTTCCCGCGAGCCTGCGCGGCAGCCGCACCGGTGTCTTCGTCGGCGCCACCTACCAGGACTACGGGCCGCGGCTGCACCAGAGCACACCCGCCTCGGGCGGCTACCTGCTCACCGGCCAGACCGCCAGCGTGATCTCGGGACGCATCTCGTACGTCCTCGGGCTGGAGGGTCCCGCGCTCACCGTCGACACCGCCTGTTCGTCCTCGCTCGTCGCGCTGCACCAGGCCTGCCAGTCGCTGCGGGCCGCGGAGTGCGACCTGGCCCTGGCCGGCGGCGTCACGGTGATGGGTGAGCCCGGCATGTTCGTGGAGTTCAGCCGCCAGCGTGGGCTGGCCCCCGACGGGCGCTGCAAGCCGTTCGCGGCCGCCGCGGACGGGACCGCCTGGGGCGAGGGCGCCGGAATGCTGCTGCTGGAACGGCTGTCCGACGCCGAGGCCAACGGCCACGACGTGCTGGCGATCGTCCGCGGCAGCGCGGTGAACCAGGACGGCGCGTCCAACGGGCTCACCGCTCCCAACGGGCCGTCGCAGCAGCGGGTCATCCGGCAGGCGCTCGTCGGCGCCCGGCTGACCGGCGCCGACGTCGACGCGGTGGAGGCGCACGGCACCGGCACCACCCTCGGCGACCCGATCGAGGCGCAGGCGCTGATGGCCACCTACGGCGTCGGCCGTCCGGCGGACCGGCCCCTCTACCTGGGCAGCGTCAAGTCGAACATCGGGCACACCCAGGCCGCCGCGGGAATGGCCGGAGTCATCAAGATGGTCCAGGCGATGCGGTACGGAACCCTTCCGGCAAGCCTCAACATCGACGCGCCGAGCCCGCACGTCGACTGGTCGCCCGGCACCGTCGCGCTGCTGACCGACCCGGTCGAGTGGCCCGCGACAGGCCGACCCCGTCGGGCCGGAGTCTCGGCGTTCGGCGTGTCCGGCACCAACGCCCACGTCGTCCTGGAACAACCGCCGACGCCGGAGCCCGCGCCGGCGCCTGCGGTCGACGACCCCGGCCCGGTCGCCTGGCTGGTCTCCGGACACAGCCCGGAAGGCCTACGGCGGCAGGCCACGGCACTCGCCCGCTGGGCGCGGTCGGCCGAACGCCCGCCGGCCGAGGTCGCAGCGGCGCTTGTCGCGGGGCGGGCCCGGCTGGACACCGGCGCGGTGGCGATCGGGTCGCACACCGACGAGCTTGTGGACGCGCTGGAGAGCCTCGCCGCCGGCCGGTCGCATCCCGGCCTGGTCACCGGATCCCGTACGTCCGGGCGAACCGTCTTCGTCTTCCCCGGTCAGGGCGCGCAGTGGGCCGGGATGGCGTTGGACCTGTTCGCCAGCACGCCAGTCTTCGCCGCGCAGTTGCGGGCCTGCGCCGACGCGCTGCGTCCGTACACCGGTTGGGACCTCATCGACGTCCTCGCCGAGCGGGACGACGCGCCCGCGTTGGAGGCGGTCGAGGTCGTACAGCCGGCACTGTGGGCGGTGATGGTGTCGCTCGCCCGGCTCTGGCAGCACCACGGTGTACGGCCGGACGTCGTGATCGGGCACTCCCAGGGGGAGATCGCCGCCGCGACCGTCGCCGGGGCGCTCAGCCTGACCGACGGGGCCAAAGTGGTGGCGCTGCGGGCACAGTCGTTGATCCGGATCGCCGGGCAGGGCGGGATGGCCTCGATCCCGCTCGGGGCCGCCGAGACCGAGCAGCGGCTGGCCGAGTTCGACGGCCTGTCCGTGGCGGCGTACAACGGGCCCGCGCACACGGTGGTGGCCGGGGACGCCGACCTGTTGCGCAGGTTCACCGAGCGGTGTCAGCAGGACGGGCTCGACCCCCGCACGATCCCGGTCTCGTACGCCTCGCACACGGCGCACGTCCAGCCGTTGCGCGATCACCTGCTGGAAGTGCTGGACGGCATCGCCCCGCGCTCCTCGGACGTGCCGTTCCACTCGACCCTGACCGCGGCCGAGCTGGACACCACGGAGATGACCGCGGAGTACTGGTTCGAGAACCTGCGCCGACCGGTACGCCTGCAGACCGTCCTGGCCGATCTGCTGGCCACCGGCCACACCCGGTTCATCGAGGTCAGCCCGCACCCGGTGCTGATTCCGGCGATCGCCGCCACGGCCGGCGACGACAGCACGACGGTGACCGGGACGCTCCGCCGCAACGACGGCGGCCCGTCCCGGTTCCTCACCGCGCTTGCCGTCGCGGGGCTCGGCGGCGCCGACGTCGACTGGGCCGGCCTCTTCCCCGCCGACGCGGCGCCCGTCGACCTGCCCACCTACTCCTTCGAGCCGCAGCGGTACTGGCTGCGCCCCGTCGCCGGCAGCGACGTGCCCTCGGCCGGCCTCAACGCGACGGAACACCGGCTGCTCGGCGCCATGATCACCACCCCGCGTGAGGACGGTCTGTTGCAGACCGGCCGGATCTCGCTCACCGCGCACGGCTGGCTCGCCGGGCACATGGTCAACGGTCAGGTGCTGTTCCCCGGCACCGGGTTCGTCGACCTGGCCCTGCACGCCGGTGAGCAGGTCGACTGTGACCTGCTCGACGACCTGACCATCGAGGCGCCGCTGCGGTTGGCGCCGACGTCCGCAGTGGACGTACAGGTGGCCGTCGAGGGCGCCGACGCCGCCGGCCGCCGGAGCATCGGCATCTACGCCCGGGAGGCCGGCGGGGGTCCCGACGCCGGGTGGACGCGGCACGCGATCGGCACGCTCGCGCCGACGCCGCACACGCCACCCGCCCCGGTGGCCGCATTGCCGCAGGGCTCGGTCGAGGTGGACGCGGGCGACCTGTACGAGACCCTGTCCGACCACGGTTACCAGTACGGGCCGGTGTTCCAGGGCCTGCGGTCGGCCCGACGCCTGGACAGCCAGGTCAGCGCCGAGGTGGAGTTGCCCGCCGAGGAACCCGTCGACGGATTCGCCGTGCACCCGGCGCTGCTGGACGCTGCCCTGCACGCCGTCGTCGGTGTGCTCAACGACCCGGCCCGTCTGCTGCTGCCGTTCTCCTGGACGGGAGTCCGGCGGCACGGCGACATCCCCCGGCGGCTGCGGGTGACGGCCGCGGCGGACCGCCCGGACACCGCCGCGCTGCTGCTGAGCGACGAGAACGGCCGGCCGGTCGTCACCGTGGAGTCGGTCGCGCTGCGCCCGGCCGGAGCCGACCTGCTCGGCGACCCCGACGCCCTGCCGTTTCACGAGCTGCGGTGGCAACCACTGGAACCGACAGGCACCCCCACCACGGGCGAACCGCTCATCGAGCGGCTGGCGCCCGGTGAGCCGGACATGCTCCTGGAGCGTCTCCCCGCCGTGCTGGAGCGGCTGCGCTCCTGGATCGCCGACGGGCCGGAGGGAACCGTCCTCGCCCTTGTCGCGCGCACCGGTGACCTTACCGCCGCGGCCACCCGTGGGCTGGTGGGCTGCGCGCAGACCGAGCATCCCGGCCGGATCGTCTGGCTGGAGAGCGACGACGCCGCGTCCGACGCCGAGGTGCACCAGGCGGTACGGGCCGTCCTGGCGGCCGGTGAGACACAGGCCAGGCTGCACGATGGACACCTGTTCGTGCCTCGTCTGACCCGGACGGCGCAGACCGAGCCGGAGCGACCCCCGGTCCTCGATCCGGACGGCACGGTGCTCATCACGGGCGGGACCGGGGAACTGGGACTGCTGTTCGCGCGGCACCTGGTGCAGGTACACGGCGTACGTCATCTGGTGCTGGCCAGCCGCAGTGGCAGCGCGACGCCCGCCGCCGCCGAGGCCGAGCGCCAGCTCGGCGAGGCGGGCGCCGAGGTGACCGTGGTGGCCTGCGACATCGCGGACCGGGACCAGGTCGCGGCCCTGCTGGCCGGGCTGGACCGCCGGCTCACCGCGGTCGTGCACGCCGCCGGCATCCTCGACGACGCGATCCTCACGTCGCTGACCTCCGAGCAGCTGGAACGGGTGGTACGCGCCAAGGCGGTGAGCGCCTGGAACCTGCACGAGCTGACCGCCTCGCACGACCTCGACGCGTTCGTGCTGTTCTCCTCGATGGCCGGTGTCCTGGCACTCCCCGGCCAGGCGAACTACGCCGCGGCCAACGTCTTCCTCGACGCCCTCGCCGCGCACCGGCACGCCCTGGGGTTGCCCGCCCAGGCCCTGGCCTGGGGATACTGGGACCGGGCCTCGGCGATGACCGATCACCTCTCGGACGCCGACGTCGCGCGGATGGCCCGCAGCGGCCTGATTCCGCTGACCACTGCCGAGGGCCTCAGCTACTTCGACCGGGCGCTGCGCCGGCCGGAGACGGAACTGGTGCTGATCCACCCCGACCCTCGCGCGCTGCGTGAGCAGGCCCGGGAGGGCACTCTGCCAGCGGTGCTGCGGGACCTGGTGAGCCGGTCGCCGGGCCGGCCCACCGCCGCTGTCGACTGGCGCGAACGGCTGGCCGCAGCACCGGCGACGGAGCGCGGCGTGCTCTCCCTCGAACTGGTCCTCGCCGAGGCCGCCACCGTGCTCGGTCGCGCCGGAACCGACCGGATGGCGGCGGAGAAGTCCTTCAAGGAGCAGGGCTTCGACTCGCTCACCGCTGTGGAGCTGCGCAATCGGCTGGGCACGGCCACCCGGCTGCGGCTGCCGGCCACGGCCGTCTTCGACTACCCGACCCCGGCGCTGCTGGCCGGGTTCGTCGACGACCAGTTCACCAGCACGCCGGTCACCGTGCCTGCCGCGACGGCCACGAGCGCCGTCCCGGTGGACGACGACCCGATCGTGGTGGTCGGGATGGGCTGCCGGTTCCCGGGTGGAGTGACCTCACCCGAAGAGCTGTGGGAACTGGTGGTGGAGGGCCGGGAGACGGTGTCGGACTTCCCGGTGAACCGCGGCTGGGACCTGGATGAGCTTTTCGGAACGGGCCCGAACACCTCGCTGACCCGGCGCGGCAGTTTCCTGCACGACGCCGGTGACTTCGACGCGGACTTCTTCGGGATGAGTCCTCGGGAGGCTCTGGCCACCGATCCTCAGCAGCGGCTGTTGTTGGAGACGGCGTGGGAGACGATCGAACACGCCGGGATCGACCCCACCACCCTGCGCGGTTCCCGCACCGGCGTCTACGCCGGCGTCATGTACGCGGAGTACGGCGCGCGCCTGCTGCAGACGTCCCGAGCCGAGCTGGCCGGATATTTCGCTACCTCGTCGACGAACAGCGTCGCGTCGGGGCGGATCGCCTACACCCTCGGCCTGGAGGGGCCGGCAGTCACCATCGACACGGCCTGCTCATCGTCGTTGGTGGCTATCCACCAGGCCGCGACCGCCCTGCGCAACGGCGAATGCGACCTCGCCCTCGCCGGCGGCGCCACGATCCTGGCGACCCCCGGGATCTTCGTCTCGTTCAGTCAACAGCACGGGCTCTCGGAGGACGGACGCTGCAAACCCTTCTCCGACACCGCCGACGGCACCGGCTGGAGCGAAGGCGCAGGACTCCTCCTGCTCGAACGCCTCACCGACGCCCACACCAACAACCACCACATCCACGCCATCCTGCGCGGCTCCGCCATCAACCAAGACGGCGCCTCCAACGGACTCACCGCCCCCAACGGCCCCGCCCAACAACGCGTCATCCACGCCGCCCTCACCAACGCCCACCTCACCCCCACCGACATCGACGCCATCGAAGCCCACGGCACCGGCACCACCCTCGGCGACCCCATCGAAGCCCAAGCACTCATCAACACCTACACCCCCCACCGCACCCACCCCCTCTACCTCGGCTCCATCAAATCCAACATCGGCCACACCCAAGCCGCCGCCGGAGCCGCCGGCACCATCAAAATGATCCAAGCCATCAACCACGCCACCCTCCCCCCCACCCTCCACACCACCACCCCCACCCACCACATCGACTGGCACACCACCCCCCTACAACTGCTCACCACCACCACACCCTGGCCCACCACCAACCACCCCCGCCGCGCCGCCATCTCCTCCTTCGGCATCTCCGGCACCAACGCCCACATCATCATCGAACAACCACCCACCCCCACCACACCAAGCCCAGCGCCACACCAGCAGACAAACGAGCCACCCAGCCCCGAAGCAGCCCAGGCAACAGGCACGGAAAACGGCGTCAAGACCGCCGAAGAAACGGCCCCAAAAGCAGGCCGCAAAACACGCGACAAGACCGGCCAGGACACCGGCGTCAAAACCGGCGAGGAAACAAGCCGCGAAACGGGCCAGGACACGGGCGAAGACTCAAGCCAGGACGCAAGTCCGGAGTCAGGTCAGGAAAGCGGCCGGGAATCAGACCAGGAGTCGGGTCAAGAGGCCGACTGGACCACACCGTGGCTCATCTCCGCGAAAACACCACAAGCCCTCACCGCCTACGCCCAACAACTCACCCACCACCTCGACACCCACCCCCACACCCCACCCGCCGCCATCGCCGCCACACTCCACCACCGCACCCGCTTCCCCCACACCGCCCTCATCTTCAACACCCACCAACTCCACGCCCTCGCCACCAACCAACCCGGACCCACCCACCTCACCAACCCACCCCCCACCGGCAAAACCGCCTACCTCCTCACCGGCCAAGGCAGCCAACACCTCAACATGGGCCGCCAACTCCACCACACCTACCCCGCCTTCGCCCACGCCTTCGACACCACCTGCGCCGCCCTCGACCCCCACCTCCCCCAACCCCTCAAAACCATCATCTGGGGCACCAACCCCCACCACCTCAACCAAACCCTCTACACCCAACCCGCCCTCTTCGCCATCCACACCGCCCTACACCACCTCCTCACCACCCTCAACCTCACCCCCGACTACTACCTCGGCCACTCCATCGGCGAACTCACCGCCGCCCACCTCGCCGGACTCTGGACCCTCACCGACACCGCCCACCTCATCACCACCCGCGCCACCCTCATGCACCACCTCCCACCCGGCGGCACCATGCTCGCCATCAACACCCACCCCCACAACCTCCACCACACCCTCACCCACCACCCCACCGCCACCATCGCCGCCCACAACTCCCCCACCAACACCGTCATCGCCGGCCCCACACACACCCTCAAAACCCTCGCCCAACACTGGCGAAACGAAGGCTACAAAGTCACCCCCCTCAACGTCTCCCACGCCTTCCACTCACCCCTCATGCACCACGCCGCCCAACAATTCGCCAAAACCGCCGCCACCGTCACCTACCACCCCACCACCACACCCATCATCTCCAACCTCACCGGAACCATCGCCACCACCGAACAACTCACCAACCCCCACTACTGGGCCACCCTCATCGAACAACCCGTCCAATTCGCCACCGGCCTCCACACCCTCCACAACCACGGCGTCACCACCTACCTCGAACTCGGACCCGACGCCACCCTCACCCACCTCACCCACGAAAACCTCCCCACCACCACCGCCCACCCCACCACCCGCAAACACCAACAAGAAACCACCACCCTCCTCACCACCCTCGCCCACACCCACCACCTCCCACCCCCCACCACACCACCCACCACCAACCTCCCCACCTACCCCTTCCAACACCACACCTACTGGCTCACGGACGAGGCCAAGACGGACGCGGCCGGGCTCGGGCTCGTGGCCGATCCCCACCCGCTGCTCGGCGCGCGGCTCAACCTGCCCGACGACGGCCTCGTCCTCACCGGCCGGATCGGTCTCAGGACCCAACCGTGGCTGGCCGACCACGCGCTCGGCGGTGTCCGCCTCGTGCCCGGCAGCGCGTTCTTCGACCTGGCCCTGCACGCCGGTTCGCTCACCGACGCTCCGCACGTGCAGGAGCTGACCCTGCAGCAACCTCTGGTGCTACCGGACCGCACGGCTGTCGACGTCCAGGTCGCCATCGCGGCCACCGACGATCCGGGCGAGTGGACGATCGCGATCCGCAGCCGGGACGACGACGAGTGGACCGAGCACGCGACAGGCGTCCTCACGGCGACACCGCCGATGCCGTCCGGCGGAGCGGCCGCGTGGCCCCCGCCCGGCGCCACGCCGCTGCCGGTCGTGGACTTCTATCTGGACCGGGAGCAGCTCGGCTACGAGTACGGCCCGGTCTTCCAGGGACTGACCCAGGCGTGGCGCACCGGCACCGGCGTAGCCGCCGAGATCACCCTGCCGGCGGACCTCGACGTGACCGGCACCCACCTGCACCCAGCTCTGCTGGATGCGGCGCTGCACACCATCCATCTACTGCGCGACGACGCCCCCGGCACACCCCGGCACGCGCCGTACACCTGGGCTGGCAGCCTGCACCGCGACCCGGATGCGCCGACAGTTCTGCGGGTCACCACGACCCCGGCGTCCGAGCCGGACCGCTACACCATCGCCGTCGCCACGCCGTCGTCACCGGAGCCGGTCGCCACCCTGTCGGTGACCACCCGCCCGGTCGCCACCGAGGCGGGCGGCGCGCTGCGCAACGCTCTGTTCGAACTGACCTGGGTGCCGCTGCCCGCCACGAACACGCCCACCATCGGCTGGACCGGACTCGTCCTCGACGAGGACTCCGGCGGCGAGCCGGAGAACGTCCTGCGGGTCACCACCGAGGTGCTGTCCCGGCTGCGGGCGCATCGCGACGCCGACTCCGACCTCGGCCCGCTCGTCGTGATCACCCGCGGCGCGGTGGCGAGTCATCCGGACGAGGCCGTCACGAGTCTCGCCGCAGCCGCCGCCTGGGGTCTGGTCCGGTCGGCGCAGACGGAGAGCCCCGGCCAGTTCTGCCTGGCCGACGTCGACGGGTCCCCGGACGATCCACAGGTGCGGACGGCCGTCGAGGCGGCCATTGCCGCCGGCGAGGGGCAGATCCTGGTGCGAGGTGGGCAGGCCCTGGTGCCACGTCTGGCCCGCCTGGCCATGGACCCACAGGCCGAGAACGACGGCCCCATCTGGGACGCGCAGGGCACGGTCCTGATCACCGGGGGCACCGGCGCGCTCGGTTCCCGCACGGCCCGGCATCTGGCCAGCCAGCATGGCGTACGTCATCTGTTGTTGGTCGGCCGGCGCGGACCGGATGCTCCCGGCGCGGATGCGCTGCGCGAGGAACTGGCCGGGCTCGGCGCCGAGGCCGCGATCGTCGCGTGCGACGTCGCGGACGAGGCGCAGCTACGCGCCCTGCTGACGCAGCACCTGGCGGGCCGTCGGCTCGCCGGCGTGGTGCACACGGCCGGCGTCCTGGACGACGCGATGATCACGTCACTGACCACGGAACGGCTCGGCGGCGTCCTGCGAGCCAAGGTGGACGCGGCCTGGCATCTGCACCGGCTCACCACCGAGATGGGCCTGGACCCCGAGCTGTTCGTGCTCTTCTCGTCGGTGGCCGGCACGGCCGGGACGATGGGTCAGGGCAACTACGCGGCGGCCAACGCGGCGCTGGACGGGCTCGCCGGGCTCCGACACGCGCAGGGTCTTCCCGCCGTCTCGCTCGCCTGGGGCCGATGGGCCGAGACCTCGGGCATGACCGCCGGGCTGGACGCGGCCGACCGCGCCCAGCTCGACCGGATCGGCCTCGTCCCGATGCCCGTCGAGCAGGGCCTGGCCCTGCTGGACGCGGCGCTGACACACAGGCGCACCCATCCGGTGCTGGTGACCGCCCGGCTGGACCTGGCGGCCCTGCGGCGACGCGCCGATGAGGACCCTCGTCCGACGATCTTCTCGGGCCTGCTGCCGACGACACGGGCCGGTGCCCGCACGCGAACTGGTCCGAGCCCGGAATCCCTGACCGAGGAGCTTGGCGCTCTGACCGACGAGGATCGCAGGGCGCGGATCCACGCGCTGATCATCGCCGAGGTGGCCGGGGTGTTGGCCCACTCTCCGACGACCATCCAGGCGGGACGCTCCTTCAAGGAGTTGGGCTTCGATTCGATGACCGCGATCGAGCTTCGCAACCGCCTGCACAGCCGGACCGGACTGCGGCTGCCCGCCACCCTGATCTTCGACCACGCCAATCCGGATGCCCTCGCCGAACACCTGGCGACCGCGCTGGCACCACGCAAGCCCGCGCCCGCGGTCGGCCTGCTCGACCAGATCGAGGGTCTGGAGAAGCTGCTGGCGGGCCTGTCGCCGGAGCACCTGACCAGTGCGGTGCCCGACGACACGCGCCGCGACGAGATCACTGCACGACTGCGGGATCTCTCGTCCGCCTGGGCGTCGGTGCAGCCCGTGCCAGCGGTCGCCGAGGGGATCGACGCGGTCAGCGACGACGACCTCCTCGATTTCCTCGACAACAAATTCGGAGTCACCGGCGGCGCCGACCAGCTTCGTCAGGACGGGTGATGCAGATGACAAGCAACGAGGATCGCCTACGGGAGCACGTACGACGGCTCGCCCGCGAGGTCGACGAGGCCCAGCGGACCGTCCGGGATCTGGAGTACCGCGCCCGTGAGCCGATCGCGGTGGTGGGCATGGGTTGTCGTTTCCCCGGGGGTGTGCGGTCGGCCGATGACCTGTGGGACTTGGTCGTTCAGGGCCGCGACGCCGTATCCGGATTCCCCACCGGACGAGGCTGGGACATCGACGCCCTCTACGACCCCGACCCCGACCACCCCGGCACCACCTACTGCCGCGAAGGCGGCTTCCTGCACGACGCCGGTGACTTCGACGCGGACTTCTTCGGGATGAGTCCTCGGGAGGCTCTGGCCACCGATCCTCAGCAGCGGCTGTTGTTGGAGACGGCGTGGGAGACGATCGAACACGCGGGGATCGACCCCACCACCCTGCGCGGCACCCGCACCGGCGTCTACGCCGGGATCATGTACTCCGACTACGGCGGTCGTCTGATCCAACGAACGCCTGAAGATGTCGAGGCGTACGTGATGACGGGCAGCGCCGGCAGTGTGGCCTCCGGCCGCATCGCCTACACGTTGGGCCTCGAAGGCCCCGCCGTCACCATCGACACCGCCTGCTCCTCATCACTGGTCGCCATGCACCACGCCGCCACCGCCCTACGCAACGGCGAATGCGACCTCGCCCTCGCCGGCGGCGCCACCATCATGGCCACCCCCAACGTCTTCATCGAATTCTCCCGCCAACGCGGCCTCGCCCCCAACGGACGCTGCAAACCCTTCTCCGACACCGCCGACGGCACCGGCTGGAGCGAAGGCGCAGGACTCCTCCTGCTCGAACGCCTCACCGACGCCCACACCAACAACCACCACATCCACGCCATCCTGCGCGGCTCCGCCATCAACCAAGACGGCGCCTCCAACGGACTCACCGCCCCCAACGGCCCCGCCCAACAACGCGTCATCCACGCCGCCCTCACCAACGCCCACCTCACCCCCACCGACATCGACGCCATCGAAGCCCACGGCACCGGCACCACCCTCGGCGACCCCATCGAAGCCCAAGCACTCATCAACACCTACACCCCCCACCGCACCCACCCCCTCTACCTCGGCTCCATCAAATCCAACATCGGCCACACCCAAGCCGCCGCCGGAGCCGCCGGCACCATCAAAATGATCCAAGCCATCAACCACGCCACCCTCCCCCCCACCCTCCACACCACCACCCCCACCCACCACATCGACTGGCACACCACCCCCCTACAACTGCTCACCACCACCACACCCTGGCCCACCACCAACCACCCCCGCCGCGCCGCCATCTCCTCCTTCGGCATCTCCGGCACCAACGCCCACATCATCATCGAACAACCACCCACCCCCACCACCAACACCCAAGACACCACCTCACAGCCACACCAGCAGACAGACGAGCAACCCACCCCCGAAGCACCACAGGAAACCGGCGTCAACACCGCCGAAGAAACGGCCCAAAAAGCAGGCCGCAAAACACGCGACAAGACCGGCCAGGACACCGGCGTTAAAACCGGCGAGAAAACAGACGCCGAAACAGGTGAAGACTCGCGACGGGACGCGAGCCTGAAGTCAGGTCAGGACACGGGCCAGCAATCAGGTCAGGAAAGCGGCCGGGAATCAGACCAAGAGTCGGGGCACGACACCGAGCAGGCCGACTGGACGACGCCGTGGCTCATCTCCGCGAAAACACCACAAGCCCTCACCGCCTACGCCCAACAACTCACCCACCACCTCGACACCCACCCCCACACCCCACCCGCCGCCATCGCCGCCACACTCCACCACCGCACCCGCTTCCCCCACACCGCCCTCATCTTCAACACCCACCAACTCCACGCCCTCGCCACCAACCAACCCGGACCCACCCACCTCACCAACCCACCCCCCACCGGCAAAACCGCCTACCTCCTCACCGGCCAAGGCAGCCAACACCTCAACATGGGCCGCCAACTCCACCACACCTACCCCGCCTTCGCCCACGCCTTCGACACCACCTGCGCCGCCCTCGACCCCCACCTCCCCCAACCCCTCAAAACCATCATCTGGGGCACCAACCCCCACCACCTCAACCAAACCCTCTACACCCAACCCGCCCTCTTCGCCATCCACACCGCCCTACACCACCTCCTCACCACCCTCAACCTCACCCCCGACTACTACCTCGGCCACTCCATCGGCGAACTCACCGCCGCCCACCTCGCCGGACTCTGGACCCTCACCGACACCGCCCACCTCATCACCACCCGCGCCACCCTCATGCACCACCTCCCACCCGGCGGCACCATGCTCGCCATCAACACCCACCCCCACAACCTCCACCACACCCTCACCCACCACCCCACCGCCACCATCGCCGCCCACAACTCCCCCACCAACACCGTCATCGCCGGCCCCACACACACCCTCAAAACCCTCGCCCAACACTGGCGAAACGAAGGCTACAAAGTCACCCCCCTCAACGTCTCCCACGCCTTCCACTCACCCCTCATGCACCACGCCGCCCAACAATTCGCCAAAACCGCCGCCACCGTCACCTACCACCCCACCACCACACCCATCATCTCCAACCTCACCGGAACCATCGCCACCACCGAACAACTCACCAACCCCCACTACTGGGCAAGCCTCATCGAACAACCCGTCCAATTCGCCACCGGTCTGCACACCCTGCACAACCACGGCGTCACCACCTACCTCGAACTCGGACCCGACGCCACCCTCACCCACCTCACCCACGAAAACCTCCCCACCACCACCGCCCACCCCACCACCCGCAAACACCAACAAGAAACCACCACCCTCCTCACCACCCTCGCCCACACCCACCACCTCCCACCCCCCACCACACCACCCACCACCAACCTCCCCACCTACCCCTTCCAACACCACACCTACTGGCTGCACCCCACCGCCGGCGGCGACGTCAGGACGGCGGGCCTCACGCCGACCGGGCACCCGTTCCTGGGCGCGGCGCTGCGCCAGGCGGACGGCACGGGCTGGGTCTTCACCGGCCGCATCGCGGCGGGCAGCCGCGCGTGGCCCATGGTCAGCGGGACACCTGTCGTACCGGGAGCGGCACTTGTGGAGCTGCTCCTGCACGCGGGCGCGCAGATCGACGCCCCGCGGGTGGCCGCACTCGATGTCGCCGTGCCGATCACCCTCGACGGAGATGGCGCCCTCACGGTTCAACTGCGGGCCGGCGCACCGGACGGGGAGGGACACGTACCGATCGAGATCTACGGGAGCGCCGACGGCGCCGTCTGGACCCGGCACGCCACCGGGTCGCTGGCAGCCGAGGCGCACGTGGGCGGGCCAACCGACGAGGAATGGCCGCCCGGCGGGGAGCCGGTCGATGTGGACGGCCTCTACGGCGAGCTGGACGCCGACGGGCTGACGGTTCCGCCCGACCTGCGCCTGGTGCGCGCCGCCTGGGCGCGGGACGACGTCCGTTACGCCGAGATCTCAATCCCGACCGCCGACGACGCGTACGCCATCGCCCCTGCTCTGCTCGACGCCGCGCTGCACGCGGCCCTGCCGGGGGCGGGCCCGGCCGGCGCGGTGGCGTTGCCCTGGACCTGGCGGGACGTACAGCTCCACGCCACTGGATCGGCGACACTGCGGGTGCGGGTCAGCCCGAACGGCACGGACGATGTCGATCTGCTGGTCAGCGACCCCGCCGGCCATCGGGTGCTCACCGCCCGGGTGCGGCTGGACGACCGAACCGTCCCGGCCACGACGACGGCCGTCGCGCTCGCCCAGGCGTACGTCCCGGACTGGGTGACGATCGAGGGGCCGGAGACCGCCGACCCGGGCCGGTGGGCGGCGCTTGACGATCCGGAGCTGGCACAGGCCCTGAGTGGTCCCGGTCGGACGGTCGCCGCGTCGCCGACAGGTGCTGAGGACGCGGTGCTCCTCGTCTGCCGGCCACGGCCCGGTGACGATGACGACCTGCCGGCGCGCGCCCGCGAGGCCGCCGAGCACACACTCGACGTGGTACGCGAGTGGTTGGAGCGCGATCCCGACGGCCGCCTCCTGGTGGTGCTGACCGACGGTGGGGTCGCCGTGGGGGACGAGGACGTACGCGACCTCGGCGCCGCGGCGATCTGGGGCCTGCTCGCCTCGCCCCGCCTGGAGGACACCGATCGGATCCGGCTCGTCGACGCCCCGCCGGACTCCGCCGTCATCGCAGCCGCGCTTGCCACACAGGAGCCCCGGGTCGCCGCTCGCGACGGTCTGCTGCTGGCCCCCCGGCTCACCCGCGTCACCAGCACGCCCGGCGGCACGGCTGGGCAGGTCGACGAGGAGGACGCGGTCCTGGTGACCGGCTCGGGGCCGTACGCCGATGTCCTGGCCGAGAGGTTCGGCCACGCGCACGTGCTGCGCGTGGCCGACCCCGGCGAGCCGGGCGCGTTGGAGGCGGCGGTGCGGGAGATACCGGCGGACCGGCGGTTGGCCGCCGTGATCGACACCGACGCGGCCCGGCACCCGGCCCGCCCGGAAACGGCCTGGCGGCTGCACCGCCTGACGATGGACCGGCAGCCCGCCGCGTTCGTCACGCTGGCAGTCATCGCCGATCCCGCCGGCGCGACCGGCGATCATGGTCCCGACCTGCACGACGAGGCGGCGGCCGGCTTTCTTGGCGCCCTGACCGCGGTGCGTCGGGCTGCCGGTCTGCCGGCGCTCACCATCGTCTTCGCCACCGAACCGACCACCGACGTCCTCCCGCTCGTGGAGCAGGCGTGGGAGACCGGGCAACCGGTGACCGTGCTCGCCGACCTCCCGCCGGGCCGGCTGCGCGCGCGGGCGCGGGCCGGAGTGCTGCCGGCGGCACTGTCCGGGCTGGTGCCCGCGCGGCTGCGGCGGGCGGCGGCTGCGGCGGGGGCGGAGGGCGGCTCACTCCGCCGTCGGCTGTTGCCGATGAGTGCCGCCGACCGGCTGGCGGCGATGCTCGCCGTGGTCCGTACCCACGTGGCCGGCGTGCTCGGCCACGCCGATCCAGCCGGGATCGAACCCGGGCGGGCGTTCAAGGAGTTGGGCTTCGACTCGCTGACCGCGGTGTCCCTGCGCAACCGGCTGGTCGAGGCGACAGGCCTGGCGCTGTCGCCCACGCTGGTGTTCGACCACCCGTCGCCGTCCGCGCTCGTCGACGTGCTGATCGCCGAGCTGCTCGGGGAGGAGGTCGCACCGTCCCGGACCGTCGCGGCACACCGGGGAACCACAGACGAACCCGTGGCGATCGTGTCGATGGGCTGCCGGTTCCCCGGCGGGGTGACAGGGCCGGAGGACCTGTGGCGGCTGACCATCGAGGAGAGGGACGCGGTCGGGGGTTTCCCTGTCGATCGGGGCTGGGACGCGGCAGGCCTGTACGACCCGGACCCGGATCACACCGGGACCAGCTACACGCGTGAGGGTGGCTTCCTCTACGACGCGGCGCACTTCGACGCCGACTTCTTCGGGCTGAGCCCGCGCGAGGCGTACGCCACCGACCCGCAGCAGCGGCTGCTCCTCAAGGTGGCCTGGGAGGCGATCGAGCGGGCCGGCATCGACCCGGCCGCCCTGCACGGAAGCGACACAGGCGTGTTCGTCGGTGTCGTCTACCAGGACTATCGCTCACGGCTGCACCGCAAGCCGGACGGGTACGAGGGGTACCTCGACATCGGCAGCGCGGCGAGCGTCGCCTCCGGCCGGATCTCGTACGTCCTGGGTCTGGAAGGCCCCGCCGTGACTGTCGACACCGCCTGTTCCTCGTCGCTTGTGGCGATCCATCAGGCGGCGCAGTCCCTGCGGCAGGGCGAGTGCGATCTCGCGCTGGCCGGCGGGGCGACCGTGATGGCCACGCCCAGCACCTTCGTGGAGTTCAGCCGGCAGCGGGCTCTGTCCCCGGACGGCCGGTGCAAGCCGTTCGCGGCCGCCGCGGACGGCACCGGCTGGGGTGAGGGGGCCGGAGTCGTGCTGCTGGAACGGCTCTCCGACGCGCGTCGTAACGGCCACCCGGTGCTCGCTGTGATCCGCGGCTCGGCCGTCAACCAGGACGGCGCGTCGAACGGGCTGACCGCTCCGAACGGGCCGGCCCAGCAACGGGTGATCCGGCAGGCGCTGGCGAATTCGGGGCTGGAGCCGGACGGCGTCGACGTCGTCGAGGCGCACGGCACCGGCACCACGCTTGGTGATCCGATCGAGGCCCAGGCGGTGCTCGCCACGTACGGCCGCGACCGCGACCCCGAGCGGCCGCTCTGGCTCGGGTCGGTGAAGTCGAACATCGGGCACACGCAGGCGGCGGCAGGCGTCGCCGGGGTGATCAAGATGGTCGAGGCGATGCGGCACGGCCGACTTCCGGCGACCCTGCACATCGACGCGCCGAGCCCGCACGTCGATTGGAGCGCCGGCTCGGTCAGCCTGCTCACCGAGGCCGTCGCGTGGCCGGAGAACGGCCGTCCACGCCGGGCCGGGGTGTCCGCGTTCGGAATGAGCGGCACCAACGCGCACCTGGTCATCGAGGCGCCGGAGCGAGTCGAGGCGCCGGAGCAGCCTGCGGCACCGGAGCAGACCGGCGACACGTCGCCGCGGCCGTGGCTGCTGTCCGGGCGTTCCGACGCCGCCCTACGCGCCCAGGCCGAGCGGCTCGCCGCGCACCTGGCCGAGAGCGTCGTGCCGTTCGCCCAGGTGGCACGGGCGATGGCGACCGGGCGCAGCCGCTTCGAGCGACAGAGCGTCCTGGTGGCCGACGACTCGGACGCGGTGGCCGGGCTCCGCGCGGTCGCCGCCGGCGTCGAGGTGCCCGGTCTGGTCGGACCGGGCGAGCGGGCGGACGGCAGAACCGTGTTCGTGTTCCCCGGCCAGGGTTCCCAGTGGGCCGGGATGGCGCGCGAGTTGATGGAGCAGTCCGCGGTCTTCCGTGCCGCGCTCGAGGACTGCGCCGAGGCGCTGGCCCCGTTCGTGGACTGGTCGCCGATCGAGGTGCTGCGTGCCGGGCCGGAGGCCGGCCCGCTGGACCGGGTGGACGTGGTGCAGCCGCTGCTGTGGGCCATGATGGTGTCCCTGGCGAGGCTCTGGCAGGCGTCGGGCGTACGCCCGGACGCGGTGGTCGGGCACTCCCAGGGTGAGATCGCGGCGGCCTGCGTCGCCGGCGCGCTGTCGGTCTCCGACAGCGCGAAGGTCGTCGCCCTGCGCAGCCGTCTGCTGGTGAAGCTGGCCGGGCTCGGTGGGATGGCCTCGGTCGCGCTGGCCGCCGACGAGGTTGCGGCGCGGCTCGCGCCCTGGGGCGACCGGCTCGCCGTCGCCGCCGTCAACGGGCCCGCCTCCACCGTGGTGGCCGGTGACGCCGAGGCGTTGACCGAGTTCGTCGCGGCGACGAGGGACGACGCCCGGGTCCGGGTCATCCCGGTGGATTACGCCTCGCACACCGCGCACGTCGAGGCCGTGCGCGACGAACTGCTCGCGGCGCTCGACGGCATCCGTCCCCGCGGCACCGACATCGCCTTCTACTCGTCGGTCACCGGCTCACGGATCGACCCCGCCGAGTTGGACGCCGACTACTGGTACCGCAACCTGCGTCAGACCGTCCACTTCGACCACGCCACCCGGTCCCTGCTCGCGGACGGCCACCGCCTGTTCGTCGAGAGCAGCCCGCACCCGGTACTCACCGTCGGGCTTCAGGAGACGTTCGAGGCCACGGAGGTCGGTGCCGGCGTACCGGCCGCGATCGGCACGTTGCGGCGTGACGACGGCGGATGGTCGCGTTTCCTCGGTGCCGCGGCGGCGGTTCACACCAGGGGTTGCGCCGTCGACTGGGCCGCGATGCTGGGCGAGCGGCTGCCGGCGATCGGCCCGGTGCTGCCCACCTACCCGTTCCAGGAGCAGCGGTACTGGCTGGACGAGCCGCCCACGGCCGCCGTCGACGTCAGCTCGGCCGGCCTGGACCGGACCGCGCACCCGTTCCTGTCCGCCGCCCTGTCGCCCGCCGACAGCGACACCCGGTTGCTCACCGGTCGGCTGTCGCTGCGGACGCAGCCCTGGCTGGCCGACCACGCCGTGGCGGGCGTGGTGCTGCTGCCCGGCACCGCGTTCCTGGAAATGGCGCTGACCGCCGCGGGCGACGTGGGCTGCGCCGCCGTCGAGGAACTCACCCTGGACGCCCCCCTCATGCTCGATGCCGAGCACGACGTCCAGCTCCAGGTGGTGGTCGGCGCCCCGGCCGCGGACGGCACACGTCAGGTGTCCGTGCACAGCCGGCAGGCGACACCCGGAGAGGACCGGCCGTGGACCCGGCACGCCGCCGGCCTGGTGACCGACGCCGTCCAGGCGGCGGCGCCTGCCGACGCGTCGTGGCCGCCCGAGGGCGCCGAGCCGATCGACGTCACGGACCTCTACGACCGGCTCGACCAGCTCGGCTACCAGTACGGGCCGACGTTCCAGGGGCTTGTCGCCGCCTGGCGCCGCGGCCCGGAGCTGTTCACCGAGGTACGCCTGTCGGACGCCCTGGATCGCACCGGTTGGACGCTGCACCCGGCGCTGCTCGACGCCGCGCTGCACACCGCGGCGTTGGAGCCCGGTGGCCTGGAACGGGTACGCCTGCCGTTCTCGTGGAGCGGCGTCCGCCCCCATGCAGTGGACCCCGCCGTGCTGCGGGTCCGCATGACGCCGGTCGGAGCGGACCGCCCGGACACCGTACGACTCGCGCTCGCCGACGGCTCCGGTACGCCGGTGCTGACCGTCGAGTCGCTGGCACTGCGCCCCGTCGACCCGGAGCAACTGCGCAGCGGCGGGTCGGCCGGCACCGAGAACCTCTTCCAGCTCGGCTGGACGCCGATCCCGCCGGGGACGCGGGCCGAGGCGGTGCGCTTCGCCGTGCTCGGCTCCGACCGCGGCCTGGCCGGGGCGCTGTCACGCGCCGGGGAGTCGGTGCGGGAGTTCCCCCACCTGGAGGCCCTGACCGAGGCCGTCTCGAACGGCGAGCGCGCACCGGACGTCGTGCTGGCATCCGCCCGCGACGCCGTACCGGACACCCTGGCCGCCGCACCTGACGGTCCCGCCGCCGATCCGGTGTCCGCCGCGCACGGCGGGGCCGAACGGATCCTGCTGCTGGCGCAGAACTGGCTGGCCGCGCCGGACCTGGCCGAGACCCGCCTGGTGCTGGTGACCGAGCGGGCCGTCCGGACCGACGACGACGAACCGCATCCCGACCTGGCCTGCGCGCCGCTGTGGGGCCTGCTGCGTTCGGTGCAGTCGGAGAATCCGGGCCGCTTCGTGCTCGCCGACCTCGACGGCACCGACGCGTCGCTGCAACGGCTACCGGGCGCGCTGGCCACCGACGAGCCGCAGTTCGCGGTACGCACCGGCACGGTGCTGCTCCCCCGACTGAGCCGGGCCGCGGCGACCACCGACGCGCCGCGCCTCGACCCGGAGGGGACGGTGCTGATGACCGGCGCCACAGGCGTGATCGGCGGGGTCGTCGCCCGGCACCTGGTCACCCGGCACGGCGTACGCCATCTGGTGCTGGCCACCCGACGCGGCCCGGATGCGCCCGGCGCCGAGGCGTTGGTCGACGACCTGCGCGCGGCCGGCGCCGAGGTCCGGGTCGTCGCCGCCGACGCGGCGGATCCGCGGCAGGCGGCCCGCCTGCTGCGGGACATCCCGGCCGCGCACCCCCTCACCGCCGTGATCAACGCGGCGGGCGTGCTCGACGACGGCCTGATCGAGACGATGACCGCCGACCGCCTGCACGCCGTTCTGCGGCCCAAGGTGGACGCCGCCTGGAACCTGCACCGGCTCACGGCGGCCGCCCCGTCGGTCCAGTTCGTGCTCTTCTCCTCCATCGCCGGGGTGATCGGCGCCGCCGGCCAGTCCAACTACGCGGCCGCCAACGCCTTCACCGACCAGCTGGCCCACTACCGGCAGGCGCGGGGCCTGCCGGCGGTCGCCCTGGCCTGGGGTCTGTGGGAGCAGAGCAGTGGCATGACCGCCCACCTGAGCCAGGCCGACCTGGCCCGGATGAACCGCACAGGCGTGCTTCCGCTGACCGTCGCGGAGGGTCTGGCCCTCCTGGACGCGGCACTGCAACGACCCGCCGGGCCGACGCTCGTACCGGCCCGGCTCAACCGGGAGTCGCTGCGGGCGCAGGCCGCGGCGGGGCTCATCGCCCCGGTCTTCCGGTCGCTGGTACGGGCGCCCCTGCGGGCCGCCGCCGACCCGGTCGCCGACCAGCCGCTTGGCGACCGGCTGGCCCGGCTCACCCCGGACGAGCAGGAGCGCGAGGTCGCTGCCCTGGTCCGCGGGCAGGCCGCGATGGTCCTCGGCCACGACGGCAGCGCCCTGATCGACCAGAACCGCGGGTTCCTCGACCTCGGATTCGACTCGCTGACCGCCGTCGAGTTCCGCAACCGGCTCAACGCCCTCACCGGGCTGCGCCTGCCGGCCACGCTGCTGTTCGACCATCCCTCACCCGGTGAGCTGACCCGACACCTGCTGACCCTGGTGACACCCGAGGCGGCGCCCAGCGGCGAGGACGCGGTGCTGCGGGCGGTGCTGGAGCTGGAGGCGGCACTGCCCGGCGTCGGCGAGGACGACGAGGCGCGCACCCGGCTCGCCGGCCGCGTACGCGAACTGCTGGCGCAGTTGGAGGACGACCCGGGGGGCGGTCGTGACGAGGTCTCGCTCGGATCGGCAAGTGACGACGAGATCTTCCAATTCATCGACAACGAGCTCGGAATCGAGGGTTGAGCGGGATGTCCAGCGCCAACGAGGAAAAGCTGCGCGACTACCTCAAGCGGGTCACCACCGACCTGCAGCAGGCCCGGCAGCGGGTGCGCGAACTGACCGCACAGCGCGCCGAACCGATCGCGATCGTGTCGATGAGCTGCCGCTTCCCCGGCAACGTCGGCACCCCCGAGGACCTCTGGGAGCTGGTCGCCGACGGGCGCGACGCCATCGGCCCGTTCCCCGCCGAACGGGGCTGGGACACCGAGCGGCTCTACGACCCCGATCCGGACCGCGCCGGGCACATCTACGCCCGCGAGGGCGGCTTCGTCTACGACGCCGACCGGTTCGACGCGGAGTTCTTCGGCATGAGTCCGCGGGAGGCCCTGGCGACCGACCCGCAGCAGCGCCTGCTGCTGGAGACCGCGTGGGAGGCGTTCGAGCGGGCCGGCATCGACCCGGCCACCCAGCGGGGCAGTCAGACGGGGGTCTTCGTCGGCGTGATGTACGACGACTACCGCTCCCGCCTGCACACGATCCCGGACGGCTTCGAGGGCTACCTGGGCACCGGAAGCGCCGGCAGTGTCGCCTCCGGGCGGATCGCGTACGTCCTCGGCCTCGAAGGCCCGGCCGTGACAGTCGACACCGCGTGTTCGTCGTCGCTCGTCGCCATTCACCAGGCGTGTCACGCCCTGCGCCAGGGCGAGTGTGACCTGGCGCTGGCCGGCGGGGTCACCGTGATGGCCACGCCGATGGTGTTCGTCGAGTTCAGCCGCCAGCGCGGGCTCGCGCCGGACGGGCGGTGCAAGCCGTTCGCGGCCGGGGCGGACGGCACCGGCTGGGGCGAGGGCGCCGGTCTCCTGCTGCTGGAGCGCCTGTCCGACGCGCGGCGCAACGGTCACCGGGTACTCGCCGTGGTTCGCGGCAGCGCTGTCAATCAGGACGGCCGCAGCAGCCAGCTCACCGCGCCGAACGGGCCGTCGCAGCAGCGGGTGATCCGCCGGGCGCTGGCCGCCGCGCGGCTCACGCCTGACCAGGTGGACGCGGTGGAGGCGCACGGCACGGGCACCCGGCTGGGTGATCCGATCGAGGCGCAGGCGCTGATCGCGACGTACGGCAAGCAACGGCCGGCCGACCGGCCACTGTGGATCGGATCGATCAAGTCGAACATCGGCCACGCGCAGGCCGCCGCCGGCGTCGCCGGGGTGATCAAGATGGTGATGGCCATCCATGCCGGGCGGCTGCCCCGCAGCCTCCACCTGGATCAGCCCTCCGACCAGGTGGACTGGTCGCAGGGCGCGGTGGCGCCGCTCGCCGAGGCCGTCGACTGGCCGGACGTCGGGCGCGCGCGCCGGGCGGCGGTGTCCTCCTTCGGCATCAGCGGCACGAACGCCCACCTCATCCTCGAACAGGCCGAGGAGACGCCCGCCGAGCCGATGCCGGAGGCCGAGCCCACCGGCCCGGTGCCGGTGCCGTTCTCCGGACACACCGAAGCCGCGATGCGCGACCAGGCCGGTCGGCTGGCCGCGGCGCTGCGGTCGACCCCGATCGCGCCGGCCCGGATCGCCCATCAGGTGGCCGCCGCGCGCACGCCGTTCACCCACCGTGGTGTGGCTGTCGCCGAGGACGTCGACGAGCTGGTCGGGATGCTCGACGCCGTGGCTGCCGGCCGCGGCGCTCCCGGCACGGTCACCGGACGGGTGACCGAGGGCGCCACGGCGTTCCTGTTCACCGGGCAGGGCAGCCAGCGGGCGGGCGCGGGCCGGGAGCTGTACGACAGGTACCCCGTCTTCGCGGCCGCCCTCGACGACGTGCTCGCCCACCTCGACCCCGGCCTGCGCGACGTCATGTTCGCCGAACCGGGCTCTCCCGGGGCCGGCCGGCTCGACGACACCGGGTGGACCCAGCCGGCGCTGTTCGCCCTCGAGGTGGCCCTCTACCGCCTGGTCACCGCGTGCGGTATCCGGCCCGACCAGCTGATCGGGCACTCCGTCGGCGAGTTGGCGGCGGCGCACGTCGCAGGCGTGTTGTCGCTGCCCGACGCCTGTCGTCTGGTCACCGCCCGGGGGCGTCTCATGCAGGCACTCCCGAGCGGCGGCGCGATGATCGCCGTCGAGGCCGCCGAGGCGGATGTGCTGCCGCTCCTGGCGGCGGCCGGCGGACGCGTCGGGATCGCCGCGGTCAACGGTCCGCTCGCGACAGTCATCGCCGGCGACGAGGACGAGGTCGTCCAGGTCGCGGCCGAGCTGGCCGCCGCGGGACGGCGAACCCGCCGGCTGACCGTCAGTCACGCCTTCCATTCGGTACGCATGGACCCGATGCTCGCGGAGTTCCGCCAGGTCGCCGAGAGCGTCACCTACCATCGCCCCACCCTGCCGGTGGTCTCCAACCTGACCGGCACGGTGGCCGCCGACGGGGAGATGGAGAACGCCGGATACTGGGTCCGTCACGTCCGCGAGGCGGTCCGCTTCGCCGACGGCGTGACCTGGCTCGCCAACCGGGGCGTGACGCGCTACCTGGAGCTGGGCCCGGACGGCACGTTGACCGCGATGCTCCGCGGCATCCTGGCCGGTGACGACGGGCCGGACGTCGTGGCGGCGCCGGTGCTGCGCTCCGGTAGGTCCGAGGCACGTACGCTGCCCGCCGCGGTCGCCACCCTGCACAGCGCCGGCAGCACGATCGACTGGTCGCCCCTGCTGCCGCCCGCCCCACCCGGCCCGGGGCCCGACCTGCCGACGTACCCGTTCCAGCGCAGCCGGTTCTGGCTCGACGAGATCGCGCGGATCACCAGCCCGATCCACATCGGGCTGGGCGAGTCGGACCACCCGCTGCTCGCCGCTCAGGTGGACCTCTCCGACGGCGACGGCCTGCTGTTCACCGGCTCGGTGTCACCGGCCGCGCAGCCCTGGATCGCCGATCACGCCGTGCTCGGGACGTGCCTGCTTCCCGGCGCCGCGCTTGTCGAACTCGCGCTGCACGCCGGGGCCCGGGCGGGCGCACCGCACCTGGCGGATCTCACCCTGGAAGCGCCACTGACCTTCATCGGCCGGGACGCCGTCCACCTCCAGGTCCGGGTCGGCGAGACGGACGGCGACGGGCGTCGGACGGTCACCGTCGCCTCGCGTACCGACGACGAGGCGGCGTGGACCCGGCACGCCACCGGAACGCTTGCGGCCGGGGCGTCGACCGAGCCCCCGGTGGTGCCCGGGATGTGGCCGCCGGTGGGAGCGGAGCCGATCGACCTGGTCGACGCCTACGAGCACCTCGCCGAATCGGGTTACGAGTACGGGCCGGTGTTCCAGGGGCTGCGGGCCGCCTGGCACGACGGCGACGACCTGATCGCCGAGGTCACCCTCCCCGACGAGGCCGAGCCGGACGGTTTCGCGGTGCACCCGGCGCTCCTCGACGCCACCCTGCACGTCCTGGCCGTCGCATCCGCCGCCACGGCGCAGACCGCGGCCCGGATCCCGTTCACCTGGTCCGGCGTCAGCCTGACCGCGACCGGCGCACGGGAACTGCGGGTCCGGATCTCGACGTCCGGCGACGACCGGTTCCGGGTCCGGACCACCGACCAGCTCGGCAACCCGGTCCTCGACGTCGCCGAACTCGCCGTCCGCCCGATCGACCTCGACCAGCTACGCCGCTCGCAGCAGCCGGAGCAGAACGCGCTACGGCTGGACTGGGTGCCGTTCGCGGATCTCCCAGCGGACGGGACCGGGCCGGACGACACCCGAGTACTCGTGGTCGACGGCACGCCGCACCTGATCGAGGCGGTCCAGAGTGCGCTCACCGCGCTGCGCGACGAGATCGCGCAGGAACGGCCTGCGCAGGCCCGACTCGCGCTGGTGACCCGCCACGCCGTCGAGGCGGTCCCCGGCGAAGGAGTCGAGGACCTGGCCGCCGCGGCGGTGTGGGGTCTCGCCCGCTCCGCCCAGACCGAGAACCCGGACCGGATCGTCCTCGTCGACCTGGACACCACGACCGCCGTGGACACGGTCCCGGCGATCGTCGCCGCCGCCGTCGCGGCGGGAGAAGACCAGATCGCCGTACGCGAGCGCAGGATGCGGGTTGCCCGACTGGTTTCCACGGGGCCCCGCCAGGATCAGGGACGAGCGGCCGCGTTCGACCCCGAGCGTGCCGTGTTGGTCACCGGTGGCACCGGATCGCTGGGCGCGGTCACCGCACGGCACCTCGTGACGGCGTACGGCGTCCGGAGACTCGTCCTGGTGAGCCGCCGCGGCCTCTCCGCCCCCGGCGCCCCCGAGTTGCAGACCGACCTGGAGCGGCTGGGCGCCGAGGTCGAGGTGGTGGCCTGCGACGTGACCGACCGGGCCGAGGTGGCGGCCCTGGTGGAACGGCTCGGCGCCGGGCTCGGCGCGATCGTGCACGCGGCCGGCACGCTTGACGACGCGATCCTGCCCGCGCTCACCGCCGACCAGGTGGAGCGGGTCCTGACCGCGAAGGCCGAGAGCGCCCGTCACCTTGACGAGCTGACCGAAGCGTACGACCTGAGCGCGTTCGTGCTGTTCTCGTCGATCGCGGGCACCCTGGGCTCACCCGGGCAGGCCAACTACGCTGCGGCCAACGCCTTCCTGGACGCGCTGGCCCGCCGGCGCCGGGCCAACGGACGGCCCGCGGTCGCGCTGGCCTGGGGGCCGTGGGAACAGGCCGGTGGCATGACGGGTCACCTGCAGGATGCCGACGTCGCCCGGATGGGTCGGATGGGCCTGTCCGCACTCACCGTCGAGCAGGGTCTGTCCCTGTTCGACGGCGCGCTGGCCGGGTCGGATCCGGCGGTGGTGACCGCGCGGCTGGACACCGCGGCGCTACGCCGGCAGGCATCGGCGGGTCTTCTCCTGTCGGTCCTCGCCGAGCTGATCCGCAGGCCGACGCGCCGCTCGGGTGACCGGTCCGGTGGCGGCAACCTGGTCGCGGAGCTGGCGCGGCGATCTCCCGAGGACCGTCTGACGGCGCTCGGCACCCTGGTCCGGGAACACGTCGCGACAGTGCTCGGGCACTCCGGCGGAGACCGGATCGAACGTGGCAAGGCGTTCCGGGACCTCGGCTTCGACTCGCTCAGCGCTGTCGAGTTGCGCAATCGGTTGACAGCCGCGACGGGCCTGCGTCTGCCCGCGACGGCGATCTTCGACTATCCGACTCCGGCTGCGCTCGCCGTCTTTCTCGACGAGCAGATCGTCGGAACGAGCCCGGCGCCTGCGACGCCGACCGGGGCAACCACAGTGGTCGACGACGATCCGATCGTGATCGTCGGGATGGGTTGTCGGTATCCGGGGGGTGTGCGCTCAGCCGATGACCTGTGGGACTTGGTCGTTCAGGGCCGCGACGCCGTGTCCGGGTTCCCCACCGGACGAGGCTGGGACATCGACGCCCTCTACGACCCCGACCCCGACCACCCCGGCACCACCTACTGCCGCGAAGGCGGCTTCCTGCACGACGCCGGCGACTTCGACGCCGACTTCTTCGGCATGAGCCCCCGCGAAGCCCTCGCCACCGACCCCCAACAACGACTCCTGCTCGAAACCGCATGGGAAACCATCGAACACGCCGGCATCGACCCCACCACCCTGCGCGGCACCCGCACCGGCGTCTACACCGGCATCATGTACGCCGACTACGGCGCCCGCCTCATGCACAACCCACCCCCCGGCTACGAAGGATTCCTCGGCAACGGCAGCGCCGGCAGCATCGCCTCCGGCCGCATCGCCTACACGTTGGGCCTCGAAGGCCCCGCCGTCACCATCGACACCGCCTGCTCATCGTCGTTGGTCGCCATGCACCACGCCGCCACCGCCCTGCGCAACGGCGAATGCGACCTCGCCCTCGCCGGCGGCGCCACCATCATGGCCACCCCCAACGTCTTCATCGAATTCTCCCGCCAACGCGGCCTCGCCCCCAACGGACGCTGCAAACCCTTCTCCGACACCGCCGACGGCACCGGCTGGAGCGAAGGCGCAGGACTCCTCCTGCTCGAACGCCTCACCGACGCCCACACCAACAACCACCACATCCACGCCATCCTGCGCGGCTCCGCCATCAACCAAGACGGCGCCTCCAACGGACTCACCGCCCCCAACGGCCCCGCCCAACAACGCGTCATCCACGCCGCCCTCACCAACGCCCACCTCACCCCCACCGACATCGACGCCATCGAAGCCCACGGCACCGGCACCACCCTCGGCGACCCCATCGAAGCCCAAGCCCTCATCAACACCTACACCCCCCACCGCACCCACCCCCTCTACCTCGGCTCCATCAAATCCAACATCGGCCACACCCAAGCCGCCGCCGGAGCCGCCGGCACCATCAAAATGATCCAAGCCATCAACCACGCCACCCTCCCCCCCACCCTCCACACCACCACCCCCACCCACCACATCGACTGGCACACCACCCCCCTCCAACTGCTCACCACCACCACACCCTGGCCCACCACCAACCACCCCCGCCGCGCCGCCATCTCCTCCTTCGGCATCTCCGGCACCAACGCCCACATCATCATCGAACAACCACCCACCCCCACCACCACCCACGACACCACCACGAACCCGGAAACCAACACCACAACCAGCGAAGAAACCGCACCCGAAACACGCCCGGAAACGGGTAAGGACGCAAGTCCGGAATCAGATCAGAACCCGAGTCTGGAGCCAGGCGGAAAAACCGAGCAGGCCGACTGGACCACACCGTGGCTCATCTCCGCGAAAACACCACAAGCCCTCACCGCCTACGCCCAACAACTCACCCACCACCTCGACACCCACCCCCACACCCCACCCGCCGCCATCGCCGCCACACTCCACCACCGCACCCGCTTCCCCCACACCGCCCTCATCTTCAACACCCACCAACTCCACGCCCTCGCCACCAACCAACCCGGACCCACCCACCTCACCAACCCACCCCCCACCGGCAAAACCGCCTACCTCCTCACCGGCCAAGGCAGCCAACACCTCAACATGGGCCGCCAACTCCACCACACCTACCCCGCCTTCGCCCACGCCTTCGACACCACCTGCGCCGCCCTCGACCCCCACCTCCCCCAACCCCTCAAAACCATCATCTGGGGCACCAACCCCCACCACCTCAACCAAACCCTCTACACCCAACCCGCCCTCTTCGCCATCCACACCGCCCTACACCACCTCCTCACCACCCTCAACCTCACCCCCGACTACTACCTCGGCCACTCCATCGGCGAACTCACCGCCGCCCACCTCGCCGGACTCTGGACCCTCACCGACACCGCCCACCTCATCACCACCCGCGCCACCCTCATGCACCACCTCCCACCCGGCGGCACCATGCTCGCCATCAACACCCACCCCCACAACCTCCACCACACCCTCACCCACCACCCCACCGCCACCATCGCCGCCCACAACTCCCCCACCAACACCGTCATCGCCGGCCCCACACACACCCTCAAAACCCTCGCCCAACACTGGCGAAACGAAGGCTACAAAGTCACCCCCCTCAACGTCTCCCACGCCTTCCACTCACCCCTCATGCACCACGCCGCCCAACAATTCGCCAAAACCGCCGCCACCGTCACCTACCACCCCACCACCACACCCATCATCTCCAACCTCACCGGAACCATCGCCACCACCGAACAACTCACCAACCCCCACTACTGGGCCACCCTCATCGAACAACCCGTCCAATTCGCCACCGGCCTCCACACCCTCCACAACCACGGCGTCACCACCTACCTCGAACTCGGACCCGACGCCACCCTCACCCACCTCACCCACGAAAACCTCCCCACCACCACCGCCCACCCCACCACCCGCAAACACCAACAAGAAACCACCACCCTCCTCACCACCCTCGCCCACACCCACCACCTCCCACCCCCCACCACACCACCCACCACCAACCTCCCCACCTACCCCTTCCAACACCACACCTACTGGCTCACGGAGGGTCCCGCCCACGACCTGACGGCCAGCGGGCTCACCTCGACCGGACACCCACTCCTCGGAGCCGGGCTGACCCGCCCCGACGGCGGCCTCGTCCTCACCGGACGACTCGCCCCCGGCACGACGAGCTGGCTCACGGAGCACGCGCTCGACGAGGTGCCCCTGCTGCCGGGAACCGCGCTCGTCGACATGGCGCTGCACGCGGCCCGTGCCGCCGGGTACGCCTCGGTCGAGGAACTGACCATCCACGCGCCACTGCGGCTCGACGTGGCCCAGGACGCTCAGCTGACGGTGGAGGCCCCGGACCCCGACAACCCGGACCGGGTCGGGCTGTCCATCCACTCCCGGCGCGACGACGAATGGGTCCTGCACGCCAGCGGCACCCTCGCGACGGCGCCGGTCGAGCCCGGCGACCCGGGATCCTGGCCGCCGGCCGGCGAGACCTATCCCGTGGACACCCTGTACGAGGGGATGACCGACCTCGGATACCGGTACGGGCCGCTGTTCCAGGGCCTCACCCGAGCGTGGTCCACCGCGGACGGGGTGCTGGCGGAGATCAACCTTCCGGACGGGACCGACGTCGCGGGCTTCGGGGTCCATCCGGCCCTGCTTGACGCGGCCCTGCACGCCATCCAGGTGATCCGCCAGGCCGAATCCGGGGAGCCGCCGCACGCGCCGTTCGCCTGGGCCGGCATTGCCGAGCACCCGGCCGATGGTCACCCCACGTCGCTACGCGTCCACCTACGCGCCGAGTCCGCACCGGACACGTACTCGCTGGAACTGACCGATCCGGACGGCCGTCCGCGTCTGAGCATCCGGTCGCTGACCACACGCCCCATCCGACTCGGCGAGGACTCGGCTGTCGGTCGCAACTCGCTGTTCGAGCTGGCCTGGCCGGCCGCGCCGACGGGCGGAACGCCTACCGACGGGCCGTGGGCGGTGCTCGGTACCGAGCCGGTTGCCGGCATCTCGGCGGACGTCACCCGCTACGAGAGTCTTGCTGCCCTGGTGGTCGCGCTGAACTCCGGCGAACCGGTGCCCGCCGTGGTCGTGACGGCCGTATCCGGACCCGTCGTCCCGTCCTCCGACGGCCTGCACACCGTCACGCGGGACCTGATGGCGCTGCTGCAACGGTGGCTCGACGTCGACCTGCTCGAAGAGACGCCACTTGTGGTGCTCACCTCGGGCGCGGTCGCCGCGGAGCCGGGCGAGGACGTCACCGACCTCGCCGGCGCCGCCGTCTGGGGCATGGTCCGCTCCGCGCAGACGGAGAATCCTGGCCGGTTCTGGCTGGTGGACGCCGCCGACGTCGAGGCCGCGACATTGCGCGAGGCTGTCGCTGCGGCGGTCACCAGCGACGAACACCAGATCGCGGTACGCCCGACACAGACCCGCGTACCCCGACTGACCCGCTGCACGCCGGCCGTCGACGCGGCGGACGAGCCGGTCATCCGGGCGGACGGGACGGTGCTGGTGACCGGTGGCACGGGTGCCCTCGGCTCGGTGGTGGCACGGCACCTGGTGACCGCGTACGGCATCAGGAATGTGGTGTTGACCAGCCGACGCGGAGGCAGCGCGCCCGGTGCGGCCGAGCTGCGGGCGGAGCTCGCCGCGCTCGGCGCGCGAGCCGAGATCGTCGCCTGCGACGGTTCCGACGAGGCCGACGTGCGGGCCGTGCTGGCCGCGATCCCGCCGGAACGGCCGCTGCGGGCGGTGGTGCACACCGCGGGCGTCCTGCGCGACGGCCTGCTGGCCACGATGACCCCGGAGCACCTCGACGACGTGCTGCGCGCCAAGGCCGACAGCGCCTGGCACCTGCACCGGCTCACCGCCGAACTCGGTGTCGAACTGGACGCGATGGTGTTCTTCTCGTCGGTGGCCGGCACACTCGGCGGTCCGGGGCAGGCCAACTACGCGGCGGCCAACGCCGTGCTCGACGCCCTCGCCCAGCACCGCAGGGCGCAGGGGCTGGCGGCTTCGTCGCTGGCCTGGGGGCACTGGTCGGACGTGTCCGGAATGGCGGGCGACCTGACGGACGCGGACCTGGCCCGGATGCGACAGTCGGGTCTGGTCCCGTTGGGCACCAGCACGGCCCTCGCCCTGTTCGACCTGGGCGTGGCCGCCTCCCGTGCGCATCCGACGCTGGTGCCGGCACCGCTGGACCCGCGAACGCTGCGCCAGCGGGCCACCGACGGCGGGCTTCCCCGGATGCTTGTGGACCTCGTCCCGGTGGCCTCCGGCGCGGGACGGTCGACGGCGGGGGTCGCGGGGCCGCAGGCGCTGCTGGCGGCGTTGGCCCCGCTCGACACGGCGCAGCGCCAGGCGCACCTGCGGGAGATGGTGACGACCGAGATCATGAGCGTGCTCGGCCAGGCCGATCGCGGCGCGGTGCCGAGTCAGCGCACGTTCAAGGAACTCGGCTTCGACTCCATGATGGCCGTCGAACTGCGCAACAGCCTGCGTAATGTCACCGGGCTGCGACTGCCGGCCACGCTGATCTTCGACCGGCCGACACCGGAGGCGCTGGCCGCCTTCCTGGCCGACGAGCTCGGCGCCGGGCTCGGGGAGTCGGCGGGCACCGGCGAGGACGAAACGGTCCGCGAGCTGCTGCGGACCATACCGATCACCCGGCTGCGCGACGCCGGGCTGATGGACGCGCTTCTTCGGCTGGCCGGAAACGCCGATGACAGCGCCACCTCCGGCGACACCGGATCGGAATCGATCGACGAGATGGACGCGACAAGCCTCATTCAGTTCGCGCTCGAGAATCAGGGAGCTTGAGATGACAAATGGCAACGAACTTCTCGACGCTCTGCGCGCATCCGTCAAGGAGACCGAGCGGCTTCGGAAGCAGAACCGCCAGATCCTGGCCGAGGCGCAGGAGCCGATCGTCATCATCGGCATCGGCTGCCGCTATCCGGGCGGTGTCCGTAGCCCGGAGGACCTGTGGGACCTGGTCCTCAACGAGCGCGACGTGGTGAGCCCGTTCCCGCGCGACCGCGGCTGGAACGTCGAGGAGCTCTACGACCCGGAGCCCGGCCTGGTGGGCAAGTCCTACGCCCGCGAGGGCGGCTTCCTCGACGACGCCGACTACTTCGATCCGGAGTTCTTCGGGATGAGCCCCCGCGAGGCGCTCTCCACCGACCCGCAACAGCGGCTGCTCCTGGAGACCGCGTGGGAGGCGGTCGAGCGCGCCGGCATCGACCCGACGTCGCTGAAGGGCAGTCGTACCGGTGTGTTCGCCGGTGTCATGTACAACGACTACGGCGCGCGGCTGCTCTACCGGGGCAGCGCCGGCCTGGCGGCGTTCGACGGCAGCGCGGGCAGCGTGGCGTCCGGCCGGGTGTCCTACACGCTGGGTCTGGAGGGCCCCGCGGTCACTGTGGACACGGCCTGTTCGTCGTCGCTTGTCGCCGTACACCTGGCCTGTCAGGCCCTGAAGCAGGGTGACTGCTCGCTCGCTCTGGCCGGCGGCGTCGCGGTGATGGCGACGCCTGTGGCGTTCCTGGAGTTCAGCCGGCAGAAGGGGCTGGCGCCGGACGGGCGCTGCAAGGCGTTCGCGGCCGGCGCGGACGGCGTGGGCTGGGGTGAGGGCGCGGGTCTGTTCCTGTTGGAGCGGTTGTCCGACGCGCAGCGCAACGGCCACAAGATCCTCGCCGTGGTGCGTGGGTCGGCGGTCAACCAGGACGGCGCGTCGAACGGGCTGACCGCGCCGAACGGTGTGGCCCAGCAGCGCGTGGTGCGACAGGCGTTGGCGAACGCGCGCCTGGCCGGGGACGAGGTCGACGTCGTGGAGGCGCATGGGACGGGTACGACGTTGGGTGACCCGATGGAAGCCGAAGCGCTCCTGGCGACCTACGGACAGGACCGACCCACCGACCAACCCCTCTACCTCGGCTCGGTCAAATCCAACATCGGTCACACCCAAGCCGCCGCCGGCGCCGCCGGCATCATCAAAATGATCTACGCCCTACGCCACGCCACCCTGCCCGCCAGCCTCCACATCGACGAACCCACCCCCCACGTCGACTGGTCCACCGGCACCATCCGCCTCCTCACCCACACCACCGACTGGCCACAACACCAACGCCCCCGCCGCGCCGGCATCTCCGCCTTCGGCGTCTCCGGCACCAACGCCCACGTCATCCTCGAACAAGCCCCCGACCCCACCACCACCACCAACCCCGACCCCGACCCCGCTGCCACCGACACGGCCGGCAACGAGAACACCAGCCCGTGGCCCACCACCTGGCTGCTATCCGCCCGCGACACCCACGGCCTGCACCGCCAAGCCACCACCCTGCACCACTGGAACACCACCACCGGCCACCACGAACACCCCGACACCATCGCCACCACCCTCGCCCACCACCGCACCCACCACCCCTACCGCGCCGCCATCCTCACCACCGACGAACACCCCCACCTCACCACCACCCTGCACACCCTCACCACCACCACCGACCACCCCGCCCTCATCACCACCCCACCCACCGGACCCACCACCGGCAAAACCGTCTTCGTCTTCCCCGGCCAAGGCAGCCAATGGGACCGCATGGCCACCACCCTGCTCCCCACCTCCCCCACCTTCCGCCAACACCTACACGACTGCGCCGACGCCCTCACCCCCCACACCGGCTGGAACCTCATCGACGTCCTCACCCAACACCCCGACGCACCACCACTCGACGGACCCGACATCATCCAACCCGCCCTCTGGGCCGTCATGATCTCCCTCGCCAAACTCTGGCAACACCACGGCATCCACCCCGACGCCGTCATCGGCCACTCCCAAGGCGAAATCGCCGCCGCCCACATCGCCGGCGCCCTCACCCTCGACGACGCCGCCACCCTCATCACCCGCCGCTCCCAAACCCTCACCCACCTACCACCCGGCGCCATGGCCGCCATCAACCTCCCCGCCCACACCATCACCGAACACCTCACCACCTACAACAACCCCACCACCACCCTCACCATCGCCGCCCACAACAGCCCCACCCACACCGTCATCGCCGGCAACCCCGAACAAATCCACCACTACATCAACCACTGCCACACCCACAACATCAACGCCAAACTCATCCCCGTCACCTACGCCAGCCACAGCCACCACATCGAACCCCTCAAACCCCACCTCCTCACCACCCTCAACACCATCACCCCCCACCCCGCCACCATCCCCTTCCACACCACCACCAACCCCCACCCCACCGGCGAACCCACCGACACCACACACCTCACCGCCCAATACTGGTACGACAACCTCCGCAACCCCGTCCACCTCCACCCCACCATCACCACCCTGCTCACCACCGGCCACACCACCTACATCGAAACCAGCCCCCACCCCGTCCTCACCCCCGCCATCACCACCACCACCGAACACCACCCCCAACACCCCAAAACCACCATCACCGGCACCCTCCGCAAAAACCACCACGACCCCACCCAATTCCTCACCAACCTCGCCACCATCCACACCCACACCACCCACACCCCCACCTGGCCCACCAACACCACCCACACCACCACCACCCCCACCTACACCTTCGACCGGCGCCGCTTCTGGCTCGACGTGCCGTCGACGACAGGCGACCCGAGCGACGTCGGACAGGAAGCGGCCGAGCACGGCCTGCTGGGCGCCGTGGTCGCTGTGGCAGAGGGCGACCAGCTCCTGCTGACCGGCCGGATCTCGCTGGGGACGCATCCCTGGCTCGCCGACCACGCCGTCCTGGGCACCGTCATCCTCCCCGGCGCCGCCCTCGTCGACATGGCCCTCACCGCGGGGCAGCGCACCGGTACGCCGTACCTGGAGGAACTCACGCTGGCGAACCCGTTGTCGCTGCCCGATGAGGGCGGCGTCCGGGTGCAGGTCGCCGTGCAGGCCGCCGACGCGGGGCGCCGTACGGTCGCCATCCACGCCGCTCCCGAGACGTCCGAGCAGGACGGCTGGACACTGCTGGCGTCCGGGACGCTGAACGCGCAGGCGACGACGACCGACGCGTACGAGACGGCCGCCGAGTGGCCCCCGCCCGGAGCGGTGGCGGTGGACGTCGCCGACCACTACGAGCGGCTCGCCGAGCGCGGCTACGACTACGGTCCGGCGTTCCAGGGGCTGACCGCCGCCTGGCGTCTGGGCGACAGCATGGTCGCCGAGATCGAGCTGCCCGCCGAGCGGGAGGCCGAGCTGACCCGGTTCACGGTGCACCCCTGCCTGCTCGATGCCACGCTGCACGCCCTGGCGCTGGACGGCGACGAGAGCGGCGGCATCCGGCTGCCGTTCGTGTGGAGCGGCGTCCGGCTGCACCAGGGCGGCGCGCGGACGCTGCGGGTGCGGCTGACACCGGAGGGTGCCGACCGCATCCGGGTGTCCGCCGCCGACGCCGAGGGCCGGCCGGTGTTCACAGTCGACAGTCTTGTGGTCCGCGCGACGTCGGCCGGCCAGCTCACCCCGGCCGGCGACTCCCTGTACCGGCTGGACTGGCAGGACGTGCCGCTGGCCGCGGACACACCGGAACCGGCCGAGGGCGCCTGGGCGGTGCTCGGGCCCGACCCGGACGGCGTGGCCGACGGCCTCGGTTTCCCGGTCACCCGGCACGCCGATCTGGCCGCGTTGCAGGCCACCCTCGACGCGGGCGGCGCGGTCCCGGACGTCGTACTCGCGCCGTGCCCGGCCCCGTCCCCGGCGATCGGCCCGGTGCCCGCCCAGGCCCGGGGCGCGGTCGCCGACGCCCTCGCGCTGATCCAGCAGTGGCTGGCCGACGAGCGGGTGGGCGGAGCCCGACTGGTGCTGGTGACCCGGGCCGCGGTCGCGGCCGTGCCGGGCGATCACGTACGGGACCTGACGAACGCGCCCGTGTGGGGACTCGTCCGCACCGCCCAGGTGGAGAATCCGTACCGACTGGTCCTGCTGGACCTGGACGGGCGACCCTCCTCGCTGGCGGCGCTGCCGGCCGCGCTGGCCACGGCGGAACCGCAGATGGTGCTCCGCGACGGCACCGCCACAGCGGCGCGGGTCGCCCGCTCCGGCGACCACCACGGGCTGCCCGTACCCGAGTCGGCCCCGGCATGGCTGCTCGGCACCACCGGCACCGGAACCCTCGACCAGGTCGCCCTGCTGCCGAACGACGAGGCGGCGGCACCACTTCAGCCCGGTCAGGTACGCGTCTCGGTGCGGGCTGCCGGCCTCAACTTCCGCGACGTCCTCATCGTCCTCGGCGTCGTCGACGACACTCGGCGGCTGTCCGACGAGGGGGCCGGGGTCGTCGTGGAGGTGGCCCCCGACGTCACCGACTTCACGCCCGGCGACCGTGTCATGGGCCTGTTCACAGGTGGCGTCGGGCCGCTGACCGTGACCGACCACCGCTTCCTGATCGGCATCCCGCCCGGCTGGACGTTCGCGCAGGCAGCAACGGTGCCTGTCGTGTTCATCACCGCCTACCACGGGTTGGCCGACCTGGCGCAGGTGCAACCCCGGGAGTCGGTGCTGGTGCACGCCGCCACCGGAGGGGTCGGCATGGCCGCGCTACAACTGGCCAAGCTCTGGGACCTCGACGTGTACGCCACCGCCAGCGAGGGCAAGTGGGACACCCTGCGCGCCCTCGGGATACCCGACGAGCGCATCGCCTCATCCCGCAACCTGGACTTCGAGGCCACCTTCCGGGACGCCACCGGGGGCCACGGCGTCGACGTGGTGCTCAACTCCCTCGCCAAGGACTACGTGGACGCCTCGTTGCGGTTGCTCGACAACGGCGGACGGCTGATCGAGATGGGCAAGACCGACATCCGCGACGCCGCCGAGGTCGAGGCCGCCCACCCGGGTCGTACGTACGCCGCCTTCGACCTTGCCGACCCCGGCCCGGAACGCATCCGGGAGATCCTCACCGACCTGGCCCGGCACTTCGCCAAGGGCCACCTGAGCCCGCTGCCGCTGACCGGCTGGGACATCCGGCAGGCGCCTGACGCGCTGCGGTTCCTCAGCCAGGCCCGGCACGTCGGCAAGATGGTGCTGACCCTCCCGGTCACGCCGGAGCCGGAGGGCACCACACTGATCACCGGCGGCACCGGCGTCCTCGGGGCGATGCTGGCCCGTCACCTGGTGGCCGCCGGCACCCGTCGCCTGCTGCTGACCAGCAGGCGCGGCCCGGCCGCGCCCGGCGCCACCGAACTGCGGCAGGAGCTCGCCGACCTGGGCGCCGAGGTCACCATCGCCGCGTGCGACGCCGGTGACCGCGAAGCCCTCGCCGCCACGCTCGCCGCGATCCCGACCAAGCACCCGCTCACCACAGTCATCCACGCCGCCGGCGTCATCGGCGACGGCACGATCGAGGCGCTCACCGCCGAGCACATCGACCTGGCCATGCGACCGAAGGCCGACGCCGCCTGGCATCTGCACGAGTTGACCCGCGATCTGGACCTGGCCCGGTTCGTGCTGTTCTCGTCGGCGTCCGGCACGCTCGGCTCGCCGGGGCAGGGCAACTATTCCGCAGCCAACAGCTTCCTCGACGCACTGGCGCACCGTCGTCGCGCCGAAGGACTGCCGGCCATCTCGCTGGCGTGGGGGTACTGGGAGCAGGTCACCGGGATGACCCAGCATCTCAACGACAACGACCTGCAGCGGATGTCCCGCGGTGGCATCCTGCCGATCAGCGACGAGGACGGGATGGCCCTCTTCGACGCCGTACAGGACACCGCCGCGGCCAGCCTCGTCCCGGTACGGCTCGACCTGCGTGCCATCCGAGCCAGCACCGCGTCGGCGGACATGGTGCCGCCGCTGCTGCGTGGCCTGATCCGCCCGGCCGTCAGGCGCTCCGCCACGACGGGCCCGGCCGGAGCGGGCACCGAGGCGCTGCAGTTGGCCGGCCGGTCGGAGCAGGAGCAGCTCAGCCTTTTGCTGGCGCTGATCCGGCAGAACGTCGCGGCCGTGCTGAACCACTCGGCCGACGGTATCGACGCGGACCGGTCCTTCAAGGACCTCGGCTTCGACTCGTTGACCGCTGTCGAGTTCCGCAACCGGCTGACGACGGGGACCGGCGTCACGTTGCCGGCCACGCTGGTCTTCGACCATCCGACCCCGAACGCTCTGGCCGAGTCGCTGCGCGAAGCGATGCTGCGAGACGCCGCACCTGCCGCGCCGTCGGTGCTCAGCGAGATCGACCGGCTGGCCGCCCAACTGGGCGTTGCCGCCCGCGACGACGCGCTGGCCGAAGAGGTCGCGCGACGGCTGCGCAGCCTGATGAACGCGTGGAGCGACGCCCGTGGCGAGGTCGCGGGGACCGACCCCGCCGACGACCTCGAGGCGGTGACCGACGATGAGCTGTTCCGTGCCCTGGACGACGAGCTCGAGACGAGCTGAGCCGCAGGTGTTCCCGATCGTGACCCGACTGACCAGGGCGGAGACCCGATGAGTGACAACGAAGAGAAGCTCCGGGAATACCTGAAGCGTACGACCGCCGACCTGCGTCAGGCTCGCCGACGCCTGCGCGAGGCCGAGGAGCGGCACCTGGAACCGATCGCGGTCATCGGCGTCAGCTGCCGGTTCCCCGGCGGGGTGCGCAGCCCGGAGGACTTCTGGGAACTGCTGGAGACCGGCACCGACGCCATCGGCCCCGGACCCACCGACCGCGGTTGGGACCTGCGCGAGCTGTACCACCCGGACCCGGACCACTCGAGCACCACGTACGCCACCGAGGGTGGCTTCCTGGACGACGCCGGCGACTTCGATCCGGAGTTCTTCGGGATGAGCCCCCGCGAGGCCCTGGCGACCGACCCGCAGCAACGGATCCTGCTGGAGCTGGCCTGGGAGGCGTTCGAACATGCCGGCATCGTGCCGGCGTCCGTGCGGGGCAGCCGTACCGGCGTCTTCACGGGTGTCATGTCGCAGCACTACGCCCAGGCGGTCAAGGACTTCGAGGGCTACATCATGACCGGCACGCTGAGCGCTGTCGCGTCCGGGCGGATCTCGTACACCTTCGGGTTGGAGGGTCCGGCGGTCACCGTGGACACGGCCTGTTCGTCGTCGCTTGTCACCCTGCACCAGGCGTGCCAGTCCCTGCGGACCGGTGAGTGCGACCTCGCGCTGTCCGGTGGGGCCACCGTGATGGCCACCCCCAACGCCTTCCTGGAGTTCAGCCGCCAGCGGGGCCTGGCGCCGGACGGCCGCTGCAAGGCGTTCGCGGCAGCCGCCGACGGGACCGGTTGGGGTGAGGGCGCCGGCCTGCTGTTGTTGGAGCGGTTGTCCGACGCGCAGCGCAACGGCCACACGATCCTCGCCGTGGTACGCGGCTCGGCAGTGAACCAGGACGGCGCGTCCAACGGGCTGACCGCGCCGAACGGGCCCTCACAGCAGCGGGTCATCCAGGCCGCGCTGGCCAATGCCCGGCTCACCGCGGATCAGATCGACGCGGTGGAGGCGCATGGGACGGGTACGACGTTGGGTGACCCGATGGAAGCCGAAGCGCTCCTGGCGACCTACGGACAGGACCGACCCGCCGACCAACCCCTCTACCTCGGCTCGGTCAAATCCAACATCGGTCACACCCAAGCCGCCGCCGGCGCCGCCGGCATCATCAAAATGATCTACGCCCTACGCCACGCCACCCTGCCCGCCAGCCTCCACATCGACGAACCCACCCCCCACGTCGACTGGTCCACCGGCACCATCCGCCTCCTCACCCACACCACCGACTGGCCACAACACCAACGCCCCCGCCGCGCCGGCATCTCCGCCTTCGGCGTCTCCGGCACCAACGCCCACGTCATCCTCGAACAAGCCCCCGACCCCACCACCACCACCACCACCACCACCAACCCCGACCCCGGCCCCGACCCCGCTGCCACCGACACGGCCGGCAACGAGAACACCAGCCCGTGGCCCACCACCTGGCTGCTATCCGCCCGCGACACCCACGGCCTGCACCGCCAAGCCACCACCCTGCACCACTGGAACACCACCACCGGCCACCACGAACACCCCGACACCATCGCCACCACCCTCGCCCACCACCGCACCCACCACCCCTACCGCGCCGCCATCCTCACCACCGACGAACACCCCCACCTCACCACCACCCTGCACACCCTCACCACCACCACCGACCACCCCGCCCTCATCACCACCCCACCCACCGGACCCACCACCGGCAAAACCGTCTTCGTCTTCCCCGGCCAAGGCAGCCAATGGGACCGCATGGCCACCACCCTGCTCCCCACCTCCCCCACCTTCCGCCAACACCTACACGACTGCGCCGACGCCCTCACCCCCCACACCGGCTGGAACCTCATCGACGTCCTCACCCAACACCCCGACGCACCACCACTCGACGGACCCGACATCATCCAACCCGCCCTCTGGGCCGTCATGATCTCCCTCGCCAAACTCTGGCAACACCACGGCATCCACCCCGACGCCGTCATCGGCCACTCCCAAGGCGAAATCGCCGCCGCCCACATCGCCGGCGCCCTCACCCTCGACGACGCCGCCACCCTCATCACCCGCCGCTCCCAAACCCTCACCCACCTACCACCCGGCGCCATGGCCGCCATCAACCTCCCCGCCCACACCATCACCGAACACCTCACCACCTACAACAACCCCACCACCACCCTCACCATCGCCGCCCACAACAGCCCCACCCACACCGTCATCGCCGGCAACCCCGAACAAATCCACCACTACATCAACCACTGCCACACCCACAACATCAACGCCAAACTCATCCCCGTCACCTACGCCAGCCACAGCCACCACATCGAACCCCTCAAACCCCACCTCCTCACCACCCTCAACACCATCACCCCCCACCCCGCCACCATCCCCTTCCACACCACCACCAACCCCCACCCCACCGGCGAACCCACCGACACCACACACCTCACCGCCCAATACTGGTACGACAACCTCCGCAACCCCGTCCACCTCCACCCCACCATCACCACCCTGCTCACCACCGGCCACACCACCTACATCGAAACCAGCCCCCACCCCGTCCTCACCCCCGCCATCACCACCACCACCGAACACCACCCCCACCACCCCAAAACCACCATCACCGGCACCCTCCGCAAAAACCACCACGACCCCACCCAATTCCTCACCAACCTCGCCACCATCCACACCCACACCACCCACACCCCCACCTGGCCCACCAACACCACCCACACCACCACCACCCCCACCTACACCTTCGTCGCCGAGCGGCACTGGCTCACGGCGAACGCCACTGTGAAGCCCGGACAGCTCGGGCTCGACGACCCCCGACACCCGATCCTGCGCGGCAGCATCAGCCCGGCCCGCAGTCAGACGACAGTCCTGAGTGGACAGCTCTCCCTCGACACGCATCCGTGGCTCGCCGACCACGCCGTCCTGGGCACCGTCATCCTCCCCGGCGCCGCCCTCGTCGACATGGCCCTCACCGCCGGCGCCCACGCCGGCGTACCGCACCTGCGGGAACTGACCCTCGCCAGTCCCCTGCTCGTCCCGGAGACCGGAGAACTACGGATCCAGGTCCAGGTGGGCAAGCCGGACGCCGACGGACACCGCGCCGTCACAGTCGACTCGACGCCGGCGGGCGTGCGGGACACGGAGAGCACCGTGGCCGGCTGGACGACGCACGCCACTGGCGTCCTCACCGAGACGCCCGAGCGACTGCCGGCCGACGAACCCGCGCCGGCCACCTGGCCGGCGGCCGGCTGGAAGCCGTTCGACGTCGAGGACGGCTACACCGAACTGGCCGAACGCGGGTACGAGTACGGCCCGGCGTTCCGCGGGTTGGAGGCCGCCTGGCGCGCGGGCGACCACGTGTACGCCGAGGTGCGCCTGCCCGACGCGGCCGGCAGCGGATTCGCCCTGCACCCCGCGCTCCTCGACGCCACGCTGCACGCGGCCGGGTTGGGACGCCCGGACGACGGGACGGTACGCCTGCCGTTCGTCTGGAGTGACGTACACCTGCACTCCGCGCCCGCGACGGCCGCCCTGCGCGTACGGATCTCCCCGACCGGCCCGGACGCCATGTCCGTGCGTCTCTGGAACACCGAGGGCGAACCCGTCGCCACGATCGGCACGCTTGCCCTTCGGCCTCTCCCCGCCGGCGGCCTGACCGCGCTCGCCGGCGACGCCGCCCGGCCGTACCACGTCGACTGGACCGTCGTCGCCTCCGCTGGCGCGACCCCGCGCCAGTACGCGCTGATCGGCGCGGCCGGCGACGAGCCGGCGGACGCGCTGCGGGCGGACGGACACACAGTGCGCAGCTATCCCGGGATCGGCGTCCTGCGCGAGACCGGCCACACCCCGGACGTCACGCTGCTCTTCACCGGCACCGACGGTGAGGACCCGGTCGGCGACGCACACGACGCGGCCCGACGCACCCTTGCGGACGTCCAGGAATGGCTGCGTACCTCGGACGGCCGGCTCATCGTCGTCACCACTGACGCGCTGGCGGTATCGGTGTCCGACCACGTCGACGGCCTGCCCGGCTCGGTCGTGCACGGCCTGGTGCGCTCCGCCAACTCGGAACACCCGGGTCGGTTCGGGCTGATCGACCTGCAGCGACCGGCCGAGGACGCCGCGCTGCTGTCGGCGGCCGTGGAAGCCCTGACCGACGAGGAGACCGAGATCGCCGTCCGCGACGGCGAGGTGTACGCGCCTCGGCTCAGCGACTCCGCCGGCCGAGCCCTGTCGGTCCCCGAGACGACCGAGTGGTCGCTGGCGGCCACCGAGAAGGGCACGTTGGATGCTCTCGCGCTGGCGCCCGACCTGTCGGCGCGGCGGCCGCTCGGTCCGAACGAGATCCGCCTCGCGGTCCGGGCCAGCGGCCTGAACTTCCGCGACGTGCTGATCGCCCTGGACATGTATGGAGGTGACGTACCGCTGGGCAGCGAGGGCGCTGGTGTCGTCACCGAGATCGGCGCCGAGGTCACCGGCATCGCACCCGGCGACCGGGTGACCGGCCTCATCCCCGGCGGCATCGGGCCGGTGGTGGTCACCGACCACCGACTGGTCGTTCCGATCCCCGGCGGCTGGTCGTTCGCGCAGGCCGCCACGGTCCCGGTCGCCTTCCTCACCGCCTGGTACGGCCTGGTCGAGGTCGGGCAGCTCAAGGCCGGGGAGACCGTGCTGGTGCACGCGGCGGCCGGTGGTGTCGGCATGGCGGCGGTCCAGGTGGCCCGCGCCCTCGGCGCCCGCGTGCTCGGCACCGCCAACCCCGCCAAGTGGGGCGTCCTGGCCGCGATGGGCCTGGACCCCGGCGACATCGCCTCCTCCCGCGACGCCACCTTCGAAGCCGCCTCGCGGGCGGCCACCGGCGGCAGGGGCGTGGACGTGGTGCTCAACTCGCTTACCGGTGAACTTCTCGACGCTTCCCTTCGACTGCTCGCGCCGGGCGGCCGACTGGTGGAGATGGGCATCACCGACCGTCGCGGTGACCAGGTGCAGGCCGCCTATCCGAACGTCTCCTATCTGCCGTTCGAGCTGTTCACGGCCGAGCCGGACTGGATCCGGGCGGCCCTGGGGGAACTGGTCGCCCGATTCCGCGACGGCGTGCTGTCGCCGTTGCCCCTCACGGCCACCGACGTACGCTTCGCGCCCGACGTGCTGCGCCGGTTCGCCCAGGGCCGGCACACAGGCAAGCTGGTGCTGACCATGCCGACCCGGCCGGACCCGGAGGGCACGGTCCTGGTCACCGGTGGCACCGGAACGCTCGGCGCGCTGCTCGCCCGACACCTGGTGCAGACAGGTGTGACCCGACGGCTCGTCCTGACCAGTCGTCAGGGGGCCGACGCGCCGGGCGCCGACGACCTGCGCCGGGAACTGGCCGACCTCGGCGCGGACGTGGACGTGGTGCCCTGCGACGTCGCCGTCCGCGCGGACGTCGCGCGCGTGCTGGCCGGGATCGATCCGGCGCATCCGCTGACCGCTGTGGTGCACGCCGCCGGGCGCCTGGAGGACCACCTGGTCACCGACCTGAGCGCGCAGGACGTCGAGGACGTGCTGCGGGCCAAGGTGGACGGCGCGTGGCACCTGCACGAGCTGACCGCCGGGGCCGACCTTCGGGCGTTCGTGTTGTTCTCCTCGGTAGCCGGCATCCTGGGTGCACCCGGGCAGGCCAACTACGCGGCCGCGAACACCTTCCTGGACGCGTTGGCGCAGCACCGTGCGACTGCCGGGCTCCCGTCGACATCGATGGCCTGGGGGTACTGGGAACAGGCGACCGGTCTGACCGAGCACCTCGGCGAGACCGGGGCACGCCGCATCAGCGGCAGCGGTCTGATCCCGCTCACCGCCGCGCACGGCCTGGCGCTGTTCGACGCGGCGCTCGCCGGCGCCCATCCGCTCAGCGTCCCGGCCGGGCTGGACCTGACCGCCCTGCGTGCCCGCGCCGCGCGTACGGCGGTTCCCGCAGTGCTGCGTGACCTGGTCCGGTCCGGCGCTCGGCGTGCCGGGGCGGGTTCAACCAGCCCGGTACGTCGGCTCGCCCGGATGGACGAGGCCGAGCGACGCGCCGCCCTGCTCGACCTGGTCCTGGCCAGCGCCGGCGCGGTTCTCGGCCACGCCGACGGCCAGACCATCGACCCGGGTCGGGCGTTCAAGGAGCTGGGTTTCGACTCGTTGACCGCTGTCGAGCTGCGCAACCGGCTCGGCGCGGCCACCGGCCTGCGACTGCCGGCCACGATGATCTTCGACTATCCGACGCCCGGCGAACTCGCCGCGTTCCTGGACACCGAGTTCGCCGGTTCGGCCTCGGCAACCGTGGCGCCCGCCGCGCCGGTGGCCGTGCGGGTCGACGATGACCCGATCGCCATCGTGGGCATGAGCTGCCGGTACCCGGGCAGCGTGGCCAACCCCGAGGATCTCTGGCGGCTCGTCGAAGCCGGCCGGGACGTCATGTCCGACTTCCCCGCCGACCGCGGCTGGGACGTCGACACGCTCTACGATCCGGAGCCCAACCAGCGCGGCCGCAGCTACGTGCGGCGGGGCGGATTCCTCGACGGGGCGGGTGACTTCGACGCCGACTTCTTCGGCATGAGCCCCCGCGAGGCGGTGGCCACCGACCCGCAGCAGCGGCTGCTGTTGGAGACCGCGTGGGAGGTCGTGGAGGCGTCCGGCATCGACCCGACCTCGCTGCGCGGCAGCCGCACAGGCGTGTTCGCCGGTGTGGTCGCCCAGGAGTACGCCCCCCGCCGGGACGAGATCCCGGAGGACCTGGAGGGCTACATCATGACCGGCAACACCACGAGCACGGCCTCCGGCCGCGTCTCGTACGTGCTGGGCCTCGAGGGCCCGGCGGTCACTGTGGACACCGCGTGCTCGTCGTCGCTCGTCGCCCTGCACCAGGCCTGCCAGTCCCTGCGCGGCGGCGAGTGCGACCTGGCCCTCGCCGGCGGCGTCACCGTGATGGCCACTCCCGGCCTGTTCGTCGAGTTCAGCCGGCAGCGCGGGCTCGCGGCCGACGGCCACTGCAAGCCGTTCGCGGCCGCGGCCGACGGGACCGCCTTCGCCGAGGGCGTCGGGCTGCTGCTGCTCGAACGGCTCTCCGACGCTCAGCGCAACGGGCATCAGGTGCTCGCCGTGGTGCAGGGCAGCGCCATCAACCAGGACGGCGCCTCCAACGGCCTCACCGCGCCGAACGGCCCGTCGCAGCAGCGGGTCATCCGCGCGGCGCTGACCAGCGCCGGGCTCTCCGCCGCCGACGTGGACGTCGTCGAGGCGCACGGCACCGGCACCGCGCTCGGGGATCCCATCGAGGCGCAGGCGCTGCTCGCGACGTACGGCAGGGAGCGGCCGGCGGACCGGCCGCTGCTGCTCGGCTCGGTGAAGTCGAACCTCGGGCACACCCAGGCCGCCGCCGGCGTCGCCGGCATCATCAAGATGGTCCAGGCGATGCGGTACGGCGTCGTGCCGGCCAGCCTGCACATCGACGCGCCGACCCCGCACGTCGACTGGGCGGCCGGTGCGGTCCGGCTGCTCACCGAGCCGACGCCGTGGCCGGAGGCCGGCCGGCCGCGCCGTGCCGCGGTGTCGTCGTTCGGCATCTCCGGCACCAACGCGCACGTCATCATCGAACAGCCGCCCGCGACGGCGGCGGAACCGCTGGCCGGGGAGCATCCGCCGGTGCTGGCGTGGTCGCTGACCGCCAAGTCGCCGGATGCGCTGCGGGAGCAGGCCCGACGGCTGGGTGACTTCCTCGGCGAGCACCCCGAGGCGGCAGCGGACGAGGTAGCTGTCGCGCTGGCGACCACCCGCGCCCGCTTCGACCACCGGGCCGTGGCAGTGGGTGAGGCGGCCGAGCTGGTCGTGTCCCTGGACGATCTCGCCGCCGGGCGGCCGACTCCGGCGATCGTCACGGGTGCCGTGTCCGGCGGCCGCACCGCGTTCCTGTTCACCGGTCAGGGCAGCCAGCGCGCGGGGATGGGTCAGTCGCTGTACGGGACGTACCCGGCGTTCGCGACGGCGCTCGACGCAGTGGCGGCCGCTCTCGACGAACACCTCGACCAGCCGATCCGGCGGTTGCTCTTCGCCCCGCGCGAATCGGCCGACGCGCGGATGCTTGACCAGACGCAGTACGGCCAGCCCGCGTTGTTCGCCCTCGAAGTCGCCCTCTTCCGACTGCTCGAATCCTGGGGGGTGCGCCCCGATGTGCTCATCGGCCACTCGATCGGAGAGTTGGCCGCGGCGCACGTGGCCGGTGTGCTGAACCTGCCCGACGCCTGTGCCCTGATCACCGCCCGGGGCCGGCTCATGCAGCAGGCGCCGGATCGGGGCACGATGATCGCGGTCGCCGCGGCGGAGGACGAGGTCGTGCCGATGCTGGCCGGCTGGGAGGAACAGGTCGCGATCGCCGCGATCAACGGCCCCGCCTCGGTGGTCCTCTCCGGCGACGAGGCGGCCGTGACCCAGCTCGCCGAGCACTGGCAGCGGGCGGGCCGCCGCACCAAACGGCTGCGGGTCAGCCACGCCTTCCACTCGCCGCACATGGACCGGGTGCTTGCCGAGTTCGAGGCGGTGGCCGGGCGGCTCACCTTCGGTCCGCCCACGATCCCCATCGTCTCCAACCTGACCGGTGCGCTCGCGACCGACGAGGAGTTGTGCTCGCCGGCCTACTGGAGCGCCCAGATCCGCCGGCCCGTCCGCTTCCTCGACGGCATGCGTACCCTGGCCGGGCTGGACGTCCGCCGGTTCCTGGAGGTCGGTCCGGACGCGGTGCTGTCGGCCGCCGGGCCGGACTGTCTCCTCGACCAGGAACGCGCGGCGGCGACGTTCGCCTCCGCCCTGCGCTCCGAACGGCCGGAGGAACGGACGCTGCTCAGCGCCGTGGCAGCCGTCAACGTCCGCGGCACCGACGCGGACTGGGCCACGATCGCCGGCAGCCGGGGCGCCCGCCCGATACCGCTGCCGACGTACCCGTTCCAGCGCCGCCGCTACTGGCTGCGACCCATTGGCCGGCCGGGCGACGCCACCGGCTGGGGCCTGGACGCCACCGCGCACAGCTTCCTGGCCGGCGCTGTCGGCCTCGCCGACGGCGCGGGAACGATCTTCACGGGGCGGCTGTCCCGCGCCACCCAGCCCTGGCTCGTCGACCACGCGGTCGGCGGTGTGGTGCTGCTCCCCGGCACGGCGCTGCTGGAGATCGCGCTGGAAGCAGGGGCCGCGCTCGGCGTCGGCCATGTCGCGGAGCTCGCCCTGGAAGCTCCCCTGGTCCTCCCGGACGACGGGGCCGTCCAACTCCAGGTCTCGGTGGGGACCGACACGGGCAGCGGCGACCGGCCGATAAGCGTGCACGCACGGCCCGAGGACGGCACCGGCGCGGAGCGGCCCTGGACCCGGCACGCGGCGGGCGTGCTCACCGAGGTGCCGAACCGGACGTACGCTCCCGCCCCGGCGGCGTGGCCACCGCCCGGCGCCGAACCTCTGCCGGTGGAATCCCTCTATCCGGTCCTGAGCGACGCCGGCCTGGACTACGGGCCCGCCTTCCGCGGGGTGGAAGCCGCGTGGCGCTCCGGCGGTGACCTTCTCGCCGAGGTACGGCTGCCCGAGACGGCGCGCGCAGCCGGCGGCTTCCTCGCCCACCCGGCCCTTCTCGACGCGGCGCTGCATCCGCTGGCCCTGACCGCCGGCCCGGACGAGGACGGGGACTCCTCCGGCCCCCGGCTGCCGTTCGTGTGGCAGGGGGTCACGTCCTGGCAGCCGTCCGGTGATCTCGTCCGGGTCCGGCTGACACCGGACGGGTCGCAGTCGGTCGCGATCACCGTGACCGACGCCTCGGGACGGCAGGTGCTCAGCGCCGAGAGCCTGGCGCTGCGCCGGATCTCCGCCGATCAGCTGGCTGCGGCCGGCGCCACGAGGACCGACAACCTGTACGTCGTCGACTGGGTGGAGCCGCAGGTGGCGCAGACCCCGTCGGAGCCCACCCGGTACGCGGTCCTGGCCGACGCCGACCCGGAGGTCCGGGCGGCGCTGGCGGCCGAGCAGCACCTCGACGTTCCCGCCCTCGCGGCCGCGGTCGACGCGGGCACGCCGGTGCCGGACGTGGTCATCGCCGGCCTGCCGGCCCGCTCGAACGACCCAGCCGCGGACGTCCATCTGGTCAGTCAGGCGGCCCTGCGCCTGGTGCAGGCATGGCTGGCCGCCAGCTCCCTGTCCGGTGCGCGCCTCGTGCTTGTCACGCGCGGTGCGGTGGCACCGCGCCCGGGCCTGACCACCGACCCGGTCGCCACGGCCGCGTGGGGGCTGGTGCGCTCGGCGCAGTCCGAGCACGCCGGGCGGTTCACCCTCGTCGACCTCGACGAGCACGCCGATCCGCTGACGAGCCTGACGCGGGCCCTGGCTACCGGAGAACCGCAGGTAGCGGTGCGCGACGGGGTCGCGCTCGCGGCTCGACTGACGCCGTTCGACGCCACGGGCGACATCGACCGCCCGCAGGTGCGTCCGAACCCGAACGGGACAGTCCTGGTCGTCGGCGCGACCGGCGGTCTCGGTCGCCGGCTCGCGCTGCACCTGGCTCGCCGGCACGGCTCGGTGCGGTTGCTGCTCGTCAGCCGCAGCGGCCGGACCGCGGACACGGCCGAGTTCGAGGCGCAGCTCACCGCCCTGGGCGCCCGGTTCCGGATCGCCGCGTGCGACGCGTCCGACCGCCGGGCGCTCGCGGACCTGATCGCGTCGTTGCCCGCCGACGAGCCACTGACAGGCATCGTCAACGCGGCCGGTGTGGTCCACGACGGCGTGGTGGCCACCATGACGGCGGCGCAGGTGGACACGGTGCTCACCGCCAAGGCTGACGTCGCCTGGAATCTGCACGACCTCACCCGGGAGTCGGACGTCGCGCACTTCGTGATGTTCTCGTCCTTCGCCGGTGTGGTCGGCGGCCCGGGCCAGGCCAACTACGCGGCGGCCAACGCGGCCCTGGACGGGCTGATCGCGCACCGGCGTGCCGTCGGGCTCCCGGGGGTCTCGATCGCCTGGGGCGCCTGGGATCAGACCGGGCTCACCGCCGTCCTGGACCAGGCGGACCAGGCCCGGATGCGGCGGACCGGCATCGTGCCGCTCGCTGAGCAGCAGGGGCTCGCGCTCTTCGACGTGGCCACCGAGGCCGGGCCCGCCGAGCTGGTCGCCGCCCGCCTGGACCGCACGGTGCTGCGGCGGCAGGCGGCGGCCCTGCCACCGCTGCTGCGGGCGTTGGTGCCGTCGGCGCGCACGACGGCGCCGTCCGGGCCGGTGCTGGCGGACCGGTTGGTCGGTCTCGACGAGGAGCAGGCGGACGCCGCGGTGCTCGACTTCGTCAGGTCCAGCGCGGCAGCCGTGCTGGGCCACGCCGACGTCGGCGCGGTGGAGTCGGACAAGCCGTTCACCGCGCTCGGCATGGATTCGCTGGCCGCCGTGGAGATGCGCAACCTGCTCACCGAGGGGACCGGGCTCCGGTTGACCGCCACCATGGTGTTCGACTTCCCGACCCCGGCGGCGCTGGCCCACCATCTGCGGACGCAGGTGGCGCCGGCCGCGACCGACGCGGCCGGCTCGATCCTCGCCGAACTCGATCGGATCGAGGCCGCTCTCGCCGACACCAGCGGCTGGGACGACACCACCCGCGGCGGGGTCACCGGCCGCCTGGAGTCCCTGCTGGCCCGGTGCCGACCAAGCGCGGACCTCACGGTCGACGAGGTCGTCGACCGGATCCAGACCGCCAGCCACGACGAGATCTTCGAGTTCATCGATCGCGATCTCGGACGGAGCACGAAGTGAATCACCGGTACCCGGGAGGCGCAGTCCGATGACGAACGAGTCCAACGAGGCGAAGCTGGTCGACTACCTCAAGTGGGTCACCGGCGATCTGCACAAGGCCCGACAGCGCATCGCCGAGCTGGAGTCGGCGACGCCGGAGCCGATCGCGGTGGTGGGGATGGGTTGTCGGTATCCGGGGGGTGTGCGCTCAGCCGATGACCTGTGGGACTTGGTCGTTCAGGGCCGCGACGCCGTGTCCGGGTTTCCCACCGGACGGGGCTGGGACATCGACGCCCTCTACGACCCCGACCCCGACCACCCCGGCACCACCTACTGCCGCGAAGGCGGCTTCCTGCACGACGCCGGCGACTTCGACGCCGACTTCTTCGGCATGAGCCCCCGCGAAGCCCTCGCCACCGACCCCCAACAACGACTCCTGCTCGAAACCGCATGGGAAACCATCGAACACGCCGGCATCGACCCCACCACCCTGCGCGGCACCCGCACCGGCGTCTACACCGGCATCATGTACGCCGACTACGGCGCCCGCCTCATGCACAACCCACCCCCCGGCTACGAAGGATTCCTCGGCAACGGCAGCGCCGGCAGCATCGCCTCCGGCCGCATCGCCTACACGTTGGGCCTCGAAGGCCCCGCCGTCACCATCGACACCGCCTGCTCCTCATCACTGGTCGCCATGCACCACGCCGCCACCGCCCTACGCAACGGCGAATGCGACCTCGCCCTCGCCGGCGGCGCCACCATCATGGCCACCCCCAACGTCTTCATCGAATTCTCCCGCCAACGCGGCCTCGCCCCCAACGGACGCTGCAAACCCTTCTCCGACACCGCCGACGGCACCGGCTGGAGCGAAGGCGCAGGACTCCTCCTGCTCGAACGCCTCACCGACGCCCACACCAACAACCACCACATCCACGCCATCCTGCGCGGCTCCGCCATCAACCAAGACGGCGCCTCCAACGGACTCACCGCCCCCAACGGCCCCGCCCAACAACGCGTCATCCACGCCGCCCTCACCAACGCCCACCTCACCCCCACCGACATCGACGCCATCGAAGCCCACGGCACCGGCACCACCCTCGGCGACCCCATCGAAGCCCAAGCACTCATCAACACCTACACCCCCCACCGCACCCACCCCCTCTACCTCGGCTCCATCAAATCCAACATCGGCCACACCCAAGCCGCCGCCGGAGCCGCCGGCACCATCAAAATGATCCAAGCCATCAACCACGCCACCCTCCCCCCCACCCTCCACACCACCACCCCCACCCACCACATCGACTGGCACACCACCCCCCTACAACTGCTCACCACCACCACACCCTGGCCCACCACCAACCACCCCCGCCGCGCCGCCATCTCCTCCTTCGGCATCTCCGGCACCAACGCCCACATCATCATCGAACAACCACCCACCCCCACCACACCAACGCCGACCCCGACGCCGGCGCGGGTCACGCCGTGGATCCTGTCCGCGAGGACGCCACAGGCCCTCACCGAGCAGGCACACCGACTAGCCAGCCACCTCGACAGTCATCCCGACGCCGATCCCGTCCACGTCGGACGTGCGCTGGCCGGCACGCGTACCCGGTTCGCCGAGCGGATGGTCGTCACGGGCACCGATCTGGACGAGTTCCGTTCGGCACTGAGGGCGTACCCGGAGGGTGGCCGTGCGGTGCGCGGCCGGGCTCAGGGACAGCCCGGCCGGGTCGCCTTCCTCCTCACCGGCCAAGGCAGCCAACACCTCAACATGGGCCGCCAACTCCACCACACCTACCCCGCCTTCGCCCACGCCTTCGACACCACCTGCGCCGCCCTCGACCCCCACCTCCCCCAACCCCTCAAAACCATCATCTGGGGCACCAACCCCCACCACCTCAACCAAACCCTCTACACCCAACCCGCCCTCTTCGCCATCCACACCGCCCTACACCACCTCCTCACCACCCTCAACCTCACCCCCGACTACTACCTCGGCCACTCCATCGGCGAACTCACCGCCGCCCACCTCGCCGGACTCTGGACCCTCACCGACACCGCCCACCTCATCACCACCCGCGCCACCCTCATGCACCACCTCCCACCCGGCGGCACCATGCTCGCCATCAACACCCACCCCCACAACCTCCACCACACCCTCACCCACCACCCCACCGCCACCATCGCCGCCCACAACTCCCCCACCAACACCGTCATCGCCGGCCCCACACACACCCTCAAAACCCTCGCCCAACACTGGCGCGGCCAGGGTCGCAAAGTCACCGAACTCAAGGTCTCCCACGCGTTCCACTCGCCACTCATGCACGACGCCGCCGAACAGTTCGCCGAGGTCGCCGCCAAAGTCACCTACCACCCCACCACCACACCGATCATCTCCAACCTCACCGGAGAACCCGCCACCACCGAACAACTCACCGACCCCCACTACTGGGCAAGCCTCATCGAACAACCCGTCCAATTCGCCGCCGGTCTGCAAACCCTGCACAAGCACGGCGTCACCACCTATCTCGAACTCGGACCCGACGCCGTCCTCAGTGGCCTTGCCCGGGAGACGCTCCGCGACCCGACCACCGCCGAGCTGCTTCCGCTGATCCGTCGCGATCGGCCCGAGGCGACAACAGTCCTCGGGGCGGCAGCGGCGGCGTGGGTGAGTGGACGGAACGTGGACTGGACGGAGGTTGTCGGCACGGCCGCCCCGGGGCCGGCCTTCCCTCTGCCGCGGTATCCGTTCCAACGGCAGACGTACTGGCTCGAATCCGGCGCCGCGAGCGGGTCGGACGACGAGAACGAGGGTCAGTTCTGGGACGCCGTGACGAACCAGGACGCCAAGGCGCTCGCCGGCCTGCTGGGCGATTCGGACGCCACCGGGGCCCTGCGCTCGCTCCTGCCGGCCCTCGCCGACTGGCGCCGGCAGGGAAGCTGGTGGCACCGCATCGGCTGGCGGCCCGACACACGCGTCGCGACGACGGCCACCACCGGCCGGTGGATCGTGGCCGTCGCCGAGGGCGCCGAGGCCAAGGAGGTCGAGGAGGTCGTCGCGTGCCTGGCCGAGCACGGCGTCCAGGTCACCACGGTCGCCGTGGGAGCCAGCCTGGCGCAGAGTCTCCTGGCCGAGGCGGTCGGCGACGGCGACGTCGCAGGTGTGCTGTCGATGCTGGGGATGAGACCGACACGGGAACTCCTCGACGCCCTGCGGACGCTCGAGCGCACCGATGACGTCTGGTTGCTCACCCGTGGCGCGGCCGCCGTCACCACCGAGGATGACGCGCCGTCGCTCGACCAGGCGCAGCTGGCCGCGTTCGGCCGGGCCACGGTCACCGCGTATCCGCACCAGCCGATCGCCCTGGTCGACGTCGGTCCCGGCGCGGCCGCGATGGCGCAGCTACCGCACCTGCTCGCCGAGCGGGCCGAGGGTCAGGAGGTCGCGTTGCGGCCGGCCGGTCGGTTCGTCCGTCGTCTGGAACGAACCCGGGTCGCGCCGGCACACGACCCGTCGGCCTGGTCGCCGGCCGGCCGGATCATGCTGGTCGGCGAGGGAGCGCTCGCGTCGGCGACCGAGTCCTGGCTCCGGACGGCGGGCGCCGAGGTCGTCCGCGAACAACGGGACACGGTGGCCGACGTGCTCGGGCAGCCGGCGGAGACGCAACCGACCGCTGTCGTCCTGGTCGCCGACGGGCAGGGGAAGTCGCACGGCGAACCGCTCTCGGTCGCCGACGTCGAACGCGAGGTCGATTCCCTGGTGCCGGTGGCCACCGAGATCGACAGGCTCACCCGCGGTGCCGACGGACCGACGATGGTGGTCCTCAGCTCGCTGGCCGGGCAGCTCGGCGTACCGGAGATGGTGAACGCCGCACCGGCGCTCGCCGCACTCGACGCCCTGATCCGGCGCCGCCGCGCCGCCGGGTGCCCGGCGGTGGCGGTGGCCTGGGGCAGTGTCCGCGGTCAGAACGCCCAGCCGGCCCCGAGCGGGATGCGCCCGGTGGCGGTCGGCCTGGCCCTGTCCGCCCTCGACCGTGCCGGGCTGCTCGGTGAGCGCGGTGACGGCCTCGTCGTCGTCGACGCCGACTGGGCCACGATGGCCCGGTCGCTCCCCGGTCCGCTGCTGTCCGGGCTGGTCGGCACCGAGCCGGTGTCCGCCACCGAGACCGTCGGCGACACGGGCGGGCAGTGGCGGACCGCGTACGCGGCCGCCCGCGACGACGACGAGCGGGTCGCCCTCCTGCTCGGCCTGATCCGTGGCCACGCGGCCGCCGTACTGGGTCAGCCGGACGCCGACGCGGTGCCGGTGGACCAGGAGTTCCTGGAACTGGGGTTCACCTCCTTCACCGCGCTGGAGCTGTACAACAAGCTGGTGGAGGTGGTGGGGGTGGAGCTGTCTCCGCTCGCGATCTACGACCACGCGACGCCCGCGGCACTCGCCCGACACGTACGCGAGGAGCTGGCGCACGCTGGGGACGAGCTGGCGCCTGTCGACGGCGAGAGCTGAGCGCGGCGAAGTGGCCGCACCTCCACGGAGGTGCGGCCACTCGTCCTGCCCGCGACACGAGCGGGTGGGTCAGGTCTGCGCGATCTCGTTCAGGGAGATGGCCCCCGACGGGCACAGGTTCACCGCCTCGCGTACGTCCTCGTCCTCGTCGGCCCCACGCGGCTGCCGCAGCACCACGACCATGCCGTCGTCGTCCTGATCGAAGAGAGCGGGCGCCGTCATCACGCAGCGTCCCGTGCCGAGACAGATGTCCCGGTCGGCATTGGCGATCATGGGAAAGTCCTTCCGCAGAGGGGTTCAGACCACCGCGACGCGCCCGCTCGCGGAAGCGAGCAGGGTTCGCAGGTACGACAGCAGCAGCGGCCGGGACTCCTGGTGGAAGAAGTGGCCTCCCGGAAGCTCCCGCACAACGCCACCGGCCCTGGTCAGGCGACGCCAACGCGCCATCTGCTCCGGGGTGACGATCGGGTCGCCGGCGCCGGTGAAGATGTTGATGGGGCAGTCCAGGGGGTCGGTTTCGGAGCCGACCCCGTACAGGTCCCGTGGCTCGCAGAGCGCCAGGTCGTCGCGGAGCAGCGCGATGGCCGCGTCCCGCCACTGCGGGTAGGACATCAGCGCGGCCGACATCCCGCCGATGCCCACGAGCATCCGCTCCAGCTCGTCGTCGGGGCGGTCGAAGAAGCCCGGGGTCCGGCGATCGGTGCCGGGTGCGCCGGGCGGCTGACAGGCGCCGACGTTGACCATCAGCGGCCGCGACCGGCCGGTCTCGAACCGCATCCGAGCCCAGGAGTACGCGAGCATCGCGCCCATGCTGTGCCCGTAGAAGGCGTACGGCTCGTCGAGCAGAGCGCCGAGTTCGCCGTCGAGCTGCTCCAGCAGGACCGCCAGGTCGCGGATGCGCGGCTCATTGACACGCGCCTCGCGTCCGGGTAGCTGGATCGGCAGCACGTCGACGCCCGGCCCGAGGCGGTCGCGCCAGGTCATGAACGGCCGGGCCGTGGAGCCCGCGGGATGCAGGCACAGCAGGCGTACGGTGGCCGCCGGATCCGGAGCGGCCAGCAGGTACCGGCTCATCGGCATCTCCTCTGGTCAGTGCCGTGTCGCGCCGGGAAGACGGCGGCGGGCGCGCATGAGGCCGAGGGCGAGGCCCATCCCCGCGCGCGCCACCGGCAACCGCCCCGCCATCCGCAGGATCGTCGCGAGTGTCCACAGTCGGGTCTCGGCGACGTGCGCCGGCGCGCCGTGCACGTCGTCGTACTCGAGGACCCGTAGATCGCGCACGTGGTCGCGCAGCAGCGCCAGTTCGGAGCCGGGGATGATCTCGTCTCGGAGACACGACACGTAGGCGATCGGGACGCGGAGCCCGGCCAGGATCTCGGTGGGCAGCGCCCACTCCTCCAGGGGCGTACCGCTGTCCGTGAGCTTCGTTCCGGTCAGTCGGCTCAGGGTGTCGACGGTGATCCGTGGCACGCGCGGCCACCAGACCGGGTCCAGGAAGAACTCCCGCGCCGGGGCGCCGACGGTGACCACCCCGCGGATGCGCGCGTCCTCGGAGGCGCAGCGCAGGGCGAGATGCCCGCTGAAGCTGAGCGCCATGAGGATCGTGGTGGCGGTGTCCGCGCGGTCGCCGAGGGAATCCAGCAACGCGCTGAGAAATCCCGCGGACTCCGGCGTGTACCGCATGGTGTTCTCACCGACGCCGGGCAGCTCGGTGACGACGACTGCCATCCCGATGCGACCGGCGCCGGCGAGGACGGGCGCCCACTGTTCCTTCACGCTGACGATGCCCCCTGTCACGACCAGCAGGGGGCGCGGATCGGTGGCGGAGAGGCCGGCGGCCCAGGCGCGTACGCGACAGCCGTCGACAGTCACCTCCAGGGGCTCGATGTCGTCGCGGCCACGGCGCCAGGCGTCGAAACTCCGCACGCAGCCCTCCTGGGCCTGCGCCCGGGCCGGCCCGTCGACGTAGGGGAAGCGTGCCATGGCGTACCGGGCGCTGGCGCCCAGCAGGTCGCCGCGGTTCCGCGCCTCGCTCGCCGCCGCCGACCACTGGCACGCCCATGATCCGGGGGCGCCCTCCTCGTCGGACGTGATCCCGGCCAGCACCGCCTCGTAGTCGGCGATGCCCTGGCCGCGGGCGTGCAGCCGGGCGAACTGCCGCAGCTCGGCCAGGTCCCTCACGCGAACCCCTCCAAGGCGTCCTTGATGTCGGCGAGGACGTCGGCGGCCTCGGCACCGTCGATCACCCGGTGGTCGAAGGCCAGGCTGAGCCGCATCGAGGGCGCCACGGTGACCGCACCGTCGCGGGCCACAGGCCTGTCGACGATGCGGCCGACGCCCAACGTGATCGTCGTGCCGCCCACGGAGTAGAAACCGTCCACCGGCCGGTGCCCGAGCGAGGTGACCGAGAAGCTGCCGAGCAACTCCTCCCGCCGTACGGCGGAGCGTGTCACCACCCGGTAGGCCAGTCGGCCGAGCAGCGGGGGCAGGCGGTGCAGCAGTCGTACGCCCCGGAATTCGTCGTGCTCGGCCGGGTCGACGGCCTTGATGGCGTCGATCCGATCCTGCACCTCGTCGAGGCCGGCGGTGTCCAGGCCCGGCACGAGGGCGCTCAGCACGATGCGCTCGCCGGCGAGGGTGGAGTCGATGGCGAGCTTCCCGGTGACTGTGGCGTACCTCGTGACACGAGGTCGACCGCGCCCGCTGATGGCCGCGTTGGCGTCGGGGTGCTTGGCCAGCACGGCGCCCCCGGCGAGCAGCACGTACGAGACGAGCGAGTAGCGGCGGTCGTCGGCTTTGGCGGCTGCCCGGTGCCGAAGCACCGCGGTCATGTCCACCTCGGTGTCCAGGAAGACGGCGCCGAAGGGCCGGATGTACTCCAGGAAGTAGAGGGTGTGCCGTCGCTGTGCGGCGAGGGCGGAGGTGCCGTCGCCGCCCATCACGCCACCGACGCCACGTAGAGCTGTTCGAGGTTTGTGGCCTCGAGCAGGTGCGGAAGGGACAGCTGCCGGCCGGATGCGCTCTCCAGGGTCGTCAGCAGGCCGAGCAGGTGCATCGAGTCCCAGCCGGGCAGTTCGTCGAAGTGCCGGCCGATGTCGGCCGGTGTCACCTCGAGGCCCAGCTCGTCTCCCACCAGGTCAACGAACTCTTCGATGGTCACGGCTACCCCTTCGAGTAAGCGACTTCCAGAGCCAGTCCGGCCTTGATCCACTTGCTCGACTCGACTGCCACCAGTACCGAGCGCGACCCCGGAGCCAGCTCGTCGAGTCCCTGTTCGAGCTGGAGGAACGGCAGCGCGTTGCCGTTGTTGCCGGTCTGGGCGACACAACTGACCTCTCGGGTGGCCGGAGCGAGGCCCATCTCCTTGACGATGGTCTGGGTCATCCGGCCGGACAGCTGGGGTGGGAAGACGACGTCCAGCTCGTCCTTCGCCCAGCCCGTACGGTCCAGCAGCTCGTCCAGGATCTCGACGGCGAGGACGGGCACTCCGAGTTCGATGGCCTTGTAGTCCTCGAAGGCGCCGGGGCGGTCGGCGCCCCGGTCGGCCAGTCCGAACCATTCCACGGTCTGCCCGGGCGGTCGGCCCAGCCCGGTGAACCGGACGAACAGGTCGCGTACCACCACCTGCTTGCCCGGGCCCGGCTCGGCGCTGAGCACCGCGGCGCCCGCGCCGTCGCCGAACAGCAGCGCGTTGATCTGTTCGCCGGGGCTGCGGTCGCCGAACTCCACGCTGAGGTCGAAGTGCTTGGCGCAGACGTCGCCGCCGAGCACGAGCACGGTATGGTGCCGGCCGCTCGCGATGAGCTGCCGCGCGACGTCCAGTGCCTGGAGTGCGCCTGTGCAGCCGGACTGCATCTGGTAGGTCGGCACGTCGTTGATGCCGAGCCGGTCGGCGATCAGGTTGACGGTCGCGGGCATGAGCTGGTCGGGCGTCGCGGTGCCGAGCACGACCACGTCGACGTCCTGGGCCGTGATCCCGGCCCGGGACAGGGCGGCGTGCGCCGCGGTCTCACCCAGGTCGGCGAGGGAGAACCGGACCTCGGCGGTGTCGAGGTCGACGGCGAGATACCGGCTGCTGGTACCGACGAACATCGCCACCCACTGTTCCCACAGCCGGTTCTGACCGAAGCGCCGCGCCAGCATGGCGTTGTCGATCCGTTCGCCGGGCAGCGCGGATCCGACCGAGCGCAGGTAGACGTCGGGGGCGCTCATCGGCCCGCCTCCGCCGCTGTGGTGTCGTCGCCGCCGGGCGCACCGAGCCAGGTGGTCAGGGCCAGTTCGAGTCCCGCCGCGTCGGTGCCGGTGCGATCGGCCCAGGCGACCACCCCGTCCGGTCGGACCAGCAGCGCCGCCGCGTCCAACTCGGTTGACGGCTCCGCGGTGACGACGTCGAGGCGGCCGGCCCAGCCGGTGAGATCGGGCTGTCGCAGGGTCCCGCCGGAGGCGTCGACGAGCACGCCCCGGCCATCGTGCAGGGTCTGGGTCAGCGCGACCGCGCCACCGCTGGTGGCCACCTCGACCGCCGGCACGGGCCGGCCGAGCAGGGGGTGCGCGCTGGCCGGCTTGGACCGCCGCCCGGGATAGCTGATCGGGTAGCGCACCTCGGTGATGGTGCGGACGAGATGGTCGTTGACGTCCTCGAAGGCGACAAGCTCACCGAACATGTCGCGCAGGGGCCCGATGGTCTCCGGCGGGTACTGCAGTGCCAACTGGGCATCGGTGCTCATCCGGACGCGGTCGCCGACCGGGTGCCGCTCGGCGTGGTAGGTGTCGAGCAGACCCGGTGGCGCCCAGCCGTTGATCGCCCCGGCCAGCTTCCAGCCCAGGTTCGCGGCGTCGTGCAGGCTGGTGCTGGTGCCGTGGCCGGCGCCGAAGTAGTGCACGTGCGCGGCGTCACCGACGAGGAAGACCCGCCCCCGACGGTACGAGGTGACGAGCTGCGTCAGACCGGAGTAGCGGTAGATCCAGTCGGGTTGCCCGACGGTCAGGTCCTTGCCTGTGACTCGCGCGATGGACGCCCGCAGTTCCTCGACCGTCTCGGGTGCCTCGGGATCGTCGGGCAGCCTGCCGAACTCCATGGTCATGAGCCGCACCCGTGTCGGGTGCACGGGGTGCGGCACGACAGCGAAGATTCCCGTCGGGTAGTTCGCGGACTCCCACTCGCCGTCCGCCTCGTCGAAGTCGGCGAGGAGTCCGTACCAGGAGATGCTGCCCTGCCGGGTCGCGAAACCGGCGAGAGCGCGTACGGCGCTGTTCTCACCGTCGCAGCCGACCAGGTAGGCGGCCGTCAGGTCGTACTCGCCGTCCGGGCCGCTCACGCGGACGGCCACGTCGTCGGCATCGTCGTCCGGCCCTCGTTCGACGGCCGTCAGCGTGTGGCCTCGACGGATGTCGGCGCCCAGCTCGCGCGCTCGTTCCTCGAGCACCCGGACGGTGCTCGCCTGCGGGATCATCAGTGAGTGCTCGGTCGCGAGGAGCTTGCTCAGGTCCAACCAGAAATTGCCAAAGTGGATCATCGGCCAGACCGGCGGGTCCTCCTTGCGCAGCGGATCCATCAGCCCACGCAGGTCCAGCAGGTCGGCCGCCCGCGCGTGCAGCATGTGGGCCCGGAGATTCTCGCCCGTCGACCGGTCCGGGCTGCGCTCCAGCACCGTCACCTCCACGCCGGCCAGGCGCAGCTCGGCGGCGAGGAAGAGACCGGACGGCCCGGCACCGACGACGAGCACCGGCGCGGACATCAGGAGGACGCTTCCTGCGCGAGCGCCCCGGCGCCCGGACCGCAGAGCGTGATCCGGGAGTCGACCGGGATCTGCGGGTCGCCGATCGTGGTGACCCGCCAGGTCCAGACGCCCGCGAGGCCTCGGTACTTCCCGCTGGTGCCGTGGATCGGGATGCTCACCCACTGGAGGTTGGCCACCCGGTAGCGGTCCATGACGCCCTCGGCGACCAGGTTGCCGTCGGGCAGTTGGAACTGCTCCGTGACGTACTGCATGACGTGGCCCTCTGCCGTCCTGGACACCATGTGGTTGATCCCGGCGCCGTGCCCCACCAGGGTGGCGCCGTCGGCGGTGTAGATGTCGTCGAAGTAGGCGATCATGAGGCCGACCGGCACGTCCCGGGGATCGAAGTCGCGGTCCCCGTAGTAGTGGATGGTGCGCTCGACGTACTGCTGCGTGGCGCAGCCCTGCGTGGCCGGGGCCGGCGGGCGCTCGGCCTGCGCGGGGAGCGCGGAGGCACCGAGCACCAGTGCCGAGGCGGCCGACAGAACGGCGGCCGCGGAACGCAGGATCCGGCGTGATTCGAGCAGACGCATTTCGCTCCCTGTTCATGCTCGTCGTGATCGTCGAAGGCCACCGTCGGGCCGGTAGCGCAAACGAGCATCCGCCGGGGCGCTAAAGCGCCGCTTGGCCGGAACTACCTCTTCTCGCCGGAGACCCGGAAGCTCCCCAGGAAGCCGGCCTTCACCGTCCCGGACATCAGGTCGTCGTCCACAGTGGTGCGAAAAGTCAGGGTGACCGGCATCTTGCTCAACTTCGCCTTCCACTGCAGGTCCGTGGCCTCGGCGCGGCCTTCGAAGATCTCGGTGCTCATTCCGCCGGCCTCGTTGACCATCGTGCCGGTCAGCACCCCGTCGACGTTCGACAGGTTGAGCATGGTCTCCTGTTTCCCCATCGGACTGTCAATGATCAATTGCCAGATTCCGTCGACGCTCATGCCGAACTCCATTTCTGCGGACCGGGGGATATTCGCCGCGCACCCAGACCGGGCGGGCGCCTTAACGGTAGGATCACCGGCGACGCCCAGCAATGGCCGTGGCGGGGAATAGGGGGTTGTCGGACCGCTCTAGGGGTTGTCAATGACGGCCACCCGGTTCTGGTCCTAGCCGTGCTTTAGCGCACCTTCCGACGATGGCCGCATGTCTGCAGACATCCGATCAGTGACGTCGTCCACCCCGCCCGCGCCGACCCTTCGTGAGCTGCTCCGCGCGGGCCGGGTTCCGCAGCGCTACCCGGACGTCGCCCCCCTCCTGCGCGCGATGGACGACCACGAGCGTGAGCGGGCCGGACGCCTGCTCGCCCGGGTCTCCCCCGATGCCGTGCTCGCCGCACACCCGAAGACGCCTGTGGTCGCCGCCACGATCACCGGGCCCGGGACGCTCGCGGCGCTGGAGCCGGCCCTCACGGCGGACCTCGCGGCACACGGCATCCTGCTACGGAGCCGGGTCTCCCCCTTCGACTCGTGGATCGCCGACCTGTCCGACCCGGTCGGGCGCGGCCTGACGGACAGCGACCTGGTTCTGTGCGTGCTGGATCCCACCGTGATCACCGCCGAACTGCCCCAGCCGTGGCGGGTGGACGACGCCGAACGCGTGCTGACCGAGAAGATCCGGCTGATCCGCGGTCTTGCCGAGCGGTTCAGCGGCGCGACCCTGGTGCTGAACACCCTTCCGCTGCCGGCGACGATGACGGGTCAGCTGATCGACCTGCGCTCCCGTGCCCGGCTGGGCGCGCTGTGGCGTACGGCGAACGCCGACCTGCTGGCGCTGTCCGAGCGAAATTCCGGCGTCGTGGTGCTCGACCTGGACCCGATCCTCGCCGACGGCGTCCCCGCGACCGACGCGCGGCTGAGCGTCTATGGCGGGGCACACCTGTCCGGCCCCCTGCTTGCCCGGTACGCCCGTGAGGTCGGCGCGCTGGCCCGGCTGATCGCCGGCCGCCAGCGCAAGTGCCTGGTGCTCGACCTGGACCAGACGCTCTGGGGCGGCGTCCTGGGCGACGACGGCGCCGAGGGCATCGAGGTCGACGGCGGTCACCGGGGGGCGGCGTTCACCGCCTTCCAGCGGGTCGTGCAGCAACTGGGATCACAGGGGGTGCTGCTGGCCACCGCCAGCAAGAACAATCTTGCCGCGGTTACCGCGGTGTTACGTGACCACCCGGGGATGACACTGCGCGAGTCGGACTTCGTCCGTGTGCACGCCGACTGGCAACCCAAGTCGGCGGCCATCAGCCAGTTGGCCGCCGACCTGAATCTGGGCCGCGACAGCCTGGTGTTCGTCGACGACAGTCCATTCGAATGCGGCCAGGTCGGTGCCGAGCTGCCCGAGGTCGCGGTGGTGCAGTTGGACGACGAACCGGCCCGCCACGTGGAGAAGCTGCTGCGCGGCGGCTGGTTCACCGTACGCGAGCTGACGAGCGAGGACCGTACGCGAACCGACAAGTACCGGCAGGAGATCCGGCGGGGTGAGTATCTGGGTTCTGCGGCCTCCTTTGCGGACTATCTGCGCGGGCTGGACCTGGTCGTGCGGCTCGCCCCGGTGGCCGAGCGCGATCTTCCTCGGTTGTCCCAGCTCACGCTCCGCACCAACCAGTTCAACCTGACGACCCGCCGGATGCAGGAACTCGACGTCCGACGCCTGATCGAGGAGCCGGGTGGCCTGGCCCTCGCGGTGCACTCGGCCGACCGGTTCGGCGAGAACGGCCTGGTCGGGGCGATCCTGTTGCGCCGGGCGGCCGACGCCTGGCACATCGTCAACTTCGTGCTCAGCTGCCGGGTCTTCAGTCGCGGCATCGAACAGGCGGCGCTGGCGGCGGTGCTCCGCGCGGCCAGAGCTTCGGAGACCGGCTGTGTGACGGCGGAGTTTCGGCGCAGTGCCAGGAACGGGATCGTGAGCGAGTTCTATCCACGCCACGGCTTTCGGCAACAGGAGCGGCACGACGGCGGTGACGTGGCTTTCTACCGCCACGACCTCGCCGAACTCCTGGAGCACCCCACCCACATCCGGCTCCTCGACGGGCTGGCCGGAAACGAAGACTTCACCAAGTCGTAGCGCACTGCCGTTCTTCGTCAACCTCGCGTCTGGTACGCGAACTAGCAGGTACGGCCCCTATGGCGTAGATCACAGTCGATGGATTTAGGGGGGTGTACCGGTTCTGTGTTGCTACCAACACGGAGAGAAATTTAGGGGGTTGGCCGGGCCGAAGCGACGTCCTATCTTTCATGTTAGTCACTAAAGCCGTCGCCGACGTCTTGACGGACCGGCCCGACACCGCGGACCACGTGACTACGGGAAGCCCAGCGGAGACGCCGCCGGGCGGGAGTCGCGGGAGGCTCAACGGGGAGCCCCTCGCCAACTGTTGCCACCACCCCGCACGCATCGACAGGACGCGCTGTGGACACGCTCGACAAAGACCGTGGAGGGCACAACATGCGAGGTCACGTCTCGGGGATGGCGCAACCCGCCGTGCCCATCACGAGAGCCACGGGGGCTGACTGGGTCCAGTTCGGAGTACTGGGGCCTCTTCGCATCACCGGCGCCACCGGCGACCTGCCGTTGAACGCGCGCAAGATCCGCACCCTGCTGGCCGTGCTGCTCGTACGTGCCGACCAGTCGGTCACGGTCGACCAGCTCACCGACGAGATCTGGGGCGCACGGGCGCCCCGCCGGGCAACCGCCAGCCTGCACGTCTACGTGTCGCAGCTACGCAAGCTGCTGCCCGGCGGCGAGCACGGCGGCCTCATCCAGACCAGTTCCTCCGGCTACCAGATCCACGTGGAGTACGGAGACGTGGATCTGCACGCGTTCCGCGACGGTGTCGAGCGCGGCCGGGCGCTCGCCCGCGACGGTCACCACGAACTGGCCTTCGACCTCTTCCGGGAGATGCTCGACCTGTGCCGGGGGCCGGTCCTCGCCGATCTGCAGGAGAGCCCGATGATTCGGGCCTTCACCACCTGGCTTGACGAACTGCGCCTCGAGTGCACCGAGCTGATGATCGACTGTGGTCTCGCCATCGGACGGCACCGTGACCTCATCAGCCTCCTGCAGTCCCTCACCGTGCAGTACCCGCTGCGGGAGGACTTCTACCGCCAGCTCATGCTCGCGCTGTGCGGCGCACACCGCCGATCGGAAGCCCTCGAAGTCTACCGCACCGCCCGCCGCACCCTGCACGACGAACTCGGTCTGGAACCGTGCGCCGCCCTCCGCGACCTGCACCAGGCGGCCCTGCGAGGCGACGAGCCACCTCCCCTCGCCCACCGGCATCCGCTCAGGGAGACAGCATGACCCGACTGCCGAACGCCGGCCCGCTGACCGACCCCTGGTTGCAGCGCTTCCGCCCCCGCGACGACGCGACACTCCGGCTCGTCTGTTTCCCACACGCGGGCGGCTCGGCGAGCTTCTACCATCCGCTGTCGGCGGCGCTGCCCGAGCAGGTGGAGGTCGTCGCCGTGCAGTATCCCGGTCGTCAGGAGCGGCGCCACGAACAGCCGCTCGACACCATCGCCGACCTGGCCGACGAAACGTTCCGGGCACTGCGCCGATTTGCCGACCGGCCGCTCGCGCTCTTCGGGCACAGCATGGGTGCCGTGATCGCCTTCGAGGTGGCGCGCCGGCTGGAGCAGCACCTGGACGTGAGTCCGGCGATGCTGTACGCCTCCGGACGTCGGGCGCCATCCCGGGTCCGGCACACCACAGTCCACCTGCGCAGCGACGACGGCATCATCACCGAGCTGCGTCGGCTCAGCGGCACCGACACCACGTTGCTGGCTGATCCCGAGGTCGTCCGCATGATCATGCCGGCCGTGCGCGGCGACTACACGGCGATCGAACGGTACCGCGCGCAGGGCGACGCTTCGGTGCGCTGCCCGATCACCGTTCTCACCGGCCGCGACGATCCACAGACCACCGCCGACGAGGCCGCCGCCTGGCGCGGGCACACGACCGCGGACACCACGGTCACGACATTCCCGGGCGGGCACTTCTTCATCATGTCGCATCAGGACGCCGTCCTCGCCGAGCTGCGTAGCAGCCTGACCAGGCTGATCTGCTAGCGATCACGGCGTCGGCGTCTGGCCCGACAGACCGGTACACAGCCGGCTGGACGGCAGTTCCGAAAATTTCATGCCTGAGCGGATCCGGGGAAGAGATCAGCGATGGAGTTGGTTGAGCGGGGCGACGAACTCGAAGGCTTACATCAGATTTTGGAGGACATCCAGCAGGACAGAGGTGGCGGCGCCGTACTGATCGGGCCGGTCGGCAGTGGCAAGACCGCCGTGCTCCACCGGTTCATCCGGACAGCGACCGAGGCGAATACACTACCGTTGTACGCGGTCAGCTCCCGTCGGGAACGCGCTCTGCCGCTCGGCGTCATCGAGCAACTGTTCACACAGGCCAAGGTGCCATTCACCGTGCGGGACAGGCTGCTCGGCGCGTTCGCCAGCGAGGCGGTCCCACCCGAGCGGGTGGGAGTCACGCCGGTGCAGCTCATGCATGACGTGTGCCAGACCGTCATCGACCTGGCCGAGAAGCAGCCGCTCGTGATCATGGTCGACGACGCCCACCACTGCGACCCGATCTCCCTGGACTGCCTGGCCTACCTGGCCCGCCGGAGTCAGAACGTTCCGGTGGTCATCGTGTTCACCACCGCGATCCAGCCCGAGCCCTTCGTCTTCGCCGGCCTGGCGGACGTGCTGGCCCTCCCCTACATCAAACGGATCGACATCGGCCTGTTGTCGGCGTCCGGCGTCGCACAGCTGCTGGGCCGGCGTCTCGGTGGTCGTGCGGCCGCGGGGCTTGCCGACCAGGCACTGTGGGTCACCGGCGGTCTGCCGGCCCTGGTGGAGGCGATCACCCTGGACCAGTCGGCCAACTTCCCCGAGGGGGAGCTACACGTCGGGCCGCACTTCCGCCAGGCTTTCCTGCAGTGCCTCTATCGGTGCGAGTACTCAATGCTTGAGTTGGCCCGCAGCATCGCGATCCTGGGCAGCACGGCCGCTCGCGATCTGGTGGCCGCGCTCATCGGCTCGGGAGCGGAGATGCTCTGCGCGCCGGCGGCCGCTCTGGAGCAGAACGGCCTGCTGCGCGACGGCCGTTTCCGCCACCCGGAGGCCGAGGCCGCCGTGCGCGACAGCATCGGGCACGAGGAGCGGAAGCACAAGTACGCCCAGGCGGCCGAGTTGCTGCACTACGGCGGCGCCCCGGCCACGACTGTGGCCCGGTTCCTCATGGCGGCCGAGGGGTCGCACGCGGTGTGGGCCACCACGGTGCTGCGCGAGGCAGCCGAACACGAACTGGCCCAGGGCGACCTGGCTCTCGGCGTGTCCTTCCTGAACCGCGCCCTTCAACTGGCGAGCGAGCCGCACGGCCGAGCCGGTACGCTCGCGCTTCTCGCGGAGGCGCAGTGGCGCGTCGACCCGACGGCAGCGAGTCGACATCTGAGCGAGTTGCTCGAGGCTGGCCGCCGGGGCTTCCTCACCGGACGCCAGGCCCTGCTGCCCGTCGACTGGATGCTGTGGTTCGGCCTGATCGACGAGGCCCTACAGGCCCTCGCTGAGCTCAACCGCAGCGCCGTGCGCCCGGACGAGGACATGCAAGCCCAACTCGGCGCCACCGCGCGGCGCATGTCGGCCTTCTATCCGGCCCTGGCCCCGGCGGTCGAGGCCATGGGTCTGCGTCAGCCCGACCCGCACGGCGCGACGGCGAACCTTGAACTCGAAGCCGGCCAGGCTTTCGGCAACGTGTTGACCACCGGCCGCGCCGAGGCGCTCGACCTCGCCGAGGAGGTCCTGGCCGCCGCGCCGCTGAACGGCCGCACCTGGAACGCCATCGGCGCCGCCATCTCGGCTCTCATCCTGGGTGACCGCTGCCGGACGGCCGACACCCGGTTGGCGTTCCTGATCGCGCAGTCCCGGCAGCAGGGCGCCGTGACCTGGACCGGCGTCCTCACCGCGTTGCGCGCCGAGGCGCAGTTGCGCTGTGGCGACCTGGCCGGCGCGGCGCGGCTGGCCGAGCAGGCGTTGCAGGACGTCACGGCGACCGGCTGGGGCGTGGCGGTGGCCGTGCCGCGCTCGGTACTCGTGCACACGGCGGTGGCGCTCGGCGACTACGAGACCGCGCTCCAGCAGATCAACCTCGGCGTTCCCGAGGCGACCCATCACGGCCCGTTCGGCATCGTCCATCTCATCGCCCGGGGCGTCTACCGGCGATCGGTCGGTCAGTTCGCCGCCGCGCTGAGCGACTTCCGTACCTGCGGTGAGCTGCTCGTCGCCTGGGGCATGGACTACCCCGCGTTGACGGCCTGGCGCGTCGAGGCGGCGCGGACGCACCTGTGCACCGGCGCACTCGCCGACGCCAGACGGCTGGCCAAGGAGCAGCTCGCCCTTCTCGGACCGGAGCACCTCCGTACACGCGGCATCTGTCTGCAGACGCTCGCCATGGCCAGCCCGCCGGACGCACGGCTGGAGCTGCTGCGCCAGTCCGCCGAGGCGCTCGAACAGGCCGGCGACCAGTGGGAGCTGGCGCGGACGCTCGTTCGGATGAGTGAGGCGTTCCGGGTGGCGGGCCACGGCGATCAGGCCGGCGCACACGCCCACCGGGCACGCCTGCTGGCGCAGGAGTGCGGTGCGCCGCCCGGGGCACTGACCGCCGGGCCCGCGGCGGCTTTCGAGCCGGCTCCCGCCGCCACGGCGGCAAGCGAGGACAGGGAACCCGCGGTGCTCCTCGACAACGACGACAGGGACGAGGAACGCACGGGTGAACGTCCCGAGGAGGTGCTGGCGCGGCTGGCCGACCTGAGCGAGGCCGAGCGACGCGTCTGGACCCTGGCGGCGAGCGGGCTGAAGAACCGGCAGATCGCCGACAGCCTGTACGTCACGCCCAGCACGGTGGAGCAGCATCTGACGCGGGTCTACCGCAAGCTGCGGGTGAGTCGGCGCAGCGATCTGACCTGGGTACTGAACGCGGCGCTGCGGACCTGACCGGGCAGGCGGTCCGGCGCGCCGCACGGGGCGCCGGACCCGGGCCGCGAGGGTCACATCCGTTCGATGACCTCGGCGGCGAACCGCTCCATCGTCGCCTGCTTGAGCGCCAGGCCGGTGAGGTTGCGCTCGCTGTCGTTGGGCATGGCCCACGGCGTGGCCTGGGTGGCGTCGACGCCCTTGTCCTCGAGGCGGCGGTACAGATCCACCGACGGATACGCGGCGACCGCCGCCATCACCGTGATGTCGGACAGTGTCCGGCCGCGCTCGGCCAGGTGACGCGACAGCCGGCCGAGAACCTCGTCGAGCTGCTCGGGCCGGTACGCGCGGGCGCCGATCCAGCCGTCACCCACCGCGGCGACGCGCCGCAGCGCGGCTTCACTCTCCCCGCCGATGTAGACGGGAATCGGTTCGGTCGGCACCGGCGCGATGTTCAGCGGCGGGAAGTCGTAGTGCTCGCCGCTGTGGGCGTACCCCGGTTTGCCCTCCCAGAGCGCCCGTAGCACGGGAATCATCTCGTCGAGACGGCGGCCACGATTCTCGAACGGCTGGCCGGTGAGCGCGAACTCGTCGCGGCACCAACCCGCCGCCACGCCGAACGAGACCCGGTTGTCCGAGATGAAGGCGGCCGTGGAGACCGCCTTGGCGACGGTGAACAGGTCGCGGGCGGGCGCGACGTAGACCTTCGTGGCGAAGCGCAGCCGACGGGTCACCGCTGCCATCGCCCCGATCATGACCCAGGCGTCGGGCCAGTGCGTCTCGGCCTTCCACGGCGCCACCCCGTCGTCCGTGTACGGATAGCGTGACCCGTACTCGGTGTAGGCGAGGTGATCCGACAGCGCCAGGGTGTGGTAGTTGAGGTCGTCGGCCATCCGGGCGACGGTCACGGACTCGGCGGCGTCGATGAACGTAGTGCCCAGCCAGAACTGCACCATTGTCTCCTTCGGTGGTGTCGCGATGCCTGCGAATGCGGGCCTGGGGAGGGCCCGGTGTCCTCGCGCGGGCGCGGCTCGCGCGGTCAACGCGGTTCGGCGCCGAACCAGGCGGTCAGCGCTGCCCCGAGCCCGTCGCCGTGCGGTGCCGCGTCGGCGGCCCAGGCGACGTACCCGTCCGGCCGGATCAGCAGGGCGGTGGCCGGTGGCTCGGGCTCCGCCGCACGAGCGGTCACGATCTCGACACGGCCCTTCCAGGGGGCCGCCTCGGTGGCCGCGGCACCGTCCTCGCCCAGGTCGAGCAGCAGCGGGGCACCGCTGTGCATCAGGTCGTGGACGGCCCGCCTTCCGGTTGCCGTGACCACCTCGAAGTCGGGGAACCAACCCCCGACGAGCGGGTGGCTGTCGGAGCTGCGGGGGAAGTCGTACCGGACGTCCATGCCGCCGAACAGGTTGACGAAGGTCAGCAGGGTGGCCGGGTCCTCCAGCAGTTCCAGGAAGACCTTGCGGAGCTGGGTGATGTGCGGCCCCGGCGCGAGCAGACCGGTCTGCGCCTGGGTGTGCATCAGCACGCGTTCGGCGACCGGCCGGCGCTCACCCTGGTAGGTGTCCAGCAGGCGGGGCGTGGACCAGCCGTGCAGGACGGCGGCCAGTTTCCAGCCGAGGTTCACCGCGTCCTGCAGGCCGAGGTTGAGCCCTGGCCCACCGGTGGACGAGTGGACGTGTGCGGCGTCTCCGACCAGCAGGATCCGACCCCGGCGGTAGTCGTCGGCCAACCGCGTGTTGTCGAGCACCCGGGTGACCCAGCGCGGCGAACTCAGGGGGATCCGGGTGCCGAGCACCCGTTCGATCGCCTGGCCCAGTTCCTCGAGCGTCGCCGGGCCGTCGGTGCCTTTCACGTCGGCGTCCCACTCGGTCACCGCCAGGCGGTGCACGCCGTCGCGGCGGACCTGCGCGAACATGCCCCGGTCGGTACGGGTGAGGCCGAGCCGGACCCGGCCGACGCCGGGCAGGTCCAGTTCCCCGGTCTCGGGGATCACCAGTTCGTCGGGCACGACGGCGTCGCCCAGGTACGTCAGGATGTGTTCGTCGGTGTGGCCCGGGAAGTCGATGTCGGCCCACTTGCGTACCCGGCTACGGCCGCCGTCGCAGCCCACCAGGTACCGCGTGGTGATCCGCTGCTCGCCGGCCGGGCCACGGACGTGCACGTGCACCGCGTCCTCGTCCTGGTCGACCGCGAGGACCTCGTGGCCCCGGCGCAGGTCCACGTCGAGTTCCTCGGCCCGGCCGTTGAGCAGGCGTTCGATCTTCCACTGCGGGATCGACATCCGCCGCAGCGGAATGGTGCCGAGCTTGCGCAGGTCGAGCACCATGCCGCTGAACTCGAAGATCGGCAGCCGTCCCGCCACTGACGCCTCGGCCGTGAAGCGGTCGAGCAACCCGCGGAATTCCAGTACGTCGATGATCCGCCCGTTGATTCCGCTGGCCTTCGGCGGCCCACCCGCCTCCGTCATCCTCTCCAGGACCACCGGGCGGATACCGGCCAGCCGCAGTTCGCAGGCGAGGAACAGCCCGCAGGGCCCGGCGCCCACGATGACGACGTCGGCATCGGCGGGCAGCACGGCGCCTACCACGTGACCGGCAGTTCGGTCACCGAGTAGAACAGGGCGTCCTGCGCGAACGTGAGTTCGTTGACGCCCACCGCGAGCCGCAACCCGGGCACACGGGCGACGAGCCTTTCGATCACCGCCTCGATCTCCAGTCGCGCGAGGTTCTGCCCGATGCACTGGTGGATGCCGTAGCCGAAGGCGAGGTGCCGGGCGGAGTCCGGGCGCAGCCGGAACGAGGCAGGGTCGTCGAAGACCGCCTCGTCGTGGTTCGCGGACGCGTTGAGCACGAGCACGCCCTCGCCGGCGGGGATTGTCGTTCCGGCCAGCTCGATGTCGGCCGTGGTGACCCGCGCCGTGGCCCGGTCGGCGACGCTGAGGAATCGCAGCAGTTCCTCGACCGCGGCCGGGATCAGCGTCCGGTCCGCCTTGATCTGGTCGAACTGTCCCGGATTGTCGAGCAGGACCGCGATACCGGTGGAGATCATCGCTGCGGTGGACTCGTGCCCGGCGGTACGCAGGGCCATGATCAGCCCGATCAGCACCTCGTAGTCGACCTCCGCACCCACCGCTTCCTTGTACTTGACGACGAGGCGACTGATCAGGTCGTCGGCGGGGCGCGCCTCGCGCTCGGCGATCAGGTCACCGACCAGTGACCGCACCGCGCCCCAGGAGGCGGCGCGGTCCTCGTTCGAGGTGCGGGTGCCGAGCAGACGGTCGAGGTGGACGTTGAAGGCGTCGTTCTGCTCCTCGGGGATGCCGAGCAGCTCACAGATCACCTGTCGCGTCACGGGCAGCGCCAGCGCCGTGACCAGGTCGACCGGCCGAGGGCCGGCCAGCACCTCGTCGATGCGGGTGTCGATGAAGCGTTCGATCGGCTCGCGAAGATGGCCCATCCGCCGGTAGGTGAACTCGTTCATCAGCATCCGTCGGTAGACGCTGTGTTCCGGGGGGTCCATCCAGGTGAGCATGCCTTTGGGTTGAATCGACCCTCGTGCGCCGCCGCGTCCGGTCACGTCCGGAAAGGCGACGTGGCCACGGAAGACCGACAGGTGCTCGTTCATCAGTAGTTCGCGCGCCAGGTCGTAGCGGGACACCGCCCAGACCGCGGAGCCGTCGGGCATCCGCACACGGGTGACGCCGCCCTCGCCCCGCATCTTCTGGTATTCGGGCGGCATTCCGAACGGGCACGTCCGGGGCATCGGAAAGCTCGCGCCGGGCTCGTCAGCAGGCTCGGACATGGTCGGACTCCTCGGGAGACGACTGTGGTCCGTTCATCGTGGGCAACCTGCCTAAAGCGCTGCTTAGGCCGTCGAGCGCCTGCTTGTTTCGGCCCCGTCGCTGGGTTAGCCTATAACATGTTAGTCGCTAACTCGAAGGGACCGCACACGATGAGCACGCGCGTTGATCGCCGCTGGTTGATGCTTATTGCCGTCTGCCTCGCCGTACTGGTGCTGAGTCTCGACTTCACGGTCCTGAACGTGGCCCTCCCCAGCATCTCGAGCTCCCTGGGCGCCGGCACCTCCGAACTCCAGTGGATCGTCGACGCCTACTCGCTGGCGATCGCCGGCGCGATGCTGCCCTCCGGTGCGATAGCCGACCGCATCGGCCGCAAGAAGGTCATGCTGGCGGGGCTCGGCCTCTTCTTCGTCGCCTCGTTCGCCGCCGCGCTGTCGGAGACGGCGGGCCAGTTGATCGCGGCCCGCGCCGTGATGGGTGTCGGATCCGCGATCATCCTGCCGCTGACCCCGGCGCTCGTCATCACGACCTTCTCCGGCCGTGAGCGCACCCGGGCCATGGCCGTGTTCACGGCAGCGGTCGGCGCCGGGATGCCATTCGGGCCGATCGTCGGCGGTGCCCTGCTCGAACGCTACTCGTGGAGTTCGGTCTTCTGGATCAACGTTCCGATCCTCGCGATCGCGTTCGTGGCCGGCCTGCTGCTGATCGACGAGTCGCGCAGCGAGACGCAGCGCCCACTGGACGTCGTGGGCAGCGTCCTGGCCGTCCTCTCGACCGTCGCCCTGGTCTACGGCGTCATCCGCGGCCCCGAGTCGGGCTGGTCGGACGGCCTGACCATCGCCCTGCTGGTCGGCGCGGTGATCGCGATCGCGCTGTTCGTGGCCTGGGAACGGCGCGTCGCCCACCCGCTGATGGACCTCCGGCTGTTCCGCAAGCCGCAGTTCACCTGGAACACCGTCGCCATCATGATCGTCGCCTTCGCGCTCGCCGGTGTGATCTTCGTGGTCCCGCTCTACCTGCAGGCGGTGCGGGGCTTCGACTCGCTCGGCACCGGCCTGCGGATCATCCCGATGATGGCCGGCCTCCTGGTGTCCGGCGCCCTGGCCACAAGCCTGGACCGCAGGTTCGGCGGGAAGGTCATCGTGATCACCGGCCTGGTGGTGATGGGTGCCGGGCTGCTCCTGCTCACCCGGGTCGACGACACCAGCGGGTACGAGTGGCTGGCGATCGGCCTGGCCGGCTGCGGGTTCGGCGTCGGCGCCGTGATGGCCACCTCGCTGGAGGCGGCGGTCGGCTCGGTCGGTGACGACGCCGCGGGCAGCGGCTCGGCGGTGGTCAACACGCTGCGCCAGGTCGGTAGCGCCGTGGCGGTGGCCGCCATGGGCAGCGTGCTGTCGGGCGTCTACCAGAAGGATCTCGATCCGGCGCTCGGCGGTCTCCCGTCCGCCGCGGCCGATGCGGCGAAGGAGTCGGTGTTCGGCGCGGCCGCCGTCGCGGAGAAGCTCGGACCGCCCGGTTCCGCGCTGTTGCGCGCCGCCCAACTGGCGTACGTCGACGGAATGTCGATGGTCATGTGGTGCTGCTTCGGCCTCGCCGTGGTCGGTGCCGCGCTCTGCCTGGCCTTCCTGCCGAAACGCGAATCGTTCGCATCGTTGACGCCGCACGAGGACGACGAATCCCCGGTGAGCACCACCGCGCAGAGCAAAGGCTAGGCTGCCACAGTATCCAGATGAATCCGCAGAATGAGCACCCTGTGAGCAGTACCGATGTCTCCCGCGCCGCAGGATCCGACTGGCGCCGTGAGAAAAGAGAGCGCACTCGCCGGCAGCTTCAGAAGAATGCCATGCGGCTGTTTCTGGAGAAGGGTTTCGACGCCACCACGGTCGAGGAGATCGCCGCCGCCACCGGCGTCTCACACATGACGTTCTTCCGCTACTTCCCCACGAAGGAGGACGCGGCACTCGAGGACGACTACGACCCGATGATCGCCGACCTGATCGCCAAGCGTCCGGCCGACGAGCCCGCCATCGACAAGATTCGGCACGCTCTCACCCACGGGCTCAACCAGCTGTACGACAGCGAACGCGACGTGCTGCTGTCCCGGATGCAACTGGTCTACCAGACGCCCGCGCTGCGGGCCGGCACCGGGCAGCGGCGCGACGCCGACCAGCAACTGCTCATCGAGGCGCTGGCACCGTCCGCCACGGGATCCCGAGGCAAGCTGCACCTGCGGGTTCTGGTCGCGGCAGCGCTGGCGGCCACCACTGAGGCCATCCGATACTGGGCGGAGAGCAACGGCGCGGACGACCTGCGCCACCTCATCAACGAGGCGTTCGACGCGCTGCGCGCGGAGTTGACGCAGGACGCACCGGCCGACGGGCCCTCCGACTGAGCGACGTCCGTCCCGCGCCGGTCAGCCGGTGCGGTGACCCTGACCGTCGTAGCAGGCGAGCAGGCGATCGGCCGCCTGCGCCGGAGTGAGCGAACCGTCCCGGACCGCCTGTTCGAGGCCGCCTGCGACGGCACGCACCCGCGGGTGCGCACGCCAGCGGCTCAGCACGGTGTCCTGGGCCATCGCCCACATCCACCCGACCTGCTGCCTGCGGCGCCGCTCCGCGAGATCCGTACCGGACTCCAGCGCCTCACGGTGGGCGCGCAGACGCGACCAGACCTCCCCGACGCCGGTCCCGTCCAGGGCACTGCAGGTGATCACCGGTGTCGTCCAGAGTGGCCCACCGCCGCCGCCAAGCATCCGCAGGGCCCCCGCCAGTTCGCGAGCGGCCCGCCGCGCCTCGGCGGCGTGCGGGCCGTCGGCCTTGTTGATCGCGATGACGTCGGCCATCTCGAGGATGCCCCTCTTGATTCCCTGCAGTTGGTCGCCCGTGCGGGCCAGGGCCAGCAGCAGGAACGTGTCGACCATGTCGCCGACAGCGGTCTCGCTCTGCCCCACGCCGACCGTCTCGACCACGACGATGTCGTAACCGGCGGCCTCCACCACCACTATCGCTTCCCGGGTCGCCTTCGCCACCCCGCCGAGGGTGCCGGCCGAGGGCGACGGCCGAACGTAGGCGCCGGGGTGGGACAGCAGACGCGTCATGCGCGTCCGGTCGCCGAGGATGCTGCCCCCGCCGCGGGAGGACGACGGGTCCACCGCGAGAACTGCGACCCGGTGGCCCGCCACCACCAGGTCACTGCCCAGCCTGTCGATGAACGTGGACTTGCCGGCGCCCGGCACCCCTGTGACACCGATCCGGTGCGATCGACCGGTGTACGGCGTCAGCGCCGCCAGGAGTCGCTGCGCCGCGCGCCTGTGGTCGGCCCGGGTGGACTCGACGAGCGTGACCGCGCGGGCCACCCAGACCGGCGAGCCGGCCCGTACCCCGGCCACCATCGCCTCGACGTCGACGGCCGCCGTCACTACGCCGGCACCGGATGGCCACGCCGGCCGGCGAGACCCGCGAGCAGGTCGAGAGCCGCGTCGGCCAGGACGGTGCCCGGCGCGAAGATGGCGGCCGCGCCGGCGGCACGAAGCTCCTCGTAGTCCTGCGGCGGAATGACGCCCCCCACGATGATCATGAGGTCTTCGCGGCCGTGCGCGGCGAGTTCGTCACGCAGTGCGGGGATGAGGGCTAAGTGGCCGGCGGCGAGGGAGCTGACGCCGACGATGTGCACGTCTGCTTCGACGGCCTGCCGGGCCACCTCGGCCGGCGTGGCGAACAGCGGCCCCACGTCGACGTCGAAGCCCAGGTCCGCGAACCCGGTGGCGACCACCTTCTGGCCCCGGTCGTGGCCGTCCTGGCCCATCTTGGCCACCAGGATCCGGGGCCGGCGCCCCTCGGCCTCGGCGAACGCCTCCACGGCTGCCCGGACGCGTTCGATGCTCCCTCCGCGGCCGGCCTCCTCCCGGTAGACACCGGAGATCGTGCGGACGCGTGCGACGTGTCGGCCGTACACCTGCTCCAGGGCGTCGGAGATCTCACCGACCGTGGCGTGGGCCCGGGCCGCCGCGACGGACAGGGCGAGCAGATTCTGCTCCAGGCCCGGCCCTCGGTCGCCCACGCGCTGCGCCTCGGCAGCGCGCGTCAGGGCGTGCAGCGCGGCGCGGCACGCGGCGTCGTCGCGCTCCGCGCGCAACCGGCGCAGCTTCGCCATCTGGTTCGACCGCACCGCGGCGTTGTCCACCTTGAGCACGTCCACGGGCCGATCGGTGTCAGTGCGGTACTTGTTCACGCCGATGACCGGCTGCCGCCCGGAGTCGATGCGCGCCTGGGTACGGGCCGCCGCCTCCTCCACCCGCAACTTCGGGATGCCCTCGTCGATCGCCCGGGCCATGCCGCCCACGGCCTCGACCTCGGTGATGTGGTCCCGGGCGCGGGCGGCCAGATCACGGGTGAGCCGCTCGACATAGGCGCTGCCGCCCCACGGATCGATGGCGCGGGTGGTGCCGGACTCCTGTTGGAGAAGCAACTGGGTGTTGCGCGCGATGCGGGCGGAGAAGTCGGTGGGCAGCGCCAGCGCCTCGTCGAGTGCGTTCGTGTGCAGCGACTGGGTGTGCCCCTGCGTGGCGGCCATCGCCTCGACGCAGGTCCGCATGACGTTGTTGAACACGTCCTGCGCGGTCAGGGACCATCCGGAGGTCTGGCTGTGCGCGCGCAGACTGAGCGAGCGGGGATCCTTCGGCCCGAACTCACGTACCAGCTCGGCCCAGAGCAACCGGCCGGCACGTAGTTTCGCCACCTCCATGAAGAAGTTCATGCCGATGCCCCAGAAGAACGAGAGGCGGGGCGCGAACGTGTCGATGTCCAGACCGACGTCACGGCCCGCGCGCAGATACTCCACGCCGTCGGCGAGGGTGTACGCGAGTTCCAGGTCGGCGGTCGCCCCGGCCTCCTGGATGTGGTAGCCGGAGATGGAGATGGAGTTGAAGCGCGGCATCCGCCGGGACGTGTACGCGAAGATGTCCGAGATGATCCGCATGGAGGGCGCGGGCGGGTAGATGTAGGTGTTGCGCACCATGAATTCTTTGAGGATGTCGTTCTGGATGGTGCCGGACAGCTGCTCCGGCGCGACGCCCTGCCGCTCGGCGGCGACGATGTAGAACGCCAGCACCGGCAGCACCGCGCCGTTCATGGTCATCGACACGCTCATCCGGTCCAGCGGGATGCCCTCGAACAGCTCGCACATGTCGTACACCGAGTCGATGGCCACACCTGCCATCCCGACGTCACCGGTGACCCTCGGGTGGTCGGAGTCGTATCCCCGGTGGGTGGGCAGGTCGAAGGCCACCGACAGACCCTTCTGCCCGGCCGCGAGGTTGCGGCGGTAGAAGGCGTTGGACTCCTGCGCCGTGGAGAATCCCGCGTACTGCCGGATGGTCCACGGCTGGTTGACGTACATGGTCGGGTAGGGGCCGCGCACGAAGGGGGCGATACCGGGGTAGCCGCCGTCCGCTTCGGCAGCGGTGAGCACCGGGGGAACGACGATGCCCTCGGGCGTACGCCAGCTGAGGTCCTCGATGCTCGTACCGGTCTCGGCCACGACTGCCGCACGCCAGGCGTCGTCGGCGTCCGGGCGCGGCGGCGGCGAGGTCAGCTGCGCCGTCGAGAAGTCCGGAATCACTGCGCAACCCCCAGGTCGTCAAGCGTGGTGGTGAGCGCCGCGACCGCGTCGCAGCCCTGATGGACGTAGCCGTCGACGCCGGGTTGGTGGTCACGGCCGGCGAGCCACACGCGTCGCGCCCCCGCGCGCCGCAGCGCCTCGGCCACCGGTCCGGCGTGTTCGGCGTACGCCTTGTCGGTGCCGCACACGCAGGCGACAGGCGATCCGCTGGCGACGAAGGCGTCGGCCAGCGCAGCCGGGTCCACGCCGGCGCCGGTGCTGACGGCGACGCCGCCGGCAGCGAACAGGTTGGTGGCGAAGCTCAACCGCGGCCCGTGGGCGGCCGGTGCGCCGAGAGCGGCCAGAAAGACTGTCGGCGGGCTACCGGTGGCCGCCCGGTGCGCGTCGCTGCGATCCCGCAGGCGCTCGAACGCCTCCGCGAAGCGGCGCACCGGCAGGCCACCACGCGCGGACGCGGGGGCGGGCCGACGCGGTACGAACGGCTCGGCGGGAGCCGGAAACTCGCTCACCCCGGTGATGGGATCGTGGCGGCACGCGATGTTGGCCGCCCGGAACTGCCAGGTCTGGTCGATCCGCTCGGCGACGAGGCCGCTGTCCAGAGCGGCCGCTAGGCCCCCGTTCGTCTCGATGGCGGTGAACCAGTCCCAGGCGGCCTGCGCCAGGTCCTCGGTGTACCGCTCGACGTACCAGGAGCCACCCGCCGGGTCAAGCACGCGCGCGAGGTGGGCCTCGTCGAGGAGCAGCGCCTGGGTGTTGCGCGCCATGCGACGGGAGAAGGCGTCGGGCTGGCCGAGACTGTGGTCGAAGGGGAGGATCGTCAGCGCGTCGGCTCCGCCGATTCCCGCGGCGAAGGCCGCGACGGTGGTGCGCAGCAGATTCATCCACGGGTCCCGGGCGGTCATCATGGCCGCCGATGTCACGGCGTGCTGACGTTGCCCGCCGCGGTGGGCCGCGCCGCACATGTCGGCGACCCTGGCCCAGATCCGCCGTGCGGCACGCAGTTTCGCGATCGTGCCGAACTGGTCCGCCGTAGCCGCGTAGCGGAACTCCAACTGCCCGAGCGCCGCCGTGACGGACAGGCCCGCGTCGGTGAGCGCCCGCAGGTAGGCGACCCCGGCGGCGGCCGCGCAGCCCAACTCCTGCGCGGCGGAGCCGCCGGCCTCGTGGTAGACGGTCGCGTCCACCGTGATCGCCCGAAGGCCCGGCGCCTCCGCCGCACACCTGGTTGCCACAGCCGCGGCGTCGCGCAGGGCTCCCGCCAGCGCGTCGGCCGCGCCGGTACGGGCGCGCAGGCCCAGGGGGTCGGCGCCGAGATTGCCGTCCGGCCGGACCGGGCCGCCGGCCTGCCTGGCGAGCAGGTCCAGCCAGGCGTCGGCGGCGGCGACGACGTGCTCCCCCGGGTCGAGGACCACGCCGGCCCAGTCCAACCGGACGCCGTCGAGGGCCTCCGGCAGGGCGTCGATCGGCAGGGCGGGAGCGCCGACAGCGAGCCAGATCGACCCGGCGCCGTTCTCCAGATCGTCGAGGATGGCAGTCCGCGCTGCCACCGGGTCGTTGACGACGTGGCGCTGCCGCACGTCCCACCCGGCGACCAGGCCACCCGACGCGCGGGCGCCCCGGACGTACGGTGGCTGGCCGGGCAGGCCGGTCGGCGGGGGCGCCGGATCGCCCGGTGTGTGCAGGGCGGCGACCCGCAGGCCGTCGTAGGTGGTCGCGGCCAGCAGCTCGTCGACCTGCTCGATGCGTGTGCTCTCCGTGGCGTCCCCCGACCTGCGGAGCGCGGCGAGAGCCAGGCGACGCCACTGGCCCTCGGTGGCGGCCGGGAACCCGGTTCCGGGTTCGGGATCGTCGGTCGACGCTGTCGTGCCCTCGTAGCGCGGATTCGCCATCTCGCCCCTCGTGTCGGCCGTCCCCGCCCACGATGCACAGCACTGGGTACGCCTGCCTACCCCAGTCTTTGCGACTGCCGGATGGTGCCGCCGGGTGCCCACGAATAGGGGGTCCACCAGCCGGGAACCAGGTGCTGGCCGCTGCTTCGTGGGCTACGAGGATCTCGTGGCGCAGGGGGTCGAGGGGCGGCATCGACACTGGCAAGATTGACCCCATGGGGGCATCCCTTCTGGCGGTCAGTGACCTGCACGTGTCGTTCGAGGACAATCGGCCCGTCGTCGATCGCCTCCGGCCGGGCTCCGACGACGACTGGCTCATCGTCGCCGGCGACGTCGGGGAGATCTTCCACGACGTCGAACAGACCCTCCGGACCCTGCGCGACCGGTTCTCCACAGTGATCTGGGTTCCCGGCAACCACGAGCTGTGGACCCATCCGTCGGATCCGGTGCAGTTGCGGGGCGAGGCCCGCTACGAGGCCCTGGTCCGGATGTGCCGGGACAACGACATCGTCACTCCGGAGGATCCGTACCGGCTGTGGGACGGCCCGGGCGGCCCGCTGCTCGTCGTGCCGCTGTTCCTGCTCTACGACTACTCGTTCCGTGCGCCTGGCACCACCACCAGGGAGGAGTCCCTGCGCAAGGCCCACGAAACCGGCGTGGTGTGCACCGACGAGATGCTGCTCCACCCGGACCCGTACCCGAGCCGGGAAGCCTGGTGCTGGGCGCGGGTCGCCGCCACCGAACGCCGACTCGCCGCGATCGACCCGGACGTGCCCACCGTGCTGGTGAGTCACTGGCCGCTGGTACGCCAGCCGACCGACGTGCTGTGGTACCCGGAGTTCGCCCAGTGGTGCGGCACCGACCTCTCCGCGGACTGGCACACGCGGTTCGGCGCCTCCGTCGCGGTCTACGGCCACCTGCACATTCCCCGTACGACGACGTACGACGGGGTCCGGTTCGAGGAGGTCTCGCTCGGCTATCCCCGGGAGTGGCGGCGGCGCGGCGGTGAGCCTCGGCCGATGCGCCGGATAGCCGGCGGTGACGCGGGGCAGCCCGCCTGACCGGCGGTGCTGGGGAGACCGTGCTGCGGACGGGCGGGGGGTCCGTCCGCAGCACGGCGTCTTCACCCGGCGGCGGTCGCCGGTTGCCACTCCCCCGGGTCCTCCTCGGCGTCGGCGAGCCGCTTGGTGAGCCGCTCTCCCTCGACGTCGACGTTGGGCAGGACCCTGTCGAGCCAGCTCGGCAGCCACCAGGCCGAACGACCGAGCAACGACAGCGTGGCGGGAACGATGGTCATCCGAACGAGGAAGGCGTCAACCGCGACACCGAAGGCCAGGCCGTAGCCAAGCATCTTGATCACAGCATCCTCGGCCAGGATGAACCCGGCGAAGACACTCATCATGATCAACGCCGCAGCGGTGACCACCCGGGCCCCCTGGCGCATACTTGTGACGACCGCGTCGTTCGGGGCGGTGCCGTGCACGTACTCCTCGCGGGTGCGGGTGACAAGGAAGACTTCGTAGTCCATGGCCAGCCCGAAGAGGATTCCGATGAGGAAGATCGGGATGACGCTGACGATCGGGCCGCTGGACGGCAGGCCGATCAGGTCGGCGAGGTGACCCTGCTGGAAGACGAAGACCAGCGCGCCGAAGGCCGCGGCCACGCTGAGCAGGAATCCGATGGTGGCCTTGATCGGCACCAGAATGCTGCGGAAGATCAGCATCAGCAGGACGAACGCGAGCCCGACGACGATCGCCAGATAGGGCACCAGGGCCCCGGTGAGCCGGTCCGAGACGTCGATGTCGACGGCGGTGGCCCCGGTGACCGACACCGTCGCGTCGGCCACCGTGCGTTCGCGGATCTCGTGGACCAGGTCCTTGGTGCCCTCGCTGGCGGGCGCGCTGGCGGGGATGACGGTCAGCAGAGCGGTGTCACCCGCCCGGTTGAGCGCGGCGTCGGTGACCATGACGACGTCGTCGAGTGCCCCGATCGTCGTGCGTACCCGCTCGGCGGCGGCCCCAGCAGCGCCCGGGCCCGCCTCGACGACCACCAGGAGCGGGCCGTTGAAGCCCGCGCCGAACCCCTCGGCGAGCTGGTCGTACGCCTTGCGCTGGGTGGACTCCCGGGCCGCGGTGCCGTCGTCGGGCAGGGCCAGCCGCAGATCCAGTGTGGGCAGCGCGACCAGGGCGATCAGCCCGAGCGGAATCAGCAGCGCCAGCACCCGGTGCCGCAACACGCCGCGCGCCCACCGCTCACCGAAGGGCCGCTTGTCGCTCCTGCCCACCTGCGGCTCGGGACCGCGCTGCCGCTTCGGGAGGATCCTGCGGTTGGCGAAGCCGAGAATCGCGGGCACGAAGCTGAGCGTGATCAGCACCGCGACGGCAACGGTTCCGGCCGCCGCGACGCCGACCGCGGTGAGGAACGGGATGCCGGTGACCGACAGCGCGACGAGGGCGATGATCACGGTGAGGCCGGCGAAGACGACCGCGGAGCCCGCGGTGCTTGTCGCCCGCGCGGCGGCCTCCTCCCCGGCACGCCCCGCCGCCAGCTCCTGGCGGTAGCGGGAGACCACGAACAGCGCGTAGTCGATTCCGACCGCGAGGCCGAGCATGGTGGCCAGCGCGGGGGTCGAGGAGGAGAGGTCGAAGAAACCGGTGGCGATCTGGATGCCGAGCATGCCCGCGCCCACCCCGACCACCGCGGTGAGCAGCGGCAGCCCCGCGGCGACCAGGGAACCGAACGTGATCAGCAGGACGAGCGCGGCGATGATGATGCCGAGCGCCTCGGCCGCATGGCCCTGCGCGGGGGTCTTGGTGACGTCGCCGGAGAACTCCACCCCGATGCCGGCGGCCTTCGCGGCGGCACCGGCGGAGAGCAGCTTCTCGCGGTCGGCGACGCTGATGTCGGTAACGGGGACGGAGTAGTCGACTGTGGCGTACGCGGTTCGTTGATCAGGCGAGACCGTACCCGCCACGAACGGGTCGGTCACGCCGGTAACCTGCGGCACACCGGTCAGCGCCGCGACCGTCTGCCCGATCGCGGCCTTCTGGGCGGCGCCGGTCAACGTCGCGTCGCCCGGGACGGTGAACACCACCCGCGCCGAGGCCACGTCCGTCGCGCGGCCGAACTTGTCGGCGATGACCCCCAGCGCCTGCGACGACTCGGTCCCCGGAATGGAGAAGGCGTCGGTGGTCGGCTCGGACAGTCGACTCGCACCGAGGCCCAGCAGCGCCAGCGCGATGACCCACGCCGCGAGCGTGAGCCGTCGGCGCCGGAACGAGAACCGGCCCAGCCGGTACAGCAGCGTCGCCACGTCAGTCCTCCGTCGATCGTCACCCGAATCACCAGACCCGTCCAACCATCGAGGGAAGAGGTACGAATGTCGTCCGACCAGCGCAGGCGTCCGCGTACCGCGGACGCAGTACACGGCTAGAAGCGCGATACCGCTGATGCGGGACGATGCGGGCGGCAGGGCCGCCTACCGTCGGGACATGCACGACGTGACCGCGGGATGGGGTCCGGCCTGGCTACGCTGGCACCTCCGGGCCTGGCTGGGCGACGTGGTGCTCGCCACCGCGCTGTTCGTGCTCGTGCTGAAGCTCGACGAGCGACCCGTGAACGGTTGGGCGATCGCGCTGGCGGCGCTCGCCGCCGTCGCCGCGCCGGTACGGCGGTGGTATCCACAGGGAGCCCTCGTCGCGGTCACCGCCCTCGCGGCATGCGCCATCCTGACCGGGTTGCCGGCGTCGGGTCTGGTCATCACCCTGGGTGTGCTGACGTACTCGGCGGCGCTCTACAGCCCCAGCCGGCGCCCCTGGTTCTACGCCACGCTTGTGTGGGGAACGCTCATCGTCGCCGGGTCCGTGGCCCACTTCTCGCAGTGGTGGTCGGCCGGACAGTTCGGGCTCTTCGCCTGGCTGTTCGGAGGCGCGGGGGCCGGCGACTCGACCAGGATGCGCCGGGCCTACATCGCCGAGGTGACCAAGCGTGCCCGGCAGGCTGAGATGAGCCGTGAGGAGGAGGCGCGCCGACGCGTGATGGACGAGCGACTGCGGATCGCACGCGAGCTGCACGACGTCGTGGCCCACCACATCGCGGTGATCAGCGTGCACGTCGGTGCCGCCGACCATGTCCTGCGCAACGACCCGGACAGGGTGTGGCCCGTGCTCGGGCACATCCGCCTGGCCGCCGACACGGTGCTGGAGGAGATCAAGTCAGTGATCAGCGTGTTGCGCGACCCGTACGAGCTGGCCAGCACCGAACCCGCCCCGGGCCTGGACCGCGTCGACGACCTGCTCGACGGCCTGCGCGCCATCGGCTTCCGGGTCGACCACCACCTGCGCGGCACGGCTCGGCCGCTGCCCGCCGTGGTGGATCTGGCCGCGTACCGGATCCTGCAGGAAGCCCTGACCAACGCCCACCGGTACGGCGACGGGACGGCCGAATTGACCACCGAGTTCACCGCGGACGCGGTCACCATCGAGGTCACCAACCGGATCGCCGCGCCCGGCCCGCACCATCCCGGATCCGGGTTCGGCCTGCTGGGCATGCGCGAGCGGGCCGCGGCCGCGCACGGCGCCCTCACCGCCGCGCCCGTCGAGGGCGGCCGGTTCCGGGTGCGCGCCGTGCTGCCGGCCGACGAACACACAATCAGCCTGAGCGCAGCGGTCGAGAGCCGCCGGGCCTCCGTCGCCGAACGGCCTGGGGTGTGACATGACGATCCGCATCCTGCTCGCCGACGATCAGGCGTTGATTCGGGCGGGCTTCAAGATGATCATCGACGCCGAGCCGGGCTTCGAGGTGGCCGGGGAGGCCGCCGACGGCCGGGAGGCCATCGACCTGATGCGCACGACCTGGGTGGACGTCGTCCTGATGGACATCCGGATGCCGCACATGGACGGTATCGAGGCCACCCGACGGATCTGCGCCAACGCGCATCTCGCCCGGACCCGCGTCCTGATCCTCACCACCTTCGACGACGACGACAACGTCGTCCTCGGACTCCAGGCCGGGGCCAGCGGCTTCCTCGGCAAGAACGTCGCACCGGCCGACCTGGTCAACGCCGTCCGGGTGATCGCCGCCGGCGACGCGCTGCTCTCCCCCCGCGCGACCCGCGGCCTGCTCAGCCGCTTCATCCACCGCATCCGGCCGACCACCAGGCCGCGCCTGCCCGCGCTGGACCTGGTCACCGAGCGGGAGATGGAGATCCTCATCCTGGTCGCGCACGGGCTCTCCAACGACGACATCGCCCGGCGGCTGCGGGTCTCGCCGCTCACGGTCAAGACCCACGTCAACCGTACGATGATGAAGGTGAATGCCCGGGACCGGGCACAACTGGTCGTCATCGCCTACCAGAACGGCCTGGTCGAGGCCGGGGACACTCTGCCCGACCCGTGAGCCCGGTGGGCACCGCTCGACGCCGCGCCCCGCGCCACCGGCCTCCCGACGGTCAGCCGGCGAGCAGGTGCTTCTGCACCTTGCCCATCGCGTTTCGGGGCAGCGTGTCGAGGAACCTGATCTGTCGAGGCCGTTTGTGGACCGACAGCGTCCGCGCCACGAAGTCGACGAGCTCGGCCGCGGTGACCTGGTCCGCGACGACGAAGGCTGTCACCTCCTGGCCGAGGTCGTCGTCAGGCGTACCGACGACCGCGGCCTCACGAACGCCCGGGTGGGCCAGCAGCGCGTCCTCGACCTCGCCCGCGCCGATCCGGTACCCACCGCTCTTGATCAGGTCGGTGGATCGGCGACCGACCAGTCGGTGCAGGCCGTCGGGTGACACGCTCGCGATGTCGCCGGTGCGGAACCACCCGTCCCCGTCGAGCAGTCGGGCGGTGACGTCGGGTTTGCCCAGGTAGCCGTCGAACAGCATCGGCCCTCGAACCCACAGCTCCCCGATGGCCGTACCGTCGGCGGGCACCTGGTGCCCGTCGTCGTCGACGACCCGCGTCTCCGCCCCCGGCACCGGCGTGCCGACCATCCCGGGCCGACGGGACGGGTCGTCGGCCCGGTTGCTCAGCGTGATCAGCGTCTCGGTCATGCCGTAGCGCTCGACCGGCCGGTGACCGGTGAGTTGGCGCATCCGCTCGAACGACGGCGCGGGCAGTGCCGCACTGCCGGAGACCAGCAGCCGCGCCGAGCCGAGGCGAGCGGCGGCGGTGGGCTGGGCGCAGATCCGCGACCAGACGGTCGGCACACCGAAGTAGAGGGTGCCGCCCGCCCCGGCGTACGCCTCCGGGGTCGGCCGTCCGGTGTGGTGCAGCCGGCAGCCCACCCGCAGTGCGCCGAGCACGCCGAGCACGAGACCGTGGACGTGGAACAGGGGCAGACCGTGCACCAGGAGGTCGTCGGGGGTCCAGGCCCAGGCGTCGGCGAGCGCGTCGATGCCGGCCTCGACGGCGCGGTGCGACAGGACGGCACCCTTGGGCGCCCCCGTGGTGCCGCTCGTGTACATGATCAGAGCGGTGCGTTCGGGGGCCGGATCCGGATAGCGGGTGTCCGAGGTACGCCCCAGGTCGACCCGACTGACAGCTACCTGCGCCGGCTCGTCTCCGGTGCCGCCGACCAGCAGCGTCGCCCCGGAATCGCGCAGGATGTGCGCCCTCTCCCGAGGGCCGGAGTCGGGCGGCACGGGAACGACGGCGGCCCCGCTGAGCAGCGCGCCGACCACCCCCACCACGGTCTCGGCGGTGGCGGTGGCGTGCACGGCGACGACCGGTACGCCGTGCAGGTCGTCCGCCACCGCGGCGGCGCATCCCCGCAGACGCTCGGCGGACATCGTCACCGGACCGAGCCGGATCAGGTCGCCGACGGTCGAGTTGGCGCTGGAGAGACCGGCGAGCAGGCGCATGGGCCGAGGCTACGCCGGATGTGACGCGTACACGACTGTGCGTGCCCGACCGGATCGCCCTGGACGGCCGCGGCTACGGAGCAGACTCGGCAGTCTCCCGACGCTCGCCCCCGCTGACCAGGACCGTCGTGCCCGACCGGGGAGCGACGCCGCGCAGGCCCACGTAGGCGACCACACCGGAGGCCAGGTACAACACGGCCTGCACGTGGAGGACGAGCACGACACTGAGCGCATCGCCGAGCAGGCCGGCCGCCGCCATGCCCAGGCCCTGTGCCGCGTTGTAGATCGCGTAGTAGACGCCGAAGGCCCGGCCGAGATCGGTGTCCGGCACGCTCCGCTGGATCTGCGCGAAGGCCCCGCTGCTGTAGGCGACGCCCGGCACGCCGACCAGGATGAACAGCAGGACGTACCACCCGGGTTGACGGGTGACCGCCGGTCCGTTCCAGATGATCAGGCTGATCAGGCCGAACGTGGTGGCGCCGAGGCTCATCAGCAGCCGGGAACTGAGCCGCGCCCCCAGCATGCCGACGATGAGCCCGCCGGCCACACCGCCGATCGCCTGTACGCCACGGAGCACGCCGGTGAGCGTGCCGTCGGCCTGCAGCGCGCGGCTGACGAAGACCACGAAGAGCACCACGAACAGGCCCTGCGCGATACCGCCCAGCGCCACACTCAGAATCGTCACCCGTACGGTGCGGTTGCCCAGCATGGTCGCGAGGCCGGACCGCCAGTCGGCGAGGAACGACGACGTACGCCCCGGCGGTTTCGACCGGGCGGCGTCGCGACGCGCGGCCCGGCGGCCGGCGACGATCAGGGCTGCCGCGGTCGTGAAGGCCACCACGCCGCCGACGGCGAGGTAACCGGTGCCGGCGCGGGTGATCGCGAACCCTCCGAGCGAGCTTCCGATGAGCCGCCCCACACTGATGTTGAGCGCCACCATGCTGTTGGCGCTCACCAGGTGCGCGGGCTCGACGAGGCTGGGCAGCGCCGCGTTGCGGGCGGAGTCGAACGCCTGGGTCAGCACGGCCTGGGCGCCGGCGACCAGGCAGATGATCCACAGATGGTGGCCGGGTTCGGCGAGCAGGGGAAGCACCACTGCCGCCTGCGCCACGGCGACGCAGCTCATGAGCCGGAACCTGTCGAGGCGGTCGGCCAGGGCCCCGGCGAACGACCCCAGCGTGATGCCGCACAGCAGCTCGACCAGGAAGACGGCGGAGGTGGTGAACGCCGAGCCGGTCACACCGAACACATAGATCGGCAGCCCGGTGAGCAGCAGCCAGCTCGCCACGCTCGAGCAGAGCCCCGCGGCCCAGATCAGGACGAATCCGCGGGAACGCAGCAGCGGCGCCATGTCAGAGGAATTCCGGTGTGGGGTACGCCTGGAGGCTGAGGCTGACCGGTCGGGCGTCGCTCGGGGGCGCGTTGCGCAGGGGGCGCAGGTACGGCCGGATGACGGCGTCCAGGGTCAGCGTGAGGTGTCGCAACTCCTCCGGGGTGAGCGACAGCGTGTAGTTGTGGAATGTCGCGCTGCCCCGCCACTCGTCTGTCAGCGTGTGCTGCCGGTTCTGGTAGCGCCGCAGCGACCGGAACACCTCGTCGAGGTCGAGCGCTGTCAGCGCGTCGTTGACCTGCTGTCCGTCGGCATCGTCGGACTCGGGAAGGAATTCGATACCGGTGCCGGCGGCACGCCAGGGCCGGTCTCGTCTGTTGGCCCCCTCGGCCGGGACCCGTTCGATGAGGCCGTGCCGGGCCAATTGATGCAGGTGGTAGCTGCAGTTCGACCCCGTGTCGTCGAGGGCCTCGGCGCACTGGGCGGCGGTTCGCGGGCCGGCGGCCAGCAGATAGCGCAGCAGGCGCAGGCGCAGCGGGTGGGCGAGCGCGCGCAGTGTGGTGGCATCGCGTACACGTACGCGACGTTCCGACCCGGTCGGTTCCATGGGGCGACACTCCTAAGCGAAAGACTTCTTTCGTTTATACGCGCCCAGGGCTGGTTTTCGCAATGAGTGTTTCGTATCGCCGAGGAAGTAGGCAGCGGCGTGAGCCTCATGCGGGAGATGACGTGTCAGGACCCGCCGGGCCGGCCGGCCGAGCGAGAAGCGGAGCGAAAGGCGGTAGCGACAGCGGTGGCCGAGTCCGGTTGACGACTGACGGGCATCACCAGATGCGATTACGTAAGCGCGTCGCTACTATGGGTCAGCAATCCAGAGGGGATGGGGGTCATGCCGGCGTGCGAAGTCCCGTCAACGGAACCGCGACGATGTCCGCGCCAGGCCGATCGGCTCCGCTCGTGGCCGGCCGACTGCGCAGGCTCGCCCGGCGGATGGTGCTGATTGCGGCTGCCGTCGGGGCCGGTTTCCTGCTGGCCGCCCTGTTCCAGGAGCCGGCCGCGGCCGACGGGATCCGCGGCCATCCCGGCGACGAGCCTCATCGGCAGCTCGGCGCTCTGGCCGAGCCGATCGCGCGACTCACGGTCGCCGAGCGCGCCGAGGGTGCGCGCCCGCGCGTCGTACGGGCAGACGGACCCCGCCATGATCGTCCCCGCGCCCCGTTGGCAGGGGCCATCGGTAGCGTCGTCACCCCCCGTGCCGTGACACCCCTGGCGGTGCCTCGTCGGTCGACCAACGCATCGCCCGGGTTCGTGCCGCTGCCTCGGGTCCGCTCAACCGCCCCGGCCGGCACCGCCGAGCACACGTGGCTCCGGCCCGCCTCCCCGGCACCCGCGGCTCGTCGCCCCGTACGCCGTGGGCAAACGCCCCGGCCGGCCAGCGATACGGCGCCGCGGCCGGTTCCCGCCGCGGCCGACACACCCGCGCTGCCCGTACCGGCCGGTTCTCTCGCGGTGGGCCTGATCACCGCCCCCCTGCCGCACGTCGTCGACATCGTGCGCACCGCGCCGATCCAGTCGGTCGTCATCGCGCTTCTCCGTGTCATCGACGCCGTTCTCCCGCCCGCGCTCCGGGCGGTGCTCCCTCCGGCGGCGCCTCCGCTGACCACTCCCCCAGCGCCATGGCCGGCCGACGTGCCGGTGACCGGCTCGCCACCGGTGGCGGCCGTGCCGACACCATCGGCGGACTCGGCGCCGCCACCCCTCCGCGCCGCATGCGTGGCGGTACGCGCCACGGCGACGCCACCTCCGGCCGCGCCGCCACCGATGGCCGTCGACGACCCCACGGCCTCGACGGGACACGTCGCCGCGCGCCCCGCCCCGTTGGACGTGGCCGCCGACTATCCCGTCCGGCCCGTCGCGCCGGCCGACCAGGATGCCGCAGGCGTCGACGACGGATCGACGCCGGGACCGGGTCTGCTCCGGCCGGTCGACCGGCAGTCACCCCTCGGTCCCAGAGTGCCCTGCGCACTCGTACCACTTCTCGTCGAGAGCCGCGCTCCGTCTGCGATCGCCCGCCCGGGCTGAGGCCTGTCGACCGACCCGGGTGGCCGCCGACACGCTCGGTTCCACCCTGGCCTGGTCGATAAGCGCCCGTGCCCGTCCGCCGTGACGGTGCCGCGGGCCCATGCCTGTCCGTTCGTCGCGCACGACCGCCCTGACCAACCCGTGGATTTTCCGGGATCGGTGGCCGGTGTGACGCGTACCTGAGATCGGAGAAACGTGGTGATCCACGTTGTCGTCGCCGAGGACATGGGTTTGCTTCGCGGTGCGCTCTGCGCCGCGCTGTCAGGTGAGGAGGACATGAAGGTGGTCGCCGACGTCGAGGGTGTCGGCGAGTTGTTGGCTGTTGTCCGCCGGTGCAGGCCCCAGGTGGTCGTGCTGGCGCTGACACCGGAGTCGCCCGACCCGGTGGAGGTGGTCGCCCGGATCAACGCCGAGGCGCCGCACGCCGCCGTGCTGGCCATGAGCCCACGGTGGAGCCCCAACCTGGTGGAGGCCGCGCTGGCGGCCGGCGCACGCGGCCTGGTCGGGAAGGACAGCTCCCTGGTGGAGCTGGTGCGGGCGATCCGCGCGCTCGCCGCCGGGGAACGGGCGATCGACCCGGGCGCCGCGGTGGCGGTGCTGAGCCCCCCGGAGATCCCGTTGACGGCTCGGGAGATGGACGTGCTGCGGATGGCGGCCGAGGGCCTGCCCCTGAAGGAGATCGCGGCCCGCCTCTTCCTGGCACACGGGACTGTCCGCAACCACCTGTCGGTGATCCTGCGCAAGACGGGCGCTCGCAACCGCTTGGAAGCGGTGTGGCGCGCGCGAAGTAACGGCTGGTTGTAGCCGTCGAGGGGCGGGGCCGGCGGGGGGCGCCGGACCCGCCCTCTCGCCGTGCGGGTCCGGCGGATGCGTGTTTGACTATTGACGTTGTGTGATCGCCGCCGCAGTACGGGAAGGTTCATCGTGATCCGTACCCTGCTCGCCTTGGACGGCGCCCTGGTGCTGGGCGCGCTGTCGTTCGTCCTCGCGGCCGAGGACGACATCCGTGTCGTGGCGGAGGTGGATCGCGGCGACGCGGTCTCCGCGGCCGTCCGCGCCCAACGCCCCGACGTCGTCGTGGCCGACCTCGACGTCGTCGAGGGAGTCGATCCGAGCCGCCTCGGCCGGTGCCCCGTCCTGGTGCTGGCCCATCCACATCGGGCGCGGCGACTGCGCGGCCTGCTCTGCCCGACCCGGACGGTCGGCATCCTGCGCAGCGACGCGGGCCCCCAGCGGGTCATCGACGGGATCCGCCGGCTCGCCCGCCGGGAGCCGGTGCTCGACGCGGATCTCGTCGTCGCGGCGCTGCGCTCGAACGGTCCGCTGACCAGCCGCGAGACCGAGGTGTTGACGCTTACCGCGGCCGGGGCGCCGGTCGCGGAGGTGGCGGCGTCGCTCGGGCTCAGCCGAGGCACCGTCCGCAACCATCTCGGTCGAATCACCCGCAAGGTGGGTGCGCGCACCCGGGTGGAGGCCGTGCGGATGGCGGGCGAGGCAGGCTGGATCTGACGGCGCCGTCGGCTCGGGCGCGTGCAGTTCAGCTCCGCCGCGTCGCCGCCGTCCGGGGCAGCGCCACCGGCTCGTCCCAACAACCGACGAGCGCCCGGTAGGTGGCCGAGCGTGCCATCAACTGCTCGTGCGTTCCCACCACGGGCTCGTCGCCGTCCAGGACCAGCACCCGATCGGCCCGCAGCGCGGAGCTGATCCGGTGCGCGATCACCACGAGGCTGCCGGCCCGCCGGGCGAAGGCGTTCTCGACTGTCGCCTCAAGTACCGGGTCCAGGTGACAGGTCGCCTCGTCGAGAACCACCAGTGGAGCGGGTGCCAGCCAGGCCCGGATCGCCGCGACGAGCTGCCGTTCACCTGCGGAGAGCACAGCCGGCACGACCCGAGCGTCCAGACCGCCCAGGCGGGTCGCCAGGGGACGCGCGCCGAGCGCGGCGAGGGTGACCTCCAACAGGTCGCCGTCGGCTTCCGGCCGCAGGTAGCGGAGGTTGTCGGCAAGGCTGCCGGTGAAGACGTACGCCTCCTGCGGCACCAGCACCCGCATCCGGGCCAGGTCGGCCGGCGCGACGTCGGCCACCGTGACGCCCGCCAGGTGGACCGTGCCGGCCTGCGGTGGCACCAGACCGGCAAGCAGCGCGGCCAATGTGGACTTGCCCACTCCGCTCGGGCCCACCACGGCGAGGTGCTCCCCGTCGGCAAGCGTCAGCGAGAAGTTCTCCAACACGGGCCGGGCGCGCGGGCCGTACCCGAAGGTCAGTCCGCGGACCTCGACGGCCGGTGAGCCGTCGACCGGACCGGCCGGCGGGCGGGCGCGTGGCGTCCGGGCCGCGGGAGCGGTCGGGTGGGGTCCGTCGGACACCGGACCGGCCCGCAGGATGTTCTCCAGGGTGACCGCATACCGCAGGCCGCCGCCGCCGAGGCCCTGCACAAGCGTGTGCAGGGCCGGTTGCAGGCCGGTGGAGACATAGATCAGCGCCCCCAGCACCGCGCCCGCCGTCAATCCGCGCTCGACAAGCCATGGAGCCGCCGAGAGCACCACGACAAGCGGCAACCAGCCGCCGATGCCGAGGCTGAGGCTGCGGATCACCGCCATCCGGGCGAGGGTGCGTTCGGCGGCGGCCTGCGCCGACACCCACAGCTCCACGTCGGACGTGACGCGTGCCTGCGCGCCGCAGGCCACCACGTCGCGGTGGCCGGCCAGCGCGACCGATGCCGACTGGCCGAGCTGTTCACCGGCCCGGACGTACGCGCGCTGGTGCCCGGCCATCGCCGGCAGCGCGGCGAGGAACACGACCAGGCCGGCGAGCAGCGGCGCGGCGGCCAGCGCCGCCACCACCGGCGCCAGGGCGAGCAGGCCGAGCAGGGCCGCGCCGGCGGAGAAGAGGAAACCGCGGGTCACCATCAGCAGACCGGCGAAGGTGTCGCGGACGATCTCCATCTGGTGGGTAAGCCGGGTCACGGCTGCGCTGTCCGGGCGACCACCCGCCCTGGTGGCCTCGCACAGCGCGCCCCCGACCACCCGGGCGGCCACCTCGTCGCGGAACGGCTCGACCACGGCGCCCAGGCTCCGGTACGTCCGACCGGTCGCCGCCGCGCCGACGAGAACGGTCACGGCGAGGACCGCCAACCACGCCAGGCCGGTGAGGAGACGTCCGGCCAGAAACCCTTGGTCGACGGCGCGGGCGACCAGGAGACCGGCGAGCAGCGCGGGCAACGCCTCGACGAGCGACCAGCCGCACAGCCGGGCGAGGTCGCGTCGGCGGGCCCGTAGCGCCCACCAGGTCACCCGCCGTACGCTCGGACGGCTCACGGCCCACCGCCGACCGGCTGGAAGAGCGCCCGGTAGTCCGGGTCGGCCCAGAGTCGCCGGTGCGGCGCCAGGGCGCGCAGCCGACCGCAGTCCAGCCAGGCGACGACGTCGGCCGCCGCTGCCGCCGCGGTCCGGTGGGTCACCACCAGTCGCGTACGCTCGCCGCCGCCTCCGAGAACCGCCTCGCTGATCCGGTGTTCGGTGGCGGTGTCCAGGCTGGACATGGCGTCGTCAAGGATGAGCAGCCGCTCGGCGGCGAACGCCCGAGCCAGGCCGAGGCGTTGCGTCTCACCGCCGGACAGCGGTGCGTCCACAAGTGGGGTGCGGTAACCGTCGGGCAGTCGGTCGATCACGTCGGCGACCGCCGCCAGGCGGGCTGCCCGCCGGACCGCCGGCGTGACCGGCCCAGGGTCGGCGGCCGACGCCGTCGAGTCGACAGGCAGCGCCAAGCCGATCGCGTCGTGCACCGTCGCGCCGATCAGCACCGGTTGATCGAAGGCGTAGCCGACGGCCCGGCGCAGCGCCGCTCTGTCGAGGTCGCGAAGCGGCACGCCGTCGAGTCGCACCTCACCGCCGTCGGGGTCGTGCAGCCGGCCCGCGACGGCGGCCAGGGTCGACTTGCCGGCGCCGGACGCTCCGACGACGGCCACTGTCGCGCCGGCCGGCACGTCCAGGTCGATGCCGTCGAGGAGGGGCCGGCCGTCGTCGGCGTACACGCGCACACCGCGCAGTAGCAGTGCGCCGCCGCCGGGTGGAAGGGGCCGGTCGCCCGGCGGCGCGGCGGGTTGGTGCAGCAGCTCGGCGACCCGGTGCGCTCCCGCGCGGCTGCGCACCAGGTGATTCAGGGTGGCGAGCACGGCACCGAGCCCGGCGCCCATGGCCGCGTACCGGACCGCGGCGACCAGTTGGCCCGGCGTGAGCCAGCCCACCGTCAGGGCGTACCCGCCGACCGCGATGACGCTCAGGTGCAGCAGCGGCGCCACGGCGGCGGTGCGCGCGCTCGCCCGGGCCAACAGGTCCCAACCGCGCCGGCCGTGCCGGCCCAGCTCCGGGAGGTCGGCCAGCACCCGGTCCTCCTCGCGGCGGGTGGTGGCCGCTGCGGCGATGGTCCGGGCGCCGCTCAGCGATTCCAGCAGTCGGCCGGCGATGACGCCGAGCACCCTCTGGTACCCGGCGGTCGCGGCCGAGGCGTCGGCCACGAAGGCACGCATGAGGACGGCGAGCAGACCGAGACCGGCGAGCAGGGTGATCCCCAGGACCGGTTCCATGATGGCGAGCGCGATGACACTGCCCAGTGGCGGGAGCACCGCCACGGTGGCCAGGACCACCGCGTTGCCGGCCTGCCCCGCGTCGGCGACCTGGCCGACCAACCGGCCGACGAGATCACCGACCGGGTATCGGCGGGTGGCGCGGACGTCAAGCGCGAACAGGTGACGCAGCAGATGCCGGCGCAGGTCGGCGGTGGCGCGTGCCGCCCCGAACCCGCTGGCCAGGTCCGTGAGGGCGTCGACGCCGATGAGGACGACCACCAGACCACCTGCGGACACGGCCCACCAGCCGGAGCCGCCGGCGAGGGCGGCGTCCACGGCGCGGCCGAGGGTCGCGGGTAGCAACAGTTCGGCGGTCGCGCCGAGCAGCGCGACCGCCGCGAGTCCACAGGTCCAGCCGCCACCGGCCAGAGCCGTCCGCCGGAGCAACAGGTCCCCCGCGGCGATCGTCGGCATCGGTTCCTCCCGGTGGTACGCCGCTGCCCTGGGTGGGCACGTCTACCCACCCAGGGCGTGTGCGACGGATCAGTTGCAGGTCGTGACGGAGAGCGAGCTGTCGCCGCAGAGCAGCAGGCTCGCCCGGCTACCGCCACCCGTGCGGTCGGCCGGAGCCATCTCCAGGCCCTGGAGGTCCAAGAGCGCCATGTCGTGTCACCTCCCTTCCATCCGTGCATCGGTTCGGTCGCCCCCGCTGTCGCGAGGGAGTCTCTGCGCGCCCGGCAGGGGCGCGAGGAAGGGCAGCACCGGCGGTTGGTCGTGCCGTGCGCTGGCCAGCGCGTGGAGCACGCCGGCGGTGCCGGTGCCGAAGTCCATGGAGAGCCGCAGCAACTGTTCGCCGGGGAACGCGGTCCCCTCGCGGTACGGCAGCGCGTGCCAGGTCAACCGATCGAGCTGCGCGTCGAGCTCCCGGCGGCCGGCGTCGTCGGTCGAGGCGGCGAGGTAGGTGATGATGCCCGCCCGGCCGGCGAAGAGTCCGGACTGCGCGTAGAACGGTGACCGCGCCGCGCGGCGGATCCCCGCGCTGGCCTCGGCGAAGCTGTCGTCGGCGCGGTGGCGCAGGTACTGGTCGAGGACCAGCCCGATACCCACGCTGCCTTGCGCCAGGTACGGCATGGTCCGCCAGCCCTCGTTGACCTCCAGGGCGCCGTCCGGGCGCAGCACGCACCGGCGCAGATCCTGGCGCAGCGCCGTGGCGGCGTGCTCCAACAGTTCGTCGTCACCGCCGAGCTCGTAGAGCCGCAGCACCATCAGCGCCGGTCCGGTCCGGCCGCGCAGCAGCCCGGCGTACGGGTTACGTCCGCCGCTGATGTCCGGGCCCGGGTCGTCGGCCAGCTGCCCGATCACTCGTTCGGCGGCCCGCCACGCGGCGTCGCGCAACGAGGTCTCCCCGGTCCGCGCGGCCATCTCGGCCAGGTTGAGCGCGATCCCGGACAGTCCGCTCGCCAGGCTGTGGTCGAGCCCGTCCAGGGGTTCCCGCAGGCAGATGTCGAGCACGTCCAGCGCGTCCTGCCGGCGTCCGAGGTGATCGAGGGCGTACGCGACGCCGTGCAGCCCGTCGTAGAAGCCGCAGCGGGTGCCGGACGCGGGCGCTGTCGCCCGCCGCACCAGCCAGTCCTCGTGCTCGGGCCACCGCCCGGCGCCGCTCCTGTCGAGCGCGTACAGCACGCCCGCCGCGCCGTGGGCGAGGTTGAGGCCGCCGCTGCGGAACTGCTCGATGTCACCGGGAAAGAGCCTGTCGTCGCGCTCGGGGGTGGCGCTGGCCAGGATGGCTGTCGCCAGCTTCTCCCGCGTGACGGACGCGTCGTGGACGTCCGCGACCTGCGGGCCGCCGGTGATTTCCTCGACCGCGGCGTCCAGGAAGGACCTGGGCACCGGGAAGTTCGCGGCGATGATGTCGGCGAGGTGGGCCGCCTTGCCCGGGGCGAGCCGGACCAGCTGGGTCAGGGGTAGGAACAGCGCCAACCGCAGGCACGCCAGGGCGTACCTGTCGACCGCCGGCCCGCTGCGGTCCCTCGGCGCCGCGAAGCCCTGGTTGCGCAGACCGGGCCGGCGGTGTCCGGCGATCGGCGCGGCGACCTCGAAGTCGACAAGGGCGACCCGGTCGTCCGGCCGGATCATGATGTTGAACAGGTGCAGGTCCCCGTAGACCAGGCCGCGCTCGTGGATCGCCGCGACGACTGACTCGACCTGCTCGTAGGTCTCCCGCGCCCACCTGGCGTACGCCGCGCGGTCGTCGTCCGTCGCGTCGGCGTCGATGAGGGGGTACCTGTCGACGAGCACCTTGTTCAGCGGTCGGCCCTCGATGAACTCGAGCGCGAGGAACCGGTGCTCGCCGAGGGCGAACTCGTCGTGCACCCGCGGCACCTGCGGCAGGTCGGCGAGTTGCCGCAGGGCGTCCGCCTCGCGGGCCAGCCGGGCGACGGCGTCGGTGCCGTCGGCGTCCAGGCCGGCGTGCGGCCGGGCCTCCTTCAGCACCACCTCGGTGTCGGTACGCAGATCCCGGCCCACGTAGAGCCCGCCGCCGTTGGAGAAGTGGATCACTCGCTCGATCCGGTACGGCACCTGGTCGGTGCTGGTGTGGCTGCGGGCGGCCAGGTGCGGGCCGAGGAAGTCGGGCAGGGTGACCCAGGACGGCACGTGGAAGACGGGCTCGCGGCGGTCCGGCACCAGCGTGCCGGAGTCGTCCTCGATCGCCGGCACCACCTGTCCGTCGGGCGAGTGGCAGTAGCGGGCGGCGAAGCCGCCGTAGCGCACGTGGACCGGCCCGTCGCCGTAGCGGAGGTCGCTGAGGATGTACGGTCCGGTCTCGCCGGTGAGCAGTTCGTCGAGCTCCTTGCAGACCAGCTCCAGCTCGGCGTCGTCACGGGGGTAGACGGTGACGAACTTGCCGCTGGCGGCCCGCGCGGCGTACTTGGAGTTGCGCAGCAGCAGCGTGCGGGGCCCGCGCAGGAACTTGAAGGACAGGCCGCGGGGGACGCAGTAGCTCCAGACGGCGTCCAGCACCCGCTCGGCGTTCGCCAGGCCCGCCGAGACGTGGATCTTCCAGCCCTGCTGCGGCAGCGAACCGCCGTCGGGGGCGTAGATCAGCCAGTCGTCGAGCGGCTCGCGGCGCCAGCCGGTGGGGATCGGCCGTTCGGCGGCCGCGAAGACGGGCTGTGCGACGGCGCTGCCGAGCGAGTCGTAGAACAGCCGGTCCGCGGCGCAGTAGCTGTCGTAGCGTTCGTCCACCGTCTCGCCGCCTCTCGAACTCGGCCGGCTGTCGTTCCGGCGTTGAATCGAGTCTCATCGACGGGAGGGGGCGGGCCCCAGTGCGCTTAGTCACGGACTGCGATGCGGGGCGCACCGGTCGGCATGACATTAGTCAGGCCCCTGAATCCAGGGCCGCGGTCGCCGTCCACAGGTTCGCACCTCGGGGATGCTCGCGGACCGCGCGGTGCGATGAAGCCCCTGACCTGGGACCACTCCTCCTCGGGCGGTGACGCAGAGAGTTTGCCCGCTCACTGCCATCCGCGTTCTTGACCCCTGGCACGGGCGGAACTTAGACTCCGGTGATTGTTAGCGTTAACAGTTACGTCACTCGATCGAAATCAGAAGGGTCGTCGCCACCTGACCCACCGTCACTCTCGGTGGCGACGTCGTAGGCCGGTGCCGGCCGGGCCGACGGGACCGTGACGGCGCGTACCACCACCACCCAGGAGGACGAGACATGACGAACGATCAGAACGAGCCGGTACGCGGCGAGCGCAGACTGGTGAGCCGGAGAACCATCCTGACGACCATGGGCGCCGTGCCCGTCGCGACAGTCGCGGCTGTCGCGGGGGCCACGGAAGCCTCGGCGGCTGCGGCGAGCATCAACCTGTCGGCGCAGCGGCAGACGATCCGCGGCTTCGGCGCGATGGCCCACGCCGCCTGGATCGGCGACCTGACGGCCGCCCAGCGGGAGACGGCGTTCGGCACCGGCGAGGGCCGGCTGGGCTTCTCCGTGCTACGGATCCCCGTCAACGAGAACCAGGCGGACTGGAGCGCCGACCTGGCGACGGCGCAGCGCGCGGCCGAACTGGGCGTGACAGTCTTCGCGTCGCCGTGGAATCCCCCGGCCAGCATGATCGAGACCTTCACCCGCGGCGGTCAGACCAACGCGAAGCGCCTCAGGTACAGCTCGTACGGCGCCTACGCCCAGCACCTGAACGACTTCACCACGCACCTGCGCAACAACGGGGTCAACCTGTACGCCATCTCGGTGCAGAACGAGCCCGACTACGCGACGGAGTGGACGTGGTGGACGTCCACGGAGATGGTCCGGTTCCTGCGGGAGAACGCCGGCTCGATCAGCACCAGAGTCATCGCGCCCGAGTCCTTCCAGTACGTGAAGTCCATGTCGGACCCGATCCTCAACGACTCCACGGCTCTCGCGAACGTGGACATCATCGGCGCGCACCTCTACGGCACGTCGTACTCGAACTTCCCCTACCCGCTGTTCAAGCAGAAGGGCGCGGGCAAGGAACTCTGGATGACGGAGGTCTACTACCCCAACAGCAACACCAACTCCGGCGACGCCTGGCCGGAGGCGCTCGACGTGGGCGAGCACATCCACCACGCCATGGTGGACGCGGAATTCCAGGCGTACGTCTGGTGGTACCTGCGGCGCAGCTACGGCCCCATGCGCGAGGACGGCCAGATCAGCAAGCGGGGCGCGATGATGGCGCACTTCGCCAGGTTCGTCCGCCCCGGGTACGTGCGGGTCGACGCGACTGCGAACCCTGCCTCTAACGTCTACGTCTCGGCGTACCGGGGTGGTGACACCGTCGTGATCGTCGCCGTCAACAAGAACACCTCGTCGGTGAGCCAGCAGTTCACCCTGTCGAACACCACCGCGTCCGGCAGCGTCTCGAACTGGCTGACCGACGGGAGCAGGACCGTCGCGCCCCAGGGTGCGCTCACCATGTCGAACGGCTCCCTCACCGTGTCGCTGCCCGCGCGAAGCGTGATGACCTTCGTGGCCAACGTGAGCGGCGGCGGCACCCCCACCGGGGACACCTACAAGCTGGTGAACGTCGACACCGGCGTGGTCCTCGGCGTACAGAACATGTCCACCGCCGACGGCGGTCTGGCCGTGGTGTGGGGCGACACCGGCACCGCCGACCACAACTGGGTCCGGGTCACCGACGGCAGCGCGTTCCGGTTCCGCAACGCCAACAGCGGCAAGGTCCTCGGCGTCGAGAACATGTCGACCGCCGACAACGCCCGCGTCCTGCAGTGGAGCGACAACGGCACCGCCGACCACCGCTGGACGCTGGTGGCCAACAGCGACGGCTCCTACCGGATCCGCAACGTCAACAGCGGCAAGGTGCTCGCCATCCTCAACGGCTCAAGCACCTGGGGCACGCAGGCCGTCCAGTACTCGGACAACGGCAGCACCCGCAACAACTGGCGCCTGGTGCAGGTCGGCTGACCACTGCACGTTCCGGGCCGACCGCACCCGGCCGGCCCGGAGCCGTCGCCACACCGTTCCGCGCGAGCCTCAGCCCGACGGCTGCTCCTTCGTCAGGTGCAGCAGCCACCCCTCGCCGGTGCGGATGAGCGCGTACCGCCTGCGGCCGGATCGCCCGTGCAGCGTGAACAGCATCCGGCGGTCGGTGCGGTCGTGCTCCTCCCAGGTGCCGATGTCGGCGATCGACTTGTCGGCGTCCTCGTAGGTGAGGTGATCAAGGTGGTGGTCAGGCACCGCGATGGCGAGCCGGTTGTCGCGGGGACTGTCCGGCAGGCCACGGGGAACCGCCCACGAGCGCAGCACACCGTTCTCCTCGAGCCGCAGGTCGAAGTGCGGTCGTGGTCTGCGGTGGTGGTGCAGGACGAAAGCCGGGTCCACCCTTGCCATTGTCGGCGATCTCCGGCACGGCCGCCGGGCCGGTGGGAATCAGGCAGGTCTCCCGATCCCCACCGGTCGGTGTGGCGTGCCCTCAGCCCAGGTACTTCTCCCACGGGCCGGTGATGGCCAGGGTGAGGCCGGGGTCCTGCATGTTGACGAAGAGCACCCTGCCGTCGGCCGTGAAGGTCGGCCCGCAGAACTCCGAGTCGTTGAGCTGGTTGCGGGCGATCGGGTACGTCGGCCCGCCCGGGATCGTGCTGAGCACGTGGGAGGCGCCGGTGCCGTCCTCGGCGAGCACCAGGCTGCCCCACGGGGTGACTGTCACGTTGTCCGGGCCGTCGAAGGTGAGGTCCGTGTACTTGACAGGCGTGCCCTCCTCGGAGGCCGTCTGGTGCGGGAAGTAGGTCACCAGTTGGATGGTCTGCGTCCGGAAGTTGTAGAACCAGACCATGCCGTCGTGCGGCGCGGCGTCCGCCGGCAGGTCACCGTCGTCCCAGGCGTACGAGTTGACCACGTACACGCCCTCGTCGGTGGCCCACACGCCCTCGAACTTGCGTCCCCGGGTGACCTGGCCGTCGGCGAACTGCTCGCGGACGGACGTGGTCCGCGCGTCGCGGTCCGGCACCTCGATCCACCGCACCGGGAAGGGGCGGCCCAGCTGGGCGGAGGTCAGGTAGGCGACGTCCGGCAGCACGGAGCCGTCGTCCATGATGATCTGCATCGCCGCGAGGACGCCGGCGTTCGGCGCGAGGCGGGTCAGCACGCCGGGGCCCAGCTTGACCCCGGTCGGGGCCGTCCAGCGGTAGAAGAGGCCGTTGGGCTCGTCCGCGTCCTCGGAGAGGTAGACGTGGGTCCGGTCCTTGTCGACCGCCACTGCCTCGTGGGAGTAGCGGCCCAGGCACTTGATCGGCCGCGGGTCGGCGCTGCCGTCGGCCCAGACCTCGAAGACGTACCCGTGGTCCTTCTGGAAGGTGCCGGTGCGGCCGCTCTCCTCCCACTCGTCGCCGGCCCGGTCCTCGGCCTCCTCGCAGCTCAGCCAGGTCCCCCAGGGGGTCGGCCCGCCGGCGCAGTTGGAGATGGTGCCGGAGAGCGCGACGAACTCGCCCAGGTTGCGGCCCGCACGGTCCGTCCGGATCACGGTGCAACCACCGGCGTCGACGGCGCCCGCGTCGTAGACCGTGCCCTTGACGTGCGGTACGCCGAACTCGGCGCCCGGGTCGATCTCGTGGTTCTGGATGAGTGTGTAGCGGCCGTGGCCGGCGTCGTAGACGGCCATGCCGTCGTGGTCCGACGGCGTCGCGCCCTGACCACGGTCGAGTCGGGTGACGCCGGTCCGGGTGACAACTGTGTAGCTGAAGCCCTCGGGCAGGGCCAGGATCCCCTGGGGATCGTCGACGAGCGGCGGGAAGGGCACGTGACCGCCCTGCACCGGCGGGTGCGGCCGAGCGGGGCTGGCCTGCGCCAGGGACGGCAGGCCGCCGGCGACGGCAAGGCCCACACCGGCGGCGGCGCCGCCAGCGAGGAAGGTACGACGGGAGGAAGGCACGCGGATCAGCTCCTGGTCAGGACAAGTGCGACGGCTGACAGCGAACCCCTGCCGACGGACACCGACACGTCACCCGTGGGGTCGGGTGGTGACATCGGGGTGAAGAATCAGGGTCGCACCCGCCGACGCCGGCTCTCGCCTCACCCGTTTCGGCGCGGCGAGGTCCAGCCCTGCTGGTGCAGCCGTTCGATGCCGTCAAGCAGCAGGTCCAGAGCGAACTCGAACTCGAACTGGTCATCGCAGCCGTCCCCCACGATCGACTGGTCGTCGTGGGACGCCGCCCCGGCGATCTCCGCCAGGTGGGGGAACCGGGCGGCGAACTCCGGCGGTAGGGCGGCGGGCGGCTCGGGGCTTGTGGCGCCGGACCGACCGGCCTGGCGGGAGGCGTCGAACAGTTCCTGGCTGAAGCCCAGAACCCGGCTGCCCATCGTGTGCATCACGTGGTGGGCGAGGTTGGCGGAGAACCCGCCGGCCGTGAAGGTCGCGACCACCGAGTCGAGGTAGGCGAGGACGGCAGGCGTCGCCATCGTCCGGGACTCGATCGCGAGCGGCGCCCAGGGGTGCCGGCGCAGCACCTCCCGCGCCGAGAGGATGCGACTGCGGACGGCGTCCTTCCAGGGGGTGTCGGACGCGGGCGGGTCGATCTGGCCGACGATCACGTCGATCATGCCGTCGAGCAGCTCGTCCTTGTTGGCCACGTGCTTGTAGAGGGCCATCGGCACGACGCCGAGATCCTGGGCGAGGTTGCGCATGCTGAGGGATTCGATGCCTGTCTCGTCGGCGAGCGTCACTGCGGCACGCAGGACGCGGTCCCTGCTCAGCGGCGTCCGGCGCAGCGTCTCAGCCTGCTCAGCCATCTCGTCCTCGTCCTGTCCGGCGGTTGTTGAACCATAACCGCCTTGACAGGTGTACAGCGTACACCTACCGTCGGTGTACGCCGTACACCCCCGGGAGGGACCATGAAGGCGATCGTTCAGGACCGATACGGCCCACCGGAGACGCTCGCGCTCGCCGAGGTCGCCACGCCGACGCCCGCTCCCGACGAGGTGCTCGTCCGGGTGGAGGCCGCCTCGCTCAACGCGTACGACTGGCATGCCATGCGGGGTGATCCCCGGATGGCGCGGTTGGCGCTGGGCCGGACGCGGCCCCGGGCGCGCATCCGTGGCCGCGACGTCGCGGGCCGGGTGGAGGCCGTCGGCGCGGAGGTCCGGCAGCTACGCCCGGGCGACGCCGTCTTCGGTGACCTCGGTGACGCCAATGGCGCGTTCGCCGAGTACGTGTGCGTGCCCGAGACGCTTGTCGCGGCGACGCCCGCGAACCTGACGCCGCAGCAGGCGGCGGCCCTGCCGCTGGCCGGCGTCACCGCGCTCATGGGACTTCGCGACGTCGGTCGGGTCGAGCCCGGCCACCGTGTGCTCATCAACGGCGCCTCGGGCGGCGTCGGCACCCTCGCCGTGCAACTGGGCAAGGCGCTCGGCGCCACCGTGACCGCCGTGTGCAGCGCCCGCAACGTCGACCTGGTCCGTTCCCTCGGCGCCGACCACGTCGTCGACTACCGACGGGACGACTTCGCCGATGGCGCGGACCGCCACGACGTCGTGTTCGACCTGGTCGGCAACCGCCCACTCAGCGAGCTGTTGCGGGCGCTGACACCGACCGGGACGCTCGTGCTCTCCGGTGGCGGCGTGTACGACGGTGGCAGTCTCATCGGACCGGTCTGGCTTATCGCGCGCGGACGGCTGCTGGCACCGCTGGTCCGGCAGCGCATCGTCACGCTCGCGACGACGCCGAGCCGACCGCACCTCGACGCGCTGCGCGGCTACGTCGAAGCCGGCCGTCTCACCCCGGTCATCGACCGTACGTATCCACTCCACGAGGTGCCCGCGGCGATGCGGTACGTCGAAGGCGAGCACGCGCGGGCGAAGGTCGTCATCACCATCTGACGGCCCTGTGCGCCTCCGCTGTCACCACCGACGTGCCTCTTGCGTCGTATGGCCGATTGTCCCCACCGATTGCCGTCGATACCGTGATCCCCGTGTTCGGGGAGGCCGTACAGGAGCTGCGGCGGCACAGCGCGCTGACGCAGGAGGATCTGGCCGCGAAGACGGGGCTGTCGGTCCGGCACCTCCGGGACCTGGAGGCGGGCCGGATCGCGCGGCCGCGACCCGCGACGATGCTGCTGCTGGCCGACGCCTTCGGCCTGCGCGGGGTCCGACGGGACCGGTTTCTCTCCGGTACACCGACGCCTGCCGCCACGGGCGGCGTTCCGGCGCAGTTGCCGGCGGACGGCTTCGGTTTCGTCGGCCGAGCAGGCTCTCTGGCTCGCCTCGACGAGATCCTGGCCCGGGTGGTGGAGCAACCGACAGCGATGGGACTCGCGATCGTGTCCGGCACCGCCGGGGTGGGTAAGACCGCGCTCGCGGTGCACTGGGCGCATCGCGTCGCCGCCCACTTCCCCGACGGCCAGCTCTACGTCAACCTGCGCGGTTTCGACCCGGGCGGCGTCCCGGTCAGCCCGAGCACGGCGCTCGCCGGATTCGTCAACGCTCTCGCGGGACCGGGTGCCCGACCGCCGACCACCCTGGACGAGCAGGTGGCGCGATATCGCAGTCTGCTGGGCGGTCGCCGGGTGCTTGTCGTCCTGGACAACGCCGGCGATGCCGACCAGGTACGTCCGCTCCTGCCGGGCGCGCCGGGCTGCTTCGTCCTCGTCACCAGTCGGGACCAGTTCCTGGGTCTGGTAAGCGTGAACGGCGCCCATCCGATCACCCTGGACGTCATGTCCGGTGGCGACTCCCGCGAACTGCTGACCCGACGCCTCGGCGCGGAGCGCGTGACCGCCGAGCCCGAGGCCGTCGACGTGATCGTCGGCGCCTCCGCCGGGTTGCCTCTGGCGTTGGCAGTCGTCGCCGCCCGAGCGGCCATTCACAGTGGATTTCGCCTGCTGGAGCTGGCGGCGAATCTCCGCCCGATGGCGGGGCGCCTGGACGCCTTCGACGGCGGCGAACCGGTCACCGACCTGCGGCTGGTCATGTCGTGGTCGTACCGGACCCTCGACCCGCTCACCGCCCGGCTGTTCCGGTTGCTGAGCGTCCATCCGGGGCCGGACTTCGCCGTCGCGGCGGCGGCCAGTCTCGCGGGGATCACGCCCGCTCAGGCCCACCGCCACCTGGCCGAGCTGACCCGCGCCCACCTGCTGAGCGAGCACCGCCCCGGACGGTACACGTACCACGATCTGCTGCGCGCGTACGCCGCCGAGCTGACGACCGCCGAGGACAGCGACGCGAACCGTCACGCCGCCCGGTCCCGCCTGCTCGACCACTACCTCTCGGTCGCGTACGCCGCCGACGAGCTGGTCTATCCGCAGCGGGACCGGTTGCCGATCGATCCGCCGGGGCCCGGGGTCGCTCCGGTGGCGCTGCCCGACCGGGACGCGGCCATGTGGTGGTTCGCCGACGAGCACCAGGTGCTGCTCTCAGCCCTGCGGCTGGCCAGCAGCCACGGCTTCGACAGGCACACGTGTCACCTCGCCTGGGCCATCACCACCTACCTCAACCAGCGCGGCTACTGGGAGGACTGGGCCAGCAGCCTGCAGGCGGCGCTGGCGGCGGCCGTCCGGCTGGCCGACGACCGGGCCGAGGCGTACGCCCACGGGGTGCTCGGCTTCGCCGACATCGCGCGACAGCAGTACGCCGACGCGCAGCACCACCTGGAGTCGGCGTACGACAGGTACCGGCGGCTGGGCGACCTGGCCGGGCAGGCCCGGGTCGAACTCAACCTCGGGTGGATCCGCGACCGGACCGGTCAGCCCGAGTTGGCCCTCGACCACGCCCGGGAGGCGCTGCGCCTGCACCGGCAGGCCGGGCATGTCACCGGCCAGGCCTTCGCGCTCAACGCGGTCGGCTGGTCGCACAGCCAGCTCGGTGACCACCACGCCGCGATCGAGAGCTGCGAACAGGCGCTGGCCCTGTTCACGTCGGTCGACAACGTCCTCGGCCAGGCGATCACCTGGGCCAGTCTCGGGCACGCACACCTGCAACTCGACGCGTACACGGAGGCGGTGACCTGCCATGGGCACGCGGTCCGGCTGCGCCGCGAGATCGGTCACCGACGGTTGGAGGCGGATGCGCTTGTGAGCCTCGGCGACGCTCACGTGGCCGCGGGCGACACCGGTTCGGCCCGCACGGCCTGGCAGCAGGCGCTGGACATCCTCGTGTCGCTGCGGGAGGCCGACACCGACGCGATCGAGGCCAAACTCGCCGCACTGCGCTGAGAGCGCGAAGTGCCGGTCAATCTCCGGTCCGGCTCCTGTCCGGGCTACGCGGCGGACGAAACGATTGTGAGGCAAGCCGCGCGCCGCAGCGATGCGCGTGCGACCCACACCTCGACCTGGGGGTTCCCATGTTCCGACGTCTCCTCCGCCTCGGCCTCACCGCTCTGCTCACCGTCACCACCGTGGGCGGCGCGGTGGCGATCTCCTCGCCCGCTCAGGCCGCCCTGCCGCACTGCAACGGCGCGGGCGTCTACACCTCCACGTGGTCCGGCGCCCGCGGTGCGACGGCCTGGATCCCGGCGTACGTCAGCAGCACCATCAACTTCAACTGCCTGCTGATCCGCGGCGACCACAGCTCGGGCGTCGGTGAACTCCAGCGCACGCTGACAGGGATCTACGGGAGGTACCTCGGCCCCAACGGAGTCGACAACGACTTCGGCGGCTACACCCAGAGCGCGTTGCGCAGCGTCCAGGCCGACATCGGCATCTCGGCCGACGGCGAGTACGGGCCGCAGACCCGCGACAACCTGTGCTGGCGGTGGACGGGTAGCGACAACTCCTGCATCTGGCTGAACAACAACCACTGAGGACGCGCGGGGCGCGCCTACGGGGGGCACCCCGCAACCGACCGCCTCGGCTCCGGCCGGGGCGGTCGCCCCTGTCCGTACGACGATCGGGGTATGACCACAAAGCATCGATGGGGAGCAATTGACGGGAGGCCCGCTGTGCCTCTATAACGTGGTACGGGTGCCACCCGACGCCCACCGCCCGCGCGCTTCGGGCTCGGCTGCACGGCCCGCGGCGACCCGCCCTCCGGGAGACGGCATGACACGTCAGGTCACCACCCGCCCCGCCCTGCCCCTACTGCTGCTCCTCACCCTCCTCGTCGGCGTCATCGCCGCGCCCGCCCGACCGGTGCGGGCCGCACCGGCCAAGACGCCGCCGCTGACCACCCCGTGGACCAGCCAGGCGCTGGCCGGAACGCCCCTGCCGGAGTACCCGCGACCGCAGATGACCAGGCCGGACTGGCTCAACCTCAACGGCGAGTGGCAGCTACGCCAGTCCGCCACCGACGACGCCCCGCAGTTCGGCACCGACCTGCCCGAGCGGGTGAACGTGCCCTTCCCGGTCGAGAGCGCGCTCTCCGGCATCAAGCGGGCGGCCAACGACAACCGCAACTACCTGTTCTACCGGCGCACCGTCACCGTCCCGACGAACTGGTCGGGACGGCGGACGCTGCTGCACTTCGGCGCGGTCGACTGGCAGAGCACCGTCTGGGTCAACGGCGTCCGGGTCGGTGCGCACACGGGTGGCTACGACGCCTTCACCTTCGACGTGACCCCCCAGCTCACCGCCGGCGCCAACGAGATCGTCGTCAAGGTCTGGGACCCCACCGACACGCGGCAGAACGGCAGCCTTCCCCCGATCGGAAAGCAGACCAAGCAGCCCGGGGGGATCTTCTACACCCCCAGCTCGGGCATCTGGCAGACAGTGTGGATGGAGCCGGTGCCCGCCGCCTCCATCAGCAGCGTGGACGTCTACCCGAACCTCGCCACCAACACCCTGCGGGTCCGGGTCTTCACCCGGGGCGACGTGAGCGGCCACAGCGTGCTCGCCGAGGCGCTGAACGGAAGCACAGTCGTCGGGTCGGCCGCCGGCGGCTTCACCGACTTCAGCGTGCCGGTGCCCAACGCCCGCCGGTGGTCACCCGACGACCCGTTCCTCTACAACCTGCGGGTTCGCCTGCGCAACGCCAGCGGCGCGACAGTCGACCAGACCGCCCACTACTTCGGCATGCGGGAAACCACCACGGGCCTGGTGAACGGGGTGCTGCGCCCCAAGCTCAACGGCCAGTTCGTGTTCCAGGTCGGCACCCTCGACCAGGGCTTCTGGCCGGACGGGCTCTACACCGCGCCGACCGACGCCGCCCTCGCCTTCGACCTGCAGAAACACAAGGACCTGGGCTTCAACATGGTGCGCAAGCACATCAAGGTCGAACCGCAGCGCTGGTTCTACCACGCAGACCGGCTCGGCCTGCTTGTCTGGCAGGACATCCCGTCGCTTACCGCGCAGAACATCGACCCCACAGATGCCCAGCAGGCGCAGTTCGAGAACGAGGCGCGCGAGATCGTCGACGAGCACCGCAGCTCCCCCGCGGTCGTCGCGTACACGCCCTACAACGAGGGCTGGGGCGAACGCAGCCTGGCCGACACCCGCCGCGTCGCGCAGAACATCAAGACTCAGGACCCCACCCGGCTTGTCAACCCGCACAGCGGGCACAACTGCTGCCAGTCCCTCGGTGACCCCGGCAACGGCGACATCGACGACTGGCACGCCTACCTGGGTCCGGACTCACCCTCGCCGTCGAGCAGCCGGATCGCGGTGCTCGGCGAGTTCGGCGGGCTGGGCCTGCGCACACCGGGCCACGAGTACAGCCCGAACGGGCAGTTCTTCGCCTACGAGTGGCAACCCACCTCCGCCGCGCTCACCGACCGGTACGTGGGGCTGGTGGAGGGTGCGCGGAACCTGATGCTCGGCAAGGGTCTCAGCGCCTCGATCTACACCGAGATCGCCGACCAGGAGGGGGAGTTGAACGGCTTCCTCACCTACGACCGGCAGGTGGTCAAGATGGACCAGGCCCGCGTCCGCGCGGCCAACACCGCCCTCGTCAACGCCTCCCGGACGATCGGCAGCTCCGCCCCCGTCGCCCTGCCGGTCAACACCCGCCGATCGCTGCAGGTGACCACCCCCGGCTACACCAACAGGTACCTGCGCCACCAGAACAGCCTGGCGTACACCGAGGTGGTCGACGCGGGCAGTTCGACGCTGCTCAAGAACGACGCGACGTACACCGTCCGACCCGGCCTGGCCGACGGCGCCTGCTACTCCTTCGAGTCGGTCAACTATCCCGGTCAATACCTACGGCACCAGGATTCCCGGGTCCGCAACTCGCCTGACGACGGGTCGGCGCTCCTGCGGGCCGATGCCACCTGGTGCGCACGGGTGGGACTGACCGGCAGCGGCGTCTCACTGGAGTCGTACAACTTCCGCGGCAAGTACCTCAGGCACTACAACTCGGAGGTCTGGCTCAGCAACGGCACGGGCGGCGACGCCTACAACACGCCCACCCTCTGGGCGGCCGACAGTACCTGGAACATCGCCGCCCCCTGGGCCCCCTGACGTATCGTCGCCACAGCCGCACACGGTGACGGCCAGCAGCTCCGGTCACTCCGGGCGGTAGCCGTCCCGGTCCAGCCGGGTCTTCCAGTCGTCCAGCGGAGTGAGCGGGACCGGCGCGGGCCGCTGCGCCGCAGTCGTCAGCTCGATGCGCCGGCCCTCGGCCGCCGACCGGAGCAGGGTGGTCATCGTCTCGAGGACGTGCAGCGCGATGGCGCCGTCGGCCCGCGGTGGACGCTGACCGTCGGCTCGGACAAGGTCGATCAGGCCGATGCCCCGGGAGCCCTCGGCGTACCCGGCCCGCGGTTCGAGGACGCGCCATTCGGTGTCGCCGAGCGCGCGGAGGCGGACCGTCCCGTCGAAATTGTTCGGGTCGGGTACGGCGAGGGTCCCGGTCTCCCCGTGGACCTCGATCGGTGCGGCGGTGGTCGCGACGCCGTCGAAGCTCGTGGTGATGGTGGAGAGAGCGCCGCTGACATGTTCGAGTACGCCTGTGACGTGGGTGTCCACCTCCACCGGAATCCGCTGGCCGGCGCGCGGACCCGAGCCGATGACGCGCTCGGCGCGCAGGCGGCTGGCGGCCCCGACCACCGCGCGCACCGGCCCGAGCAGGTGGATGAGCGCCGAGATGTAGTACGGCCCCATGTCCAGCAACGGGCCGCCGCCGGCGACGTAGTAGAAGTCGGGGTGGGGATGCCAGCGCTCGTGCCCCGGCGTGACCATGACTGCCGTCGCCGACAGCGGGCGTCCGATCAGCCCGTCGTCGACAGCCGCCCGCGCCGTCTGCGTGCCCGTCCCCAGGACGGTGTCCGGTGCGCATCCCACGTGGACGCGAGCCGCCGTGGCCCGCTCCATGATCGAGCGGCCGTCCGGGAACGTCACAGCGAGTGGCTTCTCGACGTACACGTTCTTGCCCGCGTCGATCGCGCCGAGCGAGATGTCGGCATGCGCCGCGGGGATCGTGAGGTTGAGGACCGTCTGCACGTCCGGGCGGGCGAGCAGATGCTCCACGCTGGACGCCTCGCTGCCGGGGACAGCGGCCGCGACCGCGGCCGACCGGGAGGCGTCGAGGTCGGCCAGGGCGACGATGCGCACGGCAGGGTGGTTCGCGAGGGTGTCCAGGTACGCGCGGGAGATGACCCCGAGACCTACGATGCCGACGCCGTGCGGGTCGCCCACACCATCCCCCTCTCGATGACGGTACGTACGCCCGCGTGCTCCAGCACGTCGAGGCTGTGTCCCGGTGTCGTCACGACGATGCGCCCGGCACCCCAGCGCCGGGTCCAGATCGCCGGCGAGGTGACCGGCCGGTGCCAGGGATGCCACTGCTGCGTGGGGTGGGTGGTGACGGCCAGGACGTCGATCAGGTCGTCGTGCAGCACCCAGTACTGCTCGGTGACCAGGTCGAAGTCCTCGACACCCGCGGTGATCGGATGCTTCCGGCCGAGGTCGGTGATGCGCACCGTGTGCGGCAGGAAGTTGTCCGCCGCGTCGCCGTGCCGCTCACACGGCTCCTTGCCCGGGTGGGTCGCGAACTGGCCGCCCACCAGATGCAGGTACTCCGAGGACGCCCGGAACGAGTCCACGATCCCGCCGTGCCAACCGGTGAAGCCGGTGCCGGCGATGACCGCCGCGCTCAGGCCGGCCGACTGGGCGGTAGTGATCTCGGACATCGTCATGCACTGCACGACGAGGTCGGTGTCGGCCATCTCGGCGGCGTCGGCGTAGATCTCCGCCGACTCCTCGACCCGTACGGCGTAACCGCTTCGTTCGAGGAAGGGGATGAACAACTCGGTCGCCTCGACCGGCTGGTGCCCCTCCCATCCGCCCCGAACCACGAGTGCTCTCCGCTGCGCCACCCTCGCTCCCTTCCCCGTTCCGTCGCCACCGGGTCGGCCCGCTCCCGCCCGGCACCGTGTCGCCGGTGCCCGTGCGTGTCGAGCACCGAAACCGTACCCGTGGTTGCGGGCCGCGGCCGACCAGCGTGACGGCACGGTTCGGTCGGGGCCCCGGTATCGGGGCCCCGACCGAACCTCAGATCGCGGACGTCACGACCACCACGATGGCCGGCAGCAACGCCGTGGCGACCGCCGCGGACTGCACCAGCCGTCGTGGCCCGGGACGCCCAAGGTCACTCACGCTTCCGTGACCGGCGAGAATCGCCACGACCAGCGGTCCGGTGAACGCGAGGCCGAACACCAGCCCACTCCATTGCGGGGCGACGTTGAGCAACGCCGCCACCAACAGGACCCAGGTCGTCGCCGACACCCTGAAGGTGCTCCACATGAGTCCGGTGTCCAGGCCCCAGATCATCGGCGGAACCCACCAGGGGATGTTCTCCCGATGACCGAGTTCCTTGGACGTCTGCCGTCGCAGCCCGGGGGCGTACGAGTCGGTCCGGATCGCCTGCACGTCGAAGGACGCCGCCACCAGTGCCGCCGTCAGACACAGCCCCACAGCGACCCGGGTGTCGAGCCGCCCGGCGAACAGTGTGCCGATCTGGTACAGCGAAGCGGTGACGAAGCCCGCCATGGCGATGTGCGCGACGGACAGTACGGCGACGAAGCGGAGACCGCTTCGAACGAGACGGGACGAGTCCCCTTGCACGAAGGGGCGGATGACTCCGATGAAGGATTGACCTCAAGGGCTGAAGAGCTGAGCGAAGCCCGCCACCGCGGCGAGCACGATTGTCCACAGAACTACCATACGTACCAGATCGAGCAGGCGAAGGGACCTGACCAGCACGTGGTCTTGCTCTTGCTGCATTCACCGCAGCCGTACGTGCGGCCGCCGCTGGTGCAGGTCCAGAACGTACGGTAATAGCCCGACGGGCAGGTGTATCGATCGGGTTCGACCTGGTAGTGGCACCGGGTGCAACTGGCCAGCGAGCAGCAGGGCGACCCCAGGCAGTCGGCGACCGCCGGAGATGCCTTCAGCACGGTGGCCAGGCCCGCGACGACCGACGAGGCCGCGCCCATGAGGGCGAATCGGCGGCTACGACGGCGGTCGGTCAACACCGCCGTCTCGGTCGGTGTCACGCACTCCATCTGATTCGTCATAGCCGTACGGTTCCTTCCTTCGCGACGGGCAGGCTGGTGGGGACGGTGCGGGCGTTCAACAGCGGTTGTAGTTGTCGGAATGACGGCAGCGTCTGGGCGAGGAACGCCTCACCCGAGCGGTAGAGGACCACCGACGGCACGGTGTCGATGCCGATGGCCCGCGCGACTCGTTCGTCGACATCGATGGTCGCCCGATCCAGCGGCATGTTCAGTCCTGCCAGCCACGCGCGACCCTCCTCCTCGGAATGCGCCTGCTGCAGGACGACCCAGACGAGTTCCTGATCCTTGCGACGCAGACCCTCTGCGATCGATCGGCAGGTCGTGCAGGACACGGACAGAAAGAGCAGCGCGAGGTGCGGCTGCACATCGAGCCGTGACGGGAGCCCCACCAGGGAGGGTTTGATCGAATCGTCCATCGGGATCGGGATCGGCGACGGGTTGTCTTCGAGCTTGAGGGACGTACGGATAAGTTCCAGGGTTTGGTATTGGTCGATCAGCGCCAACACGCAGATTCCCATCAGCACGCTCAGTGCGGCGACGACGACCCAGAGGAAGCCCATTGACTCTCCAACACTTTGAGGTAGCTCCAGCTCCGCAGGGCCAGAGGCAACAGCTGACGGATGACGGTCACCACGCACAGCCCCAGCGCCGTCAGCGCGACGGCGTCCGGACCGACGAGCAGATCCGACGTGCCGGTGTGCGCTGTCGCGGCGACGGCGAGCCAGATCGGGAGCAGCGCGAGCTGCGTCCACCCCAGCTTGGCCTCGGACGTGCCGCCGAAGCAGGCGCAGCGCACTGACGCACCCCGGACCAGGGCGATCGTCGCCGCGCCTGCGAACGACCCGCCGAGTGCGACCACCAGGCCCGCTGTCACCCAGGCACGGGGTGCGGTCAGCAGGAGGACCGCGGTGACCAGCTCCACACCGCTGACCAGAACGGACAGGCCACGCGGGTGCGGCATCCTGAGCGCCACGAGCGTGTGGCGGAAGGCGGCGGGTGCGGCGAGCTTCTGACCTGCCGTGTAGAGCAGGACGGCAGCCGCGACGATCCGCACCGAGGCGTCGATCACCGGCAGCATCTCAGGCTGCGACGACCGCGAGGACCTGGGCGTCGGCCAGTTCCGTGTCCAGGACGCAGACCCGTACGCGCCGCGCGGTCCGCCTGTCGAGCAACGGCGACGCGGCCAGCCGCTGACCCGCGACGGCATAGCCGCTGCCGTCTCGCTTCGGCACTCCCGTCACCCAGTGCACCACCGGCACGGCGGCCACCGCGAGACCGGGCCACAGGTCGGTCACCGTGACCAGGTCGCCCGGCCGTGGGGCGATGCCCTCGGGGAAGCCGGCGAACGGAACACGCTCCGCGGCCCGGATCGCGGTGCGGTTCGCCACCCTCGGCGTACCCACCACCGCGCCGCCGGTCTCCACAGTCGACACGCGGGCGAGTTCACCGCGCGACCCGGCCTGCGCGGCATCCGTCCCGGGGTCGGCCGACGCCGACTCGCCCGAGACGGCCACCACTGTGACAGCCGATCCCACCACGGCGCCCACCCGAAGGATCTGCCGCCGTGATAGTCCCTTTTCCTGGTTCATCCGCACTCCTCGGATCTGGTCCATGAGGACGATCTACCGGTATCGGTGCCCGTATCGAGCGATAACCCGCAGGTCCGGAGAAACGCCGCGGCAGGACTGCCAGCCCACTCGTCGACCACCTCTCCGGGCTGCCGTGACCGGTCCGCGGAACGACGAACGGCGTCCCGGACTTTTGGCAGGGTCGATGTCTCTCCGGGCATCGATGCTGCCCCGGCCCATGCCCACAACCGTTTCAAGCGAACATTCGAAGGGTCCAGGGCCGGGAGGTGTTCTTGAAGAGATCTTGACCAAAGCAACCGCGACGAGCGGCTGTCTCGCCGCGCCACCGCAGCCGGCGCACCGGTCCCCGGGCATCGACGGCGCAGTGATCCACGACACGCAAGAATGTCCAGGTACGAGCTTCGATGGGCAGTCGGGGGCATGCCGTTGGTGAGATCATTTCCGGAGTCGGGGTTACCTACGGATCGGACCTGACGTGGACCAAGTCGAGGACGGCCTGCGGATCCGGCTCCTGGGTCCGGTCGGCGTGTGGCACGGCACCCGCTGGCTTGGCCCGTCTGCCGCGCAGCACCGCACCGTGCTGGCCATGCTGGCGCTGGAATGCGGAAACATCGTCTCCTTCGATCGCCTGGTGACGGCACTGTGGGGTTCGGCACCACCCCGATCGGCCCGCAACGCGGTGCAGGGCTGTGTCTCCCGATTACGGGCCCTGTTCAACTCGGTCGACCTGTCGCCACGGTCGGTCGAACTGGTCGCGACGGGGCCCGGCTATCGGCTGACCGCCGACCGGTCCGCGGTGGATCTGCACGAATTTCGTCATCTCCTGCTCCAGGCGCGGACGCGCGAGGCGGAACCGGCTCGTGAACTGGTCGACAGTGCTCTGCGCCAGTGGCGCGGGCCGGCACTGGCCGATGTCGCCGGCCCGTGGCTGGACGAACTCGTCGCCCCGCAGCTCACCGAAGAGCGGTTCGCGGCACTTGAGCTGCGTGCCGACCTCGACCTCAGGCTGGGCCGATACGCTGAGATCATCGACGGACTCTCCGACGTGCTGGCTGAGAACCCGGTCCGGGAGCGGCTCGCGTTGGCACTCCTCATCGCGCTGCACCGGTGCGGCCGTCGGGTCGACGCGCTGACGCTGTTCCGCCGGGTCCGCGAGAGCCTTGTCGAGAGGCTCGGCATCGAGCCGGGCGAGGAGCTCCAGCAGGCCTACCGCGCCATGCTCGCCGGCACCGAGCCCACCGCGAAACCCCCGGGGCAGTGGGCACGGGATCCGACCGGAGAGGTGCCGCGGCAACTCCCCGCGGTCACCCCCGGCTTCGTCGGTCGCCACCGGGAGCTGGCAGTCCTCAACGAGGTGCTGCAGACGCGGTCATCACCGATCACCGTCGTCTGCGGCCCCGCGGGGGCCGGCAAGACCAGCCTGGCCGTGCGATGGGCGCACGACGTCCACCACCAGTTCCCCGACGGGCACCTGTTCCTCGACATGCGCGGGTTCCATCCGCGTCCACGCCGGACCCCCGGCGAGGCGCTGCCGCTGTTGCTGGACGCGCTTGGCGTACCCGCCGAACGGATACCGCCCGAGGCGGACGCGCAAGTCGCGCTGTACCGGTCGGCGCTCGCCGGCCGGCGGGTTCTGCTCCTGCTGGACAACGTCGCCAATGCCGACCAGATCCGGCCACTCATCCCCGGCGGCCCAGGCTGTCTGGTCGTGGTGACCAGCCGAGACAGGCTCAGCGGCCTGGTCGCCCGTGATGGAGCCGCACGGCTCACGCTCGACGTCCTCCCCGCCGCCGACGCGGTGGAACTGCTCGTCGGCACCGCCGGCGCCGAGCGGTTCAACGCCGACCCGATGGCTGCTCGCGAGCTGGCCGAGGTCTGTGGACATCTGCCGTTGGCCCTGCGCATCGCCGGGGCACGCCTGGCCGACCGGGCACACGTGAGCGTGCGCAGGCACCTCGACGAGCTGATCGCGCGGGGCCGGGTCGCGCAGCTACGAGTCGACGGTGACGACAGCTCCGCGGTCCGGGCCGCCTTCGAGCTGTCGTACCAGGCGCTCCCGGCTCCAGCGGGTCGCGTGTTCCGACTGCTCGGGCTGGTGCCGGCGCCGGCGGGCGTCGCCCTGCCCGCGGCAGCAGCGCTGGCCGGCCTGTCCTGCGACGACCTCGAACCGCTCATCGACGCCCTCGCCCGGCTGCACCTGATCCGAATCACCCGGACGGCCCGGATCGTCAGCCACGACCTGCTGCTCGAATACGCGGCGCAACTCGCCGCCGAACATGGCGACGCGGCCGACAACGCCGCCGCCGTGCACCGGCTGCTGCACTTCTACCTGCACGCGGTCGCGCAGGCAAGCACCGTGCTGAACGGACCGTCGCGGCTCCGCCTGCCGCCGGACCCGCCACCACCCGGCGTGTGGGTGCCGCAGCTCGATGACCAGGCGCACGCCCGTGAGTGGCTCGTTGCGGAGTCGGCGAACCTGGTTGCCGCGTTGGAGCACGCGGCTGCCGATGGCCGACACCGGATGGCGTGGCAACTCGCCCACGTCCCGTACGACTTTCTCCGTATGCGGACACCGCTGAGCCAGTGGCGGTCGATCGCCCAGACCGGACTGAGAGCGGCCCGCCGCGACGGCGACCTGCGCGGCGAGGCCGTGATGCGGCAGAGTCTGGGCCTGCTGAACTGGCGGGCCGGCGATCTGCGCGCCGCCCGCACCGAGTACGAGGCGGTCGCGGCCCTCGCTGCCCGAGCCGATTGGCAGGTCGGCGCCTCGGCGGCACACTGCAGCATCGGCATCACACTGGCTCAACTGGGCCGACCTCGGGCCGCGATCAGCCGTTTCGAGCAGGCCCTCGCCATCGACCGGACGATCGGCGACCGCCGAGCGGAGGCCGGCACACTCGCCAACCTGGCCGCCGCCTGCGAGGAAGTGGGCGAGCTGGCCGCAGCCGCCCAGCACGGCGAGCTGGCGATGCGGCTGCTGCGGGAGACCGGCCAACATCTGGGGGCAGCCGTGGCCAGCGAGAACCTCGCGCTGGTCGCCCGGGAGCTGGGCAAGCTCGACGACGCGCGGGCGGCGGCGGAGGAGGCGGTACGCATCGTCAGGACGATCGGCGCGCGGCACGAGGAGGCCGCCTCGCTCACCACGCTCGGCCGCGTACACGGCGACGCGGGCCGCTACGCGGAGGCCGAGGAGGTGCTCGACCTCGGCCTCGACATCGTCCACGGGCTACAGGACGACCAACTGGAGGTGGTCACCCAGACCGCGCTCGCCGAGGTACTGCTGCGACAGGACCGCCTCTCCGAGGCGGACCGCCGGCTTGAGCTGGTGATGGCACTTGTGGACCGTCCCGGCAACGAGCGCGGCAGAGTCGAGGCGCTGATGCTGCTCTCCGACCTCTGCGCAGCCCGTAAGGAGTTCGACAGCGCCCACGAACACGCCAGCAGTGCGATGGCGGCGGCCCGCTCCGGTGGGTACAAGCTGATGGCTGGTCAGGCGCGCAGCCGCCTCGCCGCCGCGATCCTGGGCCTCGGCGATCCCGCGGGGTGCCTCGTCGAGGGCCGTCAGGCACTGCGCGTCCAACGCCGGGCGGGGCAGCGCCTGTCGTACGCCCGCACGTTGATCACCCTCGGCCACGCGGACGCGGCCCTGGGTCGCCCGTCGGCGGCCCAGACCCGGTGGCGGGCGGCGCACGAGCTGTTCCGGGAGATCGGCGCCGCCGAGGCGGCACTGCTCGGCTAGCCGGGACGTCCATAAAGACTCTCTCAAGTTCGATCGCGACGCCTCGACGGCGAGTCACCCACCGAACAGCATTCCGTGCGGGACACGTACACCTCATGCCCTCGACGTCCGCCCATCCGACCGCCGCCTCAGCGGGAAATCAGTGCGGCCTCAGCGTTGTCGGCTGTTATTCGCACCGGAACGACCCCCCGTCCGTTCGGGGCTGACGAGGTGCAGCGACGTCGTCGCCGGCCGCCCTGGCCCGGCGCCGATCCTGCTCTCGTCCGGCGGCGGGTGGGCGCCGCGACGGTGACAGGCGGGGGCGATGCGGATCTTGCTCGTGGAGAATGACCGGCGGATCTCCGCGGCCATGGATTCGAGGCTGCGGCGGCGCGGTTATCAGGTGGAACAGGCGTCGAGCGCCGCGGCGGCGCTCGCGGCGGCCCCCTGCGACCTGGTCCTGCTGAATCTCCACCTGCCCGACGGTGCGGGTCTCGGCGTGTGCCGGGCACTGCGAGAACGCAGCGCCGAGCTGGGCATCATCGCGGTCACCGAACGGGGCGAAGAACGCGACGGCATCGCCGGACTGCGGACGGGCGCCGACGACTATGTCGTCAAGCCGTTCGCAATGGATGAGCTGCAGGCGCGCATCGAGGCATTGCTGCGACGAACAACGCGGCAGGGCCCGCCGCCCGGCGACATCATCGACGTGGGCGGGTTACGGATCGACCTCTCGGGCCGCACGGTGCACGTGGACGCCCGTCCGGTGTCGTTGACCCGCAAGGAATTCGACATCCTGGCCTCGCTCGCCCGCCGGCCCGGCCTCGCGCTCCCACGCGAGCGCATCATGCTTGATGTGTGGCAGACCACCTGGTCGGGCCGGCACACCCTGGCGGTCCACGTGGCGGCGCTGCGCGCCAAACTGGGTCGGCCCGAGTTGATTCAGACGGTACGAGGACTCGGCTACCGCCTACCTGTCGAGTGAGGCGGCACCGCTGGGCTGCGCGCCGAGCTTAATTGCGTAACGCGCATCTTTGCGGGACGCGCAACTAGTGCTACCGTTGTGGCATGACGGGGTTACGGGAGCGCAAGAAGGCCGAGACGCGGGCGGCGCTCGGCTGGGCCGCGATCCACCTCACCGCCGAGCGCGGCTACGACAACGTCCGCGTCGAGGACATCGCCGAGGCGGCAGGCGTCTCCCCGCGCACCTTCAACAACTACTTCTCCAGCAAGGCCGAGGCGATCGCCTCCCGCCACCTCGACCGCAGCATGCGCACCGCCGCCGCGCTGCGCGAACGCCCCGCCGACGAGCCGCTCTGGGCGGCGCTCACCCAGGCCTCGCTGGAACAGTTCACGCGCGGCCCCGAGGTCGATGCCATGCCGTCGCCCGCGCACGCCCAGTGGGTGGCCGGCGTCCGCACCATGCTCGCCGAGCCCGCCCTGCAGGGCGAGCGACTGCGGGCCGTCGCGATCGCCGAGGCCGAGTTGGCCGCCGCGGTCGCCGAGCGCACAGGCACCGACCTCGCCACCGACATGTTTCCCCGGCTCGTCGCGGCCGCCGCCAGCGCGGCAGTCGCCGTCGCCATGCAGCACTATCTCGACAGCCCCGACCCGCCCACCCCGATCGAGCGCCTCATCACCGACGCCTTCGCCCAGGTCGCCGCCGGCCTTCCCGCGCCGCCCCGCTGAAGCCCGACCCTCGCTCAGGGCACCGCCGCACCGAGACGTCTCCAACAGCGTCACACCCCACGGTGGGCCGGCCGCGTGCCGCGCCTGCCGGGGCGATGGCGCGCACCCCGAAGGGATCACTGCCATGATCGACGTCCTCATCGTCGGTGCCGGCCCCAACGGCCTCATGCTCGCCTGTGAGCTGGCCCTCGCCGGCGTCCACCCCGTCGTTCTCGAACGCCACGCCACACCCACCGGCGAGCCCCGCGCCAACGGCGTCGTCGGCCAGGTCGTCCGCCTGCTCGACAGGCGCGGCCTCTACACCCGGCTCAGTGGGGAGAGCACCCCGCCGTCGCCCCAACCAGCCTTCACCTTCGGCGCGTTCCCGCTGGATCTCACGATGCTCGCGGAGAACCCGCACTACGTGCTCGGCGTGCCGCAGGCCCAGCTTGAGGCCACGCTCGCGGCCCGAGCAACCGAGCTCGGAGTCGACCTGCGCCGCGGCCACGAGGTCGTCGACCTTCGCCAACGCCCCGACGCGGTCGAGGTCTGCCTCGCCGACGGTACGCAGCTCACCTCCCGTTTCCTCGTCGGCGCCGACGGTGGCCGCAGCGTGGTGCGCCGCCTCGTCGGCATCGACTTTCCCGGCGCGACGAACGACCGGTCGGTCTCCCGCACCGCCACCGTGACCGTCCCCGCGTCGTCCCTCGACCCCGAGACCGGCGGCCTGCTCGTCCCCGGCTACGGCGTCGTCCCACCGTTCCTGCACACCCGCACCGAGCGCGGCATGATCGCCTGGGCCCCGTTCCCCGGCCGCCCGGCGATCCTCAGCACGACGGAGTGGCCCGACGCGCCGACGAGCGACGAGACCCCGATGAGCCTCACCGACCTCCGCGCCAGCGTCGCCCGGGTACTCGGCGCCGACGTCCCCCTCGGCGAGCCGGACGGCCCCGGCCTGCTGCGGCGGCTGAACGGCCAGAACACCCGCATCGCCGCCCGCTACCGCGCCGACCGGGTGCTGCTGGTCGGCGACGCCGCGCACGTGCACCCGGCGATCGGCGGCCCCGGCCTCAACCTGGGCCTGCAGGACGCCGCCAACCTGGGGTGGAAACTCGCCGCCACCGTGCGCGGCTGGGCGCCGCAGGGCCTGCTCGACACGTACGAGACCGAGCGCCGTCCCGTCGCCGAGCGGGTGGTCATGTCCACCCAGGCGCAGTCGGCGCTCGTCGGCCCCGGCGACGAGATCACCGGCCTGCGGGAACTCCTCGCCGAACTGCTGCGCAAGCCCGAGGTGACCGGGCACATCGCGGCGCTGATGTCCGGGGCGGACACCCACTATCCCGGCGACCCCGCCGACCCGTTGGCCGGCCGGAGTGCCCCCGACGTGGTCGTGGACGGTGACCACGGGACGGTACGCCTCGCCGAGCTGACCCGCACCGCCCGGCCGTTGCTGCTGGATTCCACCGGTGTCTACGCCGAGGTGGTCGCGCCCTGGCGCGACCGGGTCGACGTCGTTACCGGAGCGCTGCAAGGCACGACCGCGACCGCGTTGCTCGTACGTCCGGACTGCTTCGTCGCCTGGTCCGCCGGGGACGCGGACACCCTGCGCGCCTCGCTGACCCACCACTTCGGTTTGCCCGGCTGACCGGAGAACACCGTCCGTCGGATCTCGTGCGGCGAGTACGACCAGCCGTATCGTGGCCGGAGGAGGTGGCGATTCGCAGCCTTCGATGACCCACCACCTGCGGCGGCCGAGGAGATCATGATGATCGGTGTGGCGACCATCGGTGCGATAGTGGCCGTCCTGCTCGTCGGTGTCGTGGTCCTGGTCCGCAAACCGGACGACGCTCGGTGGGTCCTGCGCTGGTCGGCCCTGGCGATCACCGTGCTGGTGGCCGCCGCGCTGACCCCGTACACGGTGGACGACTCCGGGGCCGCTGCCGGTTATCTGCTCGGGGTGCCCGTCGTCGCCGCGGTGCTGCCGGTCCTCGCACAGCGGATCGGCCGGCTGAGCCTGGTCGTCGACCTGGCGGCCGCGCTCGTCATCACCGGGTGGGGGCTGCTGCTCGGGCTGGGCATCGGCGGGGCGTTCCTGCCGGCCGTGGTGCTCCTCGTCGCCAGCGCCGTGAGCACCAGGGCACCCCGACCGTCCACCACCGCCTGACCCGGGATGCACCTCGTGGACGCCGCACACCGCGACGAGTTCCCGGCGGAGCCGGTGGCGGCGCCAGCGTCGGGCGCTGGTGCCGGCCACCGACCACACCGACGACGGAATCAGCCGGTGATCACCGGCCAGGCGTAGGCGAGCAGGGCGCAGGCGGCACCCAGCAGCGCGAACGACACTCCCCGAGTGGGCAGTGGCAGGGCGGCGAGCACGATCAGGATGACCGCGATGACGTAGAGAAATGCCTGGACCGACATGGAGTTCTCCTCAAACGGGGAATTGATGGCGACCGACGTCGACCGCCGGGGTGACACCCCGCTCGTGCAGCGAACGCCGCACGGGCGGGCCGGGCGAATGGGCGTGCTCAACCGTCCGGCGTGAAGAGCCCCTGGATGCCGACGACGATCGCGATGAGACCGAAGATCGCGAGCAACAGGCGGACTCCGGTCGCGCCGTCCGACTGCTCGGCGCGTGGCGTCGGTCGCCCGGTGAGCCGGCCCCACAACAGGGCGAGCCCCACACCGATCCCCACCACCTCGAAGTGGAACACCCGGGGGCCGGACACCAGGTGGACGATGAGGTAGTAGCCGCCTGTCACGAGCGCCACGAGGCCGACCACCCACGCGATCGGGGCCGCCCGACCGGCGAGGCGGCCCAGGTCGTCACCGACGCGCGGCACCAGCCGCAGCACGGAGACGGCGAGCAGGAAACCGCCAACGATGTTGGCGAGGTCGAGCAGCAGAGCCATGATCACGAGGGTCTCCGTCGATCGGATGATCAGCCGGTGGGAGCGTACCCACGGACACGGTCTGTTGAAACGAGTTCTGGTGGCCGACGACGCACCGGCGGCGGTGGATGGTCGAGGGCTCTGCGGCGAAAGGTCCCGGTAGGATGAGTTCCGGTGCGCCGGGAAGTCTGGTCGGCAGATCGCTCCGACCTGTCTTCCGAAAGCTGGCCCGCTTGTGACGTCGAATCCCCCGCCCCGTGTCCTCGGCCGTGGTTCCTGGGCTGAGGCACGCCGCATCGCCGACGTGCTGCGCAAGGAGACGATCGGCGGGGCGCTGCTGCTGATCGGCGCCGTCGTGGCGCTGATCTGGGCGAACTCGCCGTGGGCGCACCGCTACCACGACATGACCGCGTTCACCGTCGGGCCCCGCGCGCTGCACCTCGACCTGCCGCTGGCGATGTGGGCGGCCGACGGGTTGCTGGCGATCTTCTTCTTCGTCGCCGGCCTCGAACTCAAGCGCGAGTTCGTCGCCGGTGACCTGCGTGATCCCCGTCGCGCAGCGGTTCCGGTCGCCGCGGCGGTCGGCGGCGTACTCGTGCCGGCCCTGCTGTATTCGGCGGTGAACTGGGGCGGCGCGGTAAAGGGCTGGGCGGTTCCGACCGCCACGGACATCGCGTTCGCCCTCGCCGTGCTGGCGGTGATCGGCCGGCATCTGCCGAGCGCGCTGCGCACCTTCCTGCTGACCCTGGCAGTGGTGGACGACCTGCTGGCGATCGTCATCATCGCGATCGTCTACACCGCCCACCTGTCGCTGCTGCCGCTGCTGGCCGCGGCGGTGCCGCTGGGCCTGTTCGCGCTGCTGGTACAGCGTCGGGTGCGCTCGTGGTGGCTGCTCCTGCCGCTGGCGTTCGCGACCTGGACGCTTGTGCACGCCTCCGGTGTGCACGCCACAGTCGCCGGAGTGCTGCTCGCTTTCACCGTCCCGGTGCTGCGCTCCACGGGCGCCGGCCCGGGGCCCGGCCTGGCCGAGCACTTCGAGCACCGGTTCCGGCCGATCTCCGCAGGCGTCGCGGTGCCGATTTTCGCGCTGATGTCCGCCGGGGTGGCCGTCGGCGGGCTCGACGGCCTGGCGCGGGCCGCCAGGGACCCGATCGCCGTGGGCATCACGCTCGGCCTGGTCGCCGGCAAGCCGATCGGCATCCTGCTGGCGACCTGGCTCGTCGCCCGGTTCACCAGGGCCCGGCTGGACGCGGGGCTGGCCTGGATCGACGTGGTCGGCCTGTCCGTGCTGGCCGGCATCGGGTTCACCGTCTCCCTGCTGATCGGGGAACTCGCCTTCGGTGTCGGCACCGACGCCGACGGCCGGGTCAAGATCGCCGTGCTGTCGGGCTCCGTGATCGCCGCCGCGCTCGCCACGACCGTCCTGCGGGCGCGGAATCGTGTCTACCGGCGGCTCTACGAGGCCGAGCACGTCGACGAGGACCGCGACGACATTCCCGACGTCTACCAGAACTAGGGCCTGTTTCATAAGGGCGGTCGAGCCGAGGCGGAGTCCGGGCGGCGATCCGGCAAGGCGCGGTTTCGTTCGGATACCGGTGTTGTATCCGGACGAAACCGCAACGCCGCCGGTCGTCGTCCGGGCCCGCCGCAGGCCGGCCAAGTCTTATGAAACAGGCCCTAGGGCCTGTTTCATAAGGGCGGTCGAGCCGAGGCGGAGTCCGGGCGGCGATCCGGCAAGGCGCGGTTTCGTTCGGATACCGGTGTTGTATCCGGAAGAAACCGCAACGCCGCCGGTCGTCGTCCGGGCCCGCCGCAGGCCGGCCAAGTCTTATGAAACAGGCCCTAGGGCTGCCACGCGGCACCTCGGGCCTGCCGCCGACGCGAACCGGAGCGTCGTAAGAGTTCCGCAAGGGGCTCACGACCGGTCCGACCACTGCGACGGTCGTACGCTCCGGGGGTGGGAAAAAGGATCTTCCGGTCGCGAGTGGCCTGGGCCGGTCTCGCCTCCGCCGTCCTCGTGACGGCTCTGGCCCTCTACTGGTTCCAGCCGTGGAAACTGTTCACCGACACGTACGTCGACGAGGCGGTTCCCCCCGCGCGGACTCCCGCGTCCGCGACTTCGGCGACTTCGGCGACGACACCTGCCGGGAACGAGATCCTGGCCGTCGGGGAGTTCGTCACCCACGAGCACCTGACGACCGGCAGTGCGAAGATCCACCGGCTCGCCGACGGGCGCCACCAGCTCGTCATCAGGAACCTGAGCACGTCGAGCGGGCCAGACCTGCGCGTGTGGCTTACCGACCAACCGGTCACCCTCGGCAAGGCCGGGTGGCGGGTGTTCGATGACGGCGAACGGGTCGAACTGGCGAAGCTCAAGGGCAATCAAGGCAACCAGGTGTACGAGATACCGGCCTCGGTCGACCCACGCGACTTCCGGAGCGTCTCCATCTGGTGCAAGCGGTTCGCCGTCTCCTTCGGCGCGGCCGACCTCAGGGCCGCCTGACGCGGGAGTCGCCGGGCTCGCCCGGTGCGAGGCCGACACCCCCGGCGTCGATACGGCGCACACCCCCGGTGCCGGCCATCAGCTCGGTACCGGGGGGTGCGGGCTTCCGTGGATCGGTCGTCACGTCGAGACGAGCGTCAGACCGCCGTACGCGACCACTGCTGGTTGGCGCCGGTGTTGCAGGTGTACTGCTTGAGGATCACGCCGTCCGCGGTCGAGGCGGCCGGTACGTCCACGCACTTGTTGCTGTGTCGGGCGCGGAGCTGGAAGTAGTTGCCGTTGGTGACCATCTGGAACTGCTGGTTGGTGCCGCTGCCGCAGGTGTACTGGACGAGCTCGGCGCCGTCGGCCGTCGACGCGCTCACCACGTCGAGGCACTTTCCGCTGTTTCGGCTGACGATGCGCCAGTAGCCGCTGCCGGCGTCCTGGAACTGCCACTGCTGCCAGGCGTTGCCGCCGTACGTGTACTGACCGACGCGCGCGCCGTTGTCGGTGTTCGGCTGCTGGACGTCCATGGCCTTGCCGCTGTGCCGCACGTCGAGCCGGTAGAACGTTCCCGTCGTGGGCGGAGGCGTCGTCGGGTCACCGCCGCCGATGGTGTCGCCCCACGCGTACCGGATCCGGTCGGCGCCGGAGGTGTTGCGGACGGTCAGGTTGAGGTCGGTGCCGCTGCCGCTGAGGGCGAACATCGAGTACCAGTCGTAGCCGATGGTGCCGGTCTTACCGCCGAGGGCGGGCCAGTAGGTGCCGCCCATCTGGTTGTCGCGCATGACCTGGGCCATCGCGCGGATGTAGCGCACGAAGTTGTCGGTGCTGCCCGCGTCGGCGTAGTTGCGACCGTCGTTCATGGGGCCGCCGAACTCGGTCGCGACCGCGCGGGAGGCGCAGTTGCCGAGGCGGGCCTGGATGTGGCTGCGGAAGCCGTCGTAGGTCATCGCGCCGTAGAAGAAGGCGTAGTAGTGGAAGGACAGCAGCGTCGAGTTGAAGCGGCTGTCGTTGCAGATGTCGCGCAGGTCCTGGCTGAAGCCGGTGCCCCCGATCAGCACCCGGCCGGGCACCGCCGAGGTGTGGTAGCTGAGCCAGTTCGCGGCGACGTTGCGCCACTCCGTCGAGCTGTAGCCGTGCGGCTCGTTCATCGGCTCGAAGTAGACGTTGCTGTTCGAGCCGTACGTGTTGGTCACCGTGGACCACATCGTGTTCCACGCGGCGAGATTCGTGATTCTGCCGCCGGAGGCGGCGGCGTCCTCCCAGTAGGCGAGGATGACTTTGAACCCGCGGGCGGTGGCGGCGTCGATGGCGCCTCGGTAGGCCTCCCACCAGGCGGTACCCACGGTGTGGGTGTTGATGGGCAGCCGGACGGTGTTGACCCCCATGGTGGACGCCATGTCGTCGTAGAGGGCGTTGGCCTTGGCCCGCACTGTCGCGTTGCTGTCGGACATGCTGAGGCCCTGCACGACGAGCGGGCTGGTCTTGAAGTTGTCACCAAGCATGGCCCAGTTCATGCCGCGGAACTGGCTGGTGGCGGCAGTGGCAGGCGACGACGTGACGACGACGATGCCGACGAGCGCGGTCATCGCGCTCAGCAGAGCGATCAGGAGCCGGCGCAGCGGCCGGGTGCCCGGCGAAACGTCTCGGTGGGACAGCCTTTTCCGTTTCATGACAGGTCCAATCGGTGTGGGGGACGGTCGGCGTTCAGGTGGTCAGGCGGAAGGTGGCGGCCGATTCCTTCGGCGTCGCCACCGACCAGGTGGTGAGCAACAGGCACGCGGCGAGCGCCACCGCGTAGAGCCGGGGCGAGGACTCTCGACATCGGTCCTTCTCCTTTGCGGAGGGGCCGTCGCGTCGAACCTCCGATGGGGTGCCGTGGACGACACGCCTCGGGTCGACTTCACGTGTGAGCGCTAACAGCACTGAGGAGGCTCGCCCCCGGGCTGCACGGCTGTGGGTGGTGGTAAACGTGCCGAGCCGGTGTCTCCGGCGAGGCAGACGCCGTGTGTCCAGATCATTAAGTACGTGTTGCGCACAAGTGTTAGCGATCCCATCTGGCGTGTCAAGGCATCGAAGAAGCTCGTTCCACAACGAATGACGTCATACGTCACACCATGATGCTAGTCTATGTGTGGCGTGGCTCACTGCCAGCCGTCGGCCCGGCGACCAGAACCACACTTCGGGGCGTCGGCAGTTCGTCCACCACCACCACAAGGAGGCGCGACTGTGCCACTTCGTAAACTCTCCAGCCCCTGGATCGGGGCCGCCATGGCGGTCATGGTTCTCGTCGCCGTCGGGGCGTACGTCATCATGGCCGGCGGATCGGCATCCGCCGCCACCACCGCCGGTTGCGGCAGGGCGCCCGGCCTGAACAGCGGCACCCACACCGTCCAGAGCAGCGGAAAGACCCGCAGCTTCATCCTTCGGCTGCCCGACAACTACGACAACACCTACGCCCACCGGCTGGCCTTCGGGTTCCACTGGTTGGGCGGCACCGCCGAGCAGGTCGCGTCGGGCGGCAGCGACGGAGCCCCGTGGGCCTACTACGGCATGCTCTCCCAGTCGAACAACACCACGATCTTCGTCGCCCCGCAGGGCATCGGTAACGGCTGGGGCAACTCCAACGGCGAGGACGTGACCTTCACCGACGACATGGTCCGCGTCATCGAGAACGCGCTCTGCGTCGACACGACGCAGCTCTTCTCGGTCGGGTTCAGCTACGGCGGCGCGATGAGCTACTCGTTGGCGTGTTCCCGGCCGACCGTGTTCCGTGCGGTAGCGGCGATCGCGGCACCGGGGGCGATCAGCGGCTGCAGCGGTGGCACCCAGCCAGTGGCGTACCTGGGGATTCACGGCGTCAACGACAACATCCCGAACGGACGGGCGTTGCGCGACAGGTTCGTCCGCAACAACGGTTGCGCCGCGCAGAACCCGCCGGAACCGAGGGCGGGCAGCCTGACCCACATCACCACCGCCTACTCGTGTCAGGCCGGCTACCCCGTGGTCTGGGCCGCGTTCGACGGCGGCCACCAGCAGGGTCCGGTGGACGGGTGTGCCGGCTGTGAGAGCGGCGCGCGGAGCTGGGTCAAGCAGGAGGTGTGGAGGTTCTTCACCCAGTTCGGGTCGACCGTGCCGCCCACCAGCCCTCCGCCCAGCACTCCCCCGCCCAGCACTCCCCCGCCGTCCAGCCAGCAGAACGTGCTGATCGTCGGCAGCCAGTCCGGCCGCTGCATCGACATTCCCAACTCGAGCACCACAAACGGGGCCCGCGCGCAGCTGTGGGACTGTCACGGCCGCACCAACCAGCGCTGGACCCACACCTCCGGCCGCGCCCTGACCGTCTACGGCAACAAGTGCCTGGACGCCAGCGGGGCGGGTAGCAGCAACGGCACGGCGGTCATCATCTGGGACTGCAACGGCCAACCCAACCAGCAGTGGAACCTGAACTCCAACGGCACCATCACCGGAGTCCAGTCGGGGCTGTGCCTCGACGCCGTCAACGCCGGCACGGCCAACGGAACGCAACTGCACCTCTGGGCCTGCCAAGGCAGCGCCAACCAGCAGTGGAGCACGCGCGCCTAGAGCCGCATCCGGCAACGCCGAGCCTGCCGGAGACGCGCCGCCCCTGTCCTGTCCCGGGCGGCGCGTCGCCGTCGGGCCGCACGAGGCACGCATCGCTACAGCCCCACGCTGCGCAGGGTGGGTACGGTCTTACCCACCCAGGCGAGGTCGGCGTCCTCGCGGGCGCCCTGGGTGCGTTGTGTGCCGGCCAGGAACCACAGGAAGTACGTGGTGTAGCCGGGCGCGCTGACCACCGTGTGGTAGCCCTCGGGCATCATCTGCATCACGTGGTCGCGGATGGTGACGTTCTCCTCGTACCCATCGTCGGTGTAGACCCGGCTGATGCCGAACCCGTCCGCCGGGTTGACGCGGTAGTAGTACATCTCCTCGTGCGCGGCCTCGGCGGGCAGGTCGTCGACCCTGTGCCGGTGCGGCGGGTAGGTGCTCCAGTTGCCCGACGGCGTGTAGGTCTCGCCGACGATGAGCCGGCGGGCGGGCAGGTCCGGTTGGGCGATCTCGGTGAGGATCTGGTGGTAGGTGCGGCCGAAGTTGGCAGCTCCCCAACGGCCGGTCGCGACCTGCTCCGGCGCGATGACGTACGGGTCGGTGGCCAGTTCGCTGGGGGCGCTGGGGAGGGCGATCTCCACGTCGGTGACGGCCTCGACGGTGATCGGGGAGCCGGCCGGAAGGTAGACGGAGTGCGGCTTGCCGGAGAACACGTCCGGACGGCTGCCGACCCGTGGGAAGTGGTGGCCGGCGACTGTGAAGCTCGCGGTGCCACCGAGGATGACGGCCAGGATCTCCCGGTCACCGGACTCGCCGGCCCAGGACTCGCCGGCCGACAGTCGCAGCAGGGTGAAGTCCAGCAGGCGGCAGGGATTGAAGGGCAGCGTGTTCCGGCCGTCGGCGGCGGGGATGGAACAGTGGTAGCGGTGGTCCATGATCACCTTTCGTCGGGGTGCGGGGCGGTGCGGGTCGGTCGCTGTGGTCACCAGGGGCTGGTCCAGCCGGGGATCGTGGCGCGGGTGAGGGCTTCCAGGTAGAAGTAGTCGCCCCACAGAGTTCCCTCGTCGACGCCGACGTCCTTGGGTTTGTCGTAGACCCCGTGCAGGATCAGCGCGTTCGAGACCGGGTGGCCGCCCGTGGAGTAGTTGTCGATGAGCGAGCGCAGGATCTCCGCGGCGGCTGTCCGGTACCGGCCGGCGCTGGCCGGGTCGGTGAGGCTGTCGGCCAGTTCGAACAGGCCGCAGGCGGCGATGGCCGCGGCCGAGCTGTCCCGCTCCTGGCCGCTGCCGTCGCCGAACTCCAGGTCCCAGTAGGCGACGTGGTCGTCCGGCAGGCTGGCGAGGAAGCGGTCGGCGCAGGTCCGCGCGGCGGCGAGCAGTGCGGGGTCGCCGATGTGCCGGTGGTTGAGGCTGAAGCCGTAGATGCCCCAGGCCTGCCCGCGGGCCCAGCAGGAGTTGTCGGCGTGGCCCTGTTCGGTCTCCCCGCGCAGTGGCGCACCGCTGTCCGTGTCCCAGTAGAAGGTGTGGAAGGTGGTGCCGTCCGGGCGCAGGATGTGCTGGCGGAGCTGATCGGTGTGCCGGCGGGCCGCGGCGGCGTAGCGGTCGTCGCCTGTGGTCTGGGTGGCCCAGAAGAGCAGCGGCGTGTTCATGAGGCTGTCGATGATGGTGCGGCCCCGTTGGCGGCTGTCGTTCAGGTCGCCCCAGGCCTGGATGATTCCGGCGGGTTCGAGGACACGCGTCATCAGGTGGTCGGCGGCGGCGAGGGCCGCGCCTCGGGCCCGCGGATCGTCGGTACGGCGGGCCGGTGTCGCGCAGGAGAGGGTGTAGAGGAACCCGAGGTCGTGGGTGTCCAGGTCGATGCCGCGGTGCACGCGATCGGCGAAGCTGTCCACGTGGGACAAAGCGGCCCGCAGGTGGCGGTCGTCACCGCTCAGGTCGTGTGCCAGCCAGAGCTGTCCGGGCCAGAAGCTCGTGGTCCAGCCGACGTTTGCGCCCTCGGGTTGGCCTGCGCTCGGTGGCCGAAGCGGGTAGCGGTTGGCGGCTGTGGTGTCCGCGGGGTACCGGTCGCCGAAGACCGCGATGTTCGCGTCGACGGTGTGTATCGCGGCGGCCACCGCGGCCGCCGTGGCCTCTGCGTCGGGACTGGGACGGACGTCGGTCGCCGTCATGGATGCTGTTCTCCCTCGTGGGTCCGGGCCGGTGCCGGGCAGGTGTGTCATCGACGTGCCGGCTCGGTGGCCGGAACGTGGTGGTCAGGTGCTCTGGGGTGCGGTCGTCGACGGCTCGAGGGCGGCGCGCAGTGTGAAGCGGCTGTTGGCCCACACGACATAGAGCAGTGGCGCGGCGGCGAGGCCGAGCGCGATCGCGGGGCGGGCCGCCAGAATCTGGGCGAGCAGCGCGAGCACGAGCAGGGACGCGGCGGTGAGGTACCACCGGCGCACCGCCAGATACACGCAGGTACGGGCAACCTCGCGCAGCGGCGCGCGGGGTCGTTCGGCGATGGTCACCAACCCGAGCAGCGTGGTCGCGACGGTGAGGACGATCAGGGTCGCCAGCACCGGCAGGGCGAGCGCTCCGACCCGGTGACCCCACGCGGCGCGGGCGTCGACGGCGAGCACCACCAGGGCGGTCATGGCCGCCGCCGTCCAGAGCATCGCCGGCCGGGCGGTGGCTCGCCAGGCGCGGCCGAAGGTGCGCAGCACGCCGCCGGTGTCGCCGGCCGAGTAGGCGGACATGACCGTGAAGGCGGCACAGAGCCCAGGCGCGCAGAGCGGGGTGGTCAGCGCGTACAGGGGCCAGGAGCGCGCCGCCTCGGTGGTGAACGCGAGCGTCACCAGTGGCAGGCAACCGAGCACCAGCAGCACGTTGGTGACCAGCGCGACGTAGATCCCGTCGAAGACGGCGGTGATGGTGTTGTGGCGCGATCGCATGGGCCTCAACCCTTCAGTCCGGTCGAGGCGACACCCTCGATGAAGTAACGCTGGCCGAGCAGGAAGATGACAGCGACGGGCAGCACGGACAGCACCGAGCCCGTCATGATCAGCGCGTACTCGGCGTTGTACTGGGAGATGAAGGTGTTCAGGCCCAACTGGATGGTGCGCAGCTCCGGGCTGCGCAGGTAGATCAGTGGGCCGAGGTAGTCGTTCCAGGTGGTCGTGAACATCAGCAGGGCCAGACTGGCAAGCGCCGGCCTGGACAACGGCAGGATGATCCGTCGGTAGATGCCGAACTCGCTGAGCCCGTCGACCCGCGCCGCTTCGCTGAGCTCCTCGGGGATCGTCTCGTAGAACTGCTTCATCAGGAACACGCCTACCGCGCCGAACGCCTGTATCGCGACGATCGACCACAGCGTGTTCGACAGGTGCAGCTTCGACATGAGGATGAACTGCGGGATCATGTACGACTGCCAGGGCACCGCGATCGTCCCGACGTACGCCAGGAAGAGCAGGTCGCGGCCGGGGAAACGGACGCGGGCGAAGCCGTAGGCCGCGAAGCTGCCGGTGAACACCTGCAGGAAGGTGACGACTACCGACAGCAGCAGGGTGTTCCGCAGCCACGTCGTCATGTCCGAGCGCTGCCAGATGTCGACGTAGTTTCGCCACACCACGGGGTCGGGGAGCCAGGTGATCGGGATGGTGAAGACGTCGTTGTTGGTCTTCAACGACGCCACCACCATCCAGAAGAACGGCAGCAGCAGCCCGGCCGCCGCGAGCACGAGAGCGGCGTACCCGAGAAGTCGCCCGCCCCGGGACCTGACACGTCGGACGGACGTCGCGTGGTTGCCGGGCGGGACGATGGCCGGGACGGGCGTGGAGAGGTCGGTCGCGGTCATCAGCTGTTCCTCCGCTTGTTGACCCAGAACTGGATGACCGTGATGCCGAAGCAGATGGCGAACAGGACGATGGAGACCGCCGAGGCGTAGCCGAACTGGTTCTCCTCGAAGCCCTTCTGGTAGATGTACTGCGAGAGCACAAGCGTCGACTGACCCGGTCCGCCGCCGGTCATCACGAGGATGAGGTCGAAGACCTTGAAACTCTCGATGGTGAGCAGCACCGTGACGAAGAAGGTGGTGTGCCGCAGGCCGGGCATGGTCACGTGCACGAACCGCTGCCACGGTGAGGCGCCGTCGGTCTCGGCCGCCTCGTAGAGCTGGGCCGGGATGGTCTGCAGGCCAGCCAGGAACAGCAGCATGTAGTAGCCCATGTACCGCCAGGTGCCGACGATGATGACCGCAGGCATCGACCAGGTCGCCGACGCGGTCCAGCCCGGCGGATTGTCCACCCCGACGGCGCCGAGGAGAGCGTTGATCGGGCCGTACTCCGGGCTGAACAGCTGGTTCCAGACCACCGCGATCGCCACGATCGAGGTGATGTAGGGGAAGAAGGCGACGGTGCGGAAGAACCGTACGCCGCGCAGTTTGCGGTTGAGGAGCAGCGCCAGCCCGAGTGCCGCCGCGAGGGTCAGCGGGATGTGGAAGACGGCGTAGTAGACGGTGTTGCGCAGCGCGGTCCAGAAGCTCGCGTCGCTCCACAACCGCCTGAAGTTGGCGGTGCCGGTCCACTCGGCCACCCCGAAGACGTTCCAGTTGGTGAACGCCACGTAGAACAGCACCGCGACGGGTAGCAGGGTGAGCCCGACGAAGCCGATGAAGTTGGGCAGGATGAACGACCAGCCGGCGACCGTGTTGCGCCACACCAGACGCCGGTACTTGGGTCGCGTGCGCGGCAGTGTTGCCATAGGGGAGTCTCCGGGAGCGATCGGCGTGGCGGCGGGTCCGGCATGCGGCAGAGGCGCGCGCCGGGCCCGCCGTGACCTCACTGGTTGAGGACCTCGTTCTTGGCGCGGGTCTGCGCCTCGCTCAGCGCGGCATCGACACCCTTGCTGTCGGAGAGGATCGTCGAATGCGTCTCGTTGAGGAGATTTTGCAGGCCGGCGGTGTGCTTCGAGACGGGGTTCTCCGGCTTGATCGTGTGTTTGGCGTAGGCGAACTTCGACAGCTCGTCCTGCGGTACGCCGTCCAGACCGAACAGGCTCGCGGTGACCGCGTCGGTGGCCTGTGCGGGGGTGATGCCGATCCCGGCCAGTGCCTTGCCGGCCTCCGGGCCGGCCGCGTACTTGAGGAAGTCCTTCGCCACGGCGGCCTTCGACTTGCTGATCTTCGGGTTGATTCCCAGGCCGGTCGGGTCACCGAAGGTGACAGGCGTGGCGGAGGTGCCGGTGGTCGACTTGTCGAACTGCGGCGCCGGTGCCATCCCCCACTGGAACTTGTCGGCGTCACCGCTCTTTCGCTGGTTGAGCAGCGTGGCCACGTACCAGGTGCCCATCAGCAGCATCGCCGACTGCTGCTTGCCGAACTGCGCCTGGTAGGTGAGTTTGTTGGTCTTCGCCGTGCCGAAGGTCGGCTGCGCGCCGGACGCCTGCAGGTCCAGTGACCGCTCGTAGTACGGCTTCAGGAAGCCGAAGTCCCCGGAGAGCAGGTCCGCGTTGGGGGTCTGGGCGAGCGCGAATCCCTGCACTGTCGACTGGAAGGTGTGCTGGTAGGCGCCTGTCGCGTTCGAGCCGGCCCCCTTCAGCCCGGTGTGCAGTCGCTTCGCCGCGTCGGTGTAGTCGTCCCAGGTCCAACTGCCGTCCGGCAGCGGCACCTTCGCCTTGGCGAACAGATCCTTGTTGTAATAGAGCACCCACGAGTCCTGCCGGTACGGCACCGCGTACGCCTTGCCGTCCACCTGGTACGACGCGAGCGCAGGGCTCGAACCGAGATCCGTGGTGGCGTCGGAGACGTCGAGCAGCTGACCGCCGCTCTGGTACGTGTAGAAGTTCTTGAGGTTCTTCATGACGTACACGTCCGGGGCGGTGCCGGCGGCCAGGTCCGTGATCATCTGGGTGTCGTAGTCGTTGCCCGGGGCGTACTCCTTGAGCTCCACCGTCACGTTCGGGTGGGTCGCCTTGAAGCCGTCGGCGAGCGTCTTGAACTCGGGCGTGGACGCGAGGCTCCAGCCGGCCAGGGTGATCGTCACCGGGGCGTTGGGGTCGACTGGCTCGTCTCCGCCCCCGCAGCCGCCAAGAACAAGCGTCAGGGCCGTCGCAGCGCTGATGACGGCCGGTATCGCACGCTTCATCCCTCTCTCCTTCAGGTCAAGGGGCCCGGACGGGCCCGCACTGCTACCAGGCCGCTCGGGTGGGCCTGGCATGTTCCGTGTCCAGACGGGTCGACGTGCTGATTCCGTCGGGCCAATCGACCGCCAGATGGAGGCCGGCGCCGTCCTCGTCGACCACGGCCTGGCAGGTCCGCCGGGCCGTGGCTGCCGGCACTGTGGACAACTCGATGAGGGCGGCGACCCGTGCGCCCGGCCGGACGGGGTGGTCCAGCCAGGGCACGACGAGCCCGCCGGTCAGGGGCCCGCCGCGCGGAACGGCTGTGACGCCGGCCGATCCGCCACCTAGCACGCTTTCCAGCCTGCTGGTCAGGCCGGCCCCGGTCACGACCGCCACCCGGTCGTCGAAGGTCGCCGTAGCGTCCCCGGCAACTGCCCAGCCGCCGACGCGCAGCAGCAGCGCCGCCGCGTCGAGACCGTCGGCGAGGTCGTCGACGCCTGTCAGACGGAACTCCCACGGGCCGCGGACCAGCGAGTACACCGTGAGGTGCCCGGCCGGTCGGTACCGGCCCGCGCGGCCGCCGCCGTGATCGCGCTGACCCGGATCCGGATCGACCCAGTGGACGAGGGCACGTGATCCGGCGACGCCCACGCCGTCGGCGTCGACGCGCACGGTAAGCGTGCGCATGCCGGCGCGGTGGGTCACCCGGCCCGCGTCGTCGACGAGGGTGACGGACTGGTCGAGCGGACTGAGCCAGCCGCTGTCGTCGAGGACGGGGCTGGTGGCGGTGGAGTAGCCCAGCCGGGCGTAGAGCGGCGAATCTCCGACGGTGGCGCCCTCGACGGCATGGTCGGTGCCGTGGTTGACGACGCGGACGATCCCGTCGGCACGGGTGCCGGAGACCAGCCAGCCGGGCGCGTGTATCGCCCGTACCTCGTCCCGCTCCTGCACCGGCAGTGGCTCCTCGGGGGCCGACCACACCGGATGGTCGGCCGGCAGCGCGATGCCGAGCAGGCCCTTGCTGGCCCAGTACGGCGAGCCCGGCCCGGAGTACGACTGCGCCAGGCGCGGCCACGGCCGGTGCCAGCCGAGGGTGAGCAGGCCGCGTTCGTCCAGAGCGCCGTTGGCGACGAAGTGGCGCACGATGCGGGTGGCCGCGCCGCGCAACTGGCCCAGGCTGACCGAGGGCACGCCGGCGATGGCGCCGACCCAGAACGGCGCCGCCGCGGCGAAGCGGTAGATCAGGCTTCGTCCCTGGATCAACGGTGCTCCGTCGGCGCCCACGAGCGCGACCGCGTCGCGCAGGAAGCGGTCGAGGCCCGCCAGGTCCCGTTCGCGGCGCTGCTCGGCAAGGTCGGCGGCACCGGCCATTCGCGCCCACAGCGTCGGGTACAGGTGCAGGGCCCAGCCCACATAGTGGTCGTACGCGCGGTCCGGCCCGTCGGACATCCAGCCGTCCCCGCGGGCGAAACCGTCGTGCGTGCGCAGGTCCTCGGCCATCTCGTCGAGCGAGTGCGGCCCGCCCACCGACCGCAGGAACGTCTGGACGACCAGCCGGAACCAGACCCAGTTGATCCGCGGGTACGTGTCGTCGCCGACCGCGGGGCGCAGGTAGTCGACCACTCGCTCCTGCACCGCGGACGGCAGCCGGTCCCAGATCCACGGGCGGGTCAGGTCCAGGACCAGCGCGATGGAGGCGGCCTCCACCTTGGCCTGGGGGTGCTCGTCCAGGCGTACCCAGCGGTCTGGAGCGCTCGGGTCGGTGCCGGCGGCGATGCCTGTCGCGTACCGGTCCACCAGCTCGTCCACGCCCACTCCCCGGGCGCCGGTGATGCGGAAACCGGCCAGGAGGAAGGTGCGGGCGAAACCCTCCAGGCCGTCGACGGCCCGCCCGTAGCCGCCCTCCGGGCCGGGAAGGGTGACGAGGGCGCGGCCGGGCGACGCGAACGGCCGGGTCGCGGCGAGCATCCGGTCGGCGAGGGCCAGCAGGTCATCCCGGTTCCAGGTCGCGGCGGTAGCGGCATCCGGGGCCGCCCCCGGTGCCAACTGGCCGGTCGTCCCGGACGTCATCCCAGATCCTGTCGCATCGATCCGTCTCCGTGGAGTGTGGCGAGCGGGGCGTTGCCCACGAATGTGACGGGCCGGCATCCGCGAGGTTTCCGAAGTAAAACGCTCACATCAGATCAAGTCAATGCTGATCTCAAACCAGTTCGAGCACATCCGATCAAAAGGACACACGTAGCCGCTGTGGCCTGCGGCGACGAGGACCGCCGTTCGGCCTGGCCGCGGCTCGATCGGCCGCAACCCATGACAGACGGGCCAGCGCGTTCAACGCCACAACTGATCTGATACGATCAGAATCACTCATAGCCGCTCTGTCAGCCCGAGGGGCCATGGCCGTCGCAGACCGTCTCGCCGCCCGTCCGGCTGCGGTGGCGGGCAACAGGATGGAATTGCTGGCACGGGTGCCCGCGCAGCCGCGTTCAACCCGCCCGGCAAGCTCGTCGTCACCACGCGAGAGCTCTCGCCGTACGAAGCGTTCCTCGGAGGTCTCCCCCATGACCAAGGACAGTCCCGGCGTCGCCACGGCGGAGGCGTCCCGCGCGCCGCTTCAGGTCGCCCGCCGCCAGCAACTGCTGGCAGCCCTGCAACGCGACGGCTCGATGCGCGTCTCCGACCTGTCACACGTGCTCGGCGCCGCGCCTGTCACCATCCGGCGCGACATCGCGGAGCTCGCCGCCGAAGGATTGGTCCGCCGGGTCCACGGTGGGGTCGCCCTGCTCCTGCCCGACGACGTCCCGGCAGCCGAGGAGCCGGCCGCCACGGGCCTGAACCCGCTGGGCGGGCGCACCCTCGGCATGCTCGTGCCCTCGTTGGACTACTACTGGCCGGACGTGGCGCGCGGCGTCGAGAGCGCCGCCCGCGAGCTGGACATGCGCGTGGTTCTGCGCGGCTCCTCCTACGACACGGAGGACGACCAGCCGCAACTGGCCCGCATGGTGGGGCGGATGGGCGTCGATGCGCTGATCATCGCGCCGAGCATGGCCGCGCCGACCGCCGAGCGCACCATCGAGTGGCTCGACCAGGTCGGCGTTCCCGTCGTCCTGCTGGAACGCACCGCCACGGTCGGCAGCCATCACGCCGTCATGGAATCGGTGGTCACCGACCACGCGCTCGGTGCGGCCATGGCGGTGCGCCACCTCACCTCACTCGGACACCGCAAGGTCGGCCTGGTGCTCGACGCCGACAGCCCCACCAGCCAGCACGTACGGCGCGGCTGGCTCGATGCCACGACCGAGTACGGCCTCGACTCGGACGCGACGGTGGTGGCCGTAGTGCCCGACACGCGGTCGCCCGAGCGGGACACCGTGCTCGACGGCGTACTCGACAGGTGCCGGGCCACCGGGACGACGGCGCTGCTGGTACACGCCGACGCCGAGGCGATCGCGCTCGTGCAGCACTGCGAGGAGCGGCACCTCTCCGTCCCCGGCGACCTCTCCATCGTGGCGTACGACGACGAGGTCGCCGGGCTCTTCAGCCCGCCACTGACCGCGGTCCGACCGCCGCGACGCTCGATCGGACGGGCCGCCGTGCGTCTCGTCGCCGACCGGCTCGCCGACCCCGACCGACCGACGCACCGGATCGTCATCAGCCCATCGCTGCGGATCCGGGAGTCGACCGCGCCGCCACGGGCGTAGGTGCTCTTCACGGCCCCCACCTGCGGCCCCTACGAAGCACCGTCGCCGGCGGTGGCGGCGCGCAACTCCTTGAGCACGTACATGGCGGCCCTCTCGACGACGCGGATGCCCTCCTTCTGGCTCACGTGATGGTCGGAGAGCACGGCGATCAGCCAGTCGTGACGGGCCTCGACGATCCGTCCGATGCTGTTGACGAGCCAACGGCCACCGTCCACATCGACGGTGTCCCAGCCGTTCTTGACGTAGTAGGAACGAGTGTCCGGCTCGCGCGCGGCGGTGACTCCCCATCGTTGCTCGGGGATCACCTTCTTCATGAGGCCCATGATGAAAGTACGGTCCTGCGGGGTCAGCGGTCCCGTCGGCGACGTCAGCGCGGTCAGCAGACGGAGCTGGTCGTCAGCCGTGGTAGTGGTGATTCCCCAGTGCGAGCTGGGCTTGGTCTCCCGTAGACCGAGTGCACGGTTCGCGGCGGCGAGGCCACGCGAACCGTCGATCCGCTGCCACAGGGCTATCGCCGCGTCGTTGTCACTGGACACGATCATCTTCTCGGCCAACCGTCGGGTGTCAGCGCTCAGGGCCCTGCCCGGCGGGCTCTGGCGTAGCAGCAGTGCCGCGAGGATGTTGACTTTGACGACGCTGGCGGTCTCGAACCGTCTGGCGCCCGCCGTCACCGCAGCCGTTCCCTGTCGGTCCCGCGCCGCGACCGCCAGGTGGCCGTCGTACCGCTCCACGTAGGCCCTGATGCGCGTCCTCGCCTGGTCGATCCGGTCGACGGCCGGCGTGGTGGGGACCGGACTGGCAGGGGAAGGACCGCGCGATGGACCAGCTCCGTCGCCGTCGCGAGCGCGCGTGGCACCGAAGGCTGCCGTCGCGACACCTGCCAGGGACATGGTGCCCAACGCGACGACCCAGCGGCGCGACACCTGCCGTCCTCCGCGCTCAGCCAAGGCGGGCCACCGCCCTCGCCGCGATCGAGTCCACCGCTGCCCTACTGCTCGGATCAGGCAGGCGGACCGTCGAAACGGTCTCCCCTCGCTTCAGCATCACGAAGTAGGTGACGGTATCCGGGACGTCCCCACGGGCGATGCGACCTCGGATGAGCATGCCAGCACCCTTCAGGTAGTGGGGATCGACGACGTCGAACGAGACCTGGGATCCGAGGACCGGGTAGCTCGCGCACCGCAACAGGACCCGACGGACGTCATCGGTGTTCCGCTCGGCCCATCCAGGTTCGTACGTCTCCACGACGTGGTAGGCCGACGACGAGCCGTCAGGCGGCCGGTAGTAGCGCTCCACGGCGGTGCGCCGGTGCGACTTGGCCGGGTAGTCGCCGCTCTGATAGTTGGGGCAGTTGTCCTGCTCCCACGGCCAGGGCGGCAGACCGGTTCGAGCATCGGCCACACGCCAGTCCGCTCCCAGATCGCCCGCACCCAGCAGTTGGCTCAGATCGCCCCGATCCGCGTTCGCGCTGCGTCGCTCCTCGGCACCGACGTCGGACTCCCGCCGATCGCATCCCGCGGCCATCACGACCAGCGCCGACAGGACTGCCAGCACGACAGCGGCCGAGACTCGGCCCCTACCGCGAATCCGGCCGCGGCATGTCCTGCTCCTCGACTCAGACACCGGACACCTCCCCCAAACGCACAAATATTTGCCAACCACGGTGGCGCTTCAGACGACGATGCGTGGTGGCGCGTTCGTCGCCGCCGCAGCGCAGGCACAGCGGCCGACGGCCCGACACCACCGGAATCCGCCGCTCCCCCGCCGCGGACGGGACCGGTCAATGGCGTTCCTCGGCGAACAGGTCGCAACGGGTCTCCGCGAGCAATTCGCGCAGGCGGCTGAGGGAGCGCATGCTCTGGCTCTTGACGACCGCGATGGAGACGCCCACCACCTCGGCGGTTGCCTCCACGCTCAGGTCGTCCCAGTAACGGAGGACGATGATCGCCCGGTCCCGCATCGGCAGGGTGGCGACCGCGTCCAGCAACGTCATGCGCAGCTCAGCCGGATGTTCCTCGCCCCGCTCCGGGGGCGCCGACATCGCGAGCTCGCGGCTGGAGCGACGCCGCTGCTGGTCGATCATGCAACGAAGCAGTATCTTGCGGGCGTACGCGTGAGGGTCGTCGGCCCGGCGGACCCGCCTCCAGTTGGCGTACACCTTGGCCAGCGTCGTCTGGGTGAGGTCCTGGGCGAGATGCCAGTCGCGACACATCAGGAACGCGGCGTCGCGCAGCCGGCCAGCGGCCGCCTGCGCGAACTCCAGGAAGTCCTCGTCAGCCATTCGACCGGGCCAGCGCCGGGAACCTCTTGGCACCGTTGATGACGTACTCGGTCGGCAGTCTCGTCCCCCAGATCGGGTTGGCGGCGATCTCGGTCGCCTCCTTCAGGGACAGGACGGGCGGTGCCGACAGCTTGCCCTTGCCGTCCCAGGCCAGGCAGGTGGAAATCATCAGATCGACCTGAAGACCATCGCGGTGGTGCACGGTGATCATCTGGTTCTGCACGCAGTTGTCGGGTACCTCGGTCAGCTCCACAGTCCCCGGGGCCGGGTCGCCGCCGAGCCTGTCCCGGTAGATGGAGAGCCGCAGCATCCCCGGTCCATCGCCCCGGTCCAGGTAGAGCTGGACGAACGGCATGCCGGGGCCTGCTCCACTGCTCTCCAGACTCGCAAAACCGCTTGTCTCTCCCGGGGGCAGCAGCCGGGTCAGCAGTTCCAGCGCGCCCTGCGGTGTGGTCGTCAGCAGCTCACCGCCCGGCCCCCGCCCAATCGTCAGGGTGTCGATCACTCTGGGCGAGGGAGCCGACGGCACGAGCCGATGGGGCGCATCTCCGTGCTCCTCGTCGGCGCCCGTCTCGATCCCGCCCGGTGCGCCACCGGAGGACGCAGCCGGGGACGGCGTGGCGATGTCGACAGACCCACCCGGCAAACCCACGTTTGGTCCGCCGGGCTGACCGACGTCGTGGGCACCGACACCGGGCGGCCCGGCGGCCAGGCCGATCACGAGCAGCATGGCCAACGCCGAGCCGCCGCCACCGAACTGCGCCAGGCGGCGTCGGCGACGCAGTCGGCGACCCTGCACCATCGACTGCTCGACCAGGTCACCCAGGGGCGGGGCGGGGTGTCGGGCCAGGTCGTCCCTGAAGCGCCTTCGGACGTCCCCCATGTCCCATCCCTTCTCGGCTGGCCGCCCGCAGTGGCGACCCGTCACTGACCTGACGGATTGGTCAGCCGATTTGGTTTCCGAATTTCGGCGTGAAATCTCAGTCACACCTGTCGGCTGAACGCGATGTTTCAGGACGTGTGCGGCCACCTCCGTAGCGTCACGTTTCTCGTGCCAGGAGCGTTGCTGCGGACGGACCTCGGCGGCCAACGGCACCGCGAGGGTGGCGACCGAGCCCATCCGATCCGGAAATGCCGCCGGTCCGGGGGTCGACCGCGCCGCCACAGGCGTAGCGGGTCTTCAAGTCCTCGGCCACCGACGGCGGACATGGCACGATGGCCGTGTCCTGCGCCGCCGGTGGCCGGGCACGACGCTTATGGAGTCGGGATGTCAGAACTGGCCGGCACGCCGGTGCCAGGGTTGGCGAAACTGTGGACGCACGATCCGGTCACCGCCGGCCCGTACCGGCTGGTCGGCCGGCTGGGCGCGGGTGGGCAGGGGGTCGTCTACCTCGGTGAGGACGACGCCGGTGACCGGGTCGCGGTCAAGATGGTCAACATCGATCTGAGTGACCCCCGGGCCCGGTCGCAGTTCGTGAAGGAGATCGCCGCCGCACGCCGGGTCGCTCCGTTCTGCACCGCGCAGGTGCTCTTCGCCGAGGTGGACGGCGAACGGCCCTACGTGGTCAGCGAGTTCATCGAGGGCCTGACCCTGCACCGCCACGTCCGCGAGCGCGGCCCGGTGACCGGAAACGCCCTGCACCGGCTCGCAGTCGGCACCGTCACCGCGCTCGCCGCGATCCACAGCGCCGGGGTGGTGCACTGCGATTTCAAGCCGGACAACGTGGTGTTGGGCGAGGACGGTCCCCGAGTGATCGACTTCGGTATCGCCCGCGCGTTGGGTGTCACCGAGACGGCGTCCAGCCGGGTCATGGGGACCACCGCGTACATGGCGCCGGAGCGGTTCCGCAACGATGCTGTCGGTCCGCCCTGCGACGTCTTCGCCTGGGCGGCCACGATCGCCTTCGCCGCCGGTGGTCGGCCGCCGTTCGGCAACGACTCGCTGTTCGCCGTGATGCACCGGGTGCTGCACGATCCGCCCGAGCTGCCGGCGTTGCCTCCCGTCCTGGACGAGCTGATCCGGGAGTGCCTGGCCAAGGACCCTGCCGACCGGCCGGGCGCCGAGCGCGTGCTGGTACGGCTGCTCCGGCAGGACGGCACGGTCGGCGAGCCGCTACGTCGGGAGACCCTGCTGGAGGTCGGCAACGAGACCGCTGGCGCACCGACGCCAAACGACCCGCTGCCGCAGGTCACGCCGACGGCGCCGCAGCCACGCCCGACGCGACAGCAGACACAGCCGCAGGCACCGACGCAGCCGACGGTGCCGACCCAGGCCCGACCGACCCAGCTGGTGACGACGCGGCCGGCACACCAGCCGGTGACGACGCGGCCGGTCCACCAGCCGGTGACGGAACCCCGCGTCGGTGCCGGAGGTGGTGGCGGCGCGTGGCGGCGGTTGCGTGGTGAGGCCCTCGACGCCTGGGGCATCTCGACCGCGCTCTTCCTCGGTTCGGCTGGCGCCGCAGCCGGCTACGTCGCGTCGAGCGCGACCGCCCCGGCCGCCGCGGCCGGTGGGGTCACCTTCGTCGTGGTCTACCTGGTTCGGCTGCTGGTCGCGACTGCGGTCGGGGGACGGCCCGACCACGGGTGACAGGCGCGCTGGGGTCAGGGTCACCGGCTGGCGCCGGATCGATAGGTTGACTGCCACCAGCCGCCTGCCGAGGAGGACGTCCCGATGGCCCCATCCGCTACGCGTACGCGGCAGTGGTTGCCGTACACCGCCGCCGTCACCGCCGGGCTGGTGGTCATCGCCGGGGCGTTCGTGTTCGTCCGGCAGCGCGAAGCGGGCAACGAGGGGGCGCGCGGCGACTGCGCCACCACCCTCCAGGTCAACTCCTCCACGGAGAAGGCGGCTCTGCTTGTCGAGCTGGCCGAGCGCTACAACCGCAGCGACAGGTCGATCGACGGCGGTGGCTGCGCCCAGGTGCACGTCAGTGCGCTGAACTCGGGCAAGGCCACCGAGGCGCTGGCCACCGGCTGGACCCACACCGGTCTGCCGCAGCCACAGGTCTGGCTGCCGACGTCGAGCCTGTGGACCGGTCAGCTCCGCCTGCTCGACCAGGCCGCCGGGCGGGAGCTGCAGACCCCGGACCGCTATCCGTCGATCGCCAACAGTCCGCTCGTGATCGCGATGCCGCAGCCCAAGGCCGAGCTGCTACGCCAGCGCGGGCCGCTGGGCTGGGGGGAGATCCTGGGCCTGTCCGGACGGGACGGGTGGGCGGGCTTCGGCAAGCCGGAGTGGGGCCGCTTCACCTTCGGCAAGGACAACCCGAACCTGTCCACCTCCGGGCTGGCGGCGACCATCGCCACCTACTACGCGGCGGTGCAACGGTCGAGCGACCTGACCCGGTCCGACCTGGCCGACCCCGCGGTCACCCAGTTCGTACGCCGGATCGAGGCCAACGTGTCGCACTACAGCGACGACTCGGTGGACCTCCTGCGCAGCCTCGCCGAGGCGGACCTGGCCGGCGGGGCGGGCAGTACTGACGACATGAGTGCCATAGTCCTCCAGGAGGAGCTGGTGGACCTCTACAACACGGGCGCGCTGAGTCCCCGGCAGGACGGGCAGGAGCGGGGTCGCCGGCCGAACGTGCCGCTTGTCGCCGTCCACCCCAAGGAGGGCACGTTCAACCTGGACCACCCGTTCGTGGTGCTGCCCACCGCCGATCAGCGGCAGCGTGCGGCGGCAGCCGACTTCCAGAATTTCCTGACCGAGGACGCCCAGCAGGAGAGCTTCGCCCGCCTCGGCTTCCGGGACCACGAGGGCCGCGCCTCGGCGGAGCTACTTGCCAGCGTCGGCGCCGAGCCCAGCGGCGGACTCAGCTACTTCAAGCCGCCGGCCCCGGAGGTGGTCGGCGCGATGCTTGACGGTTGGCGCACGCTCCGCAAGAAGGCCAACATCCTGATCGCCCTGGACACCTCGGGGTCGATGCAGACGATGGTCGGCACCCGCACCCGTTTCCAGGTCGCCTCGGCGGCGGCGGGCAAGGGCCTCGCGCTGCTCAACAGCGAAGACCGGGTAGGGCTCTTGTCGTTCTCCTCGGAGACCCCGAAGCGGCCGAAGAGCCCCTACCGGACGGAGGTGCCTCTCGACGAGTTCGACCAGAAGCGGATCAACAGCAAGATCGCCGGCCTGCATGTCGAGGGTGGCACCGCGCTCTACGCGACGGTCCGGGCCGCACACCGCGAGCTCGTCGACAGGTACGACCCGCAGCGGATCAACGCGATCGTCGTCCTGACCGACGGCAAGAACGAGTACAGCAAGGACAACGACCTGGCCCGGTTGCTCGCCGAGGTCGCCCTGGACCCGCAGCGTCCGGTGAAGGTGTTCTGCATCGCCTTCGACCGGGAGTCCGACTTCGCCACCCTGGACCAGATCGCCAAGGCATCGTCGGGCAAGGCGTTCGACGCCACCGATCCCGCCACGATCGACGAGGCATTCGTGAAGCTGGTCAGCAGCTTCTGACGCTCCCCCTGGCCCGCACCGGGCCCGTTCGCCGGCCCGGCGGCGCCGCCCACGTCCTGCGCCGCCGGCGTTGCGGCCGGCCTACGAACGACTTGCCGCCGCCGGGACTTCGCCGTCCCCGCCGCGCTCGCGTTACGGCAATGCCCGCCAGCCCGGAACTTTCGCGCTACGGCGTTCGACAAACGATGCAGCAGCAACCATCGGAGGAAGAACCCATGCGCACCACCACCAGCCCGTTCGGATCGCGCCGACGCTCGGCCGTTGCCCTCGCCACCGCCGCCGCGCTCGTGGCGGTCGGTGCCGCCGGCTGCGGCTCGTCCGACTCGCCGTCCTCCGCCCAGCCCGGCCCGTCGGCGAGCGCCGCCGCCGGCGTGGTCGCGATTCGCGACCCGTGGGTGAAGGCTGCCGACAAGGGGATGACGGCGGCCTTCGGGACCCTCGTCAACGACGGCGACGCCGACGTCACGGTGACCGGTGCCGCGACCTCGGTGTCGTCGATGGAGCTGCACGAGATGGCCATGCAGGACGGCAAGATGGTCATGCGGCAGAAGCAGGGCGGCATCGTGGTCAAGGCCAGGAGCACCCACGCGTTGGAGCCCGGCGGTGACCACCTCATGCTGATGAACCTCACCAGGCCCGTCCAGGCCGGCGACGAGTTGACCTTCACGCTCACCTTCGCCGACGGCAGGACCCAGCAGTTCAACGCCGTGGCCAAGCCGTTCACCGGCGCGCAGGAGAGCTACGCTCCCGGTCACGGCGAGCCGATGACCGGCATGAGCGCCACGCCGGAGATGAGCATGAGCCCGGCATCGTGACCGACACGCCGACTGCCCGGCCGGTGAGCAGGCGTGGCCTGCTCACCGGTGGGGCGCTGGCTGCGGGAGGCGCCCTGGCCGGCGGTGCCACGATCGCCGCGACGCGTACCGACGGGGGCGGGCGACCGGACGCGGTCGGTGCCGACGCGACGCCTGTGGCGAGCGCCGGCGGCCTGGTCGAGCCCTTTCACGGCACGCGCCAGGCCGGGGTGGCCACCGAACCGCAGGCGCATGCGTCGTTCGTGGCGCTCACCCTGCGGGCCGGCGTCGACCGGACCGCGCTGAGTCGGATGCTGCGACTGCTCACCGACGACGCGGCCCGTCTCACCCAGGGCACACCCGCGCTGGCCGACACCGAGGCCGAACTCGGGCTGCTGCCGGCACGGTTGACCGTGACCTTCGGCTTCGGGCCCGGCCTCTACCGCGCCGCCGGGGTCGACGATCGACGGCCGGCATCGGTCGCCGACCTGCCGTCGTTCCGCGTCGACCGCCTCCAGCCGGCCTGGACCGGCGGTGACCTGCTGGTGCAGATCTGCGCGGACGACGCGATCACCGTCGCCCACGCCCAACGAGTCCTGATGAAGGACAGCCGGCCCTTCGCCACCGTCCGATGGGTCCAGCAGGGCTTCCGGCGCAGCCCCGGCGTCGAGCCGGGCGGCCACACCCAACGCAACCTGTTCGGCCAGCTCGACGGCACCGCCAACCCCCGGCCCGGAGCCCCACTGGACACCGCCCTCTGGGTGCCGGACGGCCCGGCGTGGCTACGCGACAGCACCACAGTGGTGGTCCGGCGGATCAGCATGAACATGGAGACCTGGGATCTGCTCGGTCGGACCGATCGCGAACTCGCCATCGGCCGACGCCTCGACACCGGCGCCCCGCTCACCGGCACCGCCGAGCACGACGCACCCGACTTCGCCGCCACCGGCCCGGACGGCCTCACCGTCATCCCGGACTTCTCGCACCTGACCCGCGCCCACGTCACCGACGACAGGCTGAGGATCCTGCGTCGGCCCTACAACTACGACGGGGCGCCGACGGCGCAGGGTCACGCGGACAGCGGCCTCATCTTCACGTCCTACCAGGCCGACATCGCCCGGCAGTACCTGCCCATCCAACGCCGGCTGGCCGATCAGGACCTGCTCAACGAGTGGACCACGCCAATCGGGTCCGCCGTCTTCGCCATCCCGCCCGGTTGCCGGCCGGGAGGATGGATCGGCGAGCAGGTGCTCGCATGAGCGTGCAGTCGTCCCGCCCCGCCGCCGTCCGATTCGGCGCGGCGCTGCTCGCCGTCGTCGTGGCCCTGCTCATCCCGGCCAGCCCGGCGTGGGCGCACAACACACTCCGGTCGGCGGCACCGGTCCAGGAGTCGACACTGTCCCGCGCGCCCACCGAGATCGTGCTCGAGTTCGTGGAACGGCTCGACCCGCCGTTCACGACAATCGTGCTCACCGACGCCGCCAAGCGGAAGATTCCCACGGGCGACCCGGTGGTCGACGGGGCAAAGGGGTCGGTCCAGGTGACCGAGGCACTGCCGAACGGCAGTTACACGGTCGCCTACCGGGTCGTCTCCACCGACGGTCACCCGGTCCAGGGTTCGTACCCGTTCACTGTGGCCGACCCCGCTTCCAGCGCCGCGCCGATCGTCAGCGCGACGACCGAGGGGCTGCCCGCCGCCACGTCGGCGACGGACGACGGTGGTCGGGGTGCCGGCGTCCTGGCCGCCGGCGTCGCGCTGGCCATCCTCGTCGTGGTGGCCGCCGGGCTGCTGTGGCGACGAGCGAGCCGTCGATGACCAGACCGCTCCTCGCCAGGTCCGCCGGTCGGTCCCGGTCCGCGGTCCCACGTGCGGGGTCGGCGGCGTACGACTTGCTGACTGTCGTCGCCGCCTGCGCCTCGGGGGTCGCTCTGCTGCTGCTCGGTCTGCGGGTCGGAGGCGCCCTCACCGCCGCGATTCCGGGCCTGCCGGACGCGGGACCGGCCACGACCTGGGCGCTGCCGGTGGTCCGTCTGCTCTCCGACGGCCTCGCCACCGTCACCGTCGGCATGCTGGTGACCTCCGCCTTCCTGCTGCCCGGCGACGGACGGACCGTCTCGCCGCACGGTTACCTGCTGCTCCGGCGAGCGAGCGTCGGTGCGCTGGGGTGGGCGATCACTGCACTGTCGCTGCTGGTGCTGACGGTCTCGGACCTGCTCGGCCAACCGCCGGCGACGCTCAGGCCCGCGACTGTCGTCAGTTTCGCCACCACGATCTCGCAGGGGCAGTCGCTCATGCTGCAGGCCGGACTGGCCCTGACCGTGGCCCTGCTGGCCCGCGCCGGGGTGTCCCGGGGGCTGGCGGCGACAGTCACGATCCTGGCCCTGGTGGCGGTGCTGCCTCCGGCCTTCACCGGTCACTCCGCCGGGGCCGGCAACCACCAGATCGCCGTCACCTCCCTGGCCCTGCACGTCCTGGCCGCCGCGGTGTGGGTCGGTGGGCTCGTCGCCCTGGTGATGGTGCGGCGCAGTCGACTGCTGGCCGAGGCCGCCAGCCGGTACAGTCGCCTCGCCCTGGGCTGTTTCGTCGCCGTGACGGTCAGCGGGCTCGCCAACGCCACCGTCCGCCTCGGCGCCGTCGACCAGCTCTGGCAGTCCCGGTACGGCTGGCTGGTCCTCGGCAAGCTCGCCGCCCTGCTGATCCTCGGCGTGCTCGGTGCGGTACACCGCTCCCACACCGTGCCGGCGTTGCGGGCCGGGAGGCACCGGGCGTTCGGCCGACTGGCTGCCGGGGAGCTGATCGTCTTCGCCGCCACCGTGGGGCTGGCCGTGGCGCTGTCACGCAGCCCCACACCCATCCCCGACTCCGGCATCGACGCCGACCCGATCACCGAGCTGCTCGGCTTTCCGATGCCCACCGCACCCACCGCGGGCAACCTCCTCGGCCAACCGCTGCCGGACATGTTCTTCCTGACTCTCTGCGCCCTCGGTGTCGGCGGGTACCTGGCCGGCGTGCGCCGGATGCACACGGCAGGGCACCGCTGGCCGGTCGCCCGAACGGCGAGTTGGCTGGGCGGGATGCTCCTGTTGGCGGCGGCCACCGACCTCGGTGCCGCGCGCTACGCGTACGTGCTGTTCAGCGCGCACATGGCACAGCACATGGTGTTGTCGATGCTGGTGCCGATCCTGCTGGTCGGAGGCGCACCGGTCACGCTGGCCCTGCGCGCCCTGCGCCGACCCGCCGACCCCCAGGTACGCGGCGCCCGGGAATGGTTGCTGATCGCGTTGCACAGCCGTGCCACCAGACTCCTCACCCACCCGCTCGTCGCGCTGGGCATCTACACCGCGAGCCTGTTCGGCCTGTACCTCAGCGACCTGCTCGGCGTGCTGATGCGCTCCCACCTCGGTCACCTCGCGATGCTCACCCACTTCGTGGTCACGGGCTATCTGCTGTTCTGGGTGCTCATCGGCGTCGACCCGGGCCGCCGACGCCTCCCCCATCCCCTGCTGGTGATCATCCATCTGGCGTCGATGATGGCGCACGGCTTCTTCGGCCTGGTCCTCATGCAGACGACCACGGTCATCGCCCCCGACTGGTACACCGCGGTCCACCCCGCCTGGGCGTCGTCGCTGCTGGCCGACCAGAAACTCGGCGCCGGCATCGCCTGGGCGTTCGGAGAGCTGCCCGCCGTCCTCGTCATGGTCATCCTGATTCGTCAGTGGATTCGCGCCGACCACCGTGAACAGGGCCGCCTCGACCGGGCCGCGGACCGGGCCGACGCCACAGGCGCGGAGGACGACCTCGCCCGCTACAACGCGTTCCTCGCCGCGGCCGGAGGCACCGACGGCGACCCGGGCCGCACCGCCGGGCCCGACCGGCCCTGATCTCGCGGACCCGATCGTCCACTTTCCCGGGAACCACTGGCGTCTCTCGTCCGACTACCAATCAGGGCCGACGCGACACACCACCGGGCGACCAGACCAGTACGGGAAACAGCTTCGGATGCTTCCCGACTCTTCCGATCGGATCTCCATGTCTCTCACCGAGTTGTCCGGCGTACCGACGTCGGAGCCCTCCACCACCGCCGAGAAACCGGCCCGGCCGGCCCGGCGCACGTCACCGTTCGGCGCGCTGCTGCTGCGGCTGCACTTCTACGCCGGCATCCTCGTCGCCCCGTTCCTGGTGGTCGCCGCACTGACCGGCCTGGCCTACACCACGACACCGCAACTCGACGCGATCCTCTACGGCGACCAGCTGACCGTCGACCAGGTGGGTGACCGCCCGCTCCCGCTGGCCGAGCAGATCGGGGCAGCGCGCAACGCGCACCCCGACGGGAGCATCATCACCGTGCAACCCGGCGACGGCGACCGGACCACCAGGGTCGTGTTCTCCCTGCCCGAGCTCGGCGAGAAGCAACACACCGTCTACGTCAACCCGTACACCGCCGAGTCCCAGGGGCAGCTCACCACCTGGTTCGGCTCCACGCCGGCCGTCACCTGGCTGGACGACCTGCACCGCCACCTGCACCTGGGCACGGTGGGTGAGAACTATTCCGAGCTGGCGGCGAGCTGGCTGTGGGTGATGGCGCTCGGCGGGGTCGTCCTCTGGTGGCGTCGACGCGGCGCCACCCGAGCCACCGCTCGGCACCTGCTCGTACCGGACCTGTCCGCCGGCAGGGGTGTCCGCCGCACCCGGGGCTGGCACGCGACCACAGGCATCTGGCTGACAGTCGGCCTGCTCTTCCTCTCGGCCACCGGCCTGACCTGGTCCCGCTACGCCGGCGCGAACTTCGCCGCCGGCCTCGACGCGCTCAGCGCCCGTACGCCGGAGATCTCCACGAGCCTCGCCGCCGTTCCCGCCGAGCCTGCCGGCGGTCACCACCACGGTGACGCCGTCGCGGGCGGGACTGTCGAGTCGGCGGCCTTCGACCGGGTCCTGACAGTCGCCCGCGACGCGGGCCTCTCCGGGCCGGTCGAGATCACCCCCGCGCCGGGGCCGGGCACCGCCTGGACCGTCACGCAGACCGACAACACCTGGCCGGTCCACAAGGACCGCATCGCCGTCGACCCGGCCACCAGCACGATCACCGCCCGCAGCGACTTCGCCGACTGGCCCCTGCTGGCCCAACTGAGCGGTCTCGGCATTCAGGCCCACATGGGTCTGCTCTTCGGCGTGGCCAACCAGATCCTGCTCGCCGCGCTCGCCCTCGGTCTGCTCTGCGTCATCGTCTGGGGCTATCGCATGTGGTGGCAACGCCGACCGACCCGCACCGACAGGCGCACCCTCGCCGGCACCCCGCCGGCCCGCGGCGGCGTACGCGGCCTGCCGCTCTGGACACTGCTGATCGGCGTACCGGTGATGGCGGCGATCGGTTGGGCGCTGCCCCTGTTCGGGAGCACAGTGCTCGCCTTCCTGGTCGTCGACGTCATCGCCGGCGCGGTGGCTCGACGCCGGCGACCTGCCGCCGCGCCCACCTCCCCGGCGCCCGCCGGCACCTGACGCCCGGCCACCCGTCCAGGGCAGGACGGCCGCTGTCCGGGCCGGCAGCGTGAGACGCGTGTGGCCGGCCACCGTCGCTCACGTGCCGGCGCCGGCCAGCGGCGCTGTGCTCTGCCGCACCACGAGTGTGGGGACGACCAACGGCAGGGGCTGCGGCACCGTGTCGTCGATGGCCTGGGTGACGGCCGTGATGGCCCGTCGACCGACCGCGTCGAAGTCCTGCTGGATCGTGGTCAACGGCGGGATCAGATAGGCCGCCTCGGGGACGTCGTCGAATCCGACGACGGAGATGTCCTGTGGCACTCGCCGCCCACGCTCGTGCAGCGCGCGCAGCACACCGATGGCCATCTGGTCGTTTGCGGCGAAGACCGCTGTGGTCCCGGGCATCTCGCAGACTCGCAGCCCGGCGACGTAGCCGCTGTGCGCCCTCCAGTCGCCCTGGACCGGCTCGGGCGGGCGTAGGCCCGCCGCGGTCATCGCCGCGCGCCAGCCGTCGCGACGGGCGCGCGCCTCCGCCCAGTTGAGCGGGCCGGACACGTGCACGATCTCCCGGTGTCCGAGGCCGAGCAGGTGGTCGGTCGCCATCCGGGCGCCGAGCACCTGGTCGACGCCGACGGTGACGCTGGCCCTGGACAGGTCGCCCTCCACCACGACGAAGGGGACGCCGGACCGGGTCATCCGCACCACCTCGAGCGCCTCGTCGTTGCCGGCGATCATCACGACGCCTTCCACGCCGACGCGCATGAGGTGTTCGGTGGCGTCGCTGAGCGCCCGTACCGTCACCTCGGAGAGGCTCACCGAGGTGGCGAAGTAGCCGGCGGCGCGGGCGGCATCCTCGACACTGCGGTGGATGCTCGTCGGACCGAACAGCGTCCGGGCCGTGCCGATGATGCCGATCATCCCGGACCGGCCGCGGACCAACGCGCGGGCTGCGGTGTTGGGGCGGTAGTCGAGCCGTCGGATGGCCTCGAGAACCCGCTCCCGCGTCTCGCGCCTGATGGCGGGCGCCCCGTTGATGACCCGGGACACCGTCTGGTGCGACACGCCCGCCAGGCGGGCGACGTCCGCCATGACCGGTGGCCGATGGGCGGCCGTCACCGCTTTCTCCGTGTGAACTCGCACTGGCGGGCCGTCCGTTCTTCCATGAGTCGGTTCCTCGTCTGGTCCCCGGCACTCAGTGTGAGTGACGGGGCACCGCGCTGCCGCTGCCACCGACGAGGAAGTCGAGGTCCGCGCCGCTGTCGGCCTGGAGAACATGCTCGCTGTACAGCCGCACCCAACCACGGTCGGCCACCGGCTTCGGCGGCGCCCAGCCAGACCGGCGTTCGGCGAGTTCCACGTCGTCGACCAGGAGGTCCAGGCGGCGTGCGGTGACGTCGACGCTGATCAGGTCGCCGGTGCGCACCAGCGCGAGGGGGCCGCCCACGGACGCCTCGGGCGCCACGTGCAGGACGCACGTCCCATAGCCGGTGCCGCTCATGCGGGCGTCCGAGATCCGCACCATGTCCGTGATGCCGTCGGCGAGCAACCGGCGGGGCATCGGCACGTTGCCCACCTCCGGAAAGCCGGGGTAGCCGCGCGGTCCGGCGTTGCGGACGACGATCACCGTGTCGGCTGTGACGTCGAGGTCCGGGTCGTCGGCGGCGACGACGTACTCCTCGATCCGGTCGAAGACGAGCGCCGGGCCGGTGTGCGTGAGCAGGTGCGCGGAGGCGGCGGAGACCTTCAGCACCGCCCCGGACGGCGCGAGCGACCCGCGCAGCACGACGGTGCCCGAGCCGGCGGGCTGGAACGGCTCCTCCAGGGTGCCGATGACGTCCCGGTTCCAGCACTGGGCGCCGTCGACGTTCTCGGCCACGCTCCTGCCACTGACGGTGACGTGGTCCATGTGCAGCAGCGGGGCGAGTTCCCTCATCACCACCGGAAGGCCGCCCGCGTAGGCGAAGTCCTCCATCAGGTACGCCCCGGACGGCATGAGGTTGACGAGCATCGGCACGTCGGCGGTGAGGGTGTCGAAGTCTTCGAGCGACAGGGGGACGCCGAGGCGTCCGGCGATCGCGAGCAGGTGCACGACCGCGTTGGTGGAGCCGCCGATCGCGGCGTTGACCCGAATGGCGTTCTCGAACGCCTCCCGGGTGAGCACCGAGGACAACCGCTGGTCCTGCTCGACCATCGTGACGATCCGACGTCCGGCGGCCTGCGCGAGCGCGTACCGCCGGGAGTCGACCGCCGGCACGGCGGCCGCGCCCGGCAGTTGCACGCCAAGCGCCTCGGTCACGCAGGCCATGGTGGACGCCGTACCCATCGTCATGCAGTGGCCTCGACTGCGGGACATGCCGACCTCCGCCTCGGCGCAGTCGGCAGCGGTCATCCGGCCCGCCCGCATCTCCTCGGTGAAGCGCCAGACGACAGTGCCGGAGCCGATGTCCTGGCCGCGGAACTTGCCGTTGAGCATCGGGCCGCCGGTCAACATCAGCGTCGGCAGGTCGACGCTCGCGGCCCCCATCAGCAGGCCGGGGGTGGTCTTGTCACAGCCGGAGAGCAGGACCACCCCGTCGAGCGGGTTGGCGCGGACCGACTCCTCCAACTCCATCGCCAACAGGTTGCGGTAGAGCATGGTGGTGGGTCGCATGAGCGGCTCGCCCAGGCTCATCGCCGGGAACTCCAGCGGCAGGCCGCCGCTCTCCCACACGCCCCGTTTCACCGATTCGGCCAGGTCGCGCAGGTGGGCGTTGCAGGGCGTCAGCTCCGACCAGGTGGTGGCGATGCCGATCACCGGGCGACCGTCGAAGACGTCGTCCGCGAAACCCTGGTTACGCATCCAGGACCGATGGATGAAGCCGTTGCGGCCCTCCGCACCGAACCACTGCCCGCTGCGCAGCGACCGATCCGTCGTCGACATCAGCACACCTCTCTGTTCGTCCGTACGCGTGGCTGGCGGAAGGGCGGTCCTACCGGAGGCCCCCGACGGACAGTCCGCCGCGCCAGTGTCGTTGCAGGCTGAAGAACGCGATGACAAGTGGGATCACGGACACGAGCGAGCCCAGGATGATGAGGCTCCACAGCGAGGTGCCTCCCGAGTTGTTCGCGGAGGCGATCCCCTGCCAGAGGCCGAGGCCGACAGTCACCGGGAAGAGCCGGTTGTCGGAGAGCATGGCCAGGGGCAGGAAGTAGTTGTTCCAGGACGCCACGGCCGACAGGAGCAGCACGGTGACCACCGCGGGGCGCATCAGCGGAAGGGCGATCTGGAGGAACGTCCGCACCTCTCCCGCGCCGTCGACCCGCGCCGCGTCGAGGAGCTCGTCGGGCACCGCGTCGCGGGCGTACACGTGCATCAGGTAGACGCCGAACGGGTTGAGCAGCGACGGGAGGATCACCGCCCAGACCGTGTTCGTCAGGCCGAGCCGGGAGAACATGATGAAGGTCGGGATGACCAGTGCGGTGGCGGGCACCATGAGCGCGCCGAGCACCACGGCGAAGCTGAAGCGGCGCGCGGCGAACCGGTACTTGGCGAACCCGTAGCCGGCCATGACCGCCAGGACGGTGGCGCCGATCCCGCCGGCGACGGCGTACAGCGTGGAGTTGAGGATCCACCGAAGGTAGATGCCACCGTCGTAGGTGAAGAGCTGTCTGAGGTTGCCGACGTAGTCGATCTGGTCGGTGAACCACAGCGTGTTGCCGCCGCCGAACAGGCCCGGCGCGTCCTTCGAGGAGTTGACGATGACCCACCAGAACGGCACGAGGAAGTAGATCACCAGGAAGCCGAGGAGGATCTGCAGAGGGAGGTAGCGCTGGGGGCGGCGGGCACCTGCGCGGACGCGTGTGCGGTCGGCCATCACAGGAAGCTCCTCCGCTTGCGGGTGAAGAACAGGAAGGCGTACACGCAGATGAACACGATGCCGCCGAGGGCGAACGAGATCGCGGACCCGTAGTTGAAGTTGGCGAGCGAGAACGCCTGCTGGTACGCGTACATGTTGGGCGTGAAGTCGGTCCCGATCGTGCCCGCGGCGAGGTAGCGCAGGATCTGGGGCTCGTTGAAGAACTGCAGGGTGCCGATGAGCGAGAAGACCAGGATCAGGATCAGCGCGGGGGCGATCAGCGGGATCTTGATGCGCGTCGCGATCTGCCATCGTCCGGCGCCGTCCATCCGGGCGGCCTCGTAGAGCGTCGGGTCGACACCCTGCAACGCCGCGTACAGGATGATCATGTAGTAGCCGGCCCACTGCCAGGTGACGACGTTGAGCAGGCCGTAGAAGATCAGGTCACTGCCCAGGAAGTCGGGTGCGGTGGCGCCGAACAGCCCGAAGATGTCGGTGAGCGGGCCGAAGCCCTTGCTGTAGAGGAACCCCCACATCACGGCCCCGATGACTGTCGGGATCGCGTACGGAAGAAAGATCATGAGGCGGGAGAAGCGCGCAAACAGGGTGGTCACCGCGTCCAGGATGAGGGCCAGGACGAGCGCGATGCCGATCTGCAGCGGGATGGAGACGAGCGAGAAGCGGAGAACGAACCACGCCCCGGACAGGAAGCTCGGGTCGGTGAACGCCTTCACGTAGTTGTCGAAGAGGACGAAGCTGGTGCCGCCGATCAGCTTCTTCTGGAAGAGACTGAGGTACAACGCGTACGTCAGCGGCGCGATGAGGAACGCCACGAAGACGACCGCGAACGGCCCGACGAAGAGCCACCCCATCAGGTGCTCGCGGAGGTGCACCTTGCCACGGATCTTGCGCGTCTCATGCTGACGACGCCGTGCGCGCTTCTCGGTCAGGAGTGTCATCTGTGGTCTCCGGGACGTGGACGCTGGGGGTCGTGGGTGGGCCGGCCGCAGTTGCCGGCGCGGCCCACCCATCCGGTCACTGGACGGTGAAGCCCTGTTCCTTGGCGTACTTCGCCACGTCCTCCTGGATCTTGTCGGCGGCCTGCGAACCGGTGACCGAACCCTTGATGATCTCGCTCACCTGCTTCGTCACGGCGTCGAGGTAGTACTGGCCGAAGGGCGCGTAGGCGACACCCTTGTAGGCCTCGGCGGCGGGAAGGTAGACCTCCTTGTTCGCCTGCTGCCCGCCGAAGAACGCCACCTTCAGGTCGACGAACGCCGGATCCTTGAGCGCCGCGAGGTTCAGCGGGAAGATGATCTGGTTGGTCCAGCCGTCGGTGAGCGACTCCTTGTCGGCGTAGAGCCCGTAGGCGACCTTCGCCGCCAGCTCCGGCTTCTTCGCCTGCTTGGTCACCGAGAAGGCCGACCCACCCCAGTTGACCTGCACCGGGTTCGCCGGATCCCACTGCGGCAGCGGCGCCACCGCGAACGTGCCGGTGTCCTGACCCTTACCGACACCCGCGCCGGTGAGGTAGCCGGGCGCCCAGGCCGCCGAGATGTACGTCGCGTAGTTGCCGTTGATCACGCCGGAGATGTACTCCGGGGTGAACTGGTCCTGCGTGCCGACCAGGCCCTTCTTGGCGAGGCCGCCCCAGTAGTCAAGCACGTCCTTGGATGCCTGGTCGTTGAGCTTCACGCCTATCGACTTCGGCTGCGTCGGATCGAAGGTGAAGGGCGCGGCGCCCCTCTGGATCTGCAGCGCCATCAGGACCGCCGGTACGTTCGCGCCGAGGTCGCCGAAGAGCGGGCCACCGGCGTCCTTCACCTTCTGCGCGGCCTGCTCGTACTCGGCCCAGGTCTTCGGCGGGGTGATCTTGTACTTGTCGAAGATGTCCTTGCGGTAGATCATGCCCATCGGGCCACCGTCGACAGGCACGCCGTAGACCGCGTCGCCGACCGACACGTCCTTCCAGGCGCCCTCGCCGTAGTTGGCCTTCACCGCGTCGTAGCCGTACTGCTTGATGTCGACGAGCGCGCCCTGGATCTGGAAGGTCGGGATCCGGTCCGCCTCGACCATGATCACGTCGGGCGCTCCGGTGCCCGCCGAGATGGCCGTCTGGAACTTGTCGTACTCGTCGCCGCCCTGCCCGACGTTGGTCCAGCAGACCTGCACGTCGTCGTGCTGCTTGTTGAAGTTGTCCACGACGAGCTGGGTGTTGGGGTACCAGCCCCACATCGTCACGACCGGCACGTTCTGCTTGGTGATGGTGTTCGTGCAGTTGCTCGCGTCGCTGCCGCCCTCGTCGGAGGAGCAGGCGACCAGGCCGCTCCCGGCCGCGAGCATGGCCACCGTGGCGAGTAAGCGTCTTCTCTTCATTGAGATGGTTCCCTTCGAAGGTGGCGGTGCGGGCATCCCTGCGCCGGCGGCCGCCACCGGGGCAGGAGAACCTGCTCCCGGTGGCGTCGCCGGAAGGGGCTCCTAGCGCTTGAACAGACGCGGAGCCAGGTCGATGAGGTTCTTCTGCCACACGTCCCAGCCGTGCGGTCCGGGGGTGACCCCGTCGAACTCGTAGCGGATACCGAGGGTGTCAAGCGTGGTCAGTGACGCCATGAAGCTCGGGTGGACGAAGTCGGTCTGGTCGCCCACGTACAGGCGCAGCATCTTCGTCCCGCTGTTGATCGCCTCGACGTCGACGCCGGCGCCGTTGCCGAACCCGGCCGAGAGGGCCGCGACGTACGCGAACTCCCCCGGGTATGCCTTCAGCACCCCGAGCGCCTGCCCGCCGCCCATCGACAGGCCGGCGAGCGCCTGCTGCGACGGATCGCTGGAGATGTGGTAGCGGGCACGGGCCGTCGGCACGATGTTCTCCAACAGTTCCCGGTTGAAGTTCGACGAGTTGCCGTTGCCCATCACGACGACCATCGGCGTGAGGTCGCCGTCGAGGAACTGGTGGTCGAGGATCTGCTTGGCGCGGCCCATCTCGACCCAGTCGGTGTAGCTCTGGCCGCTGCCGTGCTGGAGATAGAGGACCGGGTACGGCTGTGCTCGACCCCTGTCGTACCCGGGTGGGGTCCACACCAGCGCGGTGCGGTCCTGACCGGCCACCGAGCTGGGGTAGGTCATGCTCTCGACGGTTCCGCCCCGACCGGCGGGCACGTCCGACAGCAGTCGGGCGCCCGGCCCCGGGAGGAAGAAGGTGCTCCACATCGGTTCGGAGGTCACAGAGGTCGGGTTGGAGGTGTCCTTGACCGCGACCCGGTCCACGATCAGCCGGTAGTAGTAGAACCAGGGCTTCAGCGGGCCGACCGTCGCCCGCCACCGGTCGCCGTCGCGCGTCATCGGCACGCGCAGCCAACTGCCGCCCGGCGCGATGTTGGCCCACACCGTGACGTGCTGGGCGTCGGTGAACTCGGTGGTGGTCTCGAAGGTGACGAACCCGCCCTCGCTGACGAACGGCGTCGGCGTGGTGCCGGCCGGCGGCGGGGTGAACTCCCGCCGCAGCTTCTGGTGACCGGGGCTGGGCCGGTGGTCGGACACGTGCCGGAACAGCCGCGGCAGGAAGTCGACCAGGTTCTCCTGCCAGGTGGTCCAGTTCGCGCCGCCGTCCGGCTTGACCCCGTCGAACTCGAACCGGACATCGGCGCGATCCAGCGCCTTCATCAGCCGGTAGGTGGGGTTGTACGCGGGATCGGTGACGTTGCCCGTGTAGAGGCGCAGCAGCTTGACGCCGCGGTTGGTCGCCGTGGCGTGCTTCCGGTCGATCGTCGGAGCCGACGTGCCCGAGAACGACCCGACGTAGCCGAACTGACCCGGCTTGGCGAGAGCGGCCCGCAGCGCCTGCGTGCCACCGTCGGCCACGCCCGCGATTGCCTGGTGTGCCTGATCGCGAAGGACCCGGTAGGTGTCGGCGACAGCCTTCCGGAGGTCCGTCAACTCCTTGTCGTCCGAGGCGTCGGCGTCACTGATCACCACCACCATCGGGCTGATGGCGCGCGCGGCCGAGAGGTTGTCGAGGATCTGCTTCGACCTGCCGAGGTCGAACCAGTCGGTGGCGGCAGCGCCGGCGCCCGACCGCAGGAGGAGCACCGGGTAACCCTTCGGCCCCTTGGCCGCGTACCCCGGTGGCGTCCAGACCAGGGCGGAGCGCTGCGCGTTCCTGGTGCGGTAGGTAAGCGTGTCGATCTTCCCGCCGGTGCCGGCCGGCGCGTCGGCCAGCCACCGCGCCGAGTCACCCGCGACCAGGAAGGTGCTCAGCAGCGGGTTGGACGCCACGCTCGTGCTGTTCGTCGGGTCCTTGATGGACTTCGTGTCGTCGGCGGTGACCTGGTACTGGTACAGACCCGGCGCGAGCGCGCCGAGCACACCCGACCACACGTCACCGCGACGTGTCAGACCGAATTCCGCCCAGCTGGCGGACGGCCCGAAGTTGCCCTCGACGACGACCTGCGAGACGGCGCCCAGCTTCTCCTGGACGTAGGCCGCCGGGACGGCGAACGAGGCGTAGCGGTCCTGGGAGACGTCCAGCCACGGCGTGTCCGCCGTCGCGGGTTGCGGGGCGAGCAGGGCCGCCGCGACGGCGACGACTCCGGCGGTGAACGCCGCCGAGACCCGCCGGCGTACGCCCGGACGGCGTAGGCGCCCGTGATAATGTGCGGTTGTCACGCTCCACTCCTCTCATGTGCCGGCAGCGGATGCGACCCGCTGGCCGGCTCAACTCATCGGTGGATCTCGCCGTGCGTGGTGCGTGCACCTCCTTCCCGCTCCTGCCACGGATGCGCCCGACCTGATCACTCCGTCGGGAGCGACCCGGTCCTGGTGCCCGTCGACTGACGTCACGGTCGTGCCGCGCTGTTCGGCGGCGCGGTCGAGCTGCGGACCACGAGGCTTGTCGGAAGCACTATCTGGTGGGGCTCGTCCCACTCGCCGGTCACCAGTGACTTGAGCATCCGCGCGGCCTCGTACCCGAGCTGGTACATCGACTGGTCCACGGTTGTCAGACCCGGCTCGGTCAGCGCCGACTCCGGGATGTTGTCGAACCCGACGACTGACAGGTCCCCGGGGACGGCGAGGCCCAACTCCCTGGCGACCTCCAGGACCTTGAGGGCCATCCCGTCGCTCGCCGCGAAGATCGCCGACGGCCGGTCCGCTCGTTGCAGCAGGGCACGCGCCAACGGAACTGCCGACTCGGGGTTGAAGTCCCCCCTGCCGACAAACGTCGGGTCGACCGGGACGCCGGCCTCGGTCAGCGCGGCCCGGTAGCCCTCCTCACGCGACCACGCCGAGGCCAGACTGTCGCGGCCCGCGATGAACCCGATGCGCCGATGGCCCAGGCCGAGCAGGTGCTCGACCGCGGTGGTGGCGCCCACGAGGTTGTCGGCCGTGACCGAGGGCGCCGTCGAACCTCGCACCGGGTCGATGGCCACGACGGGTGTCCGGCTGCGTACCTCACCCCAGGGCGTGACGACGATGCACCCGTCGGTGAGGGTGCCCGACAGCCGGGTCAGATGCCGCTGCTCCCAGCCCTCCGAGTACGACCCGTAGAGGTCGCTGTTGGCGTAGATGATGAGGTCGAAGCCCGAGCGGCTCAGGGCCTTCATGACCCCCTTGAGCACCTCGGCCGTGTACGACTGGAAGCTGTGCGCCACGAGGCCCAGCACGTTTGTGCGGCTGCGCCGGAGGCTCGATGCCACCAGGCTCGACTCGTAGCCGAGCTGCTCGATCGCTGTCCGCACCTGGGCGATCGTGCGGGCGCTGACGCCGTAATGCCCGTTGACGACCCGCGAGACGGTGGCTGTGGAAACGCCGGCGACCCGGGCGACATCACTCATTGTCACCGGCGCATTGGCTTCGATCATGCCGCTCTCTCTGGACTGCAATCGTTATCGGTTACGTTTCCAGGATGTTGCCAACGTAACGGACGACGATTACGAACACAAGACTCCTTCACCGGCACGAGAACCCGGATCGGAAGGTCCTAACGGGATGCTCACAGGGTGGACTTCCCACCTCGATAACCGATGCGCGGAACGCGGACGGCCGCCACTCCGGCGGCCTGAGTGGATCGCCATTCCGCGACGGCTCCACCCGATGACAACGGGACGGCACTCTCCGTCAGGAACCATTCCCGGACGCCCGTGTACGAGTACGGCGCCGGCACGAGCCCGGGGCCCACGACACCCGCGTGGCGTGCGGCCGCCCGACGCGAACATTGGTGACGGCCACCGTGTTCCCTGCCGCAAACGTGATCGGTAACGTTTACATAGATCGAGAACGTAACCGACGATCATGGCGATGTCCAGAGCTCGCACCGACCCACCACCCCCCTCGGTCCCGGCACCGCGACGGAGATCTCGACGTCGGGGCCCCGCACGAAGGAGCCCGCCCTGAACACCCACCACCACCGCGCCGCGCTGCCGGTCCGGCCCCGTCGAAACCAGCAGGGAGGACTGTCGTGAACACCGCGCGCCTGCTCCTCGATCCACGCCGACGCGTCGCGCCGGTGCCGCGCCGGCTCTTCGGCTCGTTCGTCGAGCACCTGGGCCGCAGTGTCTACGGCGGAATCCACGAGCCGGGCCACCCGACCGCCGACGCGGACGGCTTCCGAGGCGACGTCCTCGCGCTCGTCCGTGAACTGGGCGTGACCACGGTTCGCTACCCGGGTGGCAACTTCGTCTCCTCCTACCGCTGGGAGGACGGCGTCGGCCCGGTCGACGAACGACCCGCCCGGCTCGACCTCGCCTGGCACAGTCTGGAGACAAACGCCTTCGGGCTCGACGAGTTCATGCGCTGGGTCGGCAAGGCCGGCGTCGACCCGATCATGGCGGTCAACCTCGGCACCCGCGGCACCGCGGAGGCCGTCGACCTGCTGGAGTACGCCAACCACCGCGCGGGGAGTCACCTCGCCGACAAGCGCCGCGAGAACGGCGCCGCCGACCCGTACGGGATCAGGCTGTGGTGCCTGGGCAACGAGATGGACGGCCCGTGGCAGGTGGGCCAGCGCAGCGCGACCGAGTACGGGCGGCTCGCCGCGCAGACCGCGAAGGCCATGCGCCGATTCGACCCGGACCTCGAACTCGTCGCCTGCGGCTCGTCCCACCTCGGCATGCCCACCTTCGGCAGCTGGGAGCGCGACGTGCTGACCGAGGCGTACGAAGACGTCGACCTGATCTCGCTGCACGCCTACTACCAGCCCGTCGACGACGACCTGCCCAGCTTCCTCGCCTCGGCCGAGGACATGGACGCCTACATCGACGCCGTCACCGCCATCGCCGACTCGGTAGGCGCGATCCGCCGGTCAACCAAGAAGATCATGATCGCGTTCGACGAGTGGAACGTCTGGTACCAGTCCGCAGCTCCGTCCACCCCGCCGAGCGGCGAGGACTGGCCGGTCGCGCCGCCCCTGCTTGAGGACCACTACAGCGTGGCCGACGCCGTCGTCGTCGGTGGCCTGCTCATCAGCCTGCTGCGGCACAGCGACCGGGTGACCGCGGCGTGCCAGGCCCAACTGGTGAACGTCATCGCCCCGATCATGACCGAACCGGGCGGCCCCGCCTGGCGGCAGACCATCTTCCATCCCTTCGCCCGCACGGCCCGGCACGCCCGGGGCGCGGTTCTCGACGTGCTCCGCGACAGCACCACGACGACCACCGACCGCTACGGCACGGTCGACGCGGTCGACGCGGTCTCCACCTGGGACGACGACACCCGGGAGATGACCGTGTTCCTCGTCAACCGGGTCGTCGACACTCCGGCCGAGGTGACAGTCGACGTCGTCGGCGCCCAGGTGGGCGGGATCATCGAGTGCGTCACGGTCGGCGGCGCGGACCTCGATGCCAAGAACACCGCCGACGGGCCGGACCACGCCGAGCCGCGTCCCAACGACACGGCTCGGGGCCGCGACGCCAGCGTCCAGCTGACTCTTCCGCCCGCGTCCTGGACCATGCTGCGGCTCCACGCGACCGACGTGACCCCGTAAGCCGCCCCGGCCGCGCGCCCCCTGGTTTGACCCGGGGGCGCGCGGCCGGGATTTCCTCATCACAGGGAGTACGTCAGCAGAACCAGGAATTGCGATGACGGCCATAACGGGTCGGAAGATCGGATCGGAAAATCACTCCGACAACCATTCCGGCGCGTTTCAGCGACATCTGTCGCGGGTGGCCCGGAAACGCACGCGCGAGAGAGCTGTGGACGCAATTATTCGGCCGCTGGCGTCAACCTCCCGTCGACGCGTCGGGGAATGGCGGCGTACTCGTCGCGCAACTCCTCGGGAAGCACCCAGGCCGGGGCGTCCTGCCACGCCAACGGGCGGAGGAACCGTCGGATCGACGTCGCGCCCACCGACGTGTGCACCGCGTTCGTCGACGGCCAGGGTCCACCGTGGTGCTGGGCCCACGACACCCGTACACCTGTGGGATAGCCGTCGAAGACGATGCGACCCGCGCGGGCGGCGAGCACGTCGACCAACAGGCGTACGACGTCGGCCTCGTCACCCGGGCCGCGATGGACGGAGCCGGTCAGCGACGGCGGGACGGCGTTCAGCGCGGCGTCGAGGTCGCCGACATCGTGATACCTGACCACCACCATGAGCGGGCCGAAGCACTCGTCGGCGATCTCGGCGGTCAGTCCCGGCAGGTCGACCTCCAGGAGCCGCGGTGCGGCGGTGAAGCCCGCGCCGGGGTCGACCTGGGGCCGCGCCGACACCCGGGCGCCGGCCCGTTCGAACTCCGCGGCCCGGCTCTCGTACGCGTCCCGGATGCGCTCGTTGAGCAGGACCGTGCCGCCCGAGGTGGCGACCTTCTCCCGCAGAGTCTCGACAAGCCGGTCACCGCCCCGACCCGTCGGGATGAACGCCAGGCCGGGCTTGGTGCAGAGCTGACCGCCGGAGGCGGTGAACGAGGCGAACAGCCCCTCGGCGATCTGGTCGGACCGGTCGGCGGCGGCGTCGGGCAGGACGACGATCGGGTTCACGCTGCTCAGTTCGGCGTACAGCGGAATGGGGTCGGGTCGTTCGTCGATGGCCGCCTGGATGGCGCGGGCGGCCTTGACCGAACCGGTCAGGGCGGCCGCGCGGATCGCGGGGTGACGCACCAGCGAACGGCCGGCCTGCTCCCCGTACACGGTCGCGATGACACCCTCCGGCCCGCCCAGGTCTCGCACGGCCGACCCGATCGCGGCGGCGGAGGCGTGCGAGGTCAACGGGTGGGACGGGTGGGCCTTCAGGACCGCGGGACAGCCGGCGGCGAGCGCGGCGGCCGTGTCACCGCCGGCGATCGAGAAGGCGAACGGGAAGTTGCTGGCTCCGAAGACGGCGACAGGCCCGAGGGGCACGAGCATCCGCCGCACGTCCGGGCCGGGGCCGAGCGGCGTGTCGGCGGCGTGGTCGATGGCCGCCTCGACGTACGCCCCGTCGCGCAGCACGTCGCCGAACATCCGGAACTGGACCGCGGCCCTGGTGAGTTCCTGGTCGAGCCGCGCGTGGGCCAGCCCGGTCTCCGCCTCGGCGGCGGCGACCAGGTCCACCCGACGGGCCTCAAGCGACGCGGCGACCGCGTCCAGCAGGTCCGCCCGGCCGAGCCTCCCGAGGCCGGCCAACCACCGCGTCGCCCGGGACGCCTGGTCGACGATCACCTCCAGCCGGGACTCGTCGGTCTCGGTGAGATCCGTCGCGCGACGCCGGCCGTCGCGCGGATCGACCGTGCTGACCACGTTCACAGCAGTCCTCTCCTTACCAGATTGCCCATGAGATCGCGGACGCCGAAGTGCCAGGGCTCGCACTCCTCGGCCCGCCGCACCCGGTTGACCAGGGTGCCGAGCGCCGGGCAGCTGATCCGTACCACGTCGTCGACCTTGTGGGTGAAGCCCTCACCGGGGCGGTCCCGGTCCTGGATGGGCGCGAACATGGTGCCGAGCATCAGGGCGGCGCCATCGGGATAGCTGTGGTGCGGGCCGATCAACTGGCGCACCAGGTCCTCCGGGTCGCGCGACATCCGGGTCATCTCGGAGACCGCCTCCAGCAGGAAGCCGTCCACGCCACGGACCTCCAGGCGCACCTCGAGCTCGCGCACCCGATCCATTCCGAACCGGTCGTCGAAGAGCCGGATCAGGGGGCCGAGGGCGCAGGAGGCGTTGTTGTCCTTCGCCAGGGGGAGCAGGAGCGCCGAGCGGCCCTCGATGTCGCGCAGGTTCACGTCGTTGCCGAGGGTGGCGCCGACGATCCGGCCGTTGGACGCGACGACGAGCGTGACCTCGGGCTCCGGGTTGTTCCAGGTCGAGGCGGCGAGCACGCCTACGTCCACGGCGGTGCCGACGGCGGAGAGGATCTGCCCCTTGGTGAAGATCTCGGCGTCCGGGCCGATCCCCACCTCCAGATACTGACTCCACATGCCCTCGGCGACCAGCAGGCTCTTGAGCCGGTCCGCCTCGGCCGAGCCGGGTTCCAGGTTGTGCAGGTCCACACCGATGTCGGCGAACATCCGTTGCCTGATGTCCGCCGCGAGCGCCAGGTCTCCCCGTGCCCGTTCCTCGATGACGCGTTCGATCATCGAGATGGGGAAGGTCACGCCCGCGGCCTTGAGCGCCTGGAGGTCGACCGGGGCGAGCAGCCAGGGCAGGCCACGGTCCCGGGTCGCGGCCCCCGTGTTGGCCAGGATCTCCCCGAAGTCGCCCAGCCGCGCCCCGTCGAGCCCGGCCACGGTCGCGGCGGGGTCGGGCAGCTCACAGATGTCCCGGACGGTCGGGAAGCGGTGGCTGAGGTCGATGACCTCGCCGTTCCGGACGGCCACGGGCGTGGGGCCGTCGACTGTGGGGTCCCAGATCCGGCCGATGAGAACGCCGTCCTCATCGGCCGGCAACGCCTCGGCGGCCGTCCCGACCCAGTCCGCGTCGGCGCCCGCCCCTCGGGGCCGTGGCACCGTCATGAGCCGCTCGCCAGGTCGACGGGGGTCGCGGCGCCGACGGGGGCCGGCCGCAGGTCCGGAATGACGACGAACGTCACGGTGAACACGTACCCGTTGCGGGCGTAAGGGCGCGCTGCCTACCCATCGTCACTCCACTGTTACACGTTGGCGTAAACGAATGAAATTGCAACGATCGTAGCGACATGTGCAACGGTGTCAAGTGATGATTGCGCATTGCGTCGTGTCGATTGCACATGATGCAATGGCAGCGACCGTGCTGCCCGTCGTGCGAGGGGAGACGCAGCCTTGGCGCAATCGATACGCCGCGCGATCGACCTCATCCGTCGATCGGCCGAGCACCCGCTGTCCCTGACGGAGGCCGCCGACGTGCTCGGCGTCCACAAGTCCACGGCCCTGCGGATCCTGCAGACACTGGAATCGGCGCGCTTCGTCCGCCGGACCGGTGCGGGCACCTACGTGCTCGGTAGCGGGCTGATCGAGCTTTCCGAACTCGCGCTTGGCTCGATGGACCTGCGCCAGCCCGCCGCCGCGCACCTCCGTGCGCTGCAACGCGAAACCGGCCACACGGTGCACCTGGCCCAACTGACCGGCGACGAGATCATCTATATCGACAAGGTGGACAGTCCGGCGTTCGACGCCGTCAAGCTGCCCTCGCGGATCGGGCGCGCGGTGTCCATCTACGCGAGCGCGGTGGGCAAGACGATCCTGGCCCACCTGCCTCGCGAGGAACGCGACAGGCTCCTCTCCCACGTCGTCTTCGAGAGGTTCACCGACACCACACTCACCGACCACGATTCCCTCGAAGCCGAACTCGCCCACATCCACGAACGCGGCTGGGCCGTGGACAACGGCGAACACGACGCGTACGTGCTGTGCGTGGCCGCACCGATCCGGGACTCACGAGGTCAGGTCATCGCCGCCGTGTCGATCACGGCGATCGAGGTCATCGCGAGCCTCGGCCAACTGAGGAGCAACCTTCCGCTCCTGCGGGAGACGGCCAGCCAGATCTCGTACGAACTCGGTTACCCGCGGCCCTCCGCGAACCCGGACGGTGACGGCCGGTCCGCGACCTGACCACGCGTGGTCCGGGCATCAACGCTCGTCATCCTGGCCGATCGCCAGGGGGGTGCCCTCGGCCGTGGTCAGACGCCCCTGCCGCACCGCTCGCCTGATCAGGAGGATGTCGACGGCCACGGCGCCGAACAGCGCGGTGATGGTGACCAGCGAGATGCTCAGCGGCTGCAGCAGGAGCAGCACGGGGCTCAGCAGGCCGAGAATCGCGAGGCCGGCGAACCCCGGCCAGGGCAGGCGGTGGAACACCGCCACGTGGTACATGATCCGACCGAACAGGAAGAGCGCGGCGCCACCGACGATGAGCATCACCCACGCACCCTTCGGATCACCGAGCGGCTCGGCGACGAGCACCTCGTTACCGACCGCGGTGAGCAGGGTTCCCGCGATCACCATCGCGTGGCACAGCGCGACGGTGACCGCCAGTCGGGGCCGATTCTGGTCGAGGATGCCGCCGATTCGGAGATCACCGGGGATCAGGTAGCCGCGCCAGAGCAGCACCACGTTGAGGAACGCCAGTCCGAAGGCGAGCGTGCGCACCGCGGTGATTCCCGCGTTGGCGTACGCGAGACCACTGACCAGGATCGCCTCACCCAGGGCGATGATGAACACCTGCTGGTACCGCTCCGACAGATGCTCGCCGACGTTGCGCAGGCTCTCGTCCGGCACCCGGCCGAGCCCGGGAGTCGGCCAGCCGAGCCAGGCGATTCCGTAGTCGATTGTCAGTGCGACGAGCCACAGCACCACCCGCTCGGGCCCCGGCCGGAAGGCGCCGACCAGCCAGGGCACCGCCGAGATCGCGAACCAGATCAGAATCAGCAACGACCGCTGTCGCAGCGGATGCCCGCGCAGCAGCGTGAGCAACACCGCGCCCCGGGCGAAGTGCACGAGGACGTACGCCCCGGCGAACATGAATCCGCGCCCGCCGAACGCCGACGGTATCGCGGACACCATCACCAGGCCGACGAACATGATGCCGAGGATGAGACCCTTGATGATCAGGTGGTTGGGGTTGTACCAGTCGGTGGCCCAGGCGGTCGCGATCCAGATCCAGTAGGCGCCCGCGAACAGGATCAGCGTCTCGAACGTGTTGCCCCAGGTCAGGTCATGGAAAAGGCGCCTGGACAGCAGGGTCAGCCCGAGAATGAAGGACAGGTCGAAGAAGAGTTCGAGGGCGGACGCCTGGCGCGGATCCTCGCGCTTGCGCAGCAGCCCGGCCACCGGTTCACCCACCACTGTCCGTCCACCTCACCCGATCCGTCCGACTGCCACGCCGCGGTGTCCTCGGGAACCGGTCGTCCCGGCACGGCCCGACGCGGCCCCGCGCCGCCGACCCCGACCACGAAGAGGTCAACCGGCCGCACGGTAGACGGCGGCGCCCATCGGCTTGTCGACTTCCAGATCCGTCGCCGCCGCGACCCGCGCGATCATCATGTACTGCCCGATCACCATCAGGAGTTCGACGACCTCGCGGGGGGAGAGCAGCCCGGTCAGCGCGGTGACGGTGTCGTCGGAGGGGCGGACGTCGCGGACGACCTCGGTCGTGAAACGCAGGACAACCCGCTGGTCCGGCGAGAAACAGCCGGCCTCGATCTCGTCGCGCCCGAGCGAGCGGACCATCTCGTCCGTCGCGCCTGCGGAACTGGCGATCGGCTCGTGCTGAACCCACTCGTACCTGACGTCGCTCAGTCCGGCGACTCGCAGGATCGCGATCTCCCGGAGCAGCGGGTCGAGCGCCAGGTCCTTGAGCAGCGTGCCTCCCCACCGCATCCAGTCCGGAAAGGCCGTCTCGGCGTGGGCCATGATGCGGAAGAAATTCAGGGGTGCCGCGGCCTGCAGCGCCTCGCGGACCGGCGCTGGGGCGTCGGCGGGGTTCACGTACGGCAGGCGACTCACGGTTTTCCCCTCAAAACCGGCGAATAGGGCGTCCCGCACCATATCCGATCCCGGTTGCGCTCGCCGCCGATCCGCCCAGGGAGACCGCCGGCGGGTCCCGCTCCGCACCCGCTGGGGGAAGCCCCCACCGCCGGCTTTTCCCATCCCCCCTGCGCGGGATTGACCCTCGAAGACGCCCGATGTTAACTGCATGTCAACGATGTAGGTCGATGTTCATCTCGCCGGAACCCGCTGCGGTGACAACGATCCGCGTCATCTCGTATCGCCCCCGTTTCGGCGGACGTGGGCAGACCGGGGCACGCCCCGGGGTGCGAGACATCCGCACGGACGATCCAGAGGAGATCGGGTCGATGACGATGACGACGCCGCTACGAATCGCGCCCACTGTCCCGCGATCGACCCCCCGGGAGAAGTTCGGCCTGATCACCCCCTGACGACGAGCCGGCGGGTCCGCGATGGCCCGTCGGCCGGAGTCACCTCATCGAGCCTGGCGTCGGCGGCCCGGCTTTGTCCATCCGCCCTGGTGAACGTGCACCCACCGGTGCGCGTGCGCCCGACCGTCCAGCCGACCCCGACCCGGGAGCACGCCATGCTCACACCACGTCCGCGCCTCACCGCGGCCGTCGTCCTGGCGATCCTCGCCAGCCTCCTGCCGATCCTGGTGGCGGTCACCGTTGCCGCACCGCCAGCGGCCGCGGCGCCCCCCGCGACCACCCAGTTCGAGAAGGTCAAGCTCGACGGTGGGCTCTCCATGGGAGAGCCGATCGAGCTGTCCGTCCTACCCGACGCCAAGGTGCTCTACATCAACCGGGGCACCAGTTCCGGCGGTGGGCAGGTGCGCCTCTACAACCCGACCACCCGTACGACGACAGTCGCGCTGACGCTGCAACTGGACGCCCGGTTCGAGGACGGTCTGATCGGCATCACCGCCCACCCGAGGTTCGCCACGAACCGCTGGGTGTACCTGTTCTACTCGCCGGCCACCACGCCGCTTGTCAACCGCATCTCACGGTTCACCTTCAACCCGAGCACGCTGGTGCTCGACCCGGCGAGCGAGACCCGGCTCATCGAGTGGCCGACCGAGCGCCGGCTCTGCTGCCACTCGGCGGGCTCGATGACCTGGGACAGCAACGAGAATCTCTACTTCGCCGTCGGCGACAACACCAACTCCGGTGGCGACTCGGCGGGCATGGCGCCGATCGACGAGCGGACGAGCCGCGACGCCCAGTACGACGCGCAACGAACCGCAGGCAACACCAACGACCTGCGCGGCAAGATCAACCGCATCCACCCGGAGGACAACGGCACCTACACCGTTCCGACGGGCAACCTCTTCGCCGCGGGCACCAGCGGCACCCGTCCGGAGATCTACGTCATGGGGGTGCGCAACCCCTACCGCCTGTGGGTGGACCGCACGAGCAGCAACACGCTCTACTGGGGCGAGGTCGGGCCGGACGCCGGAGCGACGATCGCCAACCGGGGGCCGGCGGCGTACGACGAGTGGAACCGGGCCACCTCGCCGGGCAACCACGGATGGCCGTACTGCGGCGGCCCCAACGTCGCCTACAACGACTGGGACTTCGCCACCAACTCACCGCGCGGCTGGTTCCCGTGCGGCGGCAGCACCGGCCCGGTGAACGACTCGCCCCGCAACACGGGCCTCCAGCAACTCCCGCCGACCCGGGGCGCGCTGGTCTGGGAGCAGCACGGCGGCAGCCGGGACTGGCCGGCCCTGGACACTCCGGGCGGCTGCGGCTCGCCCAACCATGCCGAGGTCTACCACTACGACCCCGGCCTCGCCTCGGACGTGAAGTGGCCGCAGTACTACGACAACAAGCTGGTCATCAGCGAGTACTGCCGTAACTGGATCAAGGAGGTCCAGTTCGACAACGGCAACCCGCGTACCGGCAACCCGAGCGTCATCGAACCGGTGCTGGCCGGCATGTCGTTCGTCCACCCGATCGACATGGAGTTCGGGCCGGACGGTTCTCTCTACCTGCTGGAGTACGGCAACGGCTACTTCTCCGGCGACGCCGCCGCGGGTCTCTACAAAATCAACTACGTCGCCGGCGGCCGGTCACCCACCGCCGTCGCCTCGGCCACCCCCGACAACGGCGTCAGCCCGCTGACCGTCAGCTTCTCCAGCGCCGGCAGCACCGACCCGGACGGCGACCCACTCACCTACGCGTGGGACTTCGACAGCAACGGCACAGTCGACTCCACCGCCGCGAATCCCACCTACACGTACGCCAGTAACGGCGACAAGCGCGCCCGGCTCACGGTGTCCGACGGCACGGGCCGGTCCGGCACCACCCAGGTGGCAGTCGTCGTGGGCAACACCAGGCCCACCGTCGCCCTCAACGGCGTCCCCAACGGCGGGCTGTTCTCCTGGGACGAGAACCTGACCGCCACCGCCACCGCCGCTGACGCCCAGGACGGCACGATTCAATGCGCGAACGTGACGATCCGGGCGGCCCTCGGCCACCAGGAGCACGCACACGAGGAGGGCCAGGGCACCGGCTGCGGCTTCACCGTCAACACGGGACCGGTGCACGCCGGGCCGGACTCGGTGCTCTTCTTCCTGCTGCGGGCCGGTTACACCGACCGGGGCGCGGCCGGCAGCGTGCCGCTCACCGCCGAGAAGGACGTCACCCTCTGGCCCAAGCAGTGGCAGGCCGAGCACTATGTCTCGCTGCGCGGCCCCCAGGTCATCACCGCGGGAGGCGCCGAGGGCGGCCGGCGTCTCGGTGACATCCAGGACGGCGAGTACGTTCGGCACCACGCGGTGAGCCTCAAGGGCATCACTGGCGTCCGGGCCCGGGTCTCCTCCGACAAGGCCGGCAACGTCGCCTCCTTCCGGTACGACTCACCGACCGGCCCCGAGATCGCCCGGGTCACCGTGCCCAACACCGGCGGTTGGGACACCTACACCGAGATCAGCGCGCCGGTCACCAGGCCCGACGACAACACGCACGACCTGTACGTCGTGTTCACGGGCGGCAGCGGAGGAGCCCTGCTCGACCTGGACAGCTACACGTTCACCGGCGTCGGCGTGAGCACCCCGGCGAGCGGCCCCCGCACCGGCCCGATCCGGGGCATGGGCAAGTGCGTCGACGTCAACGCCGGCGGGACCACCGACGGCACCAGCGTCCAGATGTGGGACTGCATTGTCGGTGCGACAAACCAGCAGTGGACGCTGCCCGGCGACGGCACCATCCGCAGCCTGGGCAAGTGCCTGGACGTGAAGTCCAGCGGCACCACCAACGGCACCCCGATCCACCTGTGGACCTGCAACGGCACCGGGGCCCAGCAGTGGGTGGCCGGCACCGCCGGCAGTCTGCGCAACCCGCAGGCCAACCGGTGCCTCGACATCCCCGCCTCCACCCCCACCAACGGCCGGCAGTTGCAGATCTACGACTGCAACGGCACCGCCGCGCAGAACTGGACCCTGCCGTGACCCGCCCGTCCACTCTCCCGCGAGGAGCGCTCATGCCCAGACGCACCATCGTCGCAGTCGCCACCGCAGTGGTCGCCGGACTCACCGTCGCGGCCGGCGCGACGAACCTGGCCCCGGCCCCGGCCGAGGCCGCACCGCTGAGCAAGGTCCTGGTGTTCTCCAAGACCGCCGGCTTCCGGCACTCCTCCATCCCGAACGGCATCGCCGCCATCCAACAACTTGGTACGACGAACGGCTTCACCGTCACCGCCACCGAGGACGCGACCAGCTTCACCACCGCCAACCTCGCCCAGTACCAGGCGGTGGTCTTCCTCAGCACCACAGGCGACGTGCTCGACGCCGGCCAACAGAGCGCGTTCGAGGCGTACATGGCCGCCGGTGGTGGCTTCGTGGGCGTGCACGCCGCCTCCGACACCGAGTACGACTGGCCGTGGTACGGCGGCCTGGTCGGCGCGTACTTCACCTCGCACCCGGCGATCCAGCAGGCGACCGTCCGGGTCGAGGACCGGGCCAACGCCTCCACCGCACACCTGCCGTCGACCTGGACCCGCACCGACGAGTGGTACAACTACCGGGCCAACCCCCGCTCGGCGGTCAAGGTGCTGGCCAGCCTCGACGAGTCGTCGTACACCGGTGGGTCGATGGGTGGTGACCACCCGATCACCTGGTGCCACAGCTACGGCGGCGGACGTTCCTGGTACACCGGTCTCGGCCACACCGAAGAGAGCTACACCGACCCGAACTTCACCCGGATGCTGCTCGGCGGCATTCGGGTGACAGCCGGGGCGGTGGCGGCCGACTGCCGGCCGGAGGCCGGTTACACCCCGCTGTTCGACGGCACCCAGGCCAGCCTCGGGCAGTGGCGGCAGGCGGGCCCTGGCGGGTTCACCCTCACCGACGGCACCCTGACCTCGAACGGCGGTATGGGGTTGCTCTGGTACCCGGTACGCACCTTCGGCAACTACTCGCTCAAGGTCGACTGGATGATGCCCGGCGACGACAACGGTGGGGTTTTCATCGGGTTTCCCGATCCGCAGGGCGACCCGTGGGGTCCGGTCGACGCCGGTCACGAGATCCAGATCGACGCCACCGACGGCGATCCGTCGCGCACCACCGGCAGCGTCTACGGTCTCCAGGCGCCGAACCAGGCCGCCCGCGCGGCGGCGCTCAACCCGCCCGGCTCCTGGAACACCTACGAGATCGGCGTGCACGGCCAGCGGGTCGAGATCTGGCTCAACGGCGTCAAGATCAATGATTACGTCAGCAGCCGGGCCATCGCCAACGGCTACATCGGGGTGCAGAACGACGGCGCCGGGATGGACATCAACTACCGCAACGTGCGGATCAGGACCGACGGCCCGAGCGAGCCGCCCGCCACCGACCTGGCCCGAGGCCGGCCGGTGACGGCGTCAAGCGTCGAGCCGGGCAGCACGCACACGGCGGCCAACGCCGTGGACGGCAACGCGACCACCCGCTGGGGCAGCGCGTACACCGACCCGCAGTGGATCACCGTCGACCTGGGGGGCACCTACGCGATCAACCGGGTACGGCTGGCCTGGGAAACGGCCCACGCGCGGGCGTACCAGGTCCAGGTGTCGCCGGACAATGCCACCTGGTCGGCGGTGCACACCACGACCGCCGGCGATGGCGGCGTCGACGATCTCACGGTCACCGGCACCGGGCGCTACCTGCGGGTGTACGGCACCCAACGCGCCACCCAGTGGGGCTACTCGCTGTGGGACCTGAACGTCTACGGCACCGCCGCCGGCAGCACCCTGCTCTCCCGGGGTCGGCCTGTCACCGCGTCGAGTGTGGAGCCGGGCAGCGCGCACGTGGCGGCCAACGCCGTGGACGGCATCGCGACCACCCGCTGGGGTAGCGCCTACGCCGACCCACAATGGATCTCGGTGGACCTCGGCGCGTCCCGTACCCTCGACCGCGTCCGGCTGACCTGGGAGGCGGCGTACGCGCGGGCCTACCAGGTCCAGGTCTCCCCGGACAATGTCACCTGGTCGCCGGTCTACACCACGACCACCGGCGACGGCGGCGTGGACGACATCGCCATCTCGGCCACCGGCCGCTACCTGCGTGTCCAGGGCACCCAACGGGCCCTGCCCGCGTACGGCTACTCGTTGTGGGAACTGGAGGTCCACGGCCCGGTCGCCTGATCCGCGCCCGGTAGGTCACCTCGGCATCTCGCTCGGGGTGGCCTGCCGGCGCGACAGCCACTCCGCCGGCGCCCCCCGCACCGGCGGCCCGCGAGCAGCGGCCTGCTGCGGTGACCTCGGAAGGAGACGACGCCGTTCAGCCCGGGGTGGACGGCATCGACGTCGCTGGGTGGGCGGACGATAGGCTGCGCTCGGCGTCCGACTGACCTAAGGGGAACGGGTGATAGGCGGAGCGGTTCGCGCGGTGGTCGCTGTCTGCGGGCATCCGGCGTGAGCAACGGGCTGCGTCCCGGTGACCCGGCCCGCCTCGGCGCGTACGAGGTGGTCGCCCGGCTCGGCGACGGAGGCATGGGCAGTGTCTTCCTGGCCCGCTCGCCTGATGGACGACAGGTGGCGGTCAAGGTCGTCCGCGCGGAGTTCGCGCACGACGAGGAGTTCCGGGGTCGGTTCCGTAGTGAGGTGAACCGCGCCCGTCAGGTTCCACCGTTCTGCACCGCCGAGGTCGTGGACGCCGACCCGGACCACGACCCGCCGTACCTGGTGGTGGAGTACGTCGAGGGCCCCAGTCTGGCCCAGGTGATCCGGGAACGGGGGCCGCTGGGGGCCGCGCAGGTGCACAGCATCGCGGTCGGGGTGGCCACCGCACTCACCGCCATCCACGGCGCCGGGGTGATCCACCGGGACCTGAAGCCGGCGAACGTCCTTGTCGCGCCGGGTGGGATCAAGGTCATCGACTTCGGCATCGCCCGCGCGTTCGAGGCGACGAGCCAGCACACCCGGACCAACCAGGTGGTCGGGACCGTCTCGTACATGGCTCCGGAGCGGTTCGACGCGACGTTGGGCCGTCCGGTGGGCCCGCCGGCGGACATCTTCGCCTGGGGTGCCGTTGTCGCCCACGCCGCGACCGGCCGCAACCCCTTCGCGGGCGACTCCCCCACCGCCACCGCGATGCGGATCCTCACCCAACCGCCGGACCTGGCCGGGCTCGGTGGGCCGTTGCGGGAGTTGGTCTCTCGCGCGTTGGAGAAGGATCCCGCTGCTCGGCCCACCGCCCGGGAGTTGCTCGACGGACTACTGACCGCAGCGGATCCGGGCGGGGCCGCCGGGCCGGCCCGACGCCCGGGCGCGACGCCGACGGCGGTCGTGGTGCCCGCTGCCGGTCACGCCGGCCAGGGCCGGCCGTCGGTGCCGCCGGGTCCGGCCACCGCCGGTGGCGCGGGCTCGCGCCGGCGTGGCTGGCCCACCCTGCTGGGGGCGACCGCGGCGGTGATCGCGGTGGTGGTGCCCGCTTCCCTGTTCGGTCCAAAACTGCTGGATGGGCGGTCCACACCGGATCGGGCCGGCTCCACGGCCGCGACCGGCGGCCCGGCAACGAGCGGTCCGGCGGCCACCGCGTCGATGCCCGCATCGGGAACGCCGGCCGCCTCACCCTCGACCAGCGTGGACCCGACAAACGCCATGCTGGCCGGTCAGCGGCGAATCCTGCTGCACGTGGTGGAGATCGACGGTGACCTGTCGCTGCCGTCGCACGGCGAGCTGGAGGTCGGCAACGGAACCGGCAAGGATGCGCTCTTCGTGCTCGAACCGGTAGGCGTCGACTACATGATCAAATCGGTGAACCCCGAGATCGCCCACCGACCCTGTCTCGGGGTCAAGCGCGATGCGAAGGGAAACAAGACGCTTGTGGGGGCCGACTGTCGGCCGAGCGACGCAACAGTGTTCGCGCTGTCCCGCGAGGGCAAGGACGACAAGGGGCGCACCTCCTACACCATCCTCAACGACGAGTACGGCGTGGTGCAGTGGAGCCCGACCAAGAAGGAGATCTACGTCGAGTTCCTCGGTGACGCCCCGATCGACACCACGTTCAGCCTTGTCGACCGCGGCGCGGTCTGACTTGCGCGTACCCGACGGGGCAGACCGAACCGGCGTTGGTCGCTGAGGGTCGCGGCCGGCCGCGTCGTCAGCGCAGCAGCGCCATCCGTTCGATGACCGAGTCGCGCAGCTCCGGCGGCCACGGGAACAGCGGCGTCGCCACCCGGAGCTGGGCGAAGCCGTGCAGCCCGACCCAGAGCGCCGTCGCGTCGCCGAACGGGTCCGTGCTGGCCGACCGTCCCTCCGCGACGCAGTCGGCGAGCGTACGCCGGAAGATCTCGAAGGCTCCCATGCCGAGCACGCCAAGCTCGTCTGCCAGGCCCGGGGTCCGCTCCAGGGCCTGCCCGGCGTCCCAGACCGCGCCGAACATCACCCGGTACTGCTGGGGCCTGCGTTCGGCGAAGGCCAGGTAGGCCGCGCAGACCGCGCGCAGCCGCTCGACCGGATCCGCGTCATCCGGGGCGCCCAGCTCCTGCTCAAGGATTCCGAAGGCGCGTTGCGCGACCGCGAGCAGGATCGAGTCCAGGTCCGGGAAGTGGGGATAGATCGATGGCGCGGAGATGCCGGCCCGCCGGGCGATCCCCCGCAGGGTCACGTTCTGCGGTGCGTCGTCCTCCAGGAGCTCCAGCGCGGCGTCGACGATCTCGTCGCGGAGCTGGGCACCCTGGCCGCGCTTGTTGCGGGCCCGCGTTCTCGGTGTGGTCACCCTTTGACTTTACATCTGTTAGGCGAGGGCATAAGTTAACGCTTGTAAGTTAACGCTCGTTTCCCTAGGGATGGAGTCCCCCATGACCGCCGCGACCACTACTCGAATCGACACCGCCGCCCCCGCCCACCGCGCAGACCTCGTCGGCCGCGGACTGGCCGCCCTCGCATCCCTCGCCACCGCCGTCGCGTTCGTCAACGGAGCGCTGCTGACCATCAACGCCAGCGACGATCGCCTGTTCATCGAGGGCTGGCGGGTCTCCAGCTTCGGCATCTTCGCCGCGCTCTTCGCCCTGCTCGCGCTCAGGCCGCGTCAGACAGCAGGCGTCTGGGAGATCGTGCTCGCCGGCAAGGCCGCCCTCGTCGTGTTCGGGGCACTGATCGGAGACGTCCCCGAGGCACGCCTGTCGGCAATCATCGACTTCGGGCTCGTCGCCGTCGTCGCGGCGGCCTATGTGCTCTGCCGCGGCTGGTTGGCGTGGCGTCCCGTGACCACCAACCCGAGCCGATGACGGGGACGACAGTGCCCCACCTGAGGGAGAGCACCGGATCGCCCGCCCCGTCATCGGACGGTGGCGGGCGATCCGCGTACTCAGTATCGAGGGAACGGGCCCCACTGCCTGGCGGCGAACGACTCGCCCTGCCGCTCGATCTCCAGGGCGGAGCGACCGCTGAAGTGCGCCGGCAGCACCAGCGCCCGAGTGTCGGCCGCCCAGCCGAGCAGACGGCGGCGGGTGATCGCGGCCTGGATCGGGTCCTCGCAGAAGCAACTGCTGTGATCGTGTTGGCGCAGTTGGAGCGGGGTGTGCAGGATGTCGCCGGCGAACAGGGCCCGCTCGCCAGCCGACTCCACAGTGAGCACGGCATGGCCTGGCGTGTGCCCGGGTGCGGCCTCCAGCCGCAGATTGCCGTCGATCAGGTACGTGTCCTCCCACAGCTGGACCTGCCCGTTGGCGTGCACCGGGGCGATGCTGTCCTCGTACGCGTTCTCGTTGACACTCCCGGCGATGCCGGGATTGTTCGCGGGGTTCCAGTGCTGGAAGTCGACGGCGGGCATCAGGTAGGTGGCGTTCGGGAACGTCGGCAGCCACTGACCGTCGACGAGCCTGGTGTTCCAGCCGATGTGGTCGGCGTGCAGGTGTGTGTTGATCACCAGGTCGACGTCCTCGGGCCTGGTCCCCGCCTCGGCCAGCCGGTCCAGGTAGTTCACCTGTTGCCGGTGCCAGGGTTCGACAGCGGGCCGGTCCTTGTCGTTGCCGACCCCGGTGTCCACCAGAATGGTGCGACCCTCGCTGCGCAGCAGCCAACTCTGCATGGCGACGTGCACCATGTCGTCGTCCACGCCAAGGTGGTCCGGAGTCAGCAGGTCGCGCTCCGTACGCCAGGCGTCAGCCGGGATGGTGGGGAAGAAGGCGCCGGTCGGCATGATCGGGCCGTGCGTCTCCTCGATGCGGGTGACGCTCACACCGCCGAGCTGGATCTCGTGCATGCGATTCTCCAAGGGGGTACGGGTCAGCGGCCCGGCAGGGTGGCCAGTGCCAGGTTGGGGTCGACGCCTGTGGTGTACGCGGCGCTGAGCACGTAGAGGGTGCGGCCACGCACGGCCACCGAGGTCGGGTTCTGCAACCCGTCGGCAGCGGTCAGCAGCGTTCGCGAACGGCCGGCCGCGTCGATGCTCACCACCGTGTTCGGTCCGTTGAGCGTGGCGACGACCTGTTGGTCACCGGCACCGACGAACGTGAAGTCGTCGATGCCGACCAGGCCGGTCGCCGCCACCCGGACAGGTCCGGGACGGCCGTGCCGCACCGGGATGCGCAGCAGCGTGCCGTGGTCGAGGTTGGTCGCCCAGATCGCGTCGGCGCGTACCTTGATGCCGTTGGCGCCGAGGAAACCCGCCGCGGCGAGCTCGGGCGCCGAGGACCAGACCTCGACACGGCCGCCGTCGAGGGAGACCGTCGAGATCGTGCCGAGCACCGAGTCGGTGAGGTAGAACCTCTTCGCCTCCGCGTCGAACGCCAGGCCGTTGGGCAGCCCGCCCGCCGGCAGGGCGGCGATGCGGTGCGGGGTCCGGCCGGGGCGTAGCCGGTACAGACCGGTGGAGGCGGCGTCGCCGCTCGCGTACAGGAAGTAGAGGGTGCCGTCGGTCATGCGGACGATGCCCGTGGTCAGCGCGAACGCGAGTACCGGCGTGTTGACGCCGCCATCGGCGGGGGCCGGCAGGGTCGCCAGGATCCGCGTCCCGCCGGACGGGGTGACCGCGGCGACCTGTCGAGAGGCAGCGAAGGTGACGTAGGCCGTGCCGTCCGGGCCGACGGCGACGTTCTCCGGCATCTGCCCCTTCGTCAGGTCGAAGTGGTTCGCGATCCGCGAGGGCGCGGCGGACGCTCGGGCCGCCGCGGTGGCGGCCGGCACGGCGCTCGACGGTACGACCGTCACGACGCCGATCCCCGCTGCTGCGACGGCGATTGCGAGGGTCATCGTTCTCGTACGCATTTCTGTCCTTACTCACGGTGTTGTTGATGGGCGCGAAGAGGGCGCGACGGGTCCGGCGCTCCGTACGGAGCACCTCGGGTCGAGCCGATGGGAGGGGCTACTCGCGCCTGGCGAGCGGCTGTGCGGCGCCGGCACGGGTGGTGAGGGCGCCGTGCACGAGCAAGGTCATCGCGGCGTGCGATGCCGAGCCGGGTTCGGTGGTGGCGACGACGACGCTCTGACCGTCCTCGGTACGCAGGGCCTGCTGCGTCACGTCCATGGCGCCGACAAGCGGGTGACGCATCTGGTAGACCGTGTCGCCGCCGGCCTTCACCCGGTGGTCGGCCCACATGGTGGCGAACTCCGGGCTCCGTACCGTCAACTCGCCGACAAGCGCGGCCATCAGCGGGTCGTCCGGATGCTGCCCGGAGGCCATCCGCAGCGCCGCCACCACCGCGCGGGCCTTGGTGGGCCAGTCCGCGTACAGGTCGCGGGTGTGCGCGTCCAGGAACACCAGTCGTGCCATGTTCGGGTACTGGCTCGGCCGTCGGAGGATCTCCGGGGCCAGGTGACCGGCGAACAGGGCATGACCCGCGGTGTTCCACGCCAGCACGTCGGCGCGGCGACCGAGCACCACCACGGGTACGTCACCGAGCGTCGCGACGAGCTGGCGTACCGCCGGGCTCACCCGCTCCGGGGCCGGGCGACGCACGGCGGGCCGACGGCGGGTCCCGGCCGCCAACTCGAACAGGTGGCGGCGTTCCGCGTCGTCGAGCCGCAGCGCCCGGGCGAGCGCGTCGAGCACCTCCGGTGAGGCGTTCACGGCCTGACCCTGCTCCAACCGCGAGTAGTACGACACGCTCACCCCGGCCAGCAGCGCCAACTCCTCCCGGCGCAGCCCACGAACCCGGCGCCGCTCACCGTACGTCGCCACGCCGGTGTCCTCCGGCCGCAGCTGGGAGCGCCGGGCCTGGAGGAAATCACCGAGCTGTCCTCTCGCGTTCATGACTCGAAGTATCACCAGCCCTGCCGGCGCCAACCACTCCCCACCAGGGGTAGGCACCGCATGGCGAGGCGGCCCGTGCCGACACCACTCCCGGGCCGGGCGCCGGCAGCCAGGCATGGTGATGCCACGGTTGGTCTCGGTCGGGCGGGGTACACCGCCGCGAGTGGCGAGGGGTCCCCGGCGGGGTTCGCCCGGCTTGCCACCGGAAGCGCTCCGGGGGTTCCGATGTCGGGTTCATCAGCGCGGTCGAGCGGGCCGCGGATGTCCGGCGACGTGGTGGAGCTGCGGGTTCATGGCACCGCCACGGCGAGCGCCGGCCAGGTTCTGGACGTGTCGCAGGTCGAACAGGTAGCGGGCGACCGCAGTGGGGGCTTCTACCGACCCCGCCGCCCATGTTCGTGCCGCAGCGGCGACGACGGGGTGACGCTTGAGGCGTACCGCTGGGCCGACCTGCCCTCCGGAACCGTGGTCCGAACAATGTCGCTGGTGTTCCTGCTTCCGTTCATGCTGGCAAACGTCGCGATCTGGATGCGACCGGCGAACCCTGGCTCGGATGCGCTGGTCAGATCCCTGTGCCGGTTGCTGGCGCTCACTCTCACCGCGCTGTATGTGCTTGCCTTCGCCGGCGTCACGCTGGACCTGATCGCGTGGAAATGTCTGGGCTCGTCCGACTGCCTGGCCGGGCGCATCTGGTTGTCCTGGTTGGGTGGGCAACCGGTGGGCCTGCGCCTGGCGGCGCTCGCGGTGGTTCCGGCCGCCGCCATCGGCCTGCTCTGGCGGGCCAGCGCGCGACCACGGGAGGTGTTCGAAGCGTTTCGCGCTCCGGCGGACCAGGTCTCCGAGCATCGACTCAGCGAGATTGGCCAGTGGGACGCCGGGCCACTGGTGGGCCGGCTGCGCTCGATTCACGTCGCGGCGGCGTTCGCGACACTTGACGTCGCTCTGCTCGCCGCCCGAGCCGCGACCGGCGCCACGGCCGGCACGATCGCGCTTGCCGTGGCCAGCGGGACGGTGCTGGCCACCTGCGTGATCCTGCTCTGCATGCCCCGGCTGATCGACCGATCCTCCTCGGATCAGCGACTGGACCGACTGACCCGTGCGGTGCGGACGGTCGCCGTCGCCCTGACAGTCGTGGTGACGGCCCACGTCCTGACCAGCCCAGCGCCCTGGAACGAGGGGGGCGGCCTGCCCGGATACGGCGCAATCCTCACCTCGCTCTTCGTTGCCCAGACGAGCCTGCTGACGGCCCTTGGAGCTGTGCTGCTCCGGGGCCGGCGACGGGGCGGCACCCCGCTGCTCGGGCTGGGCGCGCTGGTGATCGCGGCCGGCGCGGTCAGTCTGGCGGTGGCGGTGTCCGCCGAGTTCGTCTACCGGGTGGCCGACTTCCTGGACCGCGACGCACCGACCGGGGAGGGCCTTGCCTCCGGACTGCCGCCGGCGTTCACCTGGGCATTCTTCGGCTTCTTCCGGGCAGTGCTGTTCACGCTCGTCGTAGCGGTACCGGTCGTCCTGCTCTCCCGACGCCGCCGACTCCGTGCCGCGGCGGCGATTGTCGCGTGCGACTACCCGGATCGCCCGGCCGGAGCAGCGGCCCGACTGCGGCAGGTGCGGAAGGCGATAGCTCGGGCTCGCTTCACGGAGAGACTCATTCCATTGGCAATGGTCTATGCCTGCCTCGCCGGGCTCGGGACGGCGACCACCACTCTCGGTCTGCTGCAGTTGCTCCCGAGCGAATCCGTGCAGCGCTACGCACGGCTGCCCGGCAGCCTGATCACCTTCGCCATCGCGTTCGGGAGCTGGGGAATCGCCGCGGTCATCGTCGGTCTGGCCATCGGCGGGATCTTCGCCTACCGGACAGTCGAATTCAGGCGCCACGTCGGTGTCCTGTGGGACCTGGGCACGTTCTGGCCTCGGGCCGCCCACCCGTTCGCGCCACCGTGCTACGCCGAACGAGCGGTGCCGGAGCTGACGCGACGCATCATCTACCTGGTCTCGCGCGGCAACGCCGTGCTGCTGACCGCGCACAGCCATGGTTCCGTCCTGGCCGCCGCGACCGTGCTCCAGTTACCGCCCCAGGTCAGCAGCCGAGTCGCGCTGCTCACCCATGGGTCACCACTGAGCCGACTCTACGCGCGACTGTTCCCCGCCTTCGTCGACGACGAGGTGCTGCACGAGATCGGCGATCGGGTGGGGTGGCGATGGGTGAACCTGTGGCGCGACACCGACTCGATTGGCGGCTGGATATTCTCCGCCCGCCGGGCGATCGCGCCGGTGACCGTCGCCCACCCGGCGGCAGAGGTCGATCGCCGGCTACGAGATCCCGCGGACGTGGTTGCCCTTCCGGGGGACAGCGTCCCGCCACCGATCCAGGGGCACCGGCCCTCCGGGTCGGACCAGCGGTACGCCGAGGCGGCCCGTACGTTGATCGAGCGCCTTCGCCGGTGAGGCGGACCACTCACACGGTGGCGAATCCCTCCCGCCAGGAGGGATGGGTCGGGACCCAGCCGAGGTGCGTACGGGCGAACCGGTTGCTCGCTCCCCGCGCCCAGCCGTGTCGCTCGCCCCGGGTCACCGCGGGTGCCGGCACCCCGGCCGCCGCGCAGAACGCGGGCACCCACTGCGACGCGGCGGCCGGCTCATCGTCACAGACGTTGACGACGCCGACGGGCCACTCCAGGGCCGCGACCGCGGCGGCGACGGCGTCGTCGACGTGCAGCAGGCTGCTCACGTCCGCATCGGCGGGGACCCGGCCGGCGGCGGCGAACTGGGCCATCAGGCCGTCGCGGGCGTACCAGGTGCCCGGGCCGTAGAGGGTGCCGTACCGCAGCGCGACCCACTCGGGCGCCTCCTGAACGGCGGATTCGAGCGCGGCGACACCTGCCACACTTGTCTGCCGCGGTTCGGCGGCGTCGTGGTCGAGCGGGGTCTTCTCGGTCGCGGGCTCGGCACCCGGCTCGTATGCCCAGGCGATGCTCTGTGCGACGATCCGGCGCACCCCGGCGGCGAGCGCCGCGTCGACCAGGTTGCGGGTCCCGGTCCGACGCAGACGCGCATTGGCGGCGAGGTCGCCGCTGCTCAGGCTGGTCAGTTGGTGCATCACCACGTCAGGGCGGGCGTCGCGGACGGCGGCCACCACCGCGTCCCGGTCGAGCACGTCGACGGCAACCTGGCCGTTGCGGGCCAGCCCGATGACCTCGTGCCCCTGGGCGGTCAGGAGCGGCCCGAGCCGGCGGCCGATGACGCCTGTCGAACCGGCGAGAACGATACGCATGATGGTGCCCTCCGTCAGTTCGTCCGGGACGAGCGGCGGTCCTTGCGCTGTTCGAGCTCCTCAGGGCTCACCAGCACCAGCATTTCCCGGTCGGGCGCGCACACCATGACGACCAGGAATGTGGTCACCCGATCGGGCAGGTTGTTGGCGGACCGGTAGTGGATGACATCGCCGCCGGGCTCCCAGAACGCCTCACCGGCCTTGATCACCCGTTCGGGCTCGCCCTCCAGCTCGAAGATCATCTCCCCCTCGAGCAGGTAGCCGAAGACCGGGCCGGAGTGCCGGTGCGGTGGCGTGCCCGGGTCACCCGGTGGTAGTTCGATCGTCGCCGTCATGACGTGCGAGCCCTCCGGCAGCTCCGGAGGCACAGCCGTGCCCAGCAGCACGATTTCGTTGTTTCCGATCTTCATGGTCTGCATGAATCGAACGTATCCCCGACCGGACCAACCCGATGGACCAGTTAACGACCAACCTGTTGGACCAGTCGGCGGAGCCCGGACAACGCCTCCTGCCAGGCATGATTCGGCGGCGCCGCGTATCCCAAGACCAGGGCCGCCGCCTGCCGCTCGTCCACCGGATCGTGCCAGTAGCCGTTGCCGTGCAGGCCGATCAGCTGCAGCCCCTGACGGACCCCGGACTGGATGAGCCAGCGCTCCGTCGCCACGGACGCCAGCGGCAGCAGCGCGTGCATGCCGGCCGCGATGCCCTCCAGTGGGGTCGCAGTCACCTCGGCCAGATGGTCGGCCAGCTCGCTCCGGCGGCGTCGGTAGGTCAGGCGCATGCGGCGGACGTGCCTGTCGTAGCCACCGCTTGTGAGCAGGTCGGCCATGGCGAGCTGGTCGATCGCGGAGACTGCGGCGCCGGCCTCCATGATCATCTTCGTCAGTTCGCGACGCAACGGCTCGGGCACGACGAACCAGCCCAGGCGGACGCCCGGCGCCAGCGACTTGCTCGTACTGCCGGCGTAGACGATCCGTTCCGGCGCCAGCGCCTGCATGGCACCCACCGGGCGCTGGTCGTAGCGGAACTCGCCGTCGTAGTCGTCCTCGATCAGGAACGCGTCGTGCTCCCGTGCCCAGGTGACGAATCGGTAGCGGTGCTCGGGGGCGAGCACCGCTCCGGTCGGATGCTGGTGCGCCGGAGTGAGCAGAGCGGCCTGACCCGCCGCGTCGTCAGGATTGGCCCCGCCCGTGCCGACGCTGAGCGGGGTGACCGTCAGACCCGCGGCGCGAAGCACCACGCGGTGCGGGGCCAAGCCGGGGTTCTCGGTGGCGATGGCGCGTACACCGCGCCGGTGCAGCGTCCGCGCCAGCAGGGAGAGTCCCTGGGTGAATCCCGCCGTGATCACCACCGCGTCCGGGTCGCAGCGAACTCCACGGGTACGCGCGAGATAGCCGGCCACCGCCGTCCGCAATCCGAGCAGCCCTGTCGGCTCGGGGTAGTCGAGCATGCCGCGCGAGGCAGTTGCCAGGGCCCGGCGGACACTGTCGGTCCAGGCCGCTCGGGGGAACGAACCGAGATCGGGAACCCCCGGCCGCAACTCGATCATCGGCCCGGCCGGCGGCAACGGCCGCCGTTGCCCTCGCGGGCCGGGCGGATCATGGAGTACGTCCGCCACCCGGGTGCCCGAGCCGGGTGCCGCCACCAACCACCCTTCCGCCACCAGCTGCGCGTACGCCTGCACCACCGTGCCCCGTGCCAGGCTCAGGTCGGCGGCCAGACTCCGGCTCCCCGGTAGACGAGACCCGGCCCGCAGCCGGCCGGTCCGGATGCTCTCCCGTAACGCGCTCTCCAGCGAGCGACCCGGGAAACCCGCACCCCGATCGAACTCCAGATGCAGGTCAAGCGACTTCGCCACACCGCAACGATCTCACCCGCGTGCCTTCGGGTATTGCTCGAACCGGGCGAGTTTCTGTGGGTTGAGGACGATGAGCACCCGCGAAGGGACTGTCGGTGCGACTCTGCTGGTCGTCTGTCATCGTGTACCAGCCGGTGTACGCCTCCTTCACCGCCTGTTCGGCGACGTCGACCGAGCCGACCAGGTGGTACGCGAGGTTCTTCAGGAGGCGCCGTTCGGCGACGACGGCGAACCGCTGGGCGGACCCGATGAACGAGGACCAGTCACCCGCCGCACCACAGTTCGCCGCACCAGACGGACGGGGCTCCAAGCTGACCGCACTGGTCCGGATCGCCCTCGCCGTCCTCTTCCTCGACGAACTCGTTGTCGGTTTCTGGAACCAGTTCTTCCCCGAGAGCTTCTACAACAACTTCCCGACCGTCACCCTCACCCCGCCGTTCAGTGAGCACTACGCGCGAGACTTCGGCGGCGCCACCCTCGGCCTGGCCGTCGTCCTCGGCGTAGCGCTCGTCGCACCTCGGGCCGCATTCGTCATCCCCGCCGCAGCGGCGTTCTCCACCTACGCCATACCGCACTTCTTCTTCCACGTGACCCACCTCGGCCACGCCAGCCCCGGCGAGGCGGTGTTCCTCACGATCGCCAACGCCGTCGTCGCTCTGCTCGGCCTTCTCGCCATCACCCTGACGCTCGTCCGAGACGCCGGGCACCGCCGCAGTGGAACCTGAACGCCAACTGTCGTGGGAACGCGCGGCTACAGTGCGACGCGATCCGTGCCGCTCACCCTCGCCCGCCGTCCACCCCCGGGGCCGCGGCGGTTCCCGGGAAGCGTTCCGCGAACGTGCGAAACACAGGTGTTCCCGGCACGTTGTCGAGGATGGCGAACACCACGTGGTCGAAGCGATCGACCTCCCGCAGGGCGTCGGCGAAGGCGTCGGCCACCGTGGCGGGATCGTTGCGGAAGACGCCGCATCCCCACGCTCCCAACACCACAGTCCGCTGTCCGTGCGCGGCCGCGACCTCCAGCACCCGGCGAGCACGTCGGGCCAGCACCGCCGGTACGTCCGGACCGTGTTCGGGCTGGTTGCGCAGGATCGCGCCCAGGTTCGGCGCCGCGGCGGTCAGGAACGACGCCGTGTACGGCTGGTCGAGCAGGTCGCCCCTGTCGTCCCGGAACACCGGCACGTCCGGCGAGAAGATGACGCGGTCGCTGTACCGCAGGTCCCGCTGGTCGCGGTGGAACGCGTAGAACTCCCGGGCGGCGAGGAGACACGGGTACAGCGCCGAGGACCGGGCGATGCTCTCCTCCTGCGCCTTCGCCCCGCCCAGGAACCCACCACCCGGGTTCTTCGCCGAGGCGAACACCAGGCAGGCCGCTCCGGGCGCCAGTCGACGGGCTGCCTGCAACGTCGACTCGTTCGTCACCTCCACCCTGCGGCCGCCGGGCTCGGCGCTTTCCGCCGCGGGCACCTCGTCCGGCAGGTGGAGACGAGTGCCGGCGACTGCGGCACGTACCAGCTCGCCGATGCCCACCTCGTCGCCCGCGGCATTGCGATAGCGACCCGAATCAGCGATTGCGACCGTCTGCCGGGCGATCTCGCGAAGACGACCGCTCACCCGGCGTACCCGTCCGCGCTACGACAGTCGTTCACCATGATGAGCAAGTTAGGCAGTCCCGCCCCGACGGGCAAGCGGTTTCGTACGTGGTTCTCGGGTACGCCTGCGCCAGGCGTCGATGATGTCGGGGCGGAGCAGGTGGCCGAAGCCGGCGCGGTCGAGGCGTTGGACCAGGGCGTTCCTGTCGGCGCCGAGTGTCGCGGCGGTGGCGTCGAGGTCCCAGTCGTTGGCGGCGAGCTGGGACAGCAGATGCCCACGGCGGGTCTGGGCAGCCGACAGCCGGAACGTCTTGAGGTAGGCCAGCCGGCCGGCCTCGTCGGTGATGGTCTCGCCGATGTGGTTGTCGGTGTCGAGGTCGAACGCGGGCAGGAACCGCGCCAGGGTGAAGCGACCCATGCGGTGCACAGGCGTGACGGTGAGTCGCCCGGCGGCGAGCAAGCCATCGGCCAGGCCGGCGTGGAAGGACTTCCAGTCGGCATCGGCCCGGGTCAGCTGGGCGCGCAGGTCGGCGATGCTGGCGACGCGGGTGTCGTCGAGGCGGGGGCTGAACTCGGGCACGGCCGGATACAGGTGCGCGTAGTGGAACAGCAGCTCACCGTAGAGATCCTGCAACAGCGTGGGGTGCAGGGCGCGGTAGTCGTCCGGGTGCGGGACGACGAACGCGGCCGCGAGCGCGTCTGCGGCGTACAGCATCATGCCGCACTGGTCCGGGTGGATCTCGAAGACGCGCAGCGCGTCGTCGAGGCCGGCGATGCTGGCGCCTGTGTAGCCGGCCTCCACCCGGGGGGACAGGCCGCAGGTGACGGCATGGTGGGTCCATTCCTGCCAGGCGATGGAGGGGCCACCGAACTGCAGCGCGAGGTAACCCTCCAGGGCCAGGTGCAGCGGCAGGAAACGCAGCCGCTGCCGGGCCTCCCGGCGAGCCAGGCGACGGCGGAACGTCAGCCGGATACCGCTCGGAGCGCGGGTGTCGGCGGGGGCGCGGAGCTGGGTGCCGTAGGCGGCGGCCGGGGTGGCGTCGGTGGTCCAGGTGGCGACAAACGAGTGCGGGATGTAGGAGACGTACGCCGTGCGGGGCTCGACGTGGACCACTGACAGTTCGTCGGGGTCGTAGAGGCGGGCATGCAGGCGCAGATCGGTGACGGGGCTCGCCCGCAGTAGCGGGACGAGGCGGATCGCGCCCCACGTCTGGGCGGGGCCCGCCGTCAGCCCGGTCAGGTCGATCCCGTCGCCGGCGTTCGTCACGGCGCTGCCCCCTCCGGGGTGAGGAACCGCTCGACGCGGTCGGCGAGGTGGTGGCGCAGCTCGTCGAAGCCGGCGCTGCCCGTGGCGAAACGAGCCAGTTCGACGAGCGCGGCGACGTCCTCGGCGTCGCGGACACCGACGGTGGCCACGCCGGCGGCGAGACGGCGTACGTCGAACGTGTCGGCGTCGTAGACGGGGTTCAGGTGCACGACGCTCGTGGCCTGGTGGGGATCGAGGCGGCTACGCCACACCCGCAGCACCTCGGCGGCCTGCCCGGGTGGGGCGTTGTCCCAGCCGTCGGAGACGATGACGAGCCGGTCGGGGCGGTGTTCGAGGCCGTCGACGATGCGCGTGCCCAACCCGGTGGCGCCGATGGGGTGGACCAGCAGCGGGTCGCCGCGGTGGTGCAGCCACAGTCCCGTGTAGTCGGCGGCCAGGGACTCCAGCAGATAGTGCGTGGCCAGGGCGACGGCGAGCGGCCGGCGGCGCTTCACACCGGAGCCGGCCGCGGAGTAGCTGTCGTCGAGGACCGCCACCACCCGTCCCCAGGTGCCGGCCTGGCGGCGGGCGGCCCGGCGTGCGGCGGCCTGGAGCGCGCCGGTCAGCTCGTCGCGGCGTCGGGCGCGTTCCGGGCGGGGCAGCGACAGCACGTGGATCGCGAGGCGGGTCAGGGGTGCGGTGGCGAGGTCCATCGCGATCGACTCGACCCTGTGCCGTGCGGCGGTTCCCTGCAGCCGCAGCCGTTCACGGTCGGTGAGCCTGGGCGCGATGCCGGTCAGGAACCGGGCCCGGTCGATGCCGTGCTGGGCGGCCAGCCCCTCGGCGACTGTGTACGGCAGCTCGTACAGGGCCCGCTGCTCGTAGTGGGCGCGTCGCCACGCCTCAAGTATCGGAGTCTCGTAGCGCTTCGGTCGGCGCCAGTCGAACAGCACCGTCCCGACCTCGCCGGGAAGTGGCAGGTGTGCGTGCCGGGCGGCGACCGACAACGATCGGCGGTACTTGATCGCGTCGAACGCCGGGTCGGGTCGCGCCGCCACCCAGTCACGCACTATGGCGCGGGTGCGCCGGTTGTTGATCCGCAACCGGCGCAGCTCGCGGATCACGCCGTACACCCGCTGTGGCGGCAGCGACCGCAGTCGCGCCGCGATCAGCCGCCCCTCCACCGCCCGCTGCGCGGCGCTGGCCTCCCGCGCGGTGCGGAGCAGGTTCGTCACCACCAGGGCCGCGTTGCGGTCGTTGACGTCCAGGGCCAGGGTCGCGGCATACAGGTCGCGGTAGTTGCCCAGCACGTACTCGTGCAGGAACCCCAACGACAGGCGCTGCGCGGCGGCGTCGGAGCGGAACTCGCGCTGGGCCGTCGAGGCGATCGCGGCGTTGACGAACATGACCACGTCCTCGCACGCGACCCGATCCGCCCGCGACATGACCGCGACCCACCCTTCCCTGCTGTGACGACGGGGCCGGCCGGGGAATGGGGGCACGAACTGCGAAGCATCGCTTCAGAGGCGGGTTCCGGAAGTCGCACCGAAGTCCCGCGGCCGGCCCGGCCACGATACCCGCCACGGGTGCTTGTGGTGCCGAGTGCCGCAGGCGATGAGGATCCCGCAACGCGGCCCTTGTGCCCGAGCAGCGAGAAGAGAGATCATCACGCATGCTCGACCCCTCCCCCGAGGACGACGGAACCGCGCCGACCGTCTCCACGCCACAGTTCGTGGGCCGTGATCGGGAGATGGCGGCGCTTCGCGGCGCCCTGGCCCGCCCACCGGCGATCGTGCTCGTGGAGGGCGAGGCGGGGATCGGAAAGAGCCGACTGCTGCGGGAGTGGCTGGCCGCGCCGGAGAGGCGCACCGCCCTGGTGTCGGTGTGCCCACCGCTTCGCGAGTCGCTGACGTTGGGGCCGATCGTCGACGCGTTCCGGGGGATCGACCGCCCGGTGTCGCACCTGCGGCTCACCGAGCTGGCGGGTGCGTTGCAGCCCCTGTTCCCGGAATGGTCCGCGGACCTGCCGCCGGCACTGCCGCCCCTGGACGATGCGAAGGCGGCACGGCATCGCCTGTTCCGCGCCCTGGACGAGCTGCTGCGGGCCATGCGTGTCGACGTTCTCGTGCTGGAGGACGCGCACTGGGCCGACGAGGTGACCCTGGAGTTCCTGCTGTTCGTCACCTCCCGACAGCAGTCGCACGGACCGAGCCTCGTGATCTCCTATCGGCCGGAGGAGGTGGACGACGGATCGCTGTTGCTGCGGCTGACGTCAAGGTTGCCCGCCGGCGTGACCCAGCTGAGGATCGCCCTGGCGCCCATGCAACCCGACGACACGGCAGCGCTGGTGTCGTCGATGCTTGACGGCAACCCGATATCGCAGGAGTTCACGACGTTCATGCACGAGCGGACCGGCGGTGTTCCGCTGGCCCTGGAGGAGTCCGTTCGCCTGATGTGCGACCGCGCCGACCTCGTCTTCCGGGACGGACAGTGGGTCCGGCTGAAGCTGCGCGAACTCCAGGTGCCGCCGACGGTGCGCGACTCCACCCGCGAGCGGGTGAGCCGTCTGTCGCCGACGGCGCAGCAGGTGTTGCGGGCCGCGGCCACGTTGGCCGAGCGGTCCTCGGTGGCCACGATCGCGATGACCGCCGGCCTGTCACCGGCCGCGTGCCGAGGCGCTGTCGCGGAGGCGGCCAGCGCCGGCGTCCTGGACGGCGACGACCGCGGCCGGTGGCGGTTCCGGCATGTGCTGGCCGCCACGGCCGTGTACGAGGCGATCCCGTTGACCGACCGCAGACACTTCCACCTGCTGGCCGGCCGGGCCCTGGAGCACGATTCTCCGCCGGCCGTGGCACGCCTCGCCCACCACTTCCGCGAGGCGGGCGAAACGCGGTCCTGGGCACGGTACGCCGAGCAGGGCGCCGAGCTGGCGATGGCCTCGGGTGACCACACCAAGGCTGTCGACCTGCTTGTCGATCTGATGACGCGGGCCGTGCTGCCGCCCGTGGATCGGGCACGGGTCGCGCGCATCGCCGGAGTCGCCGCGCTGGGCCGCCGCGAACCGGTCGACGGGGTCTACCACCGGGTGATCCGTACTCTGCGCTCGGTGCTGGAGACCCCCGGCCTCTCCGCCCGGCAGCAGGCCGAGATCCGCAACCCCCTGGGTCGGCTCCTCATCACCGGGGGCGAGGCGCAGGCGGCGCTCAGCGAGCTGGAGCAGGCGGTGGCGAACCTCGACCATGACCCGGTCGAGGCGGCTCGGGCGATGACCTACCTCGGCTGGGCCTACGCGGGACCGTGGCCGGCGTCGACGCACAGGCGTTGGCTCGATCGCGCCGCCGAACTCACCGCCGAATTCGACTCTCCCGCGGAGCGGCTGAACCTGGCCGGCAACCGAGCCGCGGCGTTGCTCATGCTCGGCGAGGAGGAAGCCTGGGACGTCGTCGCCGACCTGCCCGTCGACGGCGCGACCGCGGCGGAGCGTCTCGACGTGGCCCGCATCCACGCGAACATCGGGACCGGCGCGCTGATCTGGGGTCGGTACGCCGACGCGGAGGACCACCTCGCCGTGGCCCTGCGCCTCGCCGAGGCCGAGCAGGCGTTCCGGTTACACCACAACGTCCGACTCGAACTGGCCAACCTGGCGTGGCTCACCGGTCGGTGGGAGGGCCTCGCGGAGCGGAGCGCGGCACTCGCCGATGCCGACCGCGACCGACCGGCGCACTACCTCGGCAGCATTCGCCTCGCTGCCCGGCTGGCAGCCGCGGCCGGACGACGACGCGCAGCCGAGGAGCAGTTCCGGCTGGTCCTGGAGGAGTCCGCCCGTCTCGGCGCGGCCGACGACACGATGGAGGCCGCCGCCGCGCTGGCCAGACTGTGGCTGACGGACGGAAACAGCGGCCGGGCGCTGCACATCACGAACGAGCCGATGGACACCGTACGGAGGAAGGGCATCTGGATCTGGGCGACGGATCTCGTCCCCGCCCGGATCGAGGCGCACCTCGCCGCGGGCGACCGGAAGGCCGCTACGCGCCTGGGCGACCAGTTCGCCAGGGGACTGCGTGGCAGTACGGCGCCGGCGCCTCGCGCCGCGCTCACGGTATGCCGTGCCCTGCTGCTCGCCGCGGCCGGAGAGCACGCCCGCGCGGCGACGGCGTGGGATCGAGCGGCGCGCGCCTGGAGCGCGTTGCCCCGCCCCTACGACGCGATGCTCGCCCGCGAGCGTCAGGCCGAGGCGCTCATCGCGCACGGCCGGATCGACAAGGGCAGAGAGCTGCTGGCGACCCAGTACGAGCAGCTGTTCAGGCTCGGCGCCCGCGGTGATGCGGATCGTGTCGCGCAGCGCCTTCGCGAACACGGCGCCGAGGTCCCGAGACTGTGGCGCGGCGGCCGGCGCGGGTACGGCGACCAGCTCTCGCCTCGCGAACTCGACGTGGTCCAACTGGTTGTCGCCGGCAAGACGAACCGGGAGATCAGCCGGATCCTGGCCAAGTCTCCGGCCACTGTGGACCAGCAACTTCGTGCGGCGATGCGCAAGCTGAAGGTGACCTCCCGGACGGCGCTCGCGGTCAAGGCCGTGGAGGCCGGAGTGTTCGCGGAAGAGGACTCTCTCGACGACGCGTCATGAATATTGACGTATCCGCTGGATAGCGAAGGTCACGTGTCCCGCCGAGCATGAGTCCATGATCCATAGCCATTGGGCAATGCATGCCTGAGCGACACGTCGCGCGTGACGACGCCGCGATCGAGCAGCAGCCGCCACCTGAGCCGCCCCGCGAGCCGCGCGTCAGTGCCCCCGACGCCCATGACGCCGACGGTGCCGACGACCACATGAACCACGACCCCTACCAACCCCTGTAGGTCGAAGGACTCTCATGAAACTCAAAGCCCTCGCGGCTTCGCTTGCCGTAGCGGTCGGCCTGAGCATGATCCAGGCACCACCGGCATCCGCCGCCGAGCCTGATCCAGGCCCCGCCAACAAGATCGCCTCGAACCTCAAGGACCGCTTCCGCGCGCAGCCACAGTCCGACTTCTGGATCACGTTCGAGACCGGAGCCGACCTCGGGCCGGCGAAGAAGCTCAGCGACTGGACCGCACGTGGTCAGTTCGTCTACGACGCGCTGAACGCGGCGGCGAAGAAGTCCCTGGCATCCGTCGCCAGCGACCTCGACCGGGCAGGCGTCACGTACACCTCCTACCCGATCGCCAACGCCGTGCTCGTCAAGGGGGGCACCGAGAAGCTCGCCCTCAACGTGGCCTCGAAGGTGCAGGTCGCCGAGATCCACGCGACGCCGCAGGTCGCGCTCGTCGAGCCGGTGGACGAGAAGATCCCCACCGACCAGGCTGCCCGACCCGCCGCCGGAAAGAAGGCCGCCGAGGCAGGCACCTCCACGTGGGGTCTGGACGCCATCCACGCCCCCGAGGCCTGGGCCATGGGGGCCACCGGCGCGGGCATCACGGTGTCCAACCTCGACTCGGGCGTTCAGTTCGACCACCCCGCCCTCATGCAGCAGTACCGGGGCACGAAGCCCGACGGCACCATCGACCACAACTACAACTGGATGGCCACCCGGGGCACGTGCACGGGAGCGCCGTGCGACGACAACGGACACGGCACGCACACCATGGGCACCATGGTCGGTGACGACGGCACCAACCACGTCGGCGTCGCGCCGGACGCGCAGTGGATCGCGACGAACGGCTGCTGCGACAGCACAGGCGTCGAGTCGCTACTGCGGTCCGGCTGGTGGCTGCTCGCCCCGACCGACCTCCAGGGCAACAACCCCGACCCGTCCAAGCGCCCCCACGTCATCAACAACTCGTGGGGCCAGACCGTAGAGCACAACTTCGACGACTTCTTCCAGGCCATCGACGAGGCATGGAGCGCCGCGGGTATGTTCAGCGTCTGGTCGTCGGGCAACACCACGCCGTACGCGGACTGTGACACCGTCTCCTCGCCCGGCTCCGCCACGAGCGCCTACTCCGTCGGCGCCTACTCGTCGGACGGCACGCTCGCGGCGTTCTCCCGCAAGGGCGAGGGCGAAGGCGGCCGGATCAAGCCCGAGATCTCCGCCCCGGGTGACCTCGTCCGTTCGTCCTATCCGAACAACAGCTACGTCGAGATGTCCGGTACGTCGATGGCGGCACCGCACGTCGCCGGCGCCGTGGCGGCGCTCTGGAGCTACGACCCGACTCTGATCGGACAGGTCGAGGAGACCCGCCGCCTGCTCGGCGAGTCGGCAGTCGACGTCGACGACACCGAGTGCGGCGGCACCGCCGAGATCAACAACAAGTACGGCGAGGGCCGGCTCGACCTCGTTCGCCTGCTGAAGCTCGCGCCCCGTAAGGGCGGCACCCTCACCGGTGTCGTCACCGCCGACGGCGCCCCGGTCCCCGCGGCCGACGTGACGATCAGCGGGCCGTTCAGCCGGTCGATCGGCACCGACAAGGACGGCCGGTTCACGACGAACCTCCCGGTCGGCGACTACCAGCTCAGCACCAAGGTCTTCGGCTACCTGACCGCGACCGCAAACGTCACCATCACTCTCGGCCAGGACACCTCGGTCAAGCTGCCGCTCACCGCCGCCGCCAAGCACGACATCAGCGGCCGGGTCGTCGACGACAAGAAGCAGCCGGTCCCGAACGCCGACGTGTCCGTCACGGACACGCCGCTGAAGCCGGTGCGCACCGATACCAACGGCGCGTTCACGATCACCGCTGTGCCCGAGGGCGCGTACAAGCTGGCCGTCAAGCCCAACGCCTGCTTCTCGCCCAGCACGGTCCCGCTGACCGTCGGCGCGCAGAACCCGTCGACCGAGATTTCGGTCGGGCTCGTCGTCGACAAGGGCGGCTACAGCTGTGCCGTCGCCGACGGCGAGTACCTGCGCGGCACCGAACCGGTAGCCTTCGGCAGCGGCGTGTGGGCCACGGTGCAGCTGCCGTTCCCGATCGCGCTCTACAACGGCAGCCACGACAGCCTCGGCATCGGCCTGCGCGGCGTGATCGCCCCGGACGGCGCCACCGGACCCGGCTATGGCGGGGCCGGCATCTTCCCGTTCTACGTCGAGACCCCCGTCGAGTTCGCCCCCGGTGGAGGCGTCTTCACGGCAGCCACCAAGGTCAACGGCGAGGACGCGTTCGTCATCGAGTACCGCAACGCCAAGCTCTGGGCCTATCCGGACCGGACGGAGTACACCGAACCGGTCAACTTCTCGGCCACGCTCACCCGCTCCGGCACGGTGATCTTCGGGTACGGCGACGGCGTCGGGTCCGACGACCCGGTGACCGCCGGCGTGCACGCCGTCACCGGCATCCAGGGCTGGGCAGGCGTCGACGGCATCCGGTTCTCCGACCACGCCCCGGTGCTGCGCGACGGGATGGTCGTCACCTACGACCTGCCCGACTTCGGGTACCTCGACGCGACAGTCGTCGACAAGAACGACGGGCAGCCGGTGGCCGGTGCCAAGGTCTCCTTCAGCAACAAGGACGGCCTCGTCGAGACGGTCACTACCAACGGGACCGGCGTCGTGCATCGCCAGCTTCCGGTGGGCGACTACACCATGACCGTCGACGCGCCGAACTACACGACCGCGGCGTACCCGTTCTCGCTCGACAAGCTCTACGCCAAGGCCACGGTCGACGCGCGGCTGATCACTGGCGTCGCCGGCCTGAAGGCCGACGGCCTCGACGCGCTGTTGGGCGCCGACCAGAACGGCACGGGTTCGCTGACGCTCACCAACAACGGCTCCGCCCCCCTCACGTACAACCTGGGTGAGGCCGCGCGTCACCCCGAGCTCGACGCCGCCGGCGCCACCGGGCGCACCGGGAAGGGCGCGGCCAGCACGATCGACCTCGCCGCCTGGAAGACCGGCGCGAGCGGGATGAAGCCGTCGAACGTCGACGGCAAGGCCGCGACGGCGAGCGCCGCTGAGGCACAGGCGGCCGCCAAGGTCGGTACGACCTCCGGCGGTGACGTCATCACCCGGATCGCCATTCCGGGCACGATCGCGGAGAAGGAGCCCTCCGGCGTCGGGTACGACGGCGACGTCTGGGTCCACGACTACAACGCCCGGACCAACACCGCCTACACAGTGACCGGCAAGCCGACCGGGAAGGTCTTCGACGCGGCATGGAACCCCGCGTACCGGGCGTTCGACATGGCGCTCGACACCAAGACCGGTGACATGTGCCAGATGGAGGACAGCCCGGCCAGCTTCATCCACTGCTTCAACACCGACACCGGCAAGGAGACGAGGCAGATCAAGGGTGACTGGTCCACGCTCCAACTGACCGGACTCGCCTACAACCCGACGCAGGACGTGTTCTATGTCGGCGGCCGGGCGAACGGCATGATCGGCACCGTCGCCGGCACGTCGCACGACAACCCGGGTGCGCTGCTGTCCTTCTGCTCACCGCCGCTGCCCGAGGTGATGGGCCTGGCCTACAACCAGGCGTCCGACACCATCTGGTACACCGACCTCACCTCGAACCGGCCCACCCGTCTCCTCCAGGTCGACCCCGACGACTGCTCGCTTGTGAACGCGTGGTGGTTCCCCGGCCAGAAGGCGGGCCAGGGCGGTGGCCTCGAGACCGACTCGACAGGCGCGCTGTGGGCGGTGGACCAGGTCGCCGACGACGTCGCGCTCGTCGACGTCGAGGACGACCTGCTCACCGACCTGCCGTGGCTGTCGCTCTCCTCGACCGGCGGCACCCTCGCCCCGGGCGAGTCGACGACTGTCAAGGTCTCGCTGTCCTCGAAGGGTGCCAAGCCCGGAGTCCTCGGCGCGAACATCGTGGTGCGGTCGGACTCCGGACGCCAGTCCAAGACCTACGTCCCGGTGACGCTCACGACCACGAAGTACCAGGTCGGCGTCAACGCCGGTGGCGCGAAGTTCACCGACGGCTCCGGCTACGCCTGGTCGGCGGACCAGCCCGCCGGCAAGAAGACATGGGGCTACGAGGGGAAGACCAAGGTCGCCGCCACGAACGCCGGGATCGCCGGCACGACTGACGACGCCCTGTTCCAGTCGCAGCGCACCACGGCGGACAAGCAACTGTTCTACACGTTCCCCGACGCGCCCAAGGGCACCTACGCGATCGACCTCGGGTTCGCCGAGATCGACAAGGTGGCCAAGGGGAAGCGGGTGTTCGACGTCGTCGTCGACGGTGCGCTGACGGACTACGCGTACGACGCGGCCGCGGCCGTGGGGCCGAACGCCGCCGACTGGCGTAAGGCTGTCGTGCAGCACGAGGGTGGTCCGCTGACCGTGGAGTTGCGGGGCTCGAAGGGCCTGAAGGCCCCGAGCATCGCCGCCCTGCGGGTGACGCGCGACCCGCGCGCGGACGCGGTGGAGCCGGACCCCGAGCCCGAGCAGCCGGATCCGGGTCCCGTACCTGTGGCGCCCGCAGGTCGCTCGTACTCGATGAAGGTGACCGACGGGCTCTACCGCCAGGGCACCCAGGAGTCCGGGTGGCACGGCGACGACCTCTGCGGCGTGCTGTGGTTCGACTCCAGCTTCGTGTTCCCGTTCTACGACACGGCCTGGGACGGCGTGTGCGTGACGACGAACGGCACGCTTGCCTTCGACCGCGCCAGCACGTCGGGGAGCAACACGGCACTGCCGTCGCCGTACCCGATCGACGCGATCTATCCGCTCTGGGACGACCTCATCGTCGACGACGAGGCGGGCATCTACTACGGCACCACGACCGTGGACGGGCTGGCGGCGCAGGTGATCGAGTGGCGCAACGTCGCCTTCTACGGTGACCAGACGGCTCGCGTGAGCTTCTCGGTCACCCTGATCGCGGACGGACGGATCCAGATCGGGTACGGCGACGGCGTCGGCGGCGACAACCCCCTCACCAAGGGCTCGTCGGCGACTGTCGGCGTGGAGAGCCTGACCCGCAACCCCGCCGGCCAGTTCTCCGTCAACCAGACGGTCCTGAAGGCCGGTCTGGGCCTGGAGTACACCCTTCCGGCCGCGGGCACGATCGAGGGCACCGTCACCGACAAGAACGACGGCAAGCCCATGGCGGGCGCGATCGTCACGCTCAAGGGGCCGAACGGTGAGCGGGTCATCACGACCGACGTGAAGGGCCGGTGGAAGACTCAGGCGCTGGTCGGCGAGAACACGGTGCAGATCGAGGCGCCGAACTACGTCACCGTCAGCCACCCGGTGACCATCACGAAGAAGGACCAGGCCGAGGTCGTCGACACGGCGCTGACCACGGGCATCGCCACCGTCACGGGAGCTGACCTCGACTGGCTCCTCGACAAGAACCAGAAGGCGACGGCCGACGTGACAGTCACGAACACCGGCTCCGCCCCGCTCGACGTGCGGGTCAGCGAGCAGCAGCGCACAAGCGACGGCGGACACGAGGCCGCCGACCTTGCCTGGCTGGCCCTCACGGGCGCGGCCGCGACGGGCACCGTCACGCTCGCGGCCGGCGCGTCCACCACGGTCACGGTGACGGCCGACAACGCCGGCAGCAAGCCCGGTGTGCTCGTCGGGGACGTGCTCGTGGCGTCGAACGCCGGCAAGGGCGAGACCCAGCTCAAGCCGGTCCGACTGGCGACGTCCGCCTACTGGAAGGGCGTCGACGCGGGCGGTTCGGGGTACGTCGATTCCGACGGCTTCTTCTGGGCGCCCGACCAGGCGCTCGGCTCGCGCCCCTGGGGCCACGTCGGCGGAAAGGTGAATACCACAAGGGCCGACATCGCCGGCACCGAGGACGACGCGCTGTTCCGCACCCAGCGGACCGGCCAGACGTTCACCTACGTGTTCAAGAACGCCCCCGCCGGCACGTACCGGATCGGCCTCGACTTCGCGGAGATCGAGAAGGTCAAGGCCGGCAAGCGTGCGTTCGATGTGCTCGCCGACGGCAAGGTCGTTCTCTACGACCACGACGTGCAGGCGACTGTCGGCGCGCTGACCGCGGAGACGAAAGCGGTCACCGTCGAGCACACCGGTGGCGATCTGAAGATCGAGCTTCGCCGCGACAAGGGCGAGGCGGACCCGATCCTCAACGCCCTGAAGGTTCAGCAGGACCCGCGCCTCTGAGAGTGGTTGCGCAGCGGAGGGGGCGGCGGGTGATTCCCGCCGCCCCCTCCGGCACTGTCACTTCCCGTACAGCTCGAATTCGTAGAGCGAGAACCCGTACGAGGTCGCCCGCTTGACCCCGTACACCCGTACGTAGCGGGCGGTGACCGGCGCGAAGGTGGCGTTGTCGACGCCGCCGTTACCGGTGGTGGTGGTGAACACAGGCGTCCAGGAGCTGCCGTCGCCGGAGACCTCGATCCGGTACGAGGTCCCGTATGCCGACTCCCAGCGCAGCACCGCCCGACTGACCGTGCGGGCCGCGCCGAGGTCGACCCGGAGCCACTGGTTGTCGTTATAGCTGCTGGCCCACCGGCTGTCGAGGCTGCCGTCGACCGCCTTCCCCGGGGTGTAGCTGGTCAGGAACTGGGTGCTCGACGCGGTCGCCGAGCGGCCCTGGGCCAGGTTGGTGACGTCGTCGCCCCGGTGCGCCGGGAACGAGACGACCTGTTGGTAGGTGGGGCGGTTCTGCCAGGCGATCAGCGGGTGGGTGATGCCGCCGAGGCCGGACTGGGCGATCGAGTCGGCGCACCACTGGTCACCGGCCCCGCAGGACTTGTCACCCGGGTACACGGTGGTGGCCGGCACCGCGGCGGCCTGGCCGAGCGCGTCGAGCAGCGACTGCCGGCATGCGCCGACGTTGCCGTCGCCGCAGTACGCGCGGCCCAGCCCACCGGCCACCGGGTCGCCGAGCACGGTGCGCAGGTCCTTGTCGACGTAGCCCCACCAGCCGTGCTGGAACGACGAGCCCTTGTGTGCCTGCCCCTGCGACGCCCAGCTCGGGGCGCCGTCGCGTCCCCCGTTCTGGCCGCCCGACGGCGCCTCGTTCACCTCGATGGCGTCGACCAGCGCCGCGTAGAGGTCCGGGCCGAGGCCGGGGCGGAACTCCGCCGAGGCCAGCAGCGGCCACCACGCGTCGAAGATCCGGATGGCGTCGGCGTGCTGGTAGACCTTCGACCCGGGAGACGTCTCCACCCGTCGGGTGCCGGCCTGCTGCCAGGCCCGCAGCTTGCCGATCGCGTCGGCAAGCGCCGGGTCAGTGACCGGCGTGCTGTCCAGCACCCGCAGCAGGTCACCGAGGACCTGCTGGCCGCGCAGGTCGGTCACCGCCGCATCCGCCATGATCTTGACGACGTCGGCCCGGCCGAGCTTCCGCTGGGCGATCGCGGCGCGCACCGGGCCGTCGAGCAACTGAGCACGGTGTACGGAGCCGAAGCTGAAGTTGCCGTCCGCGGCCCCGAAGTCCTTCGCCTGCTTGTTGTTCCAGCTGACGTAGTAGTCCTGGTTCACCGACTGCGGATGCGCCGACGCCGGGGTGTACGTGGCGTCGTTGGTGTCCGGGTTCCAGCCAGCCCACTCGTACGCCGGTTCGGCCTTCGTGGGCAGGTTCGGGTCGGCGGTGGACGGACGAACCGGGTTCGAGCCGGAGTTGAAGTACGCCGCCTCGGTCGAGTTGACGTAGAACCAGTTGAACGCGTACCCGACGCTTGCCGCGGACGCCTGGAACGCCGCCGCGCTGCCCATCGCCGACGGGTCGTTGAAGGCCTGGAAGCCGATCGCCGAGTCGGCCTCGTGCCGGTAGGTCGAGCGCAGCTTGGTGAACGCGGTCGGCTGCCCGTTCACCAGCCCCCGGTAGGCCACCAGCCCGTACTTCGTGCGCAGAGCCCGCAGCGTGTACGAGCCGGCCGGGGTGGAGTCGGCAAGCGTCGGGGACCAGGAGTTGCGCTGCTCCAGCGCCTCCATGGCGAGGCACTGCCCGTGGTAGAGGTAGCGGTTGGTGCGCAGCGTCGGCGCGCTGCCGTCGGTGGTGCACAGCGGCACCGCGTACGTGTCGGTCAGGTCCTGGGAGGCTGAGGTGGCGCTCCACGCGTAGTCCTGACCCCGGCCGAGGAGCACGTAGAGGTTGAGCCCGGCGAACGCGGCGCCGCGCGCGCTGATACCCGGCCCCTGCAACTCCTGGAGCATCAGCAACTGCGGTGCGAAGTAGCCGGTCTGCGGCCCGAACACGGCGACCGGGTTGCCGGTGGTGGTGTGCTGTCCGGAGACCACGACCGCGTTGGACATGCCGTGCGCGCGCAGGTTGGACAGACCACCAAGCAGTTCCTTCGTGGCGGTGCTGGCGCCGGCGCGGGCGGCGGCCCCGCCTGTGGCGTCGTACGCGAGGGGCTCGGCGACCACCGAGCCGGCGTCGGGGAGCACCGCGCTCGTCGCGCCCGGCGGCGTCGCCCCGTACGGGAAGCTCTGCCCGTCGTGCAGGGTGAGCACGGTCTCCGGGTCGTTCTGCGACCGGAACGCCGCCCAGACCCGGTCGCCCTCGGTGGCACCGTACTTGGCTCGGGCGGCCACCCGGACCAGCGCGGACTGGATCTCGCTGCCGCCGCCTCCACCGAAGAGCCCGCCGACGACACCGGCGGTGGCGATGAGGTCGGTCATGGTGAAGTGCGTCGGCTTGCCGGCGCCGGCGAGCACGTACTCGCCCGGGTAGTTGTCGTCGGCGATCGACTTGTCGATGTAGGCATTGATGCCGGCGATGTAGTCGACCACGTCGGTGTAGAGCTGCTGCCCCCGGGCGCCCTTGGTCCGCAGCGCGTCCACCTGTGCCTGGAGGTCCGCCTCCGTGTAGGGCGAGTTGGCCCAGACACTCTGCTCCAGTTCCCGGTTGCCGGGGGCGCCGCCGGCGAACGAGGTGACGTTGCCGCGGCCGACGTGCCGCAGCAGGTCCATCACCCAGAGCCGGTCCTGTGCCCCGGCGTAGCCGGCGCCGAACATGGTGCCGGCGCGGGTGGTGCCGGTGACGTGCGGCACGCCTGTGGCCTTGTCCCGCACGATGGTGACGTCGGCGCGCGGCGAGACGGTGCTCTCCACCTGCGCGGCGGGAACGCCGAACGAGGCGTCGTTGTAGAAGTGGGCGATCTGCTCGTCGGTCAGCCCGGCGTAGTTGTAGACCAGGTTCGCGTACTCGTCGAGTTGGTCGCTGGAGTGCGCCGGGCGGGTGCCGAGCGCCTGGTGCGCCAGGATGGCGACGAGCGTGGCGTTGCCGTTCTGCCCGGGGGGCAGGATGTCGGCGCACTGGCCGAGGCAGTAGTCGTTGGCGGCGAACGTGCTGGCGGCCAGCGCCGGCGTCGGCGGGGTCACCGTCAGGACGCTCGCGGTCAGGGCGGCGGCGGTGAACGCCGCGAGCCGGTTACGGACAGTGGGACGGGGCATGGCGATCCTCCGGGGACGCGGAGTCGGGCCGTTCGGTCACGCCCGGCTTCCGGTGCCGATGTCTCGCCCTCCTCGCCCGGGCGATCCGCCAGGAGGTGAGAGTGACTCATGTCTATTCCCGGGCAATGATCGACGCAGGAACCCCGTTCGGGATACCCGTCGTTCACCACGCGCCAATGCCGACGTTTCGCCGCCTTCCGGCCAGAGGGGACGAGCGGCGGACCACCTCGTCCGCGCCGAGCAGGGGGCCGGCCCTCTCACGCCCTGGCCGGTAACGCGCCCTCCCGGCGGGATGACGTGGTGAGGCCAGCGACGAGCAGCAGGTACCCGGCCAGTTCGACCACCGCCGTGAGCGCCGGCACCGGTTGCGGCATGGACAGTGTGGGCCTGATGGCATCCCCGCCGAACAGGGCGTTGACGCTGCCCACGTACAGGGGCATCGGGACCATGGTGATGCAGGTGTCCATCAGCGGCAGCGCCATCAGGGCCAGCAGGACCGCACCGATCGACGCGAGCCGTCGACTGTGGCCGGCGAGCGCCGAGGCGAGCGCCAGCGCGGTGATCCCGAGGGCCAGGGGCGGCAGGACGGCCATGCTCACGGCCATCATCAGCTCGGCCACATCGGTGCCGGCCCCTCGTGGAGGGTCGGCGACAACGGCACGCCGAATGCTGACGACACGGAAGGCCGCGTACCCGATGATCAGCGCCGCCCCCACGACACCCGGCGCCACCGTTCGTCGCTGCCAGCCACCGCGACGCCACGCGACGAGCAGCACCAACACCACAGTCAGCGACGCCCAACAGAGCGAGAAACCCATTTCCAACGCGGACGGCACCTCAGGGTCCGGACCGGGCCCGAAAGTCATCCCGCCGTATTCGGCGCCGTCCCGAGGAGCAGGCGTCGTGCGGACCGCGTCCACGAGCAGGACCGCGAGGGCGGTCCCCAGCGCCCATCGGGAACCGGGCGACCGGCTGACCAGGGCGCAGGCGAGGAGCAGACCGATGCTCACCACCTCTGCGAAACGCCAGATCGGACGGGCCGTCAGGACGCCCGCACCATGGAAGGCGGCGCCGGAGGCAGCAGCGGACAGGAGGAGAAGCCGAAGACGCACTGGCGCATCCTGTCAGGCGCATCCACTGTCGCGGGGGCGCACGAGATCGCTCCGGGGTGCGGCGGGCGCCAAGGGCGATGTCAGGATGGCAGCGTGCTGACCATCGGCCCGTTGACCGAACCCGATCGCGACGAGTGGGAAGGGTTGACCCGAAGCTTCCACGCGCACTGGGCCGGCCGCCCGGGTCGGCCCGCGACCGAGGTTGACGACGATGGCTACGAACGGACGTGGCAACGCCTGGTCGACGGAGAGCAGATCCGTGGCGTCTGTGCACGGCTCGACGACAGGATGGTGGGCATCGCGCACTACCTGTTCCACGCAAGCGTCTGGGGTGCCGGGCGCTGCTACCTGGCGGACCTGTTCGTCGATCCGCAGGTGCGACGGCGAGGCATCGCGACGGCGATGATCGAGTGGGTGGCCAGGGATGGCGATGAGCACGGCGCCCCACGCCTGTACTGGAACACCGAGATCGACGCCGACGCTCGCGTCCTGTACGACAAGCTCGCCGTCTACCGGGGCTACATCGTGTACAACTATTCGCGGCCCGCCACCACCGGCGCGACGTGAACCAGACCGTCGCTCACCTCGGGTCCGCTCCGGGCGGCGGCAGCCCGTTCACGGCCTCCGACGGCTCGCTTCGATCGTGGATATGTGTTGCTCGGCCCACGCTCGGACCACTGCCAGTGGAGCGTCCAGGGAGAGACCCAGGCTGGTGAGCGCGTAGTGGACCCGCGGCGGCACGCTCGCCTCGACCCGGCGGGTGACCAGACCGTCGCGGCACAGGCTCTGCAGCGTCTGCGACAACATCTTGTTCGACACCCCGGGGGCGCGACGGCGTAGCTCCGCGAACCCGAGCTCTGCCGGATGGCTCTCCGCCAGCACCTTGATCAGCATCGACGTCCACTTGTCGCCGATCCGGTCGAGCAGCTGCCGAGTCGGACAATCCGGGCTGAAAAGGTCCCCGGTTACCGCGGACTCACCAGGTGGCGCGAAAGTGCCGTCTTGCCAGGTCACCGAATATCTCCCATGTTGAGCAGGTAACCAATGGTAACCAGCAGGGGATCAGACATGGAATTGCGCAGAATCCGGACAAACGGCACCGAGTTGAACGTCGCCCTGGACGGCGCGGGCCCGCCGGTGCTGCTCATGCACGGCTGGCCGCACACCTGGCAGGTCTGGCGCGAGGTGCTGCCGTTGCTGGGTGGACGGCGCCGCGTCATCGCACCCGACCTACGAGGGCTCGGCGACAGCGCCCGTGCGGCGGACGGGTTCGACGCGGTGACCGGCGCCGGCGACATGCTCGGCCTGCTCGACGCGCTGGGGGTCGAGCAGGCCGAGGTCGTGGCCCTGGACGCGGGCGTGCCCGCCGCCTTCCTGCTCGGCGCCCTGCACCCCGCGCGGGTGCGCCGCCTGGTGCTGATGGAGGCGACCCTGCCCGGCCTGCCCGGCGGCTTTCCGGCGCCACCGTGGTGGTTCGGCTTCCACTCGGCCCCTGGGCTGGCCGAGACGGTGCTCGAAGGCCACGAGGCCGAGTACCTCGACTGGTTCCTGACGGCCGGCACCTTCGAGCGTCGGGGAGTGCCCCCGGAGATCCGCGACGCGTTCGTCAGTGCGTACACCGGCCGTGAGGCGCTGCGCTGCGGCTTCGGCTACTACCGCGCCGCCGAGCAGAACGCCGCAGCGATCGCCGCAGCCGGCCGACTGACCACGCCCACCCTGGCCGTCGGCGGCAACACCGTCGGCGACCTGCTCCACCGGCAGCTCACCCCGATTGCCGACGACCTGAGCGGTGAGCTGATTCCCCACAGCGGCCATCTCGTGCCACTGGACCGCCCGGACGCCGTCGCGCAGTTGCTCCGCGTCGACTCCGCAGGGCCCTAGCCGAGCGGCGGCAGGGTCGCGATGACTCGCCACGAGCGGGAACCGGGAAAATGCTCCCGCTCGTGGCGAGTCAGTTCCCGGCGCTCGTGAAGTTCAGGACGTCGATGCGGCTGCCGCCCGGATGCGGCGCGAAGACGCTTGCGATGTTGTTGGACTTCAGCAGTCGGTGGTCGAGCAGCGGATCGGAGGTGAAGGTCGCCGTGGACCGGTAGCGCACGGCCCAGTCCGACCAACCCGAGGCTCGGGACGCCGTCGCGACCTGCAACACGCCCGTGTTCGAGGCAGCGCTTACCACGAACAGGTTGTCCCGGGAATCGACGCCGATGTCGCCACGGCTGACACCCGCCTGGTAGCCGAGGATCCGCTGGCGCCACTGGCCGGTCGCAGCCTCGCGCCAGTAGTGGACGAGTACGGCGCTGGTGCGGGCGTTGGTGAAGACGGCGTCACTTGGCGCCGACGGCGGCAGGTGGGAAGCCAGGACGTGCACGTTTCCCGCCGAGTCGACGGTCTGCGACTCCTGGTTCATCAGGCCACGGTTCTGTCCGATCGCCCAGAACCGTGCCGCGGCGGCGGTCGTCGAGATCGGGCTGGAGTCGGCGGCGCCGATCAGCGCACCCGAACCACTGCGCCACGTTCGGCCTCGGTCCGTGCTGTACGCGTAGTAGAGATCGTGGTTGCTGCTCGCGTCGAAGGTCTCCCGGACGGTCCAGGTCATGTGCAGCACGCCCTGCCCGTCGTACTGGAAACCGAACAGATAGGCATTGTTGCCGAGCGTGGTGCCATTCATGATCTTGCCGACGAAGTTCCACGCACCATCCCGATACTCGAACAGGACCTGGTTGCCGTTCCCGCTCTCACCCGTACGGATCGTCAGTTGCAGATTGCCGTCGGGCATCGTGGTGAACTGCGGATAGGTCATGACGGCCATGTCGCGTCCGGCAAGGTTGTTCTGCACAGCGCCGAAGATGCCCGGCGACCAGGCGGCGGTGTCCGGCGAGGTGGCGATGCCGGCCACCGACCTGCGGTAGCGGAAACGCTGGGAATGCATGTCGAACGACAGGTGGATGCTGCCGTCCACGTGCGACAGGCCGATGCTGATCACATTGTGCGAATCGGTGGTGGTGGTGCGGTAGTCCGTCAGGCGGATGGTCTGCCACGTGCCGTTCGTCGGACGCCGGGAGACGTTGACGTAGCCCTGCTCGTCCCAGAACGCCGCGTACTGCCATCGGGCGTGCGAGACGATGCCGTCCTGCTGGAACGATTCGCCGTTCATCAGACCCGTGTAGCTTTCCGCGGTGCGGCCCTGGGTGGTCAGTGTGGTCGTGGTCGGCGCGTTCACCGTCGGCGACGCCGCCGAGGCCGGCGACGCGCCGGTGACGACCAGGAGGCCGACCAGCGCCGAACCAGCCCGGTAACGCTTCGAGACCGTCATCGGAGATCCTCTCGTGGATAGCCCATGCGCCGCCGGTATCCGGACGTTTCACGTCGGCCGGACCCTGTGGATCGTGGCGGGCATCGCTTACACAGGGGTACATGCGATCCGTCGCCCGCAGGTTGCCGCCAACCAGAAAGATTCTTCGGGAATCTACCGGCGACCCGCTGCGCGGCGGAAGGTGACGGCCCGGGTCGCGTAGGACGGGGCCGCGCTCATGCGTCGACCTCATCCCGATCCGACGCGAGGGCCGCCTCCACCGCGTCCGCCGCCGCTCGGCGCCCGCCGGTGGCCCGCACCTTCGCGGAGGCAGCGCGCAACCGCTCGCGCGTCGTCGGATCGTGCGCGAGGTCGCGCATCCTGGCCACGCCCTCGTCCCCGCTCGGGCCACCGCGGTCGCTGAGGTTCACGCCGAGACCGAGGGCCTCGACACGTGCCGCGACGAGGTGCTGCTCGCTCGTGCGAGGTGCGCACACCATCGGGACGGCGAACCAGAGGGCCTCCATGACGCTGCCCATCCCGGCGTGCGTGACGAAGAGGTCGGCCTGCGCCAACGCGGCGAGCTGGTCGACGTGCTCGTGCGCCTCGACCCGGTCGGGCACCGTTCCGAGGGCGTCGACCGGGAACCCGCCGGTGGACACGAGCACCCGGTGGTCCGGCGCCACGGCGGCCGCGGAGCGGATCAGCGACCGTACCGCCTCCGGCTCGGCGGCGGCGGTGCCGGCGCTGACGTACACGAGCCGTTCGTGCGCCGCGGGTCCGGCGCCGAGCCGCGAGCCCAGACACGGTCCGACGAAGTGCTGGTCCGTGCCGAACTCGTCCCCGTTCCACTGGAACCATCGCGGGAGGAACGCGATCGATCGCCGCTCGCGCGCCTCGGCCAGGTCGCGGACGGTGCTGCGCTCGACTCCCCAGCGCGCACAGAACTGGTCGAGCTGATCCTGCAACGGTGTGAAGGCGGGATGTGCGGGGTCGAGCACGCTCGCCTGGCCGGTGGCCGCGGCGAGCGACCACGCCGGCCCCTGGGCGAAGGACGGAAACAGCGCCACCGCCGGCCGGTCGAGGAGCTGCGCCAGCGCGCGGCCGGCCGGGTGGGCGGCCCGGTCGTAGAGCAGGACGTCGGGGACGTCGCCGCGCAGGACGGAAATGACCTGGGGTACGACGGCGACTGCCTCCGCCACCAGCACGAACGGCAGCCACACCGCGAAGTCGCCCGGCGGCACCGACGACGACGGGCGCGTGACGAGCGTCGACTCGTAGGTGACGACGTCCGCGCCGGCGGCTCTCGCGGCGGGCACCGCGACGTCCGGGGCGAAACAGGTGACCCGATGCCCGCGTGCCCGCAATTCCGTGATCACGTCGAGTACGGGAAGCAGGTGGCCGGTGGCCCCGACGGCGAGGACGGCGACGTGCGCGCCTGTCGTCGTGCTCATGCGCGCAGCCCGTGTCGGGCGGTGTACCAGAAGAACCAGGACAGCAGCCCGGCGAGCATGACGACGTACTGCACGTTGGTGACAGTCGCGACCGCGTCGAGGTCGATCACCGAGGCGATCGCGACGCGGACCACGGCGTCCAGCATCAGTACGACGCCGACCACCACGCTCACCAGGCGCAGCCGGCGCCGGAAGACGGGATCATCGATCCAGCGCTGCTGCCACGCCGCGGCGCCGGCGTCGCCGACCTTGGCCGTGGCGATGGCCGTGCCGAGGTGGAGCATGAACGGCCGCTTCATGGCCAGTGACAGCAGCACCCAGGCGCCGAGCAGACCGGTGAGCCATCCGTCCTTGATGTACAGCAGACGCGCGTCCCCGGTTACCACGCTCAACGCGCCTCCCGCGACGAACAGGCTGACGACGACGAGGCCGGCGACGTCGACCCGGCGGCTGCGCGCGGCGACCAGGGCGGCGTACGCCGCGGGGACCGCGCCCGCGGCGAGGGTGGCGGCCAACACGTCGGCGCCCATGGCGCGGAGCGCGTAGTAGACGACAAGCGGCAGGACCGCGTCGACGACGACTCGTCCGACCAGAGCGCGGCGTGCGCCCCGTCTCACCCGCACCTCGGCGGCGGCTACCGCGTCCCCCGAATCCTCGTTCACCAGCCTCACGAGAGCACCTCCCCGAGGTCCCCCGAGGCCGGGTCCACGGTGATCGCGCGATCGAAGAGTGCGCACAACTCCTCCGCGTAGACGGCCAGGTCCATCCCGTCTTCGCGGGCGAACCGCTCCACGGCGGCATCGACAGCGGCGCGGACCGTCACCGCCATCACCACCGGGTCGAACCGGCGCAGCTCCCCCGACTCCTGACCGGAGACGAACAGCTGCGCCAGCAGCACCACCGGCACGTCCTCACCAAGGTCCGCGTCCGCCGCGTCGCGGGGCAGGTTCCGGGCGATCTCGACCGCAGCACGCGCGTACGCCTGTCGTTCGCCGAGGAAGCGGAAGTTCGAGCGCAGGTACGCGGCGAGCTTGCCGCGCGCCGACGCCTCGGCCTCGATGGCCGGGACCATGAACTGCTGCGCCCGCTCACCGATGTGGCGCAGTGCCGCGGCGACCAACTCCTGCTTGGTGTCGTAGTGGTACGTGATGAGCCGCGTGCTGCTGAGTCGCGCCTTCTCAACGATCCGCGCGAACGTCGCCCCCGCGTAGCCGTGCTCGGCGAGCAACTCGACGACCGCCTCCAGGATCCGCGTCTTTCGATCAACCTCCGGTGTTATCTGCATGGATAAAATAGCAGCATGCGACCGGCCACCGCGTCAAGGGCACACGCTCCGGACCCTTCGACCAACCGCCCCGCGCCCGGGCGTCGTCACCCCGCCCAGACAGCGGCGGATCGGTGCGATCACCAGCGGCGACTCCGGTTGCCAGCGGATCTCCGCGGCGCTACGTTGACGATTCATTGATAAATATCTACGCCGCAAGGCACGGGGGCGCGCATGTCCACGTCTGTCAATCGCCGCACCGTCCTGGCCGGTGGCGCCGGCGCCGCCATCGGCCTGGCGCTGCCCGGCTCCGCCGACGCCGGTGGCCACCACCCCACACCCGTGAGCTTCACCCTCAACGCGACAACGCTCGACGGCGGCGAGCAGGTCACCTCGGTCACCCTCGACACCGGCCGGCTCGGGCCCATCGACCCCGCCGGGCTGACCCCCGGCACGTTCAGCGTGCACGCCAGGGCCACCAGCCCGATCCCGATCGCTCCCGGCGACCAGATCTTCAGCGAGTACGACCTGGACCGTGCGGTGACCGCGGCCCGCCTCGACCGGCACGGCAACATCGTGCTGGAGCTGAGCCACGCCGAAGGTCAACCGGGCGGTGGCACCCTCGGCTACATCCTGAGCAGGGGCCGCAACGTCCGGCTGGACCTCGTCTACACCATCACGCAGAACGCCCCGATCGCCCGGCGCCACGGCTCACCGCTCACCATCGCGCGCTTCGTGCAGGGACGGCTGGCGAACCCCGAGGTGGACGCCTTCAGCCACCATGTCTCGGGCTCCGGCCTGAAGTACCGGCTGTACTCCCCCGACCACCCACCCCGGCACGGTCGACGGCCGCTGATCGTCTGGCTGCACGGCGCCGGCGAGGGCGCCTCACTGCCCGACGACTACTACGACAACGAGACCACTCTGCGCGCCAACCGTGGGGCGCTCGGCTTCGCCACCCCCGAGGCGCAGCGGATCTTCTCCGGCGCGTACGTCGTCGCTCCGCAGAGCACCTCCTACTGGATGGAGGACGGCCCTCGGTTCGCCCCGCTGATCCGCGAGATCGTCCAGGACCTCGTCCGCCGCGGGCGCGTCGACCCGGCGCGGATCTACGTGGTCGGTTGCAGCAACGGCGGCTACATGTCCCTGGAGATGACAGTCGCCTATCCCGACCTTTTCGCGGCGTCGGTGCCGATCTGCGGCGTCGTCCAGCCGCTCGACGGGGAGGGCCCGCCGCTGATCACCGACGCGGAGCTGACGGGGATCCACACCCCGACCTGGCTGGTCACCTCACGCGACGACGACACCGTGCCGCCCGAGACCAACACGATCCACGCTCACGACCTCATCCCGGGAGCACTGCTCACCCTGTACGACCATGTCGTCTGGAACGGCTACCAGTTCCCCGGCCACTGGTCCTGGATCTACGTGGCCCGCAACGACCCGAGCCGCAACGGCACCCACGTCTGGCAGTGGATGGCCCGCCGCCGTCGGTGATGTGCTCACGTCAGCCAGCCCCGAGCAGATCCCATCGGTTGCCGGCGATGTCGAGGAAGACCGCGACCCGGCCATAAGGCTCGGTCCGCGGCTCCCGGACGACTGTGACACCGGCCTCGACCATTCGCCGGTAGGCGGCGTCGAAGTCGTCGACCCGGAAGAAGAACCCGACCCGGCCGGCCACCTGGTTACCGGCTGCGGCGCGTTGGTGTTCTCCGTCGGCGCGAGCGAGCAGGATTCCGGTCTGGGCGCCCGGCGGCCTAACGACGACCCACCGCTTGGGTCGGCCGTCATTGGTCAGCGATGGGGAGTCCTCGACAAGGTCGAAGCCGAGTACGTCGGTGAAGAACGCGATCGCGGGGTCGTACTCCTCGACAATCAGGGCAACCAGGTCGATCTGCACCAGGGCAGCGTACGCGAGACGGTGACCTGCTGGCCGCGGGCGCCTGGTCGAGGCGAAGCACGCGGTGGACCGCATCGCCGGCAGGCTCCATCTTGAGCGGTAAGTCCTTCCTCCTGGCCTGACCAGCACAGCGACGCCGCTGCCGGGGTGCGGTAGCAGAGCCGTACCCCGGCAGGGACGTCGATCGGGACCGAGACTCCTCCGAGCCACCCGGCGCTTCAGATCAGCAGCCGAGCCGCCTGCTCGACAGGGCGACGTCGTCGATCCACAGGTCGAACTCGTCAGGTGTCGTGCCGCCCTGGTAGAGCTGCCAGCCGATCTTCACCGTGTCGACAGTCGGCAGGACGAAGGGAACCTCGTTGCCACCGTGGTCGCTCGTGGAGGCGGTCAGCTCCGGGTTCGCCACGCCGTCGATCCACACCGCGACGCGGTTGTCGGCGGCGTCGATCTTCCACTCGAAGCACTGCCAGGTGTCCTCGGCTACCGGGGCGGACTCCCGCCAGGTGGTCCAGTCGCCGGTCGGGCCGCCGTCGGCGCCGACCCCCCAGAAGGTCCCCGGGACCGTGGGCGCGTACTGGCCGCCCACCGGACGGACGACCTCCGCGCTGCCGGTGCCTGTCGCTTCCACAAGCGTGAAGTGTGCCCAGTCCGGGGCCGTGGGGAAGGCATCGACGCGCAGACGCATCCGGCCGTAGAAACGGTTGTCCGGCGCGGCGAAGTCGTCGACGCGCAGGAAGGCGCGTCCGTTGTCAACAGTGTGGATGTGCAGCACCTGGTTGCCACGGCGGGCACGTTCGACGGTGAGCGTGCCGTGGCGGGTGTCGACGCCCCAGTTCACCGTGCTGGGCCCTCCGGGGGGCAGTCGCTCGAAGTCCTCGCAGAAGAGCAGGCCACGGGGGCACGAGGGCGGGGAGCCCCCCGACGCGCTGGCCGGAACGCTGCCGACTGCGGTGGTGAGGATCAGGGCGGCGCTGAACACCGCGAGAATTGTGCGCATTGCCATCCTCCATTGATGTGTCTCTGGCGACGCGTCGGCAAGCGTCCGGACGGCAACCGGTCGACAGTGGTGAGCCGGGTTCGACCGACCACTACGGCACCCGGGTCCGGAGCCGGCGGCTCCGGACCCGGTCAGCGTCCTGACGCGGAGGGCCGGTACGTGGCGCCGGGTCAGGGGCTGGTGCAGGAGAGGCCGCTGGGCGCCGTGTTGCTGCTGCCGTTGACCAGGAAGCCGAAGGTGGTCGAGGCGTTCGCGCCGAGAGACCCGTTGTATTCGGCGTTACGGACGCTTACCGTCCCGCTGGTGCCGGTGTTGATGCCGCTCCAGACGTTGGCGATGCTCTGCCCGCTGGCCAGCGTCAGCCGTACGGTCCAGCCGCTGAGGGTGGCGGAGCCGTTGTTGGCCACCGTGACCTCGCCCTGGAAGCCACCGCTCCAGCTGTTGACCATGCGGTACGTCGCGGTGCAGGCGCCCGGCGGAGCAGTCGTCGGCGGAGCAGTGGTCGGCGGAGCAGTGGTCGGCGGAGCAGTCGTCGGCGGAGCAGTCGTCGGCGGAGCAGTCGTCGGCGGAGCAGTCGTCGGTGGGGTCGTGGTCGGCGGCGTGCCCGGCACTGTGGTGGAGGCGGCGTTGAGAGCGTTGAGGACGGCGGTGTACGCCGCCTTGGGGTTGCTGTTGCGGTCGAAGAGCAGCGGGTTCTCGTTACCGCGCCAGGAGTCGCTGTCCCGGATGCCCCACGTCGTGATGCCGACGCAGCGGGGGACGTTCACGCAGGCCTGGGTCAGGCCCTGGTACTGGCTGGTCGAGGCGTTGGTGACGTCCGCCTCGGTCAACGCGACGTCGACCCCGAGGGCAGCGAAGCTGGACAGCGTCTGCTGGAAGTTGCCCGGCAGTGAGCTGCCACCTGTGAAGTGGGTCTGGAGGCCCACGCAGTCGACCGGGACGCCCCGGGACTTGAAGTCCCTGATCATGTTGTAGACGCCCTGCGTCTTGGCGTACGTCCAGTTCTCGATGTTGTAGTCGTTGTAGCACAGCTTCACGCTGGGGTCGGCGGCGCGCGCGGTCCGGAACGCCACCTCGATCCAGTCGTTCCCGGTGGACTGCAGGTTCGACGACCGCCGGCTGCCGTTCTCGGCGTAGGCCTCGTTCACCACGTCCCAGTAGGCGAATTTGCCCTTGTAGTGGGCCATGACGCCGTTGATGTGGCTGATCATCGCGGCCCGTAGGGCGCTGCCGCTGAGGCTTCCCCAGAACCCGGGCTGCTGGCCGTGCCAGGCCAGGGTGTGACCACGGAACCGCATGCCGTGCTCGGTGGCCCAGTTGTAGATCGCGTCGCCGCGACGGAAGTCGAACTGACCAGGGTTGGGCTCGGTCGCGTCGGGCTTCATCTCGTTGACGGCCGTCATCATGTCGAACTCGCGGTTCGCGATGGTCAGGAAGCCCGAGTCGGTGAGACGGTCCGACCCCATGGCGGCGCCGAAGTACCGGCCGCTGCGCTCGGCGGCGGCTTTCAGGGTGGTCCCGGGCGGTCCGCTGAGATCGGCGCGGGCGAAGGTCGCCAGGGCCATCGAGGACACGGTGATCGCCAGGGCACAGGCCCCGCCCAGAAGCAGCCTCGCGGCACCCCGGGTTCGGCGTTTCGGTCGAGCGGGTACGTCGTTCATCTGTGCTTTCCCCTCGGTGTTCTGTCTGGTCCAATGCCGACGCGAGCACGGAACCGAGGATCGCTGCACGGCCGGCGATCGGAGCACGCGCTCGCCGCTGGACCAGCACGCCGCAGGTGACGCCGAGCCGGCGTCAACCCCGCCGCGCCCGAATCGGTGGCCACCGCAGGCTGCCCGGCCCGCCCGGTGGATGGTGAGCACTCCGCGCCGTACGCCCGTGCGGTGTGCCACTGCCCTGCCCGCGATGCTATATCGAATCAGTTCGATCCGCGCGGGTCGGTGTCCGATGCTGTCGCCGCGTCGCCCGGCGAGCGGGGCGGCCGGGCCGAATCGGCACTGACGTACATCAATGTTGCACGTGTGGAGTCAGATGTGCTGGAATGGCTCATATCGCCGCAGCACGGGGGCAACCGTGCTGAGATCGGCCAGCACGGGAGCATCGCAGAGCCGGCAGCGTGTCACTGTGACAGACACTCGCATGCCCCTGCGCCGGGTCATCGCCGTGAGGGCGGGCATCGCGCCGGGCAAGGAATCTCGCCCGCCAGACGTATCCCCCGGCACGCGTCCCCGACGGCCGTCGCGCTCGACGCCTGACTCGCCCGGGGGCATCCGATTCGGTCTGCCAGCGCATCAGAACCGGCGACGAGGTGAGAAGCGACAATGATTTCCCGAGACAGTTTCGCGGGGTGGTACCGCCACCGCCTGCTCTGGGTGGCGGTGATCCTGCTGGCGGTGTCGGCCGGCACCGTCGTACTTGTCAATCGGGCCGCCCCGGAGACAGAGCCGGCGGATCTGCAGGCGCAGATCGTGGCCCGAATGCGCACCACGCTCGAACAGGCGGACCCGGGGCAGCACAACCACGCCGGACACAGCGCCCAGCCGGGGGCCACTGCGGAGAAGCCGCAGGTGATCTGCGGGATCCGCGTCTACGGCTACGAGCCAGCGGACGCGACCGCTCTCGCCGACGTCCAGAAGGTCTACGGCTTCCACCTCTGTGGAGTCGCCGAGCAGAACCGCCCGTGGGACGTGGCGGTCAAGCTGGCCGGACCGTTGATCATGGACATGTCCACCAACCCTCCGGGCATCCAGGTCGTCGAGGCGACCGCCGACGTCAGGTTCGTCGACCGGCTACGGGAGATGTTCCCGGCCAAGTACGCGACGTTGGCGCAGGAGGAGGCGTTGACCCCTGCGGAGATGGCCGAGCAGCGCCGCCGGTACGACGCCGCAGCCGGGCTCTGACCAGGCCTGGCGGCCGAGCAGGTAAGGGGGGACCCGTATTGATCCGACGATCCGGACAGCTAGCTCCACATCCACCCATAGATAGATCAGCATTGATATTTACGGCGATGGATGCAACAGTGGCTTTGGGAGCGTTCCCATACTGATCTCCCGTACCGAGGAACGGAGGATGAACAGTGCGTTCACACAAGCCCGACCAATCCGGCGGACGACAGCGGTCGACCGTCCGTCGGTCCCTCCAGGCGCTCGTCCTGATGGTCGCCATGGTGGTCGGTACGCTGCCCTCGACCGGCGCGGCTCAGGCACACGGCACAGTCATCGGCCCGGCGACCCGGGCCTACCAGTGCTGGAAGACCTGGGGCAACCAGCACACCAACCCGGCCATGCAGCAGCAGGACCCGATGTGCTGGCAGGCGTTCCAGGCCAACCCCGACACCATGTGGAACTGGATGAGCCAACTGCGGGACGGCCTCGCCGGCCAGTACCAGGCCCGCACCCCGGACGGGCAACTGTGCAGCAACGCCCTCTCCAGGAACGACGCGGTGAACCAGCCCGGGGCGTGGAAGACGACAGCCGTCAGCCGCAACCTCACGGTCCAGATGTACGACCAGGCCAGCCACGGGGCTGACTACTTCCAGGTCTACGTCACCAAGCAGGGGTTCAACCCGGCCACCCAGCGGCTCGGGTGGGGCAACCTCGACCTGATCGCGACGACCGGACGGTACGCGCCGGCCCAGAACATCACGTTCAACGTCTCGCTCCCTGCGCGCAGTGGGAACCAGATCCTGTTCGTGCTGTGGAGGGCGTCGCACCTGGACCAGACCTACATGTGGTGCAGCGACATCACCATCGCCTGATCGGCAGGTCCGACAGGTACGGCACCACTCCGGCCCGGGGCGCGTTGGCGCCCTGGGCCGGACTGCTCGCCCACCACCCCACCTGATCGAGGAGCTGAACATGCAGAGACGGCGTTATCGCCCGGCCACCATGCTGGCGGGGCTGCTCATCCTGACCCTGTCCGCGCTTCTGGTGCCGCCGGCGCCGATGGCCGGCACCGCGGCGGCCGGCACGCCCCGCGCCCGTGCGGTGCCACTGACCGAGCTGACAGTCGTATCCGAACGGGTGGCGTTCGGTCTGCAGCGTCCGATCGCGCTCACCGGACTGCCGGACGGTCGGATGCTGATCGCGGAGAAGAACGGCACCGTCCGCGCGTACCATCCCGACACCGGCCTGGCGGCAGAGCCGGTGCTCGACCTGACCGCCCGGATCGACACGTCGGACAACGAGCGCGGCCTCCTCGGCATCACGCCCGCGCCGAACTTCGCGCGGACCGGGATCCTCTACGTGGCCTACACGAGCCTGCCGGCCGGCGCGCTCACCCTGGCACGAGTGCCCATCGGCGCTCCGGACCGGCTCCAGGTGCTGCTCACCCAGGAGCACGCCGAGTTCGGCAACCACAACGGCGGCCAGGTCGCCTTCGGCCGCGACGGCTACCTCTACTGGTCCACCGGCGACGGCGGCGACGCGAACGACCCGTTCAAGAGCGGCCAGAACCTCGGCACCCTGCTCGGCAAGATCGTGCGAATCGACGTCAACCGCGCCTGCGGGGGCAAGCCCTACTGCGTGCCCTCCGACAACCCGTTCGTCCGCGTGCCTGGCGCGCGGCCGGAGATCTGGGTCTACGGGCTGCGCAACCCGTGGAAGTTCTCCATCGACCCGGTCGACGGCTCCCTGTGGATCGGTGATGTCGGCCAGGGGCTGGTCGAGGAGATCGACCACATCCGCCCGTCGCAGCGTGGGGCGAACCTCGGGTGGTCCTGTCGAGAGGGCACGCCGGTCTTCGACCAGACGCAGTGCCGGCCGGGCGTGCGGCTCACCGACCCGGTCTTCGAGTACGAGCACTACCTGACGGAGAACTGTTCGGTGATCGGCGGCGTGGTGTACCGAGGGTCCGCCACCCCGGAGGCGCGAGGCACGTACCTCGCGAGCGACTACTGCTCGACCCTCGCGTTCGCCGTCCGCCCCAGGGCCACGGGCGGCTACGAGTCCGCGACGATCGGCAACCTCCCCACCCAGCCCACCGCGATCGGCACCGACGCGCAGGGTGAGCTGTACGTGCTCAGCGACCTCCCGGGATGGCTGAGCCGGGTACGGTTCGAGCGGGTCCAGCCGGCCCCGGCAGCGGGGTGACGATCCGCTGAACCTCCGGGCGATTCCTCCCCATCCGTGACCCCACAGTGGGCGGCCGCGCACGAGCGGCCGTCCACTGTGGGGTCCGCCCCCAATCCGCCCCACCCGGCTGCGACAGCCGAGAACGTACGACCTCATGCTCCCGCCTCACTGGGATCGGGGCAGCGGTGGTGCCGCGTCCGGCACCGTCGTGCGGTTACCGCGAGGCGTACGACGGTGCCGGACCGCCGGCCCGGTATTGACGGCTGACGGTGCCGTGAATGTGGTCGAGAAACTGCTACCGATGACCTCGCTGTCCGTTCAGGAAAACGCGCCGTCACGTGCCGCAGCAGCCACCGATCTCGATGCCGACAGGGCGGCGGCGAAGCGCTGCGGCTCAGCCGGCGCCATCACCACGATGCTGAGGTGCGGTGCGCTCTGCAGCGTCAGGAACTCGTTTGTGAACGACATCTCACCGAACGCCGGGTGCCGCAGGGTCTTCACGTGGTGCTGCCAGGTGGAGACGGTCTGGTCGTGCCACAGCTGCCGAAATTCGGGGCTGCGCTCGGAGAGCTCGTTGGTGATCTCGGCGAGCCGAGGATGGCCAGGGTACTGCCCGGCATGCAGGCGCAGCAGCCCGACCAAGTCGGCGGCGGCGCCCGCCCACTCCGCTCCCCACCGCTCACGGGCCTCCGGGGCGAGCATCGTCCACCGGACGGCGTTTCGGTGGCGGGCGGGCATCGTCGCGAAGTCGGCGTACAGGAACGCCGCGGCGGCGTTGAAGTACGCCACGTCCAGCATGGGCTGCAGCACCCCCGCCGGCGTGTCGCCGAACGCTGCGACAAGCTGCCGTACCCGATCGTTGACGGGATCGCCGGGATCGGCGACCGGCCGCTGCTCGGCGACGCGCGCGAGCGCGAACAGGTGCCGGCGCTCGTCGTCGGTCAGACACAGCGTGCGGGCCACGCTGCTCAGCACCCCGGGCGACGCCGTCGGCTGCCGCCCCTGCTCGAGGCGCGCGTAGTAGTCGACGCTCACGCCCGCGAGTTGGGCCACCTCTTCGCGGCGCAGCCCCGGAACTCGCCGCCGGTGCCCTCCCGGCAGGCCGACGCGACGAGGCTCTACGCGGCTTCGCCGATCCCGCAGGAAGGCGGCCAGAGCTTCATTACGGATCACCCAACAAAGGTTACGCGAGGGTGGGCATCCGATTCCTAGGTCATGGTGTGCCTGGCACGTCGCACCGACCGGTGGTTGCCTGAGTACCGCAGGCGCTACTGAAGAAGTGGACAGGGATGCAGATTTCACCAACAGGTTCCGGCGGTCTCCAAGGGTTGCCGATGGGCTTGTGACGCACGCCCCCATCCGGCGCCTACGGCCGAGCCGACCGAACCGAGCCGATCGCCACGGCGCCGGTTGACCTCGAGGCCGATCGAATTGCCGACACCACGCCGGCCACATTCGCGAGCCGTTCCCATTGTGCTGCCCGGCGTTGGTTCCACAAATATGTTCGCGCTGGCCGGCGAAAGCCGGCTCGAAAAGAATGGACCAGAACAGATGGCGTACATCAAGGTCGGAGAGGAAAACTCCACCGACATCGAGCTGTATTACGAGGACCACGGAACCGGCCGGCCGGTGGTGCTCATCCACGGGTTCCCCCTCAGCGGACGCTCGTGGGAGAAGCAGGAAGCCGCGCTTCTCGACGCCGGATACCGGGTGATCACCTACGACCGGCGAGGCTTCGGGCGGTCCAGCCAACCGGCCGGCGGCTACGACTACGACACCTTCGCCAGCGACCTGGACACCCTTCTGCACACCCTCGAACTCGACGATGTCACGCTCGTGGGCTTCTCGATGGGCACCGGTGAGGTCGTCCGCTACCTGGGAACCCGCGGCTCGGCCCGAGTGGCCCGGGTGGCCCTGCTCGGACCGCTCGGACCGTTCCTGCGCAAGACCGATGACAACCCCGAAGGTGTCGAGACGGCGTTCTTCGAGGGCATCAAGTCCGCCATCAGGGCGGATCGGCCGGCGGCCATCAAATCGTTCCTCGACAACTTCTACAACATGGATGTCCTCGGCGGCACCCTGGTGAGCGACTCCGCCTGGCAGGACAGCTTCAACGTGGCGCTGGGCGCCTCGCCCATCGCCGCGGTGAAGTGCGTCGACGCGTGGCTGGAGGACTTCCGCGACGACATCGCCTCGATCGACATCCCGGTACTGGTCGTCCAGGGCGACTCGGACCGGATCCTGCCGCCGCCGGTCACCGGTAACCGGCTGCCCGCGCTGCTGCGCGACGTACGGCAGGTCCAGATCGAGGGCGGCCCGCACGCGATCGGCTGGACGCACGCCGAGCGCGTGAACCAGGAGCTGATCGCCTTCCTCGGCTGAGAAGCCACCGGCACCGTCCATCCGCAGAAACGAAACATTGGAAAGGAACGCAGTGTTCTCTGTCTCGAACAAGGCTCGCCGACTGGCGCTGGGAGCAGCCGGCCTCGGTGTGCTGATCAGCCTCGCCGGGGTCGCCGCGCCGGCCCTCGCCGAAAGCAGCTACCTGCACCCCGCGAAGGAGAAGCCGACTGTCGTGCTCGTGCACGGCGCGTGGGCGGACGGGTCCAGCTGGGACAAGGTGGCGGCCAAGCTCCAGCACGACGGCTACCGGGTGGTCACGCCGCCGAATCTGCTGTCGGGCGTGAAGAACGACGCGGACAGTCTCCGCGCGTACCTGGACACCATCACCGGACCGATCGTCCTCGTCGGGCACTCGTACGGCGGCATGGTCATCACCAACGCGGCAGTGGGTGACGAGCAGGTCAAGGCCCTGGTGTACGTCGACGCGTACATCCCGGATGCGCACGACACAGTGCTGTCGCTGACCTCGGCCGTGCCGGGCTCGGTCTTCGCGGCCGAAGCGTCCACAGTCTTCGACCAGGTCGCGATTCCCGGCGCCGACCCGGGAATTGTCAACCTCTACGTGAAGCCGTCGATCTTCGGTAAGGCGTTCGCCGACAGGAGCATCCCCGCCAAGGACGTGGCGGTACTGGCCGCCCGGCAGCGGCCCCTGGCCTTGAACGCCCTGGTCGAGGAGTCCGGCGAGCCGGCCTGGCGCACCATCCCCTCGTGGTCGGTGATCGGCAAGCAGGACGCCGTCATCCCCGCCGCCGAGCAGGTCGCCATGTCCAAGAGGGCCAAGGCACACACCACCGAGGTCAACGCCCCCCACCTGTCCATGGTCACCGACACGGGCGCGGTCACCAACCAGATCGAGGCCGCCGCCAAGGCGACCAACTGACAGGACAATCGGCTGTGGCCGCGTGGGCCGGTCTGGCCCACGCGGCCACGGTGGTGCCGATGTCACGGGGTCCGGTCAGGTGGTCGTCCGGGCCGCCTCCAGGATGACCTGGGTGACCTCACCGGGATGCGAGATCAGGCCCAGGTGGCCGGCGTCGATCCGGGTGATGTCGGCCCCCGCCCGCTTCATCATCTCTTCCTGGCGGGCCGGCGGGATGACCCGGTCCTCCTCACCGATCACCGCCCATACCGGGATCGTCTTCCACGCCGGCTCCGTGGCCGGCTCCGCCAGGGCGTTCGTGGCCAGGGCGGTCTGGGTCACGGCGAGCACCTCCGCCTGCCGCCGAGGCAGACCGTTGGCGAAGCCGGGGATGAACACCTTCGGAAGGACGTACGCGTCGACCGCGCCTTCCGGGGCGCCGGGGAACGGCACGAGCTTGAAGACGCTCGTGGGGTCGGTCAAGGCCGGCTCCAGCACCGAGCCGGAGCCTGCGGTGAGTTCCTCGACGGTCTCCCCCTTGTCCGGGGCGAAGGCGTCGACGAACACGAGTGCCTTGACGTTCTTGTTACCGGTCGCGGCGTCGCTCACCACGAAGCCGCCGTACGAGTGGGCCGCGAGCACGATGGGACCCTCGATGGTGGACAGGAAGTCCTTCAGGTAGCCGCTGTCGATCGTCGGCCCCCGGCCGGGTTGCGGCGCGACCTGGACCTCGAAACCGCGTGCCTGGAGTCTGCGGACCTCCCCACTCCAGCTCGAGCCGTCGGCCCAGGCGCCGTGCACCAGGACGATCGTCGGCTTGTCGCCATGCCCCTCGTCGGGGGTAGGTCGCACACCGCCGTCCGCGAACACGTGTGGGGCGCCTGAGCCGAGCACCGTCACAAGGGTTGCGGCGACGAGCGTTGCGGCGATGGTCTTCGGCCGACGTAGCGAGATACCGAGCATGTCTCTTCTCCCTCGTTGGTCAGTGGTTTCCGAACCCGGGCAGATGCGGATGGCTGCCAACGCGACACCGCCGAAGCCACAACCTGTCGCGAGCACCGCCTGGTGGCGGGTGCACCGACAGCGGCCGGGCTTCGGTGCCGCGACGACTCGCTTATCGCCCAACCCTCACCGTACGGACACTCGACGGAGATCTCGGACAGAAGAGGAGAATCGCTCAGGTTTCACCCTGCGGGAGGACACACCACGAACGGACCACGGCGATCCCTCAATGCCTCGGCTTCCCGCCGGCCGGTGATCTGCGCCGAGGCACCAGGTCCAGCAGGCCTCCACAGGTTCTCCACCGGAGGTGGTGACCATCGCGGTATGCCGACACTTTTCGAGCCGGTTCAGCTGGGCCGCCTGCGGTTACCCAGCCGGATCGTGATGGCGCCGATGGGCCGGGGGCGAGCCGACAAGCGGGGGACGCCGCTGCCCTACGTGGCCGAGTACTACGCCCAGCGGGCTGCCGCCGGCCTCATCGTCAGCGAGGCCACCAGTCCGGCGCCGCGCGCGGCCGGCCACGCGTACGGGGTGCAGTGGCACTCCGCCGCGGACACCGAGGCCTGGACCGCGGTGTCCGCGGCTGTGCAGGCGGCCGGCGGACGCATGGTGCTGCAGATCATGCATGCCGGGCGGATCGGTCATCCCGGCCTCTACGGTCACCGGCCGCTGGCGCCCTCCCCGGTGGCCGCGGCCGGCATGGCCCGCACGTACGACGGTCCGCGCCCGTACCCCGAACCGCTGGAGATGTCGCCGGCGGACATCGCGGACGCGATCGAGGACGTCGTCAGGTGCGCCCGCGCGGCGATCACGGCCGGCTTCGAGGGCGTCGAGCTGCACGGCGCCAACGGGTACCTGATCCACCAGTTCCTGTCCGGCACTGTCAACCGCCGCTCCGACGGTTACGGCGGTCCCCCGCACCGCCGGGTGCGATTCGCGGTGGAGCTGCTGGAGGCCGTCGCCGCCGCGATCGGCGCGGACCGGGTCGGACTGCGGTTGTCCCCCGGGTTCGGCCTCAACGACATGAGCGAACCCGATGCCGAGGTGGTCTACCCGGCCCTGCTCGACGCCCTGCGGCCCGTCGATCCGGCCTATCTGCACCTGGTCCACGGCTCCGATCCCGCCCTGGTCCGGGCGGTCCGGGCGGCGTGGGCCGGACCGATCATCGTGAATCCGGGCACGGGTGACCTCGATCCGGACGCCACTGCGCGCGTCGTGGCGGACGCGCTGACCGCCGGGTTCGACGCGGTCTCCTTCGGCAAGCAGTTCCTCGCGAACCCCGACCTGCCGCGCCGCCTGGCCGACGGCGCCGCGCTCAACCGGCCGGACCCGGCGACCTTCTACCAGGGCGGCCGGCAGGGCTACCTCGACTACCCGACCGCCGACATCACCGAAGGAAAGGCGACGCCATGGTCGTATTCGTCAACAAGCTCACGCTGATCGGTGCCGCGGAGGACCTGGAGAGCCGCTACGCCAAGGTCGCCGAGTACATGCGGACCCGCCCCGGTCTGGTGAGTTACATCCTGAGCCGCTCCCAGAAGGACCCGTCGACCTACTACAACATCGCCGAGTGGACGGACGAGGAGTCCTTCCGCACGGCGCTGCAGGAGCCGGAGTTCCGCAGCCGGCTGGACCGGCTGACCGGCATCATCAAGGGTGAACCGCACCTGACCGAACCCGTCCTCCGCTACGACGCGACCAACTGACAGCACACGGCGGCCGCCCGGGGTTCTCGCCCCGGGCGGCCGCCGCGTGTGGACGGTAGGTGATTCAGTAGTTGCCCAGGCCACCGCAGACGTTGACGGCCTGGGCGGTCATCGAGGCCGCCGTGTCGGTGATCAGGTAGCCGACCAGCCCGGCGACCTCCTCCGGCGTCGAGTAACGCCCGAGCGGGATCTTCGCCTGGAACCGCTCCAGCACCGCGTCCTCGGTGACACCCCAGTGCGCGGCGTACCCCTGGCGGACCCGGACCGCCATCGGCGTCTCCACGTAGCCCGGGCACACCGCGTTGACGGTGATCCCGCTGCCGGCCAGCTCGAATCCGAGCGCCTTGGTGAACCCGACCACGCCGTGCTTGGCGGCGGTGTACGGGGCAGCCAGCGCCACGCCCTGCTTGCCGGCGGTGGAGGCGATGTTGATGATGCGTCCCCAGCCCTGCTCCCGGATGCCACCGGCCCGGAGCACTTCGCGGGTCACCCGGAAGGTGGCGGTGAGGTTGGTGGCGAGCACGTCGTCCCAGAGCGCGTCCTCCAGGTCGGCCGTGACTCCGCCGCCGGATCGGCCGGCGTTGTTTACCAGCACGCTGATCGGTCCGAAACGGTCCACCGCGGCGGCGACGAGCCGGGTGACGTCGTCGGTGGATCGGACGTCGGCCACGGTACCGTCGACGTCCAGGCCACGGCCGCGGAGCTTGTCGGTGATCGTGGCGACCTGCTCGGCGTCGCGGGCGCAGAAGAAGGTCGCGCGGCCGCTCTCGGCAAGCGTCTCGACCACTGCCAGGCCGATACCGCTCGTGCCGCCGGTGACCAGGGCCGCGCCAGGGCGCTTCGATTCCGTCATCGTGGTGTCCTCTCTTCCGGTGGTGGGTTCACAGGCCGAGTACGACCCGGCCGGTGACCTGGCGTTCCAGTAGTGCCTCGATGGCGGAGTCGGCGTCCGCCCAGTCGGCTCGCAGCCCGACGTGCGGTCGTAGACGGCCGTCGGCGACGAGGCCGAACAGCGTTGCCAGGTCCCGAGCGGCCGCGCGGCGCTCGATCTCGTCGAGCAGGAACAGGTGCTCCAGGCGTACGCCGGCGCGGGCATGCCCCCAGTCCGGTGGCAGGACCAGGTCGGCCCGGACGGTGTTGCCGAAGACCACCGCCACGCCACCCGCGCGCAGCTTGACGAACGCGTCGCGGAAGACGGTCCCGCCGACGCTGTCGATCACCACATCGACCGCCTCGTCGGGTGGCGCCGCGTAACCCGCGTGGATCCGGTGGCCCCGCTCGATCAGGTGCCGGCCGCGTTCCGGTGTGCCGGTCCACCCCAGCGCCGTCGCCCCGGCCGCGGCGGCCAGGTCGGCCACGAATCCGCCGACTCCACCGCTGGCGCCGGTGACCAGCACCGAGCGGCCGAGCAGCCACCCGGCCCGCTGCAGGGCGTACAGCGCGGTGAGGCCGGCCACCGGCACCGCCGCCGCGATGGCCGGCTCGACACCGTCGGGCAGTGCCGCGAGGCGGTCGGTACGTACGGCGGCGAGCTGAGCCCAGCCGGTCGAGGCCGCCAGTCCGGCGACGGGCGTACCGGCCGGTGGGCCGGTACCGTCCTCGGCCGGCCGGACTACCGTGCCGGCGACGTCCAGGCCGAGCTGGGATCCCGGTGGGCGCCGGGCGGCGAGCAGCAGGTCGGCTCGGTTGACGGCGACGGCCCGGACCTCGACCAGCGCTTCGCCGGGAGCCGGGCACGGATCGGGCAGAGATTCCAGACGAATTCCGTGGGACACGTCCGCGGACGTGACGAATGCCTTCACAAGGTCCTCCCTCTCGGTTCCTTCGTACCGGCGGGTTCTGGAGTCCGGGTGGAGAACGGCCCGTGAGACCGGCATCACGGCGGACCGCGTTGCCAGGCTCGGATCGGCGCGGGCAGGATGAGCCGGGAACACAAAGGGCGACGGCGGGACAACGTTGCGCAACCGACTGTCCAACGGGGAGACTCGGTGACCGATTTTCGCCTTCTCGGCGCACTGGACGTCACGCTCGACGGGGTTCGGGTGCCGGTACGCGCCCCGAAACAGCGCGCTCTCCTGGTGACCCTGCTGGTGCGGGCCAACGACGAGGTGCCGATGGACGAGCTCTACTGGCGCCTGTGGGGTCAGCGGCCACCGGCAGCGCCTGCGGCGGCGCTGCACGTCCACGTCGCGCGGTTGCGGGCGGCGCTCGGCGACCGTAGCGGCACGGCCGGACGAGAGGGGCGGCCTCGGGTGCGCTCGCTCGGCGGTGGATACCTGCTGCAGACTCCGCCCGAGACCGTGGATCTGTTCCGGTTCCGCAGCGCCGCCCAGGAAGCCCTGCGGGCCCGGCAGTCCGGCGATACGACGAGCGAACTGACACACGTACGGGCTGCCCTGGGAGAGTGGCGCGACGATCCGCCCGCGGGGATCACGATCGCCTCGCTCGCCGTCGTTCCCTCCCTCGCCGCCGAAGCCGGTCCGGCGCTGCTGGAGGAACGATTGCGGCTGCTCGAGCGGCGCTTCGAGCTTGAGGGATATCCGCCGAGCGAGCTCGTGCCGCGCCTGCGCGCTCTGGTCGCCCTGCACCCGACGCGCGAGCGGCCCTGGGCCCTGCTCGTGTCCGCGCTGCGTCGCGCCGGCGACCGGGAGGCGGCGGTGGCCGCGTACGACGAGGCCACCGCGACGCTCCGGACCCGGCTGGGCCTGGCACCGGGGCCGGAGCTCACGGCCGAGTACCGGCGGATCACCGGCGACCGCTGGCACGCGCGGACCGACGTGCCGACACCGGCCACCCACCGGACCCTGCGCGGCGATGGGTGGGCCGCGGTCATCGATGCCCTGACCAGCAGGCACGACGGCACCGCGCTGCCCCTGGTCTGCCTGGCCGGGCCGGCCAGCGAGGAGCGGACCGCGGATCTCGTCGCGCTGGCCGGGCGGCTGCACGAGGAGTTTCCGGACGGCCAGTGGTACGTGCGGCTGACCGGCCCCGACGGGCGGCCTCACGATCCGGGCCGGTTGCTGGCCCGGCTGCTGCGGTTGTCCGGTGCGGCGCCCGACGCCATCCCGGCGGGCGGGCGGCAACTGGTAAACGCCTATCGGGCCCGGCTCAGCGACCGGCGCGTGCTGCTCCTGCTCGACGACGCCCGGGACGCCGAGCAGGTACGCGACCTGTTACCGGGCACGTCCCGGTGTGCCGTGGTCGCCGTCGGCGACGACGTACGCCCCGAACTGGTGGCGTTGCACGGCGCCCGGTCGATCGACCCGGACGGCGGCGTCGGAACCGGGCCGTGCCGGCGCCGGCGCCAGCGGCGGATTTCCTTCCTCACCGTCGCAGGACAGCCCGCAGAACCTCCTCCAGCCGAGCACCGGGATCATCCACCAGGTCAGGCGCCCGCCACGCCACGAAGCGGTCGGGCCGCACCAGCGAGGCGCCGGTGAGTCCGACTCCGTAACGGGCCGGGAAGTCCTCGGCCGTGATGGTGTGCACCGTGAGTGGGACGCCGAGACGCTCGGCGGCGTGGATTGCGGGTGCGGCCCACGCTTCGCCGGCCGGGCCGGTCAGCAGCACGAAGCCGGCACCGAACAGCGCTGTCGTCGACGATGCGGCACCCTCCGGGGTGACAAGCGGCAGGTAGGGAGCCCGTGACCCCGGCCGGCCCGTCGCCGAGGTCGGATCCTCCACCAGCGCACCGTCCTCGCCGGGTTCGGTGAGCACCGCTCCCGAGGGGTAGCGGTACCCGAAGGCCAGCACCGTGGGCGGCAGCGGTTCGGGCACGTCGTCGTCGCGCAGTTCCGGCGCCACCCGTTCCACGAGGTTCGCGAACTGCTGCTCGACCAACAGCCGGGCGTACGGTCGACGTTCGGTCTCGAAGGTGCGCAGGAGGTCGGGGCCAGCCCAGCCCTTCAGCACGGCGGCGAGCCGCCAGCCCAGGTAGAGCCCGTCCAGGATTGCGGTGTTACCGCCCAGCCCGCCGGTCGGCGGCATCACGTGGGCGGCATCACCGGCCAGGAGTATCCGGTCCACCTGGAACCGTTCCGCGACCCCGCAGGCGATCGACGTCTCGCCGGACTCGACGATGTCCAGGGGCAGGTCCTCGCCGAGCCCGAGATCCGCGGCGATCTGCCGGACGACCCCGTCGGCGGAGCGGTGCCAGCCCTCGGGGAGCTCGGGCGCCAGGTGACGGAAGTAGCCGTACAGTCCGGGAATCTCGGTGTTGAACAGCACCGCGCGGCCGATGTGGAACGCCGCGAACCGGGTGCTGTCGGCGGCCCCCGGAGTGTGCGCGAGGGGCTCGCTGAGGTCCGCTTTGAACAGCACCCGCAGGACCTGGCCTACCACTCCCCTACCCTGCAACGGTATGCCGAGCGCCTCGCGGACCGGGCTGCGCCAGCCGTCGGTGGCCACCACGTACTGCGCCCGGATCCGGTACCGCCGGCCGGTGTCCGTCTCCTCGACGTGCGCGGTGACACCGTCGGCGTCCTGGGCGAGACCGATCAGCCTGGTGCCGAAGCGCAGCTCGGCGCCGAGTTCGTGGGCACGCTCGGCCAGTGCCCGCTCCGCACCCGACTGGCTCGCGGTGCACCACTCCTCGGGGGACACGTGCCGCATGGTCAGTTCCCTGCCGCTGACCAGCGTACGGACGACGGGTCCGGCCAGCCGGGGCGCGAGGACCATGCTGAACTCACTGCGGTCCGGGCGGCTCAGCTCATGGATCCGGTCGGCCACGCCGGCGATGCGCAACGCCTCCATGGTGTGCGGGTACTGGCCGGTCGCCTTGACCGCGGTGGAGGTGCCGGGGCGGCGCTCCACGACAAGTGGGCTGACGCCGTGCAGGCCCGCGAAGATCGCCGTGCTCAGGCCGGCCGGTCCGGCCCCGACCACGAGGAGGGGCCGATGCTCGACGGCGGTCACGGGACGAGCACCACGCGGCCGAGCTGACGGCGGTCCTCGATGAGCCGGTGGGCCTGGGCCGCCTCCTCCAGGGGAAGGACCGTGTGGACGGCGACCCGCAACCGGCCGTCACGAACCAGCTCGGTCAGCTCCCGTTGGTTGTGGGCCGCTTCGTCCGGTGCGGCGGCGAGCCAGGCGTCGAGGGCCGTGCCGACGACTGTCCGCAGGCCGAGCAGATCGGTCAGAGTGACCCGACCGGCCTCGCCCGAGGCGCCCGCGAACCCGTAGTAGACGAGCCGGCCGAACGGATTGAGCAGGGCGATGCTCGGCGACAGGACCGCGCCTTCCACGCTGTCGAGGACCAGGTCGACGCCGGCGCCGCCGGTCACCTCACGGACCCGGTCGGGCCAGTCCGGCCGGGAGTAGTCCACGACGGCGTCGGCGCCGTGGGCACGGACGAAATCCGCCTTGGCCGGCGAGCCGACCCCGCCGATCACCAGGCCCGCCCCGCGCAGCCGGGCCAGTTGGGTGACGAGGTGACCGATCGCCCCGGCGGCGGCGTGCACCAGCACCGTCTCGCCGCGGGCGAGCCGGCCGACGCTCAGGACGCTCGCGGCGACCTGGGCCGTCGAGGCGAGAGCGGTGGCGACCGGTGCCGGAACGTCGTCCGGCACCGGCGCCGCCTGGGCGTCGCCGATCAGCACCAGATCGGCGTACGCGTCGGTCACGCCCCACGCGGCCAGCCGGTCACCGACGGCGAAGCGGTGGGTGCCGGGCCCGACAGCGACGACCCGGCCGACCACGTCACCGTGCGGCGCCCTGGGCACCGGGGACGGAAAGGGTGCCGTACCGGAGCGCAGCTGGGTCTCGATGAAGTTGACCCCGACGGCCTCGACCTGGACCAGGAGCTGACCCTCGTCGGGCACCGGGTCCGGTGCCTTGTCGACGGTCAGCACCTGCGGACCACCGTGCTCGTAGTAACGGATGACACGCATGCGGGTATCCCTTCCGTTGCCGCGGCGGCGAAACACCACCGCTGCCGGTTGTAGCCGGCTGCGCTCGCGGCACGGTCGAGGAAGGCCCGAGCGTTACGCGCGTTGCTGCTCCGGGGCCCGCCACGGCCCGGGTACCAGTGCTGCGGCGAGCCCTGCGACCACGGCGAAGCCCGCCACCAGCCAGTACGTCCGGCCGTACGCCTCCGAGGGGAAGCCCGAGGTGCCACTGAGCCGCTGTTGCAACGCGACCGCGACCACCGCGATGCCCAACGACCCGCCGATCTGGTTGAGGATGAACAGGGCGCTGGTGGCCCGGGGAGCGTCGTCGGGGCCGACCGCGAGGTACATGAACGCCATCAGGCCGGGCACTGTGAAGCCGATGCCGAAGCCGCCGATGCCGAACGCGATAGCGGTCAGGGCCGTCGAGGTGTGGTCACCGACGCCGGACAGCACCAGCGCGGCGATCGTGGCGAGCAGCATCCCGATCGGAGCGGTCACGCGGGCGGTGAGCCGGGCGCCGGCCTTGCCGACGGAGATCGCCCCGGCGGCGCCGAGTATGCCCGAGGGCACCATGAGCAGGCCCGCGTGCAGCGCGCCGAATCCGCGTGACTGCTGGTAGTACAGCGGAGTCAGGAACAGCAACGTGTTGGCGACCGCCCCGACGAGCAGCATGGTGACCACCGACATCGTGAAACCACGCTGGGTGAACATCCGCACGTCGATCAGGGGCTCGGCCGCGCGGCGGGCGTGCAGCACGTACGCCAGCAGCAGTGCCGCGCCGACGGCGAAGGCGGTGACCGCCGCCGGATCGCCGAAGTCGCCGCGGTGGGCCGCGGTGGTGAGCCCGTAGATGAGCACCGCGAAGCCGGGTGAGAGCAGGGCCAGGCCGATGACGTCGAGGCGTGGCCGCGGCGCTGCGGAGTCCGGCGCGTCGGCCGGCAGCGTCCGGAGGGCGAGCAGCAGAGCGATGACACCGACCGGCAGGTTGATGAGGAACATCCAGCGCCAGCTGATGTCGTCGACGAAGAAGCCGCCGAGAATCGGACCGAGCACCGGCCCGACGGTCAGCGGGATCGAGATCAGGCCCATCGCCTTGGTGACCCTGGTCGGGCCCGCGGCGCGGGCGATCGCGGCCTGGACGACCGGGAAGATCATTCCGCCGCCGAGCCCTTGGAGCAGGCGGAACGCGATCAGGCTGCCGGCCGACCAGGCCAGTCCGGACAGCAGCGAACCGACGGTGAACAGGACGACCGCGAACACCCAGATCTGACGGACACCGAACCGGTCCACGCCCCAGCCGGAGATCGGGGTCGCGACGGCGACGGCGAGCAGGTATCCGGCGGTGACCCACTGGATGGTCGACAGCGAGGTCCCGAAGACGGTGACGAGGCGGTCCACCCCGACGTTGACGATTGTCTCGTCCAGCAGGGCCATCAGCAGTGCCAGCAGCAGGACTCCGGCCATCTTGAGGAATGCGGGATCGAGGCGGTCGCCCTCCCCGACAGCGGGCTTGTCGCCGGGAGCGCGCTGGGGCGCGCTGGTGTCGCTGGCCATGGTCGTTACCTCCGAGCGGCAGTACGGTCCGGATTGACGCGCACAGAATACATGTAGGTGCAGACATTATTCGGCACCTCACGCCCTAGTTGACCACGCTTTGGGCTCTGACCTCGTGAAAAATAAATGCGTATACATTGAGTACGCATGGACGTGTAAGGTGTACGGCGACGACTCGGAGGGCGGGCGGAATGGCGGAACGACGCGGCGGGCAGCCGGACGTGCTCGACCTCTGGCGGCAACTGACGGTCCTCACCGGCCGCCTGGGCCAGACGCTCGACAAGCGCCTCGTGCGGGAGTTCGACCTCACCCTCACCGAGCTGCTGGTGCTCGACGAGCTGACCCGCGGCAACCCGCGCGGCATGCGCATCCAGGACCTCAGCGACGCGGTGGCCCTCGACCAGTCCTCGATGAGCCGCCTGGTCAGTCGCCTCAACGCCAAGCAGCTCGCCGCCCGGGTCAGCTGCGACCACGACCGCCGCGGCGTCTACTGCCAGATCACCGACCTGGGCACCGAGCGGCACGCCGCGGCCACCCGGGTCAGCCGCGCCGAACTCGGTGCGGCACTGGACGCCGCCGCCTTCGACGACCGGCTGGCATCCGTGGTGGCGCGGCTGACCCGCCCGGTCGTCGCGCCCGCCGACACCTGAGACCCGACCGAGGGAGTCACCCCGTGCAGTTGTCGATCCTGGACCAGTCGATGATCCCGGAGGGGTCCACACCGACTCAGGCGCTTACCAACACGCTCGATCTGGCCCGGACGGCCGACGCGCTCGGCTACCACCGCTACTGGCTCGCCGAACACCACGCCACGGCGTCGTTCGCGAGCCCGGCCCCCGAGATCATGATCGCGCGGCTCACCGCGGAGACCACCGGCCTGCGGATCGGCAGCGGGGGCGTGCTGCTGCCGTACTACAGCCCGTTCAAGGTGGCCGAGACGTTCCGGGTGCTGCAGGCCCTGGCCCCGGGCCGGATCGATCTGGGCATCGGCCGGGGCGCCGGAGCCTCGTCCCGGGACGCCCGGCTGCTCAACCCCTCCCTCGGCGATCACTCCGACCAGTCCTTCGCCGAGCAGGTCAGCGCCGTCCGGGCATTCCTCGGCGGGCCAGGCGACCAGGGCGGCATCATGCCGACTGTGGACGGCGTGCCGCAGGTCTGGCTGCTGGGCGCGAGCACGTCGAGTGCCGTGCTCGCCGGGCGGCTCGGCCTGCCATACTCGTTCGCGCACTTCGGCCGTCCCGAGGTCGTCACCGAAGCGGTACGGGCGTACCGGGCCAGTTTCGACACACGCGGCGGCGGCAGCCCCCGGGTGATGGTGGGCATCGGGGTGTACTGCGCGCCGACCCGCGCCGAAGCCGAGCACGTCTTCGCCAGCCAGCGACTGTTCCGGCAACGCATGACGCAGGGCGACCTGCGTCCGGTGCCGGCGCCGGAGACCGCGCTCACGGAACTCCACTCCCGGCCCGCGGCGGCGACCGGCGGGCCGGAGGAGTGGCCGCGATACGCGGTCGGCTCCCCCACCGACGTCGCCGAGCAGCTCACCGCGATGGCCACCGCGGTGGGCGTGGACGAGTTCGTGGTGTTGTCCACCATCCACGGACACAGCGACCGCGTGCGCTCGTACGCGCTGCTGGCCGACGCTCTGGGCCTACGACCGCGTACGGCCCCGGCCCTGCAACGCGCATGACACCTGTCAACCTTCGCGATCCCCGTTCGCAACATCGACGAACAATGATGGAAGGGGTTATTCGCGAGGGAGGACCGTGTGAGCGTGCCAGCCACCCCGACGGAGGAGTACCGCGTCCTCGGGCCGCTGACGGTGGTTGTCGCCGGCCGCTCCGCGCCGGTGACCGCACCGAAGCAGCGCATCATCCTGGCAAGCCTGCTGCTGCGCGCCGGCACCTGGGTCACCGCCTCGGAACTGGCGAACGCCCTGTGGGACGACCGAGCACCGAAGGACCCTCGCAGCGCCCTTCAGGTGCACCTCACCCGCCTGCGGGCCCGGTTCGCCACCGTCCACCCCGAGAGACCGGATCTGATCGAGACCCGCCCCGGCGCGTACCGGATCGTGGTGCCGCCCGGATCGCTGGACCTGGACCGCTACCGGGACGCGATCGCGCAGGCGCGCTCCGCCCGACGCGCCGGGTCGGTCGACGTCGAGCTGGCCTGGTTGCAGCAGGCCCTGGCCGAGTGGCGCGGCGACCCGCTCGCGCTGGTGCCGTCGGCCCGCATCCAGCGGGAGGTGGTCACCGCCCTGGTCGATGATCGGCTGCGCTGGATGGAGCGCCGGTTCGAGTTGGCGTTGGCCACGGGCCGGCACGCGCAGGTCATCGACGAACTACGCGCCGCGACCCTCGCTCATCCTGAGCGAGGACGCCTGTGGGGCCACCTCATGGACGCCCTCGCCGAGACCGGCGACCGGGCTGCGGCGATCGCCGCGTACCACCAGGCACGCAGAAGGCTGCGTGACGAACTGGACGCCACACCGGACACCGAGCTGCGGCGCCGCTACCGCCGGCTGATCGCCGAAACAGGCCAGACTCGCGGCAACACGGTGATCCCGATGGCCGGCCTTGGCGGATGGCGGGCACAATGCCAACTGCCACCGGACATCGCCGACTTCGTCGGGCGGGCGGACGTCTCCCACGAACTGTTTACGACCCTGGGGTCGGGCGACACACCTGTGGTCTGCCTCACCGGGGTGCCGGGGGTCGGCAAGTCCGCGCTCGCCGTGCGGGTGGCCCACCGCCTTCGGACCCGGTTTCCCGACGGCCAGTGGTACGTGTGCGCCGGCGACGGACGAACCTGGCCCGACATCATCGCGGAGATGCTGACCACCTCCGGAGTGGAACAACCGCCGACAAGCACCACTGCCGCGGTGTCCCTGCTCCGCCGCCGGCTCGCCGGACGGCGACTGCTGGTGACGATCGACGACGCCCCGGACGGTGACCCACCACACGGGCTGCTTCCCCTTCCCGCCGGATGCGCCGTCCTGGCCGTACGGCGCGGCGATCCACCGGCACTGGACTGCGACGTCGCCCACGTGGTCACCCTCGACGTCCTCTCCCCCACGGAAGCCGCGACACTGGTGACCGACATGGTCGGCCAGGCCCGGGTCAGCCGTACGCCCGCCGCGCTGGAGGCGCTCGTCGAACGGTGTGACCGGCTGCCACTGGCACTCCGGATCGCCGGCGCCCATCTGGTCACCCATCCGGCCCGCGACATCGGCGAGTTCGCCGAACTGCTCGGCGCGGACCCGCTCGGCACGCTCAGCCTGCCCGGCAGCCGGCGGGCAGCGGTCCGGACGGCCTTCGAACTCGCCTACTCCGCACTGCCCCCGGCCGTCCGGCGGCTCTTCCGGTTCCTCGAACTCGTACCCGGGTTCGCGCACCGCGTCGAGACGGTCGCCGAGCTGACCAGGATGTCACAGTCCAGCGCAGCCGCGACCGTGGCGGACCTGGCCCGCGCCCGGCTCGCCGAACTCGGGCCCGACGGGGTCATCCGCCTGCACAGCCTGGTGGCCCGGTTCGCCGCCGAGCGCGGTCTCGACGAGGATCCCGCGGCGGATCGGCGGGCCGCGCTCGTCCGGCTGGGAACGTCGTTGCTGAACGTCGCCGACGCTGCGGTGCGGCTGTGTCATCCGGATGTGGTCCGGGTCGGCGCCGGCACCGGGCAGGCGACCTTCGGCAGCCACCGGGCGGCGCGGGCCTGGCTGCAACGGGAACGGCGCAACCTCGTTGCGGTCGCGGTGCAGGCCGCCTCCGCCGGGCTGACCCCGCTCGCCGTGGGCCTGACCGACGCGCTGCGCGGGCCCTGCGGCGCCGACCGGCACCACACCGACTGGCGGATCGCCGCCGAGGCCGCTGTCGCGGCCACCGACCCGCTCCGCGAGCCCACGTACGCCGCCATCGCCCGGCTCAACCTCGGACTGGCATTGCAGGGGCTCAACGACCTGGGGCCCGCCGAGATCCATCTGCGGGAGGCCTGCGACCAGCTGCGCCGACGGGGTCCGGCCGAGTTGGAGGTCGTCGCCGTGACCGCTCTGGCCATGCACCGCCTGCAACAGCCGACCAAACGGTTCGACGACGCCATCGGCCTGCTCCACCGTGGCCTGCGACAGTGCCGACAGCTGGGGCTGCGGCACGCCCAGGCACGCTGCCTGCTGTACCTCGGGATGGCCCACCACGCGCGCGGGGAACTGCGCCTTGCGTACCGTCAATTAAGCGCCGCGGCGCGGATCGGCGAACGGGCTGGGGACTACTCCGCCCAAGCGGAGATCCTGGCCCGGCTCGGCGGCGTCTGCGGTGAGCTCGGCGCGCACCGCGAGGCGGTTCGGCGGTTACGGGCGGCCCTGCGGCTCGGCCGGTGGGCCCGCTCGGCGCACTCGGTCGCGCTCGCCTCCTACGGGCTGGCCCGGTTACGCCGCGCCGAGGGCCGATCGGACCGCGCCCACGCACACGTGGCCCGCGCCATCGCCTTCGCCGAACCCGGCGGTTACCTCGCCGTGCTGGTCAACGCCCGCAATCTGCTCGCCGGTCTGTATCGGGACGAGGGCCTGACCGGGCGCGCGGAGGTGGAGTACCGGCGCGCACTGCGCGAGGCCGAGCGGATCGGTCATCCGGGCGCCCGGTGCGAGGCGCTGACCGGCCTCGCGCTGCTGGCCCACGGGCACGGTCGCGACCAGCAGATCCCGGTGATGGCCCGGCAGGCGGCCGTCGCCGCCCGGGCCGCCGGGTCACCTCGACTGCTGTCCCAGGTCCGGGAGTTGCTCACCACACTCCAGCCGGCTCCGAGCAGGCGCTGAGACGCTGCCCGGCGACGCGGACGGGCAGCCGAAGGGTGAACGATGGTAGCGATCCGAGCACGGCGGCTCTTCGACGGCGAGCGCGTGATCCAGGCCGAACGGCCGACCGTGCTCGTTGACGACGGTGTGATCCGAGCGGTGCTCGACGGGCCACCGCCGTCCGGGCACGAGGTGGTCGACCTGGGTTCCGCCACGCTGCTGCCGGGCCTCATCGACGCCCACGTCCATCTCGCGTTCGACGCCACGGCGGACACCGTGGCCGGCCTCGTCACCGCCGACGACGACGTCGTGCTGGACCGGATGCGCTCGGCCTCGGCCGCCACCCTCGACGCCGGCGTCACCACCGCCCGTGACCTCGGCGACCGCGGCTACCTGGGCCTGCGGGTACGCGCCGAAACCGCCGCCGACGTCCGTCTCGGTCCGCGATTGCTGCTGGCCGGGCCGCCGATCACCTCGATCGGCGGCCACTGCTGGTTTCTCGGCGGTGAGGTCGAGGGCGTCGAGGCGATCCGCGCGGCGGTCCGGGACCGGGCGGCGCGGGGCGTCGACGTGGTGAAGGTGGTCGTCACCGGCGGCCGGCTGACTGCGGGGTCCCACCCCCACGAAGTGCAGTTCGGGTCGGCCGAGCTGTCCGCAGTCGTGCAGGAGGCGAAGCGGCACGGTCTGCCGGTCACCGGGCACTGTCATGCCGCGGACGGTATCGCTGACGCGGTCGCGGCCGGATTCGACGGCGTCGAGCACTGCACGTTCGTCACCGCCGACGGCACCAACGTGGATCCGGCGCTGCTGAGCCGGATGGCTGCCGCGGGAACCCGGGTCACCCTCACCCTGGGCTCGGTCCCGCAGCCTGCGGACCACACCGGCCCGGACGGGGCCGACCCCCGCCGGAAGGCCGTGCACGACGCGCTGTGGCGGATCGCCACCTCGGGGGTACCCGTCGCCTGCGCCAGCGACGCCGGCTGCGGGCCCGGTAAACCGCACGGATCACTCGCCTACGCGGTCCAGGCGATGGCTGATCTCGGGTTCTCGCCGACGGAAGCACTGCGAGCCGTCACCTCCGGTGCCGCCCAGGTCTGCGGGATCGCCGATCAGGTCGGCCGGATAGCCCCCGGGTACCAGGGCGACCTGCTCGCGGTCCACGGCGATCCGGCCATCGACCCGGGGGCGCTGCGGCACGTCGCCGCGGTGTTTCGCGCCGGGCTCCGGGTGCGGTAGCTCTCCAACGGCGCTCCACCGGACGCCGATCGGCACCCGGGACGCTCGGGTCGTACCCCATCCGACCGGTAGGAGGACCGCCGTGCCCGAACCCGAAGTCCACATCACCCGGCACAGCATCGACGTCGACGCACCCGTCGACGCCGTGTACCCGATCATCGCGGACGTCACCAGGTGGCCGTACACGTTCGGGCCGACGGTCCACGTCGACCTCCTCGAACGTCACGCCGACGGACCGCAGCAGACCGAGCGGCTCCGGTTGTGGGCCATCGCGAACGGCCTCGTCCGGTCGTGGACCTCGCGACGCACCCTGATCCCGGCCGACGGTCGTGTCGTCTTCCGGCAGGAGGTGTCGGCGGCTCCGGTCGCGTCGATGGGCGGCGAGTGGCAACTCGAAGCGCTCGACGGCGGCCGCACCCGGGTGCTGCTCCTGCACGACTTCACTGTCGTCGACGACGAGCCCGACGCGGCCGCCTGGGTGGAGCGCGCCGTCGACGCCAACAGCACGGCGGAGCTGGGCGCGCTGGGCGCAGCGGCGCGTTCCGCCAGGAACGGCACGCTGCTCTCGTTCGAGGATTCCGTAAGCGTCCCGGCCCCGGCGGCCGACGTGTACGACTTCCTGTACCGCGCCGACCGGTGGGTCGAACGGCTGCCGCACGTCGCCCGCGTCGGACTCACCGAGGACGAGCCGAACGTCCAGACCCTGGAGATGGACACCGTCGCCCCGGACGGTGCGGTGCACACGACCAGGTCGATCCGGGTCGGGTTCCCCGCCGAGCGGATCGTCTACAAGCAGACCACGCTGCCGCCGCTGCTGGCGGCGCACACCGGTGTCTGGACGCTGCGCCCGGAGGGCGACGGGGTGACCGTCACCTCGCACCACACAGTGGTGCTGCGCCCCGAGCGCATCGAGGAGCTGCTCGGACCGGGAGCCACCCTCGCCGGAGCCCGCGAGCTGGTCCAGCACAACCTCAGTACCAACAGCGTCCGCACCCTGGAGCAGGCCCGCCTGCACCTGCAGCCGGTCAGCGACTGACCGACGGCGGACACGGCGATGCGCGGCGACCGGACGGTCCGCCGCGCATCGCCGTACGATCACACCCCGGTCAACGTACGGTTGACGTCCTCCAGGAACGCCCGGGGCGTGTCGCAGCGCTCGACCACCTCGTCCGGCAGTGCCACCGCGAACTCGCGGGACACCCGCGAGACGGTCTCCAGGATGGCCAGTGAGTCGAAGCCGAGCTCGACGAACGGGGTGTCGAGGATGTCCCCGTCGATGTCGACGGTGTCGTCGTCGCCGGCCGCCTCGCGCAGGATGCGCCGCAGGTCGTCGAGGCTGAGCAGTTCGCGAGTGGTCATGGCAGGTGGTCCCTTCGGTTGTCGGGTCGCTCGGACGTCACTGCTGCGACCGGCGGAGCACGGCGGCGGCGTTGAAACCGCCCCTGCCCCGGGCCAGCACCAGCACGCAACTCAGCGGCAGCGACCGGGGCGAGCCGGTCACCAGGTCGATCGGGCAGTCCGGTGCGGGCGCGTCCACCCCCGCGGTATGCGGGGCGACGCCATCGCGCAGGGCCAGCAGGGCGGTGGCCAGATCCAGTGCGGCAGCGCCCGCCTGCAGCCGTCCGACCATGCTCTTGGGCGCGGTGACGGGCACCGCCCGGGGCCCGAAGACCGCGGCCAGCGCGGCGGCCTCGGCCCGGTCGGCGGCCCGGTCGGCCGTGCCGTCGGCGAAGACGAGACCGACGTCGGCCGGTGCCACCTGCGCGTCACGCAGGGCGCCGGTGATCGCCCTTTGCAGGCCGGTCTCCGGGGCGCCGGCGGGGTCGAACGTCGCGGCGTACCCGGCCAGTTCGCCGTACACCTTCGCGCCCCGGGCACGCGCTGCGTCCCGGTCCTCCAGCAGCAGGTGGGCGCCGCCCTCCCCCGGCACGGCGCCGTCCGCGTCGGCGGCGAACGGCCGGTACGCCCCGTCCGGGTCGGTTCGCGTGGTGTACCCGCCCGTACTCACCAAGCCGGCGATCCCGAGCGGGCAGAGGGCGCCGTCCACCCCGCCGGTGAGTATCGCCGGGGTGCCGCGTCGGATCTGCCGGCGCGCGTGCCCCACCGCGTCGAGACCGCCCGCGTGGTCGGTGACCAGCGCCGCACCGGGTCCCCGCAGGTTGTGACGGATCGAGATCTGCCCCGAATTGACAGCGTAGAACCAGGCGAACGACTGGTAGGCGCTGACGTGGCTACCGCCCTTGCTCCAGAGGTTCTCCAACTCCCGCTGGCCGAACTCGAAGCCACCCATCGAGGAGGCCGTGGCGACGCCGACGTCGTAGCGAAGTCCATCGGCGGCCGGCACCCCCGCGTCGGTCAGGGCCTGCTCTGCGGCGTAGAGACTGAGCCTGGTCATCCGGTCGGTCTGCGGCAGCAGCCGCCCCGGCAGGTGCTCCTCCGCGGCGAAGTCGGACACCTCACCGGCCAGGCGCACCGGGTATCCGCTCGAGTCGAAGCGGCTGATCTCTCGGATGCCGGGCCGCCCCTCCAGGGTCGCCTGCCAGTACGCCTCGGCGCCCAGCCCGTTGGCCGCGGCCACTCCGAGACCGGTCACGACGGCGGCGCTCATGCCGTCCTCCGATCCGGGCGGGCCAGCACGACGGCGCTCTGGAAGCCACCGAAGCCGCTGCCGACGCTCAACACGGTGTCGATCCGCTGTTCCCGGGCGGTCAGCGGAACGTAGTCCAGGTCACACTCGGGGTCGGCGACGTGCAGGTTCGCGGTCGGCGGGACCACGCCGTACTCCATGGCCAGCGCGCAGGCGACCAGCTCCAGCGCGCCGATCGCACCGAGGGAATGCCCGATCATGGATTTGATCGAGCTCACCGGCACCCGGTAGGCATGGTCGCCGAGGCTGCGTTTGAACGCCGCCGTCTCGTGGCGGTCGTTCTGTTTGGTGCTGGATCCGTGCGCGTTGACGTAATCGACGCCGTCCGGCGCGATGCGTGCCTCGTCCAGGGCCACCCGGACCGCCTCGGCCATCTCCACGCCGTCGGGCCGGAGCCCGGTCATGTGGTAGGCGTTGCTGCGACTACCGAACCCGGCGACCTCCGCGTACACGTGTGCGCCACGGCGCCTCGCGTGTTCCAGCTCCTCCAGGACGAGCACGGCCCCGCCCTCGCCGAGGACCAGCCCGTTGCGGGTGGCGTCGAAGGGGCGCGACGCGTGGGCCGCGTCGTCGTTGCGCGGACTGGTCGCCTTGATGGCGTCGAAGCAGGCGAGCGTGATCGGTGAGATCGGCGCGTCGGTGCCGCCGGCGACGACCACGTCGGCGCTGCCCTCCCGGATCAGTTCGGCGCCGTGCCCGACGGCGTCCAGTCCGGAGGTGCAGCCGTCGGAGATCAGCGCCACCGGCCCCTGCGCGCCAACGGTGTGGGCCACTTCGGCGGCGGCCGAGCTGGGCACGAACCAGTCGTACAGGTGCGGCACCGCGTACTCCGGGTCGACCCGCCAGGACCGGCCGCCGTCGCTCAGCACGACGTACTCCCGCTCCATGCTCGTGGTGCAGCCGACCGCGCAGCCCAGCGACACGGCCAGCCGTTCACCGTCCTTGCCGGGCAGGTCGAGGCCACTGCCCGCGACGGCTTCACGGGCCGCGGCCACCGCGAACTGGGTGGCCCGATCCATCCGCCGCGCCTCCTGCGGGCTGAGCCCGGCCTCGACCGGATCGAAGTCGCACTCGGCGGCGATCCTCGACCGGTACGGCGACGGGTCGAATGCGGTGATGGGCCGGGTCGCGGTGCGGCCCGAGCTGAGCAGGTCCCAGTACTGCTTGAGGTTGGTACCACCCGGAGCGACGGCTCCGAGCCCGGTGACGACCACACGACGACTCATGGTGCGACGGTCACACCCGGGGCTCAAGTGCCGGTCGAGGCGTCCTGGAAGCGGGTGTGGCAACGGCGGCCAGGGCCGCGGCGAAGGCGCCCAGGTCGTCCTCGCGGCTCCCGGCTCGGACGGGCAGCGCGGCCAGGGCCGTGGACCCGCCTCGTCGTACCGCTGGATGACGTCGGGCGAGCGCGGTGAGCCCGTGTGGTGCGCCGGCCTCGAGGAGCACGGCCGGCTCGGTGGCGCAGACCGCGTCGAGCGCGGCGGCGAACCAGACCGGCGCGACCGGCTGTCGGGCCCAGTACTGCGGGTCGGTAGCCACCGCCGAGGTCATCCGGGCGCCCGTGTAACAGGAGTACAGGGGCAGTCGCGGAGGCCGCAACGGCAACGTGCGCAGCAGCGGTTCGGCGCGGGCGGCCTCCGCGGCGATGGCAGGACTGTGGAACGCCACAGTGGAACGGGCCGACTGGCAGGTGACGCCGGCTTCCCGCAAGAGCTGCGCGGCTCGTGTGAGGGGCTCGTCGGGGCCGGCGAGCAGCACCTGCCGTGGACCGTTGACCGCGGCGAGCACCACTGCTCCATCGAGGTAGGGCTGCACCTGCTCGGGGGTCGCGGCCACCGCGAGCATGCCACCGCGCGGCGCCTCGGCGAGATGGGTGATCCGGTCCCGGAGTACGCGGACGGCGTCCGGCAGGCTCAGCACACCGGCGAGGGTCGCCGCCACGACCTCGCCGACGCTGTGCCCGAGCAGAGCCGTCGGCACCACGCCACGGTCGAGAACGCTCCGGCCGAGCCCCCAGCCGACCGCGAACAGCAACGGCTGGGAGCGGCGGAGGTCGTCGGGCGGTACGACCGGATCGGCGGCGAGCCAGTCCGCCCGGATAGCGGCGCCCTCGGGCCCCCACAGGGCGAACACCTCGTCCACGTGGCGGCGGAAATCGCTGTCGCCGCGGTACAGGCCGGTGGCCATGCCAGGTCGCTGCGCGCCCTGACCGGGAAACAGGAGCGCCACCCGTACGGCTCTTCTCTGCTCAGACATGTTCGGCAACGTCGCACCGGCCGCTTGAGGCCGGCTCCAGGCGTACGCCGCTCGACGGTTTCTCGACCCCGCGCCGAGCGCGACACGCGACGGTGGCGACACCACGACGCGACCTCGCGGCCAACCCGCGGGAGCGCCCGTTTCGAAGCCTGCCCCGCCCCGGGCGGGCGACCGCCGCCGGTCCGATGTCACGAGCATCGGGCCGGCGGCTCCACGGCACGTGAGCATGAGGGCGGCGAGCAGATGCGCATCGGTGGAATCCACGTGGCCGGTGTGGCCGCGCACATCCCGGGCCGGGTACTGACGGCCGACGCGGTAAGCGCCGGCAGTTGCGCGGGGCGACTGGCCGCGCAGACCGGGGTGGACTCGGTCGCCGTGTCGGCCGACGAGTCCGCTCCGGACATGGCGGTCCGGGCCGCCGAGCTGGCGTTGAAGCGCTCCGGGCACACCGCGCACGAGGTGGCGTTGCTGCTGCACGCCTGCGTCTACCACCAGGGGCACGACATCTGGGCGCCGGCGTCGTACGTGCAGCGGATGGCCGTCGGTAACCGCTGTCCGGCTCTGGAGGTGCGGCAACTGTCGAACGGCGGCCTCGGCGCGCTCGACCTGGCGGTGGCGTATCTGAGCGCGGCGCCGGACCGGACCGCGGCGCTGCTCACCACCGGAGACCGGTTCACCGCACCCGGTTTCGACCGCTGGAACAGTGACCCCGGCACGGTCTACGGCGACGCGGGCACCGCCCTGCTGCTGTCCCGGGACGGCGGCTTCGCCCGGCTGTTGAGCCTGGCCACTGTCTCCGAGCCGGAGTTGGAGGGGCTGCACCGCGGCGACGATCCGTTCGGCGCCGTGCCGCTGGCCCAGCGACAGCCGGTGGACCTGGACGTGGTCAAGAAGGCGTTCGTCGCGCGGACCGGGGTGTCGTACAGCATCAGTCGTGTGGTGGCCGGGCAGGCGGAGGCGCTGAGCCGGGCCCTCGCGCAGGCGGGGTTGGAGTTCGCGGACGTGGACCGGTTCGTGTTGCCGCACTTCGGGTTGCGCAGGTTGACCTCGTCGTACCTGCGGCCGTGGGGACTGCGGCCGGAGAAGACCACCTGGTCCTGGGCCCGGACCGTGGGCCACCTCGGTGCGGGTGACCAGTTCAGCGGTCTGGCGCACCTGGTGGAGTCCCGGCAGGTCCACCCCGGCGAACATGTGCTGCTCGCCGGGGTGGGGGCAGGGTACTCGTGGACCTGCGCGGTGTTGCGGATCGACGAGGTCCCGGACTGGGCGGTGTGAGGTTCGTCAGGCCGCCGACGGGTTGACCGCCGAGTGCTGGATCCCGGCCTCCTCCAGGTGCCACTTGGCCAGGATCTTCTGGTAGGTGCCCTCGGCGACGAGTGCATCGATCGCGGCGCGCAACGGTTCCGCCAGGCCGGCGCCCCTGTTCGTGGCGAGTCCGACGTCGCGGCGGTCGAGTTGGCCGGCGAGGCGCAGGCCCGGCTGTTGGGCGGCGGCGTACCGCAGCACGCTCGCGGAGCTGACCAGCACGTCGACGTGCCCCTCGCGCAGTGCCAGGAAGTGCGCGGCCGCGTCGCTGTAGGTGCTGACCCGGTAGGGCTGCTTACCGGCCTGGGCGCACTTGTCCTGCTGCCGGCGTAGGTCGTTCTCGAAGGTGCTGCCCACACCGGTGCCGATCGAGGATCCACAGAGCTGCGCCAGATCCTTGACCTCGGTGAGGGAGCTGTCGTCGCGGACCAGGATGCCCGTCCCGTCGGTCAGGTACGTGGTGAAGTCGAGGACCTTCTTGCGCTCCTCGGTGACGGAGAAGTTGGCCGTGCCGACGGCGAAGCGGCCGGCGGTGAGCCCGGTCAGCAGCGATGCGCCACTGACCTGGTCACGCTTGACGGTCAGGCCGAGTTTCCTGGCTACCGCGTCGGCGACGTCGATGTCGATGCCGCGCGGTGGCCCGCCGTCCTGCGGGTGGAAGGCGATCGGCGGGGTTCCGACGGCCGAGCCCACGGTAAGCACCCCGGACTGGCGGATCTCCGCCGGAAGCAGCTCCTTCAGAGCCGGGTCGGCCTGGACGGCGGAGACGACGTCCTCGGCGCCGAGGTTCTTCGGTGCTTCCTGGATGCTGCTGGCCGGTGCCGCGTGCAGGCATCCCGACAGCAGAAGCAGCCCGACGGCGCCGACGGCCGCCCGGCGAATACGGCTATGGGGCACGGTGTCTCCTTCAACGTTGCTGGATGGTGGCGAAGAATCGGGCGGTCCGCTCCTCCCGCGGACTGCCGAGCATCGTGGCGGGCGGTCCCTGTTCGACGATCCGGCCGCGGTCGATGAAGACGATCTCGTCGGCGACCTCGGCGGCGAAGCGCAGCTCGTGGGTGACGATGAGCATCGTCATGCCGCCGGCGGCGAGGTCGCGTACGACCGACAGCACCTCGCCGACCAGTTCCGGGTCGAGCGCGCTTGTCGGCTCGTCGAAGAGCATCACCTTCGGACGCAGAGCGAGTGCCCTGGCGATCGCGACGCGTTGTTGTTCGCCGCCGGACAACTCGCGGGGATACGACCGCTCCTTGTGGGCCAGACCGACTCGTTGCAGGAGTTCCCGGGCCCGGGCCCGGGCATCGGCGCGGCTCGCCCCCTGCACCGCGACCGGAGCTTCGACGATGTTCTCCAGGACCGTCAGATGCGGAAAGAGGTTCAGCGCCTGGAACACCATCCCCACGGCTGTCCGGTGCCGGGCGAGCAGACGCGGTGGGGCCTCGATCACCCGGTTGCCGCGCCGGATCAGCCCGACCGGCTGCCCGTCGATCAGGACGGCGCCGGAGTCGGGCCGTTCGAGGCGGTTGACGCAGCGCAGCAGGGTGCTCTTGCCCGAGCCGGACGGTCCGACCACACAGGTGACAGTGCCGGCCGGAACGGTCAGGTCCACGCGGTCGAGAACGGCCACGTCGCCGAACGCCTTGCTGATCTGGATGAGCCGAACCATGGTGCGCGGTTCACCGGTCGCCACTGCCAGTTCCTCGGCGGCGGTGCTCACCGGTCCTCCCCGGCGAGGAGCGACAGGCGTGGTCCCGCCGGGCCGGCCCGACCGCTGCCCCGCCCGAAGAACCGCTCCAGGAGGTACTGGACCACGCTGAGCAGGGTGGTGAAGAACAGGTACCAGAGGGTCGCCACGAGCAGCAGCGGAATCACGAGGTAGTTACGGTTGTAGATGAGCTGGACGGAGAAGAGCAGGTCCTGTCCGGCGATGACGCTGACCACCGAGGTTCCCTTCAGCAGCGCCGCGGCCTGGTTGGCGGCCGGCGGAACGATGGCCCGCATCGCCTGCGGCAGCACGATGCGCCACAGGGTGCGCGGACGGGAGAGGCCGAGGGCCTGAGCCGCTTCGGTCTGCGACCTCTCGACCGACAGCAGCCCGGCCCGGACGATCTCGGCGGCGTGTGCGGCCTCGTGCAGGGTCAGGCCGATGACCGCCGCCGCGAACCCGTTGATCAGGCCGCGGGTGGGCAGGTCCAGGATCGTCGGGCCGAAGGGCACCCCCACCGTCAGCCGTGGGTAGACAAGCGAGATGTTGTACCAGAACAGCAGCTGGACCAGGATCGGGACGGACCGGAACAGCCACGTGTAACCCCAGCTGATCGCCTGCAGCAGGCGGCTCCCGGACAGCCGCATGACAGCCAGCACCGTTCCGAGGGCGAACCCCCCGATCAGGGCGATGGCGGTCAACAACAGGGTGACCCGCAGGCCGTCAAGGACGACGTCGGCGGTGAGGTACTGCCCCACCACATCCCACTCGAAGGCCGGGTTGCCCGCCATGCTCACCAGCGCGAGCAGGAGCAGCACCAACCCGGCCACGCCCGCGACCCAGCGCAGGGGACGTCGCGCGGGCCGGGCGTCGGCGTAACTGTCGGCCAGGACGGCCGTCGGGGTGGACACGGCGCGTTTCCGTCAGAACCTGGGCAGCACGTGCTCGGCGAACAGGCGCAGCGATCTGGCGGCCCGCTCGTACGGGACGTTGCCGGAGACCACCTGCAGGCTCAGGGTCACCTCACCGAACCAGTCGCGGATGGTCTCCACCGCGGCGACGACCTGCTCGGGCGAGCCGACCAGAGCCTTGCGGTCAGCCACCTGCCTGTCGAAGTTGCCCTTGCCGACCCGCTCGACGATCTTCTCGTAGCCGGGATAGTCGCTGCTTCGGGTGTGCGCCCAGGACGAGACGGCAGCGGCGAGCGCTCCGTGCGACTGATCGGCGTACTGGCGGCCGAGCCGCTGTGCCTCGTCGGCGTCGTCGGCCAGGAACGCGTTGTAGCTCATGTGCACGTCCTCGTCGGTCGGCGTGAAGCCACCGGCCGCGGCGGCCTTGCGGTACAGCGCGAGGACGTCCTGCACCTGCTCCCGGGAGTTGATCGAGGGAACGAGCATGACGCCGTACCCGTTGCGGCCGGCTGCCTCGGCCGACTCCGCCGACTTGGCCGTGGCCACCAGGATCCGCGGATGCGGCTGCTGGACCGGCCGCGGCAACAGGGTGACCGGACCGAACCGGTAGAACCGGCCGTCCCACACCGCCTGCTCGGTGGACCAGAGCAGCTTGCACGCGTCCACACCCTCGTCGAAACGGGCCCGACTCTCATCCAGCGGTACGCCGAAGGCCTGGAACTCGTCCGGCAGGAACGCCCGACCGAACCCGACGTCGAGCCGGCCACCGGAGATGCCGTCGAGCATCGCCAGCTTCCCGGCGAGTTTCACCGGATGGGTGAACGCGGGCAGCACCGCACCGGTGACCAGACGAATCCGCCTGGTCCTGGCTGCCGCGGCCGCCAGGAACGTGACCGGGTCGGGGCTGTACCCACCGTACGGGGAGAAGTAGTGCTCGACCGTCTTGACGTGGTGGAAGCCCAGTTCGTCGGCCAGTTCCGCCAGGCGCAGGCTCTCCTCGAAGTACTGGGCGGCGGGCTTGTCCTGCGGACCGACGGTCGGGAAGAGGTTGATGCCGAACTTCATTCCAGCTCCCTCGGATTCGGGCGGACCGCTGCTGGCCCCGTACGGTGCCGACCATTGCGGGGTTCCCTAGAGGCCTGCTACACCCGTACTGGAGAGATCGAGACCGCTCTCGGCGAGCCGGCGGCGCAACAGCGCTGTCGCGTTGCGGTGCAGCGGAAAGTCCGATCCCGGTGGCAGGACGCCGGTCTCCTCGAGCAGCCGCACGACCCGGGCGGTGATGACACAGAACCGGAAGGCGGCGTGGACCTCGTAGTAGGCGAGATGGGCCAGCGGCCGGCCGAGGAGCCGGGCGTAGAACTCCTCGGTCTCGGCGCGGGCCGGCAGGCCGGGCAGCCGGGGAGCGCCGATGCCGTCGCTGAGGAACCGGTCCATGTGCAGGAACCAGGCCAGGTCGCTCTCCGGGCGACCGACGTCGGTCATCTCCCAGTCCAGCAGGGCGGCCGGGCGGTCACCGGCGAACACGATGTTGCCGAGCCGGGCGTCTCCCCACAGCGGGCTGGGTGTCTGCGGCGCCGGTGGCTGGTGGGCCTGCAGCCAGGCCAGCGCGGTCCGGGCGGCGTCGTTGCCCGCGGCGCCGAAGTACTCCAGCTGCCCGGCGTAGAACGCCAGGTCGCCGGAGGGCGCGGGGGTCGCCCCCAGGTCCGCCGGGTCGAGCCGGTGCAACCGCCCCATCGCGGACAGGGCGGCGAACCACGCCGCCCGCTGCCGCTGCGGCGAGGCCGAGGCCAGCCAGCCCTCCCGGTGGTACGACGGCAGGTCCGCCGGGACCTCACCGGTGATCCGGCTCATCACCACGAACGGCGCCCCGAGTACGCCCGGATCGGGCTCGAACCCGAGCACCGGCGCGACCGGGACGTCGGTCCGGGCCAGCGCCATCTGCACGCCGACCTGTTCCGGCCAGCGCAGATCGGGGAAGATCCGGTGCCCGACCGGCGCAACCCGGACGGCGAGCGGCGCGACTCGTTGGCGTCCGTCCTCCACCCACCTGGCGTCGCAGAGCAGGATCTCGGCGGAGAATCCGGCGGTCCTCGGGACGGTCAACGGACCTACGGCGACGTCGCTGACGCCACGCTTGTCGCGGAGCCAGCCGGCCAACCGGGCCCGGGTCAGGTCGGGGTCGCGCTGGACGGGTACGGGCACGGGGAGCCTCCGATCAGGACACGCCGGACGACGGCGCGGGCACGAGAGTGGGGCGGCGGAACGTGGGGACCGGCGGCTCCGTGGTCGGGTCGGCGGGCGACTCGAGCCAGGCCGCACCGGATCGCACGGCACGGTGCAACCGCTGCACCGCCGCCGAGGGCTCGACCCCGAGTTCACGCCCCAGCGCGGCGCAGAGCCGCTGGTAGACCAGGACGGCGTCAGCCTGCCGCCCACTGCGGTAGAGCGCGGTCATCAGGCTGGCGTGAATCGGCTCGCGCAGCGGATGCCGACCGGCGAGAGTCGTCGCCGCGGCCACCACCTGCCGGTGCCGGCCACAACGCAGCTCCGCTTCCAGGTACCTGTCGATCAGCAGCAGCCGCCACTGGTCGAGGTGCCCGATGATCTCCTCGGCCACCGGACCGACCCGTACGTCGGCGAGGACCGGGCCCCGCCACAGCGTCAGCGCCTGCTGCCAGTCGTGTGCGGCGTGCGCCGGTCTCCCGGCCGCGGCGTGCTGGTCGCCTCGGCGAGCCCACTCGCGGACCACACCCAGATCGGTCTGCTCCGGGTCGATCCGCAGCAGATAGCCGCGCTCACCGGTGAGCAGCCGCGCCGGCGCCTCCGCCTGGGCCAGCACCCGGCGCAGATGCATGACGTACGTCTGCAGCGTGGTGGCGGCGCTGCGTGGCGGGTGGTCGTCCCACAACTCCCGCACGCAGGTCGTCACCGGCACTGTCGCGCCCGCCCGTAACGCGAGCAGACCGAGTAGCTGCCGCTGCTTGGGCGCGGTCGGGCCCGCATCACCGCCGGCCGGGCCGATTCGCAGTCCACCGAGCACGTCGAGGTACATCAGCACACCTTCCGATCGAGACGCCGCCTCCAGCCGGAGCCGAGCGCGTTCGGGCCCACTGGGGTCCGGACCCACGTCGCAGCACCGGAGGAGACATGACCACCACACCGTTCGGCCGGCTCCTGCCGTTGGCCCCCGCGGTGTTCGCCTACATCCAGCCGCCGGGCGGCTGGTGCGTCGGCAACGCCGGCATCATCGTCGGCACCGAGCGGGTCGTGGTGGTGGACACCGCCGCGACCCGGGCCCGAGCGCAGGCGCTGCTGGCGTGCGTGCACCGGCTGGCGCCGGGCCGCCCGCACATCGTGGTGAACACCCATCACCACGGCGACCACGTCTTCGGCAACTGCGTCTTTCCCCGCGAGGCCGAGATCGTGGCTCACGAGACCGCCCGTTCCGAGATGGCCCGGACGGGGCTGGCGATGCGCGACCTGTGGCCGCAGGCCGACTTCTCCGGCATCGACCTGAGGCTGCCGACCCGTACGCTGCGGGACCGGCTGACTCTGGATCCCGGCGGCACACGTGTCGAGCTGATGCACGTCGGGCCGGCCCACACGACAAACGACGTGGTGGTGTGGCTGCCGCAGCCGCGCGTGCTGTTCGCCGGTGACGTGGCATTCTCCGGGCGTACGCCGTTCGTACTCATGGGTTCGGTCGCCGGATCGCTGCGCGCGCTGGCTTCGCTGCGCGCCCTGCGCCCCCAGGTGGTGGTGTCCGGGCACGGCGAGGTCGCGGGGCCGGAGGTGCTCGACGCCACCGAGGCGTACCTGCGGTGGCTGCGCCGCGAGGCGGCCCACGGCGTCGGTGCGGGGATCCCCCCGCTGGAGGCCGCCCGTCGGGCGGCCGACAACCCCTTCCGCGGCCTGCCGGAACCGGAACGGTTGGTGGCCAACCTGCATCGGGCGTACGCCGAGGAACGCGGTGAGCCGGCGGGCGTGTATCTGCCGTCCCGGCCGGTCACCGACGAGATGGTCCAGCTCCACGGCGGCCCGCTCAGCACATCGGTTTGACGGCACGCGGGAAGCGTCCCGGCCGGCGCTCAAGGCCGGCTCCAGTACGGCCGGACCCGTGGTCCGGACGCGGACAACGAAGGAGTTCTCATGGTCCTCAAAGGCAAGGTCGCGGTCGTGACCGGCGGCACCGCCGGTCTGGGGCAGGTCGTCGCCCGAGTGCTCGCCGACGCCGGCGCCACAGTGGTGTCGGCGGCACGTGGCGCGTCGGACGCCGTCGGCCAGTTCCCGGTCGACGTCACCGACCGGACCTCGGTCGATGCGCTCTTCTCCGCCGTGCAGGAGCGTCACGGCGGACTGGACATCCTGGTCGCGAACGCCGGCATCAACCACCCGGGGCCCCTCGCGACGCTGCCCCCGGAGCAGTGGGACGAGGTGCTGGCCACCAATCTGACCGGCGTGCTGAACTGCGTACGGGCCGCCGTCCCGCTGCTGCGGGCCGCCGGCGACGGGCGGATCGTCACGGTGTCCTCGCTGCTGGGGCGTCGGCCGATCGCCGGTGGCGGGGCCTACGGCGTCTCCAAGGCCGCCCTGGAGACCCTGACCCGTGTGCTCGCCGCGGAGCTGGCCGTCGATGGCATCACCGTCAACGCTGTCGCGCCCGGGGTGGTCGACGAGGGCATGGGACGAGCGATCCTCGGCAACGACCGGCTGTGGAACCGGCTACGCGGCTCGCTCGCCACCGAGCGACCCGGAACCGGCGCCGAGGTCGCCCGGGCGATCCTCTTCCTGGCCTCACCGGACAGTTCCTACGTCAACGGTCATGTCCTGAACGTCGACGGCGGGCTGAACTTCTAGGGCCTGCCGCAAAGTCGTCGGTCGAACCGAGGCGGCGATCCGGCAAGGCGCGGTTTCGTCCGGATACCGGTGTTGTATCTGGACGAAACCGCAACGCCGCCGGTCGTCGTCCGGGCCGGCAGCAGGGCCGGCCCGGGGCTGTGGCACAAGCCCTAGGTTCCGTCGTGCACGATGTGCCGGCGGCGGACGAACCACTCGCCGTCCTGTCGTTGCAGCAGGTCCTCGGCGGTGGTGCTCAGGTAGACCCGGGCCGCACCACCACCGGGCGGCGTCTCGAAGACGGTCGCGTAGTAGCGGGTCCGCACCGCGTCGTCACCATCCGGCTCGGCGATCACGTTGCCGTACCAGTGCCGTCGGGTGAGCCCCGACTCGGCCAGGCGGTCGATGCCGCGCCGCATCGACGCGGCGATCGCGGTACGGCCCCGACGCGGCTCGGGTTTGACGTTCTGCCCGAACTCGCCGTCCTCGGTGAACTGCTGGGACCACTGTTCGGCCCGGCCCTCGTCCAACAGCTGGAAATGGCGGGCGTAGAACTGCAGGATTTCGGCGTACGTTCCCGCGTCGACGGTGTGCGCGGTGCTGCCGGTCGGCTGAGTCGTCGTCATGGCGCTCTCCTTCGATCGGTGGATGGTCAGCTGACGAGCAGGTGGCTCGGGCCACGGTCGACGGGCAGGTCCAGGGCCGGCTCGGCTCGTAGGATGGCCTGCTCCAGACCCCGCAGCCGCCGGGACGGCTCCAACCCGAACCGCTCGGCGAGCGTGCTGCGGAACTGCCGCAGGGCAGCCAGCGCCTCGGTGATCCGGCCGCTGCGGTACAACGCGAGCGCGAGCTGAGCGCGGAGGTTCTCGTGGGTCGGATAGCGGCGCACCAGGACCCGCAGCTCACTGAGCAGTTCCCGGTGCCGTCCGACACGCAGATCGGCCTCCACGCGCTCCTCGTGTACGGCGAGACGGACTTCGTGCAGCCCTTCCAACCGGGCCCGTACGATCGAGCCCACCTGAACGTCGACCAGGGCTGGTCCGCGCCACATGTCCAGCGCCGACCGCAACAGCCGGGCCGCTTCTGGGTACCGGCCGGCGGCGAAGGCCTCGCTGCCGGTGGCCGCGATCCGGTGAAAGTCCTCCAGATCGAGCTCACCGGGCTCCACGCGCAGGGCGTACCCGCGCTCCCGGGTGCTGATCCGGTCGCCACCCTTGGCGGACCGCAGGACTTTCCGGAGGTTCATGACGTACGTCTGTAATGTCGAGTGTGCACTCATGGGCGGCTGCTCACCCCACAACTCGTCCACACAGTCGTCGACGGTGACGACGGTGTCGGCGTGCAGGAGCAGCAGGGCCAACAGTTGCCGCTGCTTCGGAGCGCTGGGCAGTTGCCCCGGCTCCATTCCCAACGGACCCAGCACCGTGAACCGCATGATGTCCCTTCGTCGCTCGGTAACGCCAACGAACGAAACTATGCCGGTGAACGCTTTCGATCTCCTTACCGGCCAATCACCCGCAACACCGTTGACCTGCGACGATCAGGCGAGAACAGGGAAAGCGCGATGGCCTGGAATTCCTATGAAGTCGGTAGGTTGAGTAGGCTGGCGAACCCGCGAGCCGATTCATGCGACCGACAGGTGGGCGCCGCGCGGCGCACACCGTCACCACGAGCGGGGTCGGGCCACGGTGGTCGTCGACGATCGTCGGCACGGGAACGTCGCGGAGAGCCGGTCGCGATGCCCGCTGCGCGGTCAGAGGCCGATCGTCGTTCAGGCCCGATCCGGGCCGAGGAAGCACGACAGCAGTTGCCTGAACTCGTGCGGGTGCTCGATCGCCGGCACGTGCCCGCATCGGCCGAACACGTGCAGACGGACATCGGCCAGGTGTGCGAGCAGGGGCTGGGCTGCCGTCCCGAGCGGGGTGACCCGATGCCTACGGTCCGCTGCCTGCACCTAGGTGGGACATCGTCGGCAGGGGCGCCCGCTCCGGCGGCACGACCGTCGGCGGTTCTCCATTATGTCCGCTTCGCGAGTGCACAGGGTGCGCGGCCGATACGCTCGTTGCGAGCAGAGACAGCGAACTGGGCGTGACGACGGGGATGGCTATGCGTAGGTCATTCGAATTGACCGTGGCACTGGGAGCGGCGTGTCTCGTGGGACTTCCCACGCCCGCCCAGGCCGACAGCACCGGCGACATCACTGCCACCGTCGTCGTCGCCGGCGGTGAACTCTCCATCATCGTGCCGGCGAGCGCCGATCTTGGCCAGGGCTCACCCGACGAGGGCATCAGCGGTCAACTCGGCACGGTCACCGTCATCGACGATCGCGCGCAACTCGCGGCGACCTGGGTGGCGACCGTGACCGCAAGTGACTTCACCACAGGCGGCGCGACGCCGGAAGAGACGATCCCGGCCAGCATGATCGACTACTGGTCTGGGCCGGCCACCCAGAACGACGGAGCGGGCGTTCTGGTGCCGGGCCAGCCCACCGCGGCCGAGGCGGTGTCACTCGCCGCACCGTCGACCGCGTTCAGCAGGACCACCGGCGACGGCCTGAACAGTGCCAGCTGGAACCCCACTCTGACCGTTGAGTTGACGCCATCCACGGTTGTTGGCGTCTACACCGGAACGGTCACCCACTCGGTCGCCTGATCGGCACCGTACGCCAGCCGCAGGCCCGGCAGCCGCACCTCGGCGACCGCCGGGACCCGAGGCTCGCTCAATCCAGGGTGACTGCGCCGGCCATCCGGTCGGTGCTCTCGGTCGGGCGGGACGCCGGGTAAGCGTGCGCGGGTGCGGCCCGGCGCCGACGGTTGCGGCGGAGCAGGACGAAGACGCCCAGGCCGATGATGAGCAGCGCCGCCGCCGCACCTGCCGACCAGAGCCAGGAGATGCCGGCATCCTCGACGGCCGGGGCGACGACGCCCGCCGGAAGCAGATCGGAGTGCGTCGCGCACACGAGTGGCTTCGTTCCGCCCTTGGCGGTGGCACAGGCGACCGTGGCGAGTCGCAGCAGATCCTTTGGCGTGTCACCGACCCGGGCCACAGTGGTGAAGGTGGATTCCTGACCCACCTTGAGATCGGTGGCCCAGGTGACCGCGCCGTCCCGGGCTTTGCCTCCGCGGTCGGCGGAGACGAGGGTCAACCCGGTCGGCAGACTCTGCGAGACCTTGATGCCGGACACCTTGCCGGTGCCGAGATTGCGGACAGTGAGCCGGTATGTCAGCTCGTCGCCGGCGGCGGCCTCGGTCCGGCCATCGTCCACGGTGATGCTGAGCAGTGGGCCGGCCGGCGAGGCCGACGCGGACGGCTTCGGCGTCGGGGCCGCCGCCTGCGCCGGGGCTACCGCAGGCCCGGCCAGCACCCATACCGCCAGTGCGGTCGCCAGTAAGGGAAACCTTCGCATGATGCTCCTCGGGCTGTCACTCGGTAATCGCCACGTATTCCAACGTCGTGGAGTACTCGTCAGCTACGACTGCGGGAATGCTGACCTCGTAGTCGTTGCCGATCGCGTCCCCGCCGGGCGCCGACGGCCCGGACTGGCGGTGCACCACCACCGGCGTCACAGCGGATAGCTCCCGGAAGATGCTGGTACCGCTCTCCCGCACCCGCAGGTTCTCGATCGGGATCGTGTACGGATTCTCGGGATTCGCCCCGACCAGTTCGGGCGCCAGCCCGCGCACCGTCACGGCGTATCCGGTGGGGCTGTTGGTGGTGACGGTCATCGTGACCACTTCTGGCTGGCCGACCACCTGCTGGGGCCGACCGGTCAGGGTGAACCCGGCCGGCAGGCCGGACAGCGTGATCGACTGCGCGGCCACGACGACCGTTGCGGTGCATGCTGCGCCGCCCCCACCCGCCGGGCAGGTGTTACCGAGGGTGGTGGAGGCCACGGTGTTGACCAGGTTCCCGTCGCCGGACACCGGCTGGTTGACGGTGACGCTGTAGGTGATCGCGGCGGTCGCGCCGACCGGCAGGTCACCGGTCCAGGTGAGCACCGGGGCGGTGTAGGACAGCACACCCGTGGTGGCGACGGCGTCGTCGACGTACACGGCGTCGTCGAGGACGTCGACGAGTGAGTCGGTGAATGTCGCGCCGCTGTAGGGCGTCTGCCCGGTGTTGGTGACGAGCACCGTGTACCGCACGGTCCCGCCAGCGACGACAGTGCCGGTGTCGGCGGTCTTGGTGATGCTCAGTTCAGGGATCCGGACCGCGACCGTGGCGGTGCAGGCCGGCGATCCCGGACAGTCGGCGCCCGCGGTGCTGGAGCTGACGGTGTTCACCAGGCTCCGGTCGCCGGTGTCCGGGAAGTTCACAGTGACCGAATAGGTGATCACCGCGACCGCCGCGACGGGGAGGTCGCCGGTCCAGGTCAGCACCGGCGCCGCGTACGAGACCACCCCGGAACTCGCGGTGGCGTCCGTGTTGTAGACGGCGTCGTCGAGCACTGCGGTGAGCGAATCCGCGAGGGTCGCGCCGGTGTACGGCGACTGTCCGGTGTTGGTGACCGTGATCGTGTACGTGACGGTGCCACCGGCGGTGACGGTTGCGGTGTCCGCCGTCTTGGTGATGCTCAGCCCGGGGATGAGGATGGCGACGCGGACGCTGCACCGCGGGTCGATGCTGCCCACCGCGCAGTTGTTGGCCTGCGCGTCGGAGGTGACCCTGTTGGCCAGGACGCGTCCGGTCGTCTGGGCGTCGCTGGTCGTCACGCTGTAGGTGATCGTCACAGCGGTGCCGATCGGCAGGTCACCACGCCAGGTCAGCACCGGCGTCGCGTACGAGACCACCCCGGAACTGGCGGTGGCGTCGGCGTTGTAGACCGCGTCACCGAGCAGGCCGGCGAGCGAGTCGGTGATCGTCGTGTCGACGTAGTCGGTCTCGCCGGTGTTCGTGGCGGTGATGGTGTAGGTGACGGTGCCGCCTGGCGTGCTTGTCGGATTGTCGGCGGTCTTCTCGATGACCAGGCCGGGCAGCAGCACCGCGACGCTCACGGTGCACGCGGGTCCGGGTGCCGCCGTCGGGCAGTTGCTGCCGGGCGCGTCGGTGGTGATGGTGCTGGCGATGGTCCGGTTGCCGGTGTCCGGGTCGTTCACCGTCACCGTGCCGGTGATGACGATGACGCCACCGACCGGGATGTCGCCGACCCAGGTCACGTTGGCACCCGCCACGGTCAGGATGCCGGAGCTGGCGACCTGGTCGCCGTTCGGCCGGGCGTCGTCAAAGACGTTCGCGGCGTTGGTCACGACCCGGATGCCCACGTACGGGGTCGGGCCGGTGTTGGTGAAGGTGGCGGTGAAGCGGACGACGCCGCCCGGCGTGGTGGTGGCCACGTCGGCGACGTTGGTGATGCTGAGCGCGGGGATGAGCACCGTGACGGTGACCGTGCAGGCGAGGTCGGTCCCCCCGACCGGGCAGTTGCTGCCCGAGGTGGTGGAGGTGACGGCGTTGGTCATGCTTCGGTCGCCGTCGGAGGGGTTGTGCGCCGCGACCGAGTAGCTGATGACTGCGGTGCCGCCGATGGCGAGGTCACCGGTCCAGGTCAGGGTCGGCGCAGCGTAGGACACCACGCCGGCCGTGGCGACCGCGTCGTTGTTGAAGGTGGCATCGTCGAGCACCGCGGCGAGGCTGTCACTGAGGGTAGCCCCGGTGTACGCGGTCTGGCCGATGTTGGTGACGGTGATGGTGTACCCCACCGTGCCACCCGGGGTGGTGGTGCCGACGTTGGCGTTCTTGTTGATGCTCAGGGCCGGCAGCAGCACCTGGACGGTCGCGGTGCAGGCCGGGTCGGTGCCGCCCGGCGGGCAGTTGCTGCCGGCGGCGGTCGAACTCACCGTGTTGACGAGGACCCGTCCGCCGGTCTGGGGATCGTCGGCGGTGACCGTGTAGGTGATGGTCACCGACCCGTCGACCGCCAGGTCACCGGTCCAGGTGAGGAACGGCGCACTGTAGGAGACGACGCCCGCGCTGGCGACCACGTCACCGTTGTAGGTGGCGTCGTCGAGCAGGCCGGCAAGGCTGTCGGTGACGGTGACCCCGGTGTACGGGGTCTCGCCGGCGTTGGTGACGGTGATCGTGTAACCGACGGTGCCGCCGGGGACGGTGCTGGCCCGGTCCGCCGTCTTGAGCACGGTCAACGCCGGGATGAGGATCGTGACGGTCGCCGTGCACGTCGGGTCGGTACCGCCCGACGGGCAGTTGTTGCCGGGGGCGGTGGAGCTGACCACCGAGGTCATGATTCGGTTGCCAGGGTCGGGGTCGCGCACCGTGAACGAACGGGTGATGGTGAGCACCGCGCCGGGCGGCAGGTCACCGGTCCACCGGATGGACGGCGTGCCCGGCACCAGTACCACGGTGCCGGTCGAGGCCGCGGCGTCGCCGTTGTACGTGGCGTCGTCGACCGAGCCGGCGAAGTTGGTCGTGATCTCGATCGCGGTCAGCGGGGTCGTACCGGTGTTGGTGGCCGTGGTGGTGAACACGACCGTGCCGCCCGGCACCGAGGTGGGGGCGTTCGCCGTGTTGACGATGCGGAGCACCGAGACCGTCACGGTGGCCGTACAGGCCGGGTTGGTGCTGCTGACGGCGCAGCTGCTACCGACGGCTGCGGAACTGACCCGGCTGGTCAGCAGGCGGTCGCCGCCGTCCGGGGCGGCGACGGACACGGAGTAGGTGACCGTGGCCGTCGCCCCCGGGGCGAGGGTGCCGGACCAGAGCAGGTTCGGGCTGGTGAAGGTGACAGTCCCGACGGTCGCGGCGGCGTCGCCGTTGTAGGTCGCGTCGTCCAGCAGCCCGGCCAGCGTGTTGGTCACCGTGACGCCCGTCTGCGCGGTCTGTCCGGTGTTGACGATGGAGATCGTGTAGCCCACCTGCGCGCCTGGCGTCGTGCTTGCCGTACCGGCGGTGATGGTGATGCCCAGGCCGGGCGTGAGCACGGGCACCAACTTCGAGCAGTCCGGGTTGGAGCTGGCCGGTGGGCAGGTGCTGCCAGCCTCCGTCGAGGAGACGGCGTTCACCATCGTCTTGTCGCCCGAGTCGGGGCTGAGGACCGTCATCGTGTACGTGATGACCGCGCTCTGCCCCGCCGGGAGGTCGCCAGTCCAGGTCAGCGTGGGCGCCGCGTACGACACGCTGCCCACGGTGGTGGTGGCGTCGTTGCCGAAGGTCGCATCGTCGAGCGCGCCGGTCATGTCGTCGGTGACCACGGCGCCCAGGTACGGGGCGGTGCCGGTGTTGCTGACGGTGATGGTGTAGCCGACCGTGCTACCGGGTGTGGTCACCGGTGTGTTGGCGACCTTGACGATGCTGAGCGCCGGCACCAGCACGTCGACCCGGACGGTGCAGCGCGAATCGGTGCCGCCGACCGGGCAGTTGTTGCCCTGGATCGTCGAGCTGGCCGTACTTGTGATGACGTTGTCGCCGGGATCGGGGTTACGCACCCGGAAGCTGCTGGCGATGGTGACCACGCCGCCCACCGGCAGGTCACCGGTCCAGCTGAGACCGCCCGGGCCGACCACGAGGGTGCCGGAGGAGACCTGGTCGCCGATCGGCACGGCGTCGTCGAGCAGGCCGGCGCCGCCCAGGTTGACGACCTGGCCGAAGTAGGCGGTACCGCCGTCGTTGGTGATGGTGGTGGTGAGGACGACCGTGCCGCCGGGCAGCACGGTGGCCCTGTCAGCGGTGTTCAGGATGCTCACCTGTGACACGGTGACCTGGGCGGTGCACCGTGGGTCGGTGCTGCCGGCGGAACAGTTGTTGTTCTCGGCGCTGGAGACCACCGTGTCGACCATCCGGTTGTCACCGCTGACCGGCTGCACAGTCACGGTGTAGGTGATGGTCACCGACCCGGCCGCCGGCACGTCGCCGGTCCAGGTGAGCACCGGTGCGCTGTAGCTGATGGCGCCCACGCCACCGGCCGAGGCGTCGTTGTTGTAGACGGCGTTGCCGAGCACGTCGGCCAGCGAGTCGTCGAAGGTCGCGTCGAGGTAGGGGGTCAGGCCGGAGTTCGACACCACCACCGTGTACGTGACGACCGAGCCGACGACGGCCGAGGCCACGTCTGCGGTCTTGGTGAACGCCAACTGGGTCTCGTCGACGACCGCGACAGTGACGGTGCACCGGGGGTCGACACCGCCCGCCGGGCAGTTGGCTCCGGCCGCGGCGGAACTGGCGACGTTGACCAGCGCATCGTCACCAACCACGGGATTGTCGACGGTGACGGTGTAGGTGACCGTGACCGTGGCACCGACTGCCAGGTTGCCGGACCAGGTGAGCACCGGTTCGGCGTAGGAGACCGCACCGGCTGTGGCGGTGGCGTCCGCGTTGTAGGCCGCGTCGTCGAGGACGCCAGCCAGGTCGTCGGCGACGCTGGTCCCGGTGTAGTCGATCTGTCCGGAGTTCGTGATGGTCAGCGTGTAGGTGAGCGTGTTGCCCGGCAGTGTCGTTGCGGCGCTCGCCGCCTTGGCGATGGTCAACGCCGGGGTGAGGACGAGCACGGTCGAGATGCACGCGGGTGGCTGGACCGTCGGGGTGCAGGAACTGCCCACGGCGGTGGACTGGAGGGTGTTGAGCATGATCTTGTTGCCCGGGTCGGGTGAGCGCACCACCACCGAGTAGGTGACCGTGACGGCTGCGCCGACCGCCAGGTCACCGCTCCAGGTGAGGGTGGTGCCGGCGAACGCGACGGTCCCCGCGCTGGCGACCGCGTCGCCGCTGTACGTCGCGTCGTCCAGCACGGTGGCCAGCGGGTTCGCCACGCTGATCGCGGTGTACGGCGCGGTACCGGAGTTGGTGATCGTGACGGTGTAACCGACGGTCTGTCCCGGCGCGGCGGTCACCGTGTCGGCGACGACATCCAGCGCGAGGCCCGGCACCAGCACGGCCACGCTGAAGACGCAGCGCGGATCCGTACTCGCGGGTGGGCAGTTGTTGCCCGCAGCCGAGGAGAGGGCGCGGCCGGTGATCTGGCGGTCGCCGGTGTCCGGGTCGAGCACTGTCGCGGTGCCGGTAAGCGTGATGGTCTGCCCCACCGCGATGTCGCCGGTCCAGACCGCACCGCCACCGCCGGCGGTCAGCGTCCCCGAGGAGGCGGTCTGGTCACCTGTCGGCAGGACATCGTCGATGAATCCTCCGAAGTCGAGGTTCACCCTGGTGTTCACATAGGGGACCTTGCCGGTGTTGGTGAAGGTGGCGCCGACCCGGATCACCTGACCAGGCTGGACAGTGGCCGGCTCGGCGGTCAGTGCGATCACCAGCCGGGCCACCGGCACGCTGACCGTGCAACGGGCGTCGCTGCCGCCGACTGTGGGACAGTTGCTGCCCACCGCCGCCGAGCTGACCCGGTTGGTGAGGATCAGATCACCGGCCACCGGGTTGTTGACCGTCACCGAATAGGTGATCGTCACCGAGGCTCCGAGGGCCAGAGCTCCGGTCCAGGTCAGATCGGGGCTGACGTAGCTGACCGCGCCGGCCGAGGCCACCGCGTCGTTGTTGTAGCCCGCGTCGTCGAGCACGCCGGCCAGGGCGTCGGTGACGGTCACCGTCGGGTACGCGGTCTCCCCGGTGTTGGCGATGGTGACGGTGTAGCCGACGGTCGCGCCCGGCGCGGTGGTCGGCGCGCCGGGCACCTTGGTGATGGTCAGGGCCGGCACCCGCACCAGCACGGTGGCGACGCATCGCGGGTCGCTGCTGCCTGTCGCGCAGTTGTTGCCCGGGGTGCTGGAGACCACCCGGTTGACAAGCGACTGATCGCCCGTGTCGGGGTCGAGGATCGTCATCGAGTACGTGATGGTGGCGACGGCGCCGAGGCCCAACGCGCCCACCCAGTTCACGTTGGGGGCGGTGTAACTGACCGTTCCGGACGTGGCCGTCGCGTCACCGTTGTAGGTGGCGTCGTTGAGCGGGTTGGCCAGCGAGTCGACGAAGGCCGCCGCCGCGTACGCCGTCTCGCCGGTGTTCGTCACGGTGATGGTGTAGGTCACCACGCCGCCCGGGGTGGTGGAGGCGGTGTTCGCGGTCTTGACGATGGTCAGACCGGGCAGCAGCACGGTGACCGTCGCCGTGCAGGACGCGGCGGGCGTACCGGGCGGGCAGTTGGTGCCGACCGCCGTCGAGCTGAGGGTCGAGGTCAGCACCCGGGAGCCGGCGTCGGGGACCTGGACGGTCACCGAGAACCGGACGGTGACTGTCGCACCCACCGCGAGCGCGCCGGTCCAGGTCAGCACCGATCCGGTGACACCGACGGTTCCGCTGTCGGCCGTGGCGTCACCGTTGTAGACGGCGTCGTCGAGCACGTCGGCAAGTGAATTGGTGACGCTTGTCGTCAGCGGGTAGGCCGTCTCCCCGGTGTTCGCGATGGCGATCGTGTAGCCGATGGTGTCGCCGGGTGTGGCGGTGGCCGCGCTCGGAATGTTGGTGAGCGTCAGTCCGGGCAACAGGACGGGGACCGTGGCCGAGCAGCGGGCGTCGACGCTGCCGGTGGCACAGTTGGCGCCCGGCGTCGCCGAGACCAGCTTGTTGGCCATCGACCGGTCGCCGGTCGCGGGATTGTTGACGGTCACCGAGTACGTGATCGTGGCGGACGCGCCGACGGCGAGGTCACCGGTCCACGAGAGGGTCGGGCTGGTGTAGCTGACCGCACCGGAGGTGGCGGCGGCGTTGCCGCCGTACACCGCGTCGTCGAGCACTCCGGCCAGTGAGTCGGTGAAGCTGGCCCCCAGGTAGGCGGCCTGGCCGGTGTTGGTCACGACGATCTGGTAAGCCACCACCGAACCCGGCGTCGTGCTCGGCACGCTCGCCGTCTTGAGCAGTGTCAGCCCGGGGATGAGGATGGTCACTGACGCGGTACACCGCGAGTCGATGCTGCCGGGGGCGCAGTTGTTGCCGACCGCCGAGGACGAGACCACGCTTGTCAGGACCGGATCGCCGGTGGTCGCCGCGCTGACCGTCACGCTGAACGTCACGGTCACGGTGGCACCGACCGCGAGGTCGCCGCTCCAGGTCAGGTTCGGGCTGGTGTACGAGAGCAGACCCGCGGTGGTGGTCGCGTCACCGTTGTAGGTCGCCCGATCGAGCAGCCCGGCCAGCGACGTGGTGACGCTGATGCCGGTGTACGCGGTCTGCCCGGTGTTGGTGATGGTCACGGTGTAGCCGACGGTGGACGAGGGAGTCGTGTTCGCGGTGCTCGCGGTGTTGGTGAGGACCAGGCCCGGTACCAGCACGGTGACCGTCGCCGTGCAGCGGGTGTCATTGGCGCCGGTCGGGCAGTTGCTGCCCAGGCTGCCGGAGCTGACGGTGTTGGTCATGAGCTTGTCGCCGGGGTCCGGCACACGCACGGTCACCGTGTAGGTGATGGTGGCGCTGGCGCCGACGGCCAGGATGCCGGTCCAGGTCAGGTTCGGGGAGCTGAAGGAGACGGCACCGGTCGTCGCCGCCGCGTCTCCGCTGTACACCGCGTCGTCGAGCACCGCGCCCAGCGCGTCGGTGTAGGTCGCGGCCGGGTAGGCGGCCTGGCCGGTGTTGGTGACCGTGACGGTGTACCGGACCACGTCACCGGGCGTCGCGGTGCTCACGTTCGCCGCCTTGACGATGGTGAGGGCAGACACCGGAACGCTTGTCGTGCACCGGGCGTCGAGGCTGCCGGCCGTGCAGTTGGTGCCGAGCGTCGGCGAGGTGACCGTGTTGGTCAACACCAGGTCACCGGTTGGCGGGCTGGCCACGGTGACCGAGTAGGTGATGGTCACGGCCGCGCCGGCGGCCAGGTTCCCGGTCCAGCTCAGGGTCGGGTTGACGTACGAGACGGTGCCCGAGGTGGCGGTCGCGTCGGCGTTGTAGACCGCGTCGTCGAGCACCCCACCGAGTGGATCGGTGATCGTGACGCCGTTGAGGGCCACCGAGGCGGTGTTGGTCACGCTGATCGTGTAACTCACCGTTCCGCCGGCCGCCACGGTGGACACGTTCGAGGTCTTGACCACGACCAGCGGCCCGGTGGTGATCACCAAGGTGACCGGTTGGATCGCCTGTTGACCGGCGGCGTCGACCACCCGCACCGTGAAGTTGGAGCTGCCGGCGGCGGTCGGGGTGCCGGAGAGCAGGCCCGTGCTCGCGTTCAGGCTGAGTCCCGGCGGCAGGCTGCCCGCACTCACCGACCAGACGAACGGTGCGGTACCGCCGTTGACGGTGAGCTGGGTGCTGTACGGGACACCCACCTGGCCGGGCGGAGGCGGCGGGAAGGTAAGCGTCGGTGACGCGGTGATGCCGAGGGAGACCGTCCGGGTGGCGGCCTGGCCGAAGGAGTCGACCACCCGGACGGTGAAGGAGTAGTTGCCGCCCAGGGTGGGGGTGCCGGAGAGCAGGCCGGTGCTCGGGTTCACTGTCACACCCGGCGGGAGACTGCCCGCGCTCACCGACCACGCGAACGGGCCGGTGCCCCCGTTCACGGTGAGTTGGTTGCTGTAGGCGATGCCGACCTGCCCCTGCGGCGGTGGCGGGAAGGTCAGCGTGGGCAGCGGCGCGACGACGATGCTCAGCGCCTGAGTGGCCGCCTGGCTGCTGGCGTCGACCACCCGGACGGTGAAGGAGAAGGTCCCGGCCGTGGTGGGGGTGCCGGAAAGCAGACCGGTGCTCGCGTTGATGGTCACCCCGGGCGGCAGGCTGCCCGCACTGATCGACCAGGCGAACGGCGCCGTCCCGCCGTTCACGGTGAGCTGGTTGCTGTAAGGGACGCTGACCTCGCCGGCGGGCGGCGCGGGGTTGGTGAGGCTGGGCGACTGGTTCGGGATGACCGGCGCGGACTGCGCCGAGGGCGGTCCGGCGCCGCCCGCGTTGCGGGCCGTCACCGTGAACGTGTACGCGGTGCCCGGGGTCAGCCCGGTCACCGTCTGGGTGGTCGCCGCGCTGGCGAAGGTCTGTGGGGTCTGCGCCACCCCGCCGATGTACGGGGTGATCACGTAGGAGGTGATCGGGCTGCTGTTGGCATTGGGGGCGGTCCAGGTCAGCGTGGCCGACGAGTCACCGGCGCTGGCTGCCGTGATGGTCGGGGCCCCGGGCACCGCGTAGGGCACCACCGCGTTGGACGCCGGACTCGTCGCGCTGGTACCGATCGAGTTGACCGCCGCGACGGTGAACGTGTAGCTCGCGCCGACCGTCAGCCCGGAGATCAGCCGGCTGGTGGTGGACGCGTCGTAGGTGATCGGGGTCTGCGCCACCCCGTTGCGGACAGGGGTGACGATGTAGCTGGTGATCGGGCTGCCGTTGCTCGCCGGAGCCGTCCAGTTCACCGTGGCGTTGGCCAGGCCGGCGGTCGCGGTCGGCGCGGTCGGGGTGGCCGGCACGTCGGTGTAGACGTACGTGGCCGCGGCGGCGACACCCCTGGTGACAACTGTGACGTTCACCGTGGCGGCGCTGCTGCGCGCGGGCATGGACGAGATGCGCAACGTCCCGTCGTCGTTCACCGTGAAGCAGCCGGGCGCCGGGCCGGACGGGCAGGGCAGCAGGCTGACAGGTGTACCAGCCTGTTGCTGGGCCGTGGTGCCGATCTCGATGGCGGTCGCCCCGGCGATGTTCGTCCCGCCGACAGTCACCGCGACGCCTCCGGCGATCGTGCTCGTCGCGGGCGAGACGGTGATCCCGCTCGGCGTCGTCGGCGGCGTGCCCACGACCGTGGTGGTGGAGATACCGGGATTGGCGTCGATGGACGAGGCGGTGACAGTGGACTGGGTCTGGATGATCGCGGGCGTGACGTTCGACCCGGTGACGATGCCGACCACCGAGATCGGTGGCAGCGACGTTCCGTTGGCGAACGGGCCGTTGCTGTTGGTGCAGGTGATGGTCTGCCCGGACGGGGCCGCGCAGACCCAACCGCTGCCGAAGGCACCGACGGGCACGACACCGGTCGGCGTGGTCGCGGTCATCGAGACCGGTGCCGTCTCGTTGGCACCGACGCTGACCGAGGGAACGACCGTGTAGTTGACCGGATCGCCGGGCTGCGGGTTCGGACCGGTGTAACTGGTCTGGGTGACGTCCAGGTCGGGCACCGGGTTGAAGGTCACCACTCTGGCGTTGTCGACCTCGTGGGTGTCCACCACGGACCCCGTGGACGCCACCCAGCCGAAGGCGAGCTGGCGCGGGATACCGTTGCTGTTCAGCATGGTCGGCGAGGTGTAGAGGCCGGCTGGGACCACTGGCAGCGGGCCTTCCAGGACCCGCGAGACGCTCGCGCCGATTGGCCTGAACACCACCATGTACCGCCCGGACGGCACCACCAGACCGGAGGCGGTGGTGAACGACGAGGTGGTCGGGTTGATCACCACCTCGACCGGTACGACCGAGGCCGCGCGAGTGGCCGCGCGGAGCGGGACCGGCGGCGACGTGGCGTTGGTGGCGGTGCTGTTCAGGCCGCAGTAGCCGACCGTGCCCCGGCCCGGTCCCCGGACCACCACCTGACCGGGAATCCTGGCGACGGTGATGAAGGATGGGTCCGTGCAGCCGCTGCCCTCGAAGTTGGTGGTGCTGTAGTTGCCGTAGACGTCGAAGCCGATGCCCAGATACCCGTTGGCCAGACCGGCCAGGTTCCTGGTGCCGCTGTAGCCGAGACCTCCGCCGGACTGGCCAATGGCTGAGGGCGCAGTCGGGCTGGCGGGATCGACCGCTGCGAGGACCAGCGTCATACCGTCGGCGCCGAAGGTTCCGCTGCCGTACTGGTAGAGGTTGAAGGTCATGTCCAGACCGGACACGGTGGGCACACTTGTCGCGCCGAAGAGTCCGCCGGTCTTGTTGGTGGTCGCGTCGGTGAGGCGCAGCTTGCCACTACCGGGCGGGTCAGTCGCCGTCGGGCAGCTGCGCGGCGCCCCGATGCCGGTGTTGCCGGAGGCGGTCAGGCAGACCACGTTCGTGCCGGCGGCCCCGGCGGGCAGGGCGGGCACGACGACGCTGCCCAGGCCGTCCGGGGTGTTGTTGTGAAAGGGCTGGTCGAACAGGACGGTGCCGGCGGCCTCGGCGACGACCGGGTTGAGCACGACGACCAGAGTGGCCAGCAGGGTGCCCACGACGCCGAAAGCGGTTCGGCGTCGGACCTCTCGTCGACCGAACAGGCGCGAGGACCGGGTGCGGGCGTTCAAGGGGCCAGGTCCGTGTTGTCGACGATTGCGAGCGTCAACGCGGTGTGTACACCGTTCGTCGCGGCGACGCTCCGACCGCGCCTCGCCGTAAAGCCATTCATCATCGCCACGCGCATGCGCCAACCCCCCATAAGACGCAATAAGGTTATGGCATCTGATACAACGGGTTTGTGCTTAATCGGCATAAAGAGGACAAATTGCCGCCCGGGCCGGGTCTCAGTGGTTTCGTGAATCGTGAGAGACACTCGGCGGATGGCGGTCGGCGGGCCGGTCAGGACGGTCTGCGGGACAACACGTCGACTACCGGTTCGAGCGGTCAGGAACCGACGCCGGCAGCGCCTGGCACGCTCCGTCACCAGCCACCATGGACGGCTGCGGTGTCGCCACAGTGAAACCGCCCCGGCGACGCCGGAGCATCCGACCGAGCAGGAGCAGAACTACGAGGCCCCCCACCGTCGGGCCGATGACGTGCAGCGGGAGGATGACCACTGTCGTCTGCGCGCTTCCCACCCGGCCGTCCGGGTTCGACACCGCGACCGTCACCCGGCACACGCAGACCAGGGGTGGAGCGTCCCACTGGGCGCTTACCTGTCGGCTGCCGTCCCGCAGCAGGGTGAATTCGGGGAATGCCACGTCCTCCCCCGCCACCCGGGCCCGCAACCGGTCCGCCGCGACGAAGTCGCGATGGAGGGTGCCGACGTTGCGTACCGTCGCGGTGAGCGCCAGCGGACCGCCCAGCGCGAAACCAGGCGCATCGACCTCGGCGACCTGCACCGACTCGATCGCGTCGCCTGGCACCGTGACGTACACCGGGGCTCCGACGCTGCGGCGGACGGTCATCCCGGGCGCATCAGCCGGCGGTGGCGCCGAGAAGATCACCGCGACCTGATGCTCGCCGGGCTCGGCGTTCGGCGGCACCGCGATCCGGAGACCCACAAGTGTGGTCGCACCGGGGGCGAGCCGAAAACGCTTCGGGTCCACCGTGACCCAGTCGATCGCCGTGTGTGCCGCGTCCGAGCGGAACGTCAACTCTCCGGCGGAGTCCACCGCGAAGCTCGCCGTCCGCATCGACACGTCGATCGCCGAACGACCCCGGTTGGTCACTGTGAACTGCTGCGGCCGCCCGTTCTCGTCGGCGGGTACGACCATCCGGCTGGGGCTGACAGTCAGCGAGAAGTCCGACTGGTCCGGCGGAGCGGTGTTCATCGGCGCGATCGGCATCAATGCCAAGAGCACCGGCAGTACGGCACCTGAAATGTGAGGCAAAATCGAGACCTGTTCAGGGTGAATTAAGGTGAAAGATGGGTTCTTATCCTAACTGGGGCTCGCCACCCTGATACCACGATTGGTCTCACGAGATGCCTGTAACTGGATGCAGGCGTTGCTGTCACCCGGTCCGGAGCGACACAGTGGGCCTTCGCTCGAATCGCCGCTGCCGGGCGCCGGAGGCCGGGCGCTGCGGGTCACCGCAACATCGGGTGACCCGCAGCGGGTCGGGCTACTTGAGCCAGGCCGCGTTGCGGACCAGCGGGGTGGCCGACCACGCCTTACCGAAACCGAACGTGTTCCCGGCGTTGAGCAGGGCCAGGACGATCAGGATGGCCGCGTAGACGAGGTGGTCGTCCATGAACGGGTTGCTCGACGGCGGCAGGACCGCTGCCCACATCATGACGACCAGGATCGCGCCGCCGATCGCGGCGAGCCGCATCCCGATGCCGAGGATCAGCGCCGTGCCGATGGCCAGCAGCGCACCCATGAACAGCACGTTGGTGACGGTGTCACCGGCGATGGCGGTGAAGAAGCCACTGAACGGGCCCTCGTGTCGAAGGCTGGATCCCCAGATCGACCCCACCCGACCTGGCTGGGGCTGAACAGCCGGGCGCAGCCACAGTGCCTACGGACCCGCCGACTCTGCCCCATGCTGATCTGCCTGAGCAGTGCCGCAGCGATTAGTGACCAAGGTCGCGGCCGAGGAAGCACGACAACAGTTGCCTGAACTCGTGCGGGTGTTCGATCGCCGGCACGTGCCCACATCTGCCGAACACGTGCAGACGGACATCGGCCAGGCGTTCGAGCAAGGGCTGGGCTGCCGTCCCGAGCGGGGTGACCCGATCCTCGGCGCCGTGCACGAGCAGCACGGGTACGCGCACCGCTGCAAGCGTCCGCGCCGAGAGGGTGAGGTCGTCGACCCATCGCGTCCTGGGTGGAGGGAACAGCGACGCGAACGCGGCCTCCCCCGCTCGCATCGCAGCCGCACGGGCATCGACTGCCGCATCGGTCACGAGCGCCTGGTCGAGGACGAGGCGACTCAGCATGTCCCGTGCTCCGAGCGGGCCGGCGGGGGCGGCCCAGACCGCGTCGAGATCGGCGGACAGCGGCGCACCGGGGGCACCCATCGTCGAGACCGCCACGACGCGTGTGACCTGCTGGGGGCGCGCGGCCGCCAGCGCCAGCGCCACGGCGCCGCCCATGGAGTGACCCACCACGGCGTAGCGCTCAATACCGAGAGCGTCCATCAGGGCGGCGGCCTGCTCCGTCCACAGCCGGAGCCCACCCCTGGAGCCCGCCGGGACAGGTGTACGCCCGAACCCCGCCTGATCCGGCGCCACCACGTGCCAGGACGTGCCCAACGCCTGTGCCGTCGCCGCCCAGGCGCCGGACCCGGTCGTGCCGGGTCCGGAGCCGTGCAGCATCAGCACCCCGGAGCCGGTGCCGCTCTCCAGGACGTAGACGGGTGAGCCGTCGACAGTGACTGTCCGAGGTGCCGTCACCGGGGCAGGCCAGGTGCGCTCATGCCGACGCGGAGTCGACCGACTTCGAGAAGAGCTCCATCATCGCCCTGCCGAACTGCGGCATGTCGGGCCACCCCCGGCAGGAGACGAGGTTGCCGTCCACGACGTCGGGAGCGTCGATCACAGTCGCGCCCGCGTTCTCCATGTCACCGGTGATCGGCGGGAAGCACGCCGTCTTTCGACCCTTCAGCAGCCCGTACACCGCTGGCACCTGCGCGCCGTGGCACACGAGCGCGATGGGAAGGTTGCGCGCGAAGAAGTGCTCGGTGATGCGCCTGACGTCGGCGTCGACCCGGATCCACTCGGGGGCACGTCCCCCGGGGATGATGAGGGCGTCATAGCGTTCGACGTCGACGTCGGCCCAGGGCACGTCGACAGGCAGTTTCCGGCCGTTCTTCTCCACGTAGGCGTCGGAGTTGGGGTCGAACTCGTGGATGACAAGCTGCACGTCACGCGTCGTGCGCGACGAGACGTCGACGTCCCAGCCGCCCTCCTGCACTCGATAGTAGGGATACATCGTGTCGAGTTCCTCGGCGGCGTCGCCGGTCAGGAGCAGCGCTCTGGGCACCTGCTTCTCCTCGCATGTGGGGACGGGTGGTGGATCCAATCCGATCCGATCGATTGAGTTAGCATTCCCCGGCCCAGCCCACCCGTCAAGCCTCTACCGCCACTCCGTCCGCGTCCTTGACCTCGTCGAACAATCGTCGGAAGCGCTCGCCGGACCGCAGGATGTGCCGACGCATCGCGTAGGCGGCGGCGTCGGGGTCACGCGCGGCGATCGCGGCCACCACCTCCTCGTGCTCGGCCATGGCCAGGTGCGTGACCTGGGTGTCGTGGTGCAGCCGGAAGAGATGCACGTGGCTGTGCAGGCGAGCGAGCGCCTCGCGGATGACCTGGTTCTCCGCGCTCAGGGCGACGAGATCGTGAAAGGCGGCGTCGCGTAGCCCGAAGGCGCCGTAGGCCGAGGGCCCGTCGCCCTCCTCCAGCTCCGCCATCTCCTCAAGCATTCGCCGCAGGCCGGCCACCTGTTCCGAGGATGCGCGTTCGGCGGATCTGCGCGCCGCTGCAGGCTCGAGGAGCAGGCGGACCTCGAGCATGTCCTCGAATCGGTGACGGGTGATCTGGGGCGGAATGCGGTACCCGGCATGGGGCACACGCACGACCAGGCCCTCGGCCTCCATCCGGTTCAGGGCGTCTCGGATCGGTGTCTGAGAGACCCCCAGCTCGCGCGCCAGGACGTCGATCGTGACGCGGGAGCCAGGCTCGATCCGTAGCGACATCAGCTGTCCGAGCAGCGTGTCGTACACCTCGTCGGCAAGCCGGCCGCCAGCTCTTCCCGGCGGCGTTCCGCCCGGCCCGGCCCTACGGCCCCGCGCGATCATCGCTTCGTCGTCCATCGTGACGTGAGGACCTTTCTTGCGCCTTCGGGAACCTGTTGACATCAGTCACAACGCTGCGGGATGCTGACGCCCCCACTGGATCGTATAGGAAAAGCGTCGAAGGCTCGGCATCAGGCTTTCCTCGCGGCGCCGCCCACCATCGCTCTACTTCGATCTTGTGTTGCCGGTCCACGGGTCGGCCCGGCAACGCGCCTGAACAACCCAGCAACTGCTCGGCGAAGCACATAGCGAGGCTCTAGAAGTCCCCACTCCGAAAGCAGGCAGGAAGATGCGGCATCCACAGCGAATAGGACGAACATCCGTTCCCGGGCGAAAGGTACGGCTGGCGGCGGCGGCCATGCTGCTGGTGGCCACGACCCTGACGGCCTGCGGCGGTGGCGAGGACGACGACGCGAAGGTGAGCGCCCCCAAGGCGCCGGCGACCATCCCGGAACTCACCAAGGACCCCCTGACCCTGAGCTTCATCTGGTTCGACTGGCCGCCGGCGCACGCGCTTGAGGACTTCGCGAACGCGGAGTACAAGAAGGAGCGGCCGAACGCGACCATCAAGGTCAACACCGTGCCGAACGCGAACTGGCACGACGCGATGTTCACCCAGTTCGCCGCGCACAAGACCGACTTCGACATCGCGATCCTGGACTCGCAACACATCGGCGAGGCGGTGACGAACGGCAACATCCTCGACATCACCGACTTCGTCAAGCAGAACATCGACGTCGCGGCCTACAACCCCTACCTCCTGGCGGCCTACGGCCAGTTCCCCCAGGCGGAGACCGGCAAGCGCGACGAGAACGCCAGCCTGTACGGACTGCCGTTGCTCGGCGACACCTGGACGATGATCTACCGCAAGGACCTGATCGGCGACAAGCCACCGCAGACCTGGGACGAGATGATCTCCGCCGCCGCGAGGTGCCAGGCGGACAACCCTGGCGTCAGCGGGCTTGCCTTCCACCAGGCGAACGGCTCCGACGCCGCGGCCGTCACCTACAACACGGTCAACGGCATCTACGGCGGCAACCTCTGGGACTCCAAGACGCGCAAGATCGACGGCGTCATCAACGACGCTGCCGGCCAGGAGGCGATGGACGTCCTGGTCAACAAGATGAAGCCGCTGACCGCCAAGGGCTCCGGCAACTGGTTCATCGACGAGGTGAACGCGGCGGTCGCCCAGGGCAAGGCATGCATCGCGTTCAACTGGATCGCCGCGAGCGGCGGCCTGCTTGATCCGAAACAGTCGACGCTCGGCACCACGCGGAAGCAGATTCTCGACAAGCTGGGCTTTGCCACCCTGCCGAGCCAGAAGACGAACCTGGTCCCGCTCGGCGGCATGGGGATGCACGTGTCGGCCTACTCCTCCAAGGCGAACCAGGCCGAGGCCCTGAACTTCATGAAGTGGTTCGAGCGGGCTGACATCCAGAAGAAGTGGGCCGCGGCCGGTGGCGTGCCGTCGCGTACGGACGCCCTCCAGTCGCCCGAGTTCCTCAACGCCGGGCCGTTCAACCAGGTGTACACCGACTCGGTTCCGCGGATGCGGGACATGTGGAACGTGCCCGAGTACGCGCGCCTCGTCAACATCGAGAACACCAACGTGAACGCGGCTCTCAACGGCGCGAAGAAGCCGAAGGACGCGCTCGACGACATCGCCAAGGAGCAGCAGGGCGTACTCGACTCCAGCGGCCGCAAGGGCGGCGGCGGACTGTGAGTGACCCTGTCCCTCTGACGACCGACCACCCCGGGCAGGTGGCGTCGGCGACGCCACCTGCACGGGGTCGGTCCCGCCGGCTGACCGATCGCGGACTCGCCGTGGCCTTCATCTCCCCCGCGCTGCTGCTGTTGCTCGCGATGTCGGTGTTTCCGTTGCTGTGGGCGTTGTACCTGTCCTTCACCGACTACTCGGCCACCCGCGGAGGGCCCGCTAATTTCATCGGGTTCGGGAACTACACGGCCATCCTGACGTCGGCGCAGGTCCACCAGAGAGCCCTGACGACGTTGATCTACGTGGTCGGCGCGGTAGCCCTGCAGACCGTGCTCGGTTTCGGCATCGCGTACCTGATCTCACGGCGTACGCACGGGCGAGGAGCGCTCACCACTCTGTTCCTGGTGCCGATGATGCTGTCGCCGGTCGTGGTCGGGCTGTTCTGGCGATTCATGCTCGACGCGCAGTTCGGCGTGGTCAACAGCATGCTCGGCTCGCTCGGCCTCGGGCAGGTGGAGTGGCTCACCCGGCAGCGAACGGCGTTGCTCTCCCTGATCGTCGTCGACACCTGGCAATGGACGCCGTTCATCATGCTCATCGCGCTCGCGGGCCTCACCGCGGTTCCCAAGTACCTGTACGAGGCCGCCTCGATCGACAGGGCGTCCGAGTGGTTCCGGTTCCGGACCATCACTCTTCCGCTCGTGTGGCCGCTGCTGCTCATTGCCGTGATGTTCCGGGGCATCGAGGCCTTCCGGCTGTTCGACCTCGTCTACATCCTCACCAGCGGAGGTCCGGGTGTCTCCACCGAGACGTTGTCGTTCCACGTCTACAAGGTCGCGTTCCTGGGCTTCAACACCGGCACTGCCTCGGCGTACGGGATCCTCATGGTCCTCGTCGTCATCGTCCTCACGCAGCTCTACCTGCGCTACCTGAACAAGCTCAAGGAGGGCTGATGGCCGTCTCCGTCGACGAGGCCGTCTCCACAGGTCCTGCCCCGGATCACACGCCCGCCGCGCGTCGCCTCGGCGGCCGGGGCCGCTCCGGGCTTGAGGTCGCGCTGCTGATCGTGCTGGCAGTCGTGATGCTCTTCCCGGTGCTGTGGATGATCGAGACGTCCATCAAGGAGAACCGGGACGTCTACGCCATTCCCGCCAAGTTCTTCGGCTTCGACGTCACCATTGACCATTTCAAGGACGTGTTCGTCGCCCCCGGGGGTGGGCGCTCGGCCCTGTCCGTCGCGTTCCTCAACTCCGTCGTGGTCGCCGGGGTCTCCACGCTGCTGGCCACCGTGCTGGGGGTCCCGGCGGCGTGGGCCTACGCACGCTTCGCCGTGCGGGCCAAGAAGGACCAACTGTTCTTCATCCTGTCCACCCGCTTCATGCCGCCCGTGGTGGTCGTGGTCCCGATCTTCCTCATGTACCGCCAGGTCGGGCTCATCGACAGCAAGCTCGGCCTGATCCTCATCTACGCCGCGTTCAACGTCCCGTTCACGATCTGGATGATGAAGGGGTTCGTCGACGAGGTGCCCGCGGAGTACGAGGATGCCGCCATGCTCGACGGCTACACCCGCTTGCAGGCCTTCTGGCGATACACCCTTCCCCTGCTCGTGCCCGGCATCGCCGCGACGGCGGTCTTCGCACTCATCTTCTCGTGGAACGAGTTCGTCTTCGCCATCTTCCTCACCTCGAGCGACGAGGTGCGGACGGCCCCACCCGCCATCGCCGGCCTCATCGGCGGCACCACTACGGACTGGGGTCTCGTGGCCGCCGCCTCAGTGGTGTTCGCCCTACCGGTGCTGGTCTTCGCCTACCTGGTGCGCAAGCACCTCGTCGCCGGTGTGACGCTCGGGGCGGTGCGACGCTGATGGCGGGCATCGAGGTGACAGCGCTGCACAAGCGCTACCCGGACGGGACTGTCGCGGTCGAGCACGTGGACCTCTCCATCGGCGACGGCGAGCTGTTCGTGATGCTCGGCCCCTCGGGGTGTGGCAAGACGACCACGCTGCGGGCCATCGCCGGCCTGGAGAGGCAGACGACAGGCGACATCCGCATCGGCGAGACGCTCGTCAACGACCTGCGGCCCGCCGATCGCGACATCGCCATGGTGTTCCAGTTCTACGCCCTCTACCCGCATCTGAGAACCCGCGACAACCTGGCGTTCCCACTACGGGCCGAGGGACTGCCCAAGGCGGAGGTGCACGAGCGGGTCAACGAGGCCGCCCGGCTGATGCGGCTCGGCCCGCTCCTGGACCGGCGCCCGCGCCAACTGTCCGGCGGGGAGCAGCAACGCGTCGCGCTCGCGCGCGCCCTGGTGCGACGACCGCGCGCGTTCCTCATGGACGAACCGCTCACCAATCTGGACGCGGAGCTGAGGGCGGACATGCGCACTGAGATCAAGCACCTGCAGGGCGAGCTGGGGGCCACGATGGTCTACGTCACCCACGACCAGGTCGAGGCGATGTCGCTCGGTCACCGAATCGCCATCCTCAACAACGGCCGCGTCGAGCAGATCGGCACCCCACTGGAGGTCTACGACCGTCCGGCGAGCCTCTTCTGCGCCGCATTCATCGGCTCTCCGCCGATGAACCTGATCGAGGTCGAGGTGGCAGACGGGACGCTGCGCGGTAAGGGCGGACTGGTCCTCACGCCGCCGCCGGGCCTGCCGCGTGACCGTAGCCTGGTCGCGGGCGTCCGGCCGGAGGCGCTGGAAGTCACCGAGCCAGGGGCGGACAGTTCGGTCCCGGCCCGGGTGGTCTCGGCGGAGTGGCTGGGCGACGAAATCATCTACGTGGTCGACCACGGCGGCCAGAGCGACGTACGGGTTCGAATGCCACCGACTGTCCGTTTCGCCGCTGACGCGAAGGTCGGGCTACGGCACACCGGCGGGACCCCGGCGGTCTACGACGTGCGCACGGAAGAGCTGGTGGCCTGATGGGAACCGTGGCGGTGCAGGGGCTGTCCAAGTCCTTCGGGAAGGTCCAGGCCCTCGACGGGGTGACGCTCGACGTGCCGGACGGCTCGTTCTTCGTCGTGCTCGGGCCCTCCGGGGCAGGCAAGACGACGACCCTACGCGCGATCGCCGGCCTGGAGAAGCTTGACGCCGGGTCGGTGCACCTGGACGGGAGGGACGCCACAGGTGACGCCCCGGCCGCACGCGACCTGGCCATGGTCTTCCAGAGCTACGCCCTCTACCCACGACACACGGTGTACGAGAACATCGCCTCGCCGCTGCGGGCCCGCCGCTGTTCGTCGAGCGAGATCGCCGCTGCCGTCGAGCAGATGTCGAGCCTGCTGCACATCGAACGTCTGCTGCAACGTCGTCCCGCGCAACTGTCGGGCGGTGAGATGCAGCGTGTCGCCCTGGCCCGGGCGCTGGTCCGTCGCCCGCGCGCGTTCCTCATGGACGAGCCACTGACGAACCTCGACCTCAAGCTCCGCGTCGAGATGCGCACCGAGCTCACCCGCATCCACCGCAGCCTCGGAGCAACATTCGTCTACGTGACAAACGACCAGGTCGAGGCCCTGTCCATGGCCGACCAGGTCGCGGTCCTCAAGGAGGGGAAGGTGCAACAGGTCGGAACACCCACCGAGGTGTACGAGCGTCCCGCCAACCAGTGGGTCGCGGGATTCGTCGGGAGCCCACCGATCAGCCTGCTCGCCTGCCACGCCGAGGGAGATCGCCTGGTCGGTGCGGAAGGCTGGACGCTGCCGCGGCCCCGCTGGACCACGGCAGAGGACGGTCGTGCGCTGCTGCTGGGCCTGCGCGCGGAGGACCTGTCCGTCGAACAGCGTGGAAGCGCGTCGTTGTCGGGAGAGCTCTACGGGCTTGAGCCGCTTGGTGACCGAACGGTGGTCGACGTCCGGGTGGGGGCGGAGATCCTCAAGGTCAAGGCCCGACCCACAGTCACCGGTACGCCTGGCGAGCGGCTACTGGTCACTGTCGACCTGGACCGTGCGCACCTGTTCGACGCGGGCACCGGGCTGTCGCTGTCCGAGGCTGGGCGCTGACCCGCCGGGCGGCGACGGCGCCATGCGCCCGCACCTGGCGATCGACCCTCGGCAGACAGTCGCCGGTGAGCACGGCCGGACGACGCGGAGACGGCAGGGGCCCGAGACGGCGATCGGTGGCGCGGGACGTCGGCCCGCGGACAGGGTCGCGGCCACCCTCGACCCGCTCGGCAACCTCGCCACCGACCAGGGCGTGTGAGCCGTCGGTCCACGTGGGCAACGCGACCGCTGAGGCACCCCGGACAGCACCAAGAAGATCACAGGAGGCGACGCGATGAGTGACCCGATCAACGTCCTGGCCCCCGAGCACAGGCGGCTCCGGATCGGCGACGCCTGGCGCGACGCCGCGAGCGGCGCCACCTTTGCCGTCGAGGACCCGGCCACCGGCAAGACCATTGCCGAGGTGGCGGACGCCGACGTCGTCGACGGGCTCGCCGCCCTGGACGCGGCGAGCACGGCGATGGCCGAGTGGGCGGCGACCCCGCCCCGGAAGCGGTCGGAGTTGTTGACCGCGACGTACCGGGCACTTACCGAGCGATCCGAGGAGGTCGCCCGCCTGATAACGCTCGAGATGGGCAAGCCGCTCGCCGAGGCTCGGGGAGAGGTGGCCTACGGTGCCGAGTTCTTCCGTTGGTTCGCCGAGGAGGCGGTACGCGTCGAGGGGCGCTACAGCGTCGCTCCCGCCGGTGGATATCGCATCCTCACCGTGCCGAAGCCGGTCGGACCATGCGTCTTCGTGACGCCCTGGAACTTTCCGTTGGCGATGGGTGCCCGCAAGATCGCTCCTGCGCTGGCCGCGGGCTGCACGACGATCACCAAGCCGGCAGGCCAGACGCCACTCACCATGCTGTTCCTGGCCCGCATCATGGAGGAGGTGGGCGTCCCCCCGGGCGTCGTCAACGTGGTGACCACCAAACGTTCCGGCACGGTGGTCTCGGCGCTGCTGGCCGACAGCCGGACCCGCAAGCTCTCGTTCACCGGGTCGACCGAGGTCGGGCGCGTGCTGCTCCGACAGGCCGCGGACAACGTGCTGCGTACCTCGATGGAACTGGGCGGCAACGCGGCCTTGATCGTGTGTGCCGACGCCGACCTGGACGTCGCGATCGACGGCGCCATGGTGGCCAAGATGCGCAACATCGGGGAGTCCTGCATCGCGGCCAACCGGATCTACGTCGAGGAGCCGGTGCGCGAGGAGTTCACGGCACGCTTCGTCGAGCGGATGGGCGCGCTCTCGATGGGCCATGGTCTCGACGACGGCGTCACCGTCGGTGCGTTGATCGACGAGGCCTCGGTCGCCAAGATCGACGAGCTGGTCGCGGACGCGGTCGATCGCGGCGCCCGGGTCCTGGTGGGTGGTGAGCGTCCGGATGGGCCGGGCCACTTCTACCCGCCCACGGTCCTCGTCGACGTGCCCGACGATGCACGGATGCTGGAGGAGGAGATCTTCGGCCCGGTGGCGCCGATCATCTCGTTCACGTCCGACGACGAGGTGCTGGCGAAGGCCAACGACACCGAGCACGGCCTGGTCGGCTACGTCTTCACCCGCGACCTCCAGCGGGCGCTCCGGTTCACCGAGGGGCTGGACACGGGGATGGTCGGCGTCAACCGTGGTCTGATATCGGACCCGTCAGCTCCGTTCGGAGGCGTGAAGCAGTCCGGGATCGGCAAGGAGGGGTCGCACGAGGGCATCCGTGAGTACCTCGACCTCACCTACGCGGCGATCGACCTCCCATGACCGGCCTGCCGCTCCGGGCGCCCGGCGCTCGCGCCCGCGCCACCCGGGCGGCCAGCCCTGCCGACGCCGTCCCGGTCTCGCAGGTGACCTGGACGTCCGCCCCGCACATCGCCGCCGACGTTCCGGAGAGGCACCGACATGCTTGAGACCGTCCGCGGACCACGCCAGTTGATAGTGGGCGAAGGGGTCGCGCAGAACATCCCCCGAGTGGTGGCCGAGAGTGGCTCGCGCGTCCTCATCGTGACCGACCAGGTTCTTCTGGGTCAGCCGGGCGTGGCCGAGATCGTGGCCGCCGTGCGGGAGAAGGTCCAGGCCGTCGAGGTGTTCTCCGACGCGACTCCCGACGTGCCACTCTCCGACGTCGCCCTGGCCGTCTCGGCCGCCGCCGAGGTGGACGCCGACGTGATCCTCGCCATCGGGGGTGGCACGGTGATCGACCTCGCCAAGATCGTCGGCGTCATCCGACGCCACGGTGGGACGCCGCGCGACTTCTACGGCGAGTCGAGGGTGCCGGGGCCGACGATGCCACTCGTCGCGGTCCCGACGACGTCAGGCACCGGCTCCGAACTCACGCCCGTCTCGGTGCTGACCGACCCGGACCGCGAGCTGAAGGTGGGGGTCTCCAGCGTCCACATCGTGCCCGACTTCGCCATCGTCGACCCCGAACTCACCTACACCTGCCCTGCGACAGTCACTGCCCACTCCGGCATCGACGCGTTGTGTCACGCCGTGGAGAGCTACACCGCGCGACCCCGGCCCCACGGACCGCGCGACCCGGTGGAGCAGGTGTTCCTCGGCCGCAACCCGATCACCGACCACTACGCGCTCCTGGCCGCGGAGCGCATCGCCCGTAGCCTGCGTCGTGCTGTCCGCGACGGAGGCGACACGGACGCCCGCGCGGACATGTCCTACGGGTCCATGCTCGCCGGGCTCGCGTTCTCCCACGCGGGCAACGCAGCCCCACACGCACTCCAGTACCCCATCGGCGCCGCCACGCACACACCGCACGGCGTGGGCGTCGGGCTGCTCCTGCCCTACGCGCTTGACGCGGCCAGGAACGCCATCAGCGACCGGTTGGCAACCCTCGCCAGGGTGTGCGGGCTCGACGTCACCGACGCCTCGGAGGCCGAGGCAGCGGACACGTTCCTCGCGTGGCTCGACAGGCTCCTCGCCGACATCGGCATCCCGCCCACCCTTGCGGACATCGGCGTGGCACGCGACGACCTCCCGCGCTTCGCGGAGATGGCCGGTGGCGTCACCCGCCTGATCCAGAACCATCCCGGCCCGACCGACACCGCCAGCCTGACCGCGATCCTCGAAGCGGCCTGGACCGGGGACCGGACCCGACACGTCGCGACTCCGAGCCGAGACAGCGAGCGGTCTTCCACCTGACCACGAGTTGCGCCAATCACTGTGGTGTTACGAGTGGTTGTCAGGGTGAATGTCCGTACGCCCGCGACCTGGGACCGGGCCTGTGCCTGTTCCCGATCCCCGGCTCTCGATCTCCACCGTACGGCTCGACGCGTACTGCCGATGATCTGATTTCGCTCGACGGGACAGCGCGGCTCTCCGTCGAGAGGAAATACTCTGCGGACCCACGTCGATGGAGTCAGCCAGCCGCGCCCCCTCGGCGCGGCGCACAGGCGTGGCGGGCTCCGCCCGCCGCGCCGACGGTCACCTCGGCCCCGCGAGCAAGGAGACACCCACCTCACCATGCCTAGAAGATTGCTCTGTGTGCTGATGTCCGCCGGCCTCGCGGTCGGTACGGCGCTCGGTGTCACGCAGCCGGCGCAGGCCGCAGACCCGTCCGTCGATGGTGGCGGTCGAGCGAACGCCGGCGTCGCCCCGGGCGCGCGCAGCGGCGCGATGGCCAAGACCGCCGCCATCCCTGCGGGTTACACGGTCCGGGGCATCGACGTCTCCAGCCACGACCACAACCTCGGCCCGATCAGCTGGCCCGCGGTCGCGGCCAGCGGCGTCAAGTTCGCCTACGTCAAGGCGACGGAAGGCAGGACGTACCTCAATCCGTACTTCGCCGAGGACTATGCCGCGGCCAAGGACGCCGGTCTGCTCGTCGGGGCCTACCATTTCGCCCGTCCGGACAAGCGCGACCCGATCAACGAGGCCAATTTCTTCGTCGACAGCGCGAAGTTCACCAAGGACGGCCAGACCCTCGTGCCGATGGTCGACATCGAGTGGCCCTACTGGAGCGACGCGCCCACCTGTTACGGGTTGACCCCGACCGAGATGTCGAGCTGGATCCGGTCCTTCACCGACCAGGTCAAGGCCCGCATCGGCCGGCCCGTGATGATCTACACGAACACCAACTACTGGAACCCGTGCACAGGCAAGAACGCGTCGTTCGGCGCCAACCCGTTGGATATCGCCGGCTACACCACCGCTCGTCCCCCGCTGCCGGCCGGTTGGACCGCGGAGACCATCTGGCAGTACGCCGCCGGCAACCCGAGCCAGCCCGGGAACTACAGCCAGAACGTCTTCAACGGCACCTACGCGGCCCTCACCCGGCTGACCGGCACGCCGGTGGCCGCGCCTCCGGTTGCCCTCCGCGCACGCGCCAACAAGCGCTACGTGGTGGCGGAGAGCGCCGGCGCCAAGCAGTTGATCGCCAACCGCACCACAGTTGCCCGGTGGGAGCAGTTCGATGTGATCAGTGCGGGCGGCGGCTACGTCGCGCTCCGCTCGCGTTCCAACGGTCGGTACGTGACGGCGGAGAGCAAGGGCGCCAAGCCGCTGATCGCCAACCGCACCAAGGTCAGCACCTGGGAGAAGTTCACCATCATCAACAACTCGGACGGCACGATCAGCCTGCGCGCCGCGGCCAACGGCAGATACGTGGTGGCGGAGAGCAAGGGCACCAAGCCGCTGATCGCCAACCGGACGTCGATCAGCACCTGGGAGAAGTTCGACCGGATCTCCCTCTGAGCACCGCCGCTGCCCGGCACCCGCACCGTGAGGGCGCCGGGCAGCGGTCTGTCACAGGCGTACCGCAGAGGTGTCAGCCGGCGGCGGCCGCCAACCGGCGGACGGACCCGGCGCGGGCGGCCCAGCGCCCGTCCTCGTGACGTACCTCGATGGGGTGTGCGAAGGCCGCCGACACCTGGGCCGTCGTGACCGTCTCATCGGCCGGCCCGGCGGCGACCGCGCTGCCGCCGCTGATCAGCATCGCGTGGGTGGTCGTCGCCGGAAGTTCCTCGAGGTGGTGGGTGACCATGATCGAAGCGAGGCGGGGCTGGGTCTCGCGGAGAAGGTCGATGGTCTCCAGCAACTGTTCCCGGGCCGCGACGTCGAGACCTGTCGTGGGCTCGTCCAGCAGCAGCAGTCGCGGCTGACTGATGAGCGCCCGGACGATCAGGGCGCGACCCCGCTCACCCTGCGAGAGGGTGGGCCAGCGCTCGTCGGCCCTGTCGACCAGCCCGAACACGCCCAGCAGAGAGTCCGCCCGATCACGGTCGTCCCGGGTCGGCTGCCAGCGCGGCGGGAGGTCGACCGATCCGACGAGCCCGGTCAGCACGACCTCACGAATGGTCAGGGGCGAGCGCAGCGGATGGCGGGGGTTCACGTGACCGATCGCCCTGCGCAGCTGTTGCAGGTCGACGCGGCCGAGTTGCTGACCGAGGATCCGCACGGTTCCCGAGGTGGGATGGGTCAGCGCGCCGCAGAATCCCAGCAGTGTGCTCTTGCCGGCGCCGTTCGGGCCAAGCAGCGCCCAGTGCTCCCCTTCACGCACGGTGAGGTCGATGCCGTGCAGGATCTGCTTGCCGTCCCGCCGGAACGTCACGTCGTGGAGGTCGACGATGGGCGACGGCGCGTGCGTCACGGCGGTCCTGGGGAGCATGGCCTTCTCTCGGTACGGCGACTGTCGCCCTGCACGCTGCCACAGACCGGCGCGCAGGTCAGTGACCACGACCACCGCCGCCGCACGGGTCCGTCGCGGAGTGCCCACCACAGACCCCGCACGGAACCACGGCCCGGGCTCAGTACCTTGCTGCCGTCCTACAGATCCATCGCGTAGACGCGGACCTGGCGGCCGGTGTCCGGCTGCACCGTTTCGCGCTCCAGCGACATGCCCAGCTTGGCCATCACCCGCGCGGACGCCTCGTTACCGACGATGTGGATGCTGACAAGCCGCCGCAGGGCCAGCCGAGCACGAGTGTCGGCGACAACGGCCTGGGCCGCCTCGGTGGCCAGCCCTCGGCCCCAGTACGCGCGGCCAAGCCGCCAGCCGATCTCCACGGCCGGCATGATCTCGGGCAGGAAGGTCGGCACCGCCAGGCCGGTGAAACCGGCCAGCTCGCCGGTCTCCTTGACCACCACCGCGTACAGGCCGAAGCCGTGCTCGTCCCAGTGCCGCTGATAGGTGGCCAGGCGCTTCGCGCTAGCGGCCCGGTCCAGCGTGCGGCCGTCATGGATATAGCGCATCACCTCGGGCTGGGCGTTGACCGCGGCGAACCCGTCCAGATCGTCGCTTCGCCAGCGGCGCAACACCAGCCGCGGAGTCTCCAGGGACGTGGCATCGAGGAAGTTCGTCGAGTCGGGCACATCCCCTTCGTAGCATTTGGAGTCCACGGCGAGTATCGCCGCCGGCACCGTTGGCTCGTCGGCTCCTCCATGACCCCGATGGGCACGTCCGCGAGAATGCTGCGTCAGCCCTCGGCTCGGTCGCAGGGCCGGCGGCAGTGGATGCGCTGCTGGTGCTGGCTGCCGACCAGGACTCACGGCTGCGAGTCCAAGCCGCCAAGGCGCTCGCGAAGGCGGCCGATTCGGATCCCCGTGTGGCGCCGCAACTGACGATGCTGGCGCGTGACGGCGAGGCCGCAGTACGAGCGGCCACCCTCAGCGGACTCGCCAGCGCCGGGGGCGGGCCATCGAACCTGCGGTATCTCCTGCTCCAATTGGTGAACGACCCGGACCCGATGGTCCGTCAACGGGTCGCGGTCGTGGCACGACATGTCGCGCCCGACGCTGCCCCGGACATCCTCCGCCGGTATACCCGCGATCACGATCGGGCCCTGCGCCGACTCGCCGCCACCGATCTGGACCGACTGACTCACCCCACCGCCCGCTGACCCGGCAGCCCACAATGTGCGGTGCCCGAGAGGACGAACCGGGAGTAGGTTCGCGCATTGGCTTCGCGCTCCGGGTGATCCGCTGCCGCCGTACCGCTGATCAGCGTTCATCGGCGGCGGCTGGCGCGATCTGGTCGAGGTGTGCGTCGACGGTGGCCCTGGCGGTGGCGTTCGAGGTCCGGCCGGGGCGCAGGAGGGCGTGCAGGATCACGCCGTCGACGAGGGCGTAGAGACGCTCTGCCTCGACCTTCTGATCGAGCCCGGGCCGGAGCGCGCCGGCGTCGGCCAGTCGTCGGATCATGGTGGCGAAGGCGTCGGTGAGGCGTATGTCGATGTCCTTGCGCAGGCTGGCCATGGTCGGTTCTACGACGGCGCGTGCCGTGAACGCGAGCCACACTTCGCACTCGCCGCGCCGTGGCCGGTCCAGCGGCAGCATCTCGTCGATCATCGACCGGACCACCGCACGCTGGTCGCCCGTGGTGTCCACGGCTCGGATCCGCTCCTCGATCCGTTCTCCCACCAACCGCAGGGCGAATCCGAGGAGTTCGGACTGGCTGGTGAAGAAGTGGCGCAACGAACCCATGGACAGCCCGGCCTCGCGCGCCACGTTTCGCACCGATGCCTGCTCAAGCCCGTCCCGCATCACGATCCGCCAGACCGCTTCGGCGAGTTCGGTCCGTCGGGTCTGCGCATCCACCAGCTTCGGCATTACTCTTTATAACACAGTCGTGCTACCTTCACGTTGCTAACACAATCGTGCTAGATAAGCGGGAGTGTCTGTGTCACGTCGAGAACACGCCTGGCTCGCGGCCGCGGTGGTCGGCTGGATCGCACTCAACGGCGCGGTGCTTCTCCTCGCGCCCGGCGACGCCCCCTTCGACTGGCCGGCGCAGCACGACCCGCCATCCGGGCCCGGCCAGGTGATCGCCGCTCAGGCCACCCTCATCGAATTGGCACTGCTCGCCGTCATCGGGTACGCGCTCACCCGTGGTCGACCCGCACCGATGATCGCCGAGCGCGCACCGACGCTCCCGACCGCTCGCCGTGAGACAGGACTCGTCCTGGCGTACGGCGTCCTCGCCCAACTCGGTGGCCTGCTCATCGGCCGAGCGCTCGGCTGGCACCCGATCGGCTTCCACCTGGCCGGCACGCTCGTCGGCACCGCCGATCCGGTCGGGCCCGCCGAGGCGCTCGGCTGGGCCACGTACAACCTTGTGGTCTACGCGCTGCTGCCACTCCTGTGGTTCCGGCGGCGCTACACCGCCCACCAGATGTGTCTGCGCTCGGCGGATCGGCGCGGCGACGCGATCCTCATCCTCGCCGTGCTGGTCCTCGAATCGCTCGCGCAATGGGTGGTGCTCGGCCACGCCTTCGCCGGCCTGGCCCCGGGTCAGCTCGCCGTCGGAGTGCCACTGACATTCCTGCTGTACCTGGCTGGCACGGTGCTGCCCACAGTCATCTTCGTGCAGAGCGTCCTCGTCCCCCGCTACGCCCGTCTGACCGGCTCCACCACCGCGACCCTCGTTCTCGGCGGCCTGACGTACGCGGCACTGCACGTGTTCGAGGGCTGGGGCAAGTTCGGGTCGCCGCGCGAGGCCACGCTGACGATCCTGTTCGTGCTTCTCATCTACACGCTGCCCGGCGCATTCAAGACCTGGCTCACCGTACGGACCGGCAACGCCTGGGTACACGCGTGGGCATATCACGCCTTCGCGCCACACACCATTCACGACGCCGGGTTGATAGTTCGGATCTTCCGCCTCTGACATGTGCGGCGAGTCGTACGGGAACCTGCGCCGTCGGCAGAGACGGACCCACCCCCTCGTCACGGTCCTGACGGTGTCCTCGACGGAGATTGGGGAGGGCTGTCAGGCGGATTGCCGGTGGCGTCCGAGTGTCAGGAGCAGGCCGGCGGCGGCCAAGGCGACTCCGGCGACGGCGGTGTATGCGGGGAGTCGGGCGGGGATGCCGAGGTAGACGGTGATGCCCAGGATGCGGGACAGGCCCCAGGGCAGCAGCGCGAGCTGGTCGTTCCACACCGTCAGCGCGCGTTCCAGGCCCACCACCGAGACCAGCGCGGACAGCACGCCGAGGGGCACGCCCGCGGCCGTGAGGGTCAGCCCGACGGCGCTTCGGCGGCGCAGGCCGTACCTGTCGCGCAGGACCACGGCGACGACCACGAACAGCCAGCAGAACGCCGCGAACGCGACGGTGACGTACGCCGCGCGCGCATTCGGCGCGGTCCAGAAGACGAACCAGTAACCGCCCGGTCCGCGCCCGGCGAGCGCCGCAAGCAGCAGCACGCTGCGCAGCAGCGCGACGCCGCCGACCACGGCCCACAGGTGGAACGGATCCCGGCGGCCGACGACGAGGCGTACGACGAGGGCGAACAGCGCCCACCCACCGAGGGTGACCAGCAGGTGCGCCGGCGCGGCGAACCAGGTCAACACGAGCCGGCTCGCCACCAGCACCACCGCCGGGACCAGCCACACCAACACCCGGTCCGCCCGCGTCGTCGGCGTCGGCAGCGCGGCGACCCGCCACGGCCGGAGCGCGCCGAGCAGCAGCCCCCGCGCGGCGGCCGCGCCGAACCCGCGCCCGTACAGGCCGAGCAGCACCACCAGCAGGATCGACCCGAGCGTCACCCGGGCCGCCCAGGCCATCGCCGGGTCCCGGTCGGCACGCCGCGCCCCGAGGTCGGCGGCGGTGAAGTTGTACGCGGGCAGGTCCAGGTCGGCGCCGTAGCGCTGCCGGTGCGCGTCGCGCGCGCCCTGGTAGGCCGCCGCGGCCAACCGCCAGTCGTGGCGGGCGGCCGGGGCGCCGGTGTCCAGCCACTGCGCGTGCCGCAGCACCATGGTCCGGTACGCGCCAAGCGTCTCGAACAGGTCGACCTGGTAGTCGAGAGTCGCGGTGAAGCGTCCGCGCAGTTCGGCGTCCCGCCAGGTCGCCGGGTCGGTCGCGGCGATCAGGTCGCGCATGCGCCGGGCCAGCACGACGGCCTGCGTGCCCTCCTCGATCGCCTCGTCGACGCGGCCGCCGGTCACCGCGTAGATGCTGTCCAGCGCGGCGGAGTCGCCGGTAGGGATGTCCCACTCGAAGATCCACATCATGGGCGGCGGTTCCAGCCCGAGCGCCCGCACCGACCTGTCGGCGTACGGACCGATGTAGAGACCCTTGGTGACCGCCTGCCGGGACAGCGCCATGGCCCGCCCGATCGCGGCGACGGTGGCCGGATCGCCGGAGAACGTGCGGTACGCCCAGTCCGCCGTGACCTGCGCCGGGTCGACGTTCGGGTCCCAGGCCAGGCGGCCGACGGCGTACGTGTTGAGGTCGTAGAGCTGCCAGAACCCGGCGCGCAGGTACAGCGACATGGGCCCGGCGCGCAGCGGCCCGCCGTCCTGGGTCCAGTTCCAGACACCCTCGACGTTCGGGTTGGCGGCGAGGAATGCGCGCAGCGCCTCGCGGTGCAGCGGGCCGAGGTCGTTGGGCAGCGAGCCGAACCCCTCGAACTCGCGCCGGGCCTGGAACTCGACGATGCGGCGGTGCCCGCCGCCAAGCAGTGTGGTGTTCAGTGGCAGGTGACTGTAGAAGTCGCCCAGGGTGTACTTGGTGGACACGATCAGGTGCGGGTCGTCGAGCCCGCCGAGGACCTTCGCGTACGACGCCGGGTTGGTGTGCAGGTCGCCGACGGCGCCGACGCCCACCGTCCACGTCCGGAAGATGATCTCCTTCCCGGCTGGGCCGGCGGTGTCCAGCAGCGCGCGCAGCATCGCGCGTACGGACGCCTCAGTGGTGACCGCGAGCCGTGACGAGTAGTCCCAGCCGGTTCCGGCGTACACCTCGCCGCCCTCGCCGACGCGGACCATCAGGCCGTCGACGAACGGCATGCTCTCGAACAGCTCGGCCAGGCCGGCCTGGTAGACCGCCCACAGCCGAGGGTCTGCCGCGTCGAGGTCGCCGACGGTCCGCGTCAGGTACGCCTCCAACGGTGGTGACACCGCGAGCATGTCGGTCAGCAGGAAGACCCGCATGCCCAAGTCCTCGGCGTACCGAAAGACGGGGCCGAACGCCGCGACCATCGCCCGTGCGCGGTCGACGTGCGGGTCTCCGGGCCGGTAGACCGCGCGCCCGTCGCCGACCTTCGCGAACGTCACGTACTCCAGGAAGCCGGGCACGACGATCCCGTTGAATCCCTGCGCCACCGAGTGGTCGACGAACTGCCGAAACTGCGCGTCGATGCGGGCCACCGCGTCGGCGTCCACCCACGGCGCGCGAGGCAGCACCGCCGACCCGACCACGTCGGTGTTCAGGCCATAGTCGTCGCCGGCGGCGAAGACGGCCGGGTCGGGCTCGCGCCCCACCGAACCCGCGTCGGTCAGCCGCAGGCCGAGCCGGGGGATGACCACCCGACCCGCATCCGCCGCGGGGAGCGCCTCGGCACCGGAGCGGATCCGGTCGGCCAGCCGGTACATCCCGGCCGCCACGCCCGCGACGTCTCCGCCCTGGACGGCCAGCTCGGTGCCGCGCACGTCGAGCCGGTACGACTCGGGCTTTCCGCCGAGGGTGGCCAGCACGCCCGCCCGTAGCGTGCTCACCGCCGACAGGTCCGGGGCCGCGACGCGCGCCCTGCCGGTGCCCGGCGTGGCCGTCGCGGACCTGGCCGGGCTCGACGCGGCCGGGGCGAGCACCGGCCGGGGCAGGCCGCGGAAGACGATCGCGTCGGCGACGGCGGCTGCGGCCTTCCTGAGGCGCGGCTCGTCGGGCACGACGAGGGACGCCAACGGCGGGACCGGCGCGGGCGTCCGCGCCGGCGCGGCGACGGCGTCCTCGCGCGGCACGACGGCGGCGGCGTGGCTCAGCCCCAGCGTGTCGCCGACCCCCCAGGCCGTGGCCGCGCCGAGCGCCAACAGGACCACCGCGGCGACGAGCAGCGGGTACGGCCGGCGAACCTGGGGGACATGAGCCACGCTCGCATGGTAGTGGCCGCACCGGCCTCCGCCCTCGACGTGCAGTAGCTGGCGGTGAGCGTCATCGGCTACCGGGAACTTCTCCTGGACGTGCATCGCGGGAAATAGGTATTGCGCCGTTGACACCGCACGGCACTCTCAGCTTATGAACAGATTCACCGCGGTGAGTCGAAGCTTCGTCGCAGTGGGGCGGGCGTCCATTGCGGTCCTGCTCGGCTTGTTACTGCTGTTGTCGGCATGCACTTTCGGCGGTGACCGGGAGCCGGACAACGAGGCCACGACCCCGCCGCCGTCGCCCGAGGAAGGTGCCGCAGTCGCGCTGACCAACGCGCTTGACCGGCTCGAAGCCTCGCCTGGGCTGCATTACAAGGGAGCATTCGACAATCCGTCCGGAACCGCGAACGTCGATCTGCGCGTCTCCGGCAGCGGCGTGGCGTACGGCTCGATGAGTGACTCCGGTGCGACGCTGCGGATCCTCGCCCTGCAGGACCGAACGCTCATTCGCGCAGGTGAGGCGTTCTGGAAGTCCGCCGCGTCCGCGCAGCCTGCGGGCGACCCGAAGATCAAGGCCGAGCTGACCAAACGCTTCGCCAGGAGTTGGGTCGCCATCGACGCCCGGGTGATGGGCGATCCCGGCGTCACGCTGCGCCCCGCCAACGTCGCCGGGCAGTTCCGCGACCAGCTACGACAGACGGGCGTCACCGCGGTGGGGCACGGTACTGTCGGCCAGCAGCAGAGCACGGCCGTCACGGTCGGATCCACCATCTATCACGTTACGTCGAACAGTCCGTACCGGTTGCTGAAGGTCGAGCACCCGCGTATCAAAGCCGCTAATCGTGCGACGCGAGGGGCGGTGCGCGGTGCGGCGTTCCGCGTCGCGCAGCGGGACCCGTCCGACGACAGCCTTGATTTCGGCGAGATGGACCCGTCGGCGCTCGACGGCTTCTACGACGATGTCGAGAACGAGGCGAAACGCGAGCTCGGCAAGGCCGTCGACTCGCGGGTGAAGTTCAATGCCACGCTCACTGGCGGCATCAGTTGTCCGTTCGGCAGCGGCGCCTGCACCGTGCGCGCCAACGTCGCCAACACACTGACGGCCGCCCAGGGTGCCGGTGCGACCGGCACGGTGCGAGCCGACATGACGGCATTCGTGACCGGGCCGTCGAACGCGGCGACCTGCACCGACTCGAAAACCATGGCGGTCAACTCCTCGACGTCCATGTCGTGCGTCGTGCGCCTGGTCCTGCCGCGGTGCAACAAACGCGGCGTCTGCACCTGGCCGGTGAACGCGAACATCATGGTGATCGCGCGGGCGGACGTCAACGTCACCGCGATCACGAAGCAGTTGCGCCGCGACCGGTCCGTCGATGGACGACTGGCCAGGTGTCGGGCCGGTCAGGGCTGCGGCTATCCGGTGAAGGGCTCCAAGGCCGGTGCGGAAGCAGCACGAGCCGACGCCGAACGGCTCGCGAGCAAGAGGCAGCAGCGACAGTGCCAGAACGGCACCGTCGCCGTGGCCAAGGTGGCCCAGAAGAGCGGTGGCGGCACGAAGACGATCGTCGCGACCGAAGCCCCGAGCAGGCCGAGGGAGTGGACGGACGCTGACCTGGGGGGCATGGAGGTCGCTGAATACCCGGGCCACGCTGAGGCGTCGATCATTCAGTGGCTGAAGCACAACGCCAACTGGTACATAGTCGAGGGCGCAGCGCAGCGCAACGTATGTCAACCCGGTGAGGCACCCAACTGCGACGTATCGTGCATGGAGCAGTTGGAGAACGTCGAGGGACTCACGATCGGCCCGGCTGAGTTCCGCAGCGGTACGCGATACAAGTCGCGGATCAGAACCTTCTGGACCGAATGAACACGAGAGGGCCTGAGGTGACCGGCTACACCGAGTTGGCCCATGGCCTAGCGGAGCTTCCCCGGGCGGCGAGGGCGGTACACGGAGCGTGCTGTGCACTGCGCTACGTGCCGGTACTGACGGCGATCACCCCTGACCTGGAAACGGTCGCTGTCGAGTACATCGACCTGATCACCGATCACCTCGGGACGGTCGACGACGGCCGGCTGACGACGGCCTACGAGCGTGTCGACGCGCTGGTGCCCAAGGTTGGTGATGGCCAGGACCCGGACTACTGGGTGGCCGATGCCCTGTCCCTTGTCGCTTACACCCTCGATTGCGCGCGATCTGACGGCTCGCCCGACGCAGCCAACTGGGTATGTTCTGGCGCACTCAACATCGCCGCCGCGATCGACGTGTACATCAGGGGTGATGGCCTGACCGCCCGGCTGGAGGAACTCGACATCGCTGCACAGGAGTCCAGCATCCGCCAGCTCCAAGGAGACTTCGACGCCTCAACGGTCGCCGGGCTTCGGTCGGAATCGGCGGTTGTCGCCGCCGAGGTGGAGACGATGCTGCAAGTGTTTCTCCGCGCCCTTCGTCCCTGAGTCATCCGGACGAGGCCGACGTCGGGGGCTGCCGGCTTGCCTGCACCTAGGGCTGCTCAAGGAGCCTCAGTCCGCACTGGTCGCCCGCTCATCGGCCCAACGACGGCCAGAATCCTCCGGATCGTCCGGTTGCAGGCTGCCGTCCACCAGACCGGCGAAGAGCGACTCGAACAACCGATCCGGGTCCACCGCTGCTCGCCCTGCCCGGTCCCCACTGGCCTCGTCGTAGGCCGCCTGAACCCCGACAACCTGGCGCGCCAACGCCACCATGTCCACGCCCGTGCGGTACAGCGACGCCCACAGCTCTTCCTCAAGCTCTATCGCGGCCCCCTCCCACGGCTGCGCCGGCTCCGGCGAGTCCCCGTCCTCTTCCTCGGCCCGCCGGTACACCGCCCGCGACCGGGCTCTGCTTGCCAGGCCCATGAGGTCCACGATCAGGGTGAACGGTCGACGGTTTATCGGGAACGCCCACGGCATCGTCCGGCCGATCCGGGCCACCCCCAGCCCCTGCACCAGGTCGAACAGCAGATCATCCGCCGGCTTCCACACCACGCTGTGGTCATGGTCGAGCACCGCCCGCAGCGCCGAGGCATCCGCCCCCAAGCCAGCCGAGGTGGACCAGCCGGTCAGCTCCGCCACCACATCGTCAACGGTGCGGCCGATCGGCTCCGGCAAGTCATCAGGCTGATGCCGGAACACCCCCGCACGGCCCGCTGGTATCCCACAGGTGGGTCAACGACCCCACGACGCCCGGCACCGCCGTGCACATCACCGCGCAGTCGCCGTCACTGACATACGCGGCGAAGACCGGATGCCCTGTCGACGCCACCACCGCCCCACAGGGCCCGAGCAGGTCCGGCGGATCGTTCCACCCGCTGGTCTCCAGCAGCTGCCACCCATCGCCCAGATCGCGCAACCAACGATGCTGGTAACCGAACCCACTCATGCCGTCCTGGTCGACCAGCAACCCCTGTGGTCGCGCCACAACGATCGTCCCCCAATAACCCACGCGCAGGAGCTTAGGCCGGGCCACCGTGATCACCCAGACACAGGCACCCTGCCCCACCATCCTCGCCAAACATGCGCGTACGAGGGTCTGCGATCATGCGGCTCGTGAGCGACTGGAAGCAGTTCCGCGATGAGGTGTCGTGGTTCCTCGGGCCGGGGGAAGGCGCTGAGGTGGGCATGGCGCGGCCCTGGGCCCGTAAGCCGATCGCTGGCTTGCCTGAACTGTCCGCGTTGCTCGCCTCGGCCACGGTCACGCCGGTGTCAGTCGGAGACACCGCCTTCGAGCTGCTGGCATGGGGGCCATCTGGCCATCGGCGGGGATGGCTCTGCCACCTACCGCGCGATGCGGACAGCGACCACATCGTCCAGACGCACAAGAGTTTCTGGAAGGCCTGCGGTGGGATAGTCGAACGGTTCGGCGAGCCGTCTACCTGGTGGACCAACCAGAATGAGGTGCTCACGGCCGCGGCGACGCAGGTGCGGGTCGCGGATGTGCTCAATGACTATGCGTGGATCTGGGAAGACGACGGTCTGCAGATTGCCATCGACCCAGATGACTACTATGCGGCAGCGGTGGAGGCCAATGGGAACCTGACCCTGGCGCATCGCGAAGACGGCCGACTACTACTCTTTGCGCCGGATCACTCCTTTGCCGGTGTCACCCCCGTGGCGGGCTCCCCACCGTACTCACTGCTCACGATCGATGAGGTGCCCGACCTCAAAACCTGGATCGAAGCGTGCGCCGCGGCCTGGCGACATCAGTAGATCGACGTGCGTACGCATCTGGCGTTGAGTCGGCACGGCGGCCTTTCCGACATCGATGACGTCACGCATTTTCGCCGTCGGACCAGTAACCGGTCCCGATGCTGAGATGCCGATCCCACAAGCGGCGCCGCGACCAGCGCATCCTCTGCGGTGGCCTCATCGGCGAACCCGAACGTGTCAATACGGTGGGAGTGGTGGCGTCGTAGGGTCCGAGGCATGCACAGCACTCTGACGGAGCACGCTCGGTGCCTCTACGGTGACGAGTATCGACCCGCTGCGCAGCCATGCCGCCCTGATCACGCCGAGCACAACTTCATCGAAGAGCTGACCTTCGCCGGCGCGGAGTCGATCCTCGCCATGCTGCACGAGTTGTGCCCGCAGGTGGTTGACGGGCTCCTGCCGGTATGGGTGCGGAACCTGGCCTATCGGTTGGTGCTTCTGCAGCGACCCGGTGAGCCTGCGCTGATGCGAGAGGCTGCGCAAAACCTCTGGCTGCACGGCCCTGATTGGGATGACATCGCGGCAGAGCTGACACGCCGTGCCGAAGCTCTGGAAGCAGGCAGACCTGGAAGCCCGACCTGAACAAGATCAGGTACGCGGATCTGCCACTGATGCTGCTCACCCGATCCCCACCCATGTGTCGACATGTAAAGGCGTTACAACCACTGCTCATCGATGTTGCCGGCGTACAGGTAGGCGGTGCGGTGGGTCGACAGCCCGGACGGCTCCGGCTCACCCGAGTACACGGCAGCGAGCAGGCCCGGCCGGTACCACCAGCCGTTCGTGATGCCACCAACCTCTGCGATCGGTTGCATCGCGGTCAGGTCAAGCTGGTCAACGGCCGGACCGGTCAGCCTGGTGACCGTGTCCGCGACGTCCATCGCCGCGTACGCCAGAGCCAGGGCCTCAACCCAGCCGTCGATGCTGCGGTGCAACGCGACCCACTGCCCATCATCGCCACCGGCGATACCGAACGTTCCGTCCGGGCCGATCAGGAACGCATACGGCACAGCGGTGCGTTGCGGCCCGGCCTCGAAGAACCAACCCTGGGGAGCAAACGTGTCTTCCCATTCTGGCGTGTCCACACGGAGCATTCGCGGGCCTGCGGCATCCTCGGTCATACCCGGCGCGGACGGCAGGACAAGGCCACCCCACCGGGCCTGAAACGCCTCGGCGCGGTCGATGACCTCGTTGGGAATTTGCGCCTCCTGCCACGCGCCTCGAAACTCACTCACCGGCGGCACGTCGAGCCAAACTCCGTGATTATTGACGAACGAACGGGCCCGTCTGCTCAAACCCGTCGGCGGCCGACGCAACCCCAACACATCCGCATGGTATCCAGCTACTGGATGCGTGTTGAGGCCGCCGACAAGGCGCGCGACCGTGGGCGTGCCTCGCGATCGACCGCTGCGGCAGGTCTGTGGACGCGTCCGGCAGTGCTGGCTCCGGGCGGTCCGCTGGTGCTGGTCCACCCCCGGCATCGCTACCTCAACATCGGCTTCTATCGCGGCGCCGACAACCCGCCGTTCTGAGCCGTAACAGGCCCGAAACTACCGGTTGAAAATCCTGGAATTTTCTGCCAGCCTGGGAGCCATCGACACGTGTGAACGTTAACAAGATCCTTTCCCCCTGGAGGCACCACACCCGGGCGTCAGGCCCACTCACCCGTCCGCCGAGCAGAGGATCGGCCTGATTTCCCGGGACCGTCCCACCGGGACACCCGACTCCGAACACTCACGATTTCCGGAACGGACGCGATAGTTGCGGTCCTGGGCGTAGCACTGCTGCCCAATCTCGCCCAGGCCGCCGGGACGACTCTCGGTGCCACCGCCGCCCAGTCCGGCCGGTACTACCACCAGGGCGTTCTCCCCGCTCCGGCGGCGACTACGGCCGCCTGCCGTACCGGCCGGGTCTGCTGACGCTGCAAGGCTGACGATCGGAAACGTCGGGGCGGGCAGGTTCGGCACACGACCGAGCCCGCCCGCCCCGCGCTCATCCACCACCAGGAGGTACCGACAGTGCGAGGACACGCCAACCACCCCCCACCCTCGGGGAACACCCATGCCGACCGACTGCCCTTCCGTTCGCGCAGACGGCTGTTCACGCTCGCCGCGGCCGGGATCGCCGCCGCCGTCGGGTTGTTCACCATGACTGTCGCGACCGGGTCGGCGTCGGCCGCCGACAATCCGTACCAGCGGGGCCCGGATCCCACCCGGACCAGCGTCACGGCCGTGAACGGCCCCTTCGCCAACACCTCGGTGAGCGTCCCGACCGGGTACGGCTTCAACGGCGGCAGGATCTACTACCCGACCGACACCAGCCAGGGCACCTTCGGGGCCATCGCGATCTCGCCGGGTTACACCGCGTTGTTCTCCGCCGAACTGGCCTGGATGGGACCGTGGCTGGCCTCCCACGGCTTCGTCGTGATCGGCATCGAGACCAACAGCCGCAACGACTTCGACACGGCGCGAGGCACCCAGTTGCTCGCCGCGCTGGACTACCTGACGCAGCAGAGCCCGGTACGCGACCGGGTCGACCCCACCCGGTTGGCGGTCGCGGGTCACTCCATGGGCGGCGGTGGCGCGCTGAGCGCGGCCACCAGGCGCTCGTCGTTGAAGGCAGCGGTCGGCATCGCGCCGTACTCGCCGTCGTCGAACCTGGCCAACGACCGCGTGCCCACGATGATCTTCGCTGGGCAGGCGGACACGGTGGTCACGCCGTCCTACGCCACCGGCCTGTACAACAGCCTCCCGGCAACGACGGAGAGCGCCTACCTGGAGGTCGCCGGCGCGGACCACGGGTTCATGGTCGGACGGTCGAACCCGGTGCTGGTCCGGACCATGCTGCCGTTCGTCAAGATGTTCGTCGACAACGACACCCGGTACAGCCAGTTCCTCTGCCCTCTGTTGGACTCCAGCGGCGTGGTCACCTACCGCAGCACCTGCCCACTGCTGCCCTCGACGCCCACCACTCCGACGGCGACCCCCACCAACACGCCTACTCCCACCGCTTCGCCTACCGTCCCACCCGCCTCCGCCAGCCAGATCGTCGGCGCCCAGTCCGGCCGATGCATCGACGTACCCAACGCCTCACGCAACAACGGCACCCGGGTAACGCTCTACGACTGCAACCAGCAGATCAACCAGGCATGGACCTACACCGCAAACAAACAACTACAGGTGTACGGCACCATGTGCCTCGACGCCGCAGGCACCGGCAACGGCGCCGCGGTCCAGATCTACACCTGCCACGGACAGACCAACCAGCAATGGAACGTCAACTCCAACGGCACCATCAGCAGCGTCCAGTCCGGACGGTGTCTCGACGTCTGGAGCACCTCCAACGGGGCCCAGATCCAGCTCTACGACTGCCACGGACAAACCAACCAACAATTCCGGCTCGCCGCTCTCGCCCGATGACCACGGTCACCGTCCTAGACATCCCGATCGAGGACGCGCAGACCGACGAGCCGCAGGGCCAGATCCACCACACCTGAGACCTGCCGGAGTGCGAACGGGCGGGCTCGGCAGCACGCCGAGCCCGCCCTCGCCACGTCTCGCACTGCCCAGGCTTTCCCGCATCCGTACCGGCTGGACATGACCGCTTCGGGTCCACGGCGAGTGTCGCAACGCCGCCTCGATCGTCAGTCGAGGCCTTCGATGATGCGGAAGTCGCGCTCGACGGCGTCGCCAAGTACGGCCAGCGCCTCCTGGTAGGCCGCACTCGCACGTGCGGCGACCGCCTGATCGAAGCTGTCGAACTCGATCAGGATGGTGCGTCCGGCGATTCCGGCGTCGTGTGCGACGACCCGGCCGTCACGGGCGATAACCCGTCCGCCCCCGGCCCGGACGGCCAAAGCAGCCAGCTTGTTGTAGGCGGCCAGCTTCTCGGGGTCGGAAATGGTGCGGTAGGCGCTTACCCAGTAGCCCTTGGCCATGTTTACCTCCTGTGTGTTCGGAATAGGTGGTCAGATCCGTGGCCGGCGGGCGAGGGCAAGGCTGACCATCGTCGTGATCGCCATCGCGGCGACGCCGACCACCGCCGCTGTCGTGTAGGCGTCGTCGTTCGGGAAGAGGCGGCCCGTGGCGGTGCCGCCGGCCAGGACCAGACCGCCGATGGCGCTGCCCAGGGAGTACCCGACGCTGCGGACGACGTAGTTGAAGCTCATGGCGCTCGACGTCTCGCTCCTGGGGGTGGCGGCCAGGATGACGCCGGGCATGGCGGCCGAGAAGATGCCGACGCCGAAGCCCAGCACGCCCATGGCCACGAGCAGTTCGGGCAGGTTGGACCGGGCGGTGGCGAACAGGACGAACCCGCCGCCGACGAGGGTGGCGCTGCCGGCCAGGAGCAGGGGACCGTCGATCCGTTCGCGGATCCGCTGCGTGAGCTTGCCGGCGAGGAACCCCAGCACGGAGAACGGGATGAGGACCAGTCCCGCCACGAAGGTCGTCAGCCCGAAGCCGTACCCGGCGCTGTGCGGCGTCTGCGCGTAGCGGGTGATGAGCGTGAGCAGGAGGTACATGCCGCACCCGCCGACGAACATCGCGATGTTCGCCCCGGCGACCGCCGGATGCCGTACCGCCCGAACGTCGACAAGGGGCGTCGTGGTGCGCAGTTCGGAGACGGCCCAGACGCAGAGCAGGAGTACGGCGGCGACGGCAAGGGTCACCGCCACGGCGAGGTGTTCGCTCCACAGGCTCCTCTCGCCGGCCAGGAACAGGACGAGGAGCAGTCCACCCGCCAGGGCGAGCGCACCGGTCACGTTCACGTGAGCGGAGCGGCCTTCGGGAGCTGCGGGCATGGAGCGCCACGCGGTCACGAAGGCGATGGCGGTGACGAGCAGGCCGAAGCCGTAGGCGGCCCGCAGCCCGCCGAACTCGGCGAGCAGCGCGGCCAGCGGGTAGCCGACACCGGCTCCGATGATGGAGACCACCGAGATCAGGGCGATGGTGGCCGCGCTGCGCTCCTCGGGAAGATGGTCACGGGCCACGCCCATCATCAGCGCCGTGAGACCGAGTCCGACTCCTTGGGCCGCTCTGCCCACGAGCAGCCAGGCGAACGGCAGCGGCAGCACGGTGAGCGCGCTGCCGACGACGACGATCGCCAGCGTGCCGAGAATCGTGGCTCGCCGGTGCGGACCGGCTCCGAGCCGGCCGAGAACGGGTGTGGCGACGGCGCCGCTGAGCAGGGCGATGGTCAGCGTCCACTGCGCGCTGTCGAGGGAGACGTGGAACGTGGTCGCCACGCTGGTGATGAGCGGCGTCCCGAGGCTGGCGACCGCCGCCACGACCAGGGCTACGAACAGCAGGGCGGGGACCAGTAGACGTGTCTCGGAACGTATCTGGGCACTGCTCACGGGCTGGTCATGAGCCGGGGCCTCGGTCACCTGTCGGACTCCTCTCGGGTGTGGCTATCGAGCTCCGCCAGATGCAGCAGCGCCGGAAGGGCTGCTGCCAGTGCCTCGACCTCGTCGACGGTGAGGTCGTCGATCAACCGCGCGTACGCGTCGACGCCCGCCTGGCGTCGCGTCCGGACGTACGACGCGCCGGCCTCGGTCAGGCACACAAGCGTGACCCGCTTGTCGGACGGATCGCCCGTCCGCTCGACCAGCCCGGATTCCTCCATCACCCGGACCAGGACGGTCATCGCGGGCTGGGTGACGCCCTCGGCCGTGGCCAGATCGGTGATCCGTCGCGGGCCGGTCTTGTCCAGGGTGGCCAGGGTGGCGGCGGACGTCAGGCTCATGTCGCGGGGAAGGCGTCGCACGGCCCTGGTGGCCAGACCGTAGAGGGCTGACCCGATGGCATCGGAAGCGCCGCGCGCGGCGTCTCGGTGAGTCACGGCGAAAGCATAGCAGATTTATATTAACTCTTTATGCATCTCCCGAGCAGGGTCCGGCGCACCGTCGGCCACAGTCGAGACGCGCCTCGCATCCAGCTCCAGACCCAGGGCTCGGCGGCCCATTAACTGATCCCACCGGTTCGACCGGGGCTGGTAGCGTGCGCCGAACATGAAGATCATGGGGGAAACATCGATGAACCGAACTCGACTCGTCCTGACTGGCGTGGCCGCTGCGGCCACGATCGCGATGTCCGGCTGCGATCCGCAGCCCGACTCCGAGGACACCGCAACCTCGCCGTCCCCGGCTGCCTCGAGCGCCGCCCCGACCGGCGGTACGGCCACCACCGCGACAAGCGCCGCGGCCAACGACGCGGCCACAGTGAAGGCCTGCGCCGACATCAAGAAGGACATCAAGGACAACGCGGCCAAGATCACCAAGGCCGAGAAGATCGGCCCGCCGGCTGGGCACTTCGCGGTCAGTGCCCAGTGGGCCGCCGGTTCGGTCGCGATCCTGGCGCACTCGATCGGTGCCAACGAGGCAGTCAACGCCGCCTCCGAGAAAATCCAGAACGAGATGATGGGCCTGAGCGACGCGTACAACAAGTCCGCCGACGCCAAGCCCAGCAAGAAGGCCCTGGAAGCCGCCATCAAGGAGCTGGACACCGCCTGCTCGGCCGCCTGACCGGTTCGACCACGCGATCGGCGGTGGCCGTCACCCGGACGGTCACCGCCGATTCGCTTGTCCGCCCCCGTTTCGAGGCACCGGGGGTGGTGCCGAACGACATGGCGCACAACCCTTCAGCCTCAGCGGCCTACGGGGACGTCGGATGACGGACCCACAGGTGAGCCGTGGGCGACTGCTCGCCACCGCCCTGCGCTCTACTGCATCCGAACCGACGCGGGTTCCCGTAAGCGCGGTGTCGCCACCGCGCTTACCCGGGAGGCCCTGCGCATCATCCGGGAGACCAGCCGGCCCGTCGGGACGCTTCAGACGACGAGCCGCTGTACCGCACGTCCGGATCGGGCTCGGGCTACGGCTGCGCTCAACGCACGAGACCGCGCCAGGGGCGTCCTTCCGTTCCCGGAAGCTGGGTCGTGTTCATGCGCTTGTCGATCTCGGCGAGTTGCTCCTCGGTCGGGTTGGGGCCGACCCGGCCGAGCTCCTCGAAGAGCTTTTCGTTACCAGCCGGCGCGCTGATGAACAGCACCTTCCCGCCGGTCTGCGTGACGAACGTGTGGTAGGCCCCACGGGGAACGACAACCGTCGTGCCGGGCCCCCCGCAGAACTCGGCATCGCCCACCCGGAACTGGTACTCCCCCTCCAGGACGAACATGACCTTCATGAAGTCGTGGTGGGCATGGGGAGGGTTCTCGGTGATCACGTCGTGGTGGAACAGGAATGCACCGAGGGCCTCTCCGACCTCGGCGCCCCGCACCAGGATCTCCGGCCGATGCGGACCGTTGAGCTGAATCAGCTCTCCCTCCCCAGGTGCGACAGCCCAGCCGTCAGGACCCCAGTCGGCGTTCGTAACCATCGTTGTTCCCCCCTTGCTTGGATGTTGTGACGAGGCAGTGGAGATCGCCGCTGTCAACGGACCATTCCCCGAGACTCGGGACGGCGCGAAACGACCACCCGGCCCACATTTGTGGCGGCGATCCATATAGTTCGCCGATCCGGCCCAGCGCCGTGATGGCCCCCGTCCTGGCAGGCGTCCTCGGCGTCCGGCCCGGGTCCGAGGATCCAGCGCACGGTCTCGTCGACCGCTGGCGATCTTGACTCAAGCCGCACAGCTCGACGTTAGTTGCGGTTTGTGAACAAACTCTTCCTCGGCGAAGCGGAGTCTCGGCCGCGCGTTGCCGCTGCCGGGACGCGCCGGGTCAACTGAACGAAGATATCGATGGTGAACAACCGCAGCGATATGTTCATGGCCTGGCCCGCCGTGCGGACAAGGGCCATGCGTTGATCGATCGGCAGCCTGTATTCGCCGCAGGCCCGGATGGACGACCAGGCCGACGACAAGACTTGAATTCGCTTGTGAATCATCTACCGGATTGAGGGCAGACGAAGCTTCCTTCGATTTCGACAAGTAAAGATTCGGCCGCAAGCCCTGCCACGAGGACGAGAGTGTTGCCTGGGAATTCACCTTCGGGAAACCACCCGGCGTAGATCTCATTCCGGACCGTGTTGAACTCGTCGAGAGTGTCACGACCGACGATAAATGTCGTTGGTTTGATCAGGTCGGCGGGGTTGGCGCCCTGTGACGCCAGCAGACTCTCGATGGCGGCGAAGACGAGGCGGGCCTGATGTGGACCGGCTTCTCGCATCGCCGGCGCTCGGGGCGACGGTCGCCCGTCTGCGCAGCGGCGTGCCGACGACCCTTTCGTCCTACCTTTGCTGCGGCTTTTGTAGAGATTGATGGAATTTCAGGCGTCGGCAAAAGATAGATGGGTCCAAATCCTTGACTCGGTGCCCATGTTGCCGGTTAATCACATCTACATGTCGACCGTGTTCACCCGCCCGGGTGGTCGACGATGACGGCGGACCGTCGAATCGATTCGACGACCGTCAGAAACGGGGCCTTGACCTGGAGTTGTGAGGCTCTCGGACGAGTCGCAGGAGGTTACCGTGCATCGTACGAACGTCCGCTGGGGCGGCCGATTGACGGTGCCGGCCAGAGGGCTGGCCGCGAGCGTGGCGCTCGGCCTGACCCTGACGCTTGGCGGCCTGACCCTGGCGACCCCCGGACCGACCCTGGCCGCGCCGGTCGCGACGCAGAGTGTCGCGGCCGCCGGACTTGACGGTGTGGCAGCCGGTAACGCCGCGATCGCCTCGGTCGACCTGGCCGGGACGTGGACCTTCACGCCTGCGGGCCGGGCGGCGACCACGATCGCGGTGCCCGGTGGCGGTTGGTACAAGCAGGGCTTCACCGACGTGACCGAGGCGGTGTACTCGCGCAGCATCACCGTGCCGGACTCGGGACAGCCGCAGTCGACCTGGATCGAGTTCGGCGCCGTCAACCACCAGGCGACACTCTCCGTCGACGGCCGCGTGGTCGCCACCCAGACGACTGCGTTCACCCCGTCGAACTTCGACATCAGTGGCTACGCGGCGCCGGGCACCACCCACACGATAAGCGTGCAGGTGAAGGGCCGCGGCGCGTTGAAGTCGTCAGGCGGCAAGTACCTGGTCCCCGTGGCGGCCGACTGGTCCGAGGCGATACCGCAGGGCATCTACCGGTCCGCGTCCCTGCGGGTGTACCCCGCGGTGTATGTCAGCGACGCGTTCGTCAGTACCTCGGTGGCGAACCGCACCCTCAGCTACGACGTGTCGGTGACGAACTCCTCGGCCGCGACCAGAACGGTCACCCTGAGCGGGTCGATCACGTCCGACGGCACGGGCTCCTTCAGCTACCCGCAGCTTCCCCAGCAAACCGTGACGGTGGCGGCCCATTCGACGGCGAAGGTCACCGTGGGCCCCGTGGCGTGGGACCTCGGCACCACCTCGTACTGGTGGCCCAATGTGCCGTACCGGTCCGGATACCGGGCCCAACTGCATCGCCTGGCGATCCACGCCACAGTCGACGACGGCCGCACCAGTGACGCCACGTACCGCTTCGGGTTCCGGGAGAGCACGCAGAACGGCGAGTACTACTACCTCAACGGCGTGCGGGTGAACTTCCGTGGCGACAGCCTGCAGGGCGCCGACTACGACCGGGTCAACTACGGCGGGAAGGGCGACGCGTACGACACCCTGCCCGGCTTCCTGCCGCCGTCGTCCGGCAACGGCGGCTGGCCGCAGGCGGTGGACAACTACCAGCGCCTCCACTACAACGTGGTACGCATGCACATGGAGCCGGTCAGCCCGTACATGCTCGATGTGGCCGACGAGATGGGCCTGATGGTCATCGACGAGACCGCCATCCGCAGTGGTGCCCAGGACTTCGTGTCCGGACGCGACAACATGGTGGCCCACGCTCGTGCGCTGACCCTGCGCGACCGCAACCATCCGGCAGTCATCCGCTGGAGCCAGATCAACGAGCCCAGCTTCAACAACAACGACTCGCAACAGTTCGAACAGGACCTGTACGCGGCGATGAACGGCAACGACGGCACCCGGCCGATCAGCATCGACGCCGCCCCCGGCGCGGACGCGGCCAGCCGGTACCCGGCCATGACCTACTCCAACTTCGCCATCTTCGCGCACTACCTGGACGGCGTCGGCCGGTACGGCGAGGCCCTGAATCGCAATTCCGGGCGTCCGGACGGCGAGGGCGAGTACATCTGGCCTGCCTGCAGCACCAGACAGGGCTTCACCTGGTTCGCCACCGCAACCGCTGCCAAGCGCGGCAAGGACGCCAGCGACCTGCGTCCGTACACGTTGTTGTCCGCCTGGGCCAGCGTGGTGCCGGGCGTGCGGTCCACCGACTTCACCCCGGAGGAGGGCGGTCACCCGATCTACGGCGTGGACAATCTGAGCGACCCGTGGAGCAACGCGCAGATCCAGCGGGTGCAGGCGGCGTTCAACCCGGTGGCCGCGGTCGACCTCCCGTACTGGTCCGCCTCCGGTAATTCGGACTCGAACGGCAGCTTCCCGCTGCCGTCGGCGGTGCCCAGCTACGCCCGCAACACCACGGTGACCCGGAACGTCACCGTGTTCAACGACGACTTCACCAACACCTCGGTGGGCTTCACCTGGACCGCCCGCCTGGACAGCCCGACCGGCGCGGTCGTCGCGTCCGGCAGCAGCACCCTGACCGTTCCGCTCGGCACGCGGGTCACCCAACCGGTGTCCTTCACCGCGCCCGCCACCGGAAGCCGCGTCTACCTGCAACTGTCGACCGCCAAGTCCGGCAGCACCGTCTTCACCGACTCCGTCGAATACCTCAACCTCAGTGGAAGCGGCGCAACCGGACCCGCAGCAGGCACCTACCGCATCGTCAACCGCAACAGCGGCAAGCCCCTCGCCATCGCCGGTAACTCCACCGCCGACGGCGCCAAAGCGATCCAGCAGAGCGGCACCCCCACCTGGACGATCAGCACCACCCAGGACGCCTACACCCTGCGCTACACCGCCTCCGGAAAGATGCTCGACGTCAACGCCGGCAGCACCACGCAGGGCCTGCAACTACAGCAGTGGTCGGCAAACGGCGGCACCAACCAGTCGTGGTACCTACGACCCACAGGTGACGGCTACTACACAATCGTCGCCCGCGGCAGCGGACTGGCAGCCGACGTCTACGCCGCCTCGACAAGCGACGGGGCCCAGGTCGTGCAATGGACCGCCAACGGCGGGACCAACCAGCAGTGGCAGTTCGTAGCCTCCTGACCAGCGCCGGAGGTGGTTGACAAGTCCGACCACAGGTGGCCTGCCGACGCTCATCGTGGTGCCCACTCGGGCGTGGTTCTCCGCACCCGAGTAGGCCACGATCCGCCCCAACCCATCAGCCTCACCATCGACAAGGGACTTCGGATGACAGACCAGCCCCTGAGCCGTAGGCGCCTCCTCGCCACCGCCGCGCTGACCGCCGGCTCGACCGCCCTGATCCCGGCTGTGGGCGCCGGACGGGCCGCCGCCGTTGCGCCTCAGGTCACGCTGCCCGAGCGCGGGATCTACGACGCGACCGCGGCGACAACCTGGACGGACGGGTTCCTCATCGGCAACGGCGAGTACGGCGCGGTCCTGTACGGAACGCCGACCCTCGAGAAGGTGATCTTCAATCACCACCGCTTCGTGCTGCCCAACGGCAGCCGGGGCGTGACCCCGCCGGTAATCTCCGGGCGGCTGGCCGGCGTGCGAGACAAGGCGCTGGCCGGGAACTACGGCGGGGCCAACACGGACTTCGCGGCCGGATGGAGCCTGCGCTGGACCCAGACCTACCACCCCGGCTTCGAGTTGCAGATCAGCACGCCCGGCATGACCACGGCCAACGGATACGCCCGCAGCACCGACTTCCGGACCGGGGAGGTCACCTCCACCTGGACCGACAGCAACGGCACCTGGACTCGCCGCGCCTTCGCCTCCCGAGCCGACAACGTCGTCGTACACGAACTGACCCCGGCCTCCGGCCGATCGATCGACGCGACGCTGAGCGCCAACACCTCCCTCGCCGGCGTTCCCGGCTCGGTCCGCTTCGCCACCCAGGCGAGCGTCATCGACGGCGCCGGCTACCTGAACCTGCGAGGCACCTACCCGTCCGGGCAGGGCGCGTTCGGCTTCGAGGGCGTCACCCGGGTCGTCGCCACCGGCGGCACGGTAGCCGCGAACGGGTCGACCATCGTCGTCACCGCGGCAACCAAGCTCCTCCTGCTGACCAAACTCGACAGGTACGAGTCATCCACGGCCTGGGACAGCAAACCGCTGCACGCGGCGCTGGCCGCGGTGCGCGCCGACTATGCCGACCTGCGGACCCGGCACGTCACTCTGCACTCGGCGATGTACGACCGCTCCCGCCTGGACCTGAACGTCTCCGCCGCCGACCGGCAGCTGTCGACCACCGAGCTGATCGCCCGGCAGAACGCCAACCGCAACACCATCGATGTGGCCCTGCTGGAACGGCTCTACGACAGCGGCCGTTACCTGTTCATCAGCTCCAGCGGCGTACTGCCGCCGCGGTTGACCGGAATCTGGGCCGGCACCTGGAATGGCGCCTGGGCCGACGACTTCACCACCGATGCCAACATCAACCTCCAGGTCGCCGGCGGCAACATTCTCGACCTCACCGATGGCATGCAGGGCTACTTCAATCTGATCCTCGGCCAGCTCGCTCACTGGCGCACAAACGCTCGCAACCTGTACGGCGCCCGCGGCTTCCTGGCCCCCTCGCGAACGGACGGCGAGTACGGGTACATGCTGCACTTCGACTCCGGCTTCCCCGGTCAGTGCTGGACCGGCGGCGCGGACTGGTTGCTCTATCCGCTGCTGGAGTATTACCAGGTCACCGGGGACCGGACGTTTCTGGCTGAGAAGCTGGGACCGGCGCTGATGGAGCTGGCGCTGTTCTACGAGGACTTCCTGACCCGCACCGATTCGGCCGGCCGTGTGGTGTTCGTGCCGTCGTTCTCGATGGAGAACTCGCCGGCCAGCACGAACGTCCTGTTGGCGATCAACGCCACCGGCGACGTCCAGGCCGGCAGACACGCCCTGCGGGCGGCCGTCGAGGCCGCCAACGCGCTCGGTGTCGAACAGGGCGCCGGCCAGGGTGTCGCACGCTGGACGGCCCTGCTGGCGAAGCTCCCGCCTTACACGATCAACGGCAGCGGCGCCCTCGCCGAATGGTCCTGGCCGGGCCTCACTGATCGCTACAACCATCGGCACGTCCATCACCTGTACGGCGCGTGGCCCCTGCACGAGATCAATCCCGAGGAGGCACCCGGTCTGGTCACCGCCGCGCTCAGGGCCCTGGCGCTACGCGGTGACGAGAACACCTCCGCGCACGGCAGCCTGCATCGAGCCCTCGCCTCCGCTCGACTCAAGGACGGCGCCGGCGTCTACAGCAACCTCCGGAAGATCATCGGCAACAACATGATCTTCCGGTCGCTGATGACAGCACACAACCCGAACCTGGAGACCTACAACGCCGACGCGGCCAACACACTGCCGGCCGTGCTCAGCGAAGCGCTCGTGTACACCAGGCCCGGCGTCATCGAGCTGCTGCCCGCCGTGCCCGGCCAACTCGCCAAGGGCAGTATCACCGGGGTCCGTGGACGCAACCAGGTACGCATCCACAGCCTCTCCTGGGATCTGCCCGGTCGCTCGGTAACCGTGGCACTCACCTCGACGATCACCCAGGCGATCACCCTCATCAGCCGGCGCGGGATGGCATCCATCACCACCTCCGCGACGGTCGCTTCCTCGCCGCTCGGCCCGCATGCCCGGGTGATCTCGATGACGGCCGGGCAACAGATACAGGTTGTCGTAGGTCTGCCGGCCGCCGGAGGCATCGTTCGACTCGTCAACCGGCGCAGCGCAAAGGTGCTTGACGTCAACGGCGGCTCCACCACGGACGGGGCAGCTGTCATCCAGTGGCCATGGACTGGCGCGTCCAACCAGCAGTGGCGGCTGCTGGCCAACAGCGACGGCTCATTCCGGCTGGCCGGTGTCAAAAGCGGAAAGGTCCTGGACAGTCCAGGTGGCTCGGGCCAGGGCGCGGGGCTCGTTCAATGGGCCGACAACGGCGGACGTAACCAGTGGTGGAATCTCGTCCCGGCGACGACAAGCGGGTACTACCGGTTCGTCAACGTGAGCAATGGCTGGTGTGTCGGGATCGAAGGCGGCTCCACCGCGGACGGCGCCAGGGCGGTCCAGCAAACAGTCAGTGGCGAGATCAGCCAGGAATGGCAGATCGTTGACGCCTGAGCCAGCGTCAGTCCCGACACCACTTGTTCGTTACGACGGTTGCAGCAGCGTTCCACGACGTTGCGTTCGCGGTAGACCTGCTTGTCGAAGGCCGGGGGTGAGCAGGATCGACAACTGTCGGCCACGACCAACAACCGCGAGGTGGATCTTCGTGCTCAACCCGCCACGGGACCGGCCGATGGCCTCGTCATCCTGAACCTCAGCTATCCGGGGGTGCGGTCAGCTTCCATGATCGACGGGACACGCCCCAGACGAGTAATTCCTAACCCTGGCCTCGGCGGTGGGCGCAGCCGGCGGCCGGAGGTGACAGTCGGTCACCTCCGTCGGGGTGGATGCGGGCGTAAGCGGTATACCTCAGAGTCATATTCATACCGCTGAGGTATACCGCTCACCTGCACATCGACATGCCGGGCAGCCAAGGCGGGCTGTTCGCCCGCCCCGGGAGGCACTCGCTGTGGCGCGACGACCTGGATGTCAGGTTTCCTGGCCTACTCGACGCCGTCCTCGGTGCCTTGGCGAGCGAAGCTTGACGCCGCTAGTTAACGTCATTAACCTACCGCTAGTTCCGTTAACCAATTCCGTGGAGGTCGTCATGACCGAGTACCTGAGCATCGCCGGTAACAACCTCGCCTATGAGGTGTCCGGGCGGGGTCCGCTCGTGGTCCTGGCGCACGGTATCGGCGACAGTCGGCACTCCTACCGTTTCCTCGCTCCGGCCCTGGCCGCCGCCGGGTACCGGGTGGCAAACGTCGACCTCCGCGGCTGCGGCGACTCCAGCCTCGGCTGGGACGGCTACAGCCGCACCGACATCGCGGGCGACCTCATCGCCGTCGTGCGTCACCTCGGCGGCCCCGCCGTGATCATCGGCCAGTCGATCAGTGGCGGTGCGGCGACCATCGCCGCGGCCACCGCACCCGAACTGATCAGCGGCGTCATCGAGCTGGCGCCGTTCACTCGCGCACAAACCTTCGATCTCGGCGGGTTGATGCGTGTGAAGCGCTTCCGCAGCGGCTACGGCCAGATGGCGCAGGTCATGGTCCGAGGAAGTCTGGCGAGCTGGAAGAAGTACCTCGATGTGGCGTACCCGGTCAAGCCCGCCGACTGGGACGCCGAACTGGCGCGTATCGAGTCGAAGCTGACGGAGCCCGGCCGGATGAAGGTCCTGCAGGCCATGTGCAAGACCAGCCCGAGCGATGCCGGCGCGCAGCTGGCCAACGTCACCTGCCCGGTCCTGGTCATCGAGGGCAGCCTCGACCCGGACTGGGCCGACCCCCGCGCCGAGGGCGAGAAGATCGTCGCTGACCTGCCCAGTGGCATCGGTGAGCTCGTCGTCATCGAGGGTGCCGGTCACTACGCACACGTGCAGACGCCGGATCAGGTCCTCGCGCTGGCCCGGCCCTTCCTCGACAAGACGCTGGCGAATGCCTAGGGCCCGGCTCACTCCGCAGTCGGTCACCGCGGCCGGCGCCGCCCTGATCGATGAGATCGGCTTCGAGAACCTCAGCATGGGCCTGCTCGCCGAACGGCTCGGAGTCAAGACCCCCGCGCTCTACAAACACGTCACCAGCCAGGCCGATCTGGCACACCGGATAGCTGTCATGGCCATGGCCGAGTTCGCTGACGCCATTCGCGACGCCATCCAGGGCCGGGCCGGCAGCGATGCCCTCGCCGCCGGCGCGCAGGCGATGCGGATGTACGTGCAGAAACACCCGGGACGGTACGCGGCCGGCAATGCCGCACGCCCGACCGGACCCGACGACCCGCTCGTTCCCGCCCTCGATCGGGTAGTCGCCTCCTGGGCGGCCATGCTGCGCGGCTACCGACTGGATTCCGTTCAGGAGATTCACGCCCTGCGGATACTCCGCAGCGTCCTGCACGGGTTCTCGACCCTGGAAGCAGCTGGCGGGTTCCAGATCGACGCGCCCGTCGACGACAGCTTCACCTGGATGATCCACTTTCTCGACCACGGCCTGCGTGCCGCCACCAGCAGCACCCTCGCCCGCTGACGGATCGTCGACGAACCCGACCACATCATCGCGGAGGACCGACATCAGCATCACCCGCGCACCCACGATCACCGCGACACCACCACCCGGCGGCCACTCATGGTGAACATCGACGAAGAGCCAAAGGACACCAGGATCGAGCGGCACGCGAGCTGGGCCGAGCTCTTCTTCGACCTCGTGGCGGTGGCCGGCGTGGCCGCCCTGGCACACGTGCTCGGGTCTGAACTGGACGCCGCAGCACTCGGTCTCTACGCACTGCTGTTCCTGGCTCTGTGGCTGTCCTGGACGACGTTCATGCTGTACGGCAACGTCGCTGCCGGCCGGACCCACGTACTGCGGCTGATGGTCGGCATGTTCGGCCTCGGGGTCATGGCCGCGTCCGTGCCAGGCGTGGCGCACACCGTGCTCGGGCACGGCACCGACATCCGTCCGCTCAATGTCTTCGCGATCGCATACATCGCCACCCGCGTCTACGGGTCCAAGTCGTGGCAACGCGGCGCGGTGTTGCTGGACTTCCCGGTGGTGCAGTACTCGGCGGGCCTGCTGCCCTGGTTCGCGTCGCTCTGGGTCGACGAACACTTGAAGCTCGCGCTCTGGGCCGCAGGAGTCGGCCTCGACCTGCTGCTGATCCTGGTCCTGTCCGGCAGCAGGCTCCTCCAGCGCGTCCAGTCGTACCTCACCGCGCCAGAAAAGACTCGGCGTCGGCCACGATCAGGAGTCCGTCCCGGCGGAACGGGACCGGTCATCCACGGGGTATCGGTCGATCCGGCCCACCTCTCCGAGCGGCTGGGACTCTTCGTCATCATCGTGCTCGGCGAATCGGTGGTGCAGATCGTCGCCGCCGCAGGTGAGGCGCGGTACGACGTCGGCCTGCTGGCCACCGCAGTCGCGTCCTTCGTTCTGCTGGCCGGCATGTTCGGCTTGTCCGTCGTCTTCGGATACGCCGGCCTGCCGCACCTGCGCGCCGGCCGGATCCCCACCCGCGCCGCCCTGGGCCTGCACTGCCTGGTCACCGGCGTCGTCGCCACCATCGCCGTACCGCTCTCCCTGGTGGTCGGGCACGGTGCCGACCCACTGCCCGAGCAAGATCGCTGGCTGCTGTGCGGCGCCGTTGCGGCCTACTTCACCCTCGGCGTGGTCACCGGCGTCGCCAGCCGCAGTTCCGACCTGCCGAGGACGATCTCACGAGTCACCACAGGTATCGCTGCCCCACTGCTGCTTGGCCTGCTCGCCACCGCCGCCAGTGGCCGGACGCTGGTGGTCTGCCTGGCCCTGATAGTCCTCGCCCACCTCTGGTTCGAACGACGACTGACACCAATCCAGGCCGCTGCCACCGATGAAGCGCCCGACCGCGCAGGAATTTCATGAACCCTTCCACTGAACGAGCCGACCAGGCGGGGCTGTACGAGCTTGACACCTCCTGGGCGCACGGGTTCACCCGCGGCATCCGCCAACTCTGAAGCCGCCGTGACTCGCCCTCCGACCACACCCCTCCCCTCCGGAACCGAAATGGAGAACATGGTGAACACGCTCCGCCCCCTCGCCGCTGCCACCTTCCTGCTGGGCCCGGCGATCTATCTCGCCGCCGAGGCGGTCACGGCCGCAGCGTGGTCATCGCCCAGCTACAGCTACGCCGACAACTGGATCAGCGACCTCGGATCCGCGACGGCCGGGGTGTTCCAAGGCCGCGAACTCGACTCGCCACTGCACGTCGTCATGAACACCGGATTCATCGTTCAGGGCCTCCTCTTCGGGATCGCCACGGTGCTGCTGTCGCGGACGTTCAGCGGGCGGTCCCGTACCTTCACCGCCGTGACGGGGCTCGTGACCATGATCGGCTACATCCTTGTCGGAACCTTCCACGGTTCCCTGCAGGCGCAGCAGAACGGCACGCTTCCCCTGCACTTCACCGGAGCAACGCTGGCGATCTTCGGTGGGAACGTGCTTGCCCTCGTCCTGGGCATCCACTGGCGGAAGTCTCCCGAGACTCGGCTGATCGGCCTCATCAGCGTCGTCGTCGGAGCATTCGGCCTGGTCTCCGTCGTCGCTCTCTTCCTCACCTTCGGTGCCGGTCTGCCCTCGGGTGCGATCGAACGCGGCTCCGTCTACACCATCGTCATCTGGCAACTCGCCGTCGCCATCGCACTCCTCCGCAGCCGGGCCGGCTCTCGCGCACCCCGCGTCGCGGCGACCAGTGCATCCACAAGGGCGGTATCCACAAGCGACTGACCCGCCAGCTCCGCATTTCGCACTCCGGCAGGGCCATCCGTGAACAGACAGCTTCGACGTTCAGGAGACGCCTGGCAGGCGGGTGTGAAGCAAGTGCTCAGCGCGGCAATGCACGCTATTCGTCGTGCCTCAGGTGGGGCCACAGCCCGACCCAGTCGGTCATCGGTCCTGTGCAGAGGCTCAGGTCGAGATGGTTGAAGTCGTTGTCCACATCGTACGGTGTGACGAACGTGCCCACCGTCAGGCACTGCGCGAAGTACGGGCGGAGTTGGTCGGCGGCATCCACCGCGAGCACCGTGGTGTCGGACGCCGACCCTGGTCCCCACATGCCGTAGGCGTTGTGTCCCGACAGCACCGGCGGTAGCCCGGGCGGGCCGAGGACGTCGAGCGTCGCCGCTTCGGCGTAGTTGTCGGTGAAGATCGACGTCGGCGGTGTGCCCGAAGAGGCCAGCGCGGTGTTTTCGGCCGCGACGAAGCCGGCGAGTTGCGGCCACCCGACCATGTCGGCCAAGTCGCTGCTGGTGGGGTGCGCGGACAGGTCACGCACCGGCCAGACCGGAAGCACCGAGGGCAGCGACACGACGGTAGCCACCAGGATGGCGCCGACCACGAGGGCACGCCGTCCCACCGGACGTCGGCCCCGGGCGAACCAGCGCTCGGTCGCCACCGCCCCCGCGGCGAGTACGGCCGGCAGCAGACCTGAGGTGTAGTACGGTTTTCCCGGCGTCCAGGCCAGCACGTAGACAACTACCAGGGTGACCGTGACCGCCAGGTAGCGCTCCTCCGTCGTGCGCCACAACCGCACGACGCCGGCGATCAGCACGGGGGCGGTGAAGAGGCCGCCGTAGACGAGTTGCGCCGGCAACCCTGCCTGGTAGTCGGCCAGGGACGTGTTCGCCCGGTGTAGCGACGCCGCCATCGTCAGTTGCGGCCAGCCATGCGTCGCCTGCCACACCACGTTCGGCGCCCAGATGATCGCGGCGATGGCGGCGGCAAGCCACGGCCAGCGCGTGCGCAGGATGTCGAAGCGGCGGGTGGCGAGCAGGCCGACCGCGAGCGCCAGCAACAGCAGCGCGACCAGATTGTTGGTTTGCAGGCCGAGGCCGGCGGCGAGGCCCGCACCGAGCCACCACCGGGGCCGGTCCCGTGCGATCGCGGTGCTCACGCACAGCACCACAAGCGTCCAGGCCAACAGCGCCGGGGGCGTGGTGTTGCCGATGTGGACCGCGCCCAGCAGCACCGGCGCGCCAGCCATGCAGAGTGCGGCCAGGACCCGACCGACGCGCCCGGCGCCGAAGATCACCGCCTGGCGGGCGGCCAGCACGATGATCGCGCCACCTTCCAGCGCCGGCAGCGTGCGTACGGCGGTCGGATGCGTGCCGCCGATCATCGTGGCCAGCCGAGTCAGGAGTGGGGCCAGCGGCGGCTGATCGACGTAGCCGAAGGCGAGATGGCGGCCGGCTTGGATGAAGTAGAGCTCGTCCTGCTGGAAACCGTAGCCGGCGCTGAACGCCAACTCGATGGCGACAAACGCGGCGGCGATGACCCAGACCAGCGTCGGGAGCCGGTCGTCGGAAGGATCCCGACCCATTGTCGGTGGCGTACCCCGATCACCGTGACCGGCCCCGATCCGCGTCCGATGGCGCGTGCTCATATGCCCTCACACTTCGTGGTGGTTCGTGACGAGCAGGCAGCACCGGCGCAGGAGATGGCCGAGACCACGAGGGTCAGGCACGCCGTACTCGGGAATTGCGCTCGTCTGGATGGGTCACGGGCGCTCGGGTGCACCGAGCAGACCGCGGTTGTAGCCTTCCGCGACCGCGGCCGCACGGTCGTTGACGTCGAGCTTCGCGTAGATGTTGATCAGGTGCGTTTTGACAGTGGCCTCGGTGATGAACAGCCGGGAGGCCGCCCCCCGATTCGTGTGGCCGGCCGCGACCAGGCGCAGCACCTCGATCTCGCGCTGACTGAGCTGGCCGATCGTCGGGGTCGGGGCGCGCAGCCGGCTCATCAGGCGGGCGGCCACCGACGGCGAGAGCGCGACTTCGCCACGGGCTGCCGAGCGTACGGCGCGCAGCAACTCGTCCCGCGGCGCGTCCTTGAGCAGATAGCCGGTGGCACCCGCCTCGATCGCCGGCAGCACGTGGCTGTCCGTGTCGTAGGTGGTCAGCACCAGCACCCGCGCCGGAACACCGCGCCGGGTCAGTTCGCCGATCGCGGTCACCCCGTCCATGCCGGCCATCCGCAGGTCCATCAGGATCACGTCCGGCTCGAGCACCTCGGCCAGCCGGACCGCCTCGGCCCCGTCCGCCGCCTCGCCGAGCACGATGAAGTCGGGGTCGCGGGCGAGCATGGCGCTCAGCCCGTCCCGCACCACCGGGTGGTCATCGGCGATGAGGAGCTTGATCGGGTCGTTCACGAGCGCACCTCCGGCGACTCGGCGTGCAGGCAGGCCGAGATTCCGGTGCCGCCGCCCGCCTCCGATTCGATCTGCAGCGTGCCGGCCAGCGCCTCGATCCGCTGGCGCATCGCGACCAACCCGAAGCCCTGGCCGTTGCGGCTCGGACGGTCAAGGTCGAAACCGTGGACGTCGAAACCGGGACCGTCGTCGCGGATGTCGAGGGCGGTCTCCTGGTCCATGTACGAAAGAGTGAGACCGACCCGGGTGGCGGTGGGGGCGTGCTTGGCGACGTTGGCCAGCGCCTCCTGTGCCGTGCGAAGCAGGGCGACCTCGGCTTGCGGGCGCATCGCACGGGTCTGACCGGTGACGGTGACCTGGGCCGGCACGTCGTGCCTGGCTGACCACCGCGCCGCGACCTCGGTGATCGCGTCGGCCAGCCGGCCGGCTTCCAGCGGCTCCGGGCGCAGCTCGTTCACCGAGCGCCGCGCCTCGGTCAGGCTCTCCCGGGCCAGCGCGGTCGCCGCCTCGTGGTGCCGGCGCCACCCCGCCGGGTCGTCGGCGGCAGCCTCGGCTGCTTGCAGCTGGGTGACGATGCCGGTCAGGCCCTGCGCAAGGGTGTCGTGAATCTCCCGGGCCATCCGAGACCGCTCGTCCAGCACACCGGACGTGCGGGCCTGCTCGACCAGTTCCTCCTGCAGCGCCGCATTCTCGGCCAGCGCCGCCTCCAGCCGCTCCCTGGCCTCCCGGGCCTCGCGCAGCGCCGCCTCGCGGGAGGCATAGTCCCGAGAGGCGACCTCGCCGATCCACGCCACCAGACACATCGGCACGATGTTGACCGCCAGGATCGCCAGGTACTCGAGCCCGCCGAGCCACGAGCCGACATCCACCCCGGCCGCCTGCGCGGTACCGGCGACCACGGCGACGCCAGCGATGAAGTACAGCTCACGCGGCCATCCGATGATCCGGTAGGCGTAGAAGTACAGCGCCGGGGTGTAGAAGCCGAACCACGGGTTGCGCAGGACCATGATCAGCCCGAACAAGATCAGGCCGGCGAGGAAGACGCTCATCGGGCCGATCCGGTCGCGCCACGCCGGGTGCAGCGTGAAGAATGCCAGGCTCCATCCCCCCGCCCCCACGCACAACACGAGGTCGATGGCGAGAGAGCCCGGCTGGTCGTGCTCGAAGACGACTGTCAGAGCGGCCATGACGGCGAGCAGCGCGTACGGGACCACGGTGACCATGGGCCGGGACCACTGTTCCCAGCCCGCCGGACCCCTGACCTGCCAACTCTGCATCGCACACCTACTTCCGGCGGACCAATCTAGCCGCCGTGACGGCGACCGGCCACGCGAGCAACGTGACCAGAGGAAGCGCGAAGAGCCTTTCGCGCTCTGTCTTCTTGCACCTGGCCGGCGCACGCGGCCAGATCGACTCCGCCGAGCGGCCGAGTGCACGTTTCTCCACCTCGATCGAGTGCTAGGGCCTGTTTCACAAGAACTGGCCGGCCTGCGGCGGGCCCGCCCTTATGAACAGGCCCCAGGGGCAGGACCATCAGAGTCGCAATGCCGGCGCCCGCGCGGATCGTCCGATCTCTTGAGCGGGCGGTGGAGTCGGCCGCTCAACCAGATGGAGGAGCAACTCCACCAATCGGTGACGCCGACGCCGAGCGACTGGGCTGGCGTGCCTGTGGTCGCCCAGCTCCGGCGCCTCCGGCCAGGCCCGCCGGGCTCGCCGCCCCGCGCGGGGAGGCGCTGCGGCGCACGGTGCGCGGCAGGACTGCCGCACCGGTTGCCGCCCCTCGGTGCCGAACCTCATTCCGCCTGTTATCCTAGGGCTCCTAGGATTAATCCGAGTCACCTAAGGATTGCTGTGCCACGACAGGGTCTGACGACTGAGCGCGTCTCCGAGGCCGCGGCCGAGCTGGCCGACTCGCTGGGCCTGGAACGCCTCACGGTCGCGGCCGTCGCCCGTCACTTCGGGGTTGCCGACGCCAGCCTCTACGGGCACGTTCGCAGCCGCGAGGCGTTGCTGCACAAGGTCGCGGTGCTGGGCGCTGCGGCGTTCGGCGACCGTCTCGCGCTCGCCGTGGCCGGCCGCTCCGGACGTCAGGCCCTGATCGGTTTCGCCGACGCCTACCGGGCGTTCGCGGTGGCCCACCCTGGGCAGTACGCGGCGACCCAGCTCCAACTTCCCGCCGACATAGGCAAGAGCTCGGTCGGGCACCTACGGATGATCGAGCTGAGCTACGCGACTCTGCGGGGGTACGGGCTCAAGGAGCCCTACCTGACCGACGCCATCCGGTTCGTGCGGAGCACGCTCCACGGGTTCGCGGCGCTCGAGACGGCAGAGGGGTTCGGGCATCCCCGAGACCTCGACGCGTCCTGGCGCGGTGTCCTGGACGCCATCCACATCGCACTCTCGAATTGGGAAATGACAGAAGGAGAGCAACGATGAACAGCAACGACGAGGAGATCCGATCGGCGGACGGCACCAGGCTGGTGGTCCGGCGGGCAGGTGCAGGCGACCCCGTGGTCCTGCTGCACGGCTCGGGAGGCGGCCTGCACTCGTGGGCTCCGGTCGCGGCGCGGCTCGCCGGATCGTACGAGCTGTGGATGCCGGCCCGACGCGGATACGGTCCCAGCGACGTCCCGCCGGGCCGCAAGTCGTTCAAGGACGACGTCGTGGACCTGTTGGCCGTGGTCGAGGCGGTCGGGCGGCCGGTGCACCTGGTCGGCGGCTCCTACGGTGCCACGCTGGCGCTGCACACGGCCGCAGCGGAGCAGGGCCGGCTGCGATCGCTTGCCGTCTTCGAGCCACCGCTGTTCGCGGCCGGGCAGTCGATCGCGCCATTGCTCAACCGCTATCGGGCGGCCTTCGAGCGAGAGGACGCGGGTGAGATGTTCGCAGTGCTCAACGACGTGACCCGGGTGCCACCCGCAATCGTCGCGGCCTTCGCGGCCGCCGCTGGCGGCAAACGGCCTGAGCCGGCCGAGGCCCGGCGCTCGGCGATCGGATGGCTGCACGACCTCGAGGCGCTCACCGACGACAGCACAGACACGGCCCGCTGGTCGTCGATCACCGTCCCGACGCTGCTGATGCAGGGCGCCGACACCTGGGAGCCGATGCCTACCACCATGAACGAGCTGGCCGCGGCTCTCCCCACAGCGCGTCGGGTCATCTGGTCAGGCCAGTCCCACTTCGCGACCATGACCGCCCCCGACCTGGTGGCCGAGGCACTCCGCGACTTCTTCGCAGGACCTGACAGTCGGTGAGCGGTACTGAGAGCACCCCATGGCAAGTCCGAACGAGGAGGAGCGGTGATCACGCGATGAAGGCGGTGCGATTCCACGAGTACGGCGGGATCGAGGCCCTGCGGGTGGAGGAGGTGAGGCGGCCGACCCCCGGCCCCGGGCAGTTGCTGGTCAAGGTCCACGCCGCCGCGATCCAGCCCGGCGAGGTGATGATCCGCAGGGGCGCGCGGCACGGGCGGTGGCCGGCGACGTTCCCCTCCGGGCAGGGCAGCGATCTGGCCGGCGTCGTGACAGAGGCCGGTCCGCAGGTTCGTGGGTTCGCGGTGGGCGACGAGGTCCTCGGCTTCACCCACAACAGGGCGAGCCACGCGGAGTTCGTCGTCGTCGAGGACGTGAATCTGACCCTGCGGCCGGAGGGGCTGTCCTGGGAGGTGGCCGGGTCGTTGTACGTGGCCGGCACGACCGCGTACGCCACTGTGTTCGCTGTCGATCCGGGACCGGACGACACGGTGGTGGTGTCCGGTGCGGCTGGTGGGGTTGGCTCCCTTGCCGTGCAGCTCGCGCGTCGGCGTGGCGCCACGGTGATCGGTCTGGCGAGCAGGGCGAACCACGCCTGGTTGCAGGACCACGGCGTCGTCCCGGTCGAGTACGGAGATGGTGTGGCCGAACGCATCCAGCAGGCCAGCGGCGGGAGGGTCGACGCGTTCATCGACACTTTCGGGGACGGCTACGTGGAGTTGGCGGTGACGTTGGGCGTGCGGCCCGAGCGGATCAACACGATCCGCGACTGGGAGGCCGCGGCCAGGGTCGGCGCGCGGACCTACGGGGAGGGCGCGGCTGCGTGCGCGGTGGTGGTCGGCGAGCTGGCCCGACTCGCCGCCCGTGGGGAGCTTGAGGTGCCGATCGCCCGCGTCTATCCGCTGGACCGTGTGCGGGATGCGTTCCGCGAGTTGGAGCAGGGGCACACCCACGGCAAGATCGTGCTTCGACCCTGGTGACCTCACCGTCACCGCGTCGGCGGCCCGTCACCGGACGACGGCGACGGCCTGCCCGGACGACGACCCTGACGTGGTCGGGGCGTCAGCCGGGTCTCCGGAACCCTCCGCAGACCCGGCCCGTCGCCTCCGCAATGTCGGTACTCGCCGTGGTCGGCGTCTCGCGATCGTCACAGGGGCTGCGTTCTTGTTACGACATTGCGTTCGGTACCGCGGGTAACGGGCGTGCCCGTTCTAGATCACACCACCGCCGGCATATCCGAATGCCCTTGCGCCACAGCGAGAGGCGTCGATGATGCCGCCTTTCTCGGGGCAGGCGTACAGCTTGATCCCGGCCAAGTCAGGCATGTTCAGGTAGAGGTAGGTAGTGGTGCCGTTGCCCTCTCGGTTCCACGCGTAGTAGGGCCCCGTCTTGGCCAGGTCGTAGCGGTAGTAGATGATGCCGACTCCTTCGCCGTCCGCGTGCGAGTCGTGAATGCTCAGAACCTCGGTGTCCGCATTGAAGAAGCCGTAGCCGACCGAGGCCGTCGACAGGGCGTTGGTGGGGACGACGGCGGCCAGCGAGGGGCTGGCGGAGACGACCGTGACGGCGGCTGTGGCGACCGTCACGACGCCCAGCCAGGTTGCGATACGCCGGACTACGGACGTGGTCGGTTGGCGTTCCGGGTGCATACATTCTCCTCAGGCAGTGGTGCGTTCTTCGTAGTGGGATTGGAACGTGGGCGCTGATCAGCCGGTGTTGGGCTCTTCGCTGCCCCCGGCTGTCATCAATCCGGCCGCATCGGCGGCACGGTGTGGTGGGTGTTCCGCGGGCGGCTTGGGTTCGCCGGCCATGTGGTATGACCGGCCGCGACGGAAGAACGTGACAGGTGATCGAGGACGACTGGCTGAGTGCGCGGTCGCCGGGCACCGGGCACCGGGCACCGGGCACCGGGACCGCTTGTACGGTGGCCTACCGGATGCTCCGGTCAGCGGTTCAGCTGGAAATCTCGACGACGGCCTTGACGGTGGAGGGATCCTCGATCGCGTTGAGCATGTAGTGAGCGAGGTCGGCGCGACTGATGGTCCGTGGGTTCTCCAGGTGGCTGTTGATCGCCGTGCGGTAGTTGCCGGTCGGCGGTCTGTCGCTGAGCATGGGCGGCCGGACGACAGTCCAGCGGACGTCCTGTTGGTGTAGGGCTTCTTCCATTCGACGCATGTCGTCGTACCCGTGCCGGTACATCCGCTGCACGACGAGTCGGGTGACGAGCTTCTGGGCGACTGGGGTCGTCGGTGCGACGTACAGCCCGGCCGAGGAGAGACAGACCAGCCGGCGGTTGGGGCTCGTCCCCAGGGCTTCGAGGGCGTTGCGGGTTCCGCGCGAGTAGATCGTGGTGGCGTGTCGCCGGTCCGTGCTCCCGAGGCAGGACAGGAGCGTGTCGTGTCCGGCAGCGGCACTCTGCCAGGGGCCGGGTACGAGGACGTCGCCGGCGACGACTGTGACGTGGGAGGCGTCGTCCACGCGAACGGTCTCCGGACGGCGCGCGATCACTGTCACCTGATGGCCGGCCGCGACCGCCTGGCTGAGCAGAGCGGTTCCGGTGCCGCCCGTGACGCCGAGAAGCAGGAGCTTCATCGGTCTGTCCCCCTGGCGAGTGCCGACAGGACTCGGGCGGCCAGTGCTTCGTGGGTGGTGGTGCTCGGGTGCAGGCCGTCGTCGGTGAAGGCGTCGGCGCCCGCGGTCGTGACGGCCGGAGCGCTGTCGATGACCACGTCGTCACTGTCGAGCAGCGCCGCCGACAGGTCGGTGATGTCGGCGTTCGTCCAGGTGATGCCGGCGCCGCGGAAGAACGGGAACGCGGCGACCCGCGTCTCGTCCACCGGGGTGGGCGTCAGCCACAGCCAACGGGATTCGGCGACGGGTAACGCCCGGGCGCGTAGCTGGGCGAGGTTTCGCAGCGTCTCGGATCGGCTTACCAGCAGCGGGCCGTCGGCGGCGTCGAGCCGTTGCGAGTCGTTGCTGCCGAGCATGCAGAACATCCAGTCGGCCGACTGCCGGCGGATCGCGGGAACGGTGGCGAGCACCTGGGTGGTGGTGGCGCCCGAGACGGCGAGGTTGTCGAAGCGCAGCCTCAGATCGGATCGTTCGGTTTGCAGGAGGACCCGCAACAGTTCGAACCAGGAGAGCCGGTCGGCCGTGGTGCTTTCGCCGATGGCCACGAGATGGTCACCGGGCCGGAAGGGAAGATTCGTGAGATCCGCGCGGACCTGTGGATCGGTGGCGAGCCGGGCCGCCGCGGCGGCTCGCTGCCGGATGAGGGTCTCCAGGGCTGTCCGGTATTCGGTCTCGTCGGCGCCGAAGATGCCCGCCAGGGTTTGCACGCGCAGGTTCTGAGCGAAGGGAAGGACGCGTTCGGGGCGTTGGAAGCGGATGAGCTTCTCGAGCATCGGGCTGGTCATGGCCGTTCTCCCGGGTCGGTGGCGCGCCGGCGGGTGGGCAGGAGAAACGCTGCGAACACGAGCCACGCCAGGGACGGGAATCGCACGATAGGCAGCAGGATCGAGAGGTCCGGGAAGGCCACGGTCAGGGTCGCGATCATCGCGAGGCCCGCGATGACGAGCCCGGCCCAGGCAAGCCAGCGGGGCAGGAGTCGGGTGATCAGTCCGGGTACGGCGATCCCGGCGATCAGCAGTCCGCTGGGCACGATGAAGCCGGGGCCACCGGTGATGAAGGCGAGATCGTGCAGGAGCCGGATCAGCTCGACTTGATCGAGGATCTCCGGTCTGGTGAGGGTCCAGGTGAGAAGCGCGGAGAGCGCCATCGATCCCGACGCCAGCACTCCGCCGACGAGTCCGATGGTGCCTCCAGGTGCTCGGACGCCCAACCGGTTCAGTCGTACCGAGGCGGTGGCGGCAAAGATCGCCAGCGGGAGGGACGCGGCGAATTGCAGGAGGGCGGTGAGCAGTACGGGGCCGGTATTACCGCGGAAGTACTCGACAACCGTGGCCTGGTCCGAGTAGGGCGACGGGTAGGTGTCACCGCCGGCGAGGATCGCGGGAAGGACGAGGGACGCCAGGAACAAGGCGACGGTCGCGATCGCGATGGGCGGCAGCGGTGGCCCGGCCTGGGGAATGCGGGGGGCCGCGACTGTTGTGGTCATAGGGTCATTCCTCCGGTGATGTCGAGGGTGGTGCCGGTGGTCCAGGACGAGGCGTCCGAGGCGAGGAACACCACGGCCTCGGCGATGTCAGCGGGGGTGCCGATGCGGCCGAGCGGCACCTGCGCCGCGACGGCCTCCCGTTGGGCTGCCGACATCCGGCTGCGCAGGGTCGCGGTATCCACGATCGACGGTGCGACGCAGTTGACCCGGATGCCCGCGTCGGCGTACTCCTTCGCCAGGTGTTCGGTGAACATGACAACGCCGGCCTTGGCAGCGGCGTAGGCGGCATTCGCCCGCGAGGGGCGGCGGCCGGCGCTCGAGGCCACCGTGATGATCCGCCCGCGCTGACCCTCGATCAGGCCCGGCAGGGCTGCCTGCACGGTCAGGAACACCGAGGTCAGGTCCGTTTCGATAACCTCGCGCCAGCGGTCGGGCGTGAGGGTGGCGGTCGGTGTGGGCTGGCCGGCTCCACCGGCGCAGACCACGAGGATGTCCACGGCCCCGAGCTCCCCCGCCACCTCGGACACGACCGATTGCAGATGCCCGCCGTCGCGCACGTCGCCGACGTGGGCGACGGCAACCCCGCCGGCGGCGCGGATATCGGCCACCACCCGCTCCAGAGAGCTTTCCGTACGACCGTGAAGCGCGACGGACGCTCCCCTGGCGGCAAGCGCGCGGCTGATCTCGGCCCCGATCGAGCCCGACGCTCCGGTCACCCAGGCGACACGTCCCCGCAACGAATGAGTGTCTGACAGACTAGTTCTCATCACAGAATCATTCATATCACAGAACTATTCTGCGCTGCTAGGGTTACGGGGTGGATCACGACAACCTGGCGACCGGGGCCTGGCGAGGATCGCCAGAGCGTCTCGGGTTCCTGCTGTCCCAGGTCGGCGGACTGGCATCCGCCCGGTTCGCGGAGCGGCTGGCCGACCTCGACCTACAGCCCTCGGATGTCGGCATCCTCCGCCTGATCGCTCGCGACCCCGGCCTGAGCCAGCAGGCGCTTGCCGACAAGCTCGGCGTGGTCCCCAGCCGGGTCGTCGCCCTCCTCGACGCCCTGCAGAAGAAGGGCCTGGTCGTGAGGCAGCGCAGCACGAAGGATCGCCGCAATCACGAGTTGAGCCTCAGCGACGCGGGCCGAGCCGTGATGGCGCGGATGCGCGAGATCGGCGCCGCGCACGAGAACGACGTGGTGCACAGCTTGACCTCGGACGAACGGCGAACGCTCACCACCCTGCTCCTGAAGATCGCCGAGAGCCACCAGCTGACCCCCGGCGTGCATCCCGGGTACGCAGGGCCAGCCACCAAACCCTCCCGCCAGCGCCCCTAGGTGTTCTGCCCAGGTTGGGGACGCGGCTGGCGGGTGGTCCGCCGAGCGCGGTGTGGTTGCACGTCGAGCGCGAGGATCGACTGCTCGGCTTCTACCGCGGCGCCTGCGGATCCACGGATGCGCAAATACCCACAGTCGAAGGTCGGCGTGAGACCGAGAACCTCGCCGATCAGCACCGCTCCATCGTCGCTTCCTCACTGTTGGTGATCTCGTACGACCGCGCTTCCGGCAGTTTCCACGACACGATCAGCGTGGCTGCCAGCGCACACAGACCGCCGAAGACGAGTGCCGGTCCGGCGCCCACAGCCGATGCGAGCAGGCCGGCGCGGGCGTCGCCGATGGCCGGCCCGCCGTTGCCGACGATGCCGTTGGCGGCTGCGATGCGGCCGCGGTGCTCGTCGGGGGACGCCAGTTGCACAAGGGTTCCGCGAGGGATGCCGAAGAGGATGTCGGCCGCACCCCAGGCGATCATGCAAACGTAGGCGGCGAGCAGGCCGGGTGACAGTCCCAGGCCGACGACCGCGACACACCAGAGCACGGCGGTCACGGTCATGCTCGCGCCCGGGCGGTTGGCCCGGGTGATGCCGCCGGAGGCGAGGGCGGCAGCGACGCCCCCCACACCCAGACAGCTCATGAGAATACCGAGGGTTCGCGCGTCACCACCGAGGGACTGGTTGAGGGCCGGCATGAGTCCGATCGGAAAGGCGAGCACGGTCAACGCCATGTCGATACCGAACGCCGACAACAGTGGTCGGTGCCGGCCGACGAGCTTGAGGCTGGACAGCATCGCGGACAGGTGCGGCTCTGGTGGCGCATTGGCGATCAGGGTGGGGAGGCCGGCGATACCGATCAGTCCGAAGACGTAGGACACCACGTCGATGGCATAGCAGGAACGCAGGCCCCAGGTCGCGACGACGACGCCGGCCAGGACGGGCCCTGCCAGCGCGGTCAACTGCCAGCTCAGAGTGTTCAGGGCGCGGGCGGCCGCCACCTGGTCGCGGGGAACGAGCAGCGGCAGGATGGCCTGCCGGGCGGGCTGCCCCAGGGACGTCACCGAGGCTTGCATGACGACCACGACGTACAGCAGCCACACCTGTCGCCACCCTGCTAACGCCTGCACCGCAAGCAGAGCCACCAGAAACGCGTTGGCCAGCGAGGACGCGAACATGATGGTGCGTCGGTCCCGGCGGTCGGCCAGGGTCCCGCCCAGCGGCGTCAGAACGAACAGCGGGATTGCGCGCAGAAGAGCCAGCAGACCGGTGGCCGCGGGCGAGTGCGTGATCTGCCATATCTGAAAGAGCACCGCGAAGGTCGTCATCGCCGAGCCGACGCCGCTGGCGAGCGAGCCGGCGTAGAGGCGTGCGAAGGCAGGGCTCGAACGCAGCGGGCGCAGGTCGACGACCAGCTTGCGGATCACGGAAGTTCGTCGGCGAGGCGGTCGGCGAATGACCTCTCGCTCAGGGCGTTCGTGAGCAGCCGACCGACGTTGACGAGAGCGCCCCCGAGTTCCTCGTTGAGTGCGGTGACTGCCCGCTCGGTGGCCTCCCACTCCGCGCGGGCGAAGGCGACCGAGTCGACTCCGGCCGCGGTCAGCGAGATCATCTTCGTGCGGGCGTCCTGACCCGGCCGGGAGGCCACGAGGCCGGCCTCGACCATCGCGGCTATGCGCTGACTCATCGTCGCGTGGGTGACCCCGTGGGTCGCGGCGAGCGACTTGATCGTCATGCCCGGGTGGTGCTCCAGCGAGAGCAGGACCGGGCTCCAGTTCGAGCGGAAAGACTCCAGGCCGCGCTCCCGGTAGAGCTGCAGGATCGCCTGGTCCATCGTGCTGAGACCACGAAGCAGAGGGGATATGAGACTCCGCCACTGAGCCTCGCCGGCAGTTGTCATGCCGCCATTATAATGGCGGCATTACAGCCCCCACAAACCGCGCCGGCGCCGTGGAAACCGGAGGTGCAGGCTCCGACGCATCGGGCACAAGCAAGCATGTGGGCCGTCCGCTGGGTGCTGGCCCGTTGTGTGCCGGTTGTTGCATCTGGCCTGGATCACTCGTGCCGTGCGTCGACCGGAAGCGGCGGCGGCGGATTGTCCGCCACGATCTCGTACACGAGGTCGGTAGCGATCGAACCGATCCGGGCCAGATCGGAGGTGATCGCCTCAAGATCCTTCATGCTGGTGGCAACGATCTCCATCAGGTAGCAGAACTCACCGGTCACCCGCAGGCACCGCACGATCTGCGGGTGCCGCTGCAGCGCACTCGATACCTTGTCGTAGAGCGAGCCGTGCACCTTCATCCGCACGATCGCACGCAGCGAATAACCGAAGGCCTCGGCATCGACACGGGCCTCGTACGACATGATGATCTTGTTTTCCTCGAGGGTGCGCAACCGCGCCCGCGTGGCCGAGACGCTGAGCTGGATGGCGCCCGCCAACTCGGCGAGAGTCGCCCGACCGTTACGTTGCACGGCCGCCAGCAACGCATGATCCACAGCATCCAGATCCCGCACGGGCCCCTCGTTCGCTATCCGATGATATTGCCGCAGATGTAGCGGCGGCAGCCACGAGATTCCGCAGATCCGGCCTGCCGTCGAGGACGATAGCGACCGAGACTGATAGCCATGACCCGCTTCTACCTCGTCGACGTCTTCGCGGACCGTCCCCTGACCGGCAATCCGTTGGCGCTCGTACCCGATGCCGACGACCTGTCCACGCCGCAGATGCAAGCCATCGCCCGCGAGTTCAACCAATCCGAGACCACGTTCCTGCTGCGGCCCGATGAGGAGGGAGTCGACTGGCGTCTGCGGTCGTTCACCCCAGCCGGAGCCGAGGTCGACGGCGCCGGGCACAACGCGCTGGGCGCCTGGCTGTGGCTGGCCGAGCAGGGCCTGACCGGCGACCAACAGGCCGTGACGATGCGGCAGCGGATCGGCGCCGAGATCCTCCCGGTCGAGATCCTTCGCGCGCCGGGCGAGCGGATCCGCATCGTGATGGATCAGGGCGCGCCCGAGTTCGGCGAGCACCTCACCGACGGCGAGCGGCTGACCGCCGCCCTCGGGCTCGAACCTCGGCACCTCTCCCCCGATGCCGCCGCCCAGGTGGTCTCCACCGGCGTCGCGCACCTGCTCGTCCCCCTCGCCACCCGCGAGGCGGTCGACGCGGCCGTCGCCCACAGCCGCGACCTGGCCCTGCTCCTGGCCGAGGCCGGCGGCGAAGGCTGCTACCTCTACACCACCGCCGACGACGACCAGGTTGCCGCGTACACCCGGTTCTTCAACCCCACCGTCGGTATTGCCGAGGACCCGGCGACCGGCACGGCGGCCGGCCCGCTCGCCGTCGCGCTCGTACGGTCGGGGCAGGCGCCGGCCGGCTCCCCCGTGCTCATCGAGCAGGGCCACCGGCTCGGGCGCCCCAGCCGCATCCGGGTGGATGTGACAGGCGACCGGGTGCGCCTGTCCGGCTCTGGGCTGGTCACGGCGCACGGAGAACTCCGCCTGGTGTGACCGACGACGAGGAGAAGCTGCGTCGTCTCCGGCCGTGAGCGCCGAGCAGCTGCGCCCTCCAGCCGCTCGACGACCGCCGCGGACGTCACCTGCGAAGGACCGGACCTGACCGGCCGTGCGAGCCTACCGACCTGCGATCACTGACGCGCTCGGATCCCGTAGGTGCGGTGGGCGGGTTGTCACCGGGCGCTCGCAGGAGTTCTCGCCAGTCGGCAGGCCAGTTGGCCAGCGCGAGAATGGTCATGATGACGAGGTGGGTCGGCGCTGCCCAGCTCTCCCCCGCCGGGTCGTGGTTGACGATGTGGGTGGTGGCCGCCCCGGTGAGCACGAACATCAGCGTCGCGGCACCGAGGAAGCGAGTCCGTCTGCTGGGGATCACGAGCAGGAGGGCGGCGACGCCTTCCAGGGCGCCGACGACGAACCGCATCCAGGACGGATACCCCCAATCGACGAACTTCACTGAGTACGCCGAGCTGAAGATCGTGTCGCCCGGCCAATACTTGGTGACGGCGCCCAACGCGAACTCAGCGGCCAGAAACCAGTACACACCGGTCATGAAGCGCTTGAACATGTTTCTCCCGTTCGGGAAGGTGGACAGAGTTGAGCCTCCGCGCGGCGACTGCCTCGCCGGCGGAGCCTCGCTATCGGGATTCAGCCGCGCAGGGCGGCGATGGCCTTCTCGATGCGCCGTTGGCGCGTCTCGGACTTCTTCGCGCTCTCGATGGCGCGGACGTGCTCGCGCTTGTGGCTGTAGGCGAGCTTGTCGTAGGCGGCGCGTGCGTCCGGGTTGTCGTCCAGGGCTCGGGCGAAGTCCGCGGGCTCCACGACGACCCGCGGCTCGGTGTCCAGCTCGACCTCGACCTCGACTGCGTCGCCGATCGCGACACCCGCGGCCTGCCGGTTGGCGTTGCTGAGGCCGAGCAGGTGGCGGCCGCGCATGATGGCGACCCGACTCGTCCAGGAATGCCCGTTGACCGTGATCCTCACCGGCGGCCGCGCGCCCCCGCCGAGCGCTACCACGACCTCGGGCGGGACTTCCAGCCCGCGCATGGGCTCGGGCGGCTCGACGAGGGTGCGAAACTTCACGACGTGCTCCTTACCGACGGTACGGAGGTCAGGAGGCGTAGGTGGTGACCTTCCACAAGTAGCCGTCCGGGTCGCTGAAGTACCCGAAGTATCCGCCCCACTGGGCAGCGGCCGCCGCCCTGACCACGCTACCGCCGGCGCTCGCCGCGTTGCCGATGATCTCGTCCACCGCCTGCCGGGAGTCGGGGTTGAGGTGGAACGAAGCGCCCCGGAAGCCGGATCCCTCCGCGGGAACGCCGGCGTCCTGCGCCGCCGCCTCCCATTCGTAGAGCGCCAGCTGCTGAGATCCCTCGCCGAGGCGGAATGAGACGAAGTTGCGGGTGTCCTTGTCGATCGTGAAACCGAGGGCCTCAGCGTAGAACTTCTTGGCGCGGTCCAGATCCTTGACGCCGAGCATGATAGCGCTCACCGGCAGTGCCACGATTCTCTCCTTGCGATGTCGCTTGGCTGGACGAACTGCAGGCCGAACATCGGTGCTGGGCCTGGTCTGTCACACCGGCTCGGGTTAGCCGGTCAATGGGTATGACCGGCCCGGACGGAGGAACGTGACAGATGGCTGAACAAGAGTGGCTGAGCGAGCGGTTCGCCGAGCACCAGGACCGCTTGCACGCGGTGGCCTACCGGATGCTCCGCTCGCGCAGCGACGCCGAGGACGCGGTGCAGGAGGCGTGGCTGCGGGTCAGCCGCGCCGAGACCGACCAGGTGGAGAATCCGGCCGGGTGGCTGACGACGATCGTCGCCCGGGTGTGTCTGAACATGCTCGAAGCACGCCGGTCCCGGCCTGAGGAGCCCGCCGGGGCGCTGCCGCCCGAGCCGGCCGGACCGCAGCGGAGCGCGCACCCGACCGGTCCCAGCGACCCGGAGAACGAGGCGCTGCTTGCCGATTCAGTCGGTGTCGCGCTGATGGTCGTGCTGGACACGCTCAGTCCCGCCGAACGGCTCGCGTTCGTCCTTCACGACGTCTTCGACGTGCCGTTCGGCGAGATCGGCGCCGTCATCGACCGCACCCCGGTGGCGGCCCGGCAACTGGCCAGCCGAGCCCGGCGACGGGTGCAAGGAGCAGCCGCCGCGTCCGACGCCGCACGGTCCCGCAAACGGGACATCATCGCCGCCTTCCTGACCGCCTCCCGCAACGGCGACTTCGAGGCACTGCTCGCGCTGCTCGACCCGGACGCCGTGACCGGCGAGGCCCGCGGCGCCCACGCGGTCGCGGGCTTCTTCGCCGGACGAGCCCAGGCCGCCCGGCCCGCACTGGTCAACGGAGTTCCCGCCGCCGTCTACGCACACCGCGGCCTACCGAGGGCCGTCATCACGTTCGCCATCAACAACGACAAGATCACCTGCATCGCCATCGAAGCCGACCCGGACCGCCTCCACGAGCTCGACATCGTCTTTCTCAGCACCGCGGACACGTCACGCCCGCACCCGAGCGGCGAGAACGAAGCATGACCGGCACGATTCTCACGCTTGCGTACTGGACGCTCGCCGTCCACGACCTTGACGCAGCGCTCGATTTCTACCGCGACGTGCTCGGCTTCCAGACGCGGGATGACGTCGAGATCGAGGGGATGCGATCGGTAATCGTCAGCCCGCCGACGCAGCCGGACGTACGAATAGTCCTCGAACCACCCGGCGGGAACCGGGGCGCCCGGGCGGCCGAACGGCGGACCATCACGGACCTCATGGCCGACGGCCTGCTGTGCCGCCTCGTCTTCGTCACCGACGACTGCGACGCCACCTTCGAACATGTCGAGGCCGCCGGCGCCGACGTGATACAAGAGCCGATCAACCAACCCTCCGGCGCCCGCGACTGCGCATTCCGCGACCCCTCCGGAAACATGCTGCGCTTCACCCAACCCCACGGCCGCTGAGCCCTCCCGGTCAGCGTGCTCCGCTCGACCAGTTTCCGCCGCGCCAACCTGTACGACAGCGAGGTGACATTGTGATCGAAGCTCCCTGGCTCGGCCCCCGCATCGACCTGCGACCGCTGTTGGCCAAGCAGCAGTCCGCGTTCCTCACGCTCCTCGAACAACTCGACGACAACGATTGGACACAACCGACCATCTGCCCTGGCTGGGCGGTCCGAGATGTCGCCGCCCACGTCCTCGGAGACCACCTCGGCCGGTTGTCCACTCACCGAGACGGTAACCATCCACTGAAGCCCGGGGACGGCGAACAGTTCCCCGCTTTCCTGCACCGCATCAACGGCGAATGGGTCACGGCGGCACGCCGTATCAGTCCTGCCCTGCTCATCTACTTGCTGTCCACCGTCGGCGATCAGATCCGTCGGTTCTGGCACAGCGTCGACCTCGACGCCCTCGGCTGGAACGTCAGCTGGGCCGGACCCGATCCGGCACCCTTATGGCTCGACATGGCCCGCGACTTCACCGAGTACTGGACACACCACCAGCAGATCGCTGAAGCCACTGGCCGAGCCGGCCTCACCCAGCCCGAATACCTCGGTCCTGTGCTCGACACCTTCATACGAGCGCTGCCACACACCCTGCGTGACCTCGACACCACCACGGGATCCACGCTCCAGGTCACCGTCACCGGACCAGCCGGAGGAACCTGGACCTGCACCCGTGGATCGACGCGATGGGCAATCACACGCGGGCGTCGACCCACCCCGGACGCGACAGTCGTGCTCGACAGCGACACGGCGTGGCGGTTGTGCACCCGCGGCATCTCGCCGCGCCAGGCCGCACAGCGGGCCCACACCGAGGGGAACCAACAGCTCACCGACGCAGCCCTCAACATCGTCTCGATCATCTATTGAGGGGTCGTCAGGGGCTGTCGACGGAGGCACGCGTCGGCGGGGTCGGGGCAGTGGTGGGTGGGATGCAGATCCACCCACCGCTGCCGACGCGTTGTGGCGGATTTCGTGTCGCAGGGACCCCGGTTGAGGTTCAGGACCAGTAGGCAGGGGTCGAGGTCGACATCGGCGTCCGGCGTAGTCGGAGTGCAGGACATGGCTTCGACCAGCTCGGCGTAGGTCAGGTCACCCGCGCCGTCGACCACCGCCGCGGGCCGGCGCCGGATTTGCGCGACGATTCGATGCCACAGTGGACCCTTCCCCACGGGCGATGTGTGCGGATGGCGATGGCCTGACTCGTGAAGGGCTCCCTGGGGTCTTGCGGATGAACACCGGCAGGCGCTCGGAAGGACCTTGATCACGGGCGCGTTCACCCTGGTGAACACCACGGCCCACCGGCCAACGCTGTACCCGAGTGTGCTCGGCCGGCGGCATGTCGCGCCGATCGACGTTCCCGCAACGAGTCCGTGTGGTGGTGGACACGAACCCGTCGCCTGCGGCCGGGTGCGACGTAGCGTTGAGGGCTGCCCAGGGCCGATCCGCAGACGGCATGCCTGGTCGACGCCGATCCGCGAGACGAAAATGGTGAACGCCGGGTGCCCGTGACGAGTGAACCCCAGGTGGTCGCGCTACCGCCGTCAGCTGCCGCACCGACGATCCCTGCGGTGTTCCGATCCGCCTCGGCCCCGGCCCGCCGCACGCTTGTCGACATTCTCGACGACTCCGCGGGCGCGCACGGAGACGCCTGTGCGCTCGACAGCGGTGCCACCGCGCTGACGTACCGCGACCTGGCCGGTGAGGTCGAGGCCGTCCGCAGGACGCTTGCCGGGCACGGCATCGGTGTCGGCGACCGCGTGGGCGTCCGGATCTCATCCGGTACGGCCGAGCTGTACCTGGCGATCCTCGGCGTTCTCGCGGCGGGTGCTGCCTACGTGCCTGTCGACGCGGACGATCCCGAGGAACGCGCCGAACTCGTCTTCGCCGAGGCGGGGGTCGTCGCAGTGCTTGGTGACGGCCTGGCGGTGTCGCTGCGTCGTACCCCCGTGGGTCGGGTCGGTAGGCCCGGCCCGGCCGACGACGCCTGGATCATCTTCACCTCCGGCTCGACGGGCACCCCGAAGGGTGTGGCGGTCAGCCACGGCGCGGCTGCGGCTTTCGTGGACGCCGAGGCGCGGTTGTTCCTCGCCGACGAGGCAAGCGAGGCGATCGGCCCGCAGGACCGGGTCCTGGCCGGGCTGTCGGTGGCCTTCGACGCGTCCTGCGAGGAGATGTGGCTGGCGTGGCGGCACGGCGCGTGTCTGGTGCCGGCCGCGCGGTCGCTGGTCCGCAGCGGCGTCGACCTCGGTCCCTGGCTGGCCGAGCAGCGCATCTCGGTGGTGTCGACGGTCCCGACGCTTGCCGCGCTGTGGCCGGTCGAGGCGCTGGAGGAGGTCCGGCTGCTGATCTTCGGTGGCGAGGCCTGCCCACCGGAGCTGGCGCAGCGCCTGGCCGTCGAGGGCCGCGAGGTCTGGAACACCTACGGGCCGACCGAGGCGACAGTGGTCGCCTGCGCCGCGCGGATGACAGGCGAGGGACCGGTCCGCATCGGGCTGCCGCTGGCCGGCTGGGAGCTCGCCGTTGTCGACGGGTCAGGCGCTCCGGTGGCGATGGGCGAGACCGGCGAGCTGGTCATCGGCGGGGTGGGACTCGCCCGCTACCTGGACCCGGGCAAGGACGCCGAGAAGTTCGCGGCGCTGCCCTCGCTCGGCTGGCAGCGGGCGTACCGCAGCGGTGACATCGTCCGGGCGGAGCCCGAAGGGCTCCTGTTCGTCGGCCGCGGTGACGAACAGGTGAAACTCGGCGGACGCCGCATCGAGCTGGGTGAGATCGACGCCGCGCTGCAGGCGCTGCCCGACGTCGCCGGCGCCGCCGCGGCGGTGCAGCGCACCGCCGCGGGCAACCAACTACTGGTGGGGTACGTGGTTCCGCACGACGGCGTCACCTTCGACGCGGCGTCGGCGGCGCTGCGGATCCGTGAGCAACTGCCGGCCGCGCTCGTGCCGCTGCTGGCCGTGGTGGATGCGCTGCCGACCCGGACGTCGGGCAAGGTGGATCGGGCCGCGCTGCCGTGGCCGCTGGCCACCCCCCAGGACACCGCGGGTGACCTGACCGCGACGGAGGAATGGCTCGCCGGTGGTTGGGCGGAGATCCTTGGCGTACGTCCCACCGAGGCCGATGCGGACTTCTTCAATCACGGCGGCGGGAGCCTGAACGCGGCGCAACTTGTGGCGTGGATCCGGCGCCGGCACCCGCGGGTGTCGGTGGCCGACATCTACCTGCACCCGAAACTGTCGCGGCTCGCGGCGGTGCTCGACGCGCTCGACACCACGGCGGCGACGCGCCGGGAGGTCCGGCCGACGCCGAGGCGTGCCGGGTTGATCCAGGCCGCGATGGTGGTGCCGATGCTGGCGCTGGTCGGGCTGCGCTGGCTGACAGTCCTGGCCGCCCTGGGCAACGTCCTCGCCCTGCTCGCGCCGGCGCCCTGGGCACCTGTCGTGTCCTGGTGGTGGGTGGCGCTGGGCTGGCTTGTGCTGTTCAGCCCGCTCGGCCGGATCGCAGTGGCCGCCACCGGAGCGCGACTACTACTGCGCGGGGTACGCCCCGGCAGCTACCCACGCGGTGGCGGCGTGCACCTGCGGCTGTGGGCCGCCGAACGCCTCGCCGAGCTGACCGGTGCGACAAGCGTCGCCGGGGCATCCTGGATGATCACGTACGCCCGGGCCCTCGGCGCGCAGGTCGGGGCCGACGTCGACCTGCACTCCGCGCCGCCGGTGACCGGCCTGCTGAAGCTCGGGCGCGGCGCGGCGATCGAACCGGAGGTCGATCTGTCCGGCCACTGGGTCGACGGCGATGTCGTCCGCATCGGCAGGGTTCGCGTCGGCGCCGACGCCCGGGTCGGGTCCCGCAGCACCCTGATGCCTGGCGCTCGGATCGGCAGGGGCGCGCGCGTCGCCGCGGGCTCGACGGTGGCCGGCGCCGTGCCGGCCAACCAGCACTGGGCCGGCTCACCTGCCGCGGCAGCAGTAGCCAAGGATTCAGACGGGTGGCCCGGGCAGCGTCCCCCACGATCGCGGATGGGTGCACGCCTCTGGCCGCTCGCGTACGCGATGACAGCCCAGTTGTTGGGGCTGGTCCCGGTCGTGGCCGCCCTGCCGGCACTCGCCCTGATCGGGTGGACGCTTGCCGTCCGACCAGCGGTCGGCGCGGTGCTTGCCGCCGTCGCGGTGGCGACCGTCGCCTACGTCGTGGGCTACGCGCTGCTGGTACTCGGGGCCGTCCGGGCGCTCAGCGTCGGCCTGCGCGCCGGATACCACCAGGTGCAGGGGCGGGTGGCGTGGCAGGTGTGGACGACCGAGCGGTTGATGGGGATGGCCAGGGTCGGGCTGTTCCCGCTCTACGCCAGCCTCTTCACGCCGGTGTGGCTTCGACTGCTGGGCGCCACGGTGGGGCGCGGGGTGGAGGCATCCACGGTGCTCGCACTGCCGGCGATGACAACTGTCGCCGACGGGGCCTTCCTGGCCGACGACACAATGGTCGCGACGTACGAGCTGAGCCACGGGTGGTTGCGGGTAGCCCCGGCCCGCATCGGTAAGCAGGCGTTCCTCGGCAATTCGGGAATGGCGGCGCCCGGGCGGTCGGTGCCGAAGCGGGGCCTGGTCGGGGTGTTGTCGTCGGCGCCGTTCAAGGCGAAGAAGGGGTCGTCGTGGCTCGGCGCACCGCCGATGCCGCTGCGCCGGACTGTGGAAGCAGCCGACACCAGCCGCACCTTCGACCCGCCATTCCGGCTGAAGCTGGCCCGGGCCGCGATCGAGCTGTGCCGGATCGTTCCGGTGATGTGCGCCGGTGCCCTGGCGATCGGCGTCCTGGCCGTACTCGCGCTCGTCTGGCGGACCGCCGGGTGGTGGGCGGCCGCGTTTACCGCCGGGCCGGTGCTGCTGGGCGCCGCGATCGTCGCCGCCGCCGCCGCGACGGCCGCGAAGTGGCTGCTGGTCGGGCGCTTCCGGGTCGCCGAGCGCGCGCTGTGGACCTCCTTCGTCTGGCGCAACGAACTCGCGGACACGTTCGTCGAGGTCCTCGCCGCGCCGTGGCTGGTGCGCTTCGCCACCGGCACGCCACTGCTCACGGCGTGGCTGCGCACGCTCGGCGCGAAGATCGGCCGGGGCGTCTGGCTGGAAACCTACTGGCTGCCCGAGTACGACCTGGTGCGACTCGGCGACGGCGCGACTGTGAACCGCGGTTGTGTGGTGCAGACCCACCTGTTCCATGATCGGGTGATGAGCATGGACGAGGTGACACTGGGCGTGGGCGCCGCGCTGGGCCCGCACGGCATCGTCCTGCCGGGCGCGAGCATCGGCGCGCGGACCACAGTCGGGCCCGGTTCGCTGGTGACCCGCGGCGACGCTGTGCCGTGCGACAGCCGGTGGTGGGGCAATCCGATCACCACCTGGTCGGCGCCAGCGGCACGGTCGGCATGAATCCGAACGTGTCGGCGTCGAGCGGCGCAACGCCAGGCGCCGCCCACTCCGGCGACTCCTACCTGCCCGAGCACGGCAACGGCGGCTACCGGGTGCTGCACTACGACCTGGACCTCGACTACCGGGTCGTGTCGAACAGGCTCGCTGGCCGGGCGGACATCACCGCGGCGGCGGTGCAGTCGCTCTCCCGGTTCACCCTCGATCTCGGTCGGCTGCGCGTGCAGGACGTCCGGGTGGACGGGCGCCCGGCGAAGTACCTGCACCGGCCGGACAAGCTGCAGATCAAACCCGAGCGGCCGATCGGCGCCGGGGACACCTTCCGGGTGGAGATCCGGTACGCGGGAAAGCCGGTGCCCATCTCCGGCCGGTGGGGCGAGCTGGGGTGGGAGGAACTCACCGACGGGGTGCTCGTGGCCAGCCAGCCGAACGGATCGCCGTCGTGGTTCCCGTGTGACGACCAGCCCGGCGCCAAGGCCACCTTCCGCGTGGCGGTCACGACCTCCTCCCCGTACACGGTGCTGGTGACTGGTGATCCGGTGCTCCAGCGCCGTGGCGCGGGCGGCACGACGTGGGTGTACGAGCGCCGCGAGCCCACCTCGCCGTACCTGATGAGCGTCCAGATCGGACGCTACGAGGTGGTGGATCTGGGGGTTGGTGACGTGGTGCAGCGCGCGGCGATTCCGCCCGCGCTGCGCAGGAACGCCGCCCACGACTTCGCCCGCCACGGCGAGATCATGTCGGCGCTGCAGCGGCTCTTCGGGCCGTACCCCTTCAAGCAGTACGTGGTCGTGGTCGCCGACGACGACCTGGACGATCCCGTCGAAGCGCAGGGCATGGCGGTCTTCGGAAGAAACCACGTCGACGGGCGGCGCACTCACGAGCGGCTCGTCGTGCACGAGCTGGCCCACCAGTGGTTCGGCAACAGCCTCACGGTGGCCGACTGGCGGCACATCTGGCTCAACGAGGGCTTCGCCACGTACGCCGAGTGGCTGTGGTCAGGCGTCTGCGGCGACCTGCCGACGGACGCCCTGGCCACGCGGTGGTACGCGTGGGTCGCGGCTCGCCCGCGCCACGTCGTCGTCGCGGATCCCGGCGTCGAGCGGATGTTCGATCCGCTTGTCTACAAGCGCGGCGCGCTGACTGTGCACGCCCTGCGCAAGAGGGTAGGCGACGAGTCGTTCTTCGCGCTGCTGCGAGCCTGGGTCGCCGAGCACTCACACGCGACGGTGACGACCGGGCAGTTCAGGCTGCACGCTCAGCGCTTCGCCCGCGAGCCCCTGGACGATCTGTTCGCCGCCTGGCTCGACAGCCCGACGCTGCCTCCCCCACCGCGCTGACCACGTCGGCCGCGACCACCCCGCACGTTCGTGTGGGTCAGGCGACGGACCCTTGCGCCGGCCGCGGCGTGTCTGCGTTCACTGTCGCAGATTGGGCGGGTGCGGCCGTTCGGGCGGTCTTCCCCTGGCGTGGATGGCGTCGGTGGCGGCGATGCCGGCGAGGACGACGACTGTGGTGACGGCCACGGCCAACGGCGGCAGGAACATCATGACTGGCGAGGCGGCGGCGAGCGCGATCGCGCCGAGGATCCGTGAATGCGACACCCGGTCGAACACCGCTCGTTCCACCAGGGCTCGTCCGATCAGGAACAGCATCGGTCCGCCGAGGACAACGAGAATCCACGCCGCGTTGGTGTGCCCGAACGGGTGTTCGATCACGATTTCGTATCCGACGGCGACGGCGACGATTCCGGCCACCATGAGGACGTGGGCGAGGAACGCCTGCCGAATGAGGTGAGCAGGCTCAGCGGCAGCTTTGATCGCTTCGGGCAACAGCTGGCCCGCCCGGAAGAGGTAGACGCGGAACAGCAGCACGGTGGTAATGAATGCGACCGCGAAGGCCGCCGCGGCGCCGACGTGCCGGAAGGATGTGTCGCTGTAGGCCGAGCCGGTCGTCAGAATCAGTTCGCCGAGAGCGATGATGAAGAATTGTCGGTAGCGCTCGGACAGATACTCGGCCAGGACCGGCCACTGCTGTTGGGTCGGACGGGACCACGGCGCGGGATAGAACAGCAGCAGTGCCGCGCAGTCGATGGCGATCGCGAGCGTCCACAACAGCCCGCGGGCCAGGCCCGTCCCGATCGCGCCGGCGATCCACGGTACGGCCGACAACGTGAACCAGAAGAACACCCCGGCCGCCCGACGTTGCGCCTCGTGGCCGCGCAGGATCGGCACGATGATCAGCCCACGGATGATGTGGACCCCGACGTACGCGCTGGCGAAGGCCAGACCGCTGTCACCGAACGCGTGCGGCACCGCGACCGCCATCACCAGCGCGCCGAGCATGGCCGTGTAGACCAGCAATTGGAGCTGCGGCCTCTGCGGATCGTAGAGATCGGTGACCCACGCCGTGACGAACCACAGCACCATGAAGGCCAGCAGCAACAGCAGCGTCTCGCCGGCCTCGACGAGGACGACCCGCCGCTCGGTGAGTTCCTCGACCAGTCGCTGTGAGACCCGATTGAGAGCAAAGACGAAAACCAGGTCGAAGAAGAGTTCCAGCAGACTTGGTCGCTGCGGTTGCCCCGGCTTTCGCAGCAGCGCTGCTGCCCTTGTCGACATGGGCCGCCCATTTCTGCCGGCTTCGCCTGTCCGAGTATTGGTACCACGCTCGGGAGGTCGTCGAGTCGATACCCGAAAGAATGCCCGTGGACCACACACCTTTCGAAAGTCGTCGCGATCCCTTCTTTCCGCTGCGCGCGTCCGCCACCCCCGCGACCGGCGGTGATTCCGCGCTGGCCGCCGGCACGCCCACCCACAGCTCACGGTTGTTCCTCCCTGCACGGGGTACGCCCGCTGCGCCATGCGGGCGCCGTCGGATCAGCCGAGCGGGTCGGTGTGCGCCGCGTACACGCCGGGGGGCCGGTACCGGATGGATCAGCGAGGGGCGGGCGGGCGCGCTGGGGCTGGCGGCCTGGTGCAGCTTCGGGTGCACGGGGTGTCCGCCATCGGCCCGGACGACCTGCTGGATCGACCGCACGTGCAACAGGTGGCAGGTGACCACCGCGGCGGCTTCTACCGACCCCGCCCGGGTAACCACGAGGGTGGCGACGCGGACGGCGTGACGCTGGAGGCGTACCGCTGGAACAACCTGCCTGCTGGCACCGCGGCGCGAACCCTGTCGATGGTGATCCTGCTGCCCTTCATGCTGATCAACCTCGCCATCTGGATGCGTCCGGCCGGTGCGCGCTCCGACCCGGTGATCAAGGCGCTGTGCCGGTTGTTGGCACTCACCCTCACCGGGATGTACGTGCTGAGCATCGTCGGGATCGCGCTTGACGTGATCGCGTGGAAGTGCATGTCCTCGCCCGAATGTCTGGCCGGACGCAGTTGGCTCTCCTGGCTCGGGGGCCGTCCGGCGGGACTGCGCCTCGCGGTGCTCGCGCTCGCTCCGGCTGCGGCAATCGGTCTGCTGTGGGGGCTCAGCGCTCGCCCGACACTTCCGTTCTCCGTCTCCGGTGCCGCCAACCAGACCTTGTCGGCGCACCGGCTCACCGCCGTCGGCCGCTGGGACAACGAGCCGCTGGTCGGCCGACTGCGCTCGATTCACGTCGCGGCGGCCTTCGCCACGCTGGACCTCAGCCTGCTCGGCGCCCGGGCCGCTCAGGGTCTCTCGATCGGCACCGTCGCGCTGACGGCGGGTGCCGGGCTTCTGCTGATCACGTGTGCGATCCTGCTCTGCACTCCACCCCTGACAGCGCCCGCGGACAGGCGGCTCGACCGCCTGGTCAGCGTGCTGCGCACGATCGCCCTCGGCCTGACCGTGCTGGTCTGGATCCACGTTCTGTTCAGCTCCGCCTCCTGGCCGGAGCGCAACGGGCTACCCGGCTACAACCTGACAGTCGTCGGGCTGTTCATCGGCCAGGCGGTGTTGCTGGCTGCCCTGGGGGCGGTGCTGTTCTGGCACCGGGATCGACAGCCGGACGGAGCGCTGTCGCTCGGGTTCGGCGCCCTGGCGGCGTCCGTCGCCGCGATCAGCCTGGCGCTCACCTTCTCCGCCGAACTCGCCTATCGGGTGTCCGATGTCCTGAACAGAGGCGCACCGACCGCTGAGGCGCTCGTCACCAGCCCTCCGCGTGCCTGCATCTGGGCGATTCTCGGCTTCACGCTTGCGGTGCTGGCGACGCTTGTCGTCGCCGGCGTGGCATCGCTGGTGTCCCGACCGGGACGGAAACGCGCCGCGGCGTCGATAGTCGCTCGTGACTTCCCGGACGCGCCGAACGATGCCGGGCCACGGCTGCGGCAGGTGCGCAAGGCCATCGCGCACGCCCGGTTCACCGAGCGGCTGGTGCCGCTCGCGGTGCTCTACGCCTGCCTGGCCGGAATCGGCATGACGATGGTCGCGCTCGGCCTGCTGCCGACACCTCCGGGCGACCTGATCCAGCGGTACGTGGGACTGCCGGCCAGCTTCGTGGACTTCGGCATCGGTGTCGGCAGCTACCTGATCGCCGCGATCATCGTCGGACTGGTCATCGGCGGGATCTTCGCCCACCGCACCCCCGGATTCCGCCGGTACGTGGGCGTGCTGTGGGATCTGGGCACATTCTGGCCCAGAGCCGCGCACCCGTTCGCACCCCCCTGCTACGCCGAACGGGCCGTTCCCGAACTGACCTGCCGAATCACCCACCTCGTCGATTCCGGCAATACGGTGGTGCTCAGCGGACACAGCCACGGCTCCGTCCTGCTCGCCGCGACAGTGCTTCAGCTGCCGCCACGGGTCACCGAACGGATTGCCCTGCTGACCCACGGCTCGCCCCTTCGCCGGTTGTACGCACGGCTCTTCCCCGCGTACGTCAACGACGAGGTGATTCACGAGGTCGCCGACCGCGTCGACTGGCGGTGGGTGAACCTGTGGCGGGACACCGACCCCATCGGCGGCCGCGTTTTCCCCCCGCCGCGAACCGACGAGGCACCCGGCGCAGCCGGCCGGGAGGCGACTGTGGACCGACGGCTTCGCGACCCACACGACGTCATCGCTCCGGCTGGCGACCTCTTTCCACCAGCGGTCAAGGGACACAGCCCCTGCGAATCCGACGAGGCGTTCGACGAGTGGGCGAGGAACCTCGCCGACCGCATCCGCTGAGCAGGCACTGACCCACACTCGGACCGTTCGCCCGTTGGTGGCCCACCGGGCGCACGGGTCTGGCGCAACGTCACCAGCGGCATACGGGGTTGGCTTCGCCGGCATCGCCCAGAAGCCGGCTTGTCCGAGCCCGGTCCTGAGCGACCCCGACGACGGTAGGGATGCCTCAGCCGCCGAGCGTGTCGCGCCGCAGTCGCAGCGTGACGGCCGTCAGCCAGAGCCAACCGAGTCCTATCGCGGCGGTGAAGGCGATGTTGACGGGTGCCTTGCCGGCTCCCGAGGCGATGCCGACGAACGCGGCCAGAAAGAAGACACCCATGCAACGGCTGAGGACTGCCCAGCCGCGGTGTCCGCCCCGGCTGAAATGACGGGCCATGACGAAGCAGGCGACGACGAAGCCCACGAAGCCCACGAAACCGCACAGCAGATGCAGCAGACCGTGCCAACTGACCGGACCAGGTCCATCGGGCGTACCGGCGGGAAACCCGAAGGACGGGTCGGCGGTGAATGCGGCGGCACCGATGAAGCTCACCCCGTAGAGCGCGATGAGGCGTGGTGCCCACCGGCCGCCCGGCTTCCCGCGTAGGCAGTCGCGGACTCCGACCGCGCCGAGGATGGTGAGCACACCGGCGAGCAGGAAGTTGGTGACCTGGATCCACCCCAGGGCGCCATTACTCAGAAGGCTCACCGCGTGCTGCCGGATGTCGAAGCCGTCGCGGAGGATCGCCTGGGCCGTGGCGACCACGACGTACAACGGGCCAGCGAGGGCCCCGTACGACAGCAGGACGCGGGCGCCTCTCGAAGACGTGGCGGGGAAGAACGTCCGGATCCGGGCCGGCGCCAGGGTCTGGTTCATGGACTGCTCCTTAGGTCGACAACGATCATCGAATTGGCTGAGGTTCGCCACCCAAGCCTCGTCCGGCGACGGATCCGGGTCATCCGTACGGACCACGGAACCCGCCGCCTACGGGGCTGGGGAGCACCCAGACCGATCTCCGTGGTGACCACGGATGCCATCGACCCCGCCGACGTCCAGGCTCATTCCAGGCAATCCGACGTCAAGGAGACAACAACGTGAGCAGGACAATCTCAGCCGACGGAACCAGCATCGCCTTCGACCGAGTGGGACAGGGCCCCGCACTCATCATCGTCGGCGGTGGACCAACCGATCGATCCGCCAACAACCAACTGGTCGAATTGCTGGCTCCGAACTTCACGGTGTTCAACTACGACCGGCGCGGACACGGCGGCAGCGGCGATACCAGACCGTACGCCGTCAGCCGTGAGTACGAAGACCTCGAAGCGCTTATCCACGAGGCCGGCCAGGCCGTCCACATGTACGGCACGTCAGGCGGCGGCATGATCGCCCTGGAGGCGGCCGCGCGTGGGCTCGCCATCAACAGGCTGGCGGTCTGGGAACCTCCGTACATCGTCGACGACAGCCGCGCTCCGGTGCCCGCCGACTACCAGCAGCAGCTCGTCGACCTGCTCGCCGAGAACCGCCGAGGAGACATGGTCGAACTGTTCTTCACCACAGCAGTCGGCATGCCCGCCGAGCATGTCACCCCGATGCGTCAAATGCCGTTCTGGAAAGACACCGAAGCTGTCGCACACACCCTCGTGTACGACGCGATGATCACCGGCGACTTCTCCCTACCCGCCGAACGAATCGCTAACGTGCCGGTACCAACCCTGGTGGTCGATGGCGGAACCACCCCGTGGCTCACTGCGGCCGCTGGCGCTCTGGCAGACGTCGTCCCCAACGTGCGACGAGCCACCCTGTCCGGCCAACCACACAACGTCGACGCCGCCGCCATCGCACCGACGCTCGCCGAGTTCCTCGTCGACTGAAGGCAGGTGGCCGTCTCGGGCAGCACACCCGCCAACTCCCGAGCAGCAGGACGCGGGCTGACGAGCCCGCGCCCTGCTGGGCGTCAGGACCGAAATCTCGGTAGACGTCCGTCATGATGATGCGGTGCAGACGCCACCTGTCCCCGCGATAACCGCGCGCGAGGCCGAGGTTCTCGACGCGCTCGCGGACCGTTTGTCGAACGCCGAGATAGCGGCCGACTTTCACCTCTCGGTGCGCACTGTGGAGAGTCACGTCGCGTCGCTCCTTCGCAAGCTGGGTGCCCAGACTCGCCGCGACCTGGCGACGCTGGCCCAACGTGCCCGGACGACACGCGCCGTGGTCGAACCCATCTCGCCCGGCCGAACGACGCCCGTTCCGGCCGCCGCGACCGAGATCCTCCGGTCCGAGCCCGAACCCGCGTCGCCAGCGCCCCGGGTGGTCGGGCTGCCGCGCGTGGCCACCACCTTCGTGGGCCGCGGTCAGGAGCACGACGATGTTCTCCGGCAGTTGGCACACAACCGCCTCATCACACTCCTCGGTCCCGGTGGCGTCGGCAAGACCCGCCTGGCGGCGGTCATCGCGGAAAGCGCCGCTCCGGCATTTCCGGCTGGCTGCGCCTTCGTGGATCTGGTTCCCGTCCGGGACGGTTTCGTCGCTCAGGCCGTGGCCGCGGCATTCGGGGCGACCGCACGTGCCGGTGTGGCACTCGAAGACGTCATCTGCGAACGCCTCGGTCGGGAACGGGTCCTCCTGGTCCTGGACAACTGCGAGCACCTGCCTGACGCGGTGGCAGGCTTCGCGGAGCGGATTCTGGCAGCCTGTCCGGGAGTACGGCTGCTTCTCACCAGCCGCGAACGCCTCGGGGTGGCCGGCGAGCAGGTTGTCGCTGTGGCGCCGCTGCCGTTGGGTTCCGACGCCGAAGCGCTCTTCCAGGATCGCGCCACCGCTGCGGATCCTGAGTTTGCCGCCGACCCTGCGACGATTTCCGAAATCTGCGCCCAGCTCGACGGCATACCGCTGGCCATCGAGCTCGCCGCCGCCCGCAGTGCCTCGCTTGGCGCGAACGGCCTGACCGCCGGGCTGCACGACCTGCTGCGCCTGCTGGCGGGCGGGCGCGGCGGCAGCGAGCGCCATCGTTCCCTGAGCGCCATCATCGGCTGGAGCCACGAACTGCTCACCGATGAGGAGCAGCGGCTCTTTCGCCGGCTCGCCATCTTCCTCGGCCAGTTCGACCTCGACGCGGCCGAAGCAGTTGCCGGCGACCTCGGCCGGGGGGCCGTAGCCGACGTCCTTGGGCATCTCGTCGACAAGAGCCTGATCGTGCACCAGCGTGGCGGCGCGGGCCGATGGCGCATGCTGCAGACGGTACGTGCATTCGCGGCCGACCGACTGTCGGCGAGCGCCGAACATACCGACGTACGCGTGCGGTACCTGAATTGGGCGAAAGCGTCGGCTACTCAACTAGAAGCGCAACTGGGCGGCGATTGGCGTCCAGGCTTCGACGCGATCGTGGACGACCTGCGCGTGGCGCTGATTGACAGACCAGACAACTGCACGACGGTAGCGCACCAGTTGGCGCGGAGCCTGGGACACCTCAGTTACGCGCGGAGATTTATCGCGGACTCGCTGTCCCACTACCTACTGGCAGCAGAACTCGCCCCGACTCCCATCGAGGCCGCCCGAGATCTACGGGACGCGGCAGCTTGCTCCCTGGACACCATCTCTGGTGACCAGGTCTTCCAACTGCTGTTGGCTTCGGCAGAGCGGTCCGCAGCGGGAGGCGACGGCAACGCCCAGGCCACCGCCATGGCCCGCGCGGTCGAGATGGCCGGCCGCTTCCCGGCATCGTTTCCTGAGGACATCGCGCATCATCGGCTGCGCCGCCTGCTCGACGACGCGATCGCCGTCGGAGACCAACGACAACCGGTTGTCGCGGCAAGCATCGCCGCTGCCGCTGTCTGGATCGCCAACGAGGAGAAGTTCAACCCCGACCCGGAATTGGCCGCCGTCGCCGAGGCCACCGCGAAGGCAACAGGCGACCCCGTCCTCATCAGCGCGAGCCTCGACGGGGTCGGCACCGCGGCCTCCCTGGCCGGTCGCCGCCGGGAGGCTCACCAACTGACCCGCCAACGCCTGGAACTGATCGAGGCGATGGACCGCAACGCCCCACACTCGGCAGTGGAGATCATTGACACCCTCCACGTGGCGACGACCGATGCGATCGCCATAGGTGACCTGCGCGCGGCAATGGCAGCCGCCCGACTTATCGAGAATGACGACCTCATCGGTGACCACCCGTACCTGGCAGCCAGCCGGCTCATCCCGACGTTGGTGCTGATCGGGGAATTCGACAAGGCTCTGCGGAGTGCCACTCGAATGTGGGACGGCTGGGAGCGACTCGGCCGTCCGGCTGCGGGATGGCTCACGCCTGCCGTCGCCGCAATCGCCCTCGCACACGGACTGCGGGGCGACATGGGTCGGTTCAGGTTGTGGCGTTCGCGCACCGCCGACGTCGCCGGTGCGGCCTACGCCGCACAGGTCCGACTGACGTCGTTCGGCACCTTCGTCGACGCCCGGGTGGCGATCCAGCTCAACGACAAGCTTGACGCGGTGGAGAAGGTGAAACGAGCGTTCGCCGCGTTCCCACGCGGGCGGTATGAGGCTTATGCCCAGGCCGCTGGCGCGGAACTGGCCGTGATAGCCGGGCTACCCGACGCCGCCGAACGGTTGACGGCCGCTGCGGCCGCCACGACGGAGAGCTATTGGGCCGCCGCCTGCATAGCCCGCGCTAACGGTCGCTACCACAACGACCAGGACGCTCTCATCGCATCGGTCGACGGATGGGAACAGATCGGCGCACGGTTCGAACGCGCCTGCACCTTGCTCCTGATCCCTCATCGGGCCGCCGAGGGCCGGGCCGAACTACTTTCGCGCCAGATGCCAACGCCGCCGCAATCCTAGATGTGGTCAAATCCGTGGAGAAATAGCTGGGGTTCACCGCTCTCAGAGCGGCCGGCGCGGTGGCGACGACGTGCAGGTCGGGTTTGATCTGGGTAGTGGTGGCGTGTCCCCGGCGGTAAGGGCGTCCGGCGTAGGCGCGGGCTACCCCGTAGCCGAAGTGCCGCTCGACCCAGGTAAGGGTGGTATGACGCCGCCAATACTTTTCGTGAGCAGGAATAGCGGTTTGGTCAACTGGGGTCGAAGCTCTCCGGCCCGCTCCGTTATCCAATGACCGAGATGAACGTGCAGCCGTCAGATTGAATCTCGCCACTCATGTCCTCGTGAGCAGGTCAGTCAGTCGACGTGGGCGCAGGCCGTATCGCTCGCGATCTTCGGCGCTGAGCTCCACCACGCCGTCGGCGCCGGAGTCGGCCATCCGACCGGCCACAGGATGGCTCGTGCCGCACCACCGCGGGCAAGATGGCACTCGAGATCTCCGCCGGCCGCACCGCCGATGAGGGGAGGAGCCGCCGATGGCAGTGACCAAGTTCTTCGTCCTGGTGGCCGGGTACGACTACGAAGGCCGTGGCAGCGAGACGGGTCTCGCGTTCGGGACCATGTGCACCGGCCGGGTCAGGGAACGCATCGAGACCATCAACGGCAGCGTGGGTGAGCCGGACGCCCTGGTCACAGTGGACACCACGCTGCGGTTTCTGCGCTTCTCCGTGGAGACCGGCAAGATCGAGGTGATTGATCGGGCGTTCGTCGCGGGCCAGGGTGTCAAGCGGACGACGGTGGCGGAGCGGGACTGGAAGCCGCTCAGCTCCGTCGGGACCGGCGATGCGTTCGACCCCGCGGTCTTCGCGAGCAAAGGCCCGTTCCGCGCCATCGACGTGGCTTCGGACTACACCCAGCTGGACAAGAAACAACCTCGTTTCAAACAGGACGGCACCACGAGCGGCATCATGTCGATCGCCGACGTCTATCGCTCGGTGCACAATGCTCCGGACGGCTCGGTCCTCGAGGTGAGTTTCTTCTCCCACGGCTGGATCGAAGGGCCGATCCTCGTCAACAGCTCCAATCTGTTGCGGGATCCCAAGCTCCGGGACACCACCGACAAGGACGGACGCGCGTCGATCGACTTCAACGTCACCATGGGTGAGCCGGCCGACGGCACAGTTACCTCGATCTCGCGCCTGTTCCGGTTCATGGCCAGTTTCGATCCCCGGGGCGTCATGCGCGCCTGGGGCTGCAACTTCGACATCGAAGTGAGCCTGCTCCTGCAAGTGATCAAGCGGCTCAAGAAGCAGAAAGCCGCCGTCCGCGACGACACGGTCATCGAGCTCGAGTTCGAGGACAAGTGGCTCGCGCGCTACGGGGTCGTCGACCCGGGCCCGGCCCCGGTGTTCTTCCCGGCCGACCAGACAGTCAAGAGCTTCTCCAGAACGTTCGGCGACGTGAAGCGATTCGTCCGGCGACGGCTGGCAAGGGGCTATGCGTTCAAGTTCGTCGAGTCGAGCCCGATGCTGGCCGGCTTCGGCGCGCTGCCGGGGACCTCGGGCGACGACGAGAGGTCCGGTTTCTTCATGATGCGGGTGTGTGAACGCCAGGGCAAGAAGACCGGCCCATCGAACAAGATCCTCGAGTGCCCGGACGGCTACGGGTTGGTCTTCCGGTTCTACAAGACCCACCTGGGCGTCGAGGTGGACAGAAAGGGTTACGGGATCTTCGACGTGACCACGGTCCAAAGGCTGAACGCGGAGATCACCGCGGGAACTCCCTAGGCGCGGGAACAGGGGCACGATGCACGACGCATCGACTTTCGAGCGACTCCTCGACACGATGGGAAGGGCGCTTGCCGCCCTCCCCGAGAACCTCGCGCCGAAACGGTTCCCCCGGTTCCTCATGGAGCTCGGGCTCGACGGCGCGCTGGACCTGTCCGGCGATGCGGTGTTCCAGGGCAAGCTCACCGACGCGTCGCACGCCCTCGACGCGCTGCTGCCCGCGCTCGACGCGCTCTACGACGGCCTCGCCGCGGGCGACGCAGAGCTGACGCTGCGGGCGGGCGGCGACGTTCTCGCCGCCGTGACGGCGGCGACCACGGCGCTGGACTCCGTCGCGGCCGACCTCACACGAGCCGCCGCATCCACCCCGCTCGCGGCCTCGGCGGCGAGCCTGGCCACCGAACTCGTCCCGCGCCTGTTCGAGTTTGCGCTTGTCAGCGAGCTCGAACGCAGTCACCCGACGCTGCTGGCGGTGCTGGAGCTCCTCACCGTCGTCGACCGGACGGTCGTCGAGGTCGGCACCGGTGCGACGGCGGCGCTTGTCATGCGGCGACGCACGCATGTCGACCGTCTCGCGCCGCTGGTCGCCGATCTGCAGGCGGTCCTGCGAACCGGCTATGGATGGGGGACCGAGACGGTCCAATGGGACCTGTTCCTCTGGCGCCTGGGCCAGCTCCTGCACGCGATCGACATCGCGGCGGGCGACCTGCTCGACGGTGACACCGGTCAACAGGTGCTCGGGCTCGACCTGTCCGGCCTCACCGTCGGCATCAGCACCGATCGGCACCCGCCCGGGCTCGCGGCGACGCTGGCGGCGAGCGCGACGGATTCGGCGACGATTCCGCTCTCCGCGCCGTCCCCCGGCTGGCGGGTGGAACTCGCCCTTCAGGGCGCGTACCGGGAAGGTCTTGCCCTGATGTTGTTGCCGCCCGCGCGGCTGCAGCTGGCCGGCGCCGTCCCGCCCGCACCCGGTGGCGTCGCGGTGAAGATCCATGGCACGGCCGCCGACGCCGGGAAGCCATTCGTCCTGCTGGGAATCGGGGGTGCCAGCCGTCTCGAGGCGATGGCCATCGAGGCGTCGATAGGCGGATCGTTCGCGGCCGACGGCTCGGCCGGGGTGACAGTTGATCTCCAGGTCACCGGCGGCGGGCTGGTGCTGTCGTCGAAGGGCGGCGACGGTCTCGTCACCCAGGTCCTCCCGCGGGAGCTGCGCTGCGCCTTCGACTTCGGCTTCAGCTGGTCCAGTGAGCACGGCCTCACCTTCCGCGGTGCCGCGGGTCTCGACGCGACGCTGCCGGTGGGCGTCTTCCTCGACGGGCTCACGGTGCCGGCGATCCATCTGGGTCTGCAGGCCGGCGACCCGGGACTGCGGGCCGAGGTGTCGGCAAGCGTGGGGCTGTCCATCGGTCCCGTCCAGGCTCTGCTGGACCGCGTCGGCATGTCGGCGGTCGTGACGTTCCCCGACAGGGGTGGCAACCTCGGAGTCGCCGATCTGCACGTCGGCTTCAAGCCGCCGTCGGGGCTGGCGCTGACGGTGGACGCCGGGCCGGTGACCGGCGGCGGGGCGCTCGTCCTCGACCCCGCCCGTGGGGTGTACGCGGGCGAGATGCAGCTGCAGTTCGAGCAGATCGCGGTGCGCGCCGTCGGCCTGCTGACGACCGGCCCGTCGGGCTATTCGCTGCTGGTGCTGGTGTCGGCGCAGTTGCCGCCGGTACAGCTCGGGCTCGGGTTCATGCTTGTCGGCGTCGGTGGCCTGCTCGGCATCCATCGCACCGTCGCCGTCGAGGCCCTGCGTGCCGGCCTCAAGGCGGGCACCCTGGGCGCCGTGCTCTCTCCGCCGGACCCGAAGGCCGACCCGGCCCGGCTGATGGCGAGCCTGGCCGGCCTGTTCCCGCCGGCGGCGGGCCGGCACGTGTTCGCGCCGACCGCGCGGATCGTGTGGGGTAGGCCGACGCTGATCACCATCGATCTCGCGCTGGTGTTGGAGCTGCCGTCGCCGGTACGGCTCGTCGCGCTGGGACGGGTACGGGCGCTGCTGCCCGAGGAGAGCGACCCGGTGGTACGCCTCCAGGTCGACGTGCTGGGTGTGATCGACTTCGACCAGCAGAGCGCAGCTGTCGACGCGACGCTCATCGACTCCCGCATCGCCCAGTTCGCGCTCACCGGCGATCTCGCGCTGCGCATGAGCTGGGGCCCGAATCCCACCTTCCTGCTGGCGGTCGGCGGGTTCCATCCACGCTTCGCCGCGCCGCCGGGGTTCCCGGCGCTGGACCGCGTCGCGGTCGCGCTTGCGAGTGGGGACAACCCGAAGCTGCGGCTGGAGGCATACCTCGCGCTGACCTCCAACACTGTGCAATTCGGCGCGCGCGTGGACGTCGGCGCCCGCGCCGGCAGCTTCAGCATCGGCGGCTTCCTGGCCTTCGATGCGCTGGTCACCCTCTCGCCGCTGGCGTTCCACGTCGACATCGCGGCGAAGCTGGCGGTCAAGGCCGGCAGCCACACCTTGTTCGCGATCAATCTCGCGCTCACCCTCACCGGCCCGCGCCCGTGGCACGCGCACGGTCGCGCCTCGTTCTCGATCCTGTTCTTCGACGTCTCGTTCGGGTTCGACCTCACGGTCGGTGACCCCGCGCCCGCCGCGCTGCCGAACCCGGTCGACGTCGGCCCGCTCCTGCTGGCGGCGCTCGCCGACCCGCGCTCCTGGAACGCCCAGCTGCCCGTCGGCGCCGACGTGGTCACGCTGCGCCGACTGGAGCCCGGCCCGGCGATCCTCGCGCACCCGCTGGCGACGCTGCAGGTCCGCCAGCGCGTCGCTCCGCTGGACCGTACCCTGGACCGCTTCGGCGCCGGCGTCCCCAGCGGCGCTCAGCGCTTCCGCATCACCCAGGCCACCATCGGCGGCGTCCGCACCACGCTCACCCCGCTTTCGGACCGCTTCGCGCCCGCGCAGTTCACGGCGATGAGCGACGATGTGAAGCTCTCCGCGCCGTCCTTCGAAGCGATGACCTCCGGTGCCGCGCTCGGCGCCGACGGCTATACCACGGGCGCTCCCGTCACCGTCGGCGTCGTCTACGAACAGGCCCTCGTCACCGCCGAGAACATCACGCCGCCCGGCCACCAGCGGCTCCCGCTCCCACCCGATGTCTTCGCCACCCTCACCGCGCCGACGAGTGCCCCCGCCGCCGCCTTCGCCCTGCGAGATGCCGTATGACCTCTCCCGCGCCCGCCGCGTACACCTTCCTGCCCTGGGTCCAGGGCGGCGTCAGCCGCTCGATCGCCGCCGCGGACGAGCCGGCCGCCACGCTGCCCGCGCGCGTGACCCTGCCCGTGTCGCTGCACCTGGACCCCGCCGGCGACGTGCCGGTGTCCGTGCGCCTCTACGGGCCGGGCGACGTGACAGGCCTGACCGCCGCGCAGATCGTCCGCCGCGACCCGGCACCGGGCACCACCCGCTTCGAGCCCGGCTACCTGCCACAGGTCCAGTTCGCGCGCGCCGACCTCCCCTGGCTGTTCACTCCCGCCGCCCCCGACACGACCAGGACGAGGCTGCGGCCGTGGCTGGTGCTCGTCGCGGTCCGGCGCGGCGCCGCGGCACGCCTGCGGCCCGGCAACCCGCTGCCGGTACTTGAGCTCGACAACCCGGCCGCCGAGCTGCCGGATCTCGCGCAGTCCTGGGCGTGGGCGCACGCGCAGATCACCGGGCTCGCCCCCGGCGTCCGGCCCGCCGACGCCCTCGCCACCGACCCGGGCCGGGCCGGCTCCCGGCTCGTCTGTGCCCGCAAGCTCGAGGCCGGCACCGCCTACCTGGCCTGCCTGGTGCCCGCGTTCGCCGTCGGAGTCCAGGCCGGCCTCGGCCTGCCCGTGCCGGACGAGGCGAAACTGGACCCGGCCTGGGGCGCGACACCGACCGGCCCGCTGCGGCTGCCGGTCTACGACTCCTGGGAGTTCGAGACGGGGCGCGAGGGCAGCTTCGAGACGCTGGTTCGCAGGCTGCATCCGGCGCCGTTCGATGCCACCACGTCACGGCCGCCGGACCTCGACCTGGGCGCCGCCGGCAGCGGCCTGCCCGCCGCAGGGGTGATCGGCGTCCAGAGCGCGTTGCGCGCGCCAGGCCCGGACGACCCCCCGGCGTGGCCGGACACCGCCCGGATGCCGTTCCAGACGGCGCTCGAACGCCTTCTCGGAACAACGGCGCCGGACACGTTGGCGCCGCCGACGTACGGCCAGGTGCAGGCTGGTGTGGGCGGCCTCCCGCCGGCCGGCGCGGAGCCGGCCTGGCTGCGCGAGCTCAACCTCGATCCGCGCCTGCGGGTCGCGGCGGCCGCCGGCACCCGGGTCGTCAAGGACCGCCAGGAACGCCTGATGGCCCGCGCCTGGGAACAGGCCGGTGCCGCCGCCGAGGCCAACGCCGTCCTGCGTGGCTCGCAGCTGGCGCGCGAGCTCGGCGGCGTGGTCATGGACCGGCACCTGACGCCGCTGTCCCCGCCGCAGCTCGTGACCATGACCCGGGCGGCGCACACCCGCATCGCGCTCGGCGGCGGAACCGTGGCCGACGCGCTGCAGGCCAGCCGCATTCCGGCAGCCGCCGCGTCGGGTGCCATGCGCCGCCTCGCCAGCCCGGAGGGGGCGCTCGCGCGCCGGGCCGCGCAGACCCGCCCGGTGGACATGCTCGCCGCCATCGACCAGGTCGCGACGCGGCCGCCGCCGGCGCCGCCGACCGGCATGGTGATCGTGTCCCCCGTCGCCCTGCAAGCCGCCGTCGCCGTGCCGGCCGCCGTGGACACCCGGCCGGCGATCTCCGCAGACGTGCTGCGCGCCCAGCTTCTCGAGCGCCTCGCGCCCGAGAAGACCGTGCTGGCGCGGGCGATGGCCCGCGTGGCCGCCCCCGCGGACACCTGGACGCGGCCCGATCCGCTGGCCCCGGCGGCCATCGCACCTCGCTTCCCCGAGCCGATGTTCGACGGCCTCCAGCGGGTGGCGCCGTGGTTGTTCCTCCCCGGCGTCGAGGACGTCGAGGCCGACGGCGTGGCGCTGCTGGAGACGACGCCGAAGGTCATCGAGGCGTACCTGGCCGGGCTGAACCACGAGTTCAGCCGGGAACTGCTGTGGCGGGAGTTCCCCGGCGTGCTCACCGGCACGGCGTTCCGCCAGTTCTGGGACGTCAGCGGTCGGCCCGGCGATGCCGAGGCACTCGCCGACATCCCGCCGATCGCCCGGTGGGCCGGTACGCCTCTCGGGCGGCACCTGCGAGGCGGCAGCGGCCAGCTCGTCCTGCTCGTGCGCGGCGAGTTGCTGCGACGCTACCCGACCACCACGATCTACGCCGCGCAGGCGACCGGGGCGGGCGCGCTGGACGCGACGACGCGGCTACAGCCCATGTTCCGCGCCGCGCTGCCGCCGGACATCGTGCTTGTGGGTTTCGGGCTGAGCGAGGAGGCGGCCCTCGCCGCGCCGGGCTGGTACTTCGTCTTCGAGCAGTACCCCGGCGAGCCGCGGTTCGGCTTCGACGAGGTCGCCGGCCCCGGCGTCCCGGCCACCCCGGACGCGCTGGCCTGGGCGCACGTGCCGGTCACCGCATCCGGGCACGCCGACGTGAGTAAGCCGTTGCTGTCGGCGTCCGCAGGGCTGCAGGCCCAGTGGGGCAAGAACGCTGCCACCACTGCGTTCGTGACCTTCCAGCAGCCGTTCCGGATCGCCATGCACGCCTCGCGCCTGATTGCCCGGAGGACCACATGACCGACCTGGCGGCCATCGCCGCGGCGCGCGCCACGGGCCGCGCGGCCGAGGCCGACGCTCTCACCCTGGCCGACCAACTCGTCGCCGCCAAGGCCGATCGCGCGCGGCTGCGCGGCGACCTCGCGCAGCTGCCCGGCCGCGTCGCCGCGCTGCAGAACGCGGTCGCCGAGGCCCAGGCGCGGGTGGTGGCGGCGACGCAGTCGTGGGACTCGATCAACGCGCAGGCCGCGCCCGTCCGGGCCGCGGCGGCCGCCGCCCACACCGCCGCCCAGAGCGCGCAGAGCCGGTGGGACAGCGCCCTTGAGTGGCTGGCGGAGGTCCAGCGGGAGCACGAGTCGGCGGCCGTGATCGCCGCCGCGCAACGGGCCGCGTTCAACGCACAGCAGACCGCGCTCGCCGCGCGCAACCAGGCCGCGACGGCGGACGCCGCGGCGGCGGCGTTCGACGCGCCGATCGCCGCCGCGGCCACCGAGCTTCAGGCGGCGCAGGCAGAGCTCGCCGGCGCCCAGCAGCAGCTCGCCGCGGCTCAACAGCAGCTCGCCGCCGCGCAGGCGCGCCAGGCGGGGGTCGAGGCGCTGCCCGGAACGCTTACCGCCGCCATCGCCACGCAGCGTACGAAGGTGACCGCCGCCTGGCAGCAGTGGGACGCCCTGATCGGCGCCGCGCTCACCGCCATCGCCGGCGCGGCCCCGACCGACGTCGAGCGCCTGCGCGGCGAGCTCATCGCCGGCGACAGCCCCGACGACCTGGTCGCGCTGCTCGCCGCCGACGTACCGCTGGCGCTGCTGCCGGTACGGCTCGAGACCCGCTTCGACGGCACCGACCTGCTGGTGCGCGTCTACCCCGACACGCTTCACGTCGACACCCACGAACCGGAGCTGACCGCCGAAGAGCTCGCGTGGGGCAAGGCGTACCTCGAACGCGAGACGGCGAGCGGCGTGACGGCTCCCGCGACCCTCGAGGCCTGGCGCGCGTTGATGACCCGCTTCGGGTCGCCGCGGGCGGCCTGGATCGCCCACGCCGCGGCCGCGCCGGTGCCGCCCCAGCGCGCCGAGGCGTGGACGCGCGCAGCGCGGACGAATGTGCTGCCCGACCGTTGGGTCGCGCTTGGCTACCGCGGCGGCGCCCGTCAGTTCGCCACGCTCGGGCGCCCGATCGCGGACACCCTGGCCCTCGGTCCGGACCCCCACGACACCGCAGCGGGCGATCCCGCGGCACCGCTCGGGCCGGCCGCGCAGTGGCTCGTGGACTTCGATCGTGCCGTCGAGCGCGGCATGGCGCTGCGCATTCCGCTCGGCGCGGCCTCCACCGGCCTCGACCGGCTCCTGGTGCTCGGCGTCCGCGTCACCGCCGACGGCACCGAGGGCGCGCGGCGGCTGTCCGCGCTGCTCGACGCCCATCACTACACCGACGGACTCTCGCTCATCCCCCCGGGCGCGCCGACCAACAACACCGAAAGTGTGCGCTCGGGGTGGATGCCCGCCGGCGGTGACCCGGCCGTGAGCCTGCGCAACGAACGCGGCGCCGCGCTCACCACACCGAACTCGGACGGCGCGGTGCTGACCCGCGCGCTCGGGATCGCCACCGACCCGCTCGGCCACGTCGACGGCGCCGGGGGCGGCGCGGTCGGGCTGGAGCGCCTGATGCGCGTGGCGCTCTGGCCGGTGACGTGGGGCTACGCGCTCGAGCACCTGCTCGGTCCGATCTCCGACGACGCCGTCGCCCTCGCCCGCGGGCACTTCCTGACCAACGTGGCGGCCGGCGGCGGGTTGCCAGTCGTGCGGGTCGGCCGCCAGCCGTACGGTGTGCTGGCCGCGACCTCGCTCGCACAGTGGCGGCTGCTCGACCCGCCCGACCTCGACGCGCTGATGGTGCCGCTGCTCACCGGTCTCGCCCCCGCCTGGCGCGCCGCGCTGGACCGGGTGCCGTCCGTCCGGCCCGGCGTGGACCTCGGCGCGGTGCTGGCCGGCAGTGTGGCCATGAGCCCGGTGTCGGTCCACTATGCCGCTCGCGTCGTCACCCGCCCGGCACCCGACTTCGGCACGATCCTGCGCGTCGCCCAGGCCCTCGCGCCGATCCGGGCACTCGGCCTGACGCTCGACCCGGCACTCGCCGTGGCCGTGTTCGACAGGCAGTTCGCCGCGCTCACCGGCCCACTGGTCGCCGATGCGCCGTCGGAGACCGCGGCGGTCCCTGCGGCCCAGAACTACATCCGCTGGCTCGTCCTGAGCGGACTCGACGCCGTGCGATCCAGTCCCCCGCCGGCCGGCGCGAACACGCTGTTGTTCGCGCTGCTGCGCCACGCGCTGCTGCGTGCGTACGCGACGGCCGCGCTGCGCATCGTCCGCGCCCGAGGGCTGGCGCAGCCGGGAGAGGGCGACGAGCCGGGCCTGGCCGCCGGGGTGCCGCCGTCGCCATGGACGCGCCTCGCCGCGCCGCTGGACGGCGTCACCGCCGCCGGCCAGACACTGGCTCAGCACATCGACGCGCTGCGGGCCGTCAACAGCGCCGCCGGTTCGCCCGCCGCCGCCCAGCTCACCGAGCTGATGGAGGTGCACGGGGCGCTGCGCCAACTGCTGTCCGTCCCGAGCGCCGCGCTCGCGCGGATGACCGCCGGCGTGCTGGACCTCGCGTCGCACCGGCTCGACGCCTGGGGCACCGCGCAGGCCTCGCGCCGGCTGGCGACGCTGCGAACGCGCAAGGCGGGCGTACGCCTCGGCGGGTACGGGGTGGTGGAGAACCTCCGCCCGGCGAGCACCCCGACGGCGAGCAAGGGCTACATCCACGCGCCCTCACTCGGCCAGGCAGCCACCGCGGCCGTGTTGCGCTCCGGGCACCTCGCCCACCTCTCCGACGTCGGCGCGCCGCTGGCCGTCGACCTCTCGTCGCGCCGCGTGCGCGTCGCGCTCTCGGTGCTCGACGGCGTACGAGCCGGCCAGCCGCTCGGCGCAGTCCTCGGCTACCGCCTGGAGCGCGGTCTGCACGACAACCACGCCGAGCTCGTGCTGGACCGCTACATCGCGGCGCTGCGCGGGCTCGCTCCCCTCGACGCGCTGACGGCGGCCGAGCACGACCTGAACGCGGCGCAGGACCGGCAGGCCGGGGCTGCCCAGGTGTTCGGCTGGCTGCAGGCACAGGACCAACAGGCCAAGGCGGCCGACCTCGCACTCCAGGGGCAGGTCGCGTCCGCGCAGACGGCGCTCACCGCGGCGCAGACCAGCGCGGCGTCGCTCGGCGGGCAGCTGGAATCGGCACAGAATCACCTCGAGTGGCTGCAGGAGCACCGACCCGGTGGCTTTCCCTCGATCCTGATCTGGCGCGACGACGTCAGCGCCACCGAGGCGACCATCAACGCGTTGCGGCCCCAGGTCGCCGCGGCGAACGCCGCGGTCGTCACCGCCACGACCACCCTGGCCCAACTGCACGCCCAGCAGCAGGCCTCCGCAGCGCTGGTCGCCGCGCTGGAGCAGCAGGTCGGCGACCAGCAGGCCGCGGTGGACGCCGCCAACGCCGCCGTGACGGCCGCCCAGGCGCACGTGGACGACCTGCGCGCACACGAGCCGCCCGTGTCGGAGGCGCTGCGGGCGAACAACGTCGCCGACGGGCTCGGCCTGCGGCGGCGCTGGCGCGCGGGGACCGCCGCGAACCTGTGGAACGACACCACGATCCCGTTCGGCAGCGCCGGCCTGCCCGGGCGGACGACGCCTGAGGGTCAGGCGGTCGAGGCCGAGCTGCGCGCGCTCGACGACACCGTCGACGCGCTCGCCGACCTGCTCACAGCCGAGAGCGTCCACCATGCGGTGCAGGGCAACGCGCAACGCGCCGGCGCCACAGTCGACGCACTCTCGCGCGGGGACGCCACCGCGCCCGACGTGGAGGTCGTGCGCACGCCGCGCAGCGGGACCGCCGTCACGCATCGCCTGCTCGCGCTCGCCGACGCGCCCGCGGGCAGCGGCTGGCCCACGGACGCCACCCAGGTACGCGCGAAGGTCGAGCCCGCCCTCGAGGCCTGGGCGGGCAGCCTGCTCGGCCCGGCGAGCCGCGTACTCATTCGGGTGCGCTCGGGGACGACGGTGTCCACCACCGACCTGAGCGTGCTGAAGCTCTCGGCGCTCGACGCCCTTGCGCTGAGCCCGGCCGGCGGGCCCACCGGGCAGACGGAGGTCGAGCAGGCGCTGAGCGCCCGCCTCGGCGGCCCGCTGGTGCCGGACCGCGACCCGACGTGGACGCCGGCCCAGCTTTCGCTCGCCGAGTTCCTCGAACTCGCGCGCGCGGCCCGCGAGCTGATCGAGGGTGCGCGGCCGCTGGACGCGCGCGACCTCGCGCTGCCCGGACCCACGACCGACCCCGGGATCGACCTGGCCGACCTGGCCGCGCGGGCCGCCATCGCCACCGGCGCGCTCGCGGACACGCGTACCAAGCTCTCCGCGGCGCTCGCCGGCGGACCTCCGGACGCGCTGCGAGCCGCCCTCGCCCGCGCCGCGAAGCTGGGCGTCAGCACGCCGCCGGAAGCGGCCGGCGCCGCCCTCGCCGAGCTCGACCGCCGTGCCGCGGCGGTAGCGGCGGCGAGCACCGACGCCGCGCGGGTCGCCGCCGCGCTGGGTGACGGCTTCCGGCTGCTGCCGCGCGTCACCGCCGGCGCCGCGGCCGAGTTCGTGGGGTCGCTGGCCGACAGCGCGCCGCTGCAGGGCGGCGACCCGCTGGCGTCGGTCACCTGGCTGCAGCGGGCCGCGCACGTGCGCGAGGGCGCCTCTCGGCTGGAAACCGCGCTGATGTACGGCGAGGCCACCGCCGGCGGCCAGCCGATGCGCCTGCGGGTCGCCCAACTGCCGCGGCGGGCCGGTGACCGCTGGGTCGGCCTGCCGGCGACGACCCAGCAGCCGATCGGGTCGGGCCGGCTGTCACTCGTCGTGCAGTCCGCCGCCGCCGCACCGCCTGCCGCCGGTGCGTCCGTCGCCGGGCTGGTCGTCGACGAGTGGACGGAGGTCGTCCCCGACCGTACGCAGGTGACCGGCCTCAGCTTCCACGTCGACCAGCCCGACGCCCGCGCGCCGCAGGCGATTCTGCTGGCCGTCCCGCCGACCGAGGCGCACGTCTGGAGCCTTCCCGCGCTCGAGGCGACGGTGCTGGAGACACTCGAGCTGGCCCGGTTGCGGCTGGTCGACGGCGAGGCGTTGGCCGCCGGTCCCACCGGGGCTCCGCCTCCCGGCCCGCCGCCGCTGCCGCTCGGGCAGTACCTGCCGGCGATCTACCTGGCCTCCGCGCCCGCGTCGGACACGGTGACCACCGACCTCGGGCACGTGGCCGCCACGACCGTCGCACAAGGGGGTACCTGATGGCCGTCGAGCCGACACGCTGGGCCCGGCTGGAGCCCGCCGCCCGCGACCCGGAGCTCGCGCCGGGCCTGGAGGCGCGCGTCCACGATCCGCTCTGGCTGCTGGGACGCCAGTGGCAGTTCGGCGAGTTCGCCGCGAGCGACGCCGGCAGCGCGATCCTCGCGCAGGTCACGGCGTCGGTCGCGCCGCTGAGCAAGCTGCGGCCGGGCCGGCTCACGCCGACCCCACGCATCGGCAACTACTCGGCCACGGCGATGCCGTTGGAGGCGCTCGTGGAGGCCGACGACATCCACGCCGCACCGACCGCGCGCATGCGCGTCCGCGCGGGACAGCACTTCGAGCGACTGCTCGCCACGCGCAGCCTCGGCACGTACGTGAGCGGCTACCGCACCGCCTATCCGATCGCGGCGACACCCGACCCCGGCGACTCGCCCAGCCGGCGCTTCCTGATCATGGTGGCGGGCCGCGCCATCGACGGCGAGAAGCTGTACCGCGACCTCAAGACATCGCTGCGGGCGACGCCGCCCGCGCTGCCCGCCACCCCGGTGATCCCCGCGGCAGACGCCGCCGCCGTGACCGTGGCGGCGCAGGCCTGGGTGACGTGGATGGACGCGCTCGTGTTCACCGGCTCCGGTGCGCCCGCCGCCTGGATGCCCGACCGCCTGGAGTACGCGTTCGGTACGGCATCCGCGGACGGGATCACGCTCGAAGCCGCCGAGTACTCCGACGGGCGGCTGGACTGGCACGCGTTCGACGCCACCGGCACGCCGGCCGTCCCGCCGGTGGGGCGCGGCACGCTCGGCCCGGTGACCGTCGTCCCGGCCGCCGTCACCTACCCCGGCATGCCGGCTCCGCGACTGTGGGAGTTCGAGGACGGGCGCGTCAACTTCGGGGCTGTCGACGCGCACCCCGAAGACCTGGGACGCCTCCTGCTGGCCGGCTTCGGGCTCATCTACGGCGCCGACTGGTTGCTCGTCCCGCTCGAGGCCGCGATCGGCAGCGTCGTGCGGATCACGCGGCTCGACGTGCGCGACACGTTCGGTCGCACCACCACGGTCGGGCCGACCGCCCCGGCCGGCGACTGGGGCATGTTCGGCCTGTCGCGCGCGGACGGGACGCCGGACACCGCCCTGCTGCTCGCGCCCACGCTCGCCGCGAGCGTTCAGGGCCGCGATCTGGAAGATGTCCTACTGCTGCGCGACGAGGCGGCGAACCTCGCCTGGGCGATCGAACGGATTACCGAGGGCGAGGACGGCCGTCCGGCCGATCGTGCGCAGGCGGCCTACGAGGCGGCCCCCGCCGACCCACCGCCGGGGGCCGCCGGCACGCTGCCGTACCGCCTGCGCACCGACCCGCCGGCACACTGGTTCCCGCTCCTGCCGCAACGCCGGCTGCCCACCGACCCGTCGATGAGCTTCCGACTCGGCGCCATCCCGCGCCAGCAGCCCGCCGCGCCGCTGCGCCCGCGGGGCCGGCTGCTGGCCCCGATGGTCAAGGACCCGAGCCTCAGGCTCCGCGAGGAGGAGGTCCCGCGCGAAGGCGCACGGGCGACCCGCGCCTACCAGCTCGCCCGTTGGATCGACGGAACCACGCTGCTCTGGCTCGGCAGGCGCAAGAGCGTCGGGCGCGGGGAGGGCTCCAGCGGCCTGCGCTTCGACACCGCCGACCCGCCCGCCTGAGTCCCGGGCCCGGCGGCTCCACCGGGGGCCGGCATGCCTCCGGCTACGGATAGAGGCGGATCAGCTTTTCTGCCTAAGCCCCGGGAACTCGTGATCCTTACGCCTGCTCGATGTCCGAGAACAGCCCCTTGAACGTGACCTGCGTCCCCACGAGGGTGCCGAAGACATCAGCGGCAACTGTTGTCGCGACCGCTGCGGAGGCGTCCTCGTAGCTGTCGAAGTAGAGGTCGAGCGTCCGGTAGGCGGGGGTAGCGGTGCCATCCTCCTTCGGCCACACTTTCGCAGACTCGAGTCGCCGCAGCTTCGGGAACTTCGCTGCGGCAGCCTTCACGTCCGCGTAGGCCCGCTCGAAGTCGTCGGGGCTCGCAGGGTTATCGATGACGATAGTGATCTTGGTGGGCAAGGGGTTCTCCTCGAAGTGAAAAAAATGTTCGTTCTATCGAACAGCGCCGGGACGAGCGGCTCGGTTCACCGTCAGCGGCCGTAGGTCTCCAACAGCCGCAGCCACACCTCGCTGACAGTCGGGTAGGCCGGAACCGCGTGCCACAGCCGGTCCAGCGGGACCTCGCCGACGATGGCGATCGTCGCGGCATGGATGAGTTCCGCGACGTCCGGGCCGGCGAGGGTGCAGCCGATGATCACCTTTCGGTCCTCGTCGACGACCATGCGGGCGTGTCCCTTGTAGCCATCGGCGTGCAGGGAAGCTCCGGCGACTGCCGCGAGGTCGTAGTCCACGACCCGGATCCGTAGCCCAGCGGCCTCGGCCGCAGCCGCGGTCAGCCCGACCGACGCGATCTCCGGGTCGGTGAAGACCACCTGCGGCACCGCACGCTCATCGGCCGTCGCCACGTGCCGGCCCCACCTGCCGTCCTCGACCTTCTCACCCTTCGCCCGGGCCACGATCACGTCGCCCACCGCCCGTGCCTGGTACTTGCCCTGATGGGTCAGCAGCACCCGCCGGTTCACATCGCCGGCAGCGTACAACCACTCCCCGCCACCCACGACGCGCAGCGTGTCGTCGACCGCCAGCCAGGCACCCGGCGCCAACCCGACCCGGTCGAGGCCGATGTCCTCGGTGTTCGGTGTACGACCGATCGCCACCAACACCTCGTCGGCCTCGACCCGCTCACCGGAGCCGGTCTTGATGTGGAGGGTGCCGCTGTCGTCGCGGCGGACGGACACGGCCTCCGCGCCGAGGCGTACCGACACACCGGCCTCGCGCAACGACTCCGTGACCAGCTCACCGGCGAACGGCTCCGCCGACGGCAACACGCCATCGCGGGCCAGCACCGTCACCGAGGATCCCAGGGCGGCGAACGCGGTGGCCATCTCGGCCGCCACCACACCACCACCGATGATGGCGAGTCGGCGGGGAACCGACCGGGCCGAAGCCGCCTCGCGGCTGGACCAGGGCGCCGCCTCGCGTAGCCCCGGGATATCCGGCAACAGGGCGCTGCTGCCGGTCGCGACGACCACCGCGTGCCGCGCGGTCAGCGTCGTGGTGACACCGTCGACGCCTGTCACCTCGACGACCCGGGCGGAGCCGATCCGCCCGTGGCCGCGGTGCAGGGCGATGCCGGCCGACTCCAGCCAGGACACCTGCCCGTCGTCCTGCCAGTGCGACGCGAAGGAGTCCCGTCGGGCGAGCACCGCAGCCGCGTCCAGGTTTCCGGTCACCGCTTCACGGGCTCCCGGCAGTTGGCGGGCCGCCCGCAACGCGGACGCGCTGCGCAGCAACGCCTTGGTCGGCATGCACGCCCAGTACGAGCATTCACCACCGACCAACTCCCGCTCGACGATCGCGGCGGTCAGCCCGCCCTGCACGACCCGATCGGCCACGTTCTCACCGACCGGACCGGCACCAATCACGATGACGTCGTACTCGGTTGTGGTCATTTCAGTTGCCCTTCGCGGCGCGGCCGAGGCGGATGGCGGCGATGAGGAAGAAGATGGCACCGGGAATGGCGTAGCCAGCAGCGTTGGTCAGCGACGGGTTGTCCGCGGAAGCACCGGCGATGAAGAACCCACCGGCCAGAACCGAGATGCCGCCACTGATGATCATCGGCCACTGGCCGCCCATCTTGCGACGAGTGACCCCCACGATCAACTGAACCAGACCAGCCACGACCGCCCAAGCGCCCCAGACTCGCAGGACGGCGGGAATACCGGACGCCCCGGCGACACCCACGCCGACCGCCGTGACCAGGCTTACCGCGATGTTCACGTACAGCAGGGTCGGCGCGCCCGTGGCCCGCGACGAACGGAGGTCGTAGATGGCGGCGCCCACGTCGAACAGCGGGTAGAGCACGAACAGCGTCACCGCGAGCGGGCCGATCTCCTTGGCGGTGGCGATCGTCACGAGTGCCCACACGATGGCGAACGCGAAGCGGACGAAGTACAGCCGCCGCAGCGCGGAAGCCGTCTGGGAAATACCGGGCGAAGCAGCGATGGTGGTCACGGGTGACCCTTTCAGCGGAGGGGTTAGAGAGACCGATCGTTCTGTCTTGTCGAGCATGACAGAAGCGACGCGCATCGTCAAGACCGAACGTTCTATCCGCTACGATGACGATATGACGCCCACCGCACCCGGTGCTCGGCCCTCCGAGGCGCGCCGCCGGCTCCTCACCACGGCAACCAGGATCTTCTACTCGGAGGGCATCCATTCCGTCGGCGTAGATCGGATCATCGCCGAGGCGAAGGTGACCCGGGCCACCTTCTACCGGCACTTCCCCAGCAAGGACGATCTCATCCTGGCCTACCTTCGTGAGGTGCATGAGATGGATCGCGGCGCGGTCGACACGGTCATCACCACCACCTCACGGCCGGTCGGCCCACTCCTGGCCATTGCCAACTCCATCGCGCAGAGCATCCAGTCCCCGGGGTTTCGAGGATGCGCGTTTCTGAATGCTGCGGCGGAGTATCCCGACACGGAACATCCCGTGCGTCAGGAGATCGTCGCCCACCGGCAATGGTTCCTGGACACGCTCACCACGCTGATGGCGCAGGTCCAGGAGGAGACGGCAGAGTCCGCCGCGCGTCACTTCGTCATGCTCCGCGACGGCGCCATGGCAGCCGGATGCCTCTTCGACCCCGCGAAGGTGTCCGAGACCTTCCTCCGCGGCGTCGAAGGACTTCTCCGGATCACTGCCGAGCGCCAGCCGACCGAATCCGAGGGCTAGTACGGCAAGCGCCTGGTCGCAAACGGTCGTGGCTTGGTTGAGCTGGTCTGCGGGTTAGAGCGCGCCGTTGCGGACGGCCTCGTGGATGGTGCTGATCGTCGGTGTGAAGCCGAGGCTGCGGGCGAGGCTGACATCCATCTGCCCCTTCCACGGCTGACTGAGCGGTTCGGCGGAGGAGCTGTAGGAGTAGCCGACGATCTGGGAAATCTCGTAGATGCTTGAGGGCGACTCGTCGGCGATGTTGACCGTGCGGTTGTCGAACGCGCCCGTGAGGGCCAGTGCGAACGCCGTGGCGATGTCGGCGTGGTGGACGACGCTCAGCCTCTGTGCCGGGTGCCACCCCATGCCTGCCGCGAGTTCGGGCAACGATTCGAGGTGCCCGTCCTGGTCGCCGTAGATGAAGGGGAGCCGCAGGATGCCCCAGGTGAGCCCGCTGGCGCGCAGCAGCTGCTCGGCTTCGATCTTGCTGGCGGGGTAGGCGAGCGCCGGCGCGACGGGGTCATCCTCACGCCCGGGGTGCGTGCTGTCGGCATCGTAGATATTGGAGGTGCTGGCCAGCAGGAACCGGGCCTCCGGCGCGTGCTGTTCAACGGCGGCGATCAGGTTGCGAGTGCCGTCACGGTTGACGGTCCAGATCTGGTCGTCGTCGCGGGTGCGGAAGACGGCGGCCAGGTGGATGACCGCGGTGACACCTTTGACGGCTGCCGGCAGGGAGTCGGGGCTGAGGATGTCACCCTCGGCGCGTTGCACGCCTTCGGGGACTTCTTTTCCGGGACGGACGAGGGCACGGCACTCGACGCCCGCCGCACTGAGTCGCCCGAGCAGGCGGGGGCCGACCAGGCCCGTTCCGCCGGTCACGAGAATCGTCACGATCCGCTCTCCTTCCTGTAGTCGATGAGTCGTCTGGTCGCGCCGCTGAGGACGCGATTCATGGTCTCGATGTCCGCGGGGTCGACCCCGCCGAAGGCAACCTCCGCGATCAACGCCATCGGATCGGGGAGCGAGTTCCACAGGTTCACGCCGGCCGGCGTGATGTGCAGCAGTTTCTGACGCTGGTCGTCCGGGTCGGGCGTCTGTTCGATCAGCCCTTTGCGCACGAGCGCTGCGATCACGGCGCTGAGGGTCGCCCGTTCGACCTCGAGTTCACGCGTGAGGGCCCGCTGGCCGACCGGCTGGCGGCCACTCAGTCGATACAGCACGTACCACTGGGTATTCCCGAGATCGTAGGGGCGGAGCACGGATTCCATCAGAGCCCGGCTAGCGAGGAAGTACTTCTTCGCCCAGGCGCCCGGAGCATCCAACTCGTGGACGGCTATTTCGTTAGGCACCTGACAACATTGTCAGGTGCCTAACGAAATGTCAAGAGCGGGCCGAGTCGGGGAAGGGGTCCGGAGACCTGCTTCCAATACCCGCCCGCCGCCTCACCCTCGAACTCCAACCAAGATCACGAGTGGCGGCTGCCGTTCTCGTCACTTGATCTGCCGGCTGGCTTACTCGGCTAGCTCATGAAGAAGATCATGGCCGCGAGGCTTGCCCCCATGGCTAGGTGCTCCCAACGGAGCAGGTCCGTGATCGGTCGATTGCGCAGCCGGACGAGTGCGGCCGCCATCCAGCAGAGGTAAGCCGCCGTGGCGGCGCGTAGCAACACGAGCGCCGCGTCATGGCCGGTGACGATGCCGTGGTCCATCCGGGGCCCGGCGGCCATGTGGTGGGTAGCCATCGACCCGCCGTGTTGATGCATCAGCACGGCGAGCGCCATGAGCACGGCCCCGGCCGTACGGTGCCACTCCACCTCCGGGCCGCGCTCGGTCGGACCGCTGGTGACGAGTGCCACCGCGAAGGCGAGGAGCAGCAGCGCGCCCGCGTACTGCACAACCGGTGCGGCGTCGAGGGTCACCGCGACCATGACAGCCACCATCGCACCCGCGAGCATCCGGGCCCTGCGGGACGCGCCCGCCCGCGGCACGACGCAGCAGCAGGCCGACACCGCGGCCGACCCGAGCATGATCATCTCGAGCGTCAGGACGTCACCGCCGGCGTAACGCCGGGGCGTGACCATTGGGCGGTGGGGCGGCCGTTGAGCCGCCACGGGTGACCACTGACCCGCGGCCAACCTTGGGGTGAGTTTTCCCAGTTCTCCTGCCGGCCGTACACGGTGAGGTCCAAGGCGTGGTAGCTGGTCGTCAACGCCTCCACGCCCCGCCCGGTGGTCCAGTAGGTTTCGTAGACCTGGTCGCCGTCGCGCAGGTAGCAGGCGATGAACCCAAATGCGCGACCGTCGGCCAGAGCCGGGTCGGAGTCTCTCGCCGAATACCAGGGGAACGGGTAGCCCATGAACTCCGCGAACGGGGCACTCTCGTCGTAGGGGCCCTGGCAGAACACGGCGTAGGTGACGTCCCGGGCATGCAGGTAGTCCAGCATCTGCATGTGACAGGTCGAGAAGGTGCACCCCTCACACTGATCCTCGTACGGATTGCCGTCGTGCCACATGTGGAAGTAGGCGATGAGCATCCGACGGCCCTCGAAAACCTCCACCAGCGGGGTGTCCCCCCCGGGGCCCTGGACCGTCACCGTCGGCATCAGGGTCATCGGCAGCTGACGACGAGCGGCTGCGATCGCGTCTCCTTCGCGGGTATGGGCCTTCTCCCGGACCAGCAGTTCGTTGCGCTCGCGCAGCCAGGTCTCCCGGTCGACGACCGGGGGCGTGGCTGCGCTGGACGCGGGGGTTGCCGTCATGGCTGTCTCCTTCGTGGGGTGGGGATTGGTCACAGGTACAGACGACCGAGTCGGCGATCGTCATCGGTGACCGATGACGGATGGGGTCCGCAGTCGTCAGTACGGTTGTCAGGACCACTCAGCCCCGGGGAGATCACATGTCCGACACGCCTGACGAGCAGGCGGTCTGGCTGCAGCGCGCCTTCGACGAGCACCGGCGCGAGCTACACGTGCACTGCTACCGCCTCGCAGGGAACGTCACCGACGCGGACGACCTGGTGCAGGAGGCCTTCCTGCGTGCCTGGCGGGCTCGCGACCGCTTCGAGGGTCGGGCGTCGGCGCGCACCTGGTTCTACCGGATCGCCACGAACGTCTTCCTCGACAGCCGCAAGGCGGCCGGTCACCGGACGGTTCCGTATGGTGACCCGCTGGAGTGGTCCACCGAGCTCGGCCCCTATCCAGACGCCCTGTTGGCCGACGATCCGCAGACCGGTCTCGCCGCCCGGGAGACCGTCGAGCTGGCCCTGATCGCAGCGCTCATGTACCTGCCGCCGCGGCAGCGGGCGGCCTTCGTGCTGCGCGACGTCTACGGCTGGACGCCGCAGGAGATCGCCGGCGCGCTCGACAGCGCCGTAGCGGCCGTCAACAGCCTCCTCCAGCGGGCCCGCCACACCCTCCGGCGGCGCGCTCCGTCGGACCCACAGGACTGGCGCCGCCCGCAGCTCACCAGCGAGGACGAAGAGATCCTGCGCCGCTACGCCAACGCGAAGGACCCGGAGACGGTCCGGGCACTGCTCGCCGAGGACGTACGGATCACGATGCCGCCCGAGCCGCCGGTCGTCGGGATCGACGCGGCCGCGGAGTTCCTCGGCCGACCGCTCGACTGGCGTACCTTCCCCACCTCGGCCAACGGGCGCCCGGCGCTGATCAACTATCTCCGCCGGCCCGGCAGCCCGCACTATGAGGCGCTGGTCGTCGACGTACTCCGGATCGAGAACGGGAAGATCGTAGAGAGCAACGCCTTCATCGGTGCCCGTCACGTCGCCGCCTTCAGCATGCCCGCCACGCTCGAGCCCTAGACGAGTAAGTCTCAAGCTAAGTGGCCGAGTCTGCGCTGCCCCTACCGGCGATGTCCGGCGCGGAGCCGTGCACCGGCTCGAACAGGCTCGGATGATCGCACTCGGGGCGCGTTCGACCGTCCGTGCACTCAGCCGCGACGCCTCGGGCCTGGCTCACGAACGGGTAGCGAGCGGACCAGCCTGGCGTCTGTCCGGATCGGTCGCTCGTGTCCCACAGTGATGGGATCGCGCCGACCCGGGCGCACAAATCGTGCCCCCGAGTCGGCGCGACAATCGGCAGCCCGTTACCGGCGGCCGAACGTGACACTCACCTCCGGCGCTGGTCAGGAGGCTACGAACTGCCACTGCTGGTTGGTCCCGCCGTTGGCGGTCCATTGCACGACCTGGGCCCCGTCGTTTGTCGAGGCGGCGTAGACGTCGGCTGCCAGTCCGCTGCCGCGGGCGACGATTGTGTAGTAGCCGTCACCTGTGGGTCGTAGGTACCACGACTGGTTGGTGCCGCCGTTTGCCGACCATTGCTGTAGTTGCAGGCCCTGTGTGGTGCTGCCGGCGTTGACGTCGAGCATCTTTCCGGAGGCGGTGTAGCGCAGGGTGTAGGCGTCCTGGGTGGTGCTGATCGTCCAGGTGGGGGTGCCGCTCTGCTGGATCGCTTTGGCGCCGTCGGCGGTGGAGTTACCGGCGATGGCGAGGGGCTTGCCGCTGTTGCGGTTGACGATGCGGTAGGTGCCTGCTGCGGGTCCGGTTGCGCCGCTTCCACTGAGGTTGAGGTATTCGACGGAGTCGGTGAAGACGGTGCTGCCGGACTTGGCGGTCGACAGTTGCAGGTAGACGCGGCTTCCGGTGGCGGGCGCGGTGAAGGACACCGGTTGGGTGACCCGCGTGCCGAGCGGGACGGTCAGGGTGCTGTTGCCGGACGCGACGACCGCGCCGGTCGGGCTGTCCAGGCGGGCGGTCCAGGTGAAGCCCACCGAGGTGTTGGTGAAGTCGTCGTTGAACACGGTGACGTTCCGGGTCACCGTGGTGTTGCGGGCGTAGCTGGGCACCGCCGACGGCAGCGGGAAGCTGCCGTTCGAGTCCGAATTACCGGAGGCGGACCAGTACGGGAGGTCGACCGCGGCCACCGGGTTGAACGCCGCCTGCACCCGCTGGATCTGCGCGTTGCTCCACGGGTCGCTCAGATTGTCCACGCCGTAGATCGGATGACCACCCTCCTCCGGGGTGAAGTCGGTGGACCGCACGCCCGGCACCACGCTGGCCCAGGCGGACAACAACGTGTACGGACGCAGATCGGTGGCACCCTTGCCGCGCTTGGCCAGGGTTGCCGTGGCGAACCACTCGAAGCCCTGCTTGTTGTTGCATGCCGGCCAGATGAACTCGCCCTCGCCGTCGGGCCGCCCATTCACGGTGATCAGGCCCTCCCCGTACCTGCCGAAGCCGTCGACGTAGTGCGGGATCACCGCGAAGTTGGCGTACGTCATCCCGGGATACAGGCTGACATTCCCGCCGACGCCCACCTCGACAATGACCGGCCGGGTGCCGTCGGCGCCGTTCATCGCCGCGTACAGGTCCTTCTCGAACTGCTCGGAATCCTGGCCGCTCTGGTTCGGCTCGTTGTTCTGACTCCAGCGAATGATCGCGGGGTGGTTGCGGTCGCGCAGGACCAGCGCTCGGGCGTGGTTGACCATGTTGTCGTGCCCGACGGAGTTCTGCCACTCCTGCGAGGATTGGGAGCCGCGAATCGCGACCTCGTCGATGATCATCAGGCCCATCTCGTCGGCGACATCCAACATGTACGGGCTTCCGGGCTCCTGGTGGATGCGCACCACGTTGTAGTTCAGCCGCTGGTAGTTGTCCACCGCCTGTGGCCAGCCGCCGTTGCCTGACGACGGGGGCAGGAAGCCGGGCAGGGTGTGGTACGCGTCGCCCTTGCCGCCGTTGTTGATCCGGTCGTAGTCGCCACCCTGGAGGTTGTCGCCGCGGAAGTTCACGCGCACGCCGTTGAGGTAGTAGTAGTCACCGTTCTGGGTGGCCTCCCGGAACCCGAACCGGGACGTGGCGTCGCTCGTGCGGCCGTCGTCGGTGACGGCATGCACCGCCAGCCCGTGCAGCTGCGCTCGGTACCCCGACCGGTACGGCACGTTGGGCCACCAGTACGAGGTGCTGTCGAGGTTCCACGCGACAGGCCCGACGGTCACGGTCGCGGTCGAGCGGGCCGCCACGGTGACCGTACGGCTGGGCAGATCCGGGTAGCTGAAAGCCGTTCCGTTGTTGGACGACAGCGACCCGGTCAACGTCACCGACCGGGAACTGTCAGACGTGTTCCGCACCGTCACGTCGTAGGTAAGCGTCTTGTTCGCCACCGACGTACGCACGAATGTGTCGCTGACGTACACCGCCGGGTACACCCGCAGGAACGCGGACCCGAAGATCCCCTGCGGGATCGCCTCGGACCACGTGGCGGCGTCGGGCACCAGGTACCGGCCGTTGGATGCCTTCAACGCGCCGCGGCCCTTCACGTTCACCGTGACCGTATGGGTGGTGCCGGGCGCCGCGTATGCGCTGATGTCGAAGTTCGACGGGGTGAACGCAGTCGTCTGGGTGGCGACCACGCGGCCGTCGACGGAGAGTGTCGCCTGGTGGTTGACGGCGCCGAACTCGATCCAGGTCGACTGCGGCTGTCCCGAGTCCGGCACGGTGATGCTGCGCGAGTACACCGCCTCGTTCACGGTGGTGAAGCCCTGCTTGTACCAGCCGCCACCGGGCACCGCGATCGTGGTCGCCGCCCGGCCCGCAGGCGTGAAGGTCCACGTCCCGGCCAGGTCGACCGAGGTGATCGCGGCGTTACCGGCTGCCACACCGTCAAGTCCGGCGGCCGCGACACTCTGCGGCGCGGCCAGGGCCGACCCGGGGGCCACCAGGGGCAGGCCACCAAGCGTCAGCGTCAGGCCGAGCGCCACGGTTGCGGCCAGCCCTCTGGCCGACGCCGACAATCGGCCACCCCAGCGGACGTTCGTACGATGCACGGTTACCTCCTGTGACTCACCCAGCAGCTTCGCAACACCGGTTCAGGGCACAGCCTCAGGCCGATACTCGAATCGATTCGACAAATCCGCCGGCGTCGCCGACCACCCAGGGAAGGGCGGTTGCGGCCGAATACATAGATATGCATTAATGGGCGTGTCGAGCGTGAAGTCAAGGTTTCAACACGGTTACTTCCTGCTCTCGACGCCTCACAAGCTTCCGGTGGCCGCCGATGAGTACGACCCTTCCGGAGTCCCAGGGCATCACGCTCGGGCGCTCCGCGTCACCGGCCTACCAGCGCGACGCCGGTCGATCAGCGAACCGATTCGCCTCTGCGGCGCCCGGCCGCGTGACACGCCGAAGGCGTGGACAGCACTGTGGTCCTCGGTGAAGTCGGCGGGCGTCCCGGCCCGCCTCGTTCGGTTCGAACCTGGGGTTAGGGTGTGGCAGGGAAGGTGCTTCGCCAGCGTCAGGGGCGGGTTGCGGGATCGTGATGGCGAGCGTCTGAGTGCGCAGAAATGACTGCGCAATCAGGCAGACATGACTGCGCAATCATACAGGACTATGGCCGGCGATGGGAGGTGCCGTGACGCGACTGGTGAGGCCGGGTGGAAGCCCTCCGATGCCGCGTAGCGTGGACGTCGCGCGGCTGGCCGGCGTCTCCCAGAAGACGGTGTCCAGGGTCCTCAACGACGAGCCGTATGTCTCGGCCGACGTGCGCCGACGTGTCCTGGACGCCGCCGCGGAGCTCGGCTACCGGCGCAACCAGGCGGCCCGGGCGCTGGCCTCCGGGCGGACCCGGTCGATCGGCGTGGTGACGCTTGGCAGCGCCTTTTACGGTCCCGCGTCGTGGCTCATGGGCATCGAGCGAGCGGTCCGGGAGATGGGCTACACGCTGCGGGTGGCCACCACGATCGAGGGCGACCCGGGCGGCATCGCGAGCGCCCTGGCGTCGCTGTTGGACCAGGGCGTGGACGGCGTCGTCATCTCCGAGCCGATCGACGAGGGCGTCGGCCTCATCAGCGTCGACGTGCCGGTCCTGGTCCTCGGCGCGCCGCCCACCTTCACCGCGCCGCAGGTGGTGACCGCCAGGGTCGGCGCGGGTCGGCTCGCGCGGGCCGCGACCGAGCACCTGCTGGAGTTGGGGCACGCGACCGTCCATCACCTGGCCGGCCCGCAGCGGTGGTATTCGGCACGGGACCGCCTCGCCGGCTGGCGCGAGGCGCTGCGAGCCCACGGCGCGGACGAGCCGCCGGTCGTCGAGGGCGACTGGTCGGCCGCATCCGGCTACGCGGCAGGTCGGGAACTGGCCGGCGACGGCACCGTGACCGCGGTGTTCGCCGCGAACGACGACATGGCGATCGGTCTCATCCGCGCGCAGCTCGAGGCCGGGCGCCGGGTGCCCGAGGACATCAGCGTCGTCGGGTTCGACGACATCCCGGTCGCCGCCTACGTCAGTCCCCCGCTCACCACCCTGCGGCAGCCGTTCGACGAGGTCGCGCGGCAGGGCCTCGCGCTGCTGGTGCAGGTCATCGAGAAGCCGGACGTCGAGCTTCCACCGGCGGCCGACCAACCGGTCGAGCTCGTCGTCCGCGCCTCGACGGCGCCACCACCGCCCCGGCTGATCCCGGGACGTGGCCGCCGAGCGATCCCCCATGCCCACGGCGGCCCGCACGGGCAGCTCGCCGGCAGCGAAGTCCCATCCACCCAGCCCTGATCAGCGTCGATCCGTCCACCTACGGCGGCACGTCACCCGAGACCCGCACCGGCCGTCGTCGACGAGCGGCGGTAGCACCCACGTACGGGCGAAGATCGGAATCTCCTTGGACCAATCGACGCCCCGGCTATCGATGCCGCCACGGCCACACCCGCACAAGACTCGCCGACGATCCCCGCCTCCCCAGCGGGGCCCAAACTCCACATGACCTGGTGAGCCGCAGGCCCCGACACTGCCAATCTCCGACGGTAAGCGCGCCGCGGACGGACGCCATTTCCTGTCTACCGAATTGGAGCCATGCGGCCGGTCATACCAGCAGGCATTCCAGACTCACAGTCACAGATATGCCTCCGCCTGCGCCAACACGTCCGCTGGGCGGCCGTGCTGCCGTCCCCCTCACGAGGTGGACGGATCGGCGTCGCGACGGCGGAGCGCGCGAGAGGCACCGCGACGACAACCCACGTGCCACTCACGCCGAAGCCGAGCATCAGCACGGCAAGGAGTCCCGAGATGATCCCCAGCAGCACCGCTGCGACTCGACGAGAACCTGTCGGGCTGAGGCCGGCAGCAGGCACGGAGGTAGGGACCTGCACCGTGGCCGGCCCACGTACCGCGAACTAGGTAGTTCTTGCCGATGTGTAGCGGTTGGCGTCTTGGCACGATCGCATCTGTCGGGTGTGGATCTAGCGGCTCGCTCTCCTGCCCGGCGATCCGATGGTCAGTGACCGCAGAGAGGCTTCACGATGGAGAACATTACGGACACCGACGAGGCCGGCATTGACGTGTCGGCCCCGGTGGTCAGCCGCCACAGCGTCACGGTGACCGCGTCGGCGGAAGCCGTGTGGCGGATCCTCACCGACATCGACGCGTGGACAACCTGGCTGCCGGAAATCCCGTACGCACGCGTGGAAACACCCGGTCCGCTCGCCCCGGGGTCCGTGTTCCGCTGGTCGGCCGCGGGCATGGAGATCGAGTCGACGATCGTCCAGGTACGGCCGCGAGAACGCCTCGTGTGGCGGGGATACGGCGACGGACCGGACGGGGTCCTCGGTGTCCACGTCTGGGCGCTCACTCCGGCCGGCGACGGTGTGGAGGTGTCGACCGAGGAGTCCTTCGCGGGCCCGCCTGTCGATGCCGACCCTGGGCCGTTCCAGGAAGGCCTCGACAGGACCCTCGCCATGTGGCTGGAACGACTCAAGGGCACCGTCGAGGCGGTGTCCGCCTCGTGAAGAATCGTGTGTTTGCCGTCGCGACGGCAGTGGTCGTGGCCGGCCTCGTGGGCACCGCAGGTGCGCCGGCTCGGGCCGAGGTCAGGCGCGATGTCGGTGCCGACCACGCGACGGTGCGATGTGCGGGAAGGACTGTCGACACCACGGCGAAGATTCGCTATCGGACGGAGACGACGATCGACGCTCCGCTACGGACCGTCTGGAAGTTGCAGACCGACGTGGAACGCTGGCCGTCGTGGCAGAAGCCCGTCTTGTCCAGCAAGCGGCTCGATCGCGGCCCACTGCGTCCCGGATCGTCGTTCCGGTGGACGACACCGGTCCCCGAGACCGCGCTGAATCCCGCCACGACCCTCGTCGTCACGTCCACCGTCCGCCAGCTTCAACACCAGAGGTGCCTTCGGTGGGACGGCCCGGCGATCGGAGTAGGGCTGCGCATCGACGAGGGGGTGCACGTGTGGACGTTCACCGAGATCGACGGCCGGGTTCTCGTGCGTACCGAGGAGACGTGGCGCGGTGACCAGGTGGAGCAGGACGTCGATCTCTCCACCGCGGCCCTCAGGGCGGGCCTGGAGACGTGGCTGACAGAGCTGAAGACGCGTGCCGAACGGGAGTGTGATCGGCCCCGGCGCTGAGGTGACCCAAGGGCCCCGCCGGTCGCGTACCGGCGAGGCCCTTTCGTCGCTCGGTCGGCCCGGGCCTTGTCAGCGGAGTAGTTCTCGTAGCTGCCGGCGTGAGGTGATGCCCAGTTTGCGGTAGAGGTTGCGTAGGTGGGCGTCGATCGTTCGCGGGCTGACGAACAGCAGCGCGGCGACTTCCTTGGTGCCTGCGCCGGAGGCGACCTTGCGGGCGACGAGTAGTTCGCGGGCGGTCAACCCCGCGAGCGGGTCGGCGTCGTCGGCCAGGGTCGGCTCGCCGATGGCGTCCAGTTCGCGGGCGGCGCGGCCGGCGAACCCCCGCGCGCCGATGGTGGAGAGCAGTTCGTGCGCGGCGCGCAGTTCCACCCGCGCCTCGGCGCGACGGCCGACCCGTCGCAGCCACTGCCCGTAGAGCAGTCGGGCACGCGCGTAGTGGACTCGCATCCTGCTCCCGGCGAACCGGCTGATCGCGGCGCGGTAGTGGTCCTGCGCGCCGAGCCCCGGGTCGAGCAGCGCGCTCGCAAGTAGATGCGCACCTGTCGTCCACGCGTTCGGGTTGACCCGTGCGACATCCCCGATCCATTTAGCCGATTCCTTGGCTTCTTCGGGACGTCCGACGTACGCGGCGGCTTCGACCAGCTCGTGGTGGAAGACGGAGGCGGCGTACGCCCCGCGCCGGTGCTGGTCCCGTACGAGCAGCAACGCGTCGATCGCGGCCTGATGGTCGCCGCTGCCGTTGCACAGGACGCCGATCGCGTAGTGCAGCGCGGTGGGTTTCACCCCCACCCAGTCGCGCAGCTTCTGCCGGACCTCGCGGAACCGATCGACGTCCCCGCTCCAGGCGGCAAGCATCAGGTCGGAGCCGACGAGGTTTGACGTCCCGGCGGCTTCGTCGACCGCACGCGCCTCGATGATGCAGACCTGCGCGTCGGCGAAGCGACCCACGATCGTCCGGGCGACCGCCTGGAAGCGCAACGCATGGGGAAGGATCGCGTAGGCGCCCTGCGCCCGGGCGAGTTCCACCTGACGGTCGGCGATGTGCTCCATGGCATCGCAGTCACCGATGTCGACGCTCAACACACAGGCACGTTCCATCCACCATGGATCCGCGCCGGGCGTGCGGGCGTGGTCCCGGAAGGCGTCGACCGTACGGCGCATCAGGGGCATCGCCTCCTCCACCGGGCGGAGATGCTGCTCGACCAATGCCCGCAACAGCAGGTCGACCGGACGTGGCGGCTGACGCTGGGGCACCCGTTCCCGGATGTGCAGGGCGAGCCGCCGTAGCCTCCCCGGCTCGTCGACGCTGAACATGAGCGACGCGAACGCCTCCAGGTAGGTCTCGCGGACCTCGTCGGGCCCCACGCCGTCGGCCGCGTCGATGAGCGCGATCGTCGCCGGGATGGTGCGCGCCACGTGATAGTCGATCGTGGCGCGCAGCAGCCGCGCGGCGTGGCGGTCGGCGGGGTCCGGGTGGAGACGCTCGGCCTCGTCCACCAACTCCCGGGCGGCAGAAGGTGCCCCCGAGCCCAACCGAGCCCTGGCCGCAGACAACAACCGGCGGGCCCGCCGCGACCGGCCGGGTGTCAGTCGGGCCGCGCGCTCGAGGAACGCGGCCACGGCCGCGAGTCCGCCGCGGCGCTGTGCTCGTCCGGCCGAACGCTCCAGCTCGGCCGCGATCTCCTCATCCGGACCGGTGATCGCGTTCGCCTGGTGCCAGACGCGACGGTCGGGATCGACGTCGGCGTCCGTACCGGCGGCGAGCGACGCGTGCGCCTGCCGTCGCGCCCCGGCGCCAATCGACAGGTACACCGCGGAACGCGCCAACGGATGCCGGAAGTGCACCCGGGGCCCGGCCACCAACAGGCCGCTGTCCTCGGCCGCGGCCAGGTCCACGGCGTCCAGCCCCTGGATCGCCATCGCGCGGCGCAGCAGAACGAGGTCGCCTGTCGGCTCCGCCGCGGCCAGCGCCAGAAGCGAGCGCGTGGGTGCCGGCAGCCGCAGGAACCGACTCACGAACCGGTGCTCCACGGCGCGGTGCCCGGCATCCCCGGGTAGCCCGAACGGTCCGGCGTCGCGGGCGAACTCCACCAGGGCGAGCGGGTTGCCGGCCGCTTCGGCGAGGATCCGTTGCACGATCGCCGCCTCGTGGCCGAATGGTGCCCGATACCGCAGCAGGGTGAGGGATTCCGAATCGGTGAGCCCGGTGAGAGTGAGGGCGGGTAGGCGACCGAGTGCCGACACCGAGGCGGCGTCGCGGCCAGCGAACACCATGGCGACCCGCTCCGCCGCAACGCGTGCCGCGACGAAGGCCAGTACCTGCCGCGAGCCGGCGTCGATCCACTGCACGTCGTCGACCACGCAGAACACCGGCCCGCGCCGGCCTACGGCACTCAGCAGGCCGAGAACGGCCAGGCCGACGAGCATCGGGGTCGGCGTGGCCCCGGCCTGCAGCCCGAACACCGCGTCGAGCGCGCTCCGCTGCGGTACGGGGAGCCCAGCGCGGTGGTCGAGCACTGGCGCGCACAACTGGTGCAGCGCCGAGTAGGGCAGCTCGCTCTCGAACTCGACACCACCGGCCCGCAGCACCCGCCAACCGTCGAGCCGCGAAGCGGCCGCATCGATGAGCGTCGACTTGCCGATCCCCGCATCACCGAGAACGAGCATCGCCCCGCCACGGCCCCGCGCCGCAGCTGCCGTCACCGAGGCGATCTCGTCCAACTCCGCCTCGCGAGCGACGAACAATCCCGACCTGATATCTGTCATCAGCTTCTGCGTGTCGCCGGACGAATGGTGCCCTCCGGTTGTTCGGCCCCACCGATGGTATCCAGAGCAGGGCACCGACCGGGACGGGCGCAGGGTCCGGAGTCGGCGCTCCTACGAGGGCAACTCGAACAGTTCCAGCTGGATGCCGTCGGGGTCACGGAGATAGAGGATCTTCGTCCCGGCCAGCGCCCCCGCTTCGACGCCATCGCCGTCCTGGAGCACGACCGGGTCGGCGTTGACGTGCACGCCCCGCCGCACCAGGTCGCGGTGCGCCGAGTCGAGGTCGTCGACCTCAAAACACAGGTGCATCACCCCAACGTCGGAGTTGCGCCCGGTGAAGGGCCTCGGCTGCGGGCTGTCGTACTGGATGAGTTCCAGCAGGACGTTGTCACCGGCCAACGCGAAGGATGCCCGCATCGACGCGTTCTCGACCTCGACAACCGCACCGATCGCCGGGTTCGTCGCCGAGATCGTCACGCCGTTCGGCGCGATGCCGAGGACGTCCTCGTACCACCTCACCGACCGCGCCAAATCGCTGACTGGCACTCCGATGTGATGCATTCTGGTCACTCTGCTCATGATCCCCATCCTGAAGGGCCGAGCCAGCACTGTGGAAGGCACAGGTCTTCCGCGTACCGCTGGTACCACCCAGCTCCCTGGACCGATGGCGGATCATGGGGTTCATGAATGACCTCGGAGCCGCGCTGCGGGCCTGGCGGGATCGCACGGACCCGGCCGCTGTCGGTCTCACGAACGCCTCTCGTCGCCGCGTCGTCGGGCTACGACGCGGCGAGCTGGCAGCACTGGCCGACATCTCCCCCGAATACGTGGCACGCCTCGAACAGGGCCGGGCCGCCACACCATCGGCGCAGGTGTGCACCTCCCTGGCCCGCGCGTTACGACTCTCTGACGACGAGGAGGCGCACCTGATGCGCCTTGCCGGCTTCGCCGCGGCCCCGGACCGGATACCCCATCTGATCCCCAGCAGCCTGCACCGCGTCATCGACCACCTCGGCGACACCCCGGCGGCCGTCTACGACGCCGTGTGGCGGCTGCTGCACTGGAACCGGCTGTTCGCGGCTGTCTTCGGCGACCCCACGGGCGCCATCGCCGACGATCGCAACGCCTTGATCGTCCAGTTCGAATCGCGAAACCCCCGAGTCCGCCAGACCGACACCGAGCGCGCCTACTTCGAGCAGTCGTTGGTGGCCGACCTGCGCGCCACCAGCGCCCGCTATCCGAACGATCCCGACGTGGCGGCACTGATCTCGCGGATGGCCGGGAACGACAGGTTCTGCCGCCTCTGGGCCCTCCGCGCGGTGGCCAACCACGAGAGCGCGCACAAGACCGCAGTACACCCGGACGTGGGTGCCATCCCGCTGGACGCCAACGTTTTGACCACCCAGAACACCGACCTGCGCCTCGTGGTCCTCACGCCTCGGCCCGACACTGCCGCTCGCGAAAAGCTGGATCGACTGGGTTGACGCTACCCCCACCGTCAGCATGCTGATCTGCATGGTCATGACGGCATAGAGGCAGGTCGCCGCCAGATAGGTACGGTCCAAAAGCGGCGACCGACCCAAGCCTGCCTCTGGGGGTGGTGATGACGAGCCGGGCGGCGATGTCGCGCAGGCTCATCTCCTGGTCGTGCAACTGAGGGCCACACAGAGGGGGCCAGCAGCGCTAGCGGCTGCTGGCCCCTTCTGAAAGAGGTGGGGCAGTCGGGTTACGCCGGGTCGTCACGCGTGGCGAAGACTTCGCGGGCTGTGAAGGTGGCGTTCAGGGCGCGGGGGAAGCCGCAATAGACCGCAGTGTGAAGGATGGCCTCGCTGATCTCCTCGCGCGTCAGGCCGACGTTGAGCGCGGCGCCGATGTGGACGTTCAACTGCGGCTCGCATCCACCCAGAGCGGTGAGGACGCCGATGGTGACCAGCTGCCGGCTTCGGGGGTCGAGTCCGGGACGGTCATACACGTCGCCGAAGGCGAAGGCTGCGACGTGGTGGGCCATGGCGGGGTTGATGTCCGCCAGTGAGTCGATGACGGCCTCGCCCTGGTGCCCGTCGATCCGGGACAGCACGCTCAGGCCGTGCTCGCGGCGGGCAAGGTTTTCAGGGCTGTTGATGTCGTACTGGGCAGTGCTGGTGGTTCTCGTCATGGCTGGGGTGCTCCTTCATAGGTGGCGATCTTGTACTCGGTGGCGGCGAGGGCCAGCTGCAGCTGAGCAATCTGTGAGCGCAGGGTGTCTCGGTGCTCCAGCATCATGTCGAGGCGCTCGGGCACGGTGGACTGGCCGGCGTCAACGAGGCCGATGTAATGGCGCAGGTCACTGATCGGCATGCCGGAGGTACGCATTCGCGTGAGGAAGACCAGACGTCGCACTGCCGCAGCGTCATACTGGCGGTGGCCGGCGTTGTTCCGCGCGACCTGGACCAGGCCGATCCGTTCGTAGTAGCGCAACGTGTGGGGATTCACTCCCAGGTGCTCTGCCGCCGTGGCGATGTCCCACTCGGTTGCATCGTCAGCGCGAGCGAGCTCGCGCAGCGACTCGAAGGAAACACCACCTGGCGGGTCCACTGCGAGGCGCAATGCCTCCCGGAGTGCGTCATCAACTTCCATGCCCTGCACGCTAGGGCTGTGAGCGCGCTCTAACGCAAGGATCGCGTCAACTAGCCGCCACGGTCGGCCGGGGCCGCGGTCGCAGCGTCTTCTTGAGCCGGGGCACCTTCGTGAAACGGCGGTTGTGGTCGCCGGCGGCGACCGCGCCGCCGCACGAGCGGCAGGGCGAGCGGGCTGGGCGTCACACTTGGGGCAAGCGTGCTGTTCGACGTCGTCGGCGTCCGACCGGTCGATATTGCCTTGCCGCCCACGGCCATGGCGACAACACCTCCGCGCGCACCGGCACGCCGATCGGCGCCTCGCCGACGGCCCGTCGCCGCACATTCCGGGGGACCGCGGTGGGCTGCGCCGTCTTGGCCTACGTGATGGTCGACTCGTCGTCGTGGATGGGGGATTCGGCGCAGGACTTCGCCGCGCTCCCGGAGATCCTGGCGGCGCACATCATCGCCGGCAGCGCCTCGGTACTGGTGAAGGTCAGGACCGCGAATACCGAGCAACTGCAAGAACTGCTGCGCCGCCTCCACGCCATCGATCGGGTCAGCGGAACGCAGGCCACCGTGGTCCTCAAGACCTTTTCGAGCGACCGCCCTCACCGCTGACTGGTGACCAGCCGTGACCCCCGCGAATGCCGGCGCCCGCCCTGGGGAAATGATCAAGCCTGATGCCGACGGCCAGGCACTCCAGACCGTAGACAAGCCGGGGCACTTCCGTACCTGGTGGGAGGTCCCAGGCGGCGACGTCGTGCCGAGCCCAACGTCACGCTGGGGCTGGAGCGCCTTCCCTCTTCGGGGTGCGTGGGCTGGGCAGCAGCGACGCCGACACGGCGAGGGCGAGGTGTGAGTTCAGGTTCAGCTCGAAGCGGCCGTAGGGGTTCACGTGGGCCCAGAACAGCGGAGATAGTGCCGTCGGTCGGCGTCGGCGAGCCGCTTCTGCCACTCCTCCTCGCTCAGGATGTCCTGAAGGAGCAGCGTGTTGACGTGCGCCACTTCAGCCTGGGGAGCAGGTTGAAGTCGCATGTGGGCGAAGGACCGAAGGCCTCTCACAGGCGGCGTGAACTCCGGGGCCCAGGCCTCCCCTGCCTTCATGCCTCCACAGGATTCTGATCGTTCTGCTCTTGCGCCTGCGCCCAGGTGATCGCCCATTCGTCGAGCGGTCGGAGGGCGTGACCGAGTGCTGTCCCCAGCCGCGTGAGCTCGTAGCCATCGGCTGAGGGGACGATGATCCCGCTCGACGTGAGTTCGCGAAGCCGCTGGTAGAGGACACTGGATGACAGACCTGCGCAGCGTGCCAGCAGCGCACGCGCACCGAGCGGACCCGCACGCAGCTCCCAGAGAATTCGCAGCGCCCACCGACGGCCGAAGAGATCCATCGCGGCCATGATCGGACGGCCGGTAGTCGATCCACGAACCGGTGTTCCTGGGCGCGGTGTCGGCATGCTCCTCCTTGTGTTCCGTTATTCGAAACGCTAGCATCCATCCGCTGTTTCTAATTTAGAAACAACCTCAACGGGAGCGCCGATGTCGCGAATAGCCCTGCTGGAACCGCCGTACGCCGACCAGACCGGCGCGCTACTCGCGCGCATGATGCCCGGGGAAGTGCCGCCGATCGGGCTGTTCCGGATGTTCGCCAAGAACCTCCCGATGGCCAGCGCCATGCACGGATGGGGGCGCTATGAGCTGGGCCGACAGCTGACCCTGACCATGAGGGAGCGCGAGATCGCCATCGACCGGACATGCGTGCTGTGCGGCTGCGAGTACGAGTGGGGCGTGCACATGATGATGTTCGCCGAACGGGTCGGGCTCACCCGCGAGCAGGCGGCCTCCCTGGTGCACGGCGGCCCCGCCGACGAGTGCTGGACGTCCGAGCGGGAACGGCTGCTCATCCTCGCCGTCGACACGCTGCACGAGCGTTCCGACATCGATGACGCGCTGTGGGCACGACTCGCGTCGGTCTTCGACGAGGTCCAACTGCTCGACCTGCTTCTGCTCTGCGGGTGGTACCACGCCGTCAGCTTCGCCGCGCGCGCCGCGCGCCTGCCGCACGAGCCCGGCGCGCCTCGCTTCGCCGACTTCCCCATCACGACCAGGACCAACCGATGAGCGCTAACCGGGAGCACTGTGAGGCGTGGCCGCTGTCCCCTCCCATGTTCATTGCCCTGGTAGTGGCGGCAGTCGCCAGCCTCGGGGGGCACCGCTGATCACCGCAGTCCCGACCGGCGCGCCCAGCCAGGGCCGGCCACGATGCTCATGTGCGGCCTCGCCGACCCCCGCATGAAGATCGAGATCGAGGTGTACGCACGGCGCGTCACCGCGTAGCAGCCCGCACACCAGGTCTGGGGGGAACGGGCGATATGCCGGTCAACACCGACGCCTACAACAACCTGCTCGCCGCGGCGGCCCCGTCCTGGAACACGCCCGCGTCGAAGGTGGCGGTGCAGGGACTGGCGTGGGACCGGCGGGGCCGGCTCTACGCGACCGAGGTCGGCGCGGGCGCCTGGGACGAGGTCAACGCGATCGTGCCCGGCGGCAACTACGGCTGGCCGGTGGTGGAGGGTCGGGCCGGCGACCCGCGCTTCCGTGACCCGCTGGTGTGGCGGTCCGCCGAGGCGTCGCCCAGCGGCCTGGCCATCGTGGGGAACACGCTGTGTCTCGCCGCCCTGCGAGGAACCCGACTCTGGGTCGTACCGCTGGACCGGACGGCGCCGGCACGCCCACCGCGCGACTCGTCGGCTCCTACGGCCGACTGCGCACGGTCGTGCGCGCACTCGACGGAGCGCTCTGGGTGACCACCAGCAACCGGGACGGTCGCGTCACCCCGGGGCACGACGACGACCGGATCCTGCGCTTCTCGCCGCTGCGCCGCTGGTGGTGACGGGTACGGTGACGATCGCCGGCCTGGGGGTGGCGCGTGGCATGCCACGGGAGTGATCCGATTCGTGCTCAGCGTGGTTGGGCGTTCCGCGCGGCCGTAGCCGGTCGGCGCTCCGCACCGCCGTTGTCGTCGATGCCGGTGAGCCGCGCACGAACCAGGTCGGCCTCCGGTGTGCCGAGCTCGGTGTAGAGGATCAGGGCCTGCTGGTAGTGCTGCCGGGCCAGGGCCGGATCGGACAGGGTCTCGCGGGCTCGCCCGATGCCGGTGTGGGCGCGGGCCTGCTGCTCGAGTTCGCCGATGTCGACCGCGATGGTATGGGCTGCGGAGTGCTCGGCCAGGGCGCCCCAGGGGTCGCCGGCGGCGTGGGATGCTTCGCCGAGACCGTTGAGCGCGCTGGCTTCGCCCGATCGGTCGCCGGTCTCGCGGAAGATCGCAAGCGCCTGCCGGTGGTAGCGGTCCGGCCGGCCGAGGCGGGTCTTCACGGTCCCGAGAATGTCCAGCGTCCAGGCCTCGCCGACACGGTTGCCGAGCTGCCGGTACAGCCCCAGAGCCTGCCGGAGATGGTTGATGGCCGGTCCGTGTCGGCCCTGGCGCAGCTCGGCCTCGCCCAGACTGTTGAGCGTCCATGCCTCGCTGGTGCGGTTGCCGAGCTGCCGGATCAGGGTCAGCGCCTGCCGGAAGTGGTCGGTGGCCGGTCCGTGCCGGCCCAGTCTCGACTCGACGCTGCCAAGGTTGGTCAGCGAGTGGGCCTCGCCCGCCTGGTGGCCGGCCTGTCGGAACATCACCAGGGCCTGCGCGCAGTGCTCTGCGGCCAACCGGTTGCGGCCCAGGCGTGCCATGACGACGCCGAGGTTGATCAGGGCGCGGGCCTCCCCGACCCGGTCACCGCCCTGTCGAAAGAGGCGCAGGGCCTCCCGGAGGTTCTCGGCGGCCGGTCCGTGCCGGGACAGCTGCGCGTGCGTGGCACCGAGGCCGGCCAGCGCGTGCGCCTGCCCGTTCGGGTCGCCGAGGTCGCGGGCAGCGTCGCGGGCGTGCTCGTGGACGGTCAGGGCGTCGGTGAAGTATCCGCCGTCGAGGTATCGGAAGAGGACGCCGGACAGCCGGATGGCGTGGGTGGCCCAGCCATGGCTGGCGGTGTGCGCGGCGACGGCGACCAGGGTCGGACGTTCGGTGTCCAGCCAGACGCGGGCACCTGCGGGTTCGCTCAGGTCAGGGGCGGGGCCCGCGGGTCGCGGGACGGCCGGCCGCCGCTCGGCCTCGGCCGGGTACAGGGTGTCCATGGCGGCGGCCGCGCCGGCCAGGTAGAAATCGAACAGGCGGGTCAGGGCGGTGCGTCGTCCGGATGGGGGATCCTCGTCGGCGGCCCGGCCGGCGGCATGGGCACGCACCAGGTCATGCAGGGTGTAGCGGCCGGGGGCGGCCGGTTGCACCAGATGATCGCGGCTCAGGTCCAGGAGGAGGGACCGGGTGGTCGGCAGGTCGCTGCCGGCCAGGGCCGCGGCGGCGTGCGCGTCGAGGTCCTGGCCAGGGTGCAGCGCCATCAGCCGCAGCAGTCGCTGTCGCTCGGCGGGCAGGTGCTGATAGGACAGGTCGAGTGCGAGCTGGACGTTGGTGTCCAGACGCCGCTGGCGGTGGCGTTCGTCAAGCCGGTCGGCGTGGTCAGTCAGCGTCCAGCCAGGTGTGGCGCGGATGTGCCCGGCCACCAGGCCCAGCGCCAGCGGTAGGTGGCCGCAGCGCAGGGCGATCCGGGCCGGCGCCTGCGGGTCGTCACCGACGGGCGTCCGTGGTGCCGCCAGGGCCAGGAACTCCATGGCCTCGCCGGGGGCGAACACGTCCATCGTCAGTTTGGTCCCGGCGCGCAGGGCCGTGAGGTCGCGCCGGCTGGTGACCAGCATCGGGCAGCCGGCGGTGTCGGTCAGCAGCGGCCTGACCTGCTCGACGCCAGCGGCGTTGTCCAGCACCACGAGTGTGCGGCTGCCGGCGAGCCGGCGGCGGTAGGCGGCGGTGCGGGCGGCCAGGTCGAGCGGGATCTGATGAAACGGCATGCCCAGCAGGCGCAGGAAACCCTCGAGAACAGCGGCCGGGTCGACGGCCGGCTGGGCCGGATCGGCGTGGAACCCACGGAGGTTCACGAACAGGACCCGGTCGAAGCGCTGCTCGCGCGTGACGAGGTGCGCGGCATGCACGGCGACGTGAGTCTTGCCAGCCCCGGCCATGCCCGACACCACACAGAGCGCCGCCGCGCCACCTCCGGTGTCGCGCAGCGCGCGGAGGAGCTCACTCAGCTCAGCGGCCCGGCCGGTGAAGGTCGCCGGCTCGGGTGGCAACCGGTCCTGGACGTGGACCTGCGATGCTGCCCGGGCCTCCCCCGTGATCATCTGCAGCGCCTGCCGCCACTGGGTGACGTACCCCTCGTCCGGGTGCAGGGCCCGCACCACCGAGATGACAAGGTCGGTGTTGAGCCGCCGCCGACCAGCCCGAAAGCAGTCCGCGACGGTGGTCTTGCCCGTCAGCTCCCCGGCGGGCCGGCCGGCCGCCGTCCAGGCCGCGTTGACCCGACTCCTGATCGCGTCGTAGGACGGGTCGCCGGCCCAGACCTTGAGCACCCGCAGCAGGTCGACGAGCTCCTCGAGCGAGCCGGCCCGGCCCGGGTCCGGTGGCACCACGAACGCACGCTCCGGCGGCTGCACAGACATGGGGTGGATCCTCTCGGCGGGTGTCCGTGAACCCTGCGTTCCTCATCGGAACACATGGCACCGGCGGCTCCCGGGGATCTGTCCGCAATCCGCCTCAAGCAGCGATCACTATCTATGTGAATGCGTTCGGGATCGTCCGGGATTCCGCCACGGCTCCCGCCGCTGGCGAACGCTCAACGGCAGACCGCCGGCAGTTCTGGCGTGGAACCGCTTCCCGCCGGACGGCCGCCGGATCGCAAAGGAGCCGCCCGCGTTCGCGGGCGGCTCGGATGGACGGCCCAGGAGGAGGTGACACCACATGAGCGTTCTCAGCCTGCAGACTCTGCAGCCGCTCGCCACGGATCGCGGCACGCGCGGCAGCAGCTGCTCGAGCAGCCAGAACCAGTGCTGCTGGTGGCAGCAGTAATCCGGTGACCGCGTGGGGGGCGGCACCGCCGCCCCCCACACGGCTCGACTCCCGCCTTCCGTGCGGCAGGGGCCCGCCCCGGAGACGGCGCCGCGCGCCCCACCACCGCCCGTGCACGCCGCCTCCGGCGCCAACGGCGCCCCTGCCGGCGCGGCAACCTCCCGGCTCAGGACAAGGTGATAGACATGCGTGATGATCGATGGGTTAACCGCTTCTTCTTCGCGTGGAACGACACGTTGTTCTACGACCCGCTGGAGGTGTACTACCGGCCGTTGTCGGAGAACTTCCTCTCCTCGCTGAACGAGGAGCTGCGGTCGCGACTCGTCCGCATGGGCATCTGGTGGAACTACCGGAGCAACCCGTCGCTGCCGGCGCAGGGGTGGAAGATCCATGTCTCCGCGACCTACCACAACATGTACGACACCGCCGCCGTGGTCCTGGACTATCTGATCGGGCGCGACATCGACTTTAAGATCGCGCTCGACCGCAACATCTTCGAGATGCTCAACTCCAAGGCCATCGCACGGGGCAGCGGCGGCAAGTTCCTCACCGTCTATCCGCCCGACGACGACACCTTCCGGGCCTGCCTGGCGGACCTGGCGCGGCTGCTCGGCGACGCCGAGGGCACCTACGTGCTCTCGGACCTCCGCTATCGCGACAGCAAGGCGCTCTACTTCCGGTACGGCCAATTCCTCGACACCCACACTGTCGACGCCATGGGCAGACAGGTGCCGTACGTCGTCGGGCCGGAAGGACCGATCTCCGACGAGCGTCGCACGGCTTTCGTCCAGCCGTGGTGGCTGCCCTGGCCCTTCGCCGACTGGAAGCCGGACCCCGAACCCGAACAGATCGAGCCGTTGGGAGGGCGGTTCCGTGTCACCGAGGCCATCCAGTTCTCCAACACCGGCGGGGTGTACCTGGCCGAGGACACCGCGGACGACGATCGTGTCGTGGTGGTGAAGGAAGCCCGCCCGCACACCAATCCCAATCCGCGCCAGGGCTACGACGCCGTCGACATTCTCGCCCGCGAATGGCAGTTCCTCCAGCGCCTGGCCGGCACCGGTCGTTTCCCGGCTCCCATCGCCAAGTTCCGCCACTGGGAGCACCACTTCATCGCCGAGGAGCGCGTCGTCGGGGTCGACATCCGGGATGTCTTGTTCGCGCACAACCCCTTGGTGCAGCCACGGTTCACGCCCGAACAGTCGCGGCACTTCCTGCGGGTCTTCCTCGCGGTCTTCCGCGGGCTGACGCGGGCGATTCAGGCGGCGCACGAGCGGCAGGTGGTCCTGGGCGACCTGAACGCCACGAACCTGCTCATCGACCCCGACACCTTCGAGGTCACCGTGATCGACCTGGAGTCCTGCCGGCTGGCCGGATCCGCCGCGGCCGACCAACACCTGCAGGGGCTGGTCGAGCTGTACACAGCCGGATTCAGCCACTCCCGGCGCGGCGTCGAGGACTCCACCCCCGAGGGGGACCTCTACAGCCTGGCGGCCGTGATGGCGTACCTCATCTTTCCGATCGTCGCGATGTCGTTCCTCCGCGACGACGTCTTCGACCTCTACCGACTCTATGTCGAACGGCTCGGATGGCCGACGCGGATCCACGAGCTGATCACGGACCTGGCGCACGCGAGGATCTCCCTCACCGAGGTGCTCGACGCCCTACAGGACGAGGCGGCACTGGTCGACCGCGTCGCCGTCCCACCCCGCGCACCCATCGTCGAGCAGCAGCTCGCCATGCCCGAGACCCGGGCGAGGGTGGCCGCGTTCATCACGGCCGTCGCCGACCCGCAACGGGCGACCCTGTTCCCGGTGGACCCGTTCGCCCACCTCACCAACCCGCTGAGCCTCGGGTTCGGGGCGAGCGGCGTGCTGTGGGCGCTGGACGCCTCGGGGGTCCCGGTTCGGCCCGAGTGGCTGCGATGGTTGCGCGACCGGGTCGCCGGCATCGACGTCGCCCAGTACCCTGCCGGGCTGATGAGCGGCCTCGCAGGCATCGCCTGGGCGACCGGTGACCTCGGGCTCCGCGCCGAGGCGCGGGACCTGCTAGCGCAGGCCAACGAGCGGGTGGGCGAGCAGGACGACTACACGTTTTACTACGGTCTCGCCGGGCTCGGCATGACGAACCTGAAGTTCTACCTTCGTGACCACGACGAGGGCGACCTCGCCGCGGCCGAGCGGTGCGCGCGGACGCTGTGCGACACGGTGCAGCGCGACGGCCGGCTGGCCTACTGGTTGAACGACTTTGCGACCGACGGACCGCTGACCGGTCTCGGCTTCGGGCAGGCTGGCGTCGCGTTGTTCCTGCTGCGGATGCACCAGATCACCAAGGACGAGTCCTACCTGCGGCTCGGACGGGAGGCGCTGGCCTGGGAGATGGCACATACCGAGCTGTGGGACGGCGACTCGGTCATCTTCGAGCACGACGGGACCCTGCTGCCGTACGTCGAAGTGGGCTCGGCCGGTGTCGCGCAGGTCCTGCTGCGCTACGGCGACGCCGATGCCGCGCGGACCGTCCTACGCGGGCTCGCGATCGACTACACCGCGATGCCCGGATACGCGTTCGGGATGTGCGGGATCGCCGACGCGATGCTGGACGCGGCAACGATCCTCGGCGAGCCCGCGTTCCGCGACACCGCGCTGCGGCAGCTCGAGTACGTGCGTAACGTCTTCCTGTTCGAGCCGCCGAAGCGATTCGAGGTGCCGCACGACGGCGGGATCTCGCCGCTGGCCGTGCCCGGTGAGGGTCTGCTGCGTTGCAGTTGCGACTACGTGACCGGCTCCGCCGGCGTGCTGCGGGTGCTGCACCGCGTGACCAACGGCGGCACGGCGGACTTCCTCCTCGACGAGGTGCGCCCATGAAGGAACTGTGGCGCACGCTGCACAGGCATCGACGCCAGCTCACGATGATCGTCGCCTTCGAGGCGGTCCTCAGCGGCGTCGAGGCCGCAGCGCACCCGCTGCTGCTCAAGGAGCTGTTCGATCATGCGATCCTGGCCGGCGACGTGGCGGTGTTCCTCGTCCTCGGCGCCGGCTATCTGGCGCTGGGTCTCGCCATGAATTTCGGCTCCTACTGGACCTCCGTGCGGCGCAAGCGGTACGAGAACGCGTTCGTGCTGTCGCTCGAGGCGGAGTTGCTCGACCGGGCCCTCGACCAGGACGGCCGGGGGATCTCCGCGGCGGGCAACGCCTCGTTCGTCAGCCGCATCCACAACGACGTCGCCGAGGGCGTCCTGCCGGCCATCGACGTCGCCGTCCGCGTCGCCAAACAGGCGACGGCCTCGGTCGTCTTCGCCGGTGTGCTGCTGTACCTGTCCTGGCAGGCCAGCATCGTGCTGCTTCTCGTCGTGCCGCCGCTGGTGCTCATCAGTAACCGCCTCGCCCGGCGGATCGAGGAGAACACCGAGCCGGAGCGGGAGGCAGAAGCGCGGTACATCAACACGCTGACCCGGACACTCGCCTCGTTCCGCGCGGTTCGCGGCCTGCCGTTGCTGCGGCCCCTTGCCCGAGCGGTCAGCGCGGACGCGTTGCGGGGCTTCCTGGACATCACGCTCGTGAACTCCCGGCTGCGGCTGCGACAGCGCACGCTCAGCGACCTCACCATGAACCTCTCCGACACCGCGTCCCTGGTCGTCGGGGCGTTCTTCGTGTTCGCCGGTCGGATGTCGTTCGGCAGCTTCCTCGCCTTCGTGAACTCCCTGTGGCGCGCCGTCACGGGCATCGTCGGCGTCATCAACCTGATCCCGCAGCTGCGCCGCAGCTCCGCCGTGCTCCGGCGGATCCAGGTCCTGCGCGGTACGCGGGCACCATCGGGTCACGGACGGGGATCGATGGTGGCGCTGCGGGGGGTACGGGCCGCCTTTGGTTCCGGAGCCACCGTCTCGATCGACAACTTCACGCTGCGGGTGGGCGAGCACGTGCTGCTGCGCGGATCCAACGGCTGCGGGAAGACGACGCTGCTGCACGTCATCGCCGGAATACTCGCGCCGGACGCCGGGACGGTCACGGTGCCGCCCAGGGTCGCCTGTCTGAGCGCGCCGGTGGAGCTACCGCCGTTGCCGGTGCACGCGCTGGTCGCCGACGAGCGGCTGCGCGAGACGCTGGGGCTGCAGGGCCTGGCCGGGCAGCTGCCGGCGGACCTGTCGTCCGGCCAGCGGCAGCGGTTGGGCGTCGCCGCGCTGCTCTGCGAGGATGCCGACGTCTACCTCGTCGACGAGCCGTTCGCGAACCTGGACCCGGACGGCAGGGATCTGGTGCTGCGCGTTCTGCAGTCCCGCACCGTGGGTCGCGGTCTACTCGTCGTGCACCACGGCGACGAGGTCCTCGACGGCCAGTTCGATCGGGTGGCGACCCTTTCGGGGACCTCCAGGGCGGCAGCGCTGCCCACGTCTGCCGCACCCGTCTGACCGAGCTTCATCGTTCGACCGCCACGTAGCACCTGCGGTAGCTGGGGCGGGCAGCCGACCGGAACGCTCGGCGGGACACGTTCGTCGCGGGGGATCGCCCGCGCGATGTCCTCCCGCTGCTCATCGTGCGGCGCGCGCGGGATGACTGGCCGGTGGACGAGGACGGGGAGACGCGCCTGCGCGTGACGCTGCTCGGCGCTGTCGAGGTGCGTCGCGGCGACGCCGTCCTGCCCGTTCCCGGCGCCCGGCGCGGTCACCCGGCCGCAGCGTGCGGGAAGAGCCATCCACGGCAGCAACTCGGAAGGGCCGGTGGGTGCCGACGGGACGACCCGGGCAGGTAGCGCGGGCATCGGCACCGGGAATGGGCTTGGGCTGGCGGGATCAAGTCTCGACCCGGCAGCCGAGACGACCGCCCGGGACCTGACCGACCGGGAAAGCTCCTGCTGCTCGTTCTTCACCTTCACTTACACCCACGTCACAGGCGCACTGCGCCTCGACGTGCAGGTACCGGCCGCACGCGTCGACGTCCTCGACGCACTCACTCAGCGAGCCGCCTCCAACGCCTCGTGATGCACAAACCACCGGATCACGGGCTTCGGATCGACTCGCGGAGCATACGCGCAGCGCTGACGCAGCTCATCGGGGTACTTTTTCGGTGCCGCCACAGAAACTTCCTCCCACGGCCATCAGACCATGATTACGAACCTCCATGAAAACGGGGTTAGCTCAGGTCGTCGGAGCATCTGTGGCGATGATCGAATCGCCCGTCGGCCTGACCTGCCCGTGGTATGACTCTTCCGGGAGCCGGTAGTCCGGACGGGTGAAGAAACGGGTCGGAATGAAGACGGAGAAGCGCCCCGGGCTGGTCCGCGATCTTGACCAGCCGAAGCAGGCCACCTACGTCGAATTGTTCTTCGATGTGATTTACATCTTCATCCTCTTCCGGCTCTCTCAGACCCTGCTCAACCAGCTGGACTGGACCGGCGCTTACCAGACGCTGATCCTGCTGTTGGCAGTGTGGTGGGTCTGGTCCTACACCAACCTGGTGACCGACACCCTGGACTCACGGCTCATCCATATCCAGTTGCTGGTAATCGCCACCATGTTCGGTGGCCTACTAATCTCCACGACCATCCCGGAGGCGTTCGAACAGCGCGGAATACTGTTCGCGATCGCATACGTCGCGATCAACCTGGGCCGCAGTTCCCTGCTCGCCATCGCTCTGCGGCGGGATCCGCTCGGCTGTCGACCGCTGCGCGCAGTTCCCTGGTTCGCGGTCTCGGCGGTGCCCTGGTTCGCCGGCGCACTGGTCGATGAGACAGCCCGGGTGGCGCTATGGAGCCTGGCCATCGCAATCGACTACCTGGCCGCGCTCTCCGGATGGCCGACGCCGAAGATCGGTCGCACGAACCCCTCAGAGTGGAACCTGGCCAGCGAACATCTCGCCGAGCGCTACCGGCAGTTCATCATCATCGCGCTCGGTGAGACGGTCATCACCACCGGGCGAACATTCCACGCCAGCGAATTCAGCCTCCACCGAGGTACGGCGTTCACGGTGGCTTTCGTTACCAGCGTGCTGCTCTACTTCACCTACTTCTACCGCACCCGAGAAAAGCTCGGTACGGCCTTCTCCCATGCGCACGAGCCGGGCTTTCGAAACAGGGAATCCGCCTTCGCCCATCTGCTCATGGTGGCCGGCATCGTCGCCATCACCGTCTCCGACGAGATGGCGATCGGGCACGCGACCGCAACGGCCCCGGTGTCCTGGCTGGTCATCATCCTGAGCGGACCGGCGCTCTTCCTTGCCGGACATGCACTACTCGGGCGGCACGTGTTCACCCGCGTGTCCATGCCTCGGCTGATCGGTCTGGGCGTGCTCATCGCCATCGGCCCGCCCCTGGTCGGGCAACCCGTACTGGTGCCCGCTGCGGCAGCCGCCGTCGTGCTCGCAGGGGTCGTCGGCTTCGACCTACTGCACGGTGGCCGGGAGGTGGGCGATCAATCCTTGCCCCCGCGGCTCTGAACCCGCCCACCCCAGCTTGGCAGCAAGCCTTCACTCAGCTAACGATCTTGTGGGTGATTGAGTGGGGCATATCAGCTGCTCTGTTGCGGGTTGGCTACCAGGTAATCATGCGGTCAGATACCAGGTCAGCGATGGCGTTGATGCTCTCGGATGAGAGTTCTCGGCGACCGGTGAAGCGTTGGAGTTGACGTCGCCACTTCAGTTCAGCGATCGCGTGTCCACCGGCGCCGGGGCGAAAGGACACCGCTACTACGACGAGGCGTTCGTGACGATTGCGATGCCGAACAGCTCGAGCTGCTGGCGGGCCAGTGCCGTCAGGGAGAACCTCTGCATGACAGCTCCTGTCAGTCTCGTCGTAAGCCGCCCGGCCAGCTCAGATCGACGCCGGAACGGGCCGACTATCCCCCGCCTGTGGCGGGGTCGAGTGGATGCGGCGGTCGAGACGGATGGCGGCGTAGCCCAGAGCGGACACGGCCGTCACGATCAGTAGGTCGGTGGCGGCGACCGGTTCGGTGCCGAGCAACTCACGCAGCGGTGGGGCGTAGATGGCGGCGAGTTGCAGCAGTAGAGCGGCGCCGACGGCGGCGAACAGCATGGGGTTGGCCGCTGTGCCGGGACGGGCCCGTGATCCTAGGGCGACGGCGAGTTGGGTGAGGCCCAGGGCGAGGAACGTCAGGGTCTGCCAGGGCCGGTCGGTGGTGTGCGCCCACACGCCGACGCCGATCGTGACGGCGGCGATGACCGCCGCGACGCGTAGGACGCGTTGCCACAGTCCGGCGCCGAGGACGGTTTCTGCCGGCGGGCGTGGGGGCCTGCGCATGGCGTCGGGGTCGGCGGGTTCGCTGCCCATGGCCAGGCCGGGCAGGCCGTGGGTGAGCAGGTTGATCCAGAGGATCTGGGCCGGGAGCAGCGGCAGGGGCAGGCCGACGAACGGCCCGACGAGCATCACGGCGATCTCGGCGGCGCCGCCGGACAGGGCGTAGAGCAGGAATCGGCGGATGTTGGCATAGACGCGGCGACCCTCCTGCGCGGCGGCGACGACGGTGGCGAGCTCGTCGTCGGCGAGCACCAGGTCGGCGGCTTGGCGGGCGACTTCGGTGCCGCGCCTGCCCATGGCCACACCGATGTCGGCGCGATGCAGTGCGGGGCCGTCGTTGACGCCGTCGCCGGTCATCGCGACGACCTCGCCGGCGGCACGCAGGGCGTCGATGATGACAACCTTCTGCTGCGGGGTGGCGCGGGCGAAGACCCGCACGCCGCGGGTGGCCGCCGGGCCGGGATCGGTGGTACGACAGTCGACCGCCGTCTCGCCGGCTCCGATGATGTGCAGTTCGGTCGCGATCGCGGTGGCGGTGGCGGGGTGGTCGCCGGTGATCAGGACCGGGATGATGCCGGCGTCGCGGCACGCGGCGATGGTGGCTGCGGCAGACGCGCGCGGCGGGTCGAGGATCGCCACGAGGCCCAGCAGCCGCAGGCCGTGCTCGTAACCTGCGGCGTCGCCGGGCACGGTGTCGCGGTCGGCCTGGGCCACGCCGAGGACCCGGTAACCCTCACCGGCGAGGGTGTCGGCACGGTCGGTGGCCTGACGCAGCACGTCAGGATGGTCGCTGAGGACCGCCGGCCGCAGCAGCGACTCCGGTGCCCCCTTGCAGATGATCCATATACGGCCGTCGGCCAGCCGGTGAGCGGTGCTCATCCGTTTGCGGTCGCTGTCGAACGGCGCCTCAGCATGCCGGGGCGACGCCTGGTGCAGCGCGTCGACGTCGATGCCGAGCTTGCCGCCGGCGGTCAGGAGCGCGGCCTCGGTGGGATCACCGACGGCCGCCCATTCGTCGTTGTCGGGGCCGGGCGCCCGCAGTGACGCATCGCTGCAGAGCACTGCCGCCCGCATCAGCTCCACGAGGTCGGGAGCCTGGCAACCGGCTTGGCCTGCGATGATGTTCTCGCCGTCGCGGTGGATCTGCCCGTTGGGAGCGAAGCCGAAACCGCTGACCGAGGCGTCCCCGTGTGGGGTCCACAACTGCCGCACGACCATGGTGCCTTCGGTGAGGGTGCCGGTCTTGTCGGTAGCCAGGATCGTCACCGATCCGAGGGTTTCCACCGCCGGCAGCCTGCGGATCACGGCGTGGCGGGCGGTCATCCGCCGTGCGCCCAGGGCCAGGCTGAGGGTGACCACGGCCGGCAGGGACTCCGGTACGGCGGCCACCACCAGGCTGATCGCCGTAACGATCATCAGCTGCAGCGGTTGTCCGCGCACCAGGCCGAGGGCCAGGACCAGCCCGCAGAGCAACAACGCGCCGACAGCGAGCTGGCGGCCCACGCCGGCCAGGCGACGCTGCAGGGGCGTCAGGCCGGGCCTGGTGACCATCATGGCGGCGATGCGGCCCATCGCGCTGTCCGCGCCGGTCGCGCTGATGACGGCGCGCCCGCGGCCCCGGACGACGACCGTGCCGGCCGACACGACCGCTGAAGAAGCCGAGTCCGCGCCGGCGGCGGAGAACTTGTCGACAGGCGCGGATTCTCCGGTCAGCGCCGCCTCGTCGACGAGCAGCGCGACCGACTCCACGAGGCGGGCGTCGGCGGGTACGACGTCGCCTTCGGCCAGGATCAGCAGATCGTCCGTGACCAGGTCCGCGGCGGGGACCTCACGTTGCCTGCCGTCGCGGACTACCCGGGCGGCCGGGGCGGTCAGGGCGGACAGGGCGGTGATGGCCCGCTCCGCCTTGATCTCCTGAAGCACCCCTACGGTGGTGTTGACGGCGATGACCAGCAGGATGACGGCCGCGTCGGTGAAGTCGGCAGTCGCCAGGGTGAACCCTGCCGCGGCGAGCAGGACCAGCACCAGCGGGTCGCGCAACTGCGTGACGATCCTTCGCCACAACGGCGTGGCCTTCGGCGTCGGCAGCACATTTCCGCCATCACGCGCCAACCGCGCCGCAGCGTCGCCCGACGACAGGCCACCGGCCGGGGCCGGGCTCAGACCGCCGTTCGACCGGGGCTCCGAGCCCACACCCGGTGCGAATTGCGTCTTCGGTACGGTCACTGTGGTTCGCCCGCCTTCTCGGTCGTGGTGACAGCCTCGCGGGGCCGGTGGTGCGCGACGGCTGGTCAGGCCCGCTCGATGACCTGATCGGCAGGGATTCGCGGAGTGTGCGCAGCGGCGGTGCCGCCCGGGTCCGCGGTGGTGAAGCGCAGCACGAGCTGCGGGTGACCGAGGTCGGCCAGCAGGCGACGCAGCTGCTCACGGGTGCCGGCCACCTCGATCGTGGCACTCAACGGCAGGACGGACACCCCGAGTTCGGTTGCGGAGAGCCAGGCGGCGGAGAGCGCCTCGCCGGCGCGGAGCCAGTCGAGCTTGCCATCCTCAAGCCCGTAGAGAATCGCGAAGGTGGCCGCGTTCTCGTGCGCCTCGGAGATGGGCAGGTCGCCGTAGTGGCCGAAGTCGCGACCGGGCACTGTCGTTTGCGGGGCGCGGTCACCGATGGCGGAGTCCGGAATGCCGGTGCCCAGCGGCCGGGTGCCGCCGGTCCAGTAGGCGAGTTCGGCCTGCCAGGCGACCTCGTCGGCCTCCGTGCGCTGAGCGTGATCGACGGCGGTGGCCAGGTCGTACACCTGGTCGGGCCGGAGCAGGTGAAGGTGAGCGCCGGCGGATTCGACGGCCGTGACGACGGCGTGCAGCTTGTCGGCGGTAACCGGGTCACTCACGACGGGCCTGCGGTCGGTGTGCCGTAGGGCGATGGTTTGCAGATGGCGTACCGCAGCCGGGGTGACCGGGGTTCGGTGGTCGACGCGCACCTGCGCGAGGTGGTCGGGGTGCGCGGGGTTCGGCATCCGGGCGACGCGCGTGTGCCAGCCGGCTGCGGCCAGGCTGACCAGAGCATGGTGCAACGCCGCACCACAGCTCAGGACGGCAAGGCGGGAGTCGGGGTCGGTGATCTCGAGGCCCCGGCTGTGATCGAGGTAGAGGTCCAGCTCGTTGCCGGTCACACGCCAACGCCAGGGTTGTGTGTTGTGGATCGACGGGGCGTGCCCCGCCGCTGCGGCGGCGGTGGACAGCGCCCGGGCCTCGGCGCCGGTGTCGGCGGCCCGGGTGTCGGTGCGGGTGTCAGCCCGGTTGTCGGCGGCTCGGATGGAAGCGTCAGTGCTCATGCTCGGATCTCCTTCGGGATGACTGGACGTCGGACCGGTCAGGGCCTGTGCGGCCACGTCCAGCCGCGGATCTCGGGCAGGTCCTCGCCGGTACGCCGCACGTAGGCGCGGTGCTCGGCGCGTTTGTCGACCATCTGCTGGCGCAGGACGGCTGCCTTGCGTCCGAGGCCCGGAACCCGATCGATGACGTCCATGACGAGGTGGAAACGATCCATGTCGTTGACGACGAGCATGTCGAACGGTGTGGTGGTGGTGCCCTCTTCCTTGTACCCGCGCACGTGCAGGTTGTGGTGGTTGGTGCGGCGGTAGGTCAGGCGGTGGATCAGCCACGGGTAGCCGTGGTAGGCCAGGATGATCGGCCGGTCGGTGGTGAAGATGGCGTCGAACTCCGGGTCCGGCAGGCCGTGCGGGTGCTCGGAGTCGGGCTGTAGGCGCATCAGGTCGACGACGTTGACCACCCTGACCTTGAGGTCGGGCAGGTGGTGGCGGAGCAGGTCGGTCGCGGCGAGGATCTCGCCGGTCGGTACGTCCCCGGCTGCGGCGAGGACCACGTCGGGGTCGCCGTCGTCGTTGCTCGCCCAGTCCCAGATGCCGAGGCCGCGGGCGCAGTGCAGGGCGGCCTCGTCCATGTCGAGCCAGGTGGGGGCGGGTTGCTTACCCGCGACGATGACGTTGACGTAGTCGCGGCTACGCAGGCAGTGGTCGGCCACCGAGAGCAGGGTGTTGGCGTCCGGTGGCAGGTAGACCCGGACGACTTCGGCCTTCTTGTTGACGACGTGGTCGATGAAGCCGGGGTCCTGGTGGGAGGTGCCGTTGTGGTCCTGGCGCCAGACGTGCGAGGTGAGCAGGTAGTTCAGCGACGGCACGGGCTTGCGCCAGCCGAGGTGCCGGGTGGTCTTGAGCCATTTCGCGTGCTGGTTGAACATCGAGTCGACGATGTGAATGAAGGCCTCGTAGCAGGAGAACAGCCCGTGCCGGCCGGTGAGCAGGTAACCCTCCAGCCAGCCCTGGCAGGTGGTCTCGGAGAGGATCTCCATGACGCGGCCGTGCCGGTCCAAGTGCTGGTCCACGTCGTCAACGCGGGCCTGCCACGCCTTGCCGGTGGTGTCGAGGACGGCGCCGAGCCGGTTCGATTCGGTCTCGTCCGGACCGACGAGGCGGAAGTTGCGGTATTCGACGTTCGCTGCCATGACGTCGCGCAACCACCCGCCCAGCACCCGCGTCGCCTCGGCGATCTCACCGGCCTTCACCGCGTAGTCACGGAAGTCAGGCAACTCCAGGTCCCGGGGGAACCGACCGCCGTTGGTGTGCGGGTTCGCCGACATGCGCAACTCGCCTCGGGGCAGCCAGTCGACCACCCAGGACTGCGGCGCGCCGTCGGCGTCGAACAGTTCCTCCGGCCGGTAGGAGCGCATCCACGTCTGGAGGGCGTCGAGGTGGGCGGCGTCGTCGCGGGCCGCCGTCAGCGGGACCTGGTGGGCACGCCACGTCCCCTCCACCTGCAGCCCGTCGACAACCTGCGGGCCGGTCCACCCCTTGGGGGTACGCAGCACGATCATCGGCCAGCGCGGCCGGTCGGTGACCTCATCCTCGCGGGCGGCCCGCTGAATCTCGGTGATCTCATCGAAGACCACGTCGAGGGTGGCGGCGAGGAGCTGGTGAACGGTGGTGGGGTCGTCACCGGCGACGAGGTAGGGCTTGTGGCCGTACCCCTCGAGAAGTTTGCAGAGTTCGTCGTCGCCGATGCGGGCCAGAACGGTCGGATTGGCGATCTTGTAGCCGTTGAGATGCAGGATCGGCAACACCGCACCGTCACCGACCGGGTCGAGGAACTTGTTCGAGTGCCACGACGCCGCCAGCGGGCCGGTCTCGGCCTCACCGTCGCCGATGACGCACGCCACGACCAGGTCGGGGTTGTCCAGGGCCGCGCCGTAGGCGTGCGACAGCGAGTAGCCCAGTTCACCGCCCTCGTGAATCGACCCAGGCGTCTCCGGCGCGACATGTGACGGGACGCCGCCGGGGAAGGAGAACTGCGTGAACAACCGTTGCATACCGACCGCGTCCTGCGATATCCGCGGATAGATCTCCGAGTAGGTGCCTTCCAACCAGGTGTTCGCGACCAGCCCGGGGCCACCATGACCCGGACCGGTCACGTAGATGACCTCCCGGCCACGGGCGGCGATGATCCGCGACAGGTGGGCGTAGAGCAGGTTCAGACCGGGAGTGGTGCCCCAGTGCCCGAGCAGCCGCGGCTTGACCTGCGCCGGCTGCAGCGGCTCACGCAGCAGCGGATCGCCCATCAGGTAGATCTGCCCGACCGACAGGTAGTTCGCCGCCCGCCAGTACGCGTCGATACGGTGCAGCTCGTCGGAACCCAACGGCTCGCCCGCCGCCACCAGGAGAGTGGATGCGGTGTCCAGAGGTGCGGTGCGGGTCGCGGTCATCAGGACCGCCGCCTTTCCTATCGGTATGGGAGGCAGTGCCGTGCACGCGTGCATGACGACGGTCAGCCGAGGGCGCGAGGCGTTCACCCGGGCAACCGTCAGAAGCCCGGGGCGTGCCAGCGGTCTGCCAATGGCCACCGGGGCGGTGGCCGCGGCTGATCGGCTCGGCGGTGACGTGAGCGCCGCGCTGCTCTCGCGGAAGACGAACGCCCACGTTCGCCGATGTGCTCAGTCTGCGCTCGCCACCGGCACATGGTCAGGGCCAGAAGACCCCTTCAGCCCGGCCTGTCTCCTCGGGCTGCTACCGAGGTCTGGAACAGATGACGGACGTGTCGCTACGGCGGCGCATGGCGGGCGCGAATACAGGCGCGCATCGAACGCTCCTCGATCATCTCAGCGCGGGCCCGGGGACCCCGGCCGCACCGCCGCCGACAAACTGGTTCCCGGCTGGAACCTGTCGGCCCGATGTCATTTCGGGTCGGGTATCACCGAACAGCCTTCGACGGCCCGGTCGCTGCGGTTCCTACGCTCACCGAGCCCGCGTGGCGTCGCTGTGCACGCAGCACGGCCTTGCGCATCTCGTCCGCTGCCAGCAGCAGAACACCGCAGGCCACGAGGATCGCCCAGTCCGCCACGGACAGCGCGGCGGTGTGGAACAGGCGCTGCAGCGGCGGCAGGTAGGTGATCGCACAGATCGCGACGAGGCTGAGGCCCTGGGCGGCGAGCATCCGGCCGCTGGACCGCAGGCCGAGGGTGACAATGCTGAGCCGGTCGCTGCGCAGGGTCAGCCCGACGAAGATCTGGCTGATCACGATGCCCGCCTGGGTCATGGTCAGGGCCTCCCGGTAGACCGTGTTGTCGGCGGTGAAGGCACTGAAGGGCAGTCCGGCGCTGTGGATGTGCCAGAAGAAGACGCCGGTGACCCCGGCGGCCTGGATACCGCCGAGGAACAGGATCCTGCGGACGACGGCGGCCGAGAACAACGACTCACGAGGGTTACGGGGCGGCTTGTCCATCGTGCCGGGTTCGGGCTGCAGCGTGCCCAGGGCGAGAGCGGGCAGCACGTCCGAGCCAAGGTCGATCGCGAGTACCTGAACGGCGGACAGCGGCACGAGCGGGAAGCCGGCGAAGGTGGCCGCCACGATGGGGACGAGCTCGCCGACGTTGGACGTGAAGACGTAGATGAGGAACGTGCGAATGTTCTGGTAGACCGACCTTCCCCGTTCGACCGCGGCGGCGATGGAGGCGAACGAGTCGTCGAGCAGCACCATGACAGCGGCTTCGCGGGCCACGTCCGTACCGGAGGCGCCCATCGCCACGCCGATGTCGGCGCGGCGCAGGGCGGGAGCGTCGTTGGCGCCGTCACCGGTCACCGCGACGATCTCTCCCAGGTCCTTGAACGTCGACACGACGCGCATCTTGTGTTCGGGCTTGACCCGGGCGAACAGGACCGGCGACGGGTCCGCCAGCAACGTGCGCAGCTGCTGATCGTCCAGGCGGTCGAGATCTGCGCCCGTCAGGGCGCGAGGGGATGCTCCGGTGATGAGGCCGACCTTGCGGGCGATGGCTTGGGCGGTCAGCACGGAGTCTCCGGTCACCATGACGATCCGGATGCCGGCGCGCTGACAGGTCGCGATCGCCGCGGACACTTCGGGGCGCGGCGGGTCGAGCATCCCGATGAGGCCGAGCAGGATCAGATCCCGCTCCGCCTCGGCCTGCCCGGTGTCCGCCGGAACCGGCCGGTAGGCGACGCCCAGTACGCGCAGTGCGTCGCGGGACATGTCATCGGTGACCGCGATCGCTCGCCTGCGCATCGCGTCGCCGATGGCGACGACATCGTCGCCCTGCGCGAGGTGGGTGCAGCGGGCGAGCAGCTCCTGCGGTGCGCCTTTGACGTACGCGACGACCGCATCGTTCTCGCGGTGCACCGTGGTCATCAGCTTCCGGTCGGCATCGAACGGGAACTCCTCGACGCGGGGGGCAGCGCGTTGCTCCGCGTTGATGTCCACGCCTGCCTTGGCGGCCACCACGAGCAACGCGCCCTCGGTCGTATCCCCCAGCACCCGCCAGCGCCCACCAGGCTGAGGTGGCAGGAGCCTGGCATCGCAGCACAGGGCGGCGGCCCGCAGCATCCGGCGCAGCGGCTCGGGATTCTCGACGTCACCGACCGGTTCGTAGCCCGCCCCGGACACCGCGTGGATCTGGTCGGGGACCCAGACCGCCTGCACCGTCATCTCGGCCTTCGTCAACGTGCCGGTCTTGTCGGTGCAGATCACCGTGGTGGATCCCAGGGTCTCCACCGCGACCAGCTTCTTGATCAGCGCCTTACGGCGCGCCATCCGCCGGACCCCGACCGCCAGGGCGACCGACATCGTCGCCGGGAGCCCTTCCGGCACCAGTGCGACCATCACGCCGAGCGCGAACACGAAAGACGTCACCACCGGACCACCTGCGGGCAGCCGGATCGCGAACACCAGAGCACCGATGCAGAACGCGCCGACGGCCACCCGGCGCGCCATCCCGGCGACCTGCCGTTGCAGCGGGCTTCGCTCGGTGCGGGTCTGGGCGGTCAGCCGGTAGATGCGGCCGAACTCGGTGTCCGTGGCGGTCGCGACGACGACCGCGCGACCGGTACCCGCTGAGACCGTCGTGCCCATCCACACCCGGTTGCCGGCGTCCAGCGGCGCCACGCCTGCCGCAACAGCGTCAGATGTACGCCGAGCCGGCTCGCTCTCGCCGGTCAGCGCAGAGTTGTCGACGCTCAACCCGTGCGCCTCGACGACCCGAGCGTCGGCGGGCACCGCGTCGCCCGCCTCGAGCACCAGGGTGTCGCCGACGACCAGGCTGACCGCCGACACGTCGACGCGTTCACCATCGCGCAGGACCACACTCCGACGCGGCACCATGGCCCGCAACGCCTCGGCCGTACGTTCGGCGGCGAACTCCTGTCCGAAGCCGATCACCGCGTTGAGCAGCACCACCGCCAGGATCGCGACCGCCAGCTGCAGGTTCCCGGCGTCACGCGGCCGGCCCAGCTCGTAGGCAATCAGCGTGATCACCGCAGCGACCAGCAACATCACCGCGAACAGGTCGGTGAACTGGGCCACGAACCGGCGAAGCACCGACGGACCACGGGCTGCCGGCAGTTCGTTGGGCCCGTCGCGGGTCAGCCGCACCGCAGCCTCGTCGGCCGACAGCCCGCGCGGACTGATATCCAATCGGTCCAGTTCTCCCGTCACATCCAACGAGGCGGACCTAACTCCGCTCTGTGGGATGGACGTCTGCGGACCGGATGTCACCGTGGCTCCCTTTCGACCGCTCAGGGCGGCTCTGTTGGCGAAACACAGGCGAGGGCTTCAGGAGAGTTCCGCCGCGTCGAGGGCGATGAGAACTGCCGGCCGGCCGGCGCTGTGCAATCCGGCCGCGTGTTCCCGCCAGTCGCGGTGTTGCTAGCCCTGCGCTACAGCCAGTCTTTGCGTTTGAAGACCCCGTACAGGCCGGCGGAAAGCGCCGCGATCAAGGCTGTCGAGGCCAGCACTCCCCCTTGGGAGCCGAATCCGGGGTACGGCAGGTTCTGGCCGTAAAAGCCGGTGACCGCAGTGGGGACGGCGATAATCGCCGCCCAGCTGGTCACCTTTTTCATGATCAGGTTCATCTGGTTCGCCTGGATCGTCAGATTCGTCTCAACTGTCGTCGCGACGAGGTCGCGCAGAGACTCGGTCCACTCCGTGACCCGCAGGACGTGGTCGTAGACGTCCTGATAGTACGGCGTCATCACCTCGTCGACGACCTGCAGGTCCCGACGCAGCAGGCTGTTGAGGACCTCCCGCATCGGCAGCACCACCCGACGCAGCACCACAAGGTCGCGACGCAGCGCGAAGGAGCGCCGCTGCACGGCCTGGATCTGCGCCCGGCGCTCGCCGAACAACAGCTCCTCCAGCCGCTCGATGCCCTGGTCGAGCTGCTCCACCGCGCGGAAGTGCCCGTCGACGATATGGTCGAGCAGGCCGTGGAGCAGGAACGCGACGCCGTGACCCGCGAGATCGGCCGAGGAGTCCCAGCGGGCGAGGACCGGCGCCATGTCGAAGCCCTCGTCCTTGCGCACGGTGATCAGCGCCTGGTCGGTCAGGAACACGGCTATCTCACTGGTACGCAGGCGAATCCCCGGGGACTCGGTCGTGACCGCGTAAGCACTGATGAACAGGTGCGTGGCGTACCGGTCAAGCTTCGGGCGCTGCGACTCCTGGAGGGCGTCCTCGATGGCGAGCTCGTGCAACCCGAACTGGGTGTCCACCATCTCGAAGTCGCCAGCGGTGGGCCGACACAGATCGAGCCACACCACGGAGTTGGGGTCAGCGAGATGCGCGGAGATCTCAGCGACCGGAAAGTCCCGCGCGACACAGACGCCTTTGTCGTACAACCGGGTTCGGACGCGGGACTCCGGTCCGGTCAGGTCACCCGTCTCCTGGGGCACGGCCTCGACAACCGCAGTCATCGCAGCGGGCTCCGGGATGTCCGGACCCTGTCCCCTGCGATCGCGCCGGGAGAGTTCCCCACGACGGTCGTCCGCTGTGTGCCTGTCACCACGTCGCCGCCTCCTGTCCTCGTGCTCGACTCAACCGTGCCTCGGGAGGCGGCGTGTCGGACAGGGCCACAAGACCCGAACGTTTGACCGCTCTCCCGCTGCCCTCCAGGGATGTTGGCCCTGACGTCGGTCGGTCGCGCACCGACGGTGGCGCTGAAGCGCTGCCGCCCGTTCCGCTGATTTCGGGTCCTGCTGGGTCACCCGCACCAACTGCTGCACCCGGTCGCGATCTGAGACGGCGCGCCTCAGGTACCGCTCGACCACCGGCGGAAGCGCGCCAGATGACGCCGAACCGGGTGACCGACGATCGGGTGAACGGTCACGGGGTGCGCTCCGTGGTGAGATAGCGACGCACCGGCACGAGCATGGGGAGCACGGTGAGAGCGGCGCCGACCGCGCCATAGACGAACAGCAGGAGCGACGGGCCGACGTAGCGGAACTCCACCAGGAGCCAGGCCAGTTGGCCCAGCCCGAGCAGAATCGTGGCCGGCCAGGACCAGTGACGGCCGGTCAGGCGCCCGACGGTCGCGAACCACGGCCATGGTGGCCGAAGTAGGACACCGTAGGCGGCGATCAGCGATCCCAGGCCGAAGCCCACGGCCAGCACCAGCCCGGGAACGAGCCAGCTGTCAATGAGGGGAATACGGGCAAGTGGTTCACGGGGTATCTGGTCCATGCCCCAGATACCGAAGATCAGACCGACTCCGCCGAACAGTCCGCTCATGCCGAGGAACGCCAGCAGCCCGACAGTGGCCCACACCATCGCCGAACGACGTCCTGCTGTCGCTAGCGGAGTTCTCGCGTGAACCCTTGTTGTCTGCACTGTTTCCACGGTCCCCCTGCGCAGGCAGGCAGAACAGAGTCGAAGGGCCTCTATGACCGCGCTGGCGCCTACCAGAGCTTCTGGTTCGCCCTCGTACGCAGGCCGGCTGGGCCGCAGCCGCCGGCCTCAGTCGCTGATCCCACCCCCACCGGAGCGGAACGTGCCCGTCGAGGCGTCAGCTCGCCGCAACTGCTGATCAGTCGCGGTCATGGCCGTCAGCGAGCGCCAATCGTCCGCGATGGCGGTGACCAGCACCGGAGCGTCGGGGTGGGCCCGAAGCGTTGCTGCCGGGGCGGCCGAATCCCGGGCGCTGCGGGCCACCGCAACATCGGGTGACCCGCAGCGGGTCGGGCTACTTGAGCCAGGTGGCGTTGCGGACCAGCGGGGTGGCCGACCACGCCTTGCCGAAACCGAACGTGTTCCCGGCGTTGAGCAGGGCCAGGACGATCAGGATGGCCGCGTAGACGAGGTGGTCGTCCATGAACGGGTTGCTCGACGGCGGTAGGACCGCTGCCCACATCATGACGACCAGGACCGCGCCGCCGACAGCGGCGAGCCGCATCCCGATGCCGAGGATCAGCGCCGTGCCGATGGCCAGCAGCGCACCCATGAACAGCACGTTGGTGACGGTGTCACCGGCGATGGCGGTGAAGAAGCCACTGAACGGGCCCTCGGAGCCGCCGAGGAAGCCCGCGGTGGGGCTGCCGCCGTTGAGCCAGGACCGCGCCGACGGGGTGGCGAATCCCCACCCGAACAGCTTGTCCAGGAAGGCCCAGAGGAAGACCCAACCCAGCGCGATCCGGATGCCCGCCAGCAGGTAACGGGCCGCGACGGCGGAGCGGCTTTCGACGCCGGGTAGTGCCGCTGACGACTCGCGACCGGCGTGCCGGACGTCGACGTCCACGGAGCGCCGGCCGTCCGCGGTCCGGCGGGCTGCGGTGTCGGGCACAGCGACGGCCAGGGGCGCCGTCGGTGCCAACGTGGGGCCGGCCGCCGTGGGGGTTACGGTGTTGTGGTTCCGGGCGATGTCGACCATCGCACTCACGTTCCTTCTTGGGCTGGTCGTGCGGTGTCCCGCGGGGCGTGCGCCCGATGGGTCGGCTGACTGATCCCGGCCGCCGTCGGTCCTTAAGACAGACGGCGACCAGACACTCGATCTTCTATGTGGTGGCCTCGGCGAGCGCGGCCTTGCCGTTGGGTGCGGGCTGAGCAGGCAGCGACTGGTCAGAAGCTGGCGTGGCTGTCACGTTCGGCGGGGTTGCGGCGGCGGCCGCGTTCTCCCGAGCCAGGAACGAACCCAGCTCACCGATGGTGGACATCAGCGGGGCGGGGAAGACGACTGTGGAGTTCTTGTCGACGCCGAGCTCGACGAGGCTCTGCAGGTTGCGCAGCTGCAGGGCGAGCGGGTGGGCCATCATGATGTCGGCGGCGGTGCCGAGGGCGTCGGCGGCAAGCGCCTCACCCTCCGCGGCGATGATCTTCGCGCGCTTCTCCCGCTCGGCTTCGGCCTGGCGGGCCATCGCTCGTTTCATACTCTCGGGCAGTTGAATGTCCTTGAGTTCGACCAGGGTGACCGCGACACCCCATTCTTCGGTGGCGACGTCGAGGATCTCGCGGATGTTGAGGTTGATGCGGTCGGTCTCGGACAGCGTCTCGTCGAGAGTGTGCTGGCCGACGACCTTGCGCAGGGTGGTCTGGGCGATCTGGTTGATGGCGGCTTCGACGTTCTCGATCGCCACCACCGACTTGACCGCGTCCGTCACCCGGTAGTACGCGACGGCGGAGACGTCGACGCTCACGTTGTCACGGGTGATGATGCCCTGCGACTGGATCGGCATCGTGATGATGCGCAGGCTCACCCGGTGCAGCACGTCGACGAACGGGATGATCGCGGTCAGCCCGGCCTTCTTGACGCCGATGACCCGGCCGAGCCGGAACAGCACCCCCTGCTCGTACTGCTTGACGACCTTGAGGGACAGCGCCAGCAGGAGCACTGCCAGCGTCGCGACGATGATCCAGATGGTGGTGGTCATGATGCGTTTCCCCTTGCTGGCACCGGAAACCCGGAGCCGTCTACGTGCAGGGACGAGCTGGTGATCAGTGCGTGCCGGCGTGGATGACCGCAACCGGCCCATGAGCGTGGTGAACGAGCGCGCCGCTGAGCGAGCCGAGCAGCAGCCCGGAGAAGCCACCGCGGCCACGACAACCGACGACTGTCAACGCCACGTCACCGGACACGTCGACCATGCTGTGCTCGGCGTTGAGGCTTCGGATCGGCCGGGACTGCACGTCCACACGCGGGTGGCTGGCCCGCACGGTCGCGGCCGCGTCGGCGAGGACCTGCTGAGCTTCCTGCTCGGCGGCGCGCTCCGCGGCGGCCTGCGCCTCGACATCGGTGCCGGCAAAGCGCTCCCACGGGCCAGGCCAGTAGACATGCGCGAGGATCAGCGGCACCTGCCGCTGGTCGGCTTCGGTGGCCGCGAAGTCCCGGGCCGCGTCCGCGGCCGGTGAACCGTCGAGGCCGACCAGCACCGGCCCGAGGGCAGGCACCGGCAGGTCCGGCTGCTCCGGGCCACGCTCGACGACGGTGTCGGCAACCGGGGGCCGGACCACGATGACCGGGCCGTGGGCGTGCGCGGCGAGCTGCGCCGAGACGGAGCCGAGCAACAGTTCGGCGAAGCCGCCGACGCCACGGGCGCCCACCACGGTCACCGCAGCGGTGCGCGACTGCTCAACGAGCACCGACGCGGCGCCGCCGGCGATCCGCTGGCACTGCACCTCTCCCAACTCCGGGTGCTGCTTGCGCAGCCGCTCGGAAGTCTCGTGCAGCAGGGCGTTGCCGGCCTCCTCCACGCCCTGATCGACACCGCCCAGGTAGGGATCAGACATCATGGTCGGTCCGAAACCGTAGAACGGGGTGAGGTAACCCGACACCAACCGCAGCTCGGCTCCCCGGCGAAGCGCGAGGGTGGCCGCGTAATCGGCGGCCGCCAGGCTGGACGGTGAGCCGTCCAGCCCTGCGACAATGAGCGGAATCTGGGACATGGGAGTTCCTGTCTGGTCGACGTTCACGGGCGCAGCGGGACGTGCGTGCTCAGGTCGTTGCCGATTCGCCGGGGTGCAGTTGCTGGCTGCCCGGCGGGCGCTTGCTCGACCCGGAACGCCTCGCGGTCGGTGTACAGGTGCAGACCTGACGCGTCGACGTTCCCGCGCCACGGCTGGGTGTTCACGATCAACGGCTCGGAGCCAGCGGTGCGAAACTGTCGCTCCCGGATGGCTGCCGTGTTCGCCGTGTCGCTGTCGGTCTGCATACGCTCAGCCTGCGCCTGCACTGCTGTGCGGGGCAGAGGCGGTGGGCCCTGCCGGTGGGGGCCGTTGTACCCGCGTTGGCACGTGCCGAACGCTGGATCCCCAGGTCGAACGCGCCCGACGAAGCTATCGTCGAGCGGGACGGCGGCCCGGCGGACATCAGCTGGCGCGGCTGAGCACCACCTCGAGCGCGCCGGTGTCAGCAGCGTTGGCGAACACGTCGTAGGCGTGTACGAACTCGTCGAATCCGTACCGGTGTGTGACGAAGCGCTGCGCGTCGATCCGCCGGGTCGTCAGCAGGCGCAGCAGGGTGGGCGTCGAGGAGGTGTCGACGAGACCGGTCGTGATCGTGACGTCACGGTTCCACAGCCGCTCGAGGTGCAGGGTGACCGGCTTGCCGTGGACGCCGATGTTCGCGATCCGGCCCACCGGTCGCACCAGGTCGGCGGCGAGCTCGAACGTCGCGGGCAGGCCGACAGCCTCGATCGCGACGTCAGCGCCGAGCCCACCAGTGAGGTCCCGGACCGCGGCGATCGGATCGTGCTCCGCGTTGTTGATCACGACGTCGGCGCCGAACTGCTTGGCTGCCTCCAGCCGCGATGACGCCTGGTCTATCGCGACGACCAGGCTGGGGCTGAACAGCTTGGCGCCGCTGATCGCCGACAGCCCGATCGGCCCGGCGCCGACCACGGCCACCACGTCACCAGGGCGGACCTGCCCGTTGAGAACTCCGACTTCGTACCCGGTGGGCAGGATGTCGGCGAGCATCAGCAGTTCCTCGTCGCTGACGCCAGCCGGCACCGGGTAGGTGGAGTTGTCGGCGAACGGGACTCGCACGAACTCGGCCTGGGTGCCGTCGATCTCGTTACCGAGAATCCAGCCGCCACCACCGGCGCACTGCCCGTAGCGACTCTCCCGGCAGAACCGGCATGCCCCACACGCGCTGACGCAGGACACCAGCACCCGATCGCCGACCTTCAGCTTCTTGACGCCGGAGCCGATCTCAGTGACGGTGCCGACGGCTTCGTGGCCGATGATCCGTCCGTCGACCACGGCGGGCACGTCGCCCTTGAGAATGTGCAGGTCGGTGCCGCAGATCGTGGTCGTATCCACGGAGATGATGGCGTCGGAGTCAGCGGCCAGTCGGGGTCGGTCGACCTCTTCCCATGCCTTGACGCCGGGTCCGTGATAGACGAGTGCCTTCATGACGACCTCCGTAGTCGAGTGGCTGGAAACGAACTGGATCGACGTCGTGCAGCGCCGTCAGGCGGCAGGGCCGGCCAAAACTGCCTGGGCGCGCAGGCTGTGAGTGGTGGAGACCATGACGTCAAAGTGGCTGGGGATGGTGGCGCTGCGGGAGGTGAAGTCGCCACGTCCTCGGGTCATCGCGTAACCGACAGCGGCGAACACGAGCCCGAATGCGACACCCCAGAGGATCCCGAGAACCATCGCCCGCGCGAATCCGACGGCGCCGAGCAGGTTGATGAGCAGGCCGAGAAGACTCCGAACCAGGCGCCGCTCGCCGAGCCGGACAGCAGGGCACGCGGCCACGGTGCCGACGATCTGGGTGGTGGCGACTCAAAGTCGTGGTCGGCAAGGTAGTCGACGAGCTGCTGGGCCTCGGGGTAGGTGTCGAATGAACCCAGTGAGGTCTGCGTGCCAGCAGCGAACGGCGTTCCTCCACCTGCGGTGGTTGTCATAGTCATGATCGGTCGCCTCCCGGCGCTTTCCAATGAATTGGCAGCTTATCGGCCGTGGTGCCGCGTTATGGCGAGGATCCGTCTGGGCCACGACGAAGACGGCTACCGCAGGCCGGCGAGCGTGAGTTGTTGCTGGCGGCTTACGCGTAACTGGCAGCGTGCGCTGGAAGGGGGCGGACAGGCAGGGCCATAAGACCTGAAACCTTCGTGTGTCTCATGGCGAAATGCCAGGAAGGGCCGTTGGACCCTGCTCAACCAGGCCGCCACGGAGTACAACGGAAAGGTGATTCGTGTTTTTCTGCTCGATGACCATGAGGTCGTCCGTCGCGGCATCTGTGAGTTGCTGACTCAGGACGGTGACATCGAGGTCGTCGGACAATCCGGATCAGCGGTCGAGGCCGTACACCAAATACCGGCCCTGCGGCCGAATGTGGCAATCCTCGACGCCCGCCTGCCGGACGGCAACGGAATCGACGTCTGCTACCCGCAGGCCACGGCCAGTGCGGAACGCGCGGGTTGACGTGAGATCGCGCCGGCTCGCCCTGGGAGCTCGAGACGATGGTTCAGGCGAGCGGGTGTCAGCCGCCGACGTGGATGCCCGGTCGGCGAGCCGGATCGGGTTCGACCTTGCGGATGATCTCCCGGACGACGGGTGGGGTGTCACCGCGGCCGAGCAGGAGGTACCGCAGTAGGTGCGCCACCGGGTTGCCTTCGGACCATTCGAAGTGGGCGTGGGGTCGGACGCCGGTGGCGTCGCGCAGGGCGAGCAGGATCGCGGCGATGGCGTTCGGGGCGGCGGGAGCGGTGGTGCGCAGGACCCGGTGGCCGCCGACGTCGATGCCGGTGACGTGCAGGATGCCGCTGAATTCCGACGGGTCGGCCACGTCGATTTCGAGGAAGAGCACGTCGGCGGCGCCGGGGACCGGGTTGAGGCCTCGTTGGGCGCGTTCCTTGAGGCGGTACTCACTCGCGACGCCGCTCTGACGGCGGTTGGCGATCAGGTGCAGCCGCCCATCGTGGGCGATCGAGTCGGCGATGAACCGGCGGGCGGTGTCGTCGAACTCGATGCGCTCGGCCCGCAGTTCCGTGGTGCGCGAGATCCGGGAGATGAGGGAGACGGTGATGATTCCGGCGATGAACAGCCCGGAGATGGCGATGCCGTCGGGTTTCTCGATGACGTTCTCGACCAGCGCGTAACCCAGCACGGCCGTCAGCGCCGCGAACCCGGCGGTGGCGGCGCGTTGCCGGCGGCGCAGCGCGGAGATGGTGACCGCGACGGCCCCGGACACCATCATCGCCAGGATCCCGGTGGCGTACGCGCCGGCCTGGGCGTCCACATCCGCGGCGAACGCGACGGTGATCGCGATACTGATCAGGGTGTAGACAATGACCACGGGCCGCACGGCACGTCCCCACTCGGGGGCCATGCCGTAGGAGGGCAGGTAGCGGGGCACGATGTTGATCAGTCCGGCCATCGCTGACGCGCCGGCGAACCACAGGATCAGCACGCTGCTGACGTCGTAGACCGTGCCGAAGGCTTCGCCGAGGCGTTCGTGGGCCAGGTAGGCGAGCGCGCGGCCGTTGGCCGCCCCGCCGGGCTGGAACTCCTCGGCGGGGATCAGCACGGTGGTGACGAGCGTGGTGGCGATCAGGTAGCCGGACATGACCAGCGCGGCGGTGGTGAGGAGCTTGCGGGTGTTGCGGATCCGCGCGGCCAGTCGCTGCTCGGCGTCGAGACCGTCACCGCGCACGAGGGGCATCATGCTGACTCCGGTCTCGAAGCCGGACAACCCGAGCACGAGCAGCGGGAAGGCCAACACTGCGGGGCCGACGACATCGCCGACGCCGCTGCTGCCGGCGGTCAGCGCGTCGGTCCACCCGGACAGCAGCGCCGGATCCTGCGCAATCGCCACGAATCCAGCCACGACAATGGCAGCGTTCAATGCGAGGAACACCGCGACCAGGGGGATGGCCACGCCGACGGCCTCGTTGAAGCCGAGCAGGAACACCCCGCCGAGGACCAGCAGCAGCACCACCGTCACCACCACGGCCGCGGTCGTGCCGTGCGGAAAGCTGTCGGGCAGGACCGGGTTTTCCAGCAGGTGCACCGTGGCGTCCGCCGACGACAGGGTGATCGTGATGATCCACGACGTGGCCACGAACCCCAGCAGGACCAGGACGAACAGCTTGCCCTTCCAGAACGGCAGAAGTCGTTCCAGCATCGCCACCGATCCCTGCCCGTTGGGGCTCTCCCCGGCCACCCGCCGGTACATCGGCAGCACCCCGAACAGCGTCAGCGCCACGATCAGCAGCGTCGCCAGCGGTGAGAGCGCCCCCGCAGCGAGGGCCGCGATGCCAGGCAGGTACGACAAGGTGGAGAAGTAGTCCACCCCGGTCAGGCACATCACCTTCCACCAGGGATGCGGCGTGGTGTGCGACTCGCCGCTCTCCGGGCCCGCCGGCTGCACCCGGTGCTTGAGCAGCCACCGCGTCACCGTCTTCGACGGCGGGCGCAGCGAACTGGGCACCTCCACTCGAGCGGGCATCGTCGGCGCGCCGGCTGGACTCGGGTCGGCGTCACGGTCGGCGGCAGAGGCTTGTGAGGAGACCGGCCGACGCGACCGCGCGCTTGTGTCCTGCCCACTGCCCATGTCGGCTCCGTCCCCTACGTCGGCCACCTCGTCACGCGAACCTCGAATGATCACGAGTGCGGCAAGCAGCGGACAGCGTACCCAGCCGACGCATCGTTCATCCGGGCTGAGCACCGTGATCGACACCGATCCAGCGCAGCCGAGCGGCGTCGGAGACGGGTTCGACGTTGCGGCAGCGCAACGCCGCGAGCCTGTATCTTCCGACGAGGTTGCGGTCGATCCCTGGTCTGTGCCCGCGAGGCTGGCCAGGCGTTGGCCGATGCCGTACGTGAGGTCAGCGGACCGGACCTGGCCGATGACCCCACCTTGTTCATCATCGACTGGCACGGCGGGCGCAGCGCGGACCGGTATACCAGCGCCGGCGCCGACCAGACGCGTGCCAGCATGGCGCTGCCCTACTGACGACCGGCAGCGCATCAGTCGGTGCGAAAGCGCCGCGGGCTCGGGCATGGTCATCCAACCGGCTGGCGAGCATCGGGGTGATGGGCTGCCAGCGTTGCGTGCCGCCCTTCTCGCGTAGCCGGATGAGCGCGTGGTCGGTGTCCAGGTCGGTCAGGCGTAGCGCGAGGGCGCCGCCGCGTCGGCAGGCCGTTTCGGTGTGCAAGCGCAGCAGCAGGGCGTCGAGCACGATGTCGTTGCCGCCGCTGCGGGCGGCGGCGTTGATGTCGGACAGTTCGTCGGGGGTGAGGGCACGGCGGGTGTTGGGCAGCCGGCGGGGTTTGCGGACCCGATGGGCCGGGCTGTCCGCGATGGTCAGGTAGCCGTCGGCGACGGTGCGGTTGTAGAAGGCGCGGGCTGCGGCGATGAGGTGCTCGCCGGCCGTTTCGGCAGTTGCGGCGAGGGCGGGCACCGGCGACGGCCTGTCGCATGAGGGCTTCGATGTCGCTGGCGCGCACCGCGTCGATACGCCGATCGCTGAGGGCGGCGGCCATGCGCCGCCAGGAGCTGCCGTAGGTGCGTCGGGTGCCTGGGCTCGCCGCGGCGACGACAGCAGGCAGGTACTCGGCGACTGTCGGCACGGCAGGCCAGTTACTGCCGGTGAGGTCGGCGGCGGTGAGGCCGAGATGCGCGAGGAGCGCTCGGGCGGTGGCGACACGATCGGGATCCGTGGTCATGAGGGCTCTGCGAGGATGCGGGCGTGCAGGTCGGCCAGGACCGCCGTGACGGTGTTTGAGGGGTGCACGACGATGCGGTTGCGGCGGGGCAGGGCGGCCAGGAGGACGGGTTCCCCGGTGGCGATGCCGCACAGGTGTCGGGCGGCGGCCGGTAGGGGCAGCTCCTCCCGGGCACCCACGACATGCGCGCCAACGGCGGCCGGGGTAATCAGGATCGCGCCGCGCACGACGTCGACGTACAGCGCGAGGCCCGGTGTCCAGCCCAACGCCCGCAACAGCGCACGAGCGGTGACCCGGCCGGCGGCGTCGGGGCGGCCCACATCGAACAGCACGCCATCGCCCGTGCGGGCGGCGGGCGCGGGCAAAGTCGGCAGCGGCGCCGGTTCCGGCGACGCGACCGGCAGTGGGTAGGAACGAGCGCCTCGACGAGCTGCTCGTCGGGCCAGCGACGGCGCGAGCGGTCGCGATTCACCTGGGCCCCCGCCAGCGCGGAGGCAAGGGTGTCAATGCAGGTGGCACCGATTTCGTGGGGCCGGTGCACACATATGAGTCGTCGCAGCTCGCGTCCCCACGCGAGAGGAAGTTGATCTCGCGTGGATATCCACGAACTCTGGTGTCCGAGGGGGGATTCGAACTCTTGTACGTATCATCGGTGCTCCATTTCGGGTGCACATGCTCATAGATTACGGCACGTTCAGGGTTGGCTCAACCTCGCGCGCCCATTACCGGGCGTGAGCATGAATCGAAGTCGGGCCGCTTATGGTCCAATCTTGCCAGCCAGCTGGCTCGGTTATCGACTGACCGAAATGACCGTGCAGGCATCAAGCTGGAGCCCACCGCTTGGGTCCTGGTGAGTTTCAGTCGGCCGGCGTTGACGGCAACCCGTGCCGCTCGCGTTCTTCGGTAGCGAGCGCACCAGGTTCACCGCCTTCGGCGAACTCTGAAATTCACCACAACCGCGGACAGCGCACAGCGCATCCGGCGCCGACCAACGCCATGCAACGAGGTATTCCCGCAACGCGCAGATCTGCGCTCGCACCGCCAGGGCGAGGGCCTGGATCCGGATGAGTCGCCGGACCGCCGCGGTGTCGGAGCTGGGGTAGACAGTCATGGCGACGGCATAAGCCCTGACGAGCAGGCTGGCATACCAGGCCGGGGCAGGCCTCGAGGCCACCCCGCACCTGCTTCGCGCAGAGCATCACTCCACTTGACCCTGCGCACTCTGATCGATACTTTCCGTGCATGACTCAACGTGCGTTGTCCCTGAGTAGAGGGGACCTCGATCGGGCCTCGGGCAGCATCCGCTCATGGCTGCCCCTCGCATCAGCCCTGAAGCCTTACAGCGAATGCAGTGGCAAATCCCCTCTGGACGCCGATCGGTGCCAGGAGCGTCCGCCACGGGAGGTCGCTACCCTTGGCTCACTGTGACGTCTGTTGTCTGCGTCTGAAGCTCACGAAGATCAAGACTTTGCCGAAGCATTACGGCGAAGAGACGTACGGCATGTTCGGCCACGGTGCCCAGAAGGAATGCGATGGCTCGGGAACGACTCGTCACACTGCGGATCGTGATATCCCAAGACAGTGCAGGCGTCCACGCAGCCGTCAGATCTGTCCATCCTGCCGTCGCACGTCCCTGACGCTGAACAGGAACGGCAGATTCCCGAAGCACCTCTCCCCCGACGGCACCAACTGTTCCATGTCCGAGGCGAACAACCGCAGATAGGATTCTGAGCAAGCGCCGCGCTTTACGGTCACGCTTCACGCGCTTTTGGCGGACACGTGAGGATCCTGCTTAGAGGCCTGAGCCATCGGAAGTGATCACATTGACCGCCGCGCTGCATGGGGGATCCGAATCATCCGAAAAGTTCGCGGATAACTCCCATTGCTCGTGGCGAGATCGCTTCGTCGGGGTAAGAGTCACTGCACAGACGTATAGCGTCGTCCACCGTCGTTACCTTGGCCAGCGCCGCCAGGGCGCGAAGGTCGTCCACGTCGAGGGTTCGCCCTGCGAGCGCTTTCATCGCGAAGATGTGCTCCGGCGAGGCGGCCATCACGCGCAGGCCAGGGTGGTCGAAGACTCGTCGCTTGCCCGGGTCGTCCTTGCCGGAGACATAAACGCTGGCCTGCTCGTTGAGCCACCACGGCGGTAGGCCCAGTTCGTCGGCCACTGCACGCGCCTCATCGAGGACGACTCCGTGCGGGACGAACATTGCGTCGACGTCCCTGGTCACCCGTTTCGCGTCGTGGGCGAGCGCTATCGCGGCACCACCCACGATGAGATGTCAGCGACGACTCCGCGGCGGACCATCCGGTCGCCCAGGTGAGCGAAAGCGCGTTCGAGTTCCGCGCGCCCCATGAGGACGCCGTCTGATCCGCTCACGCTGCGGCCAGGTCGTGAACGGACAGGTACACCCCGTGCTTCCGGAATGCAGCCGGGGCCCATGCCAGGGCGTCGGCCCGGTGGATGGCCAGTTCGGCCGGGAACCATGCCCGGCGCAGAACACGTGCGTCGACCCATGCGGGCGGGGCAAGATCCGCCTGAGCTAGCAGGTGCTCCGCGAGCGCGGCAAGCAGCGCGTCCCACCGTGGGTCTCCGCTCAGCGCGGGTTCATCTCGTAACAGGTCGACCCTGGTGTCGGCGGGTTCCCAGCGGTACTCCTCCAGAAACTCCCATACGAGCTTCCAGCGAGTCTGGTCGGTGTCCGCGGATGCCAGATGGGTGGCCAACCTGGCCAGACTCATCGGTTCGTAGCTGGTACCCATCGGGCAAGCCTTACCTTCGAGCCGACGGCTTCATCCGTTGCAGACTATCGCGGTGCCGCCCGCGAGCACCGCAGAGGTGAGGTGGCGGCGGGTGCGCGATTTTGGCCCGCGCCCCTGCTCGGACCGTTCACTCATGCCGCGCCACGGCATCACCCTTGTGATCTTGGTTGTAGGCAGCGCAGTCTGTGACGTTGCCTGTCAACTAACAGGGGGTGCATGCGAGCGTGACTCTCAGTCAGGATGCGATCGGGAAGACTACGAAGCTGATTGATTTTCTCGCGGATGTGACAGCCGCAGTCGAACGGGATCCGGTTTGCGACATCCTGGAGGATCTCGACCTACCAGATCTCCTTGTCTGGCTCGATGCCCTGCCGCAGGGTGTCCAGTGGGTAGCCAGCCCCGCCGACGATGTGATCATTCGTTTACGCCCGGCCCGGGCGCCAGCGGAGCCGGCGCCACCGGAGTTGCTGCACGAGTGGCTTGACATGAAGTCCATGCGTAAAGCAGGTGGTCCCGCGCCGCGCCTGTTGAGCGCCCCGCCTCAGGACGAGGACGGTCGCGCAGGGCCGCCCGGTCGCATTGTGCGTGCCTTCGACGCCTGGTCCGAACAGTGGCAGGCCTGGTCCGACGAGACACAGCGCGTACACGCGGTCCGGCGGCTATACGAGCAACTTGAGCGCGCTGCCAAGCTGTTGGAGCAGCAAAACGACGAGTACGAGCTCATTCTCGGGATCGGCCTGCTCCGGTGGACGGCCCCGGACGGCACGCGTTTTCGTCGCCACCTTGCGACCGAAGGTGTCGTGGCGCGGCTGGATCGAGCCACGGCTGAGGTATCGGTGTCGATGGGGACTGGACGCCGCCGGACCGAGGACCGGGAACTTCTCGGCGACCAGGAGTTGTTCCGCAGCGAGCGTGGAAGACCTCACCGTCAGGCGATCGTCGATGGCAACCGGCCATGGCTGGAGCTGCTGCGCCCGATCGTGGAGCTGCTGGAGGAATGTCTCGACACCGACGTGCAGACCGAAGCTCCACCGATCGTGATGGAAGACGAGCTGCCGAGCGCACCGACGGTTAGTCTCTCGCCGGCGCTGGTGGTACGTCGGCGCAGTCGGGTACTGCTGACCGAGGCCTACCAGCACATTGGTCAGGCGCTGCGCCAACCTGACACGCAGGTGCCCGTCGCGCTTGCTCAACTGGTGGTGGACACCGAGCCCGAGCATCGCAACCAGTGGCTCAAGCATCAGGGCGCTGCCAGCGGCGACGTCCTCGGCAGCGACCCGCTGTTTCCGTTGCCCACCAACGATGAGCAGATGCACGTCATCGAGCTGCTTCGCTCGGAGACGGGTGTCGTAGTCCAAGGGCCTCCCGGGACCGGCAAGACGCACACGATCGCCAACCTGGTGTCGGCACTGCTGGCTCGCGGTCAGCGGGTGCTCGTTACCAGCCAGAAGGATCAGGCGCTGCGTGAGCTTCGCGCGAAGGTACCGGCGTCGTTGCGTGACCTGTGCGTGTTGATGACCGATGGTAGGAACGCCGCAATCGAGGTCGGCTCGGGCCTAGACGCGCTGTCGGACCTGACGGCGGGCACGGACAACGAGACGTTGTCCAAGCTGGTGGAGGTGCTTCGCGGTGAAAGGCATGAGCTGAGGTCTCGGTCCGCCGGCCTCAACCAGCGTATTCGCCAACTCCGCGAGATCGAGTTCATCGCGCACGACCCGGTCGCTCCCTGGTTCAGCACCGAGCTGTATCGGGGGTCGCTGGGTCAGATCGCTCGTCAGGTCAAGAGCAACGCAGGACGGTGCGACTGGATACCGGCCGCGGTCCCCGACCCGCCTGACACGCCGCCCCTGACGGCTGCGGACGCTGTCGAGCTGGTTCGCCTGATCCGGTCAACGAATCCGCTCCGCAATGCGCGGCTCACGCAGACGATTCCCGACTTGGCGGAGCTGCCCTCGCCGGCGGCGCTCGCCGAGGCGTTCACCGCCGAACTCGACGCCGCGAGCGCGGTGGAGGAATACACCACCGTGTGGGCGCCCCGCCTGGCGGCCGCCGGTGAAGGCCTGCTGAACAACCTGGACCTGCTCGGGCAACGACTCACCGCCCTCATCGACCGACTCGGCGTCGACCCTGACACGGCATCGCCTTCCTGGGTGACCCGTGCCATCGGCGATCACTTCGTGGGTAGGCGGCAGTCTCTGTGGCGGCACTTGGCCGAAGTGGCCGGCCGCGCCGACCGCTTGCAGGCGAAGCTGCGAACGCACGCGTTAGGTGCGGAGGTGCGGTTTACGAAATTTGGCGAGTTGGACCTGGGGCAAGCCCGCCACATGCTCACCGTGGGCCGTGACTTGCGCACCCACCTGCAGAGCCTGACCTGTCGCACACTGCTCACCGTCCCACCGGCCCGCATCAGGGCCGCGGCGCTGATCAACGGCATACGCGTTGATGGACGGCCGCCGACCACGGTGCCGCTGCTGGATGCGGCGCTGGACCACCTTGAGGTGCATATCGAGACAACACAGCTCCTGCGGCTGTGGGCTGACGTCGGCGTGGCGATCAAAGCTGGCAGCATCACCACGGCCCTGGCTGAGCTGCAAGATTCCTATCGGCTCCTTGCGCAGGTCCAGGAAATCAGCGCCGTCCACACCACCATCCGGGACCACATGGAAGCCGCCGGCCTACCGGCCAGGATGTCCACCACTGACGACGTCATCAAGGTGACCTCATCCACGACGGCCGCTCGCCACCACATCCGCCTAGAAGCAGCGCAGCAGACGATAGTCGGACACCGAGACGTTGTCCGACAGCACCTCACCTACGACAATCCGTGCCCCGAGGTTGAGCTACTCATCACCGCCGTCGACGAGCGATCCCTCGACAGATATCGCCGAGGACTCGTGGCGCTGAATACGGCACGCCAGGAACGCCACGCCGAGCAGCGCCGTCTCAGACTCACCCACCTCCTGCACAGCACTCACCCGCAGCTGCTTCACCTCCTACAGGACAGCATTCACGATCCGCAGTGGGAGGACCGCATGCGGGATCTCCCTGCGGCATGGGCCTGGCAACACGCGAACCGCTTCGTGCGCGGGCAGCGCACTGCCGAGGCGGAACAACAGGTCAGGCGAGAATACGACGGTGTCGAGACACATCTTGCCGAGGTCACGGCGCAACTCGCGGCGGCCGAGGCCACGCTCGCGTTCGTCAACCGCACGACGGACGCCGACATGCGGGCCATCCGCGCCTTCCGCGGTTTCCGCAAGCAGATCGGCGCCGGCACCGGACGTAAGGTCCGCGAGTTGCGCCAGGCGGCGCAGGCCGCGATGGACCAGGCTCAGGGCATTGTGCCCGCCTGGGTGGTTCCCCTGCCGAGCCTGCTAGAACATCTGACTATCACACGCCATGCCTTCGACGTGATCATCGTCGACGAGGCCAGTCAGGTGGGCGTAGAACATCTCTTCCTCCTATGGCTGGCCCCCAGGATCATCGTCGTCGGCGACGACCAACAGTGCACACCGGCGCCCAACCGAATGGGCAAGAGCTTCGACGAACAGTTTCAGGCACTTCAGGAGCACCTCGGGGACCTCCCCGCCGAGATCCGGTACCACTTCACTTCCAAATCGCACCTCTACGGCCTGCTGTCGGCGCGATCCGGGAAAGACGCGGTTGTCCGCCTTCGAGAGCACTTCCGCTGCATGCCGGAGATTATCAACTGGTCGAAGGACCAGTTTTATCGCGGCGCCAGCGAAATTATTCCGCTACGCGAGCGGACGGCTGACGACCTGGAACCCCTTCGCGTCGTTCAGGTCGACGGCGCGTATCTCGACGGAACCGCCCAGGCTGTCCGCAACCCCGTCGAAGCCAAACGCATCGTGTCGCAGTTGCTGGACTGCCTCAACAACCCAAAATATGCGGGCAAGACGTTCGGCATCATCGTTCTGCACGGGCAGGGGCAAATCAAACTTCTCGACCACGAGATCAATGCAGCCATCGCGCCGGAAGTCCGCGCCGCTCGGCAGATCAGCGTCGGGTCGGCGCCGAACTTCCAGGGAGCGGAGCGTCACATCATCTTCCTGTCCACAGTCGTCACCGCAGCACCTCGACGGATCAGCCAGTACCTCTACCAGAACTACAACGTCGCCGTTAGCCGCGCCCAAGATCAGCTCTGGCTGTTCACCTCTGTGGCACCCCACGACTTCAAACCCGACGACTTGCGCTCCTCCCTGGTCAACTACATGCTGAACCCCCCATCCGTCTACGGGGTATCGCCGGAACTCAAAAGTGTCAGCGCCGATCGCCAGAGTCCCCCGTTCGAATCCTTGCTCGAACAGCGCGTCTACCGGATCCTCAAGCGGCGCGGCTACCACGTCGTGCCTCAGTTCAAAGTGGGGTCCCGCACACTGGATCTCGTGGTCGTCGGAAGCGGTGGAAGACTCGCAGTCGAATGCGACGGCCATCGCTGGCACACCAGACCAACCGATGTCACCGCCGACGGACGGCGCGACCGAGAACTATCCCGTATGAGATGGGAAGTCATTCGGATACGCGAAAGCGAGTTCGAGCTCGACCCCGACAAAGAACTCGCGCCCCTGTTCACCCGCCTCGCCGAACATCGAATCAGCCCTCGGCGCGCGCAGGACGTGACCACCGAAGCGTGGACGCCGATCGAGTTGCCTTCCGACAACGAGGAGGAACTGAACCGATGACAACCGATCCCGTCAGCCCCGGCAACAACCGGCCGATCGAACTCGACGGTAACGTCCTCGACCGACTCGCTGAAATCATCTGCGGCGACGACAGCACCCCCTACTACCGTACCGGCCGACAGATCACCGCCCTGTTCGAAGCCGCAGGCTGGCGGCGCGTCGGCGACGTCGGCGGCGGTCGCCGCGAATGGGTCCTGCAGACGCTACGTCGCCGCCGCGACCCCGACGGGCTCCGTCGACTGCTCCTGCGCCTCGCCGACCCCCGCGAATACCTCGACGACGACGAGGCCCGGCGGCATCTCGTCGGTGACCTCAACGGGATCCTCGCCTTTGAGGGCTACCAGATCCGCTATACATCGGGCCGCCCGGAACTCGTCACGCAGACGCCGACGATGAAACGACCCGCCATGCAGGCACCTCTGGAACTCACTGCGAGCCTGGCCACGATCCTGCAAGACCCGGACTTCGGCCACCACCTCACCGCTCGTCTCAACGAAGCCCACATCTGCTGGCAATCCGGCGCCTACACCGCCGCTGTCATCATGCTCGGAAGCCTCCTCGAAGGCGTCCTCTACGACGTGGCAGTAGCTGAGCACCGCGGAGGGCAGCGGCCGACCGATCACCTCGAGTCACTGATCGACTTGGCCGGTGAGAAACAGTGGGTTGCTCGGGATGTGATCGACTACGCCCACGTCCTGCGCAATCACCGCAACCTGGTCCACCCGAAGAAGCAGATCAAGCAGCACTACTCCCCCGACGACGACACCGTCCGGATCGCCTGGAACGTCGTCGTCGCCGCACTCAATGACCTCGAACAACTGCGCAAGTAACACCGGTGTCTGCGCGACATCAAGATCGGCGTTTACCACATTCGTATCGCCCGCGACCCGGTAGACATGACGCCGGCTATCGGTGCGGTGGCGACCGTGGCGGGCCACGACGGAGGCTGCGATCAGGACGGTGTTCGGCGCGTCGCGCAACCCGGGGCCGAGCAGAAGCGCGGACAGCAACTATGCGAGCGCGACCACGGGGAGGCGGGCGGCAGGCCCGTCGCAGAAAGGCCTGTCGGCGAGCCAGGTTCCGCCGGACCAGCCAGCAGCGTGATGACGCTGACGCCAGCCACAAACGCTGGCGCGCCCTGGGCGGACAGATGCAGCGCAAGAGTCCGCCGCTTCACGGTTGCTGGCCGAGCCGGATCAGCGTCTGGACGTCGCACCGGTCGGCCGCGTCGAGGTAGACGGCGACCAGGCACGCTGGCCGGCTTCGGCAACGCGCCGAGCCGCGTGCGGCGCATCCGGAGCTGGTTCCCCCAACACCGCACGCGGCTGCTGTCCCCTACTCGGACTTGGGCGATGCGACGTGGTTCACCTGCGACCACCTGTCGGCGTGATCTGTCAGACGGGCCAGCGGATGAGGTTGGCCGGTCATGGCCGACAGCGCGTTGGCCACGTCGTGCAGATCCGCCTTGATGTAGGTGGTGGTGGAGGAACCAGGACTGTCGGTGTGTCCGGCGTAGGCGCGGGCAATGCCATAGCCGAAGTGCCGTTCGACCCAGGTCAGCGTGGTGTGCCGCAGCCAGTGGGTCGAGATGCCGTGCACGGCTACCCAGGGCAGGCGCTCACCTAAGCGTTTCCACAGGTGGTCGTAGCGGCGGCTGGTGATGGGTTGGCCGTTGCGCGCGCGCAGGAGCGGATCGGTCGGCAGGAGCGCGCCGCGAGCGGCGGCGTGCTCTCGCAGGTGTCCGGCGAGATCGAGGGTGATGGGCTGCCAGCGGACAGTGGATCCTTTCTCGGTGAGGCGGACGAGCCCGTTGGTGGTGTCGAGGTCGACCAGCCGTAGGGCCAGGGCGCCGCCGCGGCGGCACGCGGTCTCGGTGTGCAGGCGCAGGAGCAGCGCGTCGAGGATGACGTCGTTTCCGCTGGTGCGCGCTATCGTGTTGATTTCCTCCAACTCGTGTGCGGTCAACGCGCGGCGGGTGCCGGGTAGGCGTCGGGGTTTCGCGACTCGGTGCGCGGGGCTGGCGGCGGCGTCGATCAGCCCGTCGGCGATGGCACGTCGGTAGAACGCGCGGGCGGCGGCGATGACGTGCTCACCGGCGTGCCGGCCGTTGCGGCTGTTGCGCCGCGACACGGCGCTGGCGATCATCGCCTGTTTCAGGGCCTCGACGTCGCTGGCGGTGACGGAGTCCACGGGCCGCTCGGACCACGCGGCGGCCATCCGTTCCCAGTAGGTGCCGTAGGTGCGGCGTGCTCCGGGCCCGGCAGCGGCGACAACGCGGGGCAGGTACTCGGCGACCGTCGGCACAACGGACGGCGTCGCGGGATGCGATTGCAGATCGGTCACCGTGACGCCCAGGTGAGCCAGAACCTGTCGTGCGGCAGCGACGGCGGCGGGGTCAGCGGTCATTGCCCACTCCCGCCAGGTGAGTGTGCAGGTCGGCGAGCAGGCGTACGACGGTGCTGACGGGATGCACGACGAGCAGGTCGTGCGCAACGATGGCGGCGAGCAGCACGGGTTGACCGGGCTCGATGCGGCACATCTGCCGGGCACTCGCCGGCAAGGGCAGATCACCTCGGCTGCCCCACCTGATGGCGGCCGTCACTGGCCGAGCAGATGACGACCATGCCGTGGCGCGTCTCAATGTCGAGGCGGTGGTACGGGGGCCAGCCCAACGCGCGCAGGAGGTGCTGCACGCTCACCCGGCCACAGCGTGCCGGAAGAGCCATCCCCAGGACCAGGCTGGCGTCGGTAATCGCCGGTGGGCAGACTCGGGCAGGTAGAGCTGGCATCGGCATCGGGCTTGGACCCGGACGCGCGGGCAGGACAGCAGGTACGAGTGGACCGACGAGATGTTCCTTCGGTCGGATAAGTGGTGTCATGACCGAACAACCTCATGCAGTGCGGTACGCGACGGGGCGTGACGCGTCAGGAGCGGCCTGGTGCCCCCACCCCGTAATGCTGGAATCAATCTGGGATTAAGCGGGAAGTATTGTATGATTGGCGTATGCTGTATCGGACTCCTGCACTTGACGATGACGATAAGCGCGTGCTCGGCGAACTGGACACCATGCGGGACAACCTGCGGTATCAGATCGCTGAGCCACACCGCTGGACCGGGCAACTCCGACGAACCCTGATCGCCCACGCGATCCAGGGATCGAATTCGATCGAGGGCTACCAGGTCTCCCTGGACGACGCCGCCGCAGCCGTCGCCGGCGACGAACCGGTAGAGACCAACCCGCAAACCTGGGAGGTCATCACCGGCTACCGCGACGCCCTGACCTACGTGCAACAACTCGCCCGCTCACGCGAGTTCACCTGGCAGCACATGCTGCTCAACGCGCTGCACTTCATGATGCTCCGCCATGACCTCAGCAAGTGGCCGGGCCGCTACCGCCCGGGAGACATCCACATCGACGAGGCGCACACCGGCCGACGCGTCTACACCGGGCCAGACGCCGACGACGTTCCATCGCTGATCTCCGAGCTGATCGACTGGCTGGCCAACGGCGAACCGGAAACCCCGCTGCTCGTCCGAGCCTCCATGGCCCACCTGAACCTGGTCAAAATCCACCCCTGGCGGGACGGAAACGGCCGAATGTCACGCTGCCTACACACCCTCGTACTCGCCCGCGACGGCGTCCTCGCCCCGGAGTTCTCCTCGATCGAGGAGTGGCTCGGCGTCGGCCGAAACACCTACGCCTACTACGACGCGCTCGGTGACGCAGGCGGCCCAACCTGGCAGCCCGACAACGACACCAGCAGGTGGATCCGATTCTGCCTCAGCGCCCACCACCAACAAGCCCAACTGGTCCGGCAACGCCTCGACCAAGCCGCGCATCTCTGGGAACTGCTCGACACCTGGGTCCGACGTCACGGCCTGCCGGAGCGGGTGGTCAGCGCCCTACACCTCGCCGCGACCGGCGGCCGAGTGCGCCGCACCCTCTATCAACGCGACGAGAACCTCACCGACGACCAAGCAACCCGCGACCTACGCGCCCTCGTCCGGGCGGACATGCTCGAACAACACGGCGAGACCCGCGGCAGGTTCTACCTCACCTCGCCGACGCTGCGCGACCTCGCCGCCCCCGCGCTACGCCCAAAGGAAATCATCGACCCATACCGACAGTGACGCGCAGGCCCCGGCACTGCCACTCTCCGACGGTCAACGCGCTGCGGATAGACCAAATTGGGCCCACCCACCAGGCAAACCAGACTCATGACATTTGGGCCCAAATAGGCACAATAGGACAGTCAATCTTTCCTATTTATCGTGATTTTCCACGAAATTTGGTGTCCGAGGGGGGACTTGAACCCCCACGCCCTATACGGGCACTAGCACCTCAAGCTAGCGCGTCTGCCATTCCGCCACCCGGACCTGCTCGTTCAGCCTACCCTGCCGCCCAGATGATCTTTCCATCCGAGGTCGGCACGGCGAGCCGCACGGGGAGTTACTGTACACGGCACTCGTGGATCATGCACATCGCCTTCCGGGCCCCGCCGACACGCTCTCCCGCCGCTGCTCACACCCGTCACCAAAGGTCACCGAAGCGGGATCGGGTGTAGGCCCGGGTAGCGTCGGCGGCCCCGTGACGGCAGCATTGCCCTGTGTCCCATCCCTCTCCTCTGGCCGCCGTCCAGCAACAGGCCCTCGCACTGCGCACCGCGGGCGACCTCAGCACTGCCCGGCAGCTGCTTGCGGACGCTGTCGGGTCCGCCCGTCCGCCGTTCGGCGAGGACCATCCCGAGATGCTGCACACCGCGCACCTGCTGGCGCGCCTGCACCGCGAGGCGGACGATCCGCTTGCCGCCCGCCGGGTGCTGGAGGAGGCCTTCGCGGCGGGCGAGCGGCGCTGGGACCACTCCGAGCCGATGATGCTCGCACTCGCCTTCGAACTGGCCGAGGTAGCCGAGGAGTTGGGCAACAGGCACGAGGCCCGCCGCAACTACACGCGCGTGGCCAGCGCCGGGCCCGCCGTGCTCGGCGAGCACCACCCGGTGGTACGCGCCGCCCGCGACTACCTCGGCGAGGCCGACCCTGGCCCGAACCGGCCGGACGTCAGGCCGTCGACGTCCACCTCTGCTACCACGGCGGGGACCTCCGGAGCGTTGACCGGACCGACGCTGTCCCTGGCGACCCTGGCAGCGATGCGGCCGGCAGCGGGCAACCCTGCGGCTCCCGCGTCGCCCTGGGCCCCGCCGCCTCCCCCGGCCCCCACCCAGCCGGCGCCCCAGACGTCCACCATGCCTCCGACGCGAGGCACCCCTGCCCAGCCGGCGCTGCCCGCCTCGGCCACGTCACCGGCGGCCACCCCCACACATCCCGCACCGCCCACGTCCGCCACGCCTCCGGTGGCAGCCACCCTCGATCGTCCGGTGCCGCCGCGCCAGCGAGCGGAGCAGCAGCCAGCGGCTTCGCCCCGGCCACCGGTCACGCCAGCGCCTCGGGCGGCCGGCCAGCAGGCGCCCGTCCGGCAGCAGCCGCCACCCGCGCCACCGCGTCAGCGCACTGGTGATCAGCCGATCCAGCCGGTCGTCGAGGCGCCGCCCCCGGCGCTGGCGGCCCCGGCGCTGGCGGCCCCGAACCCGGCCCCGCCGGCCGCCGCGCAGCCCGCCGTCGCCCCGCCGGCACCCCCACCGCCGGTTCCGGCTCCACGGTGGGCCGACCCGACCATTCAGGTACGGCAGATCGAGCCCCTGCTGGCCGAGGAGGCCGCCCGGATCGCGGCGACCGGACCGACCCGTACGACGGACGGGCCGGGGCCCTCCGGGGCGCTTCCGACGACGTCGGGCGCAGGTCCCTCCCGCCCGGTGAGCGGGCCGCCCCTGCACCACGCGGTCGGCGCGACGCCCGTCGCCCCGCAGCAGGTATCCGCGCCGCCTGTGCAAGGCGGCCCAGCCCTCGCACCGGCTGGGGGTCCTTTCCGTCCGGTGTCGGCCCCGCCCGATCACGGCCAACCCGTCTCCGGACCGCCCGACCGGTCCCACGTTGCCTCCGGGCCACCGGCGCCCCACAGCCAGCCGGTGTCCGGACCACCGGGCCACAGCCAGCCCGTCTCCGCGGCACCCCTCCACACGTATCCCGTGTCGGGGCCACCAGCACCGTCGTTCCCGGTGTCCGGACCACCCGGCCACCCGTACCCCGTGTCCGGACCACCCGGCCACAGCCAGCCCATTTCCGGACCACCCGGCCACGCGTTTCCTGTTTCGGGACCACCAGCACCGACGTTCCCGGTGTCCGGACCACCCGCCCACCCCTACCCCGTGTCCGGACCACCCGGCTACAGCCAGCCCGTCTCGGCGCCGCCGGTGAGCGCGCCGCCCTGGGGACTGACCGCCCCGCCCTGGAGCAGCAGCGCGCCCCCGCATGCGCTGCCCACGGCTGGCGGCGACCCCGTGGTGCCGAGCCGGGCGACCTTCGGGGAGCCCGCACCGGACGGGGAGACCACACCGGATAGCGCGGCCACCGTGGGCGACAGGTCCACCGCGGGTGACGAGGGCACGTCGGACACCAGCGTGATGTTGTCGACCGCGCAGGGCGAGCCGTCGGGGCTCGCGTCCGCGTCGACGGAGGTGTTCCCGGCCGTCGGGCCGGCGCCGGCACCACCCCCGGACACGACGGCGGAGCAGCTCGCGACCTACCCGCCGCCGGTCACTCCCACGTACCCGCCCGCTGCGCAGTACGCGGCCAGTCAGCAGTACCCGGGGCAGCCCTATCAGCAGAGCCACGAGGTGTACCCGGGACAGCACTACCGGCAGGACGCCTACTCCACCGCGTACGCCGACGAGGGTGGTTCTACGAGCCGCAGTCGGGCGACGCTGATCGGTACGGCGGTGGCGGCCGGGGTTGCCCTGGTCGCGGTCGTCGGCCTGGGCGCGGTGGTGTTGAACCGCGACGACGCGCCGCCGCCACCCGGTGCCACAGTGGTAGCGACGCCGTCGGCGAGCGGGCCCCCTCCCGGCGACCTGAAGCTCCGCGACGACCTCGTGACGATCACTCTGACCTGGACGGATCCGTCCGGGGGCGCGGTGCCGTTCATGGTCGCCGGCGGGCGGGCCGGTCTGGCGCTGGGGGTGATGGCCACCGTGGAACCGGGGCGGACCAGCCACACGGTCAACGGGCTCAGCTCCCGAGTGGACTACTGCTTCACGGTGCTGGCGGTCTACTCCACTGACAGCTTCGCCACCTCGGGCCAGGTTTGCACGAACCGCGAACGGTCCACGCCCCCGAGTTGACACGGAACGGATTCCGTCGCCAGGGTGACCGCGAACGGTAGACGCCGCCGAGCCGACACAGTCGGGTTCGCGATCGTCGAGTTGAGCTGGGCGTCCACTGCGCACGCTCGGTATCCACAGGGGTGACCGTGCGGGTTCCCCCGTTCCCGGCCGGGCCATATGATGGCACCCGGCTCAGGGGAGGGGTCGCCGCGAGGCGTACGCCACCTGCCACGACTCAGGGAAGGCAGCCGGCTGTGGCCAGCATCGACGACGCCGAGCGGACCGACGCCCCCCGTTCCCGGTCCCGACTGCGCGGCGGGCTGGTGACGGTCGGCACGGTCACCGCGCTGCTGGCCGCCATGGGGCTTACCGTCCTGGGGCTGGGGGCGGCGGACAACGCGGTGGCCAACTACGACGCAAGTTCCTGGCTGTGGAGCACGGTGCGCAGCGAGCTGGCCCGGGTCAACGGGGTCACCGCCAGGGTGGACACCCGCACCGAGGTTCCCGGCGCCCGCCGACACCCGATGCAGGTCGCCCAGACCGATCGGCTGCTGATCCTGCGCGATCTGCAGACCGGGCAGATCAGCTCGCTGGACCTGGCCACCCTGCAGCTCACCGCTACCACGCCGACCACACCCGGCCTGGGCGTGAGCGTCGCCCTGCACGAGGACGCGGCGTTCGTCGTCGACGCCGTGCAGGGCATCGTGCGGCAGCTCGACCCGCGGTCGTTGAGCCCGATCGGCGAGCCGGTGCGCTATCCGCCGGGCATCACCGGGGGCACCTTCGACGGCGAGGGCCGCCTCTGGATCGCGGTGCCCAGCGAGGGCACCGTCTCGGCGGTCACCGCCGCGAAACTGCCGTCCGCGCCGGCCTCGGCCGCGCCGGCCGGGGGCGGGCTCAGCCCGGAGCGGGTCGAGACGTACGACGTGGCCGACGCCAGCCACGAGCTGGTGGTCTCCACCCTGGACGACGGGGTGGCGGTGCTCGACCGCACGGCCGCACGGCTGGTGCGGGTGCAGCGCGGTGCGGTCCACCCGACGCCGTTGACGCTGCCCGGCCCGGCGGCGATGCCGACCCGCACCTCCGGCCCGCGGGTGCCGGTGACGGTGCCGGCCGAGCGGCGGGTGCTGGTGGTGGGTGACGCCGGTGAGGAGCGGGCGTTCACGGTGCCGGGCAGCGGCGACCGGCTGAGCCCGGCGGTGGCGTGGGCCGACCGGTTCTACTGCGCCGACGAGGCGACAGGCACCATCTACTCCTTCGACGCGGGCGGCCAGTTGGTCGACACGATCAAGGGCCGGGCGAACGGGCCACTGGAGATGGAGGTGCGGGAGAACCACCTCTTCATCAACTCGCCCGACTCGGCGACGGCCCGGGTGGTGGACGACAAGCACCAGGTGCGCGAGGTCGACAAGTACGCCAACGACGTGCTGGGTGGTGACCCGCCGCCTGCTCCCCCGCCGCCGCCCCCGCCGAAGAAGCCCCGGGTGGGCAAGCCGAGCGCGCCGCGCAGCGTCACCGCCGCCGCCGGCAACGCTCAGGCCCGGGTGAGCTGGCGGCCGGCCGCCGCGAACGGCGCCGAGATCACGAAGTACGTCGTGCAGGGCGCCGACCAGCGCCTGGAGGTGGGCGCCAACCAGCGTTCGGTGGAGGTCAAGGGGCTGACCAACGGCGAGACGTACCGTTTCGCGGTGCATGCCGTCAACGCCAAGGGTGACGGCCCGGCGCGCAGCAGCAACCCGGTGACCCCGACCGCCGCGGTGCCCGATCCGCCGGCCAGTGTCACGGCGCAGGAGCGGCCGGACGGCACGGTGGTGGTGAAGTGGCCGGCCGCGAACGGGCAGGGCAACAAGATCGCCAAGTACGCGGTGACTGCCACGTCGGCGGGGACGAACGCGCCGGCCGGTGAGTCGACGAAGACGGAGCTTGTGGTGCCGGCCGGTGAGCTGGAGTTCGGCACCCAGTACGCGTTCACAGTCGTGGCGGTCAACGACAAGGGGGCCGGCTCGGCGGCGTCGCCGGTCAGCAACACGGTGGTGCCGTTCGCGGCGCCCGGCCGGCCGCTGGACCTGCAGGCCGGGACTGTCGCCGACCAGCCGGGCGCGGTCACTGTGCAGTGGTCACCGGCCGAGGCGAACGGTCGGCCGGTGACGAAGTACCAGGTGGACGTCGGTGGCAAGACCAGTGAGGTGACCGAGACCCGAACGACGGTCACCGGTCTGGGCAACGGCCAGAACGTCACGGTGAAGGTGAAGGCGGTCAACGAGGCCGGGCCGGGTCCGGAGGCCACCGCCACGGCCCGTACGGTCGCCGCGCCGCAGGTCACTGTCACCGGCTCGTCGGCGACCGCCACGTCGGCGACTGTCACGTTCACGGTGGACGCGGGCGGCGGCAGGGCCACCTGCTCGCTGAGCACGTCGGGTGAGCCGGCGAAGGCCGGGGCGTGCTCCAGCATCACGATGACGGGGCTGACGCCGGGCACGAAGTACGCGTTCACGGTGACCGCCACCAACGCGGCCGGCAAGGGGACCGCGCAGCGGGCTGAGGACACGCTGGCGTTGTACGGCGTCGCCACCTGCAACAACGGGCCGGACGGCGATCAGCGGACCTACTGCGACAAGGAGGTCGCCAGCCGCCGCAACGGTAATGAGGTCTTCTCGGTTGCCGCGCAGGACAACGACAAGCAGGTGGGCTGGGCGAAGCCGGGCCGCCGACTCCAGGCGTACTGCAAGAAGTCCGGCGAGGACGTCGACTCGTGGATCTACAACAACCAGAAGCGCAGCACCTGGTGGGTGCAGGTCGAATTCAACGGGAAGAACTACATTCCCTGGGCCTGGCTCAACCTGGAGGGCGGCGACAACATCAACGTCCTGCCCACCTGCTGAACCACCAGCCGAGGAGCACCGCCGACCGTGAACACCCACGAGCCGCTCACCCAGCCGGAGGTGCAGGGCTTCGCCGCCCTGGCCGCCCGGCTGGCCGAGAACGTCAACGCGGTGGTGCTCGGCAAGCCGCAGGTGGTCCGGCTGGCCCTGACCGCGCTCTTCGCCCAGGGTCACGTGTTGCTTGAGGACGTGCCGGGGGTCGGTAAGACGACCCTGGCGCGGGCCATCGCCGCGACAGTGAAGGGTCAGTGGCGGCGCATCCAGTTCACGCCCGACCTGCTGCCCTCGGACGTGTCCGGTGTGACCATCTTCAACCAGGCGAGCAGGGACTTCGAGTTCCATCCGGGGCCGGTGTTCGCCAACATCGTGATCGCCGACGAGATCAACCGGGCGTCGCCGAAGACCCAGTCGGCGCTGCTGGAGGTGATGGAGGAGCACACGGTCACCGTGGACGGGGTCCGGCACCCGGTGCCGTCGCCGTTCCTGGTCGTCGCCACGCAGAACCCGGTGGAGATGGACGGCACCTACCGGCTGCCCGAGGCGCAGCTCGACCGTTTCCTGGTGAAGCTGTCCGTCGGCTACCCGGACGAGGCGGTCGAGGTGGAGGTGCTGCGCGGCGCGACGGTCCGCTCCCCCGAGGCGCTCGCCCCGGTCACCGACACCGCGACGGTCGGGGAGATGGTCCGGATGGCCCGCCGGGTGCACATCGCCGAGCCGCTCTACGCGTACGCGGTCCGGCTGGCCGCCGCCACCCGCACCCATCCGCAGGTACGCGTCGGTGTCAGCCCCCGGGGTGTGATCGCGCTGACCCGGGCGGCGTGCTCGTACGCGCTTATCGACGGCCGAGGCTGGATCATGCCGGAGGATCTGAAGATGCTCGCCGAACCGGTGTTCGCGCACCGGCTGCTGCTCACCCCGGACGCGCAGGTGCGCGGGGTGACCCCCGCGGAGGTGCTGCGCCAGGCCATCGCCTCGGTGCCGGTGCCGCTGCCGTCCGGGCAGCCGGCCCCGGTGCAGGGCTGACCGGCAGCAGCGCCATGGGGATCACCGCCCGCGGGGTCGGGCTGCTCGTCGCCGCTGTCGTCCTGCTCGGCCTGGGGTTCCGCTTCGCGTACCCCGAGTTGACGTTGCTCGGCGCGGCGGCCGGCGCGGCAGTCGGCTACGCGGCGCTTACCGCGGCCTGGCGGCCTCGCCTGCTGGTCAGCCGCCGGGCGGACCCGGACCGGGTGGCGCGCGGGGAGCCGGCGAGCATGACGCTCACCGTCCGCAACGCCGGCCGGCTGCGGTCGGCGAATCTGCTGGCCGAGGACCGGTGCGGCAGCCGTGCGGTGCCCGTGCCGCTGCTGCGCCTGCGGCCGGGTCGGGACACCGAGGTCCGCTACGACGTGCCGACCGTCCGTCGGGGGGTGGTGCCGGTCGGTCCGCTGCGGGTCACCCGGCGCGACCCGTTGGGTCTGGTGGCGTTGGCCCGCCCGTACGGAGAGACGGCGCCGGTCTGGGTGCACCCGCGGATCCATCCGCTGACGGCGGTGCCCACCGGCGCGGGGCGCAGCCTCGACGGCCGGGTGGACGGGGTGCCGAACGGGTCGATCACGTTCAATTCGCTGCGGGAGTACGTGGTGGGTGACGACCTGCGTCGGGTGCACTGGCGTACGAGCGCCCGGGTCGGCGAGCTGATGGTGCGCGAGAACGTGGACACCAGCCTGCCCCGCCTGATCGTCCTCCTGGACAACCGCGCCGCCGCGCACCCGCAGCAGGTGGACGGGGTGGCCGAGTCGTTCGAGTCCGCCTGCGAGGCGGCGGCGTCGGTCGTCACCGCCGCACACCGTGCGGACCTGCCGGTGGTGATGCTGCTGGTCGGCCCGGAGCTGATCGAGCGCGGGCCGGCGGGGGCCGGCGAGATGCCGCCGCTGGACCGGCTCGCCGCCGCCGAACTGTCCGACGAGGACGACGCGTTGCACGCGGTCACCACCCGGCTGCGCCAGGACCGGCTCGGCGACACGCTGATCTTCCTGACCGGCCCCGGTGGGCGGGACGGGTTGGGACACGTCGGTGCGCTGCGCGGCGCGTACCCCTCGGTGGTGGTCGGGGTGTTCGGGGCGGCCGAGCCGACGCCTGCGGGCACGGCCGGCCTGGTGGTGGTCGACGCGGTGGACGGCGCACAGTTCGCCGCCGAGTGGGACGGGGTACGCCGGTGGTGACGGGCGTCGAGCCGCTGCGCGCGCCGGACGTCGCGGCGACGGACCCGCGGCGGACGCCGTCGCCAGCCGGCGGCGCGACCGGGCGGGTGGTACACGCGCTGCGGGCGGCCGTCGTGCCGCTGGCGCTGATCGCGCTCACCGGGCTCGCCGGGGTGGTGCTCGGCCGGGTGTACGCGGGCGACCTGCTGACCCGGCTGGTCATCGGCGCGGCGGTGGGCTCGGTGCTGGTAAGCGTGGCCGCCCGACGGCTGCCGTCCTGGCTTGTCGCGCCGGTGTCGATGGCGGCGTTGGCCGGTTGGACGCTGTGGTCGTTGCGGCTGGCCGCCGCCCGCGCCGATCTGCCGGGAAGCCTGCTGGAGGTGAGCGCGGACGCGGCGCGCAATGGTATTCCCCGGCTGCTCACCGCGATGATCCCGGTGGAGCCCACACCGGACACGGTGCTGGTCCCGGTGGTGGCGGCGTGGCTGGCCGGCCTGGCGGGGGCGGAGGTGGCGCTGCGCACCGGCCGGGTGCTGCTCGGCTACCTGCCGGCGGCGGGGCTCTACGCCGCGGCCCTCTACGTGGTCGGTCCGAACGCCGAACCGGCGATCGGGACGACTGTTGCCTTCGTCGCGATCGCGGCGGTCGGGCTGGCCGCGCCGTCGGGTGCGTCGCCGGCTGGCGGTGACCCGACGGCAGGTCTCGCCCCGGGGATGCGCGCGGCGGTGCGGCTTCGGCTGGCGGCGTCGGCGGCGCTCGGCGTGGCCCTGGTGATCGGCCTGGTCGCGCTGCTCGGCCCGGTGGTCGCCGGTCAGGTCGACGGGCGGCCGGTGGACCCGCGCCGGTACGTGGAGCCGCCACAGGTGCAGACGCTCGACGAGAACCCGCTGATCCGGATCTCCGGGTGGGCGCTGCGCCCGGAGCAGAAGCTTCTCGACGTGCGCACGATGGGCGTCGCACCACCGCCCGGCGGCGCGGACGACGCGACGGCGACCGGCGCGGCGGACGACCCGACGTCGTCCCGCAGCGTGCGGATCCGGTTGGCGGTGCTCAGCGACTACGACGGGATCACCTGGCGGGTCGGTGCGACGTACCGCAACGCGGGGCGGATCCTGCCGGCCACCGCGCCGACCCGGGACAGCGCGGTGGAGACGGTTCGGCAGGAGATCACCGTGGCGGAGCTGAGTGGTCGGCTGCTCCCGGCCGTGGCGACGCCGCGTGAGGTCAGCGGCGCGCGGGTGGCGTACGACCCGGCGACGGGGACGCTGATCCGGCCGGAGGGGCTGACGCCGGGGCTGCGGTACACGGTGACGTCGGCCCGGGAGCGCCCGGACAACAATCTGCTGGCCACCGCGAACGTGCCGGCCGGCGAGGAGGTGGCCCGGGTGCTGCGGGTCGCCGACGGGGTGCCCGACCCAATGCGGCGGCTGGCGGCTCAGCTCGCCGAGGAGAACGGCGCCCCGTACGCGCGGGCGGCGGCGATCGAGCAGTTCCTGGCCGAGCACTACCGGGTGGTGGCGGACGCGCCGAGCGGGCACGCGTACCCGAACCTGGCCTTCTTCCTCTTCGGCCCGCGCAACGGGGGCGGGCAGCGGGGCACGTCGGAGCAGTTCGCGGCGGCGTTCGCGGTGCTGGGCCGGCTCTCCGGGCTGCCGACGCGGGTGGTGGTCGGCTTCGAGTCCGGTGGGCAGGGGCCGGTGCGGGCCGGTGACGCGTACGCCTGGCCGGAGGTGCTCTTCGACGGGTTGGGCTGGGTGGCCTTCGACCCGCTGCCCCGCCCGGAGAACGAGCCGAGGCCGGTGGAGGAGGACTTCCGTCCGACCCCGGAGGACCCGCCGCCGTCGGAGGTGCCGGCGCCCACAGTGGAGCCGACGGCGTCGCCGGAGCCGGCAGCCGCCGCCGACGGGCCGCCGGTACGAGGTGGCGTGTCCACGCCGGTGCTGGTCGCGGGTGGCAGCGGTGGTCTGCTGCTCGTGGTGGGGGCGCTGCTGCTGACCCTGTTGGCGATGCGCCGCTCCCTCTCCCGCAACCGGCTGGTGCGGGGTGACCCCGGCCAGCGCATCGCCGGCGCCTGGCGGGAGGTCACCGACGCGTTGCGACTGGCCGGCCGCCCGGTCGGCGACGACCTGGCGGCGACCGAGGTCGCCGCGCGGGCCCGGCAGGCCCTCTCCGACGCCCGAGCGGGCACGACCGGAGGCGGCACGACCGGAGGCCGCGCAACCAGCAGCGGCGCAACCAGCAGCGGCGTGCCCCGCCACGAGCCGGCCGGCGACGACGGGCCGGCCGTCGACGAGTTGGCGGCCCTGCTCAATCAGGTGGGCTTCGCCCCGGGTGCCGCAACGCCTGATCAGGCGGCCCAGGCCGCCGAGGTGGCCACCGCCTACGTGGCCACCCTGCGCTCCGCGCGCCCCCGGTGGCGTCGCCTGCTCTGGTCGCTCGACCCAGGTCCCCTGCGCCGAGCCCGCCGCTCTCCGCAGTGATCAGGAACCCATCCGCCTCGGGGCAGGGATGCTCTCGCGTCGACGGACGTTATCGGGCCGGTGATCGAACCAGGGCCGCCCGACGACCGTAGTCAACGGCCACGGCTATGACGAGCGGCCCCCAGGCCAGCATCGGGGCGTAGTACCGGAGCACCTCCCAGCCGGGACGCGGGTGCACCGGTTCGTCTTCTCCGACTCCGACCCACGTGCGCTGCACGAAATGAAACCTCTGGTTCAGGAGGAAGTACGCGCAGATGGCGACCAGCAACGATCCGCCGATCAGCGCGACGAGCACAACTGCGCGCGCCGGGACCCGGCGACCGCCCAGCACCGGCACCCAGCCCGGCAGCCGTTGTCCCCAGCGCTGCACCAGCCCGAGTGTCAGCAGCGCCAGTCCCATCGACAGGACGGACAGGAAGATCATGTACCAGGTCGTGACGGCGCTGTCGGTGAACACGAGCGACAGTCGCCACAGCGCGGACGGCAGGACGCAGAGCGGGACGGCGTAGGCGGCCCGGACGGCCCAGGGGTTCGGGGCGGCCGCCCAGGTGCGGCCGACGTCAGCGGGGCTCATGGTTGCTCCGATCTGTGCGGGCCAGAGCCGCGGAGGCGCTGGCGATTGTGGACGCAACGCCAGCCTCACGACGACATGCCTGCGGTGGCCGTCTGCTCCTGGCGTGCTCGGGTGGTGCGGGCGTAACCCGTGGTCGTGACGCCCAGCGCGACTCCCCAGCCGAGGAACACCAGCAACGTGGCGGCCACCGCCCACTCCTGCGCCACCTCGGACCAGGACAGCTCGCCCGTCACCAGTCGGCCGACGGCGATGCCACCGCTCAACACGCCGTAGGTGACGAGCGTGAGCGCCACCGCCCCGGCCGGGATCAGCGCCAACAGCCGGGGAACCGGTCGACCGCGCAGCCCCGGCACCCAAGCGGGGAACTGCTGCCCCCACCGCTGTACCAGCCCGAGAACGAGCAGGCCGGCGAGCGGCGGAACGAGCGTGATCGCCACGCCTGTCCATGTCGAGAGGCCCCCGCGGTTGTCGTTCAAATCCCCCGCGGGAATGCCGAACGGAACGCCGAGCGCCCAGAGCCCGTGCGGCACGGCCCAGCCCACGACCGGTAGAGCGACGGCCGCGTACGCCCAACGGCGTGCCCACCGTGGCACCGGACGGTAGCCGGCGGCCACCGGCGCACGCCGGGGACCGGAGGCGTTCGCGAGCCCGGCGAACAGGACGCCACCGGCCACCAGCGCGAGCCGGCCGCCCAGGTCACGCCAGTCCGAGGGACGCCCCGACAACGCGGCTGGCAGCTCGAAGATCAGGTGCAGCGGGAAGGCGAGGACCGCCAGCAGGGCCGCCGCGGCCCAACTGACCGCCGACGCGAGGCGGCCGGGGAACCGGACCGCGTGGAGGACCACCGCCGCGAGGACGACGCCGGCTCCCACCGCTCCCCATCCCGCCCCGAAGGGCAGCGACTCGACGCGGTCGGCGCCGCACCCACCCCCGGGGTCGACCAGATCGGTGCGGTCGCAGGCGGTGTACCCCCACCGGCCACCCGCGATCCAGTACAGACGCAGAGCCACCTCACCCGCGACGAAGACGACGCACGCCACCGCCCACGGTCTGGTCGGGCCGGACGCTGCGGATGGGCGAGGACGAGCGGCGACAGTCATGCACCGATGATCTGCGCCGCTGGACGGTCTGGTCCTCCCCGGCGGAGGGGAACCCGCTCCCGTCGCCGGGGGATGCCCGGTTCCCCACCGCCGCCCGCCCGGCTCGTGCCGACGGGTCGGTCGACTGGTGAAATGCGTTGGCGCGCGCGCGGCACGGCGAAGACCATCAGCGTGTGGACCAGCATTCGAGCGACATCGTCGACTACTACACGCAGCACTACCGTGAGGACCAGCGGCTGACCGGGCGACCCCAGGCCCGTCTGGAGTGGATCCGGACGCTGGAACTCCTGCGGGATCTCCTGCCGAAAACCGGCGCCCGCGTCCTGGATGTCGGCGGCGGCACAGGCGCGTACGCTCGCGCGCTCGTCTCCGCCGGTCACGAGGTGCGCCTCGTGGACCTGGTGCCGGGTCACGTCGCACACGCCCGTGCTGGCCAGCCGTCCATCGAAGCGCAGGTCGCCGACGCGCGTGCCCTCCCCTACGCCGGCGACACGTTCGACGCCGCGCTGCTGCTGGGCCCGCTCTATCACCTGGTGCGGCGCGCGGATCGGCTACGGGCCCTACGGGAGGCCGTCCGCGTCACCCGCCCCGGTGGCCGGGTCGTGGCGGCGGTCATCTCGCGGTTCGCGGGGGCGCTGGACTTCGCGGCCACCGGCCGACTGGACGAGCGGACTCTCGCGGAGGCACGCTCGCTGCTCACCGACGGCACCAACGACCCGCGGATCGGTTTCACCCACGCCTACTTCCACCGGGTCGAGGAGATCACCGACGAGTGCCTGGCGGCGGGGTTGACCGAGGTGGTCGTGCACGGGGTCGAGGGTCCGGCGTGGACGGCAGCGGAGGCAGCAATCGGCGGCACGGCGGAGGAGACGGTCTTCGGTGGCGCGCTGGACCTCGCTCGGGTGTACTCCAGCGAGTCGGCGCTTGTCGCGTCGAGCGCGCACCTCCTCGCCATCGCGCGCGTGCCCGAGCGGTAGCGGCGGTCAGGCGGTCAGCCGGCGGACCAGCTTGCGGAGGCCGGCCTGCCAGCCGTCCGGGTCCTCGGCGCGGCGGCGCGCGTAGTCGGCGACCTCCGGGTGCGGCAGGATCAGGAACCGCTCCTCGGCCAGCCCGGCGATTGTCGCCTCGGCGACCTGGTCCGGGGTGAGCACCGCTCCGGAGGCGGCGATCACCCGCGCGCCCAGGTGACCCTCGACGATGCCGTCGGCGAGCATCGGGGTGTCCACTCCCTGCGGGCAGAGGGCGCTGACCCGGATGCCCCGGTCACGGTAGGTGATGGCGAGCCACTCGGCGAAGCCCACCGAGGCGTGCTTCGTCGCGGTGTAGGCGGCGTCGCCCACCGCGGTCAGCACCCCCGCCGCCGAGCAGGTGTGCAGCAGGTGGCCGCCGCCGCGGGCGAGCATGCCGGGCAGCACCGCCCGGGTCGAGTAGACGTGGGCGAGTACGTTCACCCGCCACGCGCGGTCCCAGGCCGCGTCGTCGACCTCCACTCCCCCGCCGGTGGTCACCCCCGCGTTGGCGCAGAACAGGTCGATGCGGCCGAAGCGCCGTTCGGTGTCGTCGACGAGCGCGCGGACCTGCGCCTCGTCGGTGACGTCGAGGGCGGCGGCGTGCGCCACCGGGCCGATGCCCTCGGCCACCGCGTGGGCCGCCTCGGCGTCCAGGTCGGCGACCACCACCGCGGCGGCGCCCTCGGCGGCGAAGCGCCGCGACAGAGCCGCCCCGATGCCGCCGGCGCCGCCGGTGACCACCGCGATCCGGTCGGTCAGGTTCACGCCGACGCTCCCACGGGCTCGGTGCCCAACCGGGCGATGAGGGTCATCAGCGCGGCGGCGCTGCCGGCGCTCACCTCCGGGGTCGGCAGCAACGCGAGGACCGGCACCTGGACTCCGGCGTCCGCGTAGCGGCGGACCTGGGCTCGGCACCGCTCCGGTGAGCCGTGCAGCACCAGGGCGTCGACCACCTCGTCAGGGACGGCTGCGCTGGCGCCGCGCCGGTCACCGGCGGCCCACGCCTGCCACATCGGCGCGAGGACCTCGTCGCGGCCGAGCCAGCGGTGGAACTCGGCGTACGCCGGCACGGTGAGGTAGCTGGTGATCAGCCGGCGGCCGAGTGTCCGGGCGTACGTGGCGTCCTCGGTGGGGCAGACGAAGATCCGTGCGGCGACCTCGAAGCCGGCCCGGCGCTCGCCCAGCTCGGCGAGGGTCCGCGGCACGTCGTCGGCGCTGAGCCAGTTGAGGATGACGCCGTCGGCTTCCGCGCCGGCGAGCCGGAGCATGCCCGGGCGCAGCGCGGCGAGCAGGATCGGCGGCGGCACCGCCGGTGGACGTTCGAGGGTGAACCGGCGCACGGTGAAGGTGTCGTAGACCTCGTCCACCGTCTCGCCGCGCAGCGCGGCGCGCAGGAACCGCAGGACGTCGCGGGTGCGTCGGAACGGCTCGTCGAACCGCACCGCGTTCCAGTCCCGGACGAGCACCGGCGAGGACGCGCCGATGCCGAGCGCGAACCGGCCCGGGGCCGCCTCGGCGAGCGCCGCCGCGCTCATGGCGAGCAGCCCGGGGCCACGGGTGAAGACCGGGGTGATCGCGGTGCCCAGCCGCAGCCGTGGCTGCCACGCCGCCGCCAGCGCCAGCGGGGTGAACGCGTCGGTACCGGCGACCTCGGACGACCAGACGTCGGTGAACCCGGCGCGATCGAGGGTCGCGTAGACCGCCTCGTGATCGGCAAGCGGGATCCCGCCCAACGGCACAGTCATGCCCCATCGATTCGTCACCGGTCGATCGTGCCCGTTGACGGGGCCCGCGAGCAAGATCCCCGAAGTGGGCAGAATCGCCGGTTTCCGGCCGTGCGCGCGGACCGGGGTGCTACGACTTCGGGGTGGACCGGAGCATCGGCGCAGGCCGCTGACCATGGGTTTCAGGGAATCTGGGCGCCTGGAGCCCGTCGCCTCGGCGGCCGCGCCCGGCCGGGCCACCTTCCTGGAACTCTTCTTCGACCTGGTCTACGTCTTCGCCCTCACCCGGATCTCCACGCGCGCGTTCGAGGACCTGACCGACCCGGAGGCCGACCACGGCGCGGCGGTGGTCACCGGCGGCGGCAAGACGTTGCTGTTGCTGCTCGCGCTCTGGGCGGTCTGGCAGGGGACCGCGTGGACGACCAGCCGCTATGACCCGTACCGGCTGTCCCTGCAGGCCGTGGTGTTGATCGCGTTGGTGTGCAGCATGGTGATGGGGGTGGCGATCCCCCGGGCGTTCAGCCAGACCGGGTTGATGTTCGCGGTGGCGTACGTGGTCGCGCAGGTGTCCCGGCCGCTGATCCTGGCGGTCGCGCTGGGTCCGCACCCGTACCGCCGGTTGAAGGTCCGCATGACTGTGGTGTTCGCCGCCACCGGGGTGTTGTGGATCGTCGGAGCGCTGCTGCCCACCAACGCGCAGGTGATGCTCTGGGCGGCGGCCCTGCTCGTCGAGTACCTGGACGCCCGGTGGGGCTGGCCGGTGCCGGGGCTGGGCCGGTCGACGGTCTCGAAGTGGGAGATCGCCGGGGAGCACCTGGCCGAGCGGTACCAGCAGTTCTTCCTCGTCGCGCTGGGCGAGACGATCCTGGTGGCCGGCTTCGCCTACACCAGGGGGACGGGCGAGTCGGGGCAGGTGTGGGCGATCACGCTGGCGGTGGCCACGTCGATCCTGCTGTGGCGGATCTACGTCCAGCGCGCCGGGCAGATCCTGGGCGAGGCGGTGATGAAGGCCCGACATCCGGCCAACATCGGGCGCTCGGCGGCCGACACGCACCTGGTCATGGTGATCGGCCTGGCCGCCACTGCGATCGGCTACGAGCTGATCATCGAGCATCCGTTGGGCCACCCCCCGGCGTCGTGGCTGGTCGTGGTGCTCGGTGGACCCGCGCTGTTCCTGGCCGGCCGGGCCCGTTTCGAGTACGAGGTGTTCGGGCGGATCTCGCCGTCGCGGTGGATCGCCGTCCTGGTGCTGGCGGCGGCCGCCGTACCGCTGCTGTTCCTGCCGGGGTTGCTCGCGTCGGCCACCGGCGTGCTCGTGCTGGGCGGCGTCGCGGTCGCGGACGCCCGCCGGGCGCACGGCGCGCCGCCGGAGGCCGCCGCGACGCCGTTCTGACCCGTCGGCGTACGCCCCGAGGCCGGTTAGTCTCGGCGGGTGACCTTCTCCCTCGTCGCCCGCTCCGCCGACGGCCGCCGCCACGGAGTCGTCGTGGCCAGCAAGTTCCTCGCCGCCGGCGCGTTGGTGCCGGCGGCGGAGGCCGAGGTCGGCGCGCTGGCCACCCAGGCGCACGTCAACCTCGCCTACCGCCCGCAGGGGCTGACGCTGCTCCGCACCGGGGTGGCCGCCGCCGACGTGGTGGCCGGCCTGGTCGCCGCCGACGCCGAGCGGGAGCACCGGCAGCTCGGCGTGGTGGGTGGCAGCGGCCCGGGCGCGAGCTGGACCGGCCCGGCCTGCCACCCGTGGGCGGGCGGGCGGACCGGTGACGGCTGGGCCGCGCAGGGCAACGTGCTCACCGGCCCGGAGGTCGTCGACGCGCTGGGCGACGCGTGGCTGGCCTCCACGGCGCTGCCGTTCGCCGAGCGGCTGGTCGCCGCGCTGCGCGCCGGTGACGAGGCCGGCGGGGACCGGCGGGGCCGGCAGAGCGCGGGCCTGCTGGTGGTCGAGCGCGGCGGAGGGTACGGCGGCACCAGCGACGTGCTGGTCGACCTGCGGGTGGACGACCATCCCGACCCGGTCACCGAGCTGGGTCGACTGCTGGCCGTGCACACCATGCTGTTCAGCCGACCCGACCCGGCGACCCTGCTCGACCTGAGCGGCGCGGTCGCCGACGAGGTGGCGGCGTTGCTCACCGCGCTGGGCCATCCGGTGGGCCACGCCGGGGCCGAGGCGGCGCTGGTCTCCTGGGCGGGGCTGGAGAACCTGGAGGAGCGGCTGGTGCCGGGGCGGATCGACCCGGTGGTGCTCACGCACCTGCGGGGCGTCGCCCCGCACGTGCCCGCGCCGCGCAAGGCGAGCTGACCACCAGCCTGGCTGGCTATCCCGGGACGACGCCGTGCCGACGCCGTGGCGACGCCGTGCCGACGCCGTGCCGACGCCGTGGCGACGCCGTGCCGACGCCGTGGCGACGCCGTGCCGACGCCGTGCCGACGCCGTGGCGACGCCGTGCCGACGCCGTGGCGACGCCGTGCCGACGCCGTTAAAGATCCGCACAGTTTCGGGGAAACTGCTGCATCAGGGGCCGGCGAGGCAGCAGTTTCCCCGAAGTTGCGCGAATCTTGGGCCGCATGGGCCGGGCTCACGCCGCCTCGTGGGCGGTGGTGACGCCGGCCTGGCCGGTAGGTAGGTCAGCGACCGAAGACGAGCCAGCGGAAGCCGGCGGCATCGATCGCCGCCTGTTCCGCGACTGTCAGCGTCGCCCGCCCGGTAGTCTTGCGGATCACTGTCAACCGATCCCACCGCAACCCCGCCGGCGCCGGTCGCCCACCGGTGAGCAGGTCGGCGATCACCACCTCCGCCTGCGGGGTGAGCCACGGCGGTCGGCCCAGCGCGGCGGCCAGGTCCAGGCCATGCACTCCCACCTCGACCACGCGCGTCCGCAGGAACTCGGTGAGGCTCATCGCGTCACCATGCCGGGTCTGGACCACCCGCTCGGATGGGGCGTCAGCGACCGCGGCGTCGGCAGCCTGCCAGGTCTGTTCGAACTCGATCGCCAGCGCCGCCCGCCCCACCTGCCCCGCAACCCGCCCGCTGCCACCGATCCGCACGGCGTCGGACGGCGCGGCGTCCATCCGCGCAGAGTCGGATCGCGCGGCCTCGGAACGCGCAGAGTCGGACCGCGCGGCCTCGGACCGCGCGGCGCCGGACCGCGCGGCGTCAGACGGCGCGGCGTCCATCCGCGCTGCTTCGGACCGCGCTGCTTCGGACCGCGCGGCGTCGGACCGCGCTGCTTCGGACCGGGCGGCGTCCATCCGCGCTGCTTCGGACCGCGCTGCTTCGGACCGCGCGGCGTCCATCCGCGCTGCTACGGACCGCGCTGCTTCGGACCGCGCTGCTACGGACCGCGCTGCTTCGGACCGCGCTGCTTCGGACCGGGCGGCGTCGATCCGGGCGGCGTCCACCTCCGAGGTGAACTTGGCCGCGCCGAAGTAGCTGGCGGCGTCGACCTCGGCGCGCGGCGGGGCGGAGGCGGCGAGCATGTCGGCCAGCCGCCCGGCGCCGGTGCGGACGTGTGCGATCAACTCACGGACTGTCCACGGCGGGCAGGGGGTGGGCCGGTCGAGGTCGGCGTCGTCCACCTCGGACAGGATGCCGGTGAGCCGTGCGCACTCGGCACGGAACGCCGCGCGAACCGGGTCCACCTGTCGACTCAGCCCTTGACCCGGGGCACCAGCCGGTGCACGACGGTCAGCACCAGCGCCATCACCAGCGCCATGGTGCCGGCGATGCCGGCGGCGCTGCCCGCGTACCCGACGAAGAGCGGGCGGCGGCTCAACTCCTCCGGGCCGGTTCCGCGCAGGTCCACCAGCCAGGTGAGGGCCAGGCCGGAGGCGATCAGCGCGAGGACACCGGCCACGCCGAGCACGATCGCGGCGACACGGTGGGCGTCGCCGGACGCGATCTGGGCCTGCTCGCGCTGGGTGATCAGCAGGACCAGGCCGGCCAGCGCCGCCCAGACGCCCACCACCAGGTAGGCGGCGACCGCGTCGCTGGGTCGGTGCCAGCCGGCGGAGAGGGTCGCCACCCCGGCGATTGCGGCGTAACTCGCGCCGACGAAGGCGCCGACGGCCCGCACCTTGGGCGGCAGGACGAGCATGAGCGCGAGCGCCACCGACGCGGCCACGGCGGTGTGCCCACTGGGGAGACTGTTGCCCACCGCGGCGCGATCGGGGTCGAGGCCGAGGTCGGGCCGGCTCAGGCCGTACTTGAGCAGTTGGGTGGAGACGTTCGCTCCGGCGATGAGCAGGGTCGCGGTGACGGCAAGGGCGATCCGCCCCCGGATGAGCGCGATGAAGCCGATCATCGCGGTGGCGACGAGCAGGGAGACGATCGACATCGCGTTGAGGATCCGGTCCACCGGCCCGTCGATGCGATCGTGGCCGATCTCGTTGCCCGTCAGGGCGACCGTGTCGATCCACTGGCCGATCTCGGTATGCACGGCAACCCGCCAGACGGCGAGGAAGGCAGCCGCCTGGACGAGGGCCAGTACGACCAACCAGACCGCGGTCCAACCCCGTGCCGTCGCGCGCATCCGCACACCGTAGCGGCCGGTGCCGGCCGGTCGGCCGGTGGCCCACCGGCTCCCGGCGGTTAGGTTGAGGCGGAGGCGAGGAGGTGGCGGTGGGCGGCACACCGGAGCGGGAGTCCGGCCAGGTCAAGCCCGGTCCGGACGGGCCGACGACGGCCGGTCCGGGCGGGTCGACGACGGCCGGTCCGGGCGCCGGTGGGGCGGCCCGGCCCGAGTCTCTGGCGGACCTGCTGGGCGGGTGGCGTGGCGCGGTCGACGCCACCCTGCCGCCTGTGGCGTTCGCGCTGGGCTGGCTGCTCGGCGACGAGTCGCTGTGGGCCGGGGTGGGCGCGGCGCTCGCCGCGGGCGTCGTGGTGGCCGGCGTACGCCTGCGGCGGGGTGACCGGCCGCGCTCGGTGCTGATCGGGCTGCTCGCCGTCTGCGTCGCGGCGCTGATCGCGGCGCTGACCGGCCGGGCCGAGAACTTCTTTCTGATCCAGTTGCTGTCGAACGGCGCCAGCGCGCTGGCCTGGGCCGTGAGCATCGTGGTGCGCTGGCCGCTGCTCGGCATACTGGTCGGCACGGCGCTGGGCCAGCGGGCCCGGTGGCGACGGGATCCGGCGCTGTTGCGGGGGTACGGCCGGGGCAGTTGGGTGTGGACGGCGACCTACCTGGTGCGGCTGGCGGTGCTCGTCCCGCTCTACCTGGGTGGGCAGGTGCTCGCGCTCGTGGTCGCCCGGGTCGCGTTGACCTGGCCGCTGGTCGCGGCGGCGCTTGCCGTGAGTTGGGTGGTGGTGCGCCGGTCGCTGCCGGCCGGGCACCCGGGGCTGCGTCACCCGGTCGTCGGCGGCCCGGACAACCGGCCCGACGAGCCGGCCGGGAAGGGGCCTCGACGGGCATAAAAGTGGAGAGGCCGCCACGGGGGGAGCGGCCTCTCCGGTGACGTACGTTACTCCGTCATCCTCATCGGTGTGATCCCGCGCCAGCCCGAATTTCTGGGCTTTTTCGCGGCAGTCTTCAGTCCGGGCGGTGGGGTGGGCCGGTCGACCCGCTGCGTTGACCAGATGACCGGCCCACCCCGGCCTGACCGTGGGTGTCAGGCCGTCCGCCGGCCGGGTCCCGTCGTTCCCCCGGACCCGGCCGAACCCCGGGGTGGGCGGGGCACTCCACCCACCCCGGGTCGCTCTCAGCCGTTCGGGAACAGGCTCCCGTAGTCGGCGTATGCCATGGCCACGTCGGCCTGCGCCCAGAAGCGGTGGTAATTGAACGTGGGTTCCGGGCCACCGTTCAGGTACGCCTGCACCTTGGGCCAGTCCGGGTCGTTCTTGTAGAAGGACCGGATGTCGAGGAAGCTCTTCCCGGCGGCGATGGCGTCGCCGTTGGGCATCTTCCCGGTCCAGCCCGGCGGGACGTAGAGGCCCTGCCCGGTGGACGCGTCGTAGGTGTCGTCGAAGCGCTTGTAGTCGCCACGCGTCTCGGTGGTGGAGACGCCCTTCGCGTCACTGGCGGCGTCGAGCGCGTCGAGGAGCCCCTTGGCGGTGGTCTTCGCCGCCGCGTTGCCCGACTTGGCGGCGTACGCGATCAGGATCCGGGCGTAGGAGGCGGCGACGCCGACGTCCTGGCCCTTGCTGATCACCTCGACGTGCAGGTTGGTGTTGGGCTGCGGGCTGGACGGGTTCCAGGTGGTCGGCTGGCCGGTCCACTTCATGTCCGACGGGATCGACCAGTTGGTGCCGACTGTCGTGTTGGCGATCGCCCAGGGCACCCACTTGTCCAGCAGCGCCTTGGCCTTCGCGTTGCCGGTCTGCAGGTACAGCTCGGCGATGCGCTGCATCGACCACGCCTGCATGCCGAACCACTGGTTCGACGGCGGGTCGTTGTAGACCGGGTCGACGTCGTAGAACATGCCGTAGAAGGTGCTGGTGCCCGACGGCGGCTGGGCGTAGCTGCCGTCCCAGCTGTTGGTCGCGCCGCCGGCGATGCCGCCCTCGCTGGACTGCAGCCAGGTGTAGAACTCCAGCTGACGGTCGAAGCTCTTGGTCCAGTCGGCGACCGCGGTCGACGACTGCGGCTTGAGCTCCGGGGTGTTGGTGAGCGCCCAGGCCGCGAACGGGTTCTGGTAGCCGAAGTGGTTGTGGCTGGAGCCGATCCGCCAGGACCAGTTCTGGCTGGCGTCGTACGCGCCGCCCCAGGCGTAGTACCAGGACAGCAGGTAGTGCGCCGAGTCCTTGCCGCTGCCGGCGGGGCAGGTGCTGGCCCCGACGCAGTTGCCGATCTTCTTGAAGTACTTGTCGAACATCGCGTACCGCAGGTAGTCGCCCATCTTGGCGGCCTTGGCGACGGTGGCGGCGACGTCGGCCTGCTTGCCCTGCGCCTTCGCCCAGGTCAGCGCCCAGTACGCGGCCTGCACGGCGCGTGCGTCGGCGTCCGGGGCGTTCGTGTACTTCCACTGCTTGGCGGGAGCGCCGGTGTCCTTGACGAAGAGGTCGAGGTAGCCGTACTGACCGCCGTGCTTGAAGGTGTCGCAGGACGGCTGCGGGACGGTCTCCCACACCGACTCCTGGGTGCCCCGCTGGAAGGTGTTGATGTACGCCGGCTTGGTGGTGCCGTCACCGCAGTGGCCGAAGCCGTAGGTGTTGTCGACGTCCATCAGCCAGTGCATGCCGTAGATGTCGCCGGTGCCGTAGGTGGACTGCAGCTCCGAACGCAGCGGGTCCTGCCCGACGGAGATGTTGGGCTGCAACGCGGACGGGTACTGGCTGGGCAGGTTGTACTCCGCGGCGTACTGCGGCGTGCCGGCGGAGCCCGCGGTGGGCTGGTCGGCGTGCGACGGGATGATGTACTTCTCCATCACCGTCCAGGCGTTGTTGAACGGCGCCCAGTTCTGGGTGACGCGGCCGTACTGGGCCTCCAGCCAGATCCAGAAGCTGAACGCCTCCGAGGTGGTCTCGTGGCCGTAGTCGGGCGCCTCGACGATGAGCGTCTCGACCGAGTGGTACGGCACGCCCTCGGGGCTGAAGTAACCCGAGTTCTTGATCTTGCCGTACTGGTCGAGGAACTTCTTGATGTAGGCGTTGTCGCCGCCGGGGGTGTCGTTGTCGATCTCGGTGGCGGTGACCGCCAGGGACGCGAGACCGGTGGCGGACGCGGTGATGGTGGCGGCGCCGCCGACGGTGTCGGTGTCCTCCGCCGCGGCGACGGTGACGGTGACCCCGGTGTTCCAGTTGCTCGACGTCAGCGTGGCGCTTGTCGGCGAGACCGTGACGTCGGTGTCCCCGCTGGGGGTGAGGGTGACCGGCACGCTTGAGCTCGGCGCGGCGCTGAGCTTCAGGTTGAAGGTGGTCGTGCCACCCTCGTTCACGCTCACCGCGGACGGCGTGGCGATAAGCGTCGGGCCGCTGGCGGCGCCGACGGTGAACGCCTTCTCGGCGACACCGATGCCGTTGGCGTTGTCGTACGCCTTGGCCTGCACGGTGTAGCTGCCGGCCGGCAGGTCCTCCTGCGTGTACGCGTACGGCGCGCTGGTGTCGGTGTTGATCAGCAGGCCGTTGCGGTAGAACTCGACCTTGCTGATCGTCCCGTCCGGGTCGCTGGCGGTGGCCGTCAGCGGCACGTCGGCGGGCGCGGTGAACGGCCCGGTCGGCAGGCTGAGGGAGACCGACGGCGGCTGGTTGGCCGGGGTGCCGTTGCAGGAGGTGCCGTTCAGGGTGAACGAGGTGGGCTTCGGGTTGCTGCCCGAGTAGGAGCCGTTGAAGCCGATGGTGGTGGAGGCGCCGGTGCCGAGGTTGCCGTTGTACGACTCGTTCGTCGCGGTGACCTCACTGCCCGTCTGGCTGAACCTGGCCGACCAGCCCTGGGTGACCCGCTGGCTGCTGTTCGGGAAGGTCCACTTGAGCGTCCAGTTGCTGACCGCGTCGCCCAGGTTCTTGATGGTGACGTTTGCGGTGAAGCCGTTGTTCCAGTCGTTGGTCGCGTAGACCACGTCGCAGGCGGGTGCGGCCTGCGCGGCGCCGGCGGGCAGGGTCACCCCGCCGATGACGAGCGCGGCGGCGGCGATGATCGCCACTCGGCGGCGTCGTGCCAGTTGTCTCATGTGCGCGGTGTCTCCTCGGACCAGGCCGGGGTGGTCCCCGGCGTGGCGCCTGCCCGCGGGGTGTGGTGGTACGCGGGGGATTCGAGGCGCCGGGAAGGTGGTCGCCCCGGGCCCGGCCGGGGTGCGGCGGTGCGGCCCGGCGGGAGGGGGTCCCGCCGGCTGCGTTCGGGTGCCGTGACCGGAAGTCGTGCTGCCGGCTGCCCTCGGCGGACCCGCGCCCACGCGATCTGGCTCCTGTCGCGTTGAATCGACAGTCTGCCATGGAAGCGCTCCCACAACAAGCGCGCTGGGGACAGGATCACCCAGTTGTTTCGATCTCGTTTTGGGTCTTTCACAAAGGCGTGACGGGGGTTACAGTCGCAACATCGGTCGATGGGAGCGCTTCCATCGACAAAGGTTCCAACTGGAAGATCACCGGGACCGTCCTCGTGGCGGGCCCGGGGAACCAACCCGAAGGCCGACGGCGGGCCAGCCCGGACGCCGCCGTCAGCCATCATCCCGCCACAGGGAGGGAGGTGGAACCAGAGCCACTCGCGTGGCCCGGCTCCCGCGCGACACGCACGGCAGGACCCAAATTCCGCCCGTGTGTGTGCAGTTACGGTGGGGACGGGGGTTGCCCTCCCCCGTCCCCACACTAAACCCCCGTACACAATGGGAAAAGAGGCCGACGGGACAGGCGCGAAGCGCCGCCCGGTCGGCCTCGTTCGCTGTCCGGGGCCCTCACCCGCCTCGACCCGCCATGTCCGGCCGCCGTGACGGCCGGCTCACGGGGCCGGCCGCTCCTGGCCTATCCTGGGAGCGCTCCCGAATCTCGGCGGCGGCCCCGTATCCACGAGGAGAATCCATGTCGATACCTACCGGGCCCGCCGGCCCGCTGCGCTTTCCCCGCGACTTCGGCTGGGGCGCGGCCACCTCCGCCTACCAGATCGAGGGCGCTGCCAAGGAGGACGGCCGCGGCGAGTCGGTCTGGGACACCTTCAGCCGTGTCCCCGGGCGCACCCGCAACGGCGACACCGGCGACGTGGCCGCCGACCACTACCACCGGTACGCCGAAGACCTCGACCTGATGCGCGACCTCGGTCTGCGCAGCTACCGCTTCTCCATCTCCTGGCCCCGCGTCCAGCCCGACGGCACCGGCACGCCCAACCAGCGCGGGCTCGACTTCTACCGCCGGCTCCTGGACGGCCTGCACGAGCGCGGCATCGCCCCGATGGCCACCCTGTTCCACTGGGACCTGCCGCAGGCGTTGCAGGACGCCGGCGGCTGGGAGTCCCGCGACACCGCCCACCGCTTCGCCGACTACGCCGACGCGGTCTTCACCGCCCTCGGTGACCGGGTGCCGGTCTGGCTCACCATCAACGAGCCCAAGACCGTCGTGCAGAACGGCTACCTGATGGGCCACCACGCGCCCGGACGCCAGGACCCGGACGCCGCCTACCTCGTCGCTCACCACCTCCAACTGGCCCACGGCCTCGCGGTGCGCGCGCTGCGCGCCGGCAACGCCACCGGCCGGATCGGCCCCGCCCTCAACCTGCACCCCTGCTACCCCACCGACGACTCCCCCGAGGCCACCGCCGCCGCCCAGCTCTACGACGGCTACGAGAACCGCCTCTACCTCGACTCGCTGCTCAAGGGCAGCTACCCGCAGGACGTGCTTGCCGACCTGGGCCCGCAGAGCCGGATGGTTCGCGGCATCCACGACGATGACCTCGCGGTGATCTCGTCCCCGGTCGACCTGCTGGCCGTGCAGTACTACACGCCCATCTACGTCACCGCCGACGGCAGCACCGAACACCGCTGGCCGACCTCCGAGGCCGGTTGGCAGCAGATCTACCCCGACGGGATGTACGACATCCTGACCCGGGTCACCCGTGACTACGGCCCGATCCCGCTCACCGTCACCGAGAACGGCCTGCCCACCCCCGACACCCTGGCCGGGGACGACACCGTCGACGACAGTGGCCGGATCACCTTCCTGCGCGACCACCTGACCGCCGCGCACCGCGCCATCGGCGCCGGAGTGCCGCTGGAGAGCTTCCACGTGTGGTCGATGCTCGACAACTTCGAGTGGGACGAGGGGTACGACCAACGCTGGGGCCTGGTCTACGTGGACTACGCCACCCAGCGCCGGGTGCTCAAGCGCAGCGCCCACTGGTACCGCTCCGTCATCGCCGAGGGCGGTTTCTGAGCAGGCCGCCCGGACGGCCGGGCCCGGACGGCTCGGCTCCGGGTGAGCCGGTGACCGTCCGGGTCACGGTCGGAAACGCTCAGCGGGGCAGCGCCTGCTGCAACTCCGCCCGCAACGCAGGGGTGAGCATCTCCCCCGCCTGCTTCGCCAACCGGGCCATCTCGTAGCCCACCACGCCGATGTCCGCGTCGCCTGCCGCGAGCGTGGCCAGGATCGACCCGTCACGCACCTGCATCACCAGGAAGTAGCCCCGGCCCATCTCGACGACCGTCTGCTTGACGATGTCGCCGTCGAACATCTGCGCCGCGCCCGCAGTGATGCTCATCAACCCGGACGTCACCGCGGCGAGCTTGTCCGCGTGGTCGCGGGGCAGATGATCGGAGATCGCCACCAGCAGCCCGTCGGAGGAGACCACCACCGCGTGCGCCACACCCGGCACCCGGTCGGCGAACGCGCTCACCAGCCAGCTCAGGTCACGTGCCTCCTGGCTCAACGTCGTCACTGTCGTCGTCCTCCTTCGTCGTGCCCCCACGAGGGTGGCACCGGTATCTCGGTGGTGTCCTCGGCCTCGGCACGCCGCACTCCGTTGTAGAGCCGGGAGAGCATGCCGCCGACCGCCTCCGGGTCCAGCTCGGCGCGCGTCGGCGCCGACTCCGGCTGGGCCGGACGGGTGACCGCGGAAAGCTGCGCCATCGGCACCCGTACCGGCAGGCCCCGCTCGTTCGTGCCGGCCGTGACAGGAGTGGCGGGCGGCACGGCCGGGCCGGGGGCCGCCGCCCCCGGGGTCGGCCCCTGCCGGGACCACCAGCCGCCACCGTCGTCCGAGGCTGCGGCGGCGGCCGGGGCCAACACGTCCTCGGCGCGTACCGGCACGGGTCGGGTCTGACGCGGCACGGCTGCTGCCGGCGGACGGCCGGCCACCGGCAGGTCCAGCGGCGCGGCGGCCGGCCCACGGGCAGCAGCGGAGCGGGACGCCCCCGACATCCGCTGCGCCGCGGCGCCCCGCGCGGCACTGGCCGCCAGCATCCGGGCCGGCGCCGGCGGGTCCAACTCCACCGCACCTGCCGGCGCCAGCAGGGCGGCCGGCAGCACCAGCCGCGCGACCAGCCCGCCCTGGCCCGCGTCGAGCTGCACCCGCACGCCCAGCCGGCTCGCCAGGTGGCTGACCACGAACAGGCCCATCCGCTCGACCGCCGCGACGTCCGCGGCCGGCGGGGTGGCCAGCACGGCGTTCGCCTCGGCAAGCGCTGCCGGACTCATGCCCAGGCCGTCGTCCACGATCTCGATCAACGCGGCGGAAGCCTCGGCCCGGGCGTTCACCAGCACCACCGTGTCCGGCCGGGAGAACGCCGTCGCGTTCTCCAGCAGCTCCGCCAGCATGTGCACCAGTTCCCCGACCGCGTGCCCGAGCACGTTGACCTCGCCCACCGAATCCAGCCGGACCCGCTGGTACTGCTCGATCTCGGCGGCGGCGGCCAGCAGCACGGTGCCGAGACCCACCGGACGGTTCCACCGACGGGTCGAGTCCGTACCGGCGAGCACCAGCAGGCTCTCGTCGTTGCGGCGCATCCGGGCCGCCAGGTGGTCCAGTTTGAACAGGTTGTCGAGCTGGTCCGGGTCGCTCTCCTCGCGCTCCAGGTCGTCGAGCAGCTCCAGTTGGCGCTCCACGAGCACCTGGCTGCGGCGGGCCAGGTTGACGAACATCGCGTTGACGTTGCGGCGCATCAACGCCTGCTCGACGGCGACGGTCACCGCGCTGCGGTGCACCGCCACGAACGCCTCCGCCAGCTCACCGATCTCGTCGAGCGAACGGACCACCGCCGGCGCGACCTCGATGCCCGGCACGCCGCCGGTGACGGTCCGCAGCCGATCCAACGCGTCCGGCAGCTCGATCTGCGCGATGCGCAGAGCCTGGCTGCGCAGCAGCCGCATCGACCGGGCGACCGACCGCCCCACCAGCAGTGAGATCAGCAGGGCGACAAGCAGGACGGCGACGACACCGCCGACCACCAGCAGGGTGGTCCGCAACTGGCCGCTGCTGGCATCGTCGGCCTGGCGTACCGCGTCGTCCAGGACACCTGCCTCGACCTGACGCAGCAACTCCTGGCGCTGCTGGCTCGCCGACCACCACTGCTCCGACGGCAGCACCTCGGGCGCGGCGTTCCCCACCGGCAGGCTGCGCTCCTCCAACTGGGCGGCGACCAGGAACAGCGGGTTCACCGACGTCTCGTCGTACCGGCGGATCTGATCCGAGGTGGCGGCCACGCGGAACGCGCCGAGGGCGGTCAACTGCTGGGCGCGCAGATCGCTGAGGAGCACCCGGTCCTCCGTGCCGTAGCGACCGGCGCGGGCGGCGGCGTAGAGCTGGGCGCGGACCCGGGAGGAGAGCTCCTTGACCCGGGCCAGCTGCACGTAGCGCAGCACCGAGTCGCTCAGCGCCGCCTGGTCCTGACCCGGCGTCGGCTCGGCGAGCAGATCCAGCAGCGCGCCCACGGCCCGGTGGTAGTTGCTCAGGATGGTGTCGTTGCTGAGCACCGCCGGCGGGATCGCCGGACGGATGTCGATCACCTGGTCGTACGCCTCCTGCGCCTCGGAGAAGGCCACCCGCCAGGACGCGTCGGCGTCGGCCAGCGGTCGGGCCGCTCGACTCAGGTCGGCCATCGCCCGGTCGGAGGCCACCTGCAACGGCCGCAACGCGCTGGCGGCGGCCTGCCGGTCGCCACCGCGGCGCAGCTCGCCCAGCTCACCCGCCGAGCGATCCCGCTCCTGCTGGAGCTGGTCAACCACCGCGGTGATCTGCCGGCCGATGTCGACCTGCCGGGAGAAGTCGTTGAGCGCGGTCGTCCGTCCGACCAGGGCGCTGGTCTGCACGCCCGCGAGCACCAGGAACGCCAGAGACGGCACCACCAGCACGGTGGCCAGCTTGGTGCTCATCCGCCAGTCCCGCAACCGGAACGGCGAGCGGCGGCGATGCGGAACGACGCGGACGTCGAAGCGTCGCCGGCGGTGGTTCGACACCCCGCCGGTCGCCGGGTCGGGACCTGCCGCCACCCTGCCTCCTCCTGCCGCGTCCACCGCGACCCGGGGAGCGCAGTCCATCCAACCAGGCTCGGTAGCTCTGTCAACGGCCCGGGCAGGGCGAAAGTTCAGGAAGGATACTGCGGGTGGGAACGTCCTGTCGTGGTCGGTAAGACCAGCTCATCCGTCCGGCCGATGTCGGCGAGCTCGGCCGCCGCGCCAAGGCGGCCCAGCGCCACCAGCGCGGCGCCGGTGGCGCCGATCTCCGGATTGCGTTGGTGCGACACCGGTCGCGGCGCGAGCGCGGCGGCGAACGCCTGCCGCCACCACACCGAGGCGGCCACCGCGCCGCCACCCAGCACCACCCCGACCGGCTTGTCGACAGTGGACTCCAGCACCGCGAGATCGTCCGCGACCAGCTCGCACAGCCCCTGCATCAACCCGGCCAGGATGTCCACAGCAGTGGTGCTGAAGCTCAGACCGCGCAGCTCACCCGAGCCCGCCGGGGCCAAGCCCGGGGGACGGTCACCCCCGAAACGGCTGTCGGCCGGCCGACCGCCGCCCGCCGGCACCAACGCCAGCGCCGCGTCCAGCTCGTCGCCGCTGGGCAGTCGCAGCTCCCGGTTGGCCCAGGCGAACAGGTTGCCACCGCTGGAGTACGCCGCACCTGTCACCACGTGGTCGTGGTCGACCCGGTAGCGCCAGAGTCGTTCGGGCAGCCGCGGCAGCGGCTCTCCGGCCGGGATCCGCTGCATCAGGCGTACGGCCGCGGAGGTGCCCACCGTGACCGCGGCCCGGCTCGGGTCGGCGCAGCCCGAACCGACGTTCGACGCCCCGCCGTCACCCACCGGCGGCGCCCACCGGGCCTCGGCCAACTGCGGCCAGCGGCGGGCGCGGTCGGGTCGGAGCCGGCCGTGCCAGTCCAGCTCGCCCAGGGACGGCAGGTCGCGCGGTCGCGCGCCGGCAAGCGTCAACGCCTCCTCGTCCCAGCGCAGGCTGCTCAGGTCCAGCAGGCCGGTTCCGGAGGCCTGGGAGACCGACATGGGCGCCGCCTGCAGCAGCTCGCCCAGCACGTACTCCGGCAGGCCGACGAACCGGGCGATGGGCGTGCCGGACTGTTCCCGCAGCCAGGGCAGGCGCATCGACCAGTAGGAGCGGTGCCACCAGCAGCCGGTGCGCTGGTGGAACCCGTCCGGGTCGGCGGGGCCCGACGTGTCGCCGACCGGCCTGGGCCGGGTGTCCAGCCAGGTGACGACCGGGCCCAGCGGGCTGCCGTCGCGGTCCAGCGGAAGCACCGAGTGCCACTGCGCGGAGGTCGCCACCAGGTCGACGTCGTGCAGGTGCCCCGCCTCGGCCAGCTCGTCCAGACACTCGATGAGGCAGGCGAGGTAGTCGGGGCCGGAGAGCGTGCCGGTGCCGTCGTCACCGATGGCGAGGTTGACCTTCCGCCGGGCCAGGGCGCCGGGCAGTGGCTGGGTCTCCCCATCAAGCACCAGCCCCCGTACGGAGGAGGTGCCCAGGTCGAGCGCGAGAATGTTCATCGCCGGTCAAGTTACCCGGTGCCGGGCGCGCGGTAACGGTGGTCCGGCCGGGCACACCGGTACGCCCGAAGGGGTCCCGAGCCGGGCCGCGACCGCGTAAGGTGGATCGCATGCTCGCGCACCCAACCTCCTGGTGGCCCGCCGACCCGGCGGCCACCCCCCGCGCGTAGCTTCATCCACGCGGCCGCCACCGAGGCGGCCGCCGGATCTCCCGGCCCGGATGGCCGCCACCGCTGGCGGCGCCCGGCCCACGGAGACCACGATGACCAGCCTGACCCACCTGACCGACCTGCTCGCCGCCATCTCCCGTGGCGACGACCCCGGCCCGTTCGCGTTGCTGCGCCGCGAGGGCGCCGACGAGCTGGAACTCTTCACCGGCGTCGTCACCACCGTCGACCGGCTGGCGGACATCCCGCTGTCGCCGGGTGCGCCCGGGGCGCGGACGCTGGCCCTGGTGCCGTACCGGCAGATCGCCGAACGCGGCTTCGCCTGCGTCGACGACGACGCCCCGCTGGAGTGTCTCCAGGTCGGCGAGCACCACCGGATTCCCCTGGCCGAGGCCCTGGCCGCGCTTCCCGACCAGCCGGTCCGCACCCGCGACGCCGCGTTCGACGTCAGCGACGAGGAGTACGCGCGGATCGTGCAGCAGGTGCTCACCGAGGAGATCGGCCGCGGCGAGGGCGCGAACTTCGTCATCCACCGCACCCTGCACGCCACCGTGCAGGGCGCCCCGCTGGTGGCCGCGCTGGCCGCGCTGCGTCGCCTGCTGGTCGCCGAGCGCGGCGCCTACTGGACGTTCGTGGTGCACACCGACACGCGGACCCTGGTCGGTGCGAGCCCCGAACGCCACGTGAGCGTCGACGACGGGCTCGTGATGATGAACCCGATCAGCGGCACCTTCCGGCCCGGCGGCGACACCCCGAACCGGGAGGCGCTGCTGCGATTCCTCGCCGACCCGAAGGAGGTCGAGGAGCTGTACATGGTGCTCGACGAGGAGCTGAAGATGATGGCGACCGTCGCCGAGCACGGCGGCCAGGTCATCGGCCCGTACCTGAAGGAGATGTCGCACCTGGCGCACACCGAGTACCTGCTCGCCGGGCGGGGCACCCGCGACGTGCGGGAGGTGCTGCGGGAGACGATGTTCGCGCCCACCGTGACGGGCAGCCCGATGGAGAACGCCTGCCGGGTGATCGCCAGGCACGAGCGCCGGGGCCGGGGCTACTACGCGGGTGTGCTGGCCCTGCTCGGTCACGACGACGCCGGCCGCCAGACGCTTGACGCGCCGATCCTGATCCGTACCGCCGAGATCTCCCCCACCGGCCGGCTGCGGGTGCCGGTCGGCGCCACCCTGGTCCGGCATTCGACGGCGGCCGGCGAGGTGGCCGAGACGCACGCCAAGGCGGCCGGGGTGCTGGCCGCGCTCGGTCTCGGCCCGGCGGCGCCCGCCGGCGACCGCGGGCCGGTCGTGCGGCTGGCCGACGACCCGGCGGTACGCGACGCGCTCGCCGCGCGGAACACCCCGCTGGCCCGGTTCTGGCTGGACCAGCGGGCACCTGACGCGCCGGGGCTGCCCGGGTTGGTAGGTCTGCGGGCACTGATCGTGGACGCCGAGGACACCTTCACCGGCATGTTGGCGCACCAGTTGGGCGCGTTGGGTCTGGCGGTCACGCTGCGGCCCTGGCACGCCGGCGGCCCGGTCGACGAGTACGACCTCGTGGTCGCCGGGCCGGGACCGGGCGACCCGGGCAGCCCGGACGACCCGAAGATGGCCGCGTTGCGGGAGCTGCTGGACGGGCTGCTGGCGACCGGCCGACCCACTCTCGCGGTCTGCCTGGGGCACCAGGTGCTGGCCGGGCTGCTGGGGTTGCCCCTGCACCGCCGGGACGCGCCTTATCAGGGGTTGCAGCGGGAGGTCGCTCTGTTCGGCCGGGCCCGCCGGGTCGGCTTCTACTCCTCGTTCACCGCGCGGGCCGACGTGGACCGGCTGGACACCGCGTACGGGACGGTGGAACTGGCCCGCGACGAGCGCGACGGGTCCGTGCACGCCCTGCGCGGGCAGGGTTTCGCGGGGGTGCAGTTTCACCCGGAGTCGGTGCTCAGCCCGGACGGCGTGACAGTGCTGACCGAGTTGCTTGCCGATCTGCTGCCGGCGCCGCGTCCGGCCCGGCAGGCGTAGCCGCGTCCGGCCCGGCAGGCGCAGCACGTCTGCTGGCTCCGCACGGCATGGTCACCGCCGTTGTGGGGTAGGGCTGGTGCGACCGGTGGTGCGAGCGGGCCGAGAGCCCCCGCCCGCGCCACCGGTCGCCCGCGTCGGTCAGCCGGCCATGCCCTGCTTGAGCGCGGCGCCGATCAGCACCGCCCGGCGGGCGGTGAGGGCGCACGCGCCAAGCGCCACCGCGTCCGGGGCGATCTCCCCGTTGTTGCTGGTGTGCGAGGCGCCGTACGGGTTGCCGGCGATGAACTGGCTGGAGTCGGTGTAGCCGGGGGGCACCACGACACCACCCCAGTGGTAGAAGACGTTGAAGAGCGAGGTCAGGGTGGTCTCCTGACCGCCGTGCGAGGTCGCCGTCGAGGTGAAACCCGCGTAGACCTTGTTGGCCAGCGCGCCCTGCGCCCACAGCGGACCGGTGGTGTCGATGAACTGCTTCAGCTGGGCGGCGATCATGCCGTACCGGGTGGGCGATCCGAAGATCACCACGTCGGCCCAGGCCAGGTCGTCGATCATCGCCTCGGGCACGTCCTGGGTCTCCAGGTGGTGTGCCTGCCAGCCGGAGTTGGAGCGGATCGCCTCGTCCGGCGCCAGCTCCCGCACCTTGCGCAGGCGCACCTCGGCGCCGGCTTCCCCGGCGGCCTCGCACACGGCCTGCGCCATCTGGTACGTGATGCCGGTGGCACTGTAATAGATCACCGCTACCTTGGTCTGGGCAGCCATCAGATGTGTCCCCTTCTCGTCTCGGGTCAGCTCCCGCGACTACCCCTGGGGTTCTGTGACAAACGACCGACGGCGGGCTTCCGGTAGTCGGGGCTCAAGTTTTCCGCAAGTTCCCGGTCGTTCCGGCCCGGCCGCCCGTGCGTGCGGCGATCCTGATGCCATCCGGTGTCGGCGCGCTCCCGCGCCCCCCGGACACCGGGCGCCTGAACGGGGGATCGCGCTCCGCCGGCAACGACGCTGGCGTAGCGCGATCAGGGGACGCCTCCCCCGCGGGCCACCGCCGGCCCGCTCAGCGGACCAGCGTCGCCATCAGCCGGTCCAGCTCCGCCGCCGGGCCGGCGGTGAGCCCGGTGTGCACCGGCCCGGCCTGGATCATCGTGCTGCGGGGCGCGACAAGCCAGTGGAACCGCTCACCGAGCCGCATCCGGGTCGCCGGCCCGTCGCCGGAGCAGGTCCGGTCCAGGGAGTCGAGCACCGCGGCCACCGCCGGCAGATCGACATCGGGCGCCAGCGCCCGGACCCGGTCGGCGTCCAGGTGCGTCCGCGCGGCCAGAAAGTCGCGCTGCTGGCAGTAGAGCAGCACCCCGACGTTGATCTGCTCGCCGCGCTCGATGCGGGGCACCAGCCGGATGAGGGCGTACTCGAACGGATGCCTCATGCCACGCCCCCCGCCGGTAGCCAGTCCGCCCGGCTGGCGACCCGCCGCGACAGGTGCGCCACGTACGCCTCCCGCGCGCCGTCGGCCGAGTCGAAGTCGGCGGCGGTCAGCCATTCGGCCGGCACCAGCGCGAGCACCTCCCGCAGGAGGTCCGGGGTGACCCGGGGCGCAAGCTCGGCGTCGGCCTCGGCCATCCGTGACGCGTACGGCTCCAGCACGTGATCGTCCGCGCGGTAGGCACGGTGCACGGCGGCGTCGGCGCGCGGCCAGTTGTGGTGGAAGTACAGCGCGGCGCCGTGGTCGATGAGCCACAGCTCCCGGTGCCAGACCAGCAGGTTCGGGTTACGCCAGCTCCGGTCGACGTTCTCCACGTACGCGTCGAACCAGAGCACCCGCGAGGCCAGCGCCTCGTCGACGGGGTGCGCGACCGGGTCGAAGCCGAGCGCTCCCGGGAGGAAGTCCATCCCCAGGTTGGCGCCGCCGCTGTTGCGCAGCAGCTCCTGCACCTCCTGGTCGGGCTCGGCCCGCCCGATCACCGGGTCGATGTCGAGGACCACAAGCGGCGGCACCCGCAGTTCCAGGCGGCGGGCCAGCTCACCGCAGATCACCTCGGCGACCAGCGCCTTGGGCCCCTGCCCGGCGCCTCGGAACTTCGCCACGTACGTGCCGAGGTCGTCGGCCTCCACGACACCTGGCAGCGAGCCACCCTCGCGCAGCGGCGTGACGTAACGGATCGCGGTGACCTGGCGGAGCACGTCGCCCACCCTACTGGGGCCGGCCGGGCCGGGTGCCGGGCCGGCCCAGCCCCGGCACGCGCGTGTCAGTCGAGCTTGTCGCGCAGCTTGTCGACCTGGGTCTGCAGGCGGTTCACGGCGTTCTCGTTGTTGACGAAAGTGGTGATGCCCGCGGCGAGGCCCAGGCCGATCAGCACCGCCAGGATGCTGAGCACCAGACCGCCTATCGACACACCGCGCCCGGTCACCCCCGGTCGGCGTGCCATCTTGAGCCCGACGATGCCGAGGATGATCCCGATGATGCCGAGCACCAGCCCCAGCCAGGCAAGGATCGCGGTGAACACACTGAACAGGCCGGCCACCCCGAAGACCAGTGCGAAGGTGGCGGCCGCGCTGGTCTTGGCATCGGTGGACGCCCGGTGCGTCCGGGACCCGGCCGGCATGCCGGCGCCCCGGGCCGGCTCGCTTGCGGCAGTCATGAGACTCCCCTTTCGTACGCGCGGCTCGCGTACTTCCGGTCGGCCGCCTTCCCGCTGCTCCGGTCGTTATGCGCAGGCGATGCTGTCGGTCGGGTGTCCTACCCTGACCCGATGACCGGGGAGCTCACCGCATCCGAGGCGCTCGACCTGCGGATGACGAGCCTGCTGCTGCGCCCACACCCGGCCGTCCGGCCCGCTGACGTGGCCGAGGTGGTCGAGTGGTTCGGCGCGATGCAGGCGCAGGATCTGGCGAGCGGCCTGTGGTCGCTGGGCGCCCGGCTGCCGGGGTGGACCAGGTCCGACGTGCAGGCCGCGCTGGAGCGCCGTGAGGCCCTGCGGACGTGGCCGATGCGGGGCACCGTGCACCTCGTACCCCCCGCCGACACCCGCTGGATGCTGGAGCTGACCGGCGTCCGCTCGCTTGCCGGTGCGGCGACCCGTCGAGCGCAGCTCGGCCTCACCGAGGCCGACGCGGACCGGGCGCTGGACGTGCTCGGCGCCGCGCTGGCCGGCGGGGGGCGGCTCACCCGGGCGCAGTGCCTGGCGGCCCTTCGCGCGGCGGGCCTGTCGACCGACGAGCAGCGCGGCTACCACCTGCTCTGGTACGCGAGCGCGCGCGGGGTGACCTGCGTGGCGCCGAACGTCGGAAGCGACCAGACGTTCGCGCTGCTCGACGAGTGGGCGCCGGAGCAACGTCGGCTGGAGCGGGACGAGGCGTTGGCCCTGCTCGCCCACCGCTACGTCCGGGGGCACGGGCCGGTCACCGCCCGCGAGTTCGCCGGCTGGAGCGGCCTCACCCTGACCGACGCGCGGCGCGGCCTGGCCGCCGCCGGCGACCTGCTGAGCACGGTACGTGTCGACGGCGAGCCGATGCACGTCGCCGCGGCGCTGGCCGATGCGCCGCGCACCCCGCCCGACGACGTGCTGGCGCTGCCCGGCTTCGACGAGTACCTGCTCGGCTACCGCGATCGCACGCTGATGCTCGACCCCGCGCACCAGGCGGCCGTGGTGCCGGGAAACAACGGCATCTTCCAGGCGACAGTGGTCCGCGCCGGCCGGGTGGTGGGCGTCTGGAAGCGCACGCTCGGCCGGACCGCCGTCACCGTGACGATCCGGCCGTTGACCTCGCTGAACGCGGGCGTTCGGGCCCGGGTGGAGCAGGCCCTGGGGCGGTACGCCGACTTCCTCGGGCTGCCGGCCCGCTACGACTGGTCGGCCTGACCGCCGCTCGCCGCCGGCCGACGCGTGCCACCCGCCGGCGGCGCGGCCGGTCGGGGGCGCGCGGCGGTGAGCAGGTCGACGATCCGGGTCACCCGTTCATCGGCGCGGATCTGCGCCACAGTCGCCGGCAGCGGCAGCCGCCAGTTCGGGTACTCGTCGACCGTGCCCGGCATGTTGGGTTGTCGCACCTCACCAAGCACGTCGTAGAGGGAGACGCCGAGCAGCCGGGTGGGGCTGGCCGCGAGGGCGGCGTGCATCGCCACCACCACGTCATCGTCGGGTGGGGCGGGCTCGCCGTCGGCCGCCGACCCCGCGTCTGCCGGCTCGGGCAGCAGCGCCTCGTCGCGCAGCATCGCCAGCAGCCGCTCGCGGTCGGCGGCGGCCCGGGCGCGCTCGACCGCCACGTCGGTGCCGAGCAACTTCAGCTCGTCACGGACGCGGACGTGCTCGCCGGCAAGGAAGCCCGGCGCGGTGGGCAGGTCGTGGGTGGAGATGGTGGCCAGCGCGTTACGCGGCCAGCGGGCCGGCGGGATGAAGTTCCCGTCGTCGTCCCGGGCGAACCACAGCACTGTCGAGCCGAGCATGTTGCGCCCCCGTAGACCCCGGGTCACGACGGGTTGGACCGTCCCGAGATCCTCACCGACCACCACCGCGCCGGCCCGGTGGGCCTCCAGCGCGAGGATGCCGAGCATCGCCTCGGCGTCGTACCGGACGTAGGTGCCCTCGGCGGCGCCGGCGCCCGGCGGCACCCACCACAGCCGCCACAGCCCCGCGACGTGGTCGACCCGGAGGCCGCCCGCGTGCCGCAGGGTCCGCCGCAACATGTCCCGGTACGCCGCGTACCCGGTCTCGGCGAGTCGGTCCGGCCGCCACGCGGCGAGGCCCCAGTCCTGGCCGAGCTGGTTGAAGTCGTCCGGTGGGGCGCCGACCCGCACGCCCTGGGCGAGGACGTCGGCGAGCTGCCAGCCGTCCGCGCCGCCCGGGTCGATGCCGACGGCCAGATCGTGCACCACGCCGACAGGCATCCCGGCCGCGCGGGCCGCCGCCGTGACGGCGTCGAGCTGCTCGTCGCACAGGTGTTGCAGCCAGGCGTGGAAGGCCACCCGGTCGGCGAGCTGCCGACGCTGCTCGGCGACCGCCGGGCCGTCCGGGTGGTGCAGCTCCGCCGGCCAGGCACGCCAGTCGTTGCCGTGCCGCTCCGCCAGCGCGCACCAGGTGGCGAAGCTGGCGAGCGCCGGGTCCGCGGCCAGGTCGACCGGCTGGGCGTACGGGTGCAGCAGCTCCAGGGCGTGCCGCTTGGCGGTCCACACCACGTCGTAGTCGATCAGGTCGCCACGGTCGGGGCGCAGCGCGTCCACCACCGCCCGGGTCGCCGGGTCCGCCGCGGCGTACGCGGCGGTGTCGCTGACGCGCAGGTAGAGCGGGTTGACGAAGCGCCGACTGGCCGGGGAATACGGTGAGGCGGCCACCGGATGCGCGGGCCCCACCGCGTGCAGCGGGTTGAGCAGCACCAAACCCGCGCCGGTGGCACCGGCCCAGCCGGTGAACTCGGCGAGGTCCCCGAGGTCGCCCATGCCCCAGGAGCGTTCCGAGGTGAGCGCGTAGAGCTGGAGCATCCAACCCCAGGTGCGCGGCGGCGCGGGCAGCCGCCGGGGCACCACCACGAGCGTCACCTCACGGCCGGCGCAGCCCAACCGGTGCCAGCCCAGCGGCAGGTCCCCCGGCAGTTCGCCGTCGACGTCGCGGCGGCCGCCGTCCTCCAGGGTCACCACACCGGGGCCGGGCAGCGCCCGGGTCGTGCCGTGGGTCAGCACCACAGTCGCCGGCAACGCGGCCCGGTCGACCGCGCGGGCGGCGGCGAGCGCGTCGGCCACGGCAGCCGGGCTGGTGGCGTCCACGCCCAGCAGGCCGAGCACGCCCACGACGGTCTCCGGCGCGACCTCCACGCGACGGTGTCGCCAGTCCTCGTACCACGTGGACACGCCGTGCGCCTTGGCCAGCGCGGCCAGTCGTCGGTCCATCACGCCCCCCGCCTCACGATGCGACCTCCGACCACCTTGCCACGACCTGCGGCGCGGCGCAGGGCACGGACGGGGCCGGCGGGCGATCCGCCGGCCCCCACGTGGTCGACGCCGTCAGTCGGCCAGTGCGCCGGCCGCCCGGCCCTCGTGCAGGGTGAGGTTGCGGCCGTTGGTCGGGTCGAACAGGTGGATCTTCTCCAGGTTGAACCAGACCCGGCGGGACTGCCCCTCCGCGACAGGCGACTCGGCCGACAGCCGGGTGACCAGGTTGCCGCCGCCGCCGCCCGCGAAGTCGCCAGCCCCCGCGTCGGCGGCCAGCTCCTCCAACTCGGCGGCGCTGGCCCGCTCCCCCTCCACGGTGAAGTAGACGTACTTGTCCGAGCCCATCGACTCGACGATCTCCACCGGGGCCTCGAACTCCAGGCCGCGGCGGCGGGTGTCCTCGTCGACCAGTTCGGCGTCCTCGAAGTGCTCGGGGCGTACGCCGAGGATCAGCTCGCGGGGCGCGTCGGCGGCCTCCAGCTCGCGGCGGACCCGGTCGCCGAGCGGCACCTCGCCCAGCGCGGTGTGCAGGCTGCCTTCCTGCACTTTGGCGTGCAGGAAGTTCATCGACGGGGAGCCGATGAAGCCGGCCACGAACAGGTTGCGGGGGTGGTCGTACAGCTCCTGCGGAGGCCCGACCTGCTGGATCGCGCCACCCCGCATGATGACCACCCGGTCGCCGAGGGTCATCGCCTCGGTCTGGTCGTGGGTGACGTAGACGGTGGTGGTGCCGAGCTGCTTCTGGAGGCGGGACACCACGGTGCGCATCTGCACCCGCAGCTTCGCGTCCAGGTTGGACAACGGCTCGTCCATGAGGAACGCCTTGGGCTGGCGGACGATCGCCCGGCCCATCGCCACCCGCTGACGCTGCCCACCGGAGAGGTTGGCCGGCTTGCGGTCCAGCAGCGGCCCCAGCTCCAGCACCTTGGCCGCCTCGTCGACCTTGGCGTTGATGGTCTCCTTGTCCAGCTTCGCCAGCCGCAGCGGGAACGCCATGTTCTCCCGCACGGTCATGTTCGGATACAGCGCGTACGACTGGAACACCATCGCGATGTCCCGGTCCCGCGGGGCCTTGTCGTTGACTCGCTGGCCCGCGATGCGCAGCTCGCCGGAGGTGATGTCCTCCAGGCCCGCGATCATGTTGAGGGTGGTCGACTTCCCGCAGCCCGACGGGCCGACCAGGATGACGAACTCGCCGTCGGCGATCTCCAGGTCGACGTCCTGCACGGCGACGGTCCCGTCGGGGAAACTCTTGCTCACCTTGTCGAGCACGATGTCAGCCATGACTACTCACCTATCCCTTGACTGCGCCGGAGGTCAGGCCGGACACGATGCGGCGCTGGAAGAAGAGGACGAACAGGATGATCGGTACGGTGATCACCACGGCGGCGGCGCAGATCGCCCCGGTGGGGTCCTCGAACTGCGACGCGCCGGTGAAGAACGACAGCGCGGCCGGCACCGTGCGGGACCGCTCGGTGGAGGTCAGCGAGATGGCGAACAGGAAGTCGTTCCAGCAGAAGATGAAGACCAGGATCGCCGTGGTGAACAGGCCGGGCGCGGCCAGTGGCGCGATCACCCGTCGGAACGCCTGAGCCTGGGTGGCGCCGTCCATCTTCGCCGCCTTCTCCAGATCCCAGGGGATCTGCTTGAAGAACGCCGACAGCGTGTAGATCGCCAGCGGCAACGCGAAGGTGATGTACGGCAGGATCAGCCCCACCCAGGTGTCGAAGATCTTGAGCTGACGCTCGATCTCGAACAGCGGCGACACGAGTGACACCTGCGGGAACATCGCGATCAGCAGGGAGACCCCGACCAGCAATCCCTTGCCGGGAAAGTCCAGCCGACTGATCGCGTACGCCGCCATCGCGCCGAGCACGACCGCGACGAGCGTGGCCACCAGGGCGATGCCGATGGAGTTGACCAGCGCGCGGACGAACTGGTCGGTGTCGAAGATCGTCTTGTAGTTGTCGAGCGTCCACTCCCGGGGGATGAAGTTCCCGTCGGTGAGGGTGGCCGGCGTCTTGAACGACAGCGAGGCGATCCACAGCACCGGGACCATCGCGAAGACGACCACGAGAACGTCGAGCAGACCCCAGCGCAGCTTCGCCCGGGTGGTGGTTTCGACAGCCATGTCAGCGCCTCTCCCCGTCGTCGCTGCCGGGGGCAGCGGTGCCGAACAGCTTCACGAAGACGAAGGCGATGATCGCCACGGTGATGAAGATGAGGACCGACATCGTGGAGCCGATGCCGAGGTTCAGACCCCGGATCAGGTTGTTGTAGGCGAGCATCGACACCGATGAGGTCTCGTTGCCGCCTGCCGTCAACACGAAGATGTTGTCGAAGACCCGGAACGCGTCCAGGGTGCGGAACAGCAGCGCGACAAGGATCGCCGGCTTCATCACGGGCAGCATCACCTTGGTGAACTTCTGCCAGGAGGTCGCCCCGTCGGTGGAGGCGGCCTTGAGCAGGTCCTCCGGGACCAGCGCCAGCCCGGCCATCAGCAGCAGCGCCATGAACGGGGTGGTCTTCCAGATCTCCGCGAGCATGATGATCGCCAGCGAGCTGGCCCGCTCGGTGAGCGGAGCGCCGTCGCTGAACAGGTCTGCCAGGTAGCCGGTGCCGGGCGTCCAGGCGTACCGCCAGGAGAACGCGGCGACCACCGTGACGATCCCGTACGGGATGAGCGCCGAGGTGCGGACGATGCCCCGCCCGACAAGCGTGCGGTGCATGATCAGCGCCAGCCCCATGCCGAGCACCAGTTCGACGGCCACGGTGACCACCGTGATCAGCGCGGTCACCCCGAACGCCGTCCACCAGAACTCGTTGGTGAGCACGGTGACGTAGTTCTCCAGCCCGATGAACTCACGCTGGTCGGGGAAGCGCAGGTCGTAACGCTGCAACGACAGCCAGACCGAGTAGATGATCGGGTACGCGGTCACCGCGACCATCACCAGCGCGGCGGGCGCGCAGAGCAGCCAGCCGAGCCGGCGTTCGGCCTTCTTGTTCTCACTCAGCGGCGGCTTGCGACGGCCGCCCCGCTGGGTGGGCACCCTGCTGGGTCGTTCCGCCTCGGCGCTCACCTGCGCGCCGGCCGGCGTGGCGTTGACACTCACGGCAGGACCCCCTTGGACTGAAGGGCGTCGGCGATGGCGCCGCGCAGCTCGTCGGCCGTCTGCTGCGGACGGATCGCCGACGGCGGCGACAGGATCGCCGACATGACTGTCGAGATGCTCTGGTAGGCCGGGGTCAGCGGACGGGTCCCCGGGTCCTTCAGCTCTTCGAGGATGGTGTCCTTCATGGGGTACGCCTCGGCCATCTCCGGCTCGTCGAAGACCGCCTCGATCGTCGGTGGGACGCCGTCGTTGATTGCGGAGAACTTCTGGTGCTCGGGGCTACGCAGACACCGGGCCGCCTCGAACGACTGCTCCGGGTGCGTGGAGTAGGCGCTCACCGCCAGGTTCACGCCGCCGATGGTGACCTTGCTGGGGGTGTTCTCGTCGACGCCGGGCACCCGCGCCCAGCCGACCTGCTTGGCCAGCTCCGGGTTCGCCTCCTGCAACGCCGGGTAGACGAACGGCCAGTTCACCTGGAACGCGCCAGAGCCGGACTGGAACTCCAGCCGTACCGGATCCTCGGTGGCGTTGCTGAACGACGGCGACGTCACGCCCGACGTGGCGAACTTCTTCAACTGCTCCAGCGCCCGGACCGTGCCGTCGTCCATCACGGCCTTCTTGCCGTCGTCGGAGAGGACCTTCCCGCCGGCACTCTCGGCAAGCGTGTTGTAGAGGACTACCAGCCCCTCGTACTGAGCGCCCATGGTGAGCACCTGGTACGGCTTGCCCTGGTCCTTGAGCTGCTGGGCAGCCGTGATCATCTGGTCCCAGGTGGTCGGCGGCTGCGGCACCAGGTCCTTGCGGTACCAGAGCAGTTGGACGTTCGTGTTCTTCGGCGCGGCGTAGAGCTTGTCCTCGTAGCGGGCGGTGTCCAGCGGCCCGGCGAGGGTGCCCTGCTCGACGTCGGAGCGGTCCTGGCCGGTCCACTCGCGGATCCAGTCGGCGCTTGCGAACTCCTGGGTCCAGGTGACGTCCAGGCCGAGGACGTCCATCCCGCTGTCCTCGGCGGCCAGCCGGCGCACCATCTGCACCCGCTGGTCGTCGGCCTGCCGGGGCAGCACCCGATAAACGATCTTGTATCGCCCCTGGGCCTGCGCGTTGCAGTCGTCGACCACCTTCTGCAGGTTCTGCTCCGGCGGGTAGTACAGGTTGATCGTCGGCGTACCGCCGCCACCGTCGTCGGCGCCGCACGCGGCCAGCGGCGCGACAAGCGCCAGCGCGGCGGCAGCGGCGCCGAGCCGGGCAACCGGCCGACGCCGGTGTCGAGCCGTTTCGGGGTCCGTCATCGCCCTCCCCCTCTGTTCGGCGAGAAACCGGGGAGGGGCATCCGTGCCCCGGCGCACGGCGAGACCTTTCCGGGCCAATGAGCTGCGGAAACGCCCCGGTCCGGATGCTCCTGGCGGCTACACTGCCCCACCTGCCATGTCACGAAACCTGCCTGTCACAGCGGGACACGCTCGGGCGCCAACAGAAAGTCACCGCACAGACCCGCCGCTGGCTGAGCGGCGACCTCAGCCGCGGGCCCTCGCCCAGGAGAGGAAGCGCTCGGTCATCTTCGCCGGCGGGTGGTTCGGGTGAAGCTGGGTGAGCTGGGCCGTCGCCTCGTTCATAAGCGTGCCGAGATAGATCAGCAGCCCGATCCGGTTGGTCCGGTACTCCGTCAGCAGGGCCAGCTTGGCCGGCTGGCAGGGCCACTCCCGGCCGCAGCTCCGGCACCGCCACAGCGGGCGCATGGCGACGTGCGGGACGGGTGGACGCACCACCATCACCGCCACCACGTTTCGTCGTGGTGGTCTGTCGGGCTCAGCACGGTGACCTCCTCGGGGATTGGGTAAGGGGGTCGCTCCCGCAAGGGGGGACGGGAGCGACCCCGACGCAGAGCCCGCCGCCGCCTGTCCGGCCACCAGCGAGCCCGCCACTGGTGACAGTTTGCGAGGACCCGACTACGGTCGATACATGCTCGCGCCATCCGCGCAGCTCAGCGGTCGGGTCGAGCGGCCACGAAGGACACGCCGGTTCAGGTTGGGCAGGGATTGGGGATTCGATGGGCAACGTCACCGACTACGTGTTGGAGGAGCTGCGGTTGTTCCGCACGGGGCTCGGGCTCAGTCAGGACGACTTCGGCCGGGGAATCGGCTATTCCGGCTCGCACGTCAGCTCGGTGGAGACCGGCGGGCGACCGCCCACGAAGGAGTACATGCGGGCGGTCGACGCCCACCACGAGACCAGCGGACGCTTCCAGCGCATGCTGGATCGGTTGGCCCGACTCGACGCCGAGCCGGCCTGGCTGCGCGAGTGGATCGAGTTCGAACGCGAGGCGACCACGCTGCGCTGGTTCGAGTTGGCGTACGTGCCGGGCCTGCTCCAGACCGAGCGGTACGCGCGGGCCACACTGGCCGGTGGCCGGTTCGACGCCGAGGACGTGGACCGCATCGTGGCCTCCCGGTTGGAGCGGCAGTCGATCCTGCACCGTCCGCGTCCGCCGCAGCTCATCGCCGTTCTGGACGAGGCGGTGCTGCGCCGGCCGGTGCTCGACCAGCCGGGCCTCATGGTCGAGCAGTGCGAGCACCTGGCGCAGTTGGCGACGGCGGAGCATGTCCAGGTGCACGTCGTGCCGGTGGACGCCGGGATGTATCTGGGGATGGGCGGTCAGTTCATCATCGCCGAGATGCCCGACGGTGAGCGAGTGACCTATGCGGACAACCAACTCACGGCGCAGATCGTCGATGCACCGCCCGACGTGGCTAAGCTGGCGAAGACGTGGGAGATCGTGCGCAGCGAGGCTCTCCCTCGTCGGCAGAGCATCGAGCTGATCGAGAGAGTGGCGAAGTCATGGACATGCTGACCCCTCAGTGGCGCAAGTCGACCAGGTCCGGCGGCAACGGCGGAGCCTGCGTCGAGGTCGCCGACAACCTGCCGCACGTGGTGCTGGTGCGCGACACCAAGGACCGCGAGGGCGGCACCCTGCGCGTCGACCCCACGGCCTGGAAGGCATTCGTCGCGTACGCCAAGCGACACTGATCGGGCATCCTGGGGGCGTGATCGCACGCTTCAAGGACCTCTGCCTGGACGCCTCGGACGCACGCCTGCTGGGCGCCTTCTGGGCCCGGATGCTCGACGGTGACGTGGCCGACGCCGGCGGCGACGACACACGCGTGGACCCCCGCTCCGCGCGTTCCGACGCCGAGTCGATCTGGGTCAACCAGGTGCCCGAGCCGCGGGTCGGCAAGACTCGCGTACACCTGGATCTGCGGTTGGGCGACGCGGACCCGGCGGCGTTGCTCGCGGCCGGCGCACGGTTGGTCCGGAAGCCGGCCGGTGCGGCCACCTGGTGGGTGCTTGCCGACCCGGAGGGCAACGAGTTCTGCGCTTTCCCGGCACACGAGGGCACGCGGCCGGGCCCGTTCGAGCTGGTCGTCGACTCGGCCGGCCCTGCCGCGCAGGCCACCTGGTGGGCCGGTGTGGTCGGTGGCGTGGTCGAGCACGGGCCGTCCACGGCGTCGGTGGTCGGCGCGGCCGGGTTCCCCTGGGAGCACTGGGTCTTCCCCGCGGTGCCCGAGCCCAGGACGGTCAAGAACCGGATGCACTGGGACGTCGAGATGGTCGCCCCCGAGCCGACCGCGTTGCTCGACGCGGGCGCGACGCTCGTACGCGAGCCGCGCGACGAGGCGCACTGGTGGGTGCTCGCCGACCCGGAGGGCAACGAGTTCTGCGCCTTTGCGCCACGCCCCACCGGGTGAACGACCGACTACCCAGCGCGGGTGGCGTCGGCTAGCGTTTCCGTAGCGCCGCAGCCGGCGCGTTCGCCGCCGACGTCGACACGCCTCCGGCCGGCCCAGCCTGCCCGATCGGTTGGTTATCGCGGGAATGTCCCACCGCCGCTGCACCGGTTCGGCAGGATCGTCCCAATGAGGGAGGTGCCGTCGTGCAGGACACCCGCGCTCTCGCCCTGACGTTCGAGGTGAGCGGCCTGCCACCGGTCAAGACCGAAGCGTTGTCCCTCTTCGCCGCCGGGCATCGGCAGGCGACGAGGGTCCGTACCCTGCTCCAGGCCGCCCTGGGCGCGGCCCAGCGCACCGGCTGGACGCCGTTGCCCGGGCCGATCGAGGTGGACCTGGTTCTGCGCTGCCCGCCCGGGCACCGTACGTCCGACGCCAGCACCCTGCTCGGCGGCGTCTGCGCGGTGTTGCAGGACAAGAAGCGCGTCTCCACCATCGGCCTGGCGCACCTCGGGGTCCTGGTGGACGTCGCTCTCTACGACGACGACAGGCAGATCCGCCGCTTGTCGTACCACGAGGAGCCGGCGGAGGACTTCTCGTACCAGGTTCGGGTTGCCGCCGTACCGACAGGCGTTTGACCGACGGCCGCGGTGGGGTATCGCGGACGCCGACGAAGGGAGCACCGATGTCGGAGCCACATGTCACGCTCGACCCGCGCGGGCTCGATCCCGTGCAGCAGAAGCTGCGCGGGCCGCTGGAGGACCAGCTGACCTCGGCTCTCCAGGCAGCCACCGACCGGATTCGGGCCGGCTACGCCGGTGAGCCTGTCGAGTCGGTGTGCCAGCGGCTGTTGGACGAGACCCGCTCCGGGTTGCATCCCGACATCGCCGCCGGGTTCAACCCGGACATGGACGAGTTCTGCCGGGTGGCGATATCGATCGTCCGCGGCGGGTCCGACGAGTCGGACGCCCGCCACACCGGCGACGGCCGGCACCGCGCTTAGGGGCCTGCACCGCGCTTCAGGGCCGGCACCGCGCTTCAGGGCCGGCACCGATCGCAGTGGCCGGGTCAGGACCGGGTCCGCAACTACCCGGTCCTGACCCCCGGCCGTCCGACGGGGGAGCGGACAGGCCGGCACCCACCACGCGCGTGGGCGTGGCACGACGCCACGCGGCTCGGCGGGGAGGTCCGGCCGCCCTGCACTCAGCTCCACGGTGCTCACCTGCCGGACGCCGGTGCGCCCCGGCACACCCCGAAAGGCCGTGAGCGCCGGCCCAGGTTAGGCCGATCGCGGAGGGCCGGACAAGCGTCGCCGGGCCGTCTGCGACGTGACTGATCTCAAGGGCGAAAAGCGGCATGTGCGCGTAACGAGACCATGATCGTCGACGCTGTTCGGGTTCGACGGTCAGAAGTGTCGGAGCAGGTCCCGGAAGGCGGCCAGGCGCAGCACGCCGCCGTCGGTCGGGTCCAACTCGTCGTCCTCCAGCACCCACGTGTTCTCGTTCGGAATGAACACCGCGTTCAGCCCGGCCGCCCGCGCCGGGAGGATGTCGGACTTCGGGGAGTTACCGATCATCCACGCGCTGGCCGGCTCGAACCCGTGCTCGCGGATGAGCCACCGGTAGGTGTCCACGTCCTTCTCGGCGACGATGTGCGCGGCCCGGAAGTGGTGCAGCAGGCCGCAGGCATCCAGCTTGCGCTGCTGTTCCTCCCGCTCGCCCTTGGTCAGCAGCAGCAGTTCGTGCCGGCCTGCCAACTCGTCGAGCGCCTCGGCGACACCGGGCATCAGCTCCACCCGGTGCTCCACGAGCGCCAGGGCCAGCCGGTCGATCTCCCGGCGCTCGGCGTCGGTGGCCGGCCGTTCACGCAGCCGCTCCAGGCACTCGGCGAGGCTGCGGAGGAAGACCTTGCTGCCGTACCCGTGCGCCACCGCGTTGGCCCGCTCGATGTCGTCGAGGATCGCCCGGGTCTCGGCCCGGTCCAGCGTGGGGTGGTCGAGCCAGGCCAGGAAGTCGTCGATCACCCGCTCGAAGACGACGTTGTTCTCCCACAACGTGTCGTCCGCGTCGAAGATCAGCACCTTCGCCTGCCGCCGCGCCGTCTCGCCGACAGTCATCTGTCCCTCCCCCGCACCGGCGATGCCCGAAGGCCGAGGGCCCAGAATAGGCGGGCGAGAGTCCGGGACCGTTCGAGGAGTACGCCATGTCCACGGTGAATCGAGTTGCCGGCGCGGTGCTGCTGGCGTGCGCCGGCGCGCTTGTGGCGTGCGGCAGCAGTCCCGACAAGGCGCCGGGCGCCCCGACCGGCACCGCGTCGCCGTCGGGCGCCGCGGCGAGCACGACCGCCGCGGCGGCGACGCCGAGCGCCGCGCCACCGGCGACCGACCCGCTGTTGTCCGGCAAGCGTGAGGTCTCGATGGTGCGGGTGCAGGGGTCCGGGAGCACGCTGGAACTCAGCGGCCGGCTCGAGGAGGGCGGCGACACAGGTGGCCGTGTCCTGTTCGTTCCGACGCCGATCGGCAACGGCCAGTACGTCATCAAGGCGTACGGCACGAAGGACGGGCACCCCGCCAACGACGATCCGTCCTGCTGGCAGGTCAACGGCCTGGACATCGAACCGGAGCTGACCATCGAGGCCGCCGTCTGCGACGAGGACAATCCGATCCAGCGGTTCACGATCACCCCCAAGGGCAAGGCGACGTACGCGATCGGCAGCGAGACCCGGTTCCTGCAGCACAAGGCGGGCAACGGCCTGATTCTCAAGGAGTTGGGCACTACCTCGCTGACCACGTTCCGGTTCGTCGACAAGGGCCCGGCCAACCGCGAGCCCCTCAACTGAGCCCGATGTGGTCACGGCCACCGCAGTAGCCGTCGTGCGATCAGCGCCTCCCGATCCTCCTGCCCCTCGGGTCGCAGTCGGCCACCCCGGGTGAGCATCACCACGCCGTGCAGCAGGCTCCAGCCCACCTCCGCGAGGGTGTCCGGGTCACGGCCCGCCGCCAGTGGGGTCAGCGCCGCCCGCAGCTCGGCGAAGACCGCCCGCGGCGCGGCCGGCACGCCGTCGACGCCGAGGGCGAGGTCGGGGGTCAGCGCGAGCATCGCGTCATAGACCTCGGGATTCGTGTACGCGAAGTCGAGGTACGCGGTGGCGACCGCCGGCCAGACGCCCTCGGGGCTGTCGACGGCCCGACTGTGCGCCTGCGCGAGAGCGGCGGCCAGGTCGGCGAAGGCGCACACGGCGACGGCGGCGAGCAACGCCTCCAGGTCCGCGAACTGCCGGTAGAGGTCGCCGACGTCGACCTCGGCTCGCTCGGCCAGCCGTCGGGTGGTCATCCCCGCCCAGCCCTCCGCCTCGGCCAGCTCTCGCGCGACCGTGACGATGAGGTCGCGCCGGTCCTGTTCAGTGGCCTTCTCTGCGGGTCCGGGCACGCCCACGAGCGTAGAGGCGAACACGTGCCGTGGTCATCGGCTGACGGATTGGTGACTGGCACGGCACCCCCGGACAGCCTGCACACACCTTTCACATCCCGCACCACGAAACCCCTTGCGCAATGGTCAAGAAACGTTGACCATTGCTCGCATGCCTACCGACGATCTCCCCGAGACGGTCCACGTCACCACCGACGAGCAGCTACGTGCCGTCTCCAATCTCACCCGTCACCGGATCATGGCCATGCTCCGCTTCGAGCCCGCGACGATCACGCAGATCGCCGAGCGGGTGGGCCTGGCGAAGGGAAGTTCCAGCTACCACGTACGCCTGCTGGAGCGGGCCGGCCTCATCACAGTGGTGCGGACGCGGAAGGTCCGGGGGGTCACCGAGCGGTACTACGCGATGGCCGCGCGGTCGATCGTGCTGCCGGATCCGGGCGAGGGAGGGCCGGACATGCTGATGCGGCATGCGGTGGCCGACCTGGAGGCGGCGCCGGCGCAGAGCGAGCGACACGTACGGATGGCCCACCTGCGGCTCACCGAGGAGCAGTTCGCGGAGCTGGGGGCGCGGCTACAGGCACTCGCGGACGAGTACCGGGAGCTGTCGGATCCGTCGCTGCCCGACGCGTCACTCGTCTTCGCGCTGTTCCACCCGGCCCGGCGCCAGCAGGCCGAAGGAGACGTCAAGTGACCGCAGACCAACAGAAGTTGCCGACCGGGTTCGGACGACTGTGGACCGCGCAGACGGTCTCCTCACTCGGCGACGGGGTGTCGCGTGCCGCGTTGCCACTGCTCGCGTTGACGTTGACGCGGGATCCGATGGCGCTCGCCGTCGTCGCGGCCGCGGGGACGCTGCCGTGGCTGCTCTTCGGAGTGCTCGGCGGTGCGCTCGTGGACCGCTGGGACCGTCGGCGCACGATGTGGATCACGGATGCCGCGCGTGCGGTGCTGCTCGGGATACCCGCGGCGGCGGCCCTGCTCGACGTGCTGAGCATTCCGCTGCTCGCGACCGTCGCCTTCCTGCTCGGCCTCGGCGGCCTCTTCTTCGACACGGCCGCCACTGCCTACCTGCCGGACCTGCTCGGCCGTCACCCCGCACTCCTGGAGCGCGCCAACTCCCGCCTGCGCGGCGCCCAGACCGCCATGTCCGGCTTCGCGGGGCCGCCCGCGGGCAGTGCCCTGCTCGCACTCGGACGGGCGGTGCCGCTGCTCGCCGACGCGGTGTCGTTCGCGCTCTCCGCACTGCTCGTACGGTCGCTGCCCGCCGTACCCCGGCCCGTGCCGCAGGTCCGTGAGTCGCTGCTGCGGCAGGCGCGGGCCGGCGCCTCGTACGTCTTCCGGGATCGGCTGCTGCTCGGCCTCGCGCTGCGTCCGGCGGTCGGGAACGTCGCCTTCCTCGCCGTGGAGACCGTCCTCGCCCTGTTCGCGCACGACCGCCTCGGCATCGACACCTACGGCTTCGGCCTGCTCCTCACCGCGGAGGCCACCGGCGGTCTGCTCGGCGCGGGAATCGCCTCTCAGCTCGGCCGACGACTCGGCACCGGCACCGCACTGACCTGCACAGCCGCCCTCGAAGGGCTCGCCATCCTCGGTCTGGCCGCCGCCCCGAACCCGTACGTCGCCGGTCTCGCGCTCGCCGTCTGCGGAGCGGGCATGGGCGCCACGATGGTGCTCGGCCCCTCCCTCCGACAGACGATCGTCCCCGCCCACCTGATGGGCCGGGTCGCCTCCACGTCCCGCATGCTCGCCATGTGCGCCGCCCCGCTCGGCGCCTTCCTCGGCGGCTGGCTGGCCACCGCCTACGACGTACGCGCCCCGCTCTACGCCGCCGCGGGCCTTCTTCTCGCCATGACCGCCGTCACGGCGACCATGACCAGCAACCGTCGGGTCGAGGCGGCGCTCCGGCGGTCTTCCGAGCCGGAGAGTCCGGCGGAGGACAGCCACACCGACGTACTGACCTCTGTCTGATCGACGCACCCACCCGCGCCGACCTCTCGACTGCCGGAAAGGCACCAGATGCTCTACTCGACCGCACGCCTGAGCACCGACCGCCCCCGCCGCCACATCACGCAACTCGTCTCCCACCTGGGGCACGAGGCGTCCACCGAACTCGACGAGGAACGCTTGTCCATCACGTTCGGTGGCGGCACCTGCCTGCTCGTGGCGTCGGCGACCCACTTCGACATGATCGTCAAAGGCGGCGGGGCTGACGCCGTCGCCGCGGTGGAGGACACCATCACCCGCCACCTGCTGCGATTCGTGACCGGGGACGAGCGCACCGTTGACTGGCGGCCCCTGGTGCGGCCCGCCACAAGCGACGACGACGGCGCGCTCCGCACCCTCGACCGTGCGGCGTGGACCGCCGGATCGGGGCTCCCCTCCACCCTGAGCGAGGAGCGAACGGCGTACTTCACGGAACGACGCAGGCCCGAAACCCACCTGGTCGCCGCTCTCGGCGGCCAGATCGTCGGCGCCGTGAGCACCCACCCGACGACCCCCTTCCCGGAAGGGGCTCACGTCTTCGGCCTGTGGAACCTGGTGGTGGCCGAGGAGGCCCGCCGCAGGAACATCGCCTCGGCCCTGCTCTCGGCCGCCGAACGCCGCGCCGGCGCACATGGCGCGAAGAAGGTGGGCCTGCGCGTCCTGGCGACCAACACCGGCGCGGTACGCCTCTACGAACGGCACGGTTACGCCGTCGAAGGCCGACACGTCGACGAGTTCCTGATCGACGGCGCCTACGTCGACGACATCAGCATGGGCAAGCGCCTGACGCCGCTCTCCTGACGGACGTCGCCGCCGAAGCCCGCGCCCCGTAGCTGCCTCCGCGTGCCACAGCCGATCCCTCGCTCGTTAGGCGAGGAGATCACCACGACGGGAGGGCACGTGGCCGTTGGGCGGCACCCGCCCGTGGCGGGCCGATGAGCGGGAAGCCTGGCGTGCCGCTGGTGCGCGGCGAGGCCAGCCTCCAGCGGGCCACCTTCCTGGAGCTCTTCCTCGACCTGGTCTTCGTCTTCGCCCTCACCCGGATCTCGGCACGGGTGATCGCCGACTTCACCGACGGCCAGCGCGGGGTGCTCGCGGGTCTCGGTCAGGCCCTCCTGCTGTTCCTGGCCCTGTGGGCAGTCTGGTCGCTCACCGTCTGGTCGACCAGTTGGCTGGACCCGGAGGCGCCGATAGTCCAGACCGTGATCGTCCTGACGATGATCGGTGCCATGACGATGGCAGTCGCGGTGCCCGACGCCTTCGGCGCGCGGGCCGCCCTCTTCGCCATCACCTACGTGAGCCTCCAGATCGGCCGCGTGGTCTACTTCCACGTCGCCGGGCGCGGCCGACCGGATCCGCGCCAGACCCTCCGGGTCCTGCTCTGGTTCGGAGTGAGCGCGCCGCTCTGGATCATCGGCGGGCTGGCCGACGACGGCACGGTCCGCGGACCGCTGTGGACCATCGCCGTCCTGGTCGACTACACCGGGCTGTACCTCGGATGGCCGACCCCCCGCATCGGCGCACAACGGATCGGCGGCCGGATGATCGCGGCCGAGCACCTGGCCGAGCGGTACCAGCAGTTCCTCCTCATCGCGATCGGGGAGGCGATCTTCGTGCTCGGGCTGGCGTTCAGCGGCAGCGGGTTCCACGCCGACCAGACGGGCGGCTACGTCCTGGCGCTGGCGACCACCGTGCTGCTGTGGCGGATCTACTTCCATGTCGCGGGCCGGGTGCAGGACGCCGCCGTCAGTCACTCCCACAACGCTCCCCGGCTCGCCACCGAGATGGCGTTCGCTCACCTGGTCATGATCGCGGGGATCGTGCTGACAGGCGTCGGCTTCGAACTGTTCATCGCCGAGCCACGCGGGCCCCTCCGGGCAGCCTGGCTCATCGCCATACTCGGCGGCCCCGTGCTCTTCCTCGCCGGACGGTCGGCCCTCGAATACCAGGTGTTCGCACGGGTCTCCCGCTCCCGGCTGGCGGGTCTGCTGGCCCTCGGTCTGCTGGTGCCGGTGACGATCCGCCTCGAACCGCTCAGCGCCGCGGCCGCAGCCGCCGTCGTGCTGGCTGCCGTCGCCGTCGGGGACGCGCGCCGCTCCCACGGCCGGCTGGCGGAGACACCCCGGCCCCCGTTCTAGCTCCGTCCGGCGGCTCAGCGAGGCGCGCTGCCCTACCGCTCGCTACAGGTCGGGCTGTCCGGCGAGGCTGTCGACCGGTACGTCGACGACTGGATCGTCGCGGTCAGCGACATCACCCCCACTGTTCACCGCATCCACGAACTGCTCGTCGTCAACGACGAACCAGCGGCGGCGGCGCTGCTCCCCGCCGAGGGGGTCTACCCACTGCCGGCGGGGATCGGCGCCCGGGTGGACGCCAGCCAGGACGCCGGCGCGGAGACCTGAGCCGCATAGCTTCGATCTTGCCCCGCTACCCTGGCGTCATGACGTTGGAGGCCGCGCCGAGGAGACGCCGGGCGAAGCGCGTCCTCGTGGCCGTCTCCGTCACGGTGGGTCTGCTGTCGTGCCTGTGGGTTCTGTGGTTCCTGTCGCTGCGGGCATTCGGCGACGAGGGAGCCCTGCCGCCGAAGTCGCGACTGCCCGAGGTGCCGGCCGGGGCGAGCGTCGTCGACGAAGGCACGGAGTGCGCCTCCGGTGGTTGCTGGCGGCAGATCACCGTGGCGCCCGCGGCCGGGCAGACCCCGGAGGACCTGGCACGCGAGATGGGCCTCACCGAGGAGCGGACGTTGCCTCCGAAAGTGTTCGACCCCGGGTCCGTCTACGTGGGGGCCCGCGTCGCCGAGGGCAAGCTGGTCGTGCACGTCGGCTACGAGTGAGAACCCGGGCTCCCGGAGGGCTCAGGGGTCGGACAGCGTCTTGATGCCGTGTTGCTCGAGCAACGCAGGCAGCGGGTCCGCGAGGCGCCGACGACGGGGGCGCCAGATGCGTCCCACTGTGGTCGGCGTGTTCGGTCCCGGCACGTCGTAGGGACCGCCTCGGGGGTAGACCGTCAGGGTGCTCCCCCACAGCCCCGCATCCACCCAGCCCAGGCGCACGATCTCGGCCCAGGCGTACGAGCGTCCCAGGCCGCCGCTGCCACGGACCAGCAGCCCCACATCATCGGCGAGCACCGCGTTTCGCCGGGCGATGACGGCGACGATTATCGAAGCGGCGGCAGCCGCCAGAATGTTCCAGCCGAACAGGTCGAAGACCACCCCGACGACGATCACCACGACCAGGACCGCGACGGGTATCGCGATGGCGGGCCAGGCCCGGGACTCGCCGAGGACACGCACCTCACCCACCGGCCGCACCGACTCACCCACAGCCGTTCACGATAGTGAATGAGTCACACATTCTCGCCCCCGAGCTGGTGGGTGTCTGACGCGTACGTCGCGTCACATCGTTTGACTTGAAGCGCTTGAAGTTGGGGACGCTTCACCCATGGCAGCGACGACGGCGGGGCGCACCGGATTTCCCCTGACCATCCAGGAGATGGCCCAGCGGTCGGGCTTCAGCGAACCAACGCTGCGGTACTACGAGAAAGTCGGCCTGCTCGGCGTGGTGCCACGCGACGACAGCAGCGGCCACCGCCGCTACGACACAGGACTCGCCGAGCGCGTCGACGCCCTGGCCTGCCTGCGATCGTCCGGGATGAGCGTGGCGGACATGCGCCGGTACCTGACGTTGCTCGCCGAGGGCGACCGCGAGGCGGCCGCCGCGCAGCGCGACCTGTTCGCCCGGCACGCCGAACGGCTCTCCGCCGAGATCGAGCGCCTCCGGGTACGCCAGGCGTACATGCGTGGCAAGGCGGACATGTGGGACGCCCGACACCGAGGTGACGCCGCTGCCGAGACCCGCGCGATCGAGCAGGTCGAGCGCGCTCTTCAGGATTTCTGAGAAACGGAGGAACAAATCATGTCGAACGACATTCAGCTCCGCGCCACCGACGACCCGCTCGTCCTGGTGACAGGTGCCACCGGGCACGTCGGCGGGTACTCCGTCGCACGACTGCTCGACGAGGGCTACCGGGTACGGGTGACAGTCCGCGAGCCGAGCCAGCAGGACGAGGTGCTCGACCGGGTCCGGCAGACCGGCGCCAACCCGGACGGCCGCGTCGAGTTCCGGAGCGCGGCCCTCTCCGCCGACGAGGGCTGGGCCGAGGCGGTCGGGGGGGCGCGGTACGTGCTGCACCACGCGTCGCCCTTCCCGTTCACCCCGCCCGAGAACGACGACGAGGTGATCCGCCCGGCCCGCGACGGAGCGCTGCGGGTCCTGCGGGCCGCCCGCGAGGCCGGGGCACGGCGGGTCGTGCTGACCTCGTCGTACGCCGCGGTGGGCTACACGGTGAAGCCCGACGGCCGGTACAGCGAGGCGGACTGGACGAACGTGGACGACGACATCCCGGCGTACCACCGGTCGAAGACGCTCGCCGAGCGGGCCGCCTGGGACTACGTCCGGGACAACGGCGGGCTCGAGCTGAGCGTGGTCAACCCGACAGGCATCTTCGGGCCGCTGCTCGGCGCACGGATGTCCGCGTCGACAGGGCTGGTGCAGGCGTTCCTTGAGGGCTCGATGCCTGTCGTACCCCGGATGTACTTCGGGGTTGTCGACGTCCGCGACGTCGTCGACCTGCACCTACGCGCGATGCTGCACCCGGCCGCCGCCGGCGAACGGTTCATCGGCGTCGGCGGCCCGTCGATCAGCTTCCTCGACATGGCGGGAATGCTGGCGCGGCACCTGCCCAGCCTGGCCGACAAGGTGCCGGCCCGGGAACTCACCGCAGAGGAGGTCCGCGAGGCCGCGAAGACCGAGCCGGCGCTACGCGACGCGGCCGCCCTGCGGGGCCAGGTGCCGGTGATCAGCAACGACAAGGCGCGCAATGTCCTCGGCTGGCAGCCCCGTCCGGTGGAGACGACCATCACCGACACCGCCGACAGCCTGATCAAACTCGGCCTGATCACCGCCTGACCGACGGTCCGCGCCCCCGCGGATCGCCCCGCTGTTGCCCGCAAGATCCGCGGAGTTTCGGTGATGTTGCTGCCTCCAGCGGCACTGAGGCAGCAACATCAGGAATATTGCGCGGATCTTGCGGACCGGCGCGGACCAGCGCGGGCGCGCGACCCGTCAGCGGCGCAGGGTCAGGATCAGGTCGGCGATCAGGGCCGTCCAGCCGGTCTGGTGCCAGGCGCCCAGACCGGCGCCGTTGTCGCCGTGGAAGTACTCCGGGAAGGCCACCAGGTCGCGCCAGTCGGGGTGGGTCTGGAAGAGCCGGCACGCGCCGTAGATCGGTCGGCGACCCCAGTCGTCCTGGGTGAAGAGCGAGATCAGCCGGGCCGACAGGTCGTCGGCGATCTCGTCCAGCGAGCGCTTCACCCCGGAGCGGGTCGGATACTCCACCTGCAGGTCGTCGCCGAAGAACGCCGCGTAGTCGCGCAGCGCGCTGATCAGCAGGAAGTTCGTCGGCATCCAGATCGGCCCGCGCCAGTTCGAGTTGCCGCCGAACAGGCCGCTCGTCGACTCGGCCGGTTCGTAGCCGACGGAGAACTCCTGCCCGCCGAGCGTGACCGAGAACGGCTTGTCCAGGTGCGCGCGGGACAGCGTCCGCAGGCCGAAGTCGGAGAGGAACTCGTCGGGGTCGAGCATCCGGGCGAGCAGCCGGACCACCTGCTCCTGGCCGACCATTGACAGCAGCCGCTGCTGGCGGCCGTCCGGCCCGAGCCGGCGGGTGCCGATCACCTGGGCGTACTCCGGGCGGTTGGTGAGGAACCAGCGCAGCCGGGCGCCCAGCTCCGGCAACCGGTGCAGGGTTTTGGCGGTGAGGCGGGTGGTGGCGGCCAGCGGCAGCAGCCCGACCACCGAACGGACCTTCAGTGGCACCTTCGTGCCGTCGGCGAGGCGCAGCACGTCGTAGAAGAAGGCGTCCTCGTCGTCCCACAGCCCCTGCTCGTACGCGGCGGCGGCGATGTAGAGGAAGTGCTCGAAGAACTTCGTGGCGGTGTCCACCCACGTCCGGTCGTGCTCGGCCAGCACGATGGCCATGTCCAGCAGGTTGAGGGCGTACATGGCCATCCAGCCGGTGCCGTCGGACTGCTCCAGCACGCCTGCCACCGGAAGCGCCGCCGAGCGGTCGAACGGCCCGACGTTGTCCAGCCCGAGGAAGCCGCCCTCGAAGACGTTGTTGCCACCGGTGTCCTTGCGGTTGACCCACCAGGTGAAGTTGAGCAACAGCTTGTGCATCACCCGGCCCAGGAACTCGAAGTCCCGGCCGCCGTCGATCTCGAACACCTTGAGCGCCGCCCACGCGTGCACAGGCGGGTTCACGTCGCCGAACGCCCACTCGTACGCCGGGATCTGCCCGTTGGGGTGCAGGTACCACTCGCGCAGCAGGAGCAGGATCTGCTCCTTGGCGAAGCCCGGATCGACCCGGGCGATGCTCACGCAGTGGAAGGCCAGGTCCCAGGCCGCGTACCAGGGGTACTCCCACGGGTCGGGCATGGAGATGACGTCGAAGCTGGTCATGTGCCACCAGGCGCTGTTGCGCCCGTGCCGACGCCCGGTCGGCGGGGGCGACGAGCCCGGGTCACCGTCCAGCCAGCGCTTGACGTCGAAGTGGTAGAACTGTTTGCCCCACATCAGCCCGGCGATGGCCTGCCGCGCCACCAGCGCCTCGTCCGCCGTCGCGGCCTCCGGGATCACGCCGGCGAAGAAGCGGTTCGCCTCGGCCCGCCGTGCCCACACCACTGCCTCGAAGCCGTCGCGGAGGTCGGCCGGGGGCGGCGGGGCGGCGGCCGGCGGGGACGCGGTACGGGTCAGCCGCAGCCGGATCTGGCGCTGCCCGCCGGCCGGCACGTCGAGCACGTAGTGCAACGCGCCCTTGGTGCCCTCGCGGGCCGGGTTGACCGTGGCCGCGCCGTTGACCACGTGGTCGTTGATGCCGTCCTTCGGGTACGGGGAGCGGCCGGGCAGCCCCCAGAGCCGTTCGGCGTTCGTGTCGTTGTCGCAGAGCAGCGGCACCGGGCCGCCGTCGCCCTCCAGCAGCAGTTGGCCGAGCACCCGGTGCTCACCGACCAGCCGGGTGCCCTCCCCGGTCAGCCGGGGGATCCGGTCGCCACCGGGCAGCCCCCAGGCCCACGTGTTGCGAAACCACAGGGTGGGCAGCACGTGCAGGGTCGCCGTCCGGTCGCCCCGGTTGGCAACTGTCACCACGATGCACAGGTCGGTAGGTGACGCCTTGGCGTAGTCGACGGTCACCGCCCAGTACCTGTCGTCGTCGAAGACTCCGGTGTCCACCAGCTCGTACTCGGTGTCGTCCCGGCCGCGCAGCGCGTTCACCGCGACGAGCTCGTCGTACGGGAAGGCTGCCTGCGGGTAGTGGTACCGCCAGCGCATCCAGGAGTGGGTGGGCGTGGAGTCCTCGTACCACCAGTACTCCTTGGCGTCCTCCCCGTGGTTGCCGCTGTCGCCACCGAGCCCGAACATCCGCTCCTTGAGGATGGGGTCCCTGCCGTTCCACAGCGACAGGGCGAAGGCGAAGGTCTGCCGGTCGTCGCAGACGCCTGCCATCCCGTCTTCGTTCCAACGGTAGGCTCTGGACCGCGCATGGTCGTGTGGGAAGTAGTCCCACGCCGTACCGTGCTCGCTGTAGTCCTCCCGTACCGTCCCCCACGCCCGTTCGGACAGATAGGGACCCCATGCGCGCCAGTCCTGCTCCCCCGAGTCGGCCTGGGCGAGCCGGAGCCGCTCAGCGTCGGGTGGCGAGGCGTCGGAGGACGAGCGGTCATTGATCACGTGCACATCTTTGACGCCGCCGCGGTGCTTGACCACAGCGGCCATTCTCGTCGTGGCGTGTTACACCTCGGCGGCGGTGGAGGAAAGTTGATCGACATTAACTTCGGCCCGCAGGTCTGCGGCGATCTGACCAGCGCGTCCAGCCGGGAGTGGCTGGTGCCCGACGGCCTCGGCGGGTACGCGATGGGCACCGTTGGCGGACTGCGGACCCGCCGTTACCACGGTCTGCTGGTGGTGCCGGGCGAAACTCCCGCGTCCCGCCAGGTGGGACTCGTAAGCCTCGACCCGACTGTCACCCTGCCGTCCGGCGCGCGGGTCCGGCTCGGCGCCCACGAGTGGTCCTCCGGCGACGTCGACCCGCGTGGCTTCGAGCTGCTGGAACGTTTCGAGCTGGTCGACGGACTGCCCCGGTGGCGGTGGCGGATCGGCGCGGTCGTGATCGAGCGGGAGCTGGCCATGCTGCCCGGCCGCTCCTGCGTGGCGGTCGTCCACCGGCTGGTCGCCGGCGGTCCGGTCCGCCTGGAGCTGTCTGCCGCGTGCACCTGGCGCGACGCGCACGGCGAGCGACGGGCCGACGGCCCGACGCCGCAGGTCGAGGCGGTCGCCGACGGCGCGGTGGTCGAGGGCGCGTACCGGCTCGCCGGGCCCGGCTGGGCGCCGGAGGGGCAGTGGTGGCTGGGCGTGCACCACCGCGAGGAGGCCGTCCGGGGTCTGCACCCGGACGAGGACGTCTGGTACGCGGGCCGCTTCGCCGGCGAGCTGGAACGCCCCGGCGACACGGTGTCGGTGCGGGCCTGGGCGGGTCGGCTGGACGAGGAGCCGCCGCCGGCCGCCGAGGTCGTGGCGACGGCCCGGCGACGCAACCGGCAGGTGGTGGCCGCGGCGAAGCCCGCCGACGAGGTGGACGCGACGCTCGCGCTGGCCGCCGACGCGTTCGTGGTCCGTCCCGGCGGCGCGGCCGTCGACGTGGTGGCCGGCTACCCGTGGTTCGGCGCCTGGTCGCGGGACACGATGATCTCGTACGAGGGGCTGTTCCTCTGCACCGGCCGGGCCGCCGAGGGGCGCGAGCTGCTGCGGGCGTACGCGGCGACGCTGTCCGAGGGGATGCTCGCGAACACGGCCGACACCGGCCGGGTGGAGTACAACACAGTCGACGGCACGCTGTGGTTCCTGCACGCGGTGAGCCGGCACGTAACGGTCACCGGCGACACCGATCTCGGCGACGACCTGCTGCCGGCGCTGCGCACGGTCGTCGACGCGCACGTGGCCGGCACCCGGTACGGGATCGCCGTCGACCCGGCCGACGGGCTGCTCGCCCAGGGTGCCCCGGGCGCCGCCCTCACCTGGATGGACGCCCGCGTGTACGGGGTGCCCGTCACCCCACGCACGGGCAAGCCGGTCGAGGTGAACGCGTTGTGGATCAATGGGCTGGCCGGTCTCGCCGAGCTGACCGAGCTGGCCGGCCAGGACGCGGCCGAGCTGTGGCGGCGGCACGCACGAGCGACAGCGTCGTTCCGGGACCGCTACCCGGCCCCGACCGGCTGGCTGCACGACGTGCTGGACGCGCCCGCGCCGGCGTACCCGCTGGGTGGGGCGGCCCTGCACGACGACGACGCGCTGCGCCCCAACCAGTTGCTGGCCTGGTCGTTGCCGTTCGCGCCGTTGGAGCCGGACGAGCCGACGTTGCGCCGGATCGCGACCGGGCTGCTCACTCCGCTCGGGCCGCGCAGTCTCGCAGCGGATTCGGCGGAGTTCGTCGCTCGGCACCGGGGCGGCCCGGCCGAGCGGGACGGCGGCTACCACCAGGGCACGGTGTGGCCGTGGCTGCTGGGGCCGTACGTGGACGCCTGCCGCCGGGGCAAGATGTCGGTCGATGACGTATTGATCGGCATAGAGTCCCATCTGACCGAATATGGGCTAGGATCGGTAAGTGAGACGGCCGACGGCGTCGCGCCGCACTCCGCGACCGGCTGCCCGTTCCAGGCGTGGTCGGTGGCCGAGCTGCTGCGGGTGCGCCGAAAAGGCCAGTAGCGCTTTACACGACCGCAACGGCGGTGTCTCCGCTGGTTATCTCGGCCCCGGCAGGATTGGCCCCGATCCAGACGCGACGGCGACATCGACTCCGGTGTCGGTCGGCGCGCGCCCGGGGACAACTCAAAGGGGGCCGCATGTCACCCGACGCCCACGTGATCGACATCCACCCCGCTCGTCACCTGCGGGTGCTGATGCTGTCCTGGGAATATCCGCCGGTGCTCGTCGGCGGCCTCGGCCGCCACGTGCACGCCCTCTCCGTCGCCCTCGCCGCCGCCGGCCACGACGTCACGGTCGTCACCCGCCACGCCGAGGGCGCACCCCTTGAGGAGTACGCCGACGGCGTGCGCATCCTGCGCGCACCCGAAGACCCCGTCGCCTTCCCCCTCGCCACCGGCTCCCTCCTCGCCTGGACGATGGCCTTCAACCACACCCTCACCCGCACCGCGCTGCGCGCCACCCAGGCCGGCAGCTACGACGTCATCCACGCCCACGACTGGCTCGTCGCCCACACCGCGACCACCCTCGCCGAACACCTCGACCTGCCGCTCGTCACGACCATCCACGCGACCGAGGCGGGCCGGCACCAGGGCTGGCTGCCCGAGGAGATGAACCGCACCATCCACGGCGTCGAGCACTGGCTCAGCGGCTCCTCCACCCGGGTGATCACCTGTTCGGGTTACATGCGCGAGCAGGTCAGCGCGCTTTTCGACGTACCGGCGGGGCTTGTCGACGTGGTCCCCAACGGGGTCGACGACCGGGCCTGGCGGGCCCGCCCGCGCGCGGTCGCCTCGGCCCGCGCACGGTTCGCCGCGGACGGCCCCCTCGTCGGGTACGCGGGACGCCTGGTCTACGAGAAGGGCGTGCAGCACCTCGTGCACGCGGTGCCCCGGCTGCGCGAGCGGCACCCCGGGCTGCGCGTGGTGATCGCCGGCGACGGCCCGTACCGCCCCGAGTTGGAGGCGCAGGCCCGCCGCCTGGCACTGGGCTCGACCGTCAGCTTCACAGGCTTCCTCGACGCCACCCAACTGCCGGCGGTGCTCGGCGCCACCGACGCGACAGTGGTTCCCAGCCTCTACGAGCCGTTCGGCATGGTGGCCCTGGAAGCGGCCGCGGCCGGGGCGCCCCTCGCCGTGGCCCGCACCGGCGGCCTCGCCGAGATCGTCGAACCCGGCGTGACAGGCGTGACGTTCCCGCACAGCGACCCGGCGGCCCTCGCGGGCGCGGTCGACCAGCTGCTCGACGACGAGGTCTTCGCCCGGCGGGTGGCCCGACGGGCCCGCACCATGGTCGGCGAGCGGTACGGCTGGGCCACCATCGCGGCCCGCACCGCCGCCACCTACGCCACCGCCCGTCGCGAGCACGGCCCGCTCCAGGCCCGCCGCGCCGCCGCCCGACTGGCCGGCGGACGTAACCGGATCGCCATCCCCGAGGGCAACCTGCTCGCCGCCGCCGACCACGCCGCCTGCTGAGCAAAGTCGGACGACCGATAGGTGACTTCCGATCCGCTGGTTAGGGTGTACCCCGGACAGCGGCTGAGGAGGAGCGTGCGCAGGTGCTGATCGCCGGTCGGTACCGGCTGCTCGACCTGGTGGGTCGCGGGGGCATGGGTCGGGTGTGGCGAGCCCGCGACGAGATGCTGCACCGCGAGGTCGCCGTCAAGGAAGTCGTACCGCCGACTTGGCTGGCCGACCACGAGCGGGCCGAGCTGCGCTCGCGCACGCTGCGGGAGGCGCGCGCCGCGGCCCGACTCAACCACCCCGCCGTGGTCCGGCTCTACGACGTCGTCCCGGTCGAGGGCAGCCCGTGGATCGTGATGGAGTACGTCCCGTCGCGCACCCTGCAGGACGTCATCGACACCGAGGGGCCGCTGGAGCCGGCCCGCGCGGCCCGGATCGGCCTGGCCCTGCTCGGCGCGCTGGAGGCCGCGCACACGGCCGGAGTGCTGCACCGTGACGTCAAACCCCAGAACGTGCTCGTCGCCCACGACGGCCGGGTGATGCTCGCCGACTTCGGGCTGGCCACCTTCGACGGCGGGGACGGCGCGATGACCCGCCCGGGGATGGTGCTGGGCTCTCCGCAGTACGTCGCTCCGGAGCGGGCCGCCGAGGGGGTGTCCACGGTGGCCGCCGACCTGTGGTCGCTCGGGGCCACCCTGCACGCCGCCGTGGAGGGCCGCTCCCCGTACGCCCGCAGCAACGCGATGGCCACGCTCAGCGCCCTGGCCGCGGGCCCACCGGATCCGGCCCCGCACGCCGGACCGCTCGCGCCGGTGCTCGCCGGGCTGCTGCGCCGCGACCCGAGCGACCGCCTCGACCACGACGGGGCCCGCCGGCTGCTCACCGCTGCCGCGACCGGACAGCCCAGCCGGCCGACGCTCCCGCCGGAAGCCGTACCCGACGCCCCGACCCGCTCCGCAGGCTCGACCGGCTCCGCAGGCGCGATCGGCTCCGCGGGCTCGGGGGCGTCCGCTGCCGGGGAACCGGCCGACCAGGACGCCACCGTCTCGCTGTCCGAACCCGGCCCGACCGCCGCCACCAACGGCAGCGGGGCCGTTCCACCTGGGAACACGTCGACGGGCGCCCGCCCGAGCGCCGAACCGGGCGTCCGGGCCTCGGCCGAGGCGACCGCCGCCACCCCTGCCGCGCCGGAGCGACCGGGCGGAAGACTGGGCGGGCGTCCCACCGCGCGGCGGGCGGCGCTTGCCGTGACCGCGCTGCTCGTGGCCGCCGCGGCCGGCGTGGGCACCGCGCTGGCGGTCGCCGGTGACGCCCCGACCGACACCGCCGGGCGGTCCACCGCGCCACCGACGGATCGTCCGAACGACGGCGGCGGCCCGTACGGCGGTGGCGGCCCCGGCGGCCCGTACGGGGGTGGCGGCCCCGGCCGGCCCGGCCCGCCGCCGAACGGGCGCGACGTGCCGCCGCCGCCCTTTCCCTGCGTCCGCCCGGACGTCGCCGGCCCGCCGGTCCCGACCGGATCACGCCTTCCGGGCGAGCGGTTCCGGCCGCCCCCGGGGTGGGTCTGGCACACCGACAGCGCCGGCTTCCGGATCTCGGTCCCGGCGAGATGGCACTACTCGCGCGAGGGCACGGTGGCCTGTTTCCAGGACCCGGCCACCGGCCGGGCGTTGAGCGTCACGCAGGGCGGCACCGCCGACCCGCTGACCCGACTGCGGTCGGTACGCGACGACGCGGCAGACGCCGGGGCGCTGCCGGGCTACGACGAGATCCGGTTCGCCGCGGACGGTGGCGGCGCGGAGTGGGAGTGCCGGTGGACGGCCCCGTACGGCGGCCCGCTGCTGCACGCCCGGCAACAGGTCCTCCCGGACCGGCGCTGGATGCTGGGCTGGATCACCGACGACAGGGACTGGACGGCCGCCGACGCAGACTGGACGGTAGTGCGAGACAGTTTCCGACCACCCCGCTGACCTGCGCCGTATGGCCCTGATCGGCCCTCCGTCCGGCGTGGATCGAGGCCGCTCAGCGGATGGGAAAAACAGCGTTGGTGGCTATCGTGTAACTCGGGGTGACCGAGGGGGAAGCGACAGTGCGGCAGTTGCTGATCGCGGGTCGGTACCGGCTGCTCGACCTGGTCGGCACCGGCGGGATGGGCCGGGTGTGGCTGGCCCGTGACGAGATGCTGCACCGGGACGTGGCGGTGAAGGAGGTCGTGCCGCCGGCCTGGCTGGCGGAGGCCGACCGCGCCGAGCTGAGACTGCGGACTCTGCGCGAGGCGCGCACGGCGGCGCGGCTCAACCACCCCAACGTCGTGCGGCTCTACGACGTGGTGCACGACCGGGAGAACCCGTGGATCGTGATGGAGTACGTGGCGTCCCGGTCGGTGCAGCAGATCATCGGCGATGAGGGCCCGCTGAGTCCACAACGCACCGCCCGGATCGGGCTGGCAGTGCTCGCGGCGTTGCGGGCGGCGCACACCGCAGGCGTGTTGCACCGCGACGTGAAGCCGCACAACGTGCTTGTCGCCGACGACGGGCGGGTGGTGCTCACCGACTTCGGGCTGGCCACCTTCGACGGCGGCGACGGGGCGATGACCGGCCCGGGCCTGGTTCTCGGCTCGCCGCAGTTCGTCGCGCCGGAGCGGGCCCGTGAAGGCGTGTCGGATCCTCGTACCGACCTGTGGTCGCTGGGCGCGACGCTCTACGCCACGGTCGAGGGGCAGTCCCCGTACGCCCGGTCGAGCGCGATGGCGACGTTGAGCGCGCTGGCCACCGAGCCGCCGGATCCGATGCGTCGGGCCGGCCCGTTGCATCCGGTGATCACCGGCCTGTTGCAGCGCGATCCCTGGCGGCGGTTGACCGCCGTGGAGGCCGAGCCGCTGCTGCGCGCCGCGGCCGCCGACCACGACCGGCCGGCCGGACCGGCCCCCTCCTCGGCGGTGGCGGCGGTCCGCAGCGCGGGTCGTTCCGCGGTACCCGTTCGGGGCGGCCAGGCCGGTCCGCCGGACGACGCGCCACCGCCGACCCGCCCGCCGGTGGCCCGCCCGCTGGCGATCCACCCACCGGACGACGCGCCGCCGCCGGCCCGCCCACCGGTGACCCGCCCGGCCGGCCGGCGCGGCCGGCTGATCGCGCTGGGTGCCGTGGCGACGGCCGCGGCCCTGCTCGTCGCCGGGGGTGTCACGGCGGTGCTGCTCAGTCGCCACGACGAGCGGACGCCGCCGTCCGGGTCCGGAGGAGGCGCGACCGCCACCCGACCGGCCGCGTTCGCCTGCGCGGCGGCTCCGCCGTCGACGGCCACCCCGGTGCCGTCGGTGTCGCCGCCCGCCGACGCGCGGTACGGGCTGCGCGACGGTTGGACCTGGCACGTCGACCCGAGCGGCTTCCGCATCGCGGCGCCGGTGGACTGGGCACGCTGGACCGAAGGGGCGGTGACCTGCTTCCGGGAGCCCAGCGGCGCCCGGGTGCTCAGCGTCGAGGCGGGGCCGCCGCAGGCCGATCCGGTGGCGCACTGGAAGGCCGAGGAGAAGCGGCTCGTCGGCGGTGACGCGCTGCCGGGATACCGCAAGCTGGACATCTCGCCGCTCGACGTCTTCGACGGCGGCGCCCTCTGGGAGTGCAGTTGGGAGAACGCCGCCGGTGAGCGGGTGCACAGCATCCGGCTGCTCGCCAACACCTCGGCCGGACGCGCCTACACCGTCTCGTGGTTGACAAAAGAGTTCGACTGGCAGGTCAACGCGGCATACTTCGTGATGATCCGGCAGAGCTTCACGCCCACCCACTGACGATGTCCGTTGTGGACGCTCGGACTGACGCCCCTGCGACACCGGCGCTGGCCACAGTGGCGTAGTTTTGGGCGCTCAAGATCCCTGGGGAGGGTGAGCCGAGATGATGGGACCGTCGCACGCGCTGTCCGGCGCGGCGGTATGGCTGGCCGGGTCCTGGGCGCTGGACCAGTTCGCCGACTACCACCAGTCGCCGCTGGCGCTGGCGGTGGGCACTGCGGTGTGCGCGGGTGGGGCGCTCTTCCCCGACCTCGACCTGTCCGGCAAGGTGACCCGCAACCAGGGTGGCGCCACCGTCGCCCGCACGTTCGGGGTCTTCTCGCTCTTCGTCGCCGAGGTGATGGAGAAGATCTCGCTCGGGGTCTACTACGCCACGAAGCTCAGCAAGGATCCACGCCGCAACAACGGGCACCGGACGCTCACCCACACGCTTCCGTTCACGCTGCTGGTCGGCTGGGGCACCACAGCGCTCTGCGCCGCGTACGGCAAGTGGGCGGTGATCACGATCCTGTTCTTCATGTTCGGCCTCGCCCTGCGCGGGCTCTTCGACGAGTGGGCCGAGCGGGCCGGCTGGGTGATCGTGACGCTCGCGTCGGCCGGGGCTGCCTGGTTCACCTTCGCCACCCTGCCGGGCGGGCGTGGCTATCCACTGATCGGCACGGCCGTCGGGGTGGGCTGCTTCGTGCACATCCTCGGCGACATGATCACCAGAGCCGGGGTGCCCATCCTCTGGCCGATCCCGATCCGTCGGCGCATGTGGACGATGATCGGCCTGCCCAACAGCATCGCGCTGCGTACCGGTAGCAAGACCGAGGTGGTCGTGCTGCGCGCCGTCCTGACCGTCGTGGCGGCGCTCGCCACCGCCGGCCTGATCGCCCCGTCGGTGTTGCAGCGGTTCAACATCGACATCTGACCGACCCCGCGCCGCAGTCACCTCCGGCGCAGGACGCACGGGTGCCGGAGTTCTGGGGCGCGCTCGGGCTGCCCGGCCTGGCGGACGCGCACGTGCGGGAGGCAGCGGATCTTGACAGGCAGGCGGCGCGGAAGGGCGTGGCACGCGGTGCGGGGCCCCGCGCACGCCTGACTTCTTCTCGACACCGACTGTTGACGTCGCCGCAACAGGTGGCCTAGCGTCTGTCGAACCGCTTCGTCGAAACGCTTCGACGATCATTCGGGAGCGATCCCACGCCGGGCCGGAGGAGGTGCGCGGTGGCCACCATGCACGACGTCGCCCGCCTCGCTGGGGTCTCCGCCAGCACCGTGTCGTACGTGCTCACCGGCGCTCGGCCGATCTCCCAGGCCACCCGGGACAAGGTCCTCGCCGCGATGGCCCAGCTCGACTACCAGCCCAACGCGATGGCCCGTGGTCTGGCCAGCCGGCGCAGCCGGATCCTGGGCCTGCTGATGCCGATGGACGAGCGCGGCCTGGGCGCTACCGAGACCGCGTTCGTCACCGGCGCCGCCGCGGCGGCCAGCGCCGTCGGCTACCACCTGGTGCTCTCGCCGGTCGGCGGCGGCAACCTCGACGACCTGCGGCGGCTGGCAAGCCAGCGGATGCTCGACGGCGTCGTGTTGATGGAGGTGCAGCTCGCCGACGAGCGGGTCAGCGTGCTCCAGGAGGCGGGCGTGCCGCTGGTGCTGATCGGGCGCACCGGCGACACCACAGGGCTCTCCTACGTCGACATCGACTTCGAACAGACCGTGCGGGAGGCAGTCGCGCACCTGGTCGGCCTGGGGCACCGTCGGATCGTCTACGTCAACCACTCGGCGGCCACGCTTGCCAGCGGCTACGGTCCCGCGTTGCGGACCCGGGACGCGTTCGTCTCCGCGATGAGCGGGCACGGCCTGGAGCCGGTCATGATCCCGGCCGAGGACAGCGCCGCCGGCGGACGGGCCGCCCTTGCTGCCGCGCTCGCGCGGACGCCGGAGCTGACCGCCGTGCTGGCGATGAACGAGACCGCGATCTTCGGCATCCTCGGCGAGCTGACCGGGCGGGGGCTGTCGGTGCCCGGCGACGTCTCGGTCGTCTCGATGGTCACCTCGCCACAGGTCGCCGAGCTGGCCACCCCGGCGCTGACCGCGATGACGTCGCCCGGGTCGACCCTGGGCCGGATCGCGATCGAGGCGCTTGTGCGTCACCTGGACGGGCGTGGCAACGAGCGCCACCAGCAACTGCTGCCGTGCGCGCTGGAGATCCGGGGATCGACCGCCGAGCCACGACGGCAGGCCCCGGCCAGCGCCGAACCGTCTCCGACGAGCGGAGGCTGACCAGCCAAAACGGCCCGCCGCCGCGCGGCAACGCGACGACGGACCCAGTGAAGTACCGGCTCGATACTCAACGAGGAGGATAGCAATGCAGCGATTCCGCCGGATCGTCGCGGCGCTCGCCCTGGCGGCGACCGCGACGACAACCGTGGCCGCGTGCGGCGGCGGCGAGAGCGAGGACGACAGCGGGGCCAAGACCCTCAAGCTCTGGCACTACGAGGGCGAGAACAGCGCGATGGGGGTCGGCTGGAACCGGGCGATCGAGATCTTCAAGGCCGAGCACCCCGGCGTCGAGGTGCGCTTCGAGCGCAAGGCGTTCGAGCAGATCCAGCAGAACGCCGGCATGATCATCAACTCGTCCGAGGGCCCGGACATCATGGAGTACAACAAGGGCAACGCGACGGCCGGCCTGCTGTCGTCGCAGGGTCTGCTCACCGATCTGAGCACCGAGGCCGACAAGCGTGGCTGGGCCGGCAAGCTCAGCCCCAGCCTGCAGACCACCGCCCGGTACAGCGACAAGGGCGTGATGGGATCGGGCAAGTGGTTCGGCGTGCCGAACTACGGCGAGTACGTCACGGTCTACTACAACAAGGACCTGTTCGAGCGAAATGGCGTCAAGGTGCCGACAAACATGGCCGAGATGACCGCCGCGATGGACACCTTCGTCGGCAAGGGCGTCACGCCGCTCGGCATGGCCGGCGCCGAGTACCCGGCCGGGCAGCTCTTCTACCAGTTGGCGCTCTCCAGGGCCGACCGGCAGTTCGTCGACAACTACCAGCTCTACAAGAACCCGGTCGACTTCACGGCGGACCCGCTGAAGTACGGCGCGGACACCTTCGCCGAGTGGGTCCGTAAGGGCTACGTGGCCAAGAACTCGGCGAGCCTCAAGGCCGAGGACATGGGCACCGCGTTCATCGCCGGCAAGACCCCGATGATCGTTTCGGGCAGCTGGTGGTACGGCCGGTTCAAGACCGAGATGAAGGCCAACTGGGACACCTTCCTCTTCCCCGGCAACACCCTGCACGCCGGCTCGTCGGGCAACATCTGGGTGGTCCCGGAGAACAGCAAGGCCAAGAGCCTGGCGTACGACTTCATCGACATCACCCTGCGTCCGGAGATCCAGGACCTGATCGGCAACAACGGTGGTGTCCCGGTCGCCGCTGACGCGTCGAAGATCAGCGACCCGAAGGACCGCAAGCTGATCGAGGACTTCAACACGGTAAGCAAGCAGGACGGCCTGGCCTTCTACCCGGACTGGCCGGTGCCCGGCTACTACGACGTGCTCGTCGGTGGCTTCCAGGGCCTGATCAACGGGTCGAAGTCCCCCGACCAGGTGCTCGACACGATCGCCAAGCCGTACGCCGACGGCGTCAAGGAGATCACCGGCAAGTGACACGGCGAGCGGCGGGCACGACAGGCACGACAGGCGTGCCCGCCCGCTCCACCGGGAAGGATCTTCCATGGCAGTCTCCGAGACCGTCGCCGCCACCTCCCCGACGGCAACGACACCCACCCCGCGCACGCCCCGCCGCGCACCGCGCGGCCGCAACGCGGCGTACTGGCTCTACCTGCTCCCCGGAGCGGTGCTGTTCGTCCTGGTCATCGGCGCTCCGCTCGTCGGCACCGTCTACCTGTCGCTGACGAAGTGGTCCGGGATCGGCGACCCCACCTTCGTGGGGTTCGACAACTACCAACGGCTGCTGCACGACGACGTGTTCTGGGCGTCGTTCCGCAACACCGTGGCGATGATCGTCGCGATGGTGGTGGTGCCCACAGTGCTCGGGCTGCTGCTCGCCTCGGTGCTGTTCGACGTCATCGGGCGTCGGTTCAAGCCGCGTACCGCCGCCGCGCTGCGGGCCGCGTTCTACCTGCCGCAGGTGCTGCCCGTGGTGGTGGCCGGCATCGTCTGGGGTTGGATCCTGCGCCCCGACGGCGCGTTCAACAGCCTGCTCGACGCGGTCGGCCTCGGCGCGCTGCGCCACGACTGGCTCGGCGACCCGGGTACGGCCCTGCCGGCAGTCATGGCGGTGATGATCTGGGTGCAGATCGGCTACCCGGTCGTCGTGTTCATGGCGGCGTTGCAGCGGGTCGACCCGGAGCTGTACGAGGCGGCCGAGGTCGACGGCGCGAACTGGTTGCACCGGTTCCGGGCGATCACCCTCCCGCAGATCCGGCCGGAGACCTTCGTGGTGGCCCTGACCTGCACCATCGCCGCGTTGAAGGTGTTCGGGCCGATCTTCGCGCTCACCCGGGGTGGCCCGGAGAACGCCACGAACGTGCCGTCGTACTTCGCGTACTACACGTTCTTCAAGAAGCTCCAGGTCGGCTACGGCTCCGCGATCTCCACAGTGCTGACGCTGATCATCGTCGTGGTGGCCGCGGTCTTCATCGGGATGCAGGCGCGCAGCGAGCGCCGGGACCGGGGGTTCTGACATGGCCGTCACGCTCACGCCAGTACCGGTGCACCGGCCGGTACGCGACAGGCACCACCGCGGCGTCAGCCGCTGGGTCGTGCTCGTCCTGGTCACCCTCGGCGCGCTCGTCATGCTGGTGCCGTTCGCGTTCATGCTGCTCAACGCGTTCAAGTCGCCCGGCGACTACTCGTCGGGCGGGCCGCTGAGCTGGCCGACGGAGTTCTACACCAAGGGTCTGCGGACGTACTGGACCGCTGTGAACTTCCCCCTCAAGCTGTGGAACTCCGCGCTCATCGCCGGCTCGGTGGCGGTGCTCGGCGTCGTCGTGTCCCTGCTCAACGCATACGCCCTGGGCATCGGCCGGGTCCGCGGCCGGCTGTGGATCGTCGGGTTGTTCCTGCTGGCCAACATGCTGCCGCAGGAGGCGCTGATCTACCCGCTCTACTACGTGGCCAAGGAGGTCGGGCTCTACAACACCCGACTCGCGGTGATCATCATCTTCACGGTGATCCAGAGCGCGTTCGGCACGTACCTGCTCGCCTCGGTGCTGGGCACGTTCCCGCGTTCGCTGCTGGAGGCTGCCGCGCTCGACGGCGCCGGCAAGTGGACGGTGCTGTGGCGGGTGGTCTTCCCCAACCTGCGGCCCACCCTCGCCGTGCTGCTCATCTTCTTCTTCATCTGGACCTGGAACGAGTTCCTCATCCCGCTTGTCATGCTCATCGACAACCAGACGCAGACCATCCCGGTCGCGCTGGCGTCGTTGCAGGGCGACCGGCTGATGGACGCCCCGACGACAAACGCCGGCGCGTTGATCAGCCTGGTGCCGGCCATCCTCTTCTTCCTCATCTTCCAGCGCACCCTGGCGCGCGGCATCACGGCAGGAGCCGAGAAGTGAAGTTCACCGACGGGTACTGGCAACTGCGCCCGGGGGTACGCGTGCTGCGCCCCGGCACAGTCGAATCGGTCGAGCCGGACGACCGCGGCTTCACCGTCTTCGCGCCTGCCGGTCAGATCACCGGGCGGGGCGACACCCTCAACCGGCCCGTCGTCACCGTCCGGTTCTTCTCCCCCGCCCCCGGCGTCGTCGGGGTGACAATCGGCCACCACAGCGGCGGACTGCCCCGCGAGCCGCACTTCGGGCTGAGCACCGACGAGGAGCACCCGGTCACCGTCGACATCACAGGCATCACCGCGTCGCTCACCACAGGCGAGCTGACCGCCCGGGTCGCGCTCATCGACGGCTGGCGGGTCGAGTTCCTGCACGGCGACCGGTTGCTCACCGCGTCCACCGCGCGCAGCGTCGGCATCGTCACCGACGGCGAGGGCCGCCGGCACGTGCACGAGCGGCTCGCCCTCGGCGTCGGCGAGACGGTGTACGGGCTTGGCGAGCGCTTCGGCCCGTTCGTGAAGAACGGCCAGACCGTCGACATCTGGAACGCCGACGGCGGCACCGCGAGCGAGCAGGCGTACAAAAATGTGCCGTTCTATCTGAGCAGCGCCGGCTACGGGGTCTTCGTGGACCACCCGGAGCACGTGTCGTTCGAGGTCGGCTCGGAGGTCGTGGCGCAGAACCAGTTCAGCGTCGAGGGTCAGTCCCTGACCTACCACGTCATCGACGGGCCCACCCCGAAGGACGTGCTGCGCCGGTACACGGCGCTGACCGGCCGGCCGGCCCGGGTGCCCGCCTGGTCGTACGGGCTGTGGCTGTCCACGTCGTTCACCACCTCGTACGACGAGAAGACGGTGACCGAGTTCGTCGACGGGATGGCCGAACGGAACCTGCCGCTGTCGGTGTTCCACTTCGACTGCTTCTGGATGCGCCAGTTCCACTGGGTCGACTTCGTCTGGGATCCGGCGACCTTCCCCGACCCGGAGGGGATGCTGCGCCGGCTGCACGAGCGCGACCTGAAGGTGTGCGTCTGGATCAACCCGTACATCGCGCAGCGCTCGTACCTCTTCGAGGAGGGCCGCGAGGCCGGCTACCTGGTCCGCAACCCGGACGGGTCGGTCTGGCAGTGGGACAAGTGGCAGGCCGGCATGGCGCTCGTCGACTTCACCAACCCGGACGCGGTCCGCTGGTTCACCGGCAAGCTCAAGGTCCTGCTGGACATGGGCGTCGACTGCTTCAAGACCGACTTCGGCGAGCGCATCCCGACCGACGTGGTGTGGCACGACGGGTCGGACCCGCAGCGGATGCACAACTACTACTCGTACCTCTACAACAAGGCCGTCTTCGAGCTGCTGGAGACCGAGCGCGGCGAGGGCGAGGCGGTGGTGTTCGCCCGCTCGGCCACCACAGGCGGGCAGCAGTTCCCGGTGCACTGGGGCGGCGACTGCGAGTCGACGTTCGTCGCGATGGCCGAGTCGCTGCGCGGCGGGCTGTCCCTGGCAGCCTCCGGCTTCGGCTACTGGAGCCACGACATCGGCGGCTTCGAGGGCACCCCCGACCCGGCAGTCTTCAAGCGGTGGATCGCGTTCGGCCTGCTCTCCTCGCACTCCCGGCTGCACGGCTCCGGCTCGTACCGGGTGCCGTGGGCGTACGACGAGGAGGCAGTCGACGTGCTGCGGCACTTCACCCGACTCAAGCTCAGCCTGATGCCGTACCTGGCCGCCGCCGCGCAGGAGGCGCACCGCGACGGCATCCCGATGATGCGTCCGATGATCGTGGAGTTCCCGGACGACCCGGCCGCGGCGCACCTGGACCGGCAGTACATGCTCGGCGCCGACGTGCTCGTCGCACCCGTGCTCAACGCCGACGGCCAGGTCACCTACTATGTGCCCGCCGGCACGTGGACGCACCTGGTGACCGGCGCGCAGCTCACCGGCCCGGCCTGGGTCACCGAGAAGCACGAGTTCGACAGCCTTCCGGTGCTCGTCCGGCCGGGCGCGGTCATTCCGTTCGGGGCGCGCTCCGACCGGCCCGACTACGAGTGGGCGGACGGCGTGCGCCTGTGCCTCTACGCCCCGGCGGAGGGGCAGCGGCAACGGGTACGGATTCCGTCGCCCGGCGAGGGGCCGGGCGCGGAGTTCGAGGTGAGCTTCCGCGACGGCGTGGCCAGCGCGGAGCTGGTGGCGGGTGAATCGTCGGCGTACCACTGCGTGGTCGCCGGGACGGAGGTAGCAGGACGATGACGGCACGCACCTTTCCGGAGAGCTTCCTCTGGGGTTCGGCCACTGCGGCGTACCAGATCGAGGGCGCGGCCGCCGAGGACGGCCGCGGGCCGTCCATCTGGGACACCTACAGCCACACCCCTGGGCGGACGCTCAACGGCGACACCGGCGACGTGGCCGCCGACCACTACCACCGCTGGCCGCAGGACCTCGACCACATCGCCGAGCTGGGCCTGGGCGCGTACCGCTTCTCGATCTCCTGGCCGCGCGTGCAGCCGGGCGGGTCCGGCCGGTTCAACCAGGCCGGCCTGGACTTCTACTCGCGGCTGGTCGACGGCCTGCTGGAGCGCGGCGTTCGCCCGGTCGCCACCATGTACCACTGGGACCTGCCGCAGGAGCTGGAGGACGCCGGTGGGTGGCCGGTGCGGGACACCGCGCTGCGCTTCGAGGAGTACGCGTCGGGGATCGTCGCCGCGCTCGGTGACCGGGTGCACACCTGGACGACGCTCAACGAGCCGTGGTGCTCGGCGTACCTGGGCTACGGCTCCGGGGTGCACGCGCCGGGGCGGACCGAGCCGGCGGCCGCGCTGGCTGCGGTGCACCACCTGAACCTGGCGCACGGCCTGGCCGGCCGGGTGGTCCGGGAGCTGGCCCCGACCGCCGAGCTGTCGGTGACGCTGAACCTGCACGTGATCCGCCCGGCGTCGGACTCGGCGGTGGACGTCGACGCGGCCCGCCGCATCGACGCGCTGGCGAACCGGGCGTTCCTCGGCCCGATGCTCAACGGGGCGTACCCGGCCGACCTGCTGGCCGACACCGCGGGGGTCACCGACTGGTCGTTCGTCCGCCAGGGCGACGAGAAGGTCGCCGCCGTGCCGCTGGACGTGCTGGGCGTCAACTACTACTCGAGCACTCTGGTTCGCGCCTGGGACGGGCACTCGGCCCGCTCGGACGCCGACGGGCACGGCGCGTCGACGCACTCGCCGTGGGTCGGCGCCGACGACGTCGACTTCCTGCCGCAACCCGGCCCGTACACGGCGATGGGTTGGAACATCGACCCGCCGGCCCTGACCGAGCTGCTGCTACGGCTGGGCCGGGAACACCCGGGGCAGCCGCTGATGATCACCGAGAACGGCGCGGCCTTCGACGACGCCGTGGCGGCCGACGGCCGGATCCACGACGACCTGCGGATCGACTACCTGCGCCGGCACATCTCCGCCGTGGCGGACGCCCGCGAGCAGGGCGTGGACGTGCGGGGTTACTTCGTCTGGTCGCTGCTCGACAACTTCGAGTGGGGCTACGGCTACGACCGCCGGTTCGGGATCATCCGCGTCGACTACGACACCCAGGAACGCACCTGGAAGGACAGCGCGCACTGGTATCGGCGGCTCGCCGCCACCGGAGAACTGGACCAGTCGGTGGACTGACGGCTCCGATCGGGCGATCGGTGGCAGTTCAGCAGCGCGCTGCGCGGCGTGTCGAATTGCTCAGCTGCCACCGATCATGAAAACCCCAGCGCTCAGACCCCTACGCGCTGGGGCGGGACCGTGAGCCCGTAGAGCGCCATCAGCTCCGGAGTGTCGACGCGACTGCCGTCGGCAACCGTGTCGCAGGCGATGTCGACGATCTGGTCCTTGTGCGCCAGCAGGTACGGCCGGGCGCCCACGTCGGCGCTGGCCAGGGTCGCGATGCCGGGCCAGTGCCGGCGGCCGAACAGCATCGGGTAACCGCGCAGCCCGTCGTAGGTGGCGCAGACCAGCACATCCGGGTACGGCAGAGCGGCCACCCGGCGGACCGCCGCGGCGGTCAGGCCCGGCATGTCGACGGGCACCACCACCACCGCCTCGATCCCCGCGTCGTCCATGGCGGCCAGACCGGCGCGGATGGACGAGCCGACCCCGGTGCCCCACGCCTTGTTGATCACAACGGTCGCCTTGCCCAGGTCGGCGGTCTCCCGGACCTGCTCCGCGGCGGCCCCCAGCACGACCACGATCTGCTCGCAGTCCGCCTCGGTCATCGTGTCGATCATCTGGTTCACCAGGGGCTTCTCACCCTGGTGCAGCAGCGCCTCGGGCCCGCCGATGCGGCGTCCCCCGCCTGCGGCGATGATCATTCCTGCGATCCGGTTCAGCTGCGCCCCCTCAAGCACGGGACCGACCGTGACGGCCGGCCCCCTCCTACGGACACTGCAACGAGGAGGGCCGCGCACGAGTGGCGGGGCAAAAAGGAGAAATAGCGCAACCGTTACACGCCCGGCACCTCCCGGCGCAGTCTGAGGGGAATGCGCACCGTGCACAGTCGAGCGGCGGCAGCTCCGGCCCGCCCCGGCTCGCCGGTCAGGCGTCGGCGTAGCACTCGACGATGGACAGGTCCAGGGGAAAACGCACAGGCGTGTCACCGAACAGCAGGGCGGTGGCCCGCTCACCCGCCCGGCGCACCGCCGCCGCGACGGTCTCGGCCTGCTCGGCCGGACAGTGCGCCACCACCTCGTCGTGCTGGAAGAAGACCAGCTCGGCGTCGGTGCCGGCCAGCTCGGTGCGCAGGGTGGCCAGCAGAGTCGAGGCCCACTCCGCAGCGGTGGCCTGGATGACGAAGTTGCGGGTGAAGCGCCCCCGGGACCGGGCTGCCCGCGCCCGGGGGCTCTGCCGATCGGCCGCGGCGTCCGGATCGGCAGGCCCCTCGTCGGGGTCACCGAGCCCGACCGCGCCGGGCGGGCAGGTGCGCCCCAGCCACGAGCGCACCAACCCGCCCGCCTCGCCGGTGCGCGCCGCCGCCTCGACGTAGCCGAACGCCGTCGGGTAGCTGCGTTTCAGCACCGCCAGGGCCGGCACCGCCGCACCGCCGGTCTGCCCGTACATGGCACCGAGCAGGGCCACCTTGGCCCGGGGGCGGTCACCACCGAACGAGTCCCGGGCGAGCGCGGCGTACAGGTCGCCGGCCCCGCCCGCCGCCGCCAGCCGCGCGTCCCCGGAGACCGCCGCCAGGACGCGGGGCTCCAACTGGCCGGCGTCGGCGACCACCAGCCGCCAGCCCGGGTCGGCCACCACCGCCCGGCGGATCACCTTGGGGATCTGCAACGCGCCACCGCCCCGGGTCGCCCAGCGGCCGGAGACCACCCCGCCCGGCACGTACTCCGACTGGAACCGCCCGTCACGCACCCACTGCTCGCGCCAGGACCAGCCGTGCGCCGTCCAGATCCGGTACAGCTCCTTGTATTCCAGCAGCAGGGGCACCGCAGGGTGGTCCACCCCGCGCAACACCCAGGCCCGGGTGTTGGGCAGCTCCACCCCGGCCCGGGCGAACGCCTTCAACAGCTCGGCCGGGGAGTCGGCGTGCAGGTGGCGGACGCCGAACGCGTCGGCTATCCGGGCCGCCAACTCGGCCACCCGGCGCGGTGGCCCGCCGACCGGGGACGGCTCCCCCAGCAGCTCGGCGAGGATCGCGTCGTGCACCTCGGCCCGCCAGGGCAACCCGGCGACGCCCATCTCCACCGCGATCAGAGCACCGGCCGACTCGGCGGCCACCAGCAGCCGGAACCGGCCCGGGTGCGCGGTGGTGGCGACCCGGGCGAGCTGGTCGGCGTACACCTGGGTCAGTGCTTCGATGCCCGGGCCCGGCGGGCCGGGCAGCGTGTCGAAGAGGGCGCCCTGGCCGTGCCCGGGTGGCGCGGCGGCGCGCGGCGGCGGGTCGGCCGGCACCGGCCCGCCGGTCAGGCGGCCCCAGGCGGCGGCCAGCGAGCGGGGCTCGCCCCAGCGGCCGGCGTGCCCGAGGAGCAGCGCCTCGGTCAGCTCCACGTCGTGGCAACGCTCGACGCGCACCCCGGCCCGCAGCAGGCTCGGGTAGATCGCGCCCGCGGTGGCCCAGACCCACCGCGGATGCTCGGCCGCCTCCCGTGCGGCCATCGCTGCCGCGAGGTCGCTGACGGTCTCGGCCGGGCCGACGGGTCGGCCGGCGGCGTCGAGCGGACGCAGCTCTCCCCCACCCCGCTCGCCCGCCACCACCGCCACCAGCACGAATGTGATTCTGCCTTCCCCCTCCGACAGGAAAACGGGTCGGTGGGTCGGCCCGGCGCTCGGTAGCGTGACCAGGTGCCTCCCCAGATCCCGCACGCCGACCCCGGCACCCCCGACACCCGCGGTCCGATGCGGTACCTGTGGTGGCTGGTCCGGTGTCAGCCCTGGCGGGTGCTGCGCGGCAGCCTGTTCAGCATGGCCTGGATGACGGGACTCTCGGCCCAGCCCTACCTGATCGCCCACGCCGTCGACGACGGCCTGCACGCCCGCGACACCCGCGCCCTGGCCCTGTGGGTCGCGGCGGTCGTCGTGGCGGGGGTGGCTCTGTCGTACCTGGGCATCATGCGACACCGGACGATGACCTTCATCCGCGAGGACGCCAAGGCCCGCTCGGCGGAGGTGCTGCTGCGCCAGCTGTCCCGGGTCGGCGCGGCGCTGCCGCGCGGTTCCGCCGCCGGTGAGGTGGCCACCGTGGGCGGTTCCGACATCGACTGGACGGCGCAGGTGCTCACCCTGACCGGGCCGGGGGTCGGCGCGATCGTCGCCTGCGGGGTCATCGCCGTGGTGCTCTGGTCGATCTCGCCGCTGCTCGCGCTCTGCGTGCTGGCGGGGGTGCCTGCGGTCGCGCTTGTCGTCGGGCCGCTGCTGCGCCGACTGGAACGGGCGGAGTCGATCTACCGGAGGCAGCAGGGCGCGCTCACCGCCCGGTCCGGCGACATCGTGGCCGGGCTGCGCGTGCTCGCCGGGGTGGGCGGGCGGGACCTCTTCGCCCGACGGTACGCGGCCCGATCCCAGGACCTGCGCGCCGAGGGTTACCGCGTCGGCGCGGTCGTCAGCTGGATCGACGCGGCGACAGTCGCCATTCCCGGGCTGTTCCTGGCGGTGGTGGTCTGGTTGACGGCCCGGATGGCGGTCAGCGGCGCCGTCAGCGTCGGTGAACTCGTCGCCGTCTACGGCTACGTCGCGAGCCTGATCGTGCCGGTCTGGTTCCTCATGGAGGGCAGCCACCAGCTCATCCGGGGTCGGGTCGCCGCCCGGCGCATCGCCGACCTGCTCCGGCTCACCCCGGACGATGTCGGCGGGCCGGGTCGCCGATGGCCGGGCGCCGTCGTCCCCGACGCGCGGCACCCGGACGCGGTGGCCGCGCCGAGCGGTCCCGCCGACCTGCACGACCCGGTGACCGGGCTGACCGTCCGCGCCGGCCAGCTCACCGCGGTGGCCGCCGACGACCCGGCGGCGGCCGTGGCACTTGCCGACCGGCTGGGCCGGTACGTCGTCAGCGACACCACCTGGGGCGGCGTACCGCTGACCGGGGTCGCCCTGGACGAGGTCCGCGCCCGGATCCTGGTCGCCGACCACGACTCGTACCTCTTCGCCGGAGCGCTGCGCGACGTCCTGCGCCCCGGAGTCGACGACGAACGTCTCCGCGCCGCCCTGCGGACCGCGTCGGCCGACGACATCGTCGACGCCCTCCCGGCCGGGCTGGACACCCCGCTGGACGCCCGGGCCCGGACCCTCTCCGGCGGTCAACGCCAACGGGTACGCCTGGCCCGGGCGCTGCTCGCCGAACCGGAGGTGCTGATCCTCCTGGACCCGACCTCGGCCGTGGACGCGCACACCGAGGCGCGGATCGCCGAGCGGCTGCGGACCGCCCGTGCCGGGCGGACCACAGTGGTGCTCGCCACGTCGCCGCTGCTGCTCGGCCGCGCCGACGCCGTCGCGCTCCTGAGCGGGGGCCGGATCACCGCCACCGGCACCCACGAGGGCCTGCTCGAATACGTCCCGGGCTACCGGCACCTGGTGGCCCGCGGCGGCGACGATCCGGTGGCCGAGCGGCCCGCCGACGCCGAGGAGGCGTACCGGTGACCCGGCTGCCTGTCGCGGACCGCCGCGCCGTACGCCGCGCCCTGCGCGTCATGATCAGCCGGCATCGCCGGGCGGTCGGCGTCGTGTTGGCGCTGCACAGCGCCGCCGCGCTCGCCGGACTGGCCCCACCCTGGCTGCTGGGCACCATCGTCGACCGGGTCACCGCAGGTACCGACGTGGCAACAGTGGACCGGCTGGCACTCGCGATCGCCGGCTGCGTCCTGGTCAGCGCGCTGCTCTCCCGCTACGCCCAGTACGCCGGTCACCGCTTCGCCGAACGGGCCGTCGCCGAGCTGCGCGAGCAGTTCGTCAGCCGCACGCTCGGGCTGCCCGTCTCGGTCGTCGAGCGCGCCGGCTCCGGCGACCTGGCGACCCGCAGCTCGGTCGACGTGGCTACCGTCGGGACCACGGTGCGGGACGTGGTGCCCGTCATCGTCATCGCCTCGGTGCAGTTGACGTTGCTGTTCGGGGCGGTGTTCCTGCTGCATCCGCTGCTCGGGCTCGCGGCGCTGGCCGGGCTTCCGTCGATCGTGGCGGTGACCCGGTGGTACCTGCGTCGGGCCAGCTCCGCGTACCTCACCGAGGGCGCCGCGGCGGCCGAGTTGACCGAGACCCTGACCACCACCGCCGAGGGCGCCCGAACTGTCGAGGCGCTGCGGCTGGCCGACGACCGGATCCGGCACGGCACCGCCCGCGTCACAAGCGTGTGGCAGGCCCGGCGGGCGACCCTCGCGCTGCGTACGGTGTTCTTCTCGGCCGTGGAGGCCAGCTACCCGCTGCCCATCGCCATGGTCCTGCTCGTCGGCGGCTACCTGCTCACCGCCGACCGGGTCTCGCTCGGCGCGGTGGTCGCCGCCGCGCTCTACCTCCAGCAGGCAGTCGACCCGATGGACCGGCTGTTGCAGTGGACGGAGCAGGCGCAGCGCGGGTTCGCGTCGTACGCCCGGGTGCTCGGCGTCGGCCTGGTTCCCCCGGAGCCGCCCGGCGCCACGGCCACCTCGCGGGGCGAGCGGCTCGTCGTCCGCGAGGCGCGGTTCTCGTACGCCGACGGGCACGACGTGCTGCACGGCATCGACCTGGAGGTGCAGCCCGGTGAACGGCTGGCGGTCGTCGGCCCGTCGGGCGCCGGCAAGTCGACCCTGGCCCGGCTGCTGGCCGGCATCGACGCGCCTCGGCAGGGCGTCGTCAGCATCGGCGGCTGCCCGGTCACCGACCTGGACCCGGCCGAACGTCGGCGGCGGATCGCCCTGGTCACCCAGGAGCACCACGTGTTCATCGGCTCGGTGCGCGACAACCTCGCGTTCGCCGCGCCGGACGCCTCGGACGAGCAGATGCGCGCCGCGCTGGCCACGGTGGGCGCCGACTGGTACGAGGAGCTGGCCGACGGTCTGGCCACGGCGCTCGGCGACGGCGCCCGGCAGCTCGGCGCGGCCGAGGCCCAGCAACTGGCGTTGGCTCGGCTGGTGCTCGCCGACCCGCACACGCTGATCCTGGACGAGGCGACCGCGGCGCTCGACCCGAGCACCGCCCGACGGACCGAGCGGGCCCTGGCCGCCGTGCTCGTCGGGCGGACAGTCATCGCCATCGCGCACCGGCTCAACACCGCGCACGACGCCGACCGGGTGGCCGTCCTGGCCGACGGCCGGATCACCGAGATCGGCAGCCACGACGACCTCGTCGCGGCCGGCGGGGCGTACGCGGCGCTCTGGCGCTCGTGGCACGCCCACGCGGACGAGCGCCAGAGGTGAGCCCCTACTTGACGGCGCCGGAGGTGAGGCCGGCCTGGATCTGACGTTGGAAGACCGCGTACACGATGATCATCGGGAGGATGGCGATGGTCAGCGCGGCGAACAGCCCGGACCAGTCCGCCTCGTAGCCGGCGTTCACCGAGATGTCGGCGATGCCCTGGGTGAGCACCCACTTGTCCTTGGCGTTGGAGAGCAGCACCAGCGGGAGCTGGTACTGGGCCCACTGCCCGATGATGTTGAAGATCGCCACGCTGATCAGGCCCGGCTTCGCCATCGGCATCATGACCTGGAAGAACAGCCGGGTGTGCCCGCAGCCGTCGATCAACCCGGCCTCGGCCACCGAGCTGGGCAGCGTCTTGAAGAACGCGGCCAGGAAGAAGATCGTGAACGGCAGCGAGTACGCGATGTAGACCAGGATCACGCCCTGGTAGGTGTCAAGCATGCCCAACTGCTTCACCACGAAGAAGAGCGGCACCAGGGCCAGGAAGACCGGGAACGCCAACCCCGAGACGAAGAGGTAGTAGATCGCCCGGTTGCCCCAGAACCGGTAGCGGGCCAGCACGTACGCCGCCATCGAGCCGAGCAGCATGGTACCGAAGGTGCTGCACGCGACCACGAAGACGCTGTTGAGGAAGTACCTGCCGACGTGCGCCTTGGTCCACGCCCGGCCGAAGTTCTCCCACCGCAGCTCCGCCGGGAGAGTCCACGGGCTGCTGAAGATCTCGCTGGTGTTCTTGAACGCGGCGAGGAAGGTCCAGAGGATCGGCACGATCACGATCACCGCCCACACGGCGAGCGCGACGTGCCCCAGGCCGGCGAAGAGCCGTACCTCGGAACGGGGGTCCTTGCCGCGCCGGCCGCCGGGCGCGGACTCCTCGCCGGTCTTCGGCGGTAGGGCCGCCGGCGTCGGCGGCAGCGTCGACTGCGGGTTCATCAGTACTCCACGCTTTCCCGCTTGGTGAGCCGCAGCGTCAGCGCCGCGAACGTGAGGGTGAGGAAGAACAGCGCCACGCCCATCGCCGAGGCGTAACCGTACTTCGAGTAGACGAACGCGTTGCGGTAGATCTCCATGGCCAGCACTGTGGTGGCGCCGTCCGGGCCGCCACCGTCCACCGAGAGCACCGCCACGATGGCGAACGCGTCGAACGCCGCGATGCCCAGATACACCCACGCGACCTGGAGCGTGTCCCAGAGCAGCGGCAGGGTGACCCGGAAGAACAGCGTCACCCTGCTCGCCCCGTCCATCTCCGCGGCCTCGTAGATCTCGCCCGGGATGGAGGCCATCCCGGCCGAGAAGAGCACCACGTAGAAGCCGACGGCCTGCCAGACCAGCACCGCGAGGATCGACCAGAGGGCCAGGTTCGGCTCGACCAGGAAGAGGATCGGATCCAGGCCGAGCTTCATCAGCACGCCGTTGATCAGACCCGACTCGTTCGGCCGGTAGACCATCTGGAACAGCACCGCGATGATCGCCACCGCCAGGACCTGGGGGAAGAAGAACACCACCCGGTAGAACTTCGCCCCCCAGACCCCCTGGCGTTGACCGCCACTGCTCTTGCCACCCACGTTGAGCAGGAAGGCGAAGAACAACGCGATGGCGATGGTGATCAGCGGCAGGGCAAGCAGCAGTACGCCGTGGTGCTGGACCGCCTTCCAGAAGGCGCCGTCGTCGAGCAGCCTCCGGTAGTTGTCGAAGCCCACCCACTGCGGGGCGGAGAGCCCTCGCCAGTTGGTCATCGAGATCTGGAACGCCTGCGCGTACGGCCAGATCACGAATGTCACGTACAGCGCGACCGGGGCGAACAGGAACCCGACCACGAATGGATACTTGCCGTGCCGCATGACCCTAGCTCCGATCGATCAGCGCTTGAACTTGGCGACCGAGCTGTCCTTCTTGATCGCGTCGGCGCGCTTCTGGATCCGCTCCACGAAGGCGTCCGCGTTGATCCGGCCGAACATCAGCTCGTTGGTGGCGCTGCGCGCCTCCGTGTCGAGCTCCTTGTACCAGCCGTCGAAGTACAGGTTGAACACGTCCTGCCCGGCCGCCTTGAGCGCGGCCTGCGAGCTGGCCACACCGGGCGGGAAGGCGAAGCCCTCCGAGCCGGCGGTGACCACGGTAGGGGCCTTGACCACCTCGGTGAAGCCCTTCGCGCCCGCCTTGGAGAGCATCTGGCGCATGTACTCCAGGCCGCCCTTGGGGTTCTTGCTCTTCGCCGAGACGAAGTAGCCCTCGCCCGCGGTGGCCCGCAGCGCCGTGACCGGGAGCTTGTCCGACGCGGTGAGGCTCGGCACCGGCATGAGCTGGTAGTCGAAGCCGGCCGGGGTGTCCTGCTTCTGCTCGCCCTCCAGCCAGTCACCGCTGGGGTACAGGGCCACCTTGTACTGGTTCTGCCGCAGCTGCACGTCGGTGTGCTTGAGCCCCTCGAAGCTCTTGTCGCTGAACTTCGCGCCGACCTCGGCCCACGCCGTGGCCGCCTGCTTGACCGCGTCCTGCTTCCAGGCGCCGTCCTCCAGGTTGTCGATGTTCTTCAGTACGTCCACGCCACCGATCTTGGCGGCCTGGGTGAGGATCACGTTCCACTGGTAGTAGGCCGCGTTCGCCCCGGCGTAGCCGTACGGGGTGATGCCCTTGGCCTTGATGGAGGTGAGCAGGGCGATGAACTCGTCCCAGGTCTTCGCCGGCGCCCAGTTGTTGTCCTTGAACAGCTTGGCCGAGTACCAGATGCCGAAGACAGTGGAGACGTAGTACAGCACGTACGGCTTGCCGTTGAACGAGCCCGCCTCGACGGTGCCCGGCACCACGGTGTCGCGGACCTTCTTGGCCGGGTCGTCGACCGACGGGGCGTCCCACAGCTCGGTGAGGTCCTGGAGCTGACCGTCGGCGACCAGCGCGCCGAAGTCCATCAGCTTCTCGCCCGAGTTGTTCACGAACTCCGGCGGGTTGCCGGACGCGAACCGCGGCTGCAGGACGGTGGAGACGGCCTGCGTGGACTGGTGCTTGATCTCCGCCTTGGGGAACGCCGTCTTGTACAGCGGCTCGTGCACGTCGGTGGCGTACTTCTCGCCGTAGCCGCCGTTGAAGATGATCACCTCGATGGGCGCGTCCTCCTTGACGCCCAGCGGGTTCTTCGCGCTCTTGGTGCCTTCGGCGGCCTTCTCGTTCTCCTTGTCACCGCCGCTGCTCGTGGCGCAGGCGCTGAGCAGGCCGATGGCCGGGGTGGCGAGCATGCCCACGGCGGCGGCGCGACGCAGCACCGTGCGCCGGTCGAGTGCGGCCGGGTGCTCGGGGGTAATCGACATCGTCGTCTCTCCTTGTGGAATTTCGGGTCAGGCGGTGCGCCGGAGACGCCCGGCGTACCGCGACTCGAGGGCGATGTTGTGCTCGTCCCCGCCGGGGACGTTGGCGGAGAGGTAGATAGGGGGTACCTCCCCGGCCTGGTGGAACCGTCGTACGACCTCGGCGGTCAGCAACTGCGCCAGCAGCGCCGTGGTGACCGAGGAGACCGCACAGACCGCGCCGCCGCCCTCGAGCGGCAGCAGTGCGTCACCGTACGGCGCGCCGTTGTCCAGCACGACGTCGGCGAGGTCGGCGAGCCGTTGACCGGACGGGTGCCGTGGCGCCACCCGTGCGGTGTGCTCGACCGAGGTGACCGCGATCAACGGGTGACCGCGCTCGGTGACCAGCGCCGCCAGCTCGACCACCGAGCCGTTGATGCCGGACTGGGACGCCACCACGAACACGTCGCGCGACTGGGGCGCCGCGAGCGCGTAGATCTGGTGGGCGATGGAGGGATCGCGTTCCAGCTTGGGGTCGGCGAGCACGCCGCGCGGGGCGTCGCCGTGCACCACCAGATCCCGTACCGAGAGCCGGTTGGTGGGGACCAGCCCACCGGCGCGGGCGACAAGTTCGGCGGCGAACGCCTCGGAGTGCCCGGCGCCGAACGCCTGGAGCACGCCGCCGGCGCGCAGGCTGTCGGCGATCAGGTCGGCGGCCCGGGTGATCCCGTCGGCCTCCGAGTCGAGCAGGCGGTCGAGCACCGGGCGGACGGCGTCCGCGTACCCCTGGGCGCTGATCATGAGACGACCCCTTTCGCGGCCTTGTGCCCGTCGACGGCCTGCGCGGTACGCCGGAAGGCCGCGTGGGCGCGGTCGTGGGTGCGCTGGGCGACGGCGATGTAGAGCAGGTCGAGGACCACCAGTTGCGGGTGGCGGGCGGAGAGCGCGTCCGGCCGGAAGGTGGTGGCCTGGCTGGCGGTGAGCAGCACGATGTCGGCCAGTTCGGCAAGCGGTGAGCGGGGAAAACCGGTGAGGGCGAGGGTCGTGGCGCCCCGGCTGCCCGCCTCCGCGAGCATCTCGATGGTCTCCCGGGTCTGGCCGGTGTGCGAGATGCCGAGCGCGACGTCGCCGACGCCGAGCAGCGCGGCGCTGGCCAGCCCCTCGTGCACGTCGCTCCAGGCCCAGGCGGCCACCCCGATGCGGTGCAGGCTGAACTGCATCTCCTCGCCGACCAGGGCGCTGCCGCTGGCGCCGAAGATGTTCACCCGGTTGGCCCCGGCGATCGCCACCGCGGCGCGTTCCACCTCGCCCAGGTCGAGCAGCGTGGCGGTGTCGTGCATCGCCCGGGTGTCGGCGGCCATGATCTGGTCGAGGACCCGCGCGAGGGGGTCGTTCGGCTGGATCTCGCGGCCGATGTCGACTGTCCAGCCGGCCGAGCGGGCCCGGCCGGTCTCGGCGGCGATGCCCAGCCGCAGGTCGGCGTACCCCTCGAAGCCCATCGCCCGGCAGAAGCGGGTGATGGTGGCCGGTGAGGTGCCGCTGCGCTCGGCCAGCTCCACGATTGTGGCGCGTGCGGCGGCCTCGGGGTCGCTGAGGACGTGCTCGGCGACGCGGCGCAGCGCGCCGGTCAGCTCGCCGAGCCCGTTGCGCACCCGGGCCAGCACCCCGTCGGACGGTGAGTTCCTCCGGTCGGTCACGTGGGCGTCGACCACCGCGGTCACCGCGGCGGTGTCCACCTCGTGATCAACCATGGGTCGCCTCACCTTTCCGAAAAGACTGTTAACTGTTAGTGGTAAAAGTTCTTACTGAACGGCCCTCTGTGTCAAGACTGTGGGCGAAGTTTTCAAACTGTTACCTGCTGCACAGGCTCCCGCGCTCGCCCGAGGTTGCCCCGCGCGGCCGCGCCGACCAGCATGAACAGGCCCAGCACCGCGCAGCGCAAGGAGGCCCGTGCCGATGTCCGACACCGTCGTGGTCGGTCTCGACGTCGGGGGTACGTCCACCCGGGCGACCGCCCTGACCCTCGCCGGCGAACGCCTCGGCACCGGCCGAGCCGGCGGTGGCAACCCCACCAGCCACGGCGCCGAACGGGCCGCCGCCGAACTGTTGACCGCGCTCCGCGAAGCGCTCGCCGACGTCGACCCGACCCGGGTGGCCGCCGGCACCATCGGGCTGGCCGGCGCACCCCGGCTCCTCGCCGACCCCGCCGGGCGGGCCGCCTTCGACCGGGCCTGGCACGACGCCGGCCTGCGCTGCCCGTACGCCGTGCACGGCGACGCCCTGGTCGCCTACGCCTCCGGCACCGCCGAGCCCGACGGGACGGTGCTCATCGCCGGCACCGGCGCGATCACCGCACAGGTCACCGACCTGCGACTCGACCGGATCGCCGACGGCCACGGCTGGCTGCTCGGCGACGCCGGCTCGGGCTTCTGGCTCGGTCGCGAGGCGGTCCGCCGGCTCCTCGCCGACCTGGACGCCGGCCACGCGCCGGGCACGCTGGGCACGGCGGTGCTCACCGACCTGCTGGGCAGCGCCGACGTGGCCCCCCGCCCCCGCGACACCGTGGACGCCACGATCCAGGCGGTCACCCGCAAACCGCCGATTGAGCTGGCCCGGCTGGCACCACTTGTCGTCACCGCCGCGACCGACGGCGAACCGGTCGCCACCGCGCTGATCGCCGAGGCCGCCGCCCACCTCGCCGGGAGCGTCGGCCGGATCCGCCCCGCCGGGGCGACGACGCCCGTCGTGCTCGGCGGCGGGCTGCTCACCGCGGACACCCCGCTGGCCACTGCGGTCCGTGCCGAGATCGCACGACACTGGCCGACCGCTCCCGTGCGCACCGCCGGCGACGGAGCCGCCGCCGCAGCCTGGCTAGCCGCCCGCGGCCTATCCGAGGTGACCGACCCAGCCGCCCTGCACGCCCGCCTCTTCCCCACCCCCTGACCCGCGCACCCCCGCGCCCCACCACGCGCCCCCCGCGCCCCCCGCGCCCCGCCACGCCGCGCCACGCCACGCCCCGCACCCCCGCGCCCCGCGCCCCGCCGCGCCCCCGCACCCCAAGATCCGCCACGCCCCGCGCCACGCCCCGCGGCCCGCGCGCCCCCCGCGCCCCGCGCCCCACGCGCACCCGCGCCGCCCGCCCCGCGCCCCAAGATCCGCGCAACTTCACTGAAGTTGCGGCCTCAGCGCGCCGGGAGGCAGCAGTTTCACTGAAGTTGCGCGGATCTTGGTCGCGGCGCGGGCGGCGCGGGCGGGCGCGGGCGGGAGCGGGCGGGAGCGGGCACCTCGGGGCGGGTGGGCCTGCGCCGCACCGCGATGATGGAAATCGGTCAGGCGCGACTGCGGGATGTCGGGCAGGGGGTGCGGAGCCGGGGTTCGTCGAGGCGATTGTCGCCCCTGCCACGCCGCATTCGTCGGGTCGGTCGCGACGGCCCAGCGGGCCGGGGGTCAGAGGGCTTGGGCGGTCCTGCACGAGTTGGCCGGCGGTGCCCCCCGCCTGGAACCACTGTTGAAGGACCACCTGGTTCACCAGCCCCGGTACCGCGATGCCCAACTGGCGAAAGGCCGACCGTAGCCGCCCGCGTAGCCCCTGACCCACAGGCAACGCGACCAGCCCTCCGGGCTCGCAACCACGAGGACTCGTTGCGCTGCATCAGCACCTGCGGCGGCAGGGACTGGTCCGGCGGATGAGGGAGGTGGAAGATCCGTATCCTGATCACTAACGGACGCATGATCGCCTGCATCACCCGGAGGGCAGCCGAACGCGACCGCCTGGGCCGCCGAGGTCGGCAGGGTCCGGAAGAACGCGCTCAGGGGCCTGGCCCGGGCCTCCTACCCTGGGTCCGTCCACTGTCGCCGGGGAGGCACGCGGTGCGTATCGACGAGACCATCGCCGCGTTGGAACGCGTCGCCGCGCGCGAGGTGGGCCGGGGCAGCGAGGCACTGGCCCGGCCGGCTGCCGGCGGACTGCTGGCCGCCGCCCGGTCGCTCGCCGCCGCCGCGCCGGACGCCGCGGTGTTCACCGGCTTCTTCATCCCGGGCGCCGAGCCACCGGCCGCGGAGACCGACGGTCCGCTCGGCGCGGTCCAGATCGCCGCCGCGCTGTGCCTGCTCGGTGGGAGGTGCCGGCTCGTCACCGACCAGCCCTGCGCACCGGTGGTCGAGGCGGCCGTCGCCGCCGCCGCGCCGGGCCTGCCGGTCGACGTCGCGCCACTGCGGGGGTACGAGGAGTGGGCCGCCGCGCTCCTGCCCCGCTACGGCCGGCTGACGCACCTCATCGCGTGCGAACGGGTCGGGCCCGGAGTGGACGGTCGACCCCACAACATGCGCGGCGAGGACATCGGCGCGCACACGGCACCGCTGGACCGGCTCTACACCGTCGGGTCGGCGTACCGGATCGGCATCGGCGACGGCGGCAACGAACTCGGCATGGGCCGCCTGCCGGCGGACCTGATCGGTCGGGTGGTCGCCTCGGGCGAGCGGATCCGGTGCGTCGTGGGCGCGGACGCGCTGCTCGTCGGCGGCACCTCCAACTGGGCCGCCGCCGCCCTCGTCGGCGCGCTGTCGCTGCTGCGCCCCGAGGTGCCCGCGCTTCGGACGCTGCTGGCGCCCGCCTGGTCGTCCGACCTGTTGGCCGCGATCGTCTCGGCGGGCGCGGTGGACGGGATTCGCCGCCGCCCCACGCTCAGCGTCGACGGCCTCGACTGGCCCGCGTACGCCGAACCGCTCACCGAGATCGCCGACCTCGTCAGGGCAGGCCGGTAGGGGTGGGTGGCTCGGCCGCCGGCCGCAGAGGTGTCGACGCGCGTCTCGATGGGTCGGCCCGGGCGGCACCACGGCGGCGCAGCGGCAGGTGCAGGGCGGCGGCGACCACCGCGAAGGCCACCCATCCGGCGCCCAGTGCGACGGCCGACGAGGCGTCCTGAACGTAGTGGTACGCGGTGAGGAAGCCGACGAGCGCGAGGCTGTTGCGGGCGAAGTGCCCGCTGAACTCGAACAGCTGCCGGCGAGCCTCGACGGCGACCAGCACCCCGGAGTACGGAAACGTCACCACCATGCCGCGCAACACCGCGCCGAGCAGCGCGGTGAGGATCGCCCCGACGAAGATCACCACCAGCTTGAGCAGGGCGGGCAGCCCGTCCGTACGCGTCTCGGCGACGGCGGGGGCCTCGGCGGGTGCGGTGCCCGGGCCGGCACCGGGGCGGGCGCGACGGCGCAGCAGCAGCATGGCCGCCACCCAGAGCACGAGCGTGCCGGCGAGGGCCGCCTCGAACGGGATGTCGACGGCAAGCAGGCCGGCGCTCAGCGCCACGTACACACCGATCCCCGCGGCGTCGGCGAGCAGGATCGGCCACCGCAGCCGGTGGTGGGTGACCGCCACGGTGACGAAGAAGAGGTTGAGCCCGAGCACGCCGAGCACCTGCGCGCCGCCCACTCCGTAGGGGGTGCTGACCAGGGCCAGCGTCATCGGCAACGGCAGGCTGTAGACGAGCGCCCGGAGCCGGACCGAGCGGATCACGCTGACCGCCCAGACCACGGCCGTCACCAGCAGGACAGCACTCCACGTCATGGCTCCCCGTCTCCGCCGTCAGTCCTGGAAGGTCGCGGCGTTCACGCAGACGTCGAACACGCGGGTGAGGCGCTCGACGTCCGTCCGGTTGACCGAGAACTGGTTCTCGCCGATCTCGCCGTGTGCGGTCATCCGCGCCTCCCAGCAGCTCGACCCGTCCCAGACAGTCAGGTTGACGAGGAGCTGTGGACTGACCACACCGAAGGGCAGCAGCCCCACCCGCGCCCCGGCCGCGCGCTGCCGCTGCACCAGGGCGGACAGCTCGTCGGTGAGCGTGGCGTAGACGAAGACCCGGGTGATCCGGACACCCCGTTGCAGGGCCGCGAGGTTCGCCTCCCAGTAGCGCCGGCCGATCTCGCTGCGCCACCAGCTCAGCTCCCCGCTCACCCGGGGCATCACGTTTGTCAACGCGTCCAGCCGGTGCACGCAGCCGCGGGTCGCGCCGACCAGGTCCTCGTCCTCGTCGCCGCGCCGGATGATCCGCCCCTGCGCGAGCTGCTCGGCCTCCAGCCGGAACTGTTCGTAGCGCCGCTGCGCCTCCGCCGCGACACGGGTGCCCGCGTGCTGCTCGGCCGCCTCCCGCATCGCCCCGGCCAGCTCCGTGGTGGTGTGCACGAGCCACGGTGGGCCGTCCAGCAACGTCCGCAGGTGAAACCGGCGTTCCGCGCGGGCCAGCGAGTCCACCAGCAGCGAGATCGTGATGCCCATCAGGCCGGCCAGCAGCGACTCCACCCCGGAGGCGGCGTTGGTGAGGTCGAGAATGACGCTGAGGCTGATCGACAGCGTGATGCCGACCAGCGCCACCGGGTCGGTGTGTGCCACCAGACGGGCGAAGCCGTCGGACGCGCCGCCGCGCCCCCGCAGCCGTCGGCGGGGCACGTCCCGGGGCATGTCAGGGGCCATGTCACGGGCCATCGAACGTCTCCCATCCGCCGGTGCCGCCAGGGTAGACGCCTCCCACAATCGCCGGCCCCGCCGAGCCGGGGCGGTAGCATCCGGCAGGTGCAGAGCGCGGACGCGGCCCCGTCGACCGGGACGGTCGCCGACCAGATCACGGCGGACATCCGGGCCTGGGTCGACTCCACCCCGCTCCGTGGCCTGGTCCGGCACTTCGGCGGTCACTGGCCGGCCGGCGACCTCGCCGAGGTGCTCCGGTTCCTCGACGACTTCTCCGCCCGGCACTGGGACTTCCGGCAGGGGCGAGAACGCCCGGACGCCCGGGAGCCGACCTTCGACGCGCCCACGGCCAGGTTGGTCCTCGACGCGGCCGCCACGCTCGGCATGGTGCGGGCCACGCCGCCGGCCCGTCCGACGTACGCCCATCTGGTCGTGCTGGGCGGCCTGGCGCACGCCTGCGTGCGTCGCGTCGCGTACGCCGCGCACCTACTGCGTACCGGCCTGCGGGTGACCGGCGAGGTCGCGGTGCTGGGCAGCTTCCGACAACTGTCCGAGTGGGAACGCGCCACACTCGCCGACGCCTGCCTGCCGCCGGACGAGACCGAGGTGGACGTGCTGGACACGGCGGTCCGCCAGGTCTTCGGGGTGACCGCCCCGAGCGAGCAGGCAGGCGTCGACGCCGGCCACCCCCACCACTCCTGGTCGTCGCGGACCTACCGGCCTGCGGGCCTGCCCGCGGTACGCGTGCTGGCCGCGCCGTCCAGCGAACCGCACCGGCGGCGTGCCCACACGGCCGACACGCAACGGTTCTGGGCCGAGCACGTCCGGCTCGCGCCGGGCGACGAGGTGTTGATGGCGACCGCGCCGATCTACGTGCCGTTCCAGCACTGCGACGCGCTGCGCACCCTGGCCGTGCCGTACGGGTCCGCCATCGAGACCGTCGGGGTGGACCCGACGCTTGCCGACCTCGCGGTGCTGCCCGAGCAGACGCTCACGCCGGGGCGCTACCTCCAGGAGATCCGCTCGGCCATCCGCTCGATGCGCGCCCTGCACGACCTCCGCTGACCCGGGTCACCGGAGGGTGTCTCCCGAGCCGGGTCAGCCGGCGGTGTCGGCGACGGCCTGGGCGAAGACCTCGGAGCGGTGCTCGAAGTTGCGGAACCGGCCGTAGCTCGGGGCGGCCGGGGACAGCAGCACCACCCCACCGGCCGGGGTCACCTCCCGGGACAGCCGGACCGCGTCCATCAGGTCGTCGACAAGCTCCGTACGCACCTTGGGCAGGCCGTCGAGCGCCGCCACGATGCGGGCGCCGCTGTCCGGGATGCCGATCACTGTCAACTCCCGCTCGGCGAGGTGCTCGGCCAGCGGCGTGTAGTCAAGCCCTCGGTCGTTGCCGCCGACGATCACCGTCAACGGCCGCCCCTCGTACGCGTCGATGGCGTGCATGGCCGCGTACGGGCTGGTGGCCAGGGTGTCGTCGACGAAGGTCAACCCGGACGGGTCGGTGATCTCGGTGAGCCGGTGGGCCAGCCCCTGGAACTCGGCGACCGCGACGGCGAGGTGGTCCTTGGCGGCCACCACGTCGATGCCGAGCGCGTCGAGCACGGCCAGGGCCACGCACAGGTTGCCCTCGTTGTGCCGGCCGACCAGCGGAAGCACGGCACGCGGGAAGAGCGGCCGGTCACCGAGGTGGAACCACTGCGTGCCGTCCGCGCCGGTGGCGACGTGTGTGGTGTCGGGGCGGCCGGCGCGGACGGCAGGCAGCTCCCCCAACTCGGCGGCGAGCCGGGGGTCGGCGCCGTTGACAACTATCGTCTGCGGGTCGTGGGCGAGCAGGTTGAGCTTGTCGCGGTAGTACTCCCGCTCGCCGCCGTGCGCGTCCAGGTGCTCGGGGAAGAGGGCGGTGACCACTGCCACCCGGGGCGAGTCGGTGAGGTCGCTGCACTGGTAGCTGGACAGCTCCAGCACGTACAGCTCCGCCTCGGGCAGGTCGAGGGTGGGCACGCCGATGTTGCCGCCGAAGACGTTCGGGCGGCCCATCGCGGTGAGCAGGTGGCTGATCAGGCTGGAGGTGGTGCTCTTGCCCTTGCTGCCGGTGACCCCGACGGTCCGCGCGGCGTGGTCCGCCATCCACAGCGCGGTGCCCTGGGTGACGGGCACGCCGCGTCGGCGCAGCTCGACAAGCCAGGGGTGGGTCTGCGGTACGCCTGGCGAGCGGACCACCACGTCGGCGGCGGCCAGCCGGGCGAAGCCCGCCTCGCCGGTGACCAGCGGGGCCGCCTCGGCCAGCGGGCCGTCCCAGGGCAGGGACAGGAAGTTGGCGCTGTCGTCGACGGCGACCAGCTCGGCGGGGCCGTGCGCGGCGATCGCCGTCACAGCGGCCCGGCCCTCCCGGCCGGTCCCCCAGACGGCGACTGTACGTCCGCGCAGGTCAGACAGGCGCACTGGGCTCTCCTCGGGGTCGCGGCGGCGGCAGGGCGGGGGCCCGGTCCGGACACGGCCGGACGAACCAGGGCCTAGTATGGCGTGTGCCCAACGAGCAGCTCCGGCGGATGGACGCCTTCACCTTCCCGTCCTACTCGATCGACTTCGCCACCGGCGAGGTGTTGTTCGACTACGCGCTCACCGGTCCGGCAGGTGAGCAACGGTTCAGCGAGGTGATCACCCTCCCGTTGCCGGCGCAGCCGCCGTCGGACGAGACGGTGGCCACCCTGAGCCGGGTGCTGGAGGTGCTGCACCTCGTCGCCGGGGTCAGCTACTACAAGGTCGCCGCGCCGCCCCGACTGGTGCTGCCGGCGCCGCTGGGCGCGGCCACAGTCGACTACGTCACGGCCGTCTACACCAAGGGCCTCGCGGAGTACGCGTACCGCAACCAGTTGCCGCACGTGCTCGCGTTGCGTCCGGAGGTGCCGGCCGGCTCACCGGAGTCGCCGCGCGTCCACGACGACTCGGACCGTCGCCCCCTCTCGGCGGTCGGCGGCGGCAAGGACTCGATCGTGAGCTTGGAGGCGCTGCGCCGCGCCGAGCTGGACCCGGTGCCGTTCTCGGTCAACCCGAACCACGTGATCGTCTCGGTAAACGAGGCGTCCGGGCTCACCCCGTTGGCCGCCCGGCGGCGCATCGACCCGGTGCTGTTCGACCTGAACGCGGCGGGCGCGCTGAACGGGCACATCCCGGTCACCGCCATCAACTCGCTGATCGCGGTGGCGACGGCGGTGCTGCACGGGCTCGGCCCGGTGGTGATGTCCAACGAGCGCTCCGCGTCCGACCCGAACCTGGTCTGGAACGGCCACGAGATCAACCACCAGTGGTCCAAGGGCGTCGAGGCCGAGGGACTGCTGCGGGGGGCGCTTGCCGAGCACGCCGGCCTCACCGAGCCGTACTTCTCGCTGCTGCGCTCGCTGTCCGAGCTGCACATCGCCCGACTGTTCGCCGAGTTCACCCGGTACGACGACGTGGTGACGAGCTGCAACCAGGCGTTCAAGCTACGCGACGCGTCCGCCCGCTGGTGCCGGGACTGCCCGAAGTGCCGGTTCGTCTTCCTCGCGATGGCGCCGTTCATGCCCCGCGAGCGGGTCACCCACATCTTCGGCGGCGACCTGCTCGCCGACCCGGAGCAGATCCCCGGCTACCGGGAGCTGCTGGGCGTGGACGGGCACAAGCCGTTCGAGTGCGTGGGCGAGGTCGAGGAGTCGGTGGTGGCTCTCGGCCTCCTCGCCGAGCAGGACCAGTGGCGCGACGCCCCGGTGATCAAGGCCCTGGTCGAAGCCGTACCGGAAACGGCCTGGTCCGCGGTGGCCACGTCGGACGTCTTCACTCCCGGCGGCCCCAACCACATCCCCCCAACCTACGCAAAAGCCCTAGCTGCCCTCACCTAATCCGGAGAGTGCAGCAACCTCCTCCCGGTCAAGGCCTCTTCGTGAGGCGAGGCAGCAGGGGCCAGCCCTCGCACCACTGCGCCCCGGCCCGCCGACACTCCGCCGCTGCGACGCCGCGCCGCCGACGCCGCGCCACACCGACGCCGCGCCACACCGACGCCGCGCCCCACCGACGCGGCGCCCCCACCGACGCCGCGCCCCCCACCGACGCCGCGCCCCCGGGACGTCTACCGCAGCCCCTTTGGAGTTGATGTCGTAGACGAATCGGGGCCGGGCTCGACCCGACCCGACCCGAGCCGAGCCGAGGCCGGACCGAGCCGGACCGAGCCGAGCCGAGCCGAGGCCGGACCGAGCCGAGCCGGACCGAGCCGAGCCGAGCCGGGCCGAGGCCGGACCGAGCCGGACCGAGCCGGGCCGAGCCGGACCGAGCCGGGCCGAGCCGGGCCGAGGCCGAGCCGAGCCGAGCCGAGCCGAGCCGAGCCGAGCCGAGCCGAGCCGAGCCGAGCCGAGCCGAGCCGAGCCGAGCCGAGCGATTCGTTCACGGCATCAACTCGACAGCGTGCCGAACCCACCTGCCCAACCCCTACGCCCGGGCCAGAAGCCTCCCGGCGTCAGGGGGTTCGGACTGCTTCCAGGGCCAGCAGGGCCACGTGCAGGGAGAGGCTTGCCTCCACCGAGTCGAGGTCCACGTCGAGGATGCGGGCGATGCGGGCCAGACGTTCGTAGAAGGCCGGTCGGGACAGGTGAGCGGCGGCTGCGCCTGCGGACTTGTTGCGCCCCTGCTCCAGGTAGGCCCGGAGAGTGTCGAGCAGCCGCTCCCGCGGGTGCTGGGCGTCGTACTCCAGCAGTGGGCCGAGTTCGCGTTCCACGAAGGTCTGCAGCCGGGGCTCGTCGCGCAACAGGTGCAGCAGCCCCGCCAGGCCCACGTGCGGCAGTCGGAAGATCGGCAGGTCGCGCCGATCCCGCCGGGCCGCCTCGGCGATCTGCCTCGCCTCGACGAGCGACCGTCGCGCCTCGCGCAGGCTGCTCACCCCGGACCCGGCGGCCACGATCACCGCGCCGAGGCCACCACCCCGGGAGCCGTCGCCGGCTGCCGCGCGGCCCGTGCCGGCGTCGAGGCGTACCCGACGAAGCGCGCTTGCGAACGCGGACAGCGCGCGGTCCTCGGCGGCCGGGTCGGGGAGCGCCAGCAGCGCGCCCACCGAGTTGTCGTCGACCGCGCTTGTCAGCGCGGTCAGCTTCGCCTCCCGCAGCGCCTGGCCGACGGCCTCGGAGAGGTCCCGCAGTCGGGCCTGGCCGGCCTCGGGGCCGCCCTCTCCGGCGGGGTCGTCGGCCCGCTGGCGAACCATCACGCCGACGAGGTGCCGCCGGTCCAGCGCCACGCCGAGCGCCTTGGCCCGCAGCGCCACCTCGTCGACAGGTCGGGAGTGGTCGAGCAACGCCGTGAGCAGGGTGCGGTGGAGCTGCCGTTCCAGCCCTTCGGCGTCGCGGCGGATCAACCGGCCCAACGCGAGGGTCGACGCGGCCCGCTCGATGAGGATGGTGAGCCGGGTGGGCGGGGCGACTGTCGGCTCGTCGGCTCGGGCGCTTGGCGCATCCCCGCTGGCCGGCCAGCGCAGCAGCAGCCGCCCCCAGTCCTGTCCCCGGGCGCCGACGACGGTCACCAACCAGCCGCTGTCCGGGTCGTACGCGGTGCGCCCGGCCGGCCGGATCCGCCGGGAGTGCTGCTCCCAGCCGTCCAGCAGCAGTTCGGCGCTCTCCCCCGCCGGGTCGTACCCGAGGACCTGCCGGGACAGGTTCTCCAGCACGACGGGGCACCCGGACAGCTCGGCGGCCTGCCGGATCACCTCGGCCGCGTCGGCGCCCTCGACGGAGAGGTCGGTGAACCGCTGGTGGATCTCCTCGGTGGCCCGCAGCTCGGTGAGCTGCGCGTCGACGATCAGCGCGTGCACCGCCTCGGTGATCCGCACGAACGGGGTGGCCCGGCGCAGCTCGACCAGCGGCAGGTCGCGCCGCTCGGCGGCGGCGACCATCACCCGGGGCACGCCGCTGACGTACCGGCGGCCCAGCTCGACGACGAGCCCGGAGACACCCACGTCGGCGAGGTCGCCGATGAACGCGCGCAGTCCCGCGTCGTCGGCCGGCAGCCCGATGCCCGTGGTGAGCACCAGCTCGCCGCCGCCGAGCAGGGTGGCGATGTCGGGCACCTCGGCGACGTGCACCCAGCGCACCGGCCGGTCCAGCCCGGCGTCCCCGGCCACCACGCGCGGAGCGCCGTGGCGGACGGGATCCAGGGCGAGGACCTCACGGACGGTAGGGAACACGGCCGCCACGCTACCGTCCGTGATCCCGGACCTCGACGTGCCGGGGCCGGTCAGTCGACGCCGAACTCCATGGCGGCGCGGTCGAGCGCCTCGTCGGCGGCGGAGGCGACACCCCGGGAGGCGATGGCCTCCGCGCCACCCTCGGGCATCGCGCCGATCAACCCGGTCGAGGCCGCCTGCGCGGCGCCGATCATCGGCTGCCGCGCCGCGCCGCCGACCATGCCGAGGGAGGCGTACTGCTCGAGCTTCGCCCGCGAGTCGGCGATGTCCAGGTTGCGCATGGTGAGCTGGCCGATCCGGTCGGACGGGCCGAACGCCGAATCCTCGGTGCGCTCCATCGACAGCTTGTCCGGGTGGTAGCTGAACGCGGGGCCGGTCGTGTCCAGGATCGAGTAGTCCTCGCCCCGGCGCAGCCGCAGCGTCACCTCGCCGGTGACCGCCGTGCCGACCCAGCGCTGCAACGACTCGCGCAGCATCAGGGCCTGCGGGTCGAGCCAGCGGCCCTCGTACATCAGGCGGCCGAGGCGGCGGCCCTCGCTGTGGTAGTTGGCCAGGGTGTCCTCGTTGTGGATGGCGTTGACAAGCCGCTCGTACGCGGCGTGCAGCAGCGCCATGCCGGGCGCCTCGTAGATGCCCCGGCTCTTGGCCTCGATGATCCGGTTCTCGATCTGGTCGGACATGCCCAGGCCGTGCCGGCCGCCGATGGCGTTGGCCTCCAGCACCAGGTCGACGGGGCTGCCGAACTCCTTGCCGTTGATCGTCACCGGTCGGCCCTGGTCGAAGCCGATCGTGACGTCCTCGGTCGGGATCTCCACCGACGGGTCCCAGAACCGGACTCCCATGATCGGGCTGACCGTCTCGATGCCGGTGTCGAGGTGCTCCAGGGTCTTCGCCTCGTGGGTCGCGCCCCAGATGTTGGCGTCGGTGGAGTATGCCTTCTCGGTGCTGTCCCGATACGGCAGGCCGCGTTCGAGCAGCCACTCCGACATCTCCTTACGACCACCCAGCTCGGTGACGAAGTCGGTGTCGAGCCACGGCTTGTAGATGCGCAGTTGTGGGTTGGCCAGCAATCCGTAGCGGTAGAACCGCTCGATGTCGTTGCCCTTGAAGGTCGAGCCGTCGCCCCAGATCTGGACGTCGTCGGAGATCATCGCCCGCACCAGCAGGGTGCCGGTCACGGCGCGGCCCAGCGGGGTGGTGTTGAAGTACGCCCGCCCGCCGGTGCGGATGTGGAAGGCGCCGCAGGTGAGCGCCGCCAGGCCCTCCTCCACCAGGGCGGCGCGGCAGTCGACCAGCCGGGCGACCTCGGCGCCGTAGCTGAGCGCACGGCCGGGCACCGAGCCGATGTCGGGCTCGTCGTACTGGCCGATGTCGGCGGTGTAGGCGCAGGGGACGGCACCCTTGTCGCGCATCCACGCGACCGCGACAGAGGTGTCGAGGCCGCCGGAGAAGGCGATGCCGACACGTTCGCCGATGGGCAGGGAGGTGAGAACCTTGGACACGGGGAAGATTATTCAACAAGACGCATGGTCATGCAAGCGGATCGTCGCGACCCAGTTCCCAGAACGCCACCGCCGCGGCGGCGGCGACGTTCAACGAGTCCACGCCGCGCCGCATCGGGACGACCACCCGCACGTCGCTTGCCGACTGCGCCGCGGCGGTGAGGCCGGGACCCTCCGCGCCGAGCAGCAACGCCGCCCGCGCGCGCTGCGCAGGGGTCAACCGCTGAATGGGTACGGCGTCCGGCGCCGGCGTCATGGCGAGCACTGTGAAGCCCGCCTCCCGCACCTCGTCGAGGCCGGCGGGCCAGCGCTCCAGCTTGGCGTACGGCATCGCGAAGACCTCGCCCATGCTGACCCGGACGCTGCGCCGGTAGAGCGGATCGGCGCAGGACGGCGACAGCAGCACGGCGTCGATGCCCAGCGCGGCGGCGCCCCGGAAGATCGCGCCGAGGTTCGTGTGGTTGTTGACGTCCTCCAGGATCACCACCCGGCGCGCGGCGGCGAGCACCTCGGCCGCCGTCGGCAGCGAGCGGCGGTGGAACGACGCCAGCACCCCCCGGTGTACGTGGAAACCGGTGGCCCGTTGCAGCACGTCCTGGGTGGCGGCGTAGACGGGCGCGTCGCCGGTGTCCAGGTCGGCGAGCTGGTCGACGCGCTTGGCGTCGACCAGGTACGACCGGGCCGGGTAGCCGGCGCGCAGCGCCCGACGCAGCACCAGCTCGCCCTCGGCGATGAACAGGCCGTGCGGAGGTTCCCAGCGGGTGCGCAGCTCGACGTCCGTGAGCGCGCGGTAGTCGGCGATCCGGTCGTCGTCGGGGTCGGTGATCTGGTGGACGGGCACCCGACGATTCTGCCGGACGGCCGGCCCTCACCCCCACGCCCGCCCGACGGGGTGTTTTGTCCGGTCAGGAACGGGAACGACCGGTGCAGTACCGGACTCGACGGGAAGGACCAGCCAGGTGAGCGCAGACCACACGGCACCGGGCGAAGGGGGCGCCCTGCCCCGGCGTCCGACAGTCGCGGACCACATCGTGTCCCGCCTGGCGAGCTGGGGCGTGCGCCGCTACTTCGGCTATCCCGGCGACGGCATCAACGGCATCACCTCGGCCCTGCAACGCACGAACGAGCGCGCCCAGTTCGTCCAGGTACGGCACGAAGAGACCGCCGGCTTCGCCGCCTCCGCGCACGTCAAGTACGGCGGCGGGCCGCTTGGGTGCGCGCTGGTGACCAGCGGGCCCGGCGCCATCCACCTGCTCAACGGCCTGTACGACGCCAAACTCGACCACCAGCCGGTGGTCGCCCTGGTCGGGCACACCGCTGTCACCGCCGAGGGCGGCGGCTACTACCAGGAGGTCGACCTCCTCGCCCTCTACAAGGACGTCGCGGCGGCGTTCCTGGCCCAGCTCGACCACCCGGCGCAGGTCCGCCACCTCGTCGACCGGGCGTGCCGCACGGCGCTGTCCCGGCGTACCGTCACCGCTCTGGTGCTCCCCTCGGACCTGCAGGACGAGCCGGCCATCCCCGATCCGCCGCACGCGCACGGCTACTACCACACGAGCAACGTGCCGAGCAGCACGCCGACCGTACCGCCGCAGGCGGACCTGCGCCGCGCCGCCGAGGTGCTGCGCGGCGGCGAGCGGGTGGCCATGCTTGTCGGGCAGGGCGCGCTTGGCGCCGAGGCCGAGGTCCGCGAGATCGCCCACCGGCTCGGCGCAGGGGTGGCCACCGCGCTGCTCGGCTTCACCACAGTCGACCATCGCGAGCCCTGGGTGACAGGTGCCATCGGGCTGCTCGGCACCCGGCCGAGCTGGCAGCTCATGAGCGGCTGCGACAGGCTGCTGATCGTCGGCAGCAACATGCCGTACTCGGAGTTCTACCCGCCGCCGGGACAGGCCCGCGCGGTGCAGATCGACCTGGACGGCACCCAGCTCGGGCTGCGCTACCCGACCGAGGTGAACCTGACCGGCGACGCCCGCCCCACGCTGCGGGCGCTGCTTGACGAGCTGGGCCCCGGCCCCGGCCCGACCGCCTGGCGGGGGGAGATCGCCGAGGCCACCTCGGCGTGGCGGCGCGTCCAGCGCGACCTGGCCGCGCAGACCGCCGACCCGGTGAACCCGCAACTGCTGTTCACCACGCTCAGCGACCGGCTCCCCGACGACGCGATGCTCGCCGTGGACTGTGGCACCGCGACCGCCTGGTACGCCCGGCACGTGCAGGTCCGGCCCGGGATGCTGGCCAGCCTCTCCGGGACGCTGCTGTCGATGGGCGGCGCCATGCCGTACGCGCTGAGCGCCAAGTTCGCCCACCCGGACCGGCCCCTGATCGCGATGATCGGCGACGGGGCCATGCAGATGAACGGCGTCAACGAGCTGATCACCGTGGCGAAGTACTGGCGCGGCTGGACCGACCCGCGGTTCGTGGTGCTGGTGCTCAACAACCGGGACCTGGCGTTCGTCAGCTGGGAACAGCGCTCCAGCGAGGGCACGCCGATGTTCCCGGACAGCCAGCAACTGCCGGACATCGGCTACCACCGGTGGGCCGAGGTGCTCGGGCTGCACGGGGAACTCGTCGACGCGCCCGAGCAGGTGCCCGGCGTCTGGGAGCGCGCGCTGACCGCTGACCGGCCGGTCGTCATCAACGCCCTGGTCGACCCGGCCGAGCTGATGCTGCCGCCGCACTTCACCGTCGAGCAGGCCCGCAAGACCGCGGCGGCGGTGCTTCGGGGCGACACCGACTGGGCCGGCATCATCCGCCGCGGCCTGCCCGCGACTGTCGCCAGCTACCGCCCCCGCCGCCGCGAACGCTGACGGCGCGACACCGCTTGACACCGGGGCTCCAGAGTCGTCTAATTCATGTCGCGACATACATGTCGCGACATGAAAAGGAGTACCCCGATGAACCCGATCAAGCGCGTCGCCATCGTCAGCACGGGCACCGTCCGGATCCGTCCGGAGCACGTCGAGACGAACGGCACTCCATTTCTGTGGTGGCTCAACACGTCACGTCGGTGGACCGACCCCCTCCCGATCAACGTGTACGTGATCGAGCACGACAAGGGGCTGGTGCTGTTCGACACCGGCCAGGACCGGCGCTCGGTCACCGACCCGGGATACTTCCCCGGCGGCGCGGCCGGACACATCTACCGCCGGCTCGCCACCTTCGACGTGCCTTCGGGCGCGACCCTGACCGACCGCCTCCGCGAGCAGGGCTACGACATCGCCGACGTGCGCGTGGCCGTCCTCTCGCACCTGCACCAGGACCACATCGGCGGTCTACGGGAACTGCCCGGATCGGCGCGGATCCTCGTCCACGCCGCTGAACTGGCCGAGGTCGACAAGAGGTTCGCGGCCTTCGCCGGTCTGCTGCGGGAGCACATCCGCGTGCCAGGTGTCAGCTTCACGGCCGTCACGCCGCAGCGGCTCGACGACCCGTCGATCGCGCCGTTCACCCACGCACACGACGTCATGGGTGACGGCTCCCTGCTCCTGCTGCCCACCCCCGGGCACACGCCCGGATCGATGTCGCTGCTGCTGCGCGGTCAGGGGATGCCGCCCATGTTGCTCGTCGGCGACGTCACCTACGACGTGCGGCGGCTCGCTGCCGACCGCGTCCCCGGAGTCGGCGACGCCGCCCGGCTGCACGAGGTCACCGGGCGAGTCAACGCGCTGGCCGCCCGCTACCCGAGCATGCCGATCCTCGCCGCACACGATCCCGCGGCGGCCGGGCTTCTGGCCAGCGCGCTGGGCGAACACGGCACCATACCTGTGTGAGAACAGCCGAACAGCTCCGCTACCTCATCCTCGCGGCACAACGAGAAGGCAATCGTCAGCTCACCGTGCTGCTGTCCGCGATCGGCGTCACGCCGGCGCAGTCCGAGGCGCTGCGCATCATCGCGGACCACGGACCGCTTGCACTCCGGGAACTCGGCGACATGCTCGTCTGCGACACCGGCACCAACCCCAGCCGCATCGTCGACAGACTCGTCGCCGCCGGCCTCGTGGAGAGAACCAGTAGTGAACACGACCGGCGGCAGGTCACGCTCACGCTCACCGCGGCGGGCCAGGACAAGGCCCTGCGCGTCGCAGAGATCGAGAACCAGCTGTACGACCTGCTCGACCATGCCAGCGCGGGCACTGACGTGGGCGCCTTCCTCGCGTTCCTGGACGGATTCACCCGACAGTCACCCGCCGGAACCGCCCTCGCGAACCGCCTCGCCGCCGAGAAGAAACAACCCGACTGAACCGTCGCCGAGTGCGACACGCCCCAAGGGAATCGCATGAGCTTCCAGCTAGCCCTCGACATCAAGGCCCCCGCAGCGCAGGTGTTCGACTTCGTCGCCGACTTCACCACCATGCCGAGGTGGTACTCCGCCGTGCGACGCGTGGAGCGCGTCGACGGCACCCACGGCCTCGGCACGCGGTACCAGGTGTATCGGGACCTGCCCGGCGGGCCAGCCCGCAACGACGTCTCGATCACCACGTACGCGGCGGGTGAGGAGGTCACCTTCACCTCGGTGAGCGGGCCGACCCCGTTCACCTACCGCTACCTCGTCCGACCGTCGGGCGGCATGACGACACTCGTCCTCGAGGGCACGATCAGCGCCGCCGGGCTCACCGGACCTGCGGCACTCCTCGGACCGCTCGCCGAGAAGCTCTTCCGCGGTGGGATGCGCGACAACCTCGGCACGCTCAAGCAGATCCTGGAGGCGGCCTCCTGAAGCGAGTTGGTGGACGTCGAGCAGTTGACGAACAAGAAATAGGTCGGACGCGTCGGCGCCTCCCCACCCTGCGGTGGGGAGGCGCCATCGCGTTGCGGGTCAGCCGCGGCGGTCGAGCCAGCGTTGCAGGGCCGAACGCGGGTCCTGGGTGGGCTGCTGCGGACGGTCCGGGACGGCGGGGCGCTCGACCGGGCGGCGGGGTTCGCCGGCCAGCTCCTTGCTGGGCGCGGCGAACGCCTTCTCCGGTTGGCCCTGCACCGCCGTGGCGATGACCCGGGCGACCGCGTCGATCACCTTGCTCTGCACCGCCGAGCCCACCGAATCGGCCGGGTCGTCCGGGTTCGCGGCGATGCCGGCAACTGCCACCTGCGGGGTGAAGCCGACGAACGTCTCGGTGGCGTTCTCCTCCGAGCTGCCCGTCTTACCTGCCACCGGCCGCCCGTCGAGGATGTCGTTCACGCCGGTCGCGGTGCCGCCGTTGCACTGCCCGAAGGCCGACTGCTGGCCCACCGGGCACCGAGCGGCGTCGGTCGCGGCACGGGCGACGTCGGCGTCGAGGACCCTCTTGCAGGACGGCTGGCCGACCGGCACCTTCGCGCCGTTCGCGTCGGTCACCGAGACCACAGGCACCGGCGTGCAGTAGGTGCCCTCGGCGGCCACCGTGGCGTACGCGTTGGCCAGGTCCAGCGGCGTGGTGGCGGCGACGCCGAGGGTGAACGACCCCCAGTTCGCGGCGTTGTCCTTGGCGAAGGCGGCGTCCGAGTCGGCGCGGAAGGTGATGCCGAGGCGCTGCGCCATCTGCACCACCTTGTCCTGGCCTACCTGCTCGGCCAGCCAGACGAAGTAGGTGTTCACCGAACGGCCGAAGCCGTCCCACATCATTCGGTACCCGTCCATCCAGTCCGGGTTGGCGTTCGCCGGGCACCAGTGCCCGTCGCAACTGCCCGGGCCCTCGGCTGCGTACCGCGTGGGCAGTTTGGCGGGCGCGTCGAACCCGGTGGAGAGGGTACGGCCCGACTCCAGCGCGGCGAGCATGGTGAACAGCTTGAACGTCGAACCCGCCTGGTACCCGTCGACACTGGTCCCGCCGGAGATCAACGGGTTGACGGTGTTCGGGTAGTTCGCCTGCCCGGCCGGGTTGTCGGCCAGGCTGTAGTGCCTGTTGACCGCCATCGCCAGCACCTGCCCGGTGCCCGGCTGCACGGCCGCGATCGGCAGGGCGCGCTTGTTGTCGTACCCGTACACCTTTGTGGCCTGCTGCTGCGCGGTGGCCTGGACCTGCGGGTCCAGCGAGGTGACGACTGTGTAGCCGCCCGAGCGCAGGGCCTGCTCGCGCTCGGCGGTGGTGGCGCCGAAGGCCGGCTGGGTCAGCCACCACTGGCGCAGATAGTCACAGAAGTAGCCCCAGTCGTCGTGGCCCTGGGCGACGGCGGTGCAGCCGTTGGGCTGCGCGGTCGCGTGCAGGGCCAGCGGCTCGGCCTTCGCCTGCGCGGCCTGGACGGCGGTGATCGCGCCGGTGGCGACCATCGAGTCCAGCACGTACGACCGGCGGGCCACCGCCTCGTTCTTGTCGCCACCGATCGGGCTGTACGCGTCCGGGGACTGCACCAGGCCGGCGAGCAACGCCGACTCGGCCAGGGTCAGCTTCGCCGGCGGCTTGCCGAAGTAACGCTGGCTGGCCGCCGCGATCCCGTACGCCCCGGCGCCGAAGTAGGCGATGTTCAGGTACCGGTTGAGGATCTCGTCCTTGCCGAGGCTCTTCTCCAGCGCCCCCGCGTACCGGATCTCCTGGAGCTTGCGGCCGACGGTGGGGTCGGTGGCGGCGGCGCGCTCCTCCGGCGTGCGGGTGGGGTCGGTCTTGAGCACGTTGCGGACGTACTGCATGGTCAGCGTGGAGCCGCCCTGTTCGGTGCCGCCGCCCTTGACGTTGGCGACCAGCGCTCGGGCCAGGCCCCGCAGGTCCGCGCCGCCGTGGTCGTAGAACCGCCGGTCCTCGGCCGCCACGATCGCCTGCCGCATCACCGGGGCGACGTCCGCCAGCGCGACGTCGGTGCGGTTCACGTCGTAGAACGTGGTGAGCAGCGTCCTGCCGTCGTTGGCGTAGAGGTACGAGCGCTGCGGGGTGGCCGGCGTCTTCAGCGAGGCCGGCAACGCGGCGTACGACCCGATCGCGGCGCGCGCGGCGAACCCGACCAGCAGGTTGCCGGGCAGCGCGGCGACGGCCAGGGCGAGCCCGGCCAGCACGCCGGCGAGCAGCACGGTGAACAGCCGCGACAGCGGCGAGCGAGAGGCGGCCATGCTCCCCAGGATTGCCACAAAAACCGCCAACCGACCACCCCCCAAACCCAACTGTCACCAACTTCACCCACCCCCCTCCCCCCACGCCCGGGCCCCCCGGCCCCCCGGCCTTCGCGCGGTGATCAAGAGATTTGCGTCAGAATCGGCCCTCCGGCTGACGCAAACCTCTTGATCACCGGGACGGGCGGGGGCCGGGGGCTGGGTGGGAGCTGGGTGGGTGGGTGGGTGGGTGGGTGGGTGGGTGGTGGGTGGGTTTAGGGGGTTGGGGTGCTTAGGCTGGCGCTTGCTGCGTCTCTGGCGGTTTCTCGGGGCATCAGGCGGCCGGAGCGGTAGCCGATGCCGATGCCGGCGATCAGCACGAAGATCGCGCCGAACGTCTGGAGTGAGCCGATCAGGGCGCCGCCCAGGCCGAGCAGCGGCGCGGCGATGATCAGCATGACGCCGTCACCGAGGCTGAAGGTGCCCGAGCGAGCCACCGCCCACCCGGTGAGGAACCAGCCCACGCTGTAGAACGTCGCGCCGAGCAAGACCAGCGACCGCGCGGTGGTCCCGAAGACCGGCGTCTGCTCTTCCAGCCCGGCGAAGGGCAGCATCAGCACGGTGCCGGCGATGCTGACCAGCAGGCCGGCGGCGGCCACCCGGCGACTGCGCGTGGCGGCCAGCAGGCCGGTGAGGGCCAGCAGCGCGAGCAGGCCGAGCCAGACCGCGGCCACCCAGCCGATCAGGTACACGGCACGGCCGTCGGCCGGATACGGGTCGTTGCCCACCCCGCCGTCGCTGGCCATCGCCACCGCGCCGTAGAGGATGGCGTACGCGGGCAGCAGCCACACCGCGGCCCGCGCGAACCGGCGTACCGACCAGGCCCAACTGGCGTTCGTGGCCGGCCCGGCCGGGGTCGGCTCGCCCACGAAGGGCAGTACGCCGAACCCACCGCCGGTGCTCCGGGAGCCCAGTGGAGCGGCCGGATCGTGCGCGCCTGGCACCGGGGCCGAGGACCACATCCGATTCGCCGGATCCTTCATGCGTCACCTCGCTCGTCCGCGAGCGGTGCGGAACGCGCCGGGGCGCCCCGATTGCCTGGTCACCACCCGTCCTAGGACCGATCGTGGCAGGCATCGGAGCGCCCCATGAGTCTTTCTCGCATTAGGCCCTGCAGCAAAGCCCTCGGCCGAGTGCTTTGAACAGGCCCCGAGGCCGAGCATGGGAGCCCTCGGTCGAGGCTCACCCTGCCCGGCCGGTGTGCCGGATCAGCCGCGCTCGCGCTGGTCGGCCGGGTCCTCGGTCAGGCTGGCCGGGGTGACCGGCTCCGGCGCGGGCAACCCCTGCGGCTTGTTGCCGCCGGTGGCCTGCGCCTCGGCGACGCGTACCTCGTCGTGGATCTGCTGGGCGGCGTCCGCCGCGGCCTGCGCCGCCTCCGCTGCCTCGCGCTCCACCTGGCTCGCGTGGTCGGCAGCCTCCGGCGAGGGCAGGTCCCCCACCATCTGGCTCAGCCCACCGAGCGCGCCACCCATGCCCTCCAGGGCCTTGGTCAGCTCGGCCGGGATGATCCAGACCTTGTTGGCGCTGCCCTGGGCGATCTGCGGCAGAGCCTGCAGGTATTGATACGCGAGGACCTTCTGGCTCGGGTTGGCCTGGTGGATCGCGTCGAAGACCGTCCGGATGGCCTTCGCCTGACCCTCGGCCTGCAGGATCCGGGCCTGCCGGTCACCGTCGGCCCGCAGCACCGCAGACTGCTTGTCACCCTCGGCGGTGAGGATCACCGACTGCTTGTGGCCCTCGGCGGTCAGGATCGCCGCGCGACGGTCCCGCTCGGCGCGCATCTGCTTCTCCATCGAGTCGCGGATGCTGGCCGGCGGCTCGATCGCCTTGATCTCGACCCGGGTCACCTTGATGCCCCACCGGCCGGTGGTCTCGTCCAGCACGCCGGAGAGGTGCCGGTTGATCTCGTCCCGGCTGGTCAGCGCCCGCTCCAGGTCGAGGGAGCCGATCACGTTCCGCAGCGTGGTGACGGTGAGCTGCTCGATGGCCTGGAGGAAGCTGGAGATCTCGTAGGTCGCCCGGACCGAGTCGACCACCTTGAAGTAGAGGACCGTGTCGATCGAGACCACCAGGTTGTCCGAGGTGATCACCGGCTGCGGCGGGAAGCTGACGACCTGCTCCCGCATGTCGACCTTGGTGCGTACGGCGTCGATGAACGGCACCAGCAGGTTGAGGCCGGGGTTGAGGGTGCGCTTGTACTTGCCGAGCCGTTCCACCACGTCCTGGCGCTGCTGCGGCACGATCCGCACCGCCTTGGCCAGCGTTATCACGGCGATCAACGCCACCGCGATCACCAGCACACCCAATATCGTCATCCCGTTCACCCTCTCGCTTCCGGCAGCTCGCCGGCGGAAGAAACGTCGTCCTGCCAGACCAGGGCGGTCGCGCCCCGGACCTTTATCACCCGAACCCGTTGACCGGGCTCGAAAGTCTGCGTCGTGTCGTAGGGCCGGGCGGTCCACAGCTCCCCGTCGATCTTGACGAGGCCGTGGTCGGCGTCCACCCGCTCCAGCACCAGGGCCGTGGAGCCCTCGATCGCCTCCACGCCGAACGGCTGCTCGCCACTCTCCAGCGCCGAACGGCGATGCCGCCGGATGACCGGACGGGCCACCACCAGGCTCAACGCGGACACCACCGCGAAGACCAGAGCCTGCACGGCCACCGGCGCACCGAGAGCGGCGGCGCCGGCGGCAGCGAACGCGCCGAGCCCGAACATGATCAGAAAGAGCGTCGTCGTGAAGATCTCGGCGACCGCCAGCACCACACCCAAAACGATCCACACCACCGCGTCCACCCCCTGATCGTGACACGCAAATGCACGCACGGCCTCCCCGGGAAGATCAGTAGGCTCATCGACGCCCTTTCCGGCCCGCCGAAACGCCACCAATCGGCGCCCGACCCGAGGAGGTCCCCCTTGACCCTGTTGCCCGAGACCGCCCGTCAGATCGACGCCCGGGTCGCGCAGGCCCAGGCCGACGGCCATGTCCCCTCGCTGGTGCTTGGCGTGGTACGCGACGGCACCCTGGCGCACCTGGCCATGGCCGGAGAGCATCCGCGCCCGGACGTCGATCTCCAGTACCGTCTGGGCTCGATCAGCAAGACCATGACCGCGACCCTGATCATGCAGTTGCGCGACGCCGGCCGGCTCGCCGTGGACGACCCGCTGGAGCGACACCTGCCGGGCACCGGCGTCGGCACGCTCACCCTGCGCCAACTGCTCGCGCACGTCAGCGGCATGCAGCGTGAACCCGAGGGCGACTGGTGGGAACGGGCGGCCGGCGTGGACCTCACCACCCTGCTCGCCGGGATCACCCCCGACCGGATCGCCTACCCGCCACACACCACCTACCACTACTGCAACCTGGCGTACGCACTGCTCGGCGGCGTCCTCGAACGACTCACCGGGACACCCTGGGCCGACCTGCTCGGCGAGCGGATCCTCACCCCGCTGGGCCTGCGCCGCACCACGTACGCGGCCACCGAGCCGTTCGCCCGCGGCTACGTCGTACACCCCTGGCACGACACCCTGCGCGAGGAGCCGCGCACCGACACCGGGGCGATGGCCCCGGCCGGGCAGCTCTGGTCGACGATCGAGGATCTGGGCCGCTGGGCCGCGTTCCTGGCCGACCCCGACCCGTCGGTGCTGACCGCCGAGACGCTCACCGAGATGTGCTCCCCCGTGGTGATCAGCGACCAGGAGTCCTGGAGACACGGCCACGGCCTCGGGTTGGAGCTCTTCCGGGAAGGCGACCGGGTGTACGTCGGACACGGTGGCTCCATGCCCGGTTACGTCGCCACGCTTGCCGTGCACAGGCCCAGCCACACCGCGGTCGTGGGCTTCGCCAACTCGTACGGTTTCCGCACCGGCTACCTGGGCGGGCTGGGCCGGCAACTGCTCACGCTGGTGCTGGACGCCGAACCCACCCCGGTCACCCCGTGGCGGCCGGCCGCCGCCCCACCGCCCGCCGAACTCGCCGAGCTGACCGGCCGCTGGTGGTGGATGGGCACCACAATCGAGGTGTACGCGGACGCCGCCGGCGACCTGCACGCCGGACCGGTCGGGGCGCCGAACCTCCGCTTCGTCGCCGAGGGCACGGACCGCTGGCGGGGCCGGGCCGGCGGACAGGACGGCGAGATCCTCACGGTGCGCCGCGACGAGCAGGGCCGCGCGGTCGCGCTGGACATCGCCACGTTCGTCTACTCCCGCAACCCCGACCAGGAGCCGTGAGCGCCCACCCGCGCCGCGCCGACCGCGCCACGCGGGGGTGCGCCGTCGGCCCAAGATCCGCGCAACTTCGCTGATGTTGCTGCTTCCAGTCGCGCGGAGGCAGCAACATCAGCGGAACTGCGCGGATCTTGCGGGCGGGCGGGGCACGGCGTCGGCGCGGGCGGGGCGGGGCGAGGGCGGGGCGAGGCCGGGGCGGGGCGGGTCAGGCGGGCTCGGTGACGAAGTCGATCAGGCGTTCCATGGCGTTGATCAAGGGGGTCTCGACGTCGGCGAAGCTGTTCACCCGGGACAGGATGTGTCGCCACATGTCGGCCGGCTCGGCCACTCCGAGAGCCGCGCAGACCCCCTCCTTCCACGGGCGTCCCGGCGGCACCACAGGCCACGCCGCGATGCCCAGCGCGGCCGGCTTGACCGCCTGCCACACGTCGACGTACGGGTGCCCGGTCACCAGCACGTACGGCGAGTTCACCCGGGCCACGATCCGGCTCTCCTTGCTGCCCGGCACGAGATGGTCGACGAGCACGCCCAGCCGCCTGGTGGTCCCGGGGCCGAAGTCGCGTACCGCGGCGTCGAGGTCGTCGATGCCGTCCAGCGGCTCCACGACCACGCCCTCGATCCGCAGGTCGTCGCCCCAGATGCGCTCGACGAGCGCGGCGTCGTGGATGCCCTCCACCCAGATCCGGCTGGCCTTGGCCACCTGGGCGCGAACGTTGTCCACCGCCACCGAACCGGACGCGGTACGTCGACGGGCAGCCGGCACCGGCGCGCGGCTCGGGCGGCGCAGCGTCACCGGACGGCCGTCGAGCAGGAACGCCGCGGGCAGCAGCGGGAAGTTACGCCGTTTACCGTGTCGGTCCTCAAGCACCACCGCGCCCGCCTCGAAGCCCACCACCGCGCCGCAGAACCCGGAGTCGGCGTCCTCCACCACAAGCTCCGGTTCGGCGTCCACCTCGGGGGTTACCTTCCGCCGCCGCCAGTCCCCCGCCAGCACGTCCTCGCCGTATCGCCCCGCCATGTCGATCACGCTAACCCCGCGCCACCGACCCGTTCACCCCGACACACCGGCACGTGTGCGACCGGGGGCGGGAGGTGGGCCAGCCCGGGAGCGGATGGGGCGAAGGGGGCAGTTCGGGGCACGCAGGGCAGCCGGAGCGGCAGTCGAGACAGGGCCACCGATGACCACGTACCCTTTCGGCATGTCCACCCCCGCAACGGGCGCGGCCACTCTTGCGCCGCGCCGGTCCAGCCGGTTCGTTGCCTGGGTGCGCGCGTGGCGCGCCGGGCTGGTGCCGTACGACGAGGTCGCCGACGCCATCGCCGGTGACGAGGAGCACCTCGTCGCAGACGCCCCCGGCACCTGGACCGACGTCCCGCTGGGTGCCGCGCTGCCCACTCTGGCCAAGCTCTCCCCCGACGAGATCCGTCTGGTGCTGCCCGCGCCGGGCGACCCTCGGGGTCTGCCCGGCCCTGGGGACTTCGCCGGGGCGGCGCTGGTGGCGGGCGAGGCGGTGGTGGCCGGTGGGCTGGGTCTGATTCCGCAGGTCCGCAGTCACACGTCCGGCTCGGGGGACTGTTTCGAGACGGTGCTGTGGCGGGTGTACCCGCTGCCGGCCAACGCCCCGGCGGCCTCGCTGTCGCTGCCCGGCGCCGCCGAGGCGGAGGCCGAGCTGGCCGCCGCGCTGGCCGAGACGACTGCCGCGCTGACCCGCCTCGACGTGGCCCAGTGGCGGCCCGAGTTGGCCGGAGCGCTCGCCGCGCTACGCCGCCCGGACGGCGCCACCGACCTGCCGCCCGGCTTCGACCCGCGGGCCCGCCGGCTCTTCGCCCGGGCCGCGGTGCTGGACCGGGTGCTCGCGCTGGCCGGGCACGCCGCCCCCGGTGGCGCGATCAACAACTACGAGGCCCAGCAGCGCGACGCCGCCCTGCGCCCGCTTACCACTGCCTGCCGGCAGGCGCTGGTCGCCGCCTGCAACGCGCCACTACGCCCCTGACCCGCCGGCAACCGGCGACCAGCGACCGGCAACCGGCGACCAGCGACCGGCGACCAGCGACCGGCGACCGGCGACCGGCGACCGGCGACCGGCGACATGATCGCGCTCGATCCATGATGTCGTGGCCTCGGGCACGACAGTGACCACTACATCCTGGATGCAGCGCGATCATCGCCGCCGCAGCGCGGCGCAACGCGGCGCGGGTGTCAGATCTCGTCGAGCAGGTCGGCCACCGAGTTGATGATCCGGGACGGGCGGTACGGGTAGCGCTCCGCCTCGGTGCGGCTGCTGATGCCGGTGAGCACCAGGATGGTCTCCAGCCCGGCCTCCAGGCCGCAGAGGATGTCGGTGTCCATCCGGTCGCCGATCATCGCGGTGGTCTCCGAGTGCGCGTTGATGGTGTTCAGCGCGGAGCGCATCATCATCGGGTTGGGCTTGCCGACGAAGTACGGCTCCACCCCGGTCGCCTTGGAGATCATGGCGGCGACCGAGCCGGCGGCGGGCAGCGCGCCCTCCACGGACGGGCCTGTCACGTCGGGGTTGGTGCAGATGAACCGCGCCCCGTCGTTGATCAGCCGCACCGCCTTGGTGATCGCCTCGAAGCTGTAGGTGCGGGTCTCGCCGAGCACCACGTAGTCCGGCGCGAAGTCGGTGAGCACGTAGCCGACCGCGTGCAGAGCCGTGGTCAGGCCGGCCTCCCCGATGACGTACGCGGTGCCGCCCGGCCGCTGGTCGGCGAGGAACTGGCCGGTCGCCAGAGCGGACGACCAGATCGACTCCTCCGGAACGTCCAGGCCCATCCGACTCAGCCGGGCCGTGAGGTCCCGCGGGGTGTAGATCGAGTTGTTGGTCAGCACCAGGAACGGCTTGCCGGAGGCGCGCATCCGGTTGATGAACTCGGGTGCCCCGGGCACCGGCTGGCCCTCGTGCACCAGCACGCCGTCCATGTCGGTGAGCCAGCTCTGCACGGGCTTGCGGTCATGCATCGGTGCTCCCAGCGGGTGTCGGACGGCGGGTCGGCACGCAGCACACGGTGGGACAGCTGTCCCACATGGGCAGTTCGCCGAGACGGCGACGCAGCTGCGCGCCGTCCGGGTCGGTCCGTTCGGTGACCAGCTCCCGGACCATGGTGACGAAGCGCGTGTCGGTGCCCGGGGTGCCGGCCCGGACGAAGTCCAGGCCGAGCTGCTTGGCCGTCTCCAGCGCCTCGGTGTCGAGGTCCCACACGACCTCCAGGTGGTCGGAGACGAACCCGATCGGGCTGACCACCACGCTCGTGGTGCCGTCCTCGGCGAGGGCGGCCAGGTGGTCGTTGATGTCCGGCTCCAGCCACGGCACGTGCGGGGGGCCCGAACGGCTCTGCCAGACCAGGTCGTACGCCAGGTCGGGGGCGGCGGCAGCGGCCACCAGCGCGGCGGCCTCGCGCAGTTGCGCCTCGTACCGGCCGCCGTGCGGGCCGGCGTTGGCCGCCATCGAGGTGGGGATGGAGTGGGCGGTGAACACCAGCCGGGTGGTGTCCCGCCGGGCCGGGTCGAGCTGGCCCAGCGCGGCGCGGACGGCGTCGACGTGCGGCTCGATGAAGCCGGGGTGGTCCCAGAACTGCCGGATCTTCTCGATCACCGGGGCGTCCGGGCCGACGGCGGCGCGGGCGGCGGCGATGTCCTCCTGGTACTGCCGGCAGGACGAGTAGCCGCCGTACGCGCTGGTGACGAAGGCGAGCGCCCGGGTCACCCCGTCGTCGCGCATCTGCGTCACGGTGTCGGCGAGCATCGGGTCCCAGTTGCGGTTGCCCCAGTAGACGGGCAGGTCGACACCGTGCGCGGCGAAGTCGGCGCGGACGGCGGCCAGCAGCTCGCGGTTCTGCTTGTTGATCGGGGACACCCCGCCGAAGTGCTGGTAGTGCTCGGCGACCTCGGCCAGCCGCTCGGGCGGCACGCCTCGGCCGCGGGTCACGTTCTGCAGGAACGGCATCACGTCCTCGGGCCGTTCGGGCCCGCCGAAGGACACCAGCACCACCGCGTCGTACACCATGGGGTCATTCTCGCCCCTCGGCCGCGACGGCCCGGCGACGCCCCCTGGTCCGGACGCGTGGATCACGCGGACGGCGACCAGGGAGCGGCGCGGTGCGGCGTCAGGAACCGATGGCGTGGTAGCCGCCGTCGACGTGCACGATCTCCCCGGTGGTGGCCGGGAACCAGTCGGAGAGCAGCGCCAGGCAGGCCCGGGCTGCCGGCTCCTGGTCGGTGAGGCTCCAGCCCAGCGGAGCACGCTCGGCCCAGGCCTCCTCGAACTGGTCGAAGCCGGGGATCGACTTCGCGGCGATGGTCCGCAGCGGCCCGGCGGCGACCAGGTTGCTGCGGATGCCCTGCTTGCCCAGGTGCATGGCGAGGTAACGGGACGCGGACTCCAGGCCGGCCTTGGCCACGCCCATCCAGTCGTAGACCGGCCACGCCTTCGTCGCGTCGAAGGTCAGGCCGACCACCGCGCCGCCGGACGACATCAGCGGCAGCGCCGCCATGGCCAGCGACTTGTACGAGTAGGTGGAGACGTGCAGGGCTGTCGCCACGTCCTCCCAGGGGGCGTCGAGGAAACCGCCGCCCAGGCAGCTCTGCGGGGCGAAACCGATCGAGTGCACCACGCCGTCGAGGCCGTCGACGTGCTCGCGGACCCGGTCGGCGAGGCTGGCCAGGTGCTCGGTGTTGGTCACGTCGACCTCGATCACCGGCGCGGGTTCGGGCAGCCGCTTGGCGATCCGCTCGACAAGGGAGAGCCGTCCGAAGCCGGTCAGCACGACCTGCGCGCCGTTCTCCTGGGCGAGTTTCGCCACCGAGAAGGCGATCGAAGCCTCGGTGATCACACCGGTGACGAGCAGCCGCTTACCGGCGAGCAGTCCGGACATCGCAGATTTCCTCCGTAGTCAAAAAGGTCAGTGGCCCATGCCGAGGCCGCCGTCGACCGGGATCACGGCGCCGGAGACGTACCCGGCGCTGTCCGAGGCCAGCCAGGCGACCACGGCGGCCACCTCGTCCGGGCTGGCCATCCGACCGGCCGGGATGGACTTGCGGATCTCCGCCTTGCGGTCGTCGCTGAGGCTGGCGGTCATGTCGGTGTCGATGAAGCCGGGCGCCACCACGTTCGCGGTGATGTTGCGGCTGCCCAGCTCACGGGTGATCGAGCGGGCCACGCCGACCAGGCCGGCCTTGCTGGCGGCGTAGTTGACCTGGCCGGCGCCGCCGGAGAGGCCCACCACCGAGGAGATGAAGATCATGCGGCCCCACTTGGCCCGCAGCATCTTGCCGGAGGCCCGCTTCGCGACCCGGAACGCTCCGGTGAGGTTGGTGTCCACCACACCTGTGAACTGCTCCTCGGACATTCGCAGCAGCAGCGTGTCGTCGGTCATGCCGGCGTTGGCGACAAGCACCTCGACCGGCCCCAGCTCGGCCTCGACGGCGGTGAACGCGGCGTCGATCGAGGCCGCGTCGGTGACGTCGGCGCGTACGCCGAACAGCCCGTCGGGGGCGTCGCCGCTGCGGTGGGTGACCGCCACCCGATCGCCCTGCTTGGCGAAGGCCTGCGCGATGGCCAGGCCGATCCCCCGGTTACCCCCGGTCACCAGCACGGTTCGGGCCACGGTTCCTCCTTGCGAATGGTCAGCGCGGACGCGTCGGAGCCTAGGCGTTACCGGCAGGTAAGCGCTAACGGGAGTCGCGTCACACTGGGGTACGACACCGGGATCAACCCCTGGTGGCACGCCCCGTGACGGGGTCGGCCCGTAGCCTCCGGGTGGTGAACCGGCAACCGATCGTCACGCCCCTGCGGGCGCTGCGGCAGACCCTGTGGGGGCCGGACGCCCCGCCGGGTCGACAGCTGTTGGCCCGCTGGCCCCGGCTGGCCCGAGCCGCCGCCCCGATCGGGCTGCTCGCCGCGCTCGGCCTTTTCTGGATCACGCTCACCGTGGAGAGCGACTGGGGTCTGCCGCCTCCGATCGCTGTGCTGTTCGCGGCGATGACAGTGGCGCCGCTGCTGGCGCTGCCCAGGCGTCCGCTGCTGGCCTGGCGGCTCACGGTGCTGGCCCTGCTGATCTGCACGTTCAACGCCCCGGCCGGGCTGCCCGGACCGTGGACGCCGCCGCTGGCGCTCGGGTCGATCGCGGTGGTCGCGGTGGTCGTCGCGCGGGTCGACAGGCCGGTGCTGGCCTGGGTGGTGGCGATCACCACGGTGCCGGTGCTCACCCTGGCGCACGCCGAGAACCGGGCCGCCGTCCTGGCGCTGCTCGGGGCGCTGGCGATCGTCGGTGACCTGATCCGGCGCAACAGGCTGTCCCGGCGGGCGCTGGCCGCGCAGACCGAGCTGAGCGAGCGGGAGCAGGAGCGCCGCGCGGTGCTTGAGGAACGCACCCGCATCGCCCGCGAGCTGCACGACGTGGTGGCGCATCACATGTCGCTGATCGCGGTGCAGGCCGAGACCGCGCCGTACCGGCTGACCGACGTGCCGGCGCCGGCAGCCGCGGAGTTCGCCGCCATCGCCGGCTCGGCCCGCGACGCGCTCACCGACATGCGGCGGCTGCTGGGGGTGCTGCGCAGCGAGGCCACCGGCCCGCAGACCGCTCCCCAACCCGATTTGGGCGACCTGGGCGCGATGGTGGACGCGGCCCGCCGCGCCGGGCTGCCGGTGACGCTCGACGTCGACCCGCCGGTCGACGGGCGGGTGCCCGCGCCGGTCGGGCTGGCCGCGTACCGCATCGTGCAGGAGGGCCTCGCCAACGCGGCCCGGCACGCGGCCGGCGCCGCGGTGCGCGTCACCGTCCGCGACCGCCGGTCCGGTCTGGGAGTACGCGTCGAGAACTCCCCGGCCGACGCCCGACCGACCGCCGACGGCGGCCCGGGGCACGGGCTGACCGGCATGCGGGAGCGGGCCACCTCGCTTGGCGGTACGTTCACCGCCGGGCCGCTGCCCGACGGCGGTTACGCGGTGGCGGCCGAGCTGCCGTACCAGGCGGAGAGCGGAGACGCATGATCAAGGTGCTGATCGCCGACGACCAGGCGATGGTCCGGCAGGGCTTCGGCGCGCTGCTGGCCGCCCAGCCGGACCTGCTCGTGGTGGGCGACGCCGCCGACGGCGCGCAGGCCGTCGCCGCCACCCGCCGGCTCGACCCGGACGTGGTGCTGATGGACGTGCGGATGCCGGTCATGAACGGGCTGGAGGCCACCCGCAAGCTGCTGGGCGACAGGTCGGCGCAGCGTCCCCGGGTGCTCATCCTCACGACGTTCGACCTGGACGACTACGTGTACGAGGCGCTGCGGGCCGGAGCCAGCGGCTTCCTGCTCAAGGACGCCCCGGCGGCCGACCTCGTGCAGGCGGTGCGTGTGGTGGCGGCCGGGGACGCCCTGCTCGCGCCGGCGGTGACCCGCCGGCTGATCGCCGAGTTCGCGGCCCGCCCGGACCGCCGCCGACCCCGCCCCACCGACCTGGCCGGACTCACGCCCCGCGAGACCGAGGTGCTGCGGCTGATCGCCCGGGGCCGCAACAACACGGAGATCGCCGGTGATCTGGTGGTGGCCGAGCAGACCGTGAAGACGCACGTCGGGCGGATCCTCGGCAAGCTGGGGCTGCGCGACCGGGCCCAGGCCGTGGTGCTGGCGTACGAGACGGGTCTGGTCGCCGCCGGCGAGTAGTCCCCCGGAGCCAGCCGGAAACGGCTCCCCGGTGCGACGACCGCGACCCGTACGCTCCCGCACTCTCCCTCCGGACGACATATCCGGAGGGAGAACGTGATGCGACGACGAGGTGCCGCCCGTTTCGCACTGAGCGCACTGCTCGGCGTGAACCTGGTCCTGCCCACCCGACCCGAGCCGGTCGCCGCGGCGGGGTTCGTGGAGGCGTACCCGGTCAGCGCGGCGGCGATGCGCGCGGCCGGCCCCCCGTACGCGGACTGGGCCGCCGACGGACGCCGGTTCCTGACCTTCGACCCGCGCGGTGACGGCCGTGCCGTGGAGGTGCTCGGCGACCTGGCCGGCGCGGACCGGATCGCCGTGCTGGTGCCCGGGGTGGGCAGCACCCTCGCGGACTTCGACCGCGGGTTGGGCGGCGTCGCCCGGCGGGCGCCTGCGGTGCAGGCGACACAGCTCTACGCGCAACTGCTGTCGACCGACCCGACGGCGCGTGTCGCGGTGCTGGCCTGGCTCGGCTACGACCCGCCCGACGGAGTGCTGACCGCCGTCAGCGACGCCGGCGCCCGGCGTGGGGCGGCAGGGCTGGCCGGGCTGCTGCGGGAGCTGGCCGCACGTCGTCCCACGGCGACGATCACGGTGATCGGGCACAGCTACGGGGCGCTGGTGGCGGCGCTGGCGACGACGCACGCCCCGGCGCAGGTCGCCGACGTGGTCAGCCTCGGTGGCGTCGGCGCGGGGGTGCAGCGCGCCGCCGACCTGCGCGACGGACTGCGGTTCTGGGCGGCCGAGGCGCCGTCGGACTGGATCCGCCGGGTGCCACAGGTGCGGCTGCCCGGACTCGGCTACGGGCGTCGCCCCGGCGATCCGGCGTTCGGTGCCCGGCCGCTGCCTGTGGACGGGGTGGACGGGCACGACGGCTACCTGGCGACCGGCAGCGCCACACTGGTCGCGGTCACGGCGGTCGTGCTCGGTGTCGGCCCGGTCGGGGACGCCCGGTGAGCCGCGACCGCGCTGTCGACGCGCTGCGGGCGTACGCGATCGGTGGGGTGGTGCTCGGGCACTGGCTGGTCACCGGTCTGGTGCTGGCCGGTGACGGCGGGCTGCACCAGGCCAGCCCGCTGACCACGATGCCCGACCTGGCCCCGATGACCTGGGCGCTGCAGACGCTCGGCCTGTTCTTCTTCGCCGCCGGCTTCGGCTCGGCCCGCTCGCTGGCCCGGCACCGCGGCGGGACCTGTCGCTGGCTGGCCCGCCGGTCGCGCCGGCTGCTGCTGCCCACCGTGGCGCTGCTGGGCGCCGGCGCCGCCGTGCTGCTGGCCGCCACCGTGGCGGGCGCACCCGACGACACGCTCACTGTCGGACTGCACCTGGCGGTGAGTCCGCTCTGGTTCCTGGCGCCGCTACTGCTCCTGGTGGCCGCGAGCGGCCCACTGCGCGCCGCCGTACGCCGGTGGGGGGTGACCCGCTGCGTCGTCCCGGCGGTGGCCGTGGTGGCGGCGAGCGACGTGGCGGTCCGCCTGCTACCGCACGGGGTGGCCGTGGCACCGGTGAGCGTGGTGGCGGCCTGGGCGGTGCCGTACCTGCTCGGCCTGGCGTACGCCGACGGGCGTCTGGCCGGGCGGCGGGCGGCCGGCCTGCTGGCGGCCGGTGGGGCCGCGGCGTTGGCAGTGCTGCTGGCGGTGGGCTACCCGGTCAGCGCGGTCGGGGTGCCCGGGGACGGGGTGTCCAACCTGAACCCGCCGTCGCTGCTTGCGGTGGCCCTGGCCGTCACCCAGGTCGGGCTGGGTCTGCTGGCCCGGCCCGGCTGGGAACGGCTGCTGGCCCGACCACTGGCGGGCCGGGCGGTGACCGCGGTGAACCGCAACGCGGTACGGATCTACCTGTGGCACCAGCCGGTGCTTGTCGCGGTGACGGCGCTCACCGCCCGGAGCGGTCTGGCCCTGCCCGGGCTGCACACCGCGCCGGACGTCCCGGGGTGGGTGCTGGCCCGCTTCTGCTGGCTGCCCGTGCTCGCCGCGGTGCTGGTCACGGTCGTGCGTACGGGCCGGCGGAGCGGGCCGGCGGACCGCACCGACCGGTGGCGTCGGCCGCGCGGTGGAGCGGTGGCCGACCGGTCGGCCGAGTGCGTCCCGGCGTCGGCTCAGGTGTACGATCATCGACGTTCCGGCCGGCCCGACTTGCAGGAGGTGATCGCTGTGCGAGATAGCGATCCTCCCAGTCGTGGCCGGGCCGATGGTCAGCCCCACTGAGCCACGACTCAGTCCGGCGAGCTGACCCCGCTCCGCTCCCCCACCGCCTCGGCTGACGCCGGGGCGCGTGTGCCGCACCGTCCGATCACCGGACGGTCGCCGGGAGCCGCCCGGTCACGACTTCGTGTGCGCGTCCCCACCCCCTGCGGTCCGCCCCCGCACGCGGACCGTCCAGCCGCCACTCGGAGCCGTCCATGAGCCGCTACGTCGCCCCGCTGGGCTTCACCCTCGCCGCCGTCTGGGTGGCCGTCGTCTTCGTCCTGGCCGGCGGCGGCCACTGAACCGCGCTCGGCTGGCTGGCCGAACCGCGCTGCCGGCGGCGGTCGCTGACCACCGCCGGCCCGGCGATCAGACGATCCGCGACGACCAGAGCAGGCTGAGCGCTCCGGCGCAGAGCGCCAGCAGCAGCGCCAACCCCGCGTACCACTGGGTCACCTCGCGCGGCTCGGTGCGGAACCCGATCGAGCTACCCATGTCCTGGTAGACCTGCTTCAGCTCGCTCACCGAGGCCGCCTCGTAGAAGTAGCCCTCGGTGGTCTCGGCCAGCTCCGCGAGGGCCAACCGGTCCACCGGCACCCGCTGCAACTGCCCGCCGATGTCGACCTGACCGGTGTCGGTGCCGAACGCGATCGTGGAGACCGGCACGTTCGCGGCCTGCGCGGCGGCCGCCGCCTCCTCCACCGACCGGCCGGAGGTGCGGAACCCGTCGGACAGCAGCACGATCCGCGCCGGTGGCACACCCGCCGCGCCGTCGGCAGGCACCGACCGGATCGCCTCCAGGCAGGTGAACACCGCCTCGCCCGTCGCGGTCGCCTCGGCCAGCACCAGCCCGTCGATGGCGGTGGTCACCGCATCCCGGTCCTTGCCGGGCGGCACCAGCACGTTCGCCGCCTTGGCGAACGAGACGAGGCCCAGGTTGTAGCTCTCCGGCAGCTCACCGACGAACTGCTTGGCCGCCTCCTGCGCGGCCTCCAGCCGGTTCGGCGCCACGTCGTCGGCCTGCATCGACAGCGACACGTCGATGGCGAGCATGACCGTCGCCCGCTCCAGCGGCTCCTTCGTGTCCACCGCCGGACGGGCCAGCGCCGTGGCGAGCACCAGCAGGCAGAGCAGGAACGCGGTCGCCGGCACGTGCCGCCGCCAGCCCAGACCCTTCGGCGCGACGGTCCGCAGCAGGTCCACGTTGGTGAACCGCATCGCGTACGCCCGGCGGTGCAGCTGCCGCCACACGTAGAACGCGGCGAGGGCGAACACCGGCAGCACGGCCAGCAGCCACCACGGTTGCAGAAAACGGATCATCGTGTCGTCCCCCGGGTGCGGGCGTGCCGCTGCGCGGCCACGAAACGCACCATGTCCAGCAGCCAGTCTCGGTCGGTACGCAGACGCAGGTGGGCCGCGCCGGCGCCGCGCAGGGCAGCGGCGATCGCGGCCCGTTGGGCGGCGGCGGCCTCGGCGTAGCGCTGCCGCAGCCGCGGGTCGGCGGTCTGCACCTCGTGCAGCTCACCGCTCTCCGGGTCGACCACCGGCAACACCCCCACGTCGGGCAGTTCCAGCTCGCGCGGGTCGACCACCTCGATCGCCAGCACGTCGTGCCGGACGCGCAGCTTGCGCAGCGGCCGGGCCCACTGCTCGGTCGGTGCCAGGAAGTCGGAGACCACCACTGCCACCCCGCGCCGCCGGGGCGGGCGGTTGAGCATCTCGACAAGCGCCCCCAGGTCGCCCCGGCCGGGCTGGATCGCGGTGCCGGCGACGGCCCGCAGCAGGCCCTGTGCCTCCTTGCGGCCGGAGCGGGCCGGCAGACGGGTGAGCACCCCCGGCCCGACCGGCGGCGGGCCACCCCGCCATCGGCGCGCCGGTGCGGACGCGCCGCCGCCGGTGCCGATCACCGCGCCGATCCGGTTGCCGCCCCGCACGGTCAGGTGGGTGATGGCGGCGGCGGCGGCCACCACCACCTCCCGCTTGAGCCACTGCCCGGTGCCGAAGTCCAGGCTCGCCGAGAGGTCGAGCGCCAGCCACGTCTCCAACTCCCGGTCCGCGACCGTCCGCCGCACGTGCGGGGTCGTGGTCCGCGCGGTCACCGGCCAGTCCATCCGGCGTACGTCGTCGCCGGGGCGGTACTCCCGCGACTCCCCCGCCTCGCTGCCCGGCCCCGGGAGCAGGCCGGCGTAGTCACCCTGGAGCAGACCGTCGAGCTTTCGGGTGACAAGCAACTGGAGTCGGGACAGCACGGCCTCGCTGCGGTCGGGGGCGGGACGAGGGGTGGGTGAGGTCACGGCCGCTGCCCGGGCCAGCCGGCACCCGGCGGCGGGGTGCTCGACGGCGGGGTGGCCTGCTGTCGGGGCGCGACCGCCGGGAGCGGGATGGTCGACATCACCCGGTGCACGATGTGGTCGGCCGGCACGTCGTCGGCGAGCGCGTCGTAGCTGAGCACCAGCCGGTGGCGCAGGATGTCCGGGGCGATGTCCTGCACGTCCTGCGGCAGGGCGTAGTCGCGCCCGCGCAGCAGCGCCAGCGCGCGGGTGGCCCGGACCAGACCGAGCGAGGCACGCGGGCTGGCCCCGTACTGGATCAGTTGGGCGACGTCCGGCATGCCGTGCTCGGCGGGCGCGCGGGTGGCCAGCACCAGGCGCACCGCGTAGTCGACGAGCGCGTTGTGCACGAAGACCTGGTCGGCCTTGCGTTGCAGAGCGATCAGCTCGGGGGTGTCGAAGACCGCCGTCGGCTCCGGGGCGGTCACGCCCATCCGGTAGACGATCTCCCGCTCCTCGGCGTCCGTCGGGTAGCCCACGACGATCTTCATGAGGAACCGGTCCCGCTGCGCCTCCGGCAGCGGGTAGACGCCCTCCTGCTCGATCGGGTTCTGGGTGGCCATCACCAGGAACGGATCGGGCACCCGGTGGCTCTCCCCGCCGATGGACACCTGGCGCTCGCTCATGACCTCCAGCAGTGCCGACTGCACCTTGGCCGGAGCGCGGTTGATCTCGTCGGCGAGCAGGAAGTTGACGAACACCGGGCCCAGCTCGACGTCGAACTTCTCGCTCGACTGCCGGTAGATCCGGGTGCCCATGATGTCGGCCGGCACCAGGTCCGGGGTGAACTGCACCCGGGCGAAGGACCCCCCGACGACCTTGGCGAGGGTCTCCACGGCCAGGGTCTTGGCCACGCCGGGCACGCCTTCGAGCAGGCAGTGGCCGCGGGCGAGCAGCGCGACGAACATCCGCTCGACCATCCGGTCCTGCCCGACGATCACCCGTTTGATCTCGAAGAGCGCCTTCTCCAGCAGGGTGGCGTCCTGCGCGGGTGTGGTCACCGGCGCGGGTTTCTCCGGTGCCACCCCGTTCGGCGTCGGGGCGTCGGGCATGGTCGGCTGGGCCACCGGTCCTCCACAGCGTTTGTCGGTCGTCGCGGCTGGTGCGGTATCAAGACTCGCATGCCTTCCTGAGTGTCGAGGTGGGGAGAAGCCGATTTTCGCCGCGGCATCCAATGTCCGAATCGCGCATCACGGGTGGACAGGAACCCGCCCGCCGTGTGTACGATTCACCCCGTCGCCGGGCGGCTCCCCCCGTGGCCGCCCGGCGCTCAAGCTCTCCGTCCGGCCGCCCTAGACTGGCCCGGATGAGCATCCCCTCCCCTGCCGACGAGCCCCTGGTCTGCTCGGCCCGGGGCTGCCGCGCCCCCGCCGTCTGGGCGCTGGAATGGAACAATCCACGCCTGCACACCGCCGATCGGCGCAAGACCTGGCTGGCCTGCGCCGAGCACCGCGGCAGCCTCGGCGAATTCCTTGAGGTTCGCGGCTTCCTTCGTGCCGTCACTCCGGTGCCCGGATCGCCTACCCTCGACACGTGAGCGAGCGCAGCGAGCGACCGATGAGGCACGGCAGCGTGGCGCTCGGCGCCGCCGACGGGCAGGGCGAGGCGGCGGCACGGATCGTGCGGCGTCGCGGCGTGCGGAACGGCGCCCGCCGGTGAGCGCGGAGGACCGCGTCGACCGCCCGACCTCCCCCGACCCCACCTCCCCCTCCGGGCCATCCACCCCGGCCAGCGCACCTCCCGGCGTCGCGCCGCCGCCCGGCGCGTTCCCGGCACCCGGCACACTCGGCCCGGACCCGTCCCCACCGGACGTGTCCTGGCCGGCCCCACTGCCGCCGAGCGCCCTGCCCCCGCCCGGCGGGCACCACGCCGGCTCTCCCCCGCCCGGCGGGCACCACGCCGGCTCTCCCCCGCCCGACCTGCCGTTCCCTGGTCTCCTGCCGCCGGGCCCTGGACCGTTGGCCGACTCCGGCCCGCGGTCGTCGGGGCGCGGTCCGCTGGAGCCCTGGCCGGACAGCGTCAGGTGGCAGCCGATCTCCACCGACCTGATCTGGGTGGAGCTGATCCGGCTCGCGGTAGTGGTGGCCATCGGCCTGGCGGTGACCGCGATCGGCTGGGCGCTGAGCGGCCACTGGCTGCTCGGGCTCGCGCTCGCCCTCGTGGTGGTGCTCGGCGCGTGGCGGGCCACGGCCGTCGTCCGCGCGGTACGCGCCTGGGGTTACGCCGAGCGCGACGACGACCTGCTGGTGCGGCACGGGCTGCTGGTCCGGCGGTTGTCAATCGTCCCGTACTCCCGCATGCAGTTCGTCGACGTGAGCGCCGGCCCGCTGGAGCGTGCCTTCGACCTGGCCACCGTGCAGTTGCACACGGCCGCGGCCGCCAGCGACGCGCGGGTGCCGGGCCTGCGTCCGGCGGAGGCGTCCCGGCTGCGCGACAGGCTCACCGCGCTCGGCGAGGACCGGGCGGAGGGCCTGTGACCGCCCGCGCTGGCGACCGTCGGCGCCGCCGAGAGCCGGCCCGATGAGCGACGGCCCCGCCGAGCCGGGCACCCGGCCGCCGCTACCGGCCGGCAGCGCGCCTCCCACCGGCACACCACACCCTGCCGGCCCGCCCGGTCCGCCGCCCGCCGGCCCGCCGGTGCCGCCGCCGCCCGCCGGCCCTCCCGGTCCGCCGCCCGACGGCCCTCCCGGCCCGCCCGACGGCCCTCCCGGCCCGGCGCACGCAGCCGGCCCAACTGGTCCGTCATACCCCGTGGGTCCGCCCGGCGGGCCATACCCCGCCGGCCCGTCCGGGGCGGTGCACCCCTGGCCGACGGCGCCGGACGGCGTTGACGGTGAGCCCCGGCGGCGGCTGCACCCGCTCAGCCCGCTGCTGCACGGCGTCAAGTCGCTGGTCGTGGTGATCGCGGGCCTGTCCTGGTCGACGCTGTCGCGGGTCGGCTTCGGCTGGTTCGCCGCGATGGTGGCGGTGCTGGCGCTCGGCGCGACAGTGCTGTCGGTGATCAGCTGGTACAACACCGGCTACCACGTGGTGGGCCGCGAACTGCGGGTGCACGAGGGGCTGCTCTGGAGGCGTACCCGGGCCATCCCGCTGGAGCGGTTGCAGGCCGTGGAGGTGGTCCGGCCCCTGCTCGCCCAGCTCACCGGCCTGGCCGAGCTGCGCCTGGAGGTGGTCGGCGGAGGCAAGACCGAGGCGCCGCTGGCGTACCTTCCAGTGGCCGACGCCGCCCGCCTGCGCGAGCGGCTGCTGGCGATCGCCGGACGGACGACGCCGCCACCCCCGCCCGGCGTCACCGCGCCCCCGACGGAACCCGGGACTCCGGCGGCCACGCCGGGCCGGCCGCTACACGCGGTACGCAACAAGGACCTGCTGGTCAGTCAGTTGCTCACCCCGCAGGCGTTCCTGCTCCCGTTCGGTCTGGCCTTCGTCGTGGTGCAGTTCGTCACCGCCGGGTCGTGGTCGTTCGTCGCGGTGGCGAGCACGCTGACCGCGATGGCCGGTGTGCTGCTGCAACCGATCCGCCGCGTCCTCGACGACTGGAACTTCCGGCTGGCCCGCGACGGCGGCATCCTGCGGGTACACAACGGCCTGCTGGAGACGCGTGCGCAGACCGTGCCGCTGGACCGGGTCCAGACCCTGCGGGCCACCTGGCCGCTGCTGTGGCGGGTGAACGACTGGCTGCGACTGCGGTTGGAGGTGGCCGGCTACTCCGTGGCGGAGGCCGACGACCGCAACCGGCCGGACCGGTTGCTGCCGGTCGGCGACCTGCCGACCGCCACGATGATCGTCGCCGAGGTGCTGCCCGGCGTACGCCTGGACGCGCTGGCACTGAGCCCACCACCGCCCCGGACGCGCTGGCTGCACCCGCTCGGGCGCGGCGCGCTCGGGGCGGGTCTGTTCGAGCGGGTGTTCGCCACCCGGTCCGGTCTGCTCACCCGGCAGGTGGCGATCGTGCCGTACGGGCGGATCCAGAGCGTGCGGGTGGTGCAGGGGCCGGTGCAGCGCCGGCTGGGCCTGGCGACCGTACACGCGGACACGGCGGGAGGTTCAGGCGCGACCGCCCAGGACCGCGACGTAGCCGAGGCATGGACCCTGGCAGCCGAGCTGACAACCCGAGCGCAAGCGGCCCGCGCCACCCCCTAGACCGCGTCGATCATGAAGTTATTGCCTCGACACGCCGGTCGGGACGGCAACAACCTCATGATCGACGGAGTCTTGGGTGGGGGGCCGGGGGTGGCGGGGGTGGCGGGTGCGCCAGGCTCGCTCGGCGAGGCCGACGACCAGGTAGGTGAGCCCGACGTACGTCCAGCCCACCAGCACGTCGATCACGTAGTGCTCACCGGAGTAGACCAGGGTGAACGTCATCGCCAGCGGGTACGCGAGCAGAAGCGGCCACCAGCGGCGGCGGGTGGTGCGCAGGAAGAACAGCACCACGAACAGCGCCCACGCGGTGTGCAGCGACGGCATCGCGGCGACCGGGTTCGAGGCGATCTGGCCGGCGTTGAGCACGTTGCCGGCGCCGTGCATGCCGAACGCCTTCCAGCCCCGGGTGGAGATCCGGGCGACTTCGGTGAGCAGGCCGTTCTGCGCGGCCCACCAGGGCGGGGCAGCCGGGTAGATGAAGTACGTGGCCAGGCCGGCGGCGCAGAGGAAACCCCAGCGCCGCATGTACGAGGCCCAGCGGTGCCGGTCCCGCAGCCAGAGCACCGCGGCGGCGGCCAGCGTCACCACGAAGTGCGAGAAGTACACCCAGCTCGCCGCGATGTCCCACCACTGCACCTCCGGGCGGTAGAGGTGCTGCTGCAACCAGACGGTGGGCACCTCCCCGCCGGTGGCCCAGCCGAACATGAACCGGTCGGCGACGATCAGCTCCATGGCGTGCGGGGTGGCGCCGTTGTCGGCGAACCCGCGCGACAGGTTGTACGCGGCCAGCAGCAGCACCACAGGCACCCAGTCCCGGGCGAAGCGCAGGTGGCTGCGCCACGGGCGGTCGCTGTTCCAGGCGATGGTCCCGAGCCAGATCCACACGAAGGCGTACGCGGGGTCGGTGGGCAGCCCGATCGCGAGCCAGGCGGCGACGAAGGCGACCGCCCAGACCGTCATGGCGACGATGCGCCGACGGCCCCCGTCCGGGGACGCGGGCGGGTCGGTCCGGGCGGGGGGCTGGGGGTCAGTCACGACGGCCATCGCGGTCAAGGTTAACGACGGGTACGGCATCGACCGACGGGGACCCAACTGGGCCGCTGCGGACGGGTGCGCCCGGATCGCCGGGCGCGTGCCCGACGCATCCGGCGAGCACCTAGGCTGACGACCATGCAGGAGCAGCCCGAGCCGGCCCTCGCGCCGGGTCTGACCGCCCAGGTCGAACTGACCGTCACCGACACGGACACCGCCCAGGCGGTCGGTTCGGGGGACGTACCGGTGCTGGGCACACCCCGGGTGCTCGCGCTGGCCGAGGCGGCCACCGTCGCGGCCACGGCGGCCACGCTGCCTCCCGGGTCGACAACTGTCGGCACCCGGGTCGAGTTGGAGCACCTGGCGCCGACTGTGGTCGGGCGCACGGTGCGGGCGCAGGCCCTGCTGGCGACTGTCGACGGTCGCCGGTTGTCGTTCGAGGTCACCGTCGCCGACGGCGACCAGACGGTGGCCCGGGGCCGGGTCGACCGGATCGTGGTGGATCGGCAACGCTTCGTCGACCGGGCCGGGCGGCAGTCGTGAGCGCCGGGTTCGCCGAGGTCGCCGACCGGGTGTACGTGCTGCGCGAGCCTCTGCTGCGTGTCAACGTCACACTTGTCGTCGGCGACGACGAGGCGCTGCTGGTGGACACGCTCTCCTCGGCCCGGCAGGCCACGGAGCTGGCCGCCGCCGTCGGGCGGGTCACCGACCGTCAGTTGACGCTCGTCAACACCCACCACCACTACGACCACTGCTTCGGCAACGCCGTCCTGGCCGGCGACCCACCCCGCCCGGTGTACGCGCACGAGCGGGCCGCCGCGGCCCTGCGCGAGGAGCCGGAGCGGCTGCGCCGGGAGGCGTACGAGGAGGTGCGTACCGAGCACCCGGAGCTGGCGGCCGAGCTGGTCGACACCCCGCTGCTCGCTCCGACGCACCCGGTGCACACCGAGACGGCGCTCGACCTGGGCGGCCGGCGGGTCGTGCTGCGGCACCCGGGGCGCGGGCACACCGACGCCGACCTGGTGGTGCACGTGCCCGACGCGGACGTGCTCGTCGCCGGTGATCTGGTGGAGCAGAGCGGCCCGCCCGCCTTCGAGGACTCGTACCCCCTGCAGTGGCCGGACGCGGTCGCGGACCTGCTGCGGCTGACGTCCGCGCGCACTGTGGTCGTGCCGGGCCACGGCGACCCGGTGGACGTCGGGTTCGTCCGCGCCCAGCACGCCGAGCTGGTGCGACTGGCCTGGCTGATCCGGGCCGCGCACACAGGCGACGCGCCGCCGGAGCGGGTGGCCGCCGAGGCGCCCTTCGGCGCCCGCGCCGCCCTGATCGCCGCCCGCCGCGGCTACACCGAACTCAACGGCTCGCCCTAACGTCCGAAGCGGCGGGTGACGTCGGTGCGGGTGGGCATGGCGGTGGCGCCACCCGGGGATTCGCAGACGAGACCCGCCACCCGCAGCGCGAAGGCCACCCGCTCGACCCAGCCCGCCGGGTCGTCCGGCTCGCCGTCGAGGAGCAGGTCGGCGATCAGCGCGGCCATGACCGAGTCGCCGGCGCCTGTGGCGTCGATGGCGTCGACCTTGGGAGCGGGCACCCGCACCGGATCGGCGCCGGCGGCGGCCAGCACCGCGCCGGCCGCGCCGAGCGTCACCACCACCGTGGCCGCGCCCAGCTCACGCAGGTACGCGGCCACCCCCTCGACCGGCTCGCCCGGGTAGAGCAGCTCGGCGTCGGCGGTGCTCAGCTTGACCAGGTGCGCGCCCGCGGCCAACTCGGCCACCACCTCGCGCAGCCCGTCCAGCGCGGCCGGCCCGTCGAGCAGGCGGGGGCGTACGTTCGGGTCGAGGACGCGCACCCCGGCGGCGAGCGACCAGGCCCGACGCGCGGCGGCAAGGGTGCGCGGCTGCAGCAGCACGACCGAGCCGCAGTAGAGCACGTCCGCGCCCTCCAGCAGCGCCAGGTCCAGATCGTCCGGGCCGAGCAGACCGTAGGAGGGCGGCTCTCCGTAGAAGCGGAAGTCGGGTTCCGGCCCGGAGTACGTGACCACCGCGAGCGTGGTCGACACCGGCGCCGTGACCGCACCGGCGAGACCGACGCCGACGTCGGTCAGAAAGCCGCGGATCCGCCCGCCCAGCACGTCGTCACCGAGCGAGCCGACGAACTGTGCCGCGCCGCCGAGCCGGGTCACCCCGACGGCGACGTTGAGCGGCCCACCGCCGATCGCCTGCAGGTAGACCCGTTCCCCGTCGCGCTCGGTGTCGAGCAGGTCGACGAGCGCCTCGCCGAACACCACCGCGTACCCCATCGAAGTCCCTTCGTCGTCGTCGGCCGGCAGCGCCCCGGCCCGCCGGGGACGGTCGGGCCGGACATGGTCGGCTGGCACCAGGCTGGCACAACGGACGCCCTGCTGGGCGGCGAAGACGCGGTACCGGTGCGGCGTCAGCCCGGGTGGTGGATCGGTCCGTCGAGCGCGGACAGGGGCCGGCCGCTGCCGCCCCAGCGGGCGGCGACGATCTGCGCGGCGACGCTGACCGCGGTCTCCTCGGGTGTACGCCCGCCGAGGTCCAGCCCGATCGGTGAGGCGAGGCGGCCGAGCTGCTCCGGGCTGAGCCCGGCCTCGCGCAGCAGCTTGTGCCGCTCGTCGTGGGTGCGCCGCGACCCCATCGCGCCGACGTACGCCACCTGTTGGCGCAGGGCCAGCGCCAGCAGCGGCACGTCGAACTTCGGGTCGTGGGTGAGCACGCAGACGACTGTGCGCGCGTCGACCCGGCCGGCGTCGATCTCGGCCCGCAGGTAGCGGTGCGGCCACTGCACCACCACCTCGTGCGCGTCCGGGAAGCGCCGACCGGTGGCGAAGACGGCCCGGGCGTCGCAGACGGTCACCCGGTAGCCGAGGAACGCGCCGATCCGGGCCACCGCGGCCGCGAAGTCGATCGCCCCGAAGACGATCATCCGGGGGGCGCTGGCGTACGCGGCCACGAAGAGGCTGAGGCCGGTGCCGCGGCGCTGCCCGTGGTAGCCGTACCGGAGCACGCCGCTGTGTCCGGCGGCGAGCAGCCCGAGCGCGTCGTCGGCCGCGGCGTCGTCGAGCCGGTCGTCGCCGAGCGAGCCGGTCACCTGCCCCCCGGCCAGCGCCAGCCGTCGACCCAGTCGCCCCGCCGGGTCGGTAGGCGTCGCGCCCGGGGGGTCGCCGGCGTCGGCCGCCACGCAGGTGACGACAGCTGCCGGTTCGCCGGCCCGCCGCGCGGCGGCGACCGCGTCCAGGTGCGCGAGGGCGCCGTCGTCGATCCGCTCCACGAACACGTCGAGCATCCCGCCGCAGGTCAGGCCCACGGCGTACGCCTCGTCGTCGCTGACGCCGTAGTGGACCAGCTCCGGTACGCAGGTGTCGAGCACGTGGCGGGCGCGCTCGTAGAGGTCGGCCTCGACGCAGCCACCGGAGACGCTGCCGGTGACCGTGCCGTCGGCGGTCACGAGCATCGCGGCGCCGGGCGGCTGCGGCGCGGACCGCCAGGTGGCGACGACTGTGGCCAGGGCCACCGCCTCGCCGGCGCGGCAGCGGCGGTGCAGGTCGTCGAACACGTCGGGCACGCGCTGCCGCCTCCTTCGTCTCGTCGCCGTCCGGTCCCGTCGTCCGACCGACCGGGCGACGTGCGCCGCGCGCCGAAGCGGGTGATGCCCGGACGGCTGTCGTCGCCGTGGGGATGCAGACCATCACTATAGGAGAGAACCCGTCGATCCGATCGGGAGACGAGCGAGCCGGCGGCCACGCCAGCCGTGTTTGGCACATCGAGGTTCGACTATTGCGCTGACGGCGGACGGCGTGATGGGATGACGCATACCGGGCGGTGCGAGGGCTGCCGCGCCGCCGGTTGCCGGGTTGGTTCAACGCGAGGGCACCGGTCCAGGACAGGACCGTTGATGGCGTGTGTCCGCTGGCTGATCTTCTGCCGGGGCACGTCACAGTGATCGCCGCATCCGCCCCCACGGCGCTGTGCCGACACCACACCCCACCCGATTGCGGCGGGGCGGCTCGGGCGGCACGCCTCGCGAGTCAGGAGAACCCGTGAACCGTTCCCGTACGGCCGCAGTGCTCACCGCGGCCCTAACCTTCGCTCTGGGCGCCGTCGCCCTGGCGTCCAGTCCGCAACCGGCGGCCGCGCACGGCGCGGCGATGACGCCGGGCAGCCGTACCTACCTCTGCTGGCAGGACGGCCTCAGCCAGACCGGCGAGATCAGGCCGAACAACCCGGCGTGTTCCGCCGCCGTGGCGCAGAGCGGGTCGAACTCGCTCTACAACTGGTTCAGCGTGCTGCGCTCCGACGCCGGTGGTCGCACCACAGGCTTCATTCCGGACGGGCAGCTGTGCAGTGGCGGCAACTCCGGTTACAAGGGCTACGACCTGGCGCGCACCGACTGGCCGCTGACCCACCTGACCTCCGGCGCGCGGCTGGACTTCCGGTACAGCAACTGGGCGCACCACCCGGGCACCTTCTACTTCTACGTCACCAAGGACAGCTGGAGCCCGACGCGGGCGCTGGCCTGGAGTGACCTGGAGGAGCCGTTCCTGACGGTGACCAACCCGCCGCAGCGCGGCAGCGTCGGCACCGCCGACGGGCACTACTACTTCAGCGGCAACCTGCCGTCGGGCAAGAGCGGCAGGCACATCATCTACTCCCGCTGGGTGCGCTCGGACTCGCAGGAGAACTTCTTCGGCTGCTCCGATGTGACCTTCGACGGCGGCAGCGGTCAGGTGACAGGTGTGGGTCCGGGCGGCTCGAACCCGCCCACCACGCCGCCGCCCACGACGCCTCCGCCGACCACCCCGCCGCCCACGACGCCGCCGCCGACCACCCCGCCGCCGACCACGCCGCCGCCCACCACCCCGCCGCCGACCACGCCGCCGCCGGGTGGCAGCGACTGCATGGCCGTCTACAAGGTGACAAGCGCCTGGCAGGGCGGCTTCCAGGGCGAAGTCACGATCATGAACCACGGCAGTACGGCGTTCTCCGGCTGGACCGCGAGCTGGACCTGGCCCAACGGGCAGGCGATCAATCAGATCTGGAGCGCCACCCAGACGACCTCCGGGGCGTCGGTGACGGCGACGAACGTCGGGTACAACGGCACGGTCGCACCGGAGGGCACCACCACGTTCGGCTTCCTGGCCAGCAGCACAGGAACGAACGGCATTCCGACTGTCACCTGCGCCCGCCGCTGAGCCTTCCCTGAAATGATCAAGAGGTTTGCGTCACCCGGAACCGCTCGGGTGACGCAAACCTCTTGATCGACAGGGTGGAACGGGGTCAGCGGACCATGCTGCCGACCACCGGCTTCGTCAGCAGGGCGGACTGGTTGCGCTGGATGCCCGGGTCGAGGGTCTTGGCCACAAAGATGGCGTGCCAGATGCAGAAGATCAGCACCGTCCACACCTTGCGGGAGTGGTCGGCCTCCTCCCGCTTGTGCTCGTCGAGCAGCCGCAGCGCGTACGACAGGTCGAGCAGGTCACCCGCGCCCGAGGTGCTCAGCACGTGCCGGGCCCACTCGTACATCTCGCCGCGCAGCCAGACCCGGGTGGGCGTCGGGAAGCCCAGCTTCTTACGGTTGACGATCGCCGGCGGCACGACACCCTGCAACGCCTGGCGCATCGCGTACTTCGTGGCGTCCGAGCGCGGCGGCAGCTTCAGGTCCACCGGGATCTTGGCCGCGACGTCGAAGACCTCACGGTCGAGGAACGGCACCCGCACCTCAAGCGAGTGCGACATCGAGATCCGGTCGGCCTTGACCAGGATGTCGCCGCGCAGCCAGGTGTAGAGGTCGACGTACTGCATCTTGGTGACGTCGTCCAGCTCGGTGCACTCGGCGTAGATCGGGGCGGTCACGTCCGTGTAGCGCACCGAGGGGTCGTAGCGCCGCAGCAGGTGCTGCTTCTCCTCCTCGGTGAACATCCGGGCGTTGCCGTAGTAGCGCTCCTCGATCGGAGTGGTGCCGCGCTCCAGGAAGCTCTTGCCCTTGACCCCCTGCGGGATCGCCTTGGAGACCGCCCGCAGGCCCTTCTGCACACCGCCGGGCAGGCCGTTGACGGTGCCGAGCGACAGCGGCTCCCGGTAGATCGTGTAACCGCCGAAGAACTCGTCGGCCCCCTCGCCGGAGAGCACCACAGTGACGTGCTCGGCGGCCTTCTTCGCCACGAAGTAGAGCGGCACCAGCGCCGGGTCCGCCACCGGGTCGTCGAGGTGCCAGACGATCTTCGGCAGCGCGTCGATCATGTCCTGCGGACCGATCTTGGTGGGGATGGTGGTGACGTCCAGGTGCCGGGCCGACTCCTGCGCGACGTCGATCTCCGAATATCCCGGCACGTCGTAGCCGACGGTGAAGGTGAGGATGTTCGGGTTGAACTCGCGGGCCAACGCGACGACTGCCGTCGAGTCGATGCCGCTGGACAGGAACGAGCCGACCGGCACGTCGGAGCGCATGTGCATGCGGACGCTCTCGCGCAGCGTCTCCCGGATCTCGTGGTAGAGCTTCTGTTCGTCGTCGACCGGCGCGGGCCGGAACACCGGCCGGTACCACCGGCGTACGTCGATGCGTCCACCCGGGGTCCAGCTCAGGTACTCCCCCGAGCCGATGCGGCTGATGCCCTTGTGCAGGGTGCCGGGCTCCGGAACGTACTGCAGGGTCAGGTAGTGGCTCAGGTTGGCCGCGTCGACACCCGCGTCGCCCTGGTAGTTGCTGTGCGCGAACGGCAGCAGCGCCTTCTTCTCCGACGCCAGGTACAGGCCGTCGGCGGTCTCCAGGTAGTGCAGCGGCTTGATGCCGAAATAGTCGCGGGCGCCGAACGCACGCCGTTCCTGCCGGTCCCAGATGACGAAGGCGAACATGCCGCGCAGGCGGGTGAGCACCTGCTCGCCCCAGAAGTGGTAGCCGGCGACGACCACCTCGCCGTCCCCGGCGGTGGCGAACTGCGCGCCGAAGGTCCGGACGAGCTCGTCACGCAGCTCGATGTAGTTGTAGATCTCACCGTTGAAGGTGAGCAGATAACGGCCGTTCGCGTAGGGCAGCGGCTCGTGACTCGACGCGACGTCGATGATGGCGAGCCGCTTGTGGGCGAACACGCCGTCCGCGTACCGGCCGGAGGCGTCACCGACCACCTCGACCCCTGTCTCGTCGGGGCCGCGGTGGTGCAGGCATTCCAATGCTCCGGCGATGTGGTCGCGGTGCGCTGCGGCGTTGCCGTTCGCGCTGAAGAAGGCCAGGAGTCCGCACATGGTGGTCATCTTTCCACGCGGTCCGTCGGCCCGTCGCAGCCGTCCGTCGATCCGGAGGGCTCCCGGGCCTCACCAACACGAACCGGGCACGCGGTACCGTCGGGACCAGCAACGACGCGGAGGGAGCGGCGCACATGACCGAGGAACGCACCGACGGTACGCCGACAGACGGCACGGAATCGCACGATCCGGACTTCCCGGAGGCGTTCCTGTCCTTCATGCGGCAGGGCTGGCGCGACACCGAACTTCCGGTCACGCCCCGCCCCGAGGCGCCCAACTACGCCAAGCGCCGCGCCGCGCTGTCGGCGGCCTTCCCCGGCGAGACACTTGTCATCCCGACCGGCGGCGAGAAGGTCCGCGCCAACGACACCGCCTACCCGTTCCGGCCGGGCAGCGACTTCGCCTACCTGACCGGGGACCACGACCCGGACAGCGTGCTGGTGCTGCGCCCGAACGGCTCGGGGCACGACGCGACGCTGTACATGCGGCCCCGCTCGTCCCGCGAGACCGACGAGTTCTTCCGCAGCCGCCACGGCGAGCTGTGGGTCGGCCGGCGGCACACCCTCGGCGAGAAGTCCACCGAGCTGGGCCTGCCCACCGCCGACCTGACCGGCCTGGAGGCGACGCTCGCCGACCTGGCGCCCGGCCGCACCCGGGTGCTGCGCGGCTTCGACGCCCAGGTCGACGCGGCCGTCCGCCCGTACGACGGGGTCCGCGCCGAGGGGCAGCCGCCGCGCGACCGGGAGCTGGCGATCGCCATCTCGGAGCAGAAGCTGGTCAAGGACGAGTGGGAGATCGGCCAGCTCCAGGACGCCATCAACGCCACGGTGCGCGGCTTCGAGGACGTGGCCCGGATCCTGCCGGCCGACCGCGCCGTCTCGGAGCGTCTGCTGGAGGGGATCTTCGCGCTGCGGGCCCGCCACGACGGCAACGACGTCGGGTACGGCTCGATCGTCGGCGCCGGTGAGCACGCCACGATCCTGCACTGGGTGCACAACCACGGCGCCACCCGTCCGGGCGACCTGCTGCTGATGGACATGGGCGTCGAGGGCCGCAACCTCTACACCGCCGACGTGACCCGGGTGCTGCCGGTCAACGGCCGGTTCACCGCCCTGCAGCGCCAGGTCTACGACATCGTGTACGCCTCGCAGCAGGCCGGCATCGACGCGATCCGGCCCGGCGTCACGTTCAAGGACGTCCACCTGACCTGCATGCGGGTGCTCGCCGAGGGCCTCGCCGACCTGGGCCTGCTGCCGGTGAGCGTGGACGAGGCCATGGACGAGAAGTCCTCGGTCTACCGCCGGTGGACGTTGCACGGCTTCGGTCACATGCTCGGCATCGACGTCCACGACTGCTCGAACGCCCGCAAGGAGACCTACCGCGACGGCGCCCTCGGCGAGGGCTACGTGCTCACCGTCGAGCCGGGCCTGTACTTCCAGCCGGAGGACGAGCTGGTCCCCGCCGAGCTGCGCGGCATCGGCATCCGCATCGAGGACGACGTACTGGTCACCGCGACCGGCGCGGTGAACCTGTCCGCCGGCCTGCCGCGCACCGCCGACGAGGTGGAGACCTGGCTCGCCGAGCAGCGCGAGGCGGGCCCTCGCCTGCCCGCCTGACCTCTTTTCCGCCTCACCGCCTGACCGCAGGCCCCGCCCCGCCCCTTCCCCGCCCCCGACCTCCGGGGTGCCGGCGGGAGGGGCGCGGCGTTGCTCCACCCCGTCGCGCCGACGTAGCGGTATCCGGCCGCCGAATTACCGCCCTGTCGGCGCAACGGAGCGGACCACAGTCCCCCGCGCGCCAGCCGTCGATCGACTCGACTTCCTTGATCCGGGGCTTCCGACCCGCTCGGACAGCGCGCTCCCAAGGAACCCGAGTGGAGCACGCCCGAGAACGGGCACGCCCTGCCTGGCGGGGTCCGGGACCACCGAACTCGGCCCGCCGCCATTGATCCACTCCAGATCGCCGATGGTGCGCTGTCCGGGCGCCGGGATACCGCGATATCGGCGCAACGGAGTGGATCACGCCCAACGGCGGCGCTCGGCGGGGGCGTCGAGCGCCTTCACGCCCGGTCCGGGCGAGCGCCGGTACCGCGTTTGGGCTGGTCACGCCCCTTCCTGTCACCCCCGCACGCTTAGCGGGTCCCTGCCCTAACCTGAGGCATATGCGGGGTTTTCTCGGATACGTCCGCCTCGCGAAGATAGTTCTCATACGGTGGGCATCGGAGGCTGCAACCGATTTGTGGCTGGTCGTGGCGCTGCGGGCGGTGCGACCCCGTCTGGTAGTAGGAAGGGCGGAAGGCTCTGATGTCCAACGACGTAACGAGTACCGACGGCGGGGCCTCGACGGCTCCGCCGACACGACGACGACGGGCCCTGTGGGTTGCCGGCGTCGCCGGCCTGACCGGGGTGGTCGGCCTGGCCGCCCTCGGTGGTGTGGCCGCCCGGGACGACAAGCCCACCTCCGATCGGGTGTCCGACGCCCAGCCGTCGACCAACAGGCAGAAGAACGTCAGCGACGCCGGCGGGAGCACCGACGGTGGCGGGGAGAGCGGCGCCAAGGACAACGGCGACGACGACTGGAGCGGCGACGACTGGAGCGGCTTCGACGACCGCGCCGGCAAGGACGACAAGCGGGACGAGAAGGACCGCACCAAGCAGGTGCCCTGCGACTCGGACAAGCTGATCCAGGCGATCACCTTCGCCAACAACGGCGACGGCGGTGTGCTGGAGTTGGCCAAGGGCTGCACGTACACCCTGACCCGCAACCAGGACGGCAACGGCCTCCCGGTGATCACCGAGCCCATCACGCTCAAGGGCGAGCACACGACCATCGGCCGTGAGGCCACCGCCGACTACTTCCGCATCCTGAACGTCGGCCCGGGCGGGCAACTCACCCTCAAGGGCCTGAGCATCAAGGGCGGGCAGACAATCCAGCAGGCCATGACCGTGGAGCCGGCGACGGTCTGGGCGCCGTACTCGACCTCGGTCCGGGCCACCGCGCCGACGGCCGAGTCGGCGGCGGCCAGCGCGTCCGGTGCCGCAGCCAAGCCAGCAACGGCGACGGCAGCCAAGCCGGCAGCGGCGACGGCAGCCAAGCCGGCAGCGGCGACGGCAGCCAAGCCGGCAGCGGCGACGGCAGCCAAGCCGGCAGCGGCGACGGCAGCCAAGCCGGCAGCGGCGACGGCAGCCAAGCCGGCAGCGGCGACGGCAGCCAAGCCGGCAGCGGCGACGGCAGCCAAGCCGGCAGCGGCGACGGCAGCGAAGCCGGCAGCGACGGCAGCGACGGCAGCCAAGCAGACAGCGACCAGTGCGGGAGCTGCCAAGGCGGCGGAGCCGGGAGCAGCCACAGCGATCAAGCCGGGAGCAGCCAAGGCGGCGGAGCCGACGGCGGCAACCAAGGCTGCGACCAAGCCGGCAGTGCCGACGGGAGCAGACAAGGCGGCCGCGGAGGCGGCGGCAGCCAAGCAGTCAGCGGCAGCGGCCAAGACGGCTGCGGCTGCGGCTGCGGAGGCAGCGGCCAAGACGGCTGCGGCTGCGGAGGCAGCGGCAGCCAAGCAGGCGGCCGTGGCAAAGCAGGCCGAGACCAAGCAGGCGGCCACGGCCAAGCAGGCCGACGCCAAGCAGGGCGAGGCCAAGCAGGGCGAGGCCAAGCAGGCAGCCGCAACCGAGCAGGCAGCCGCCAAGCAGGCAGCGACCACAGCGCCGCAGCAGCCAGCGACAATCGCCAAGGCCCCGCCGGCCGCGGCGAGCACGGCGGCTGTCGTGCCGCTGGTCGAGGAGCCCGGGTTCAACGACGGCGCCGGGGTGCTCGTACAGCCTGGGGGCCGGGCGGAGATCCTGGACAGTGAGCTGCTCTACAACCAGTCCGGCGGCAACGGCGGCGGGTTGGCGAACTTCGGCACGACCAGGCTCAGCAAGAGCACCGTGGCACGCAATACCGCCTTCTTCTACGGCGGCGGCATCTTCAACACAGGTGTGCTCCAGGTCGACGAGTCCAAGGTCACGGACAACACGGGGATCGTCGGTGGCGGCGGCATCGCCAACGGCGCGGCCTCGATCGTCACCGAGAGCATCGACGGCGGCGCGGTCTGGGTCTACAAGAGCGAGATCACCGATAACGAGACGCTCGGTGTCGGCGGCGGCGTCCTGGACGTCGGGGGCACCACGACCCTGCACGACACGAAGGTCACCGACAACACCGCGGTCCTGGACGGCGGCGGCGTGGGCGTGGCCGACGGTCAGCTCACCCTCACGCACGCCACGGTGGCCAGGAACAGCGCCGGCCGCGAGGGTGGTGGTGTGGCTGTCGTCGCCGACAGCACCGCGACGATCGAGGACACCGCCATCGCGGACAACACCGCGGGGTCGACGGGCGCCGGCCTCTTCAACGATGAGAGCCGCACGACGCTGCGCGACAGCGAGGTCGTCGGCAACCGGGCCATCGGCCCGTTCGCCCGGGGCGGCGGCATCCTCAACGCCGAGGGGAGCGAGGTCACGCTCTACCGGACGACTGTGGCGCACAACTTCGCCACCCTCGAGCCGGGGGGCATCTTCAACAGCATCGGCGGCACGGTCCTGCTTGACGACGAGTCCGTGGTCACTGCCAACCGCCCGACGAACTGCTTCAACGTTCGGGACTGCTTCGCCTGATCGGGTGGGGCTGAACCACATAGAGGGCGCGCCCCTCCGAGCCGGTCACGGCACGGAGGGGCGTACCCATTTGGGCTGGTCAGAGGCCCGACGGCCCGTCTTGGGGGCGGCGTGCCCGGCCGGGGTCTCCCGCCCGGCGAACGCGGAACATGAACCTAATGTGGGGTTGTTTCGGATACGCCCCCGAGGCGAGGAACATTCTCATACGGTGTTTTTGGGAGCTACAACCGATTTGTAGCAGGGGACGACCGCCTGAGGGCGGCGACCCTGTCTGGTACGAGGAGAGGGCAGAGAGCTCCGATGTCCAACTACCTAACGAACAACGAAGCCTCCGGGCGGGCGACGGCCAAGCGCCGCCGCAAGCTCTGGCTCGCCAGCGGCGTGGCCGGTCTGACGGGCGTGATCAGCCTCGCGGCGGTGGGCGTCGCGGGCAGCGCCGGAGCGGTCGGCCTGAACTGGAACACCGCCCAGGTCAGCAAGGACGGCGACCAGCACGGTGACGAGGGTCGCGACTGGGACAAGGACCAGGACAAGGACAAGGGCAAGGACCGCGACAAGGACCACGAGCGCGGGAAGGAGGTGCCCTGCGACACCGACAAGCTGATTCAGGCGATCGTGTTCGCCAACAACAAGCACGGCGGTGTGCTGGAGCTGGCCAAGGGCTGCACCTACAACCTGAGCCGTAACGACTACCAGGGCAACGGCCTGCCGGTGATCACGGAGAACATCACCCTCAAGGGTGAGCACACCACGATCGTCCGGGAAGCCACTGCCGACTACTTCCGGATCCTGAACGTCGGTAGCGGTGGGCACCTCACCATCAAGGGCCTGACCATCAAGGGCGGCCAGACCCTCGAACTGGACAACGCCGTCGAGCCGGCGGCCGTCTGGGCGTCCTACTCGGACTCCGAGGCGATCGCGGCGCAGGTGAAGGCGGGCGTTCCGCTGAACCAGGCGCTCGCGACGCGGCAGGCCAACCCGAAGGCGGGCCTGAAGGCCGCGCCGAAGGTGACGCCGAAGGCCGCGACGAAGGCGGCGCCGGGCGTCGTCACGCCGCTTGTCGAGGAGCCGGACGAGAACGACGGTGCCGGCATCCTGGTCCAGCCGGGTGGCACCGCCGAGATCCTGGAGTCCGAGGTCGTCCTCAACCAGTCGGGCGGCAACGGCGGTGGCGTGGCCAACTTCGGCACCACGAAGATCTGGCACAGCACCGTCACCCGCAACACCGCGTTCTTCTTCGGTGGGGGTGTCTTCAACGCCGGCCTGCTCAAGGTCGAGGAGTCGAAGATCACCGACAACACCGCAGTCATCGGTGGTGGCGGTATCTCCAACGGCGCCGCGGAGATCTTCACCGACGACGTCGACGGCGGGACCGTCGAGCTCAAGAAGGCGGAGATCACCGACAACGAGACGCTTGGCTTCGGCGGCGGCTACCTCGACATCGAGGGCAACACCACGGCGTACGAGACGAAGTTCGCCTCGAACACCGCCGTCCTCGCCGGTGGCGGTCTGGCCGCGGCCGACAGCCAGCTGAACCTCTACAACAGCACTGTCGAGAAGAACAGCACCGCCGGTGTCGGCGGCGGCGTGGCCATCGCGTTCGACAGCGCGGTCACGTTCGAGAAGGGCGCCATCAAGGACAACACCGCCGGCTTCTTCGGCGGCGGGCTCTTCAACGCCGGCAGCCTCACCACGCTGCGTGAGACCGAGGTCGTCGGCAACCGGGCGATCGGTCCGATCGGGGTCGGTGGCGGCATCTTCAACATCTTCGGCGAGGTCAACCTGTCGAAGGCGAAGGTCGCCTACAACTTCTCCACCTTCGAGCCGGGCGGGGTCTTCAGCTTCTTCGGCGAGGTGCACGTGGACGACAAGTCCGCGATCACCGCGAACCGTCCGACGAACTGCCTGGCCATCCCGGGCGGCACCATCGAGAACTGCTTCGCCTGATCAGGGCGCAGCGCCAGCACGACGGGCCGGCCCCCTTCCGCACGACGCGGAAGGGGGCCGGTCGCCGCTCACTTCTGGACGAACACCGCCACGCTGCGCGCCGGGACGGTGAACGTGCCGGCGGCCCGGTCGAACGACGCCTTCCGCAGCGCCGGGTCGGCCGAGTTCACCAGCACCGGGTGTAGTGCCACGTCCGCCCCCCGCAGACCGGTGACTGTCTGCGTCGCCGTCTGCGGCGTGCCGTTGAGGACGACTGTCACCGACTTCCACTCCCCGCCCAGGCCACGGGCGTCGAGAGTCATGGTCAGCACACCCGGGGTCTCCTGCTCCCCGGACAGCGGGAACGCCACCCGCCGCTGCACCTGCTCGGCGGTGCCCAGCCCGAACACCGGCGAGGACGCCCGGATGCGCAGCAGCTCGGCGTACCGGGCGTCGGTGGTGGTGATCGCCGCGCAGTCGGGCACCAGGGCCGGGTCGGCGAGCAGGGGCTTGGCGTACGGCCACTTGTCCTGGTTGTCAGGCGCCGGCGGCAGGCCGGCGCCGAACCCGTTGCCCCGTGCACAGTCCCAGCGGATCTGGTTGAACCAGTCACCGGAGTTGAACGAGTTGCGGTCCAACGACTTCGACCGCAGTCGCTCGGTGCCGGCGGTGACGAATCCGGTGCCCTGCCCCAGCACCACTGTGCTCAGCGCCAGCACCTGCATCCGCGAACGGTCCGCCGCCGAGGTGACCTGCGGCAGCTTGTACGCCAGCGCGTCGTACAGGATCTCGTTGTCGTGCGCGTCGACGTAGGTGACGGCCTCCCCGGGCGCCGCCGTGTAGCCGGCCGGGGAGCCGTTGTAGTCCACCTGCGCGCCGGTGACCGTCCGTCCCGAGGTGTCGGTGAACCGGTAGTCCCGCAGGTTGCCGGTGAGACCCACCTTGATCACGTCGTGGGCGTGCAGCAGGCGGGCCTTCTGCGCGGCCGCCGACCCGTTCACCGGGTCGCCGTTGGGGTCGGTGTAGAGCCCGGAGGCGAAGCCCTGCACGCGGGGGTTGGTGTCGAACGGTCCGCCGCCGCGCACGGCGTCGCGCAGCCGGTCGTTGAACGTGCCGATGCCGGTGCCGGCCATGTTGGCCTGGGTGGCCTGCACGAACCGGGCGTCGTCCGCGACCTCGCCGAAGTTCCAGCCCTCGCCGTAGAGCATGATCGCCTTGCCGTCCACCCCGTCGCGGGCGACGGTCAGCCGGTCCAGCGCGGCGCGTACGGCCAGGATGTTCGCCTTCGGGTGGTGCCCCATGAGGTCGAACCGGAAGCCGTCCACCCGGTACTGCTTCGCCCAGGTGACAAGCGAGTCGACGACCAGCTTGCCCATCATCGCGTGTTCCGGGGCGGTGTTGGCGCAGCAGGTGGAGTTGGCAACGGTGCCGTCCTCCAGCAGCCGGTGGTAGTAGCCGGGCACGATCTGGTCGAGCACCGACGTGTCGTCGACGCCGGCCGCCGAGGTGTGGTTGTAGACCACGTCCATGACCACCCGCAGGCCGGCCTCGTTCACCCCGGCGACCATCCGACGGAACTCGGTGGTCCGCGCCGCGCCGACCGGGTCGACGGCGTACCCGCCCTCCGGGACGGTGTAGTGCAGCGGGTCGTACCCCCAGTTGTAGCCGTCGGTCTCGGCCACCGCCGCCACGCACTTCTGCTGCTGCTCGGAGTCCGGCGGGAGCGCCGCCAGGTCACAGGCCGGCTGGCGCTGGTCGGCCCGCTTCTCGGGGATCGTGGCGAAGTCGAACGCCGGCAGCAGGTGCAGGTGGGTGACACCGGCGTCGCCCAACGCCCGCAGGTGGGTCATCCCGGCGGACTTCGGGTCGGTGAAGGCCAGGAAGGTACCCCGCCGCTCGGCCGGCACCGTGTCGTCGGCGATGGAGAAGTCGCGTACCGACAGCTCGGAGATCTGCGCCTTCGACGCCGGCACGGCCGCCGGTTTACGCAGGGTCCGCCAGCCCGGCGGGGCCAACGCCGAGTCGTTCAGGTCGACGAGCTGACTGTGCGTGGAGTCCGCGGCGAGGGCCACGGAGTACGGGTCGGTCACCGACGCGGTGACCATCCGCTGCGCGGCCGGCTGCCACGCCTGCACCTGGTAGCGGTAGTACTTCCCCGTCCAGGCGTGGCTGCCGCGTACCGACCAGACGCCGGTGCGGTCGTCGCGGCGCATCGGCACCGTCTTCGGTGTCGCGGTCGGCGCGTCGAACAGTTGCAGCGCCACCGTCCGGGCGGTCGGCGCCCAGAGCGCGAGGCTCGGCGTCCGACCGGTGAAGGTCGGGCCGAGCGTGACCTGGGTGGCCCGGGAGTACACGTCGTCGAGCACGCCGGGGATCTGCACGCCTGTCGCGGCGAGCAGGGCGCCCGACGCGTCGCGCTCGGTGACCAGCAGCTGCCCGCGCAGCGCCGCCGGCACCTTCGCCAGGTCACCCCGGTCCAGCGTGAAGGCACGGTAGGACCACAGGTGCGGGAACGCCGCGCGCTGGGCCTCGGTGAGCCCGTTGCGCTGCGCCCGCAACCGCAGACTTGTGTACGTCCCGGACAGCTCGCCGTCGACGACGCTCACCCCGCCGGTCGGGGCGGCCACCACTGCGTACACCCGGCCGTCGGTCGGTGGTGTCCGCCAGGCCACTGTGGCCCTGTCGATCCAGTGCGCGTTCTGCTCGCCGATGTCGGTGTCCCCGCCTGCGCTTGTCGCGGTCGACGGCAGCAGCCGCCCCGGGGTGGCGGCGAGCAGCCACACCTCCCGGCCCGCGCCTGCGAAGTCGAGCCGCTGATCGTCGGGCAGATCCTTGGTGTCGCCCTTGTGAAGGATGTAGTTCAGCCCGGTGGCTCCGGTCGCCAGCGGCACCCGGAACACCGCGCCGAACGCGTCGGTGGAGGTCGGCGTGAGCGGGGTGGCCCAGTCGGTCGGGTTGGCCGCCCCGTCCCACAGGTGCAGCCCCCACCCGTCGTAGTTGCCGTCTGCCCGCCGGTAGTGGATGACTGCGGTGCCCTCCTCGACTGGCGGGTCCGGTTGACCTGTCGCCGCCTGCCTGCTCGGATAGACCGTCGGGTCGCCCTGCTTGAGCCAGACCTCACCGGTCTGCGTGACGTCGATGGTGCGGTCCTGGGCGACGTCCTTCGTGCCGTCGGCGTCGACCACCACGAAGCCCACCGACGTCGCGCCCGGCTTGAGCTTCACCCAGGCGAACCGACCGTAGGAGTCCGCACCGGCGAACGGCTGCCCCTTCGGCCACTCGGTGACGTACGCCGGGTCGATGTCACCCCACGCGTACAGCGACCAGTCGTCGTACCCCCCGGCCGGACGCTTGTAGTGCACCACCGCCCACTCCCGGGATCCGCCCTGCTCGGGTGTCCCGACGACGGCGACGGACCGCGCGGTCGCGGTGCGGCCCCGGCCGTCGCGGACGACGGCGCGGTACTCGATCCGGGTGCCACCGGCCAACCCGTCCAGGTCGTGGTGCACGGTGTACGGCGCGTGGTCGGCGCTGCCCAGCAGCGTCCACCTGCCGCCGGCCACCCGGGCCGCCACGGTGACGGTCGCCAGCGGGTCACCTGTCACCTTCGCGGTGACCGCCGCGCGGGTGGCCACCGACGCGCCCGGCGCGGGAGTGGTGATGGTGATGGCCGGGTTGCCGGTCGGCCGGGCGATGGCGGTGCCCGCCCGGTACACGGCCGCCGACAGCGGCGGCACGGTCAGCGTCAGCCTGCCGTCGCCGCCCGCCGTCGCGGTCGGACGGCCCGGGGGCGCTCCGGCGCCGCCGGCCTGTTCGCCGTTCGATCCGCCGTAGATGCCGGTGAAGGTGGCGCCGGCCGACCAGGTGTCCACTGTGACAGTCTGCGCGGTCGCGGCGTTGTTCACCGCCACCACGTACTCGGTCCGGTCGGCGGGAGCGATACGGGAGGCGGCGAACACGCCGGGGCCGTCGGCGGCGTACCGGGTGACCTGGATGCCGTCGCGCAGCGCCTGATGCGCCTGACGCAGTCGGCTCAGCTCGGCGATCGTCCGGTACAGCGGGTGGCCGGTGTCGAACTGGTCGCTGGCGTGGGTGCGGTCGGTGCCGAGCAGGTCGTCGTCGAGATAGTCGGGAACTTTCGACGCGAACATGTCCTGCCGGGCGTCCTTGTCGCCGCCGGGACCTGTGAAGCCCTGCTCGTCGCCGGAGTAGACCACCGGCTGGCCACGGGTCAGGAACATCAACTGGTGGGCCAGCTGGTCCCGACGCAGGTGGCTGGCCGGGTCGGTGCCGCCGCCGGCGATGAACGACCCGATCCGGCCCATGTCGTGGTTACCGAGGAAGGTGGTCAGGCGACCGGCGTCGGTGTCCCGGGCGGCGTAGAGGTCGTCGCGGGCGTACACGTCGGCGAGGGCCTTCGCCGAGCCGGCGCCCGCCGTGTAGCCCCGCGCTGCCTCCTGGAACGCGAAGTCGATGGTGGCGGGCAGGCCACCCCGCCGCACGTACGTCGACGTGACCTCCGGGTTGGCGCTGTACACCTCGCCGAACAGGAAGAAGTCCTTCTTGCCGGCCTTCTCGGCGGCCCGCTCGACACCCCGGGTGAACTGCGGCCAGAAGTCCATGTTGACATGCTTGACGGTGTCCAGCCGGAACCCGTCGACGCCTGTCGCGCCGATCCAGTCGCCGTACGCCTTCGTCATTCCCCGCACCACCTCGGGACGCTCGGTCCACAGGTCGTCGAGGCCGCTGAAGTCGCCGTACTCGCTGTTCTCGCCGGAGAAGGTCGAGTCACCCCGGTTGTGGTACATGGTCGCGTCGTTGAGCCAGGCCGGCACCTTCACGGTGGCGTCACCGGGGTCGGGAAAGACCGGCGTGTACGGGCCGGAGTTCCTGTCGACAGTCGGGAAGTCACGGCTGCCGTCGGCGTAGTTGCGGTCCTCGAAGGCCCGCCCCTGCGCGTCGGTGTACGGCGAGGTGGCCTTGTCCACGTAGGCGTAGGAGTCCTCGGCGTACCTGATGACGTCGGCGGTGTGGTTGACCACGACGTCGAGGTAGACCTTGATCCCCCTGCGGTGCGCGAGCGAGACCAGCTCCTTGAGCTGCGCGTTGGTGCCGAAGTGCGGGTCGACCTGGGTGAAGTCGGTGATCCAGTAGCCGTGGTAGCCGGCCGAGACGTCATCACCCCTGCCCTGCACCGGACGGTTCTTGAAGATCGGGGCGAGCCAGATGGCGGTGGTGCCCAGACCCTGGATGTAGGCCAGCTTGTCGATGACGCCCTTGAGGTCGCCGCCGTGGTAGAAGCCCTTGTCGGTCGGGTCGAGCCCGGTGCGCAGCCGGTCACCGGTCAGGCCACCGGAATCGTTGCGCCGGTCGCCGTTGGCGAACCGGTCCGGCAGGACGAAGTAGAACTGCTCGGCACGCGCGCGGTCGGCGCCGGCGGCAAGCAACGCCTCGGCGGTGGGCTCGTCGCGCCACTGCACGGCGCCCGCCGCGGCGAGGGGGTCACCGCCGGACGGTGAGGGGCCGGCCTCGGCGCCGAGGGGACGCGCGGATTCCGGCGTACCGACGAGGGTGAAGGTGAGCAGGCAGACGAGCGCGAGCACTGCGGTACGCGGGATCGGCGGGGGTTTCATCGACGGCCTTCCTCTGGTCGTGATTGGCCGCACGCTAACTCTTGCCGAAACAATCTGCAATACCTTGCAAACAAAGTCGTAACCGAGCAAGGTCTTTGCGGAAGGGCAGCTCAGAACCCGCTGCAGCGCACCCCGTCGACTGTGCACCCGCGCGGCGTCGTGGACGCCCGCTCCAGGTGGAACCGCAACGGCACCGACCTGCCGGCCGGCACGTCCACCCCACTGACGTACGTGAAGCTCCCGTCAAACTGCCGCAGCGTCCCCTGTGGCGCCCCCTCCACCCAGGTCGTCACCAGCCGCCCACCGGCGAAGTCGAACCGCACCGTCCAGCCCTGGTCCGCACCCGACGCGTTGACGATCAACACCTCGCCGATGAAACCCCCGTCGAAGCTCTGCACGACCCGGTACCGCCCGCTCACCGCTGGCGGCCGCTGCGGCGACCGGGTCGACGGCCGCGCCAAGGTCGGCGCCACAGTCGGGCCTACCACCGGTGGCCGCGACACGGCCGGCGTACTCGGCGGCAACCCGCTCGCCCGCGGCGACAGCCCCGGCGCCCTCTCCGGCAGCGGCGTCGACGACGTGTCGGACGGCACGACCGGCGCCTGCGGCAACGGCAACCCCGCCGGCGGCGGCCCGTCGTCGGACGCCGGACTACGCCCCCGGTACGCCCCCAGGGCAACGAAGAGCAGGACCAGCATCACGACGAGGCCGGCGCACGCCACGATCCACGGCGACGACGCGATGGCGGCCGGACCGTGCGACGATCGCGGCGCGCGGCGCATGCCGGACATGTACCTCCCTCAGCGGGCCGTCCGGGCAGCGTAGCGATCGACGGTCCGGCCCGGAAGCGCCGACGGCCACCACCGGCGCTCCTTCAGCCGAAGCGGCAGTCGACCCCGTTGACGGTGCACCGCACCGGCCGCTGCCCCGACCCGTCCCAGGCCAGCCGCAACCGCAACGTCTGCGTGTCACCCGGATCCAGCGCCGCCCCGCCGCTCAGCACGAACTCGCCGTCACCCTGCGCCGACACCGAGATCCCCGCTTCACCGCTGACCCGCAGACCCCGCATGTCGTCCTCGAACGCCAGCTCCACCCGCCAGTCCGTCGAGCGGGCCGACTCGTTCGTCAGCGACAGCACCGCCTCGGTCGCGTTCCAGCCGTCCGTTCCGACCTGGTAACGGGCGGTCACCGCCCCGGTCGCCGCCGCGACCGCCGGGGCGCTCGTCCGGGCCGGCGACGGCGAACCGGTGGTGGCGCGCGGCGACGGCGTCCGGCTGCTGCGCGACGGTCGCGGCGACGCCGTGCGCCGCTCCACCCCAGCGGGCGTCGGCGGCAATGACGACGCCGTGGCCGGCACGGTCGGCAGGAACACCGGCGGCGCGGCCTGCGGCGCGCTCTCCCGCTCCCGGGTACGGAACGACAACAGCGCGACCACCAACAACACCACAAGCGCGCCGATGCCGAGCAGCACCACGATCCACGGCACCGACACCAGTACCCGCGCCGTCCGCGGACCGCCCGCGCCCTCCGGCCCCACCGCCATCAGGTCTCCCCTCGTCCCACCGACGCGACAGCGTAGCCAGCGGCGGCCAGACCGAAAACCTGGCGGGTACGGATCGGACCGACCGGCCCACATGATGCGGAAAACGGCTCGCCCGCGTGGACGGTCCGCCGCCCGTCAGGCCGTCCGGATGACAGTGCAGATGAGCGGACCCTCACCCGACGTACGCAGCAGGTAGCGGTACCGCTCCCCCGGCACCGCGTGCCCCCGGCTGTCCAGGAACTCCCACTCCACCGACACCATGGTCAGCAACGCCGACACCTGTTGCACGTCCTCGATCCGAGCGTGCGCGGCGATCAACTCCCGGTCCTGGTAATCGGGTGCGGCGCCCACGAAGGACAGCGCGACCGCCGCCAGCGACGTGAACGAGAAGCTGTACGTGTCGGCCACCACCAACCCCGGCAGGGCGTAACAACCAGCGAGGGACGGCAGATCGCCGGAGGTCATCGCGGCGCCGTACCGGTCGAAGAAGCCGGTAAGCGTGTCGAGATCCGTGGAGGCGTTCACGCGACAGCAATTGCCGCTCACCGGGCGGGCCAAACCTCAGCGGGGCGGAACCCGCACCTCGATCTCCGCACCCAACCGGGCGCCGCCGGTCAACCCCAGATCGTCACCACTCCAGAACCGCCCCGGGTCGTACCAGTTTGGACGCTTACCGGCCGGCAGCAGGCCCATCGCCTCGTAGGTCACCGCCACCACCTCGGCGCAGTACGCCGTCTCCAACGCCCTCTCCCGCGCAGCAGCGCTGACCGGAGCGGCCGGAGCGGTCGGGTTCGCCCGGCTGGCCGCGGGCCCGGGAGCAGCCGGGTTGACCCGGGTCGCCTGGGCGGCCCGCGACACGGCTCGGAGTGCGGCCCGGCCGGGGACCGGCAGCGACGGCACCCGCCCGCGGACCCACCGCCACGCCAACTGCGCGGTCGACGGGAACGGTGTGCCGTCCAGCCGCGCGACGGTCCGCAGCACCGCCCGCTCCATCTCGCCGGCCGCCGGCGGGTCGAGCTGCCGCAGCCAGGCCCGCTGACCGTACCGGTTGGCCCACACGCAGACCGCGTCCCGCAGGTCGTGCAGCTGCACACCGCGCTGGTGCGTGCCCGACCACAGGTCCGGCAGGGACCTGCCCAACTCCGCGTGCCACATCAGCGGCGGCATGTCGTCCAGCACCACCGCCATTCCGACGTGGTTGACCGGGCTGTTCGTGGTGAACTGAATCGCCCGGTCCGGCACGCTGCGACCCCGGAACACCCACACGTCACCGGTGCGGGTCAACTCGACGGCCTCATCCAGGCTGATGCTCATGAGGGACTAGCCTAGGCCGATGCGGCAAGGAATGCGGTGGTGGAAGGTCCTCGGGCTCGCCGGTCTCGCCGGGGTCGCGGCGTCCGGCGTGGTCATAGCGCGGGCCGAGCGGCGCCGACGGGCGTACACGCCGGAGGAGATCCGGCAGCGGCTGCTGGAACGACACGCCCAGGCCAGCGAGGCCCCGAAACCCGCCGACCCCGCCTGACCCACCCGGCAGGTCCTACCTCCCCTGTGGCCAGTCGCCGGACACCGCGCGGCCTGGGTGGTTTGGGTGGTTTGGGGTCGGCCGTCCCGTGGTCGGTGCCACCCGGGCGGCGGAATCGTGGGCCCGGCGCGGTCGTTATACCTGGCATGCCGCCGCGACCCCCGGGCCGCGGCGCACGGCAGCCGCCGGGAACACCCGACCGGCCGCCACGGTTACACCCCCGCACGGCCGAGCAGCACCACGTGCTGGCCCGTGCGGCCGTCGCCGGGAACACCCCGCCGGTCGCCACGGTTACACCCCCGCACCACCCGAGCACCGCGACCGTCGAGAGCCCGGCGGAATGACCCGCCGCCCCGCACGGTTACACCTTGTCCCGACGCCGGCCCCCTCGGGCCGCCGGGCAGAACCCCAGAACCTTCCCCCCAGCACGCCGCGGCACCCCGTCCCCCATGGGGTGTGCCGCGCACCCCCGATGCAGAGGAGCACGCCATCATGCGTACCGATCTGATTCGTAAGACCGCTCTGACCGCTGCTGGCCTGGCGTTCACCGGTGGCGCCATCGCCGGCCCGGTGACGACCGCGTTCGCCGCGTCGGACGCCAAGCCCACCACCCAGACCCAGACCGACCGTAAGCCGTCGGGTGAGCGTCAACTCGGCGTCCGCTACCAGGCGCAGCCGAACTTCTACTACTGCGGCCCCGCCGCGGCCCGTAACGCCCTGTCCGTGCAGGGCAAGGACATCAGCGTCGACGACATGGCCAAGGAGATGGGCACCACCGAGGCCGGCACCAACAGCATCAACGACATCACCCCGGTACTGAACAAGGAGACCGGCAAGGCCGACGCCTACCACTCCGTGGAGATCAGCAAGCCCGACGCCGACGCCACACAGACCGACACGCTGCGCGCCGACGTGGTCAAGACCGTCGACAACGGCCGGGCCGTGGTCGCCAACATCGCCGGCACCACCACCGACACCGACGGCGGCACCCACTCGTTCGAGGGCGGGCACTACATCAGCGTCGTGGGCTACCGCGACAACGGCACGATCGTGAGGATCGCCGACTCGGCCGACCCGAACACCGCCTCCTACGACGTCACCATCGAGCACCTCGCCGACTGGATCGCCACCCGCGGCTACGCCACCAGCTGACCCCGCGAACACACAAACCGAAAAGGGCCGGACCCCCACCAGGGGTCCGGCCCTTCGGCATATCCGGGTCAGCGACTCCTGCCGGTACGGGTCGGCTCGGCACCCACCACCGGGGTCGGCTCCACGGACTGTGCCGGCTCCGTGGACGGCGCCGGCTCCGCGGACGGTGCCGGCGCGGTCGCGTCCACGCGGTGGGCCCGTCGGCGTAGCCACCACGTGCTGACCAGCCCGGTGAGCACCGCCAGGACCAGGCCGGCCCACGAGATGTCCTTGAGCCAGTGCTCGGCGGCCCGGCCGACTGTGAACAGCAGGTACGTGGTGCCGAACGCCCACACCAGCCCACCGGCGGCGTTCGCCAGCAGGAACCGCCGGTACGGCACGTGCAGCGCCCCGGCGAGCGGGCCGGCCAGGATCCGCAGCAGCGCCACGAACCGGCCGAAGAACACCGCCCAGACGCCGTGCCGGGCGAAGCTCTGCTCGGCCCGGGTGAGCTGGGCGGGGCCGAGATGGCGGGGGAAGCGTCGGCCCAGCCGGGCCAGCAGCGGACGGCCACCCCGGCGCCCCACCGCGTACCCGATGGAGTCGCCCACGATCGCACCGGTCGCGGCGGCCGTGGCCACCCACTCCGGCTCGACCACTCCGGTGGCCGCGAGCAGGGCGGAGCTGACCAGGACGATCTCGCCGGGCAGGGGGACGCCCATGCTCTCCACGCCGATCACCCCGGCGACGAGCAGGTAGACCGCGATCGGCGGCAGCGACACGAGCCAGTGCTGGACGTCGAACACGGGTGACCCTCCTCCGACCGGGCCTCGAACCCTACCCGCGGCAGGTGTGCTCGACCGGCCCGCAGCCAGGGCCCACACCCTCTACCCGTCCTAGGAGGCTAGGTGCAAGGCGGGCGGCGGGACGTGCGGCCGGGTTGCGGAACTAGCAAGACGGACGTACGGTTTTGTTTGAGAGCGGAATCGGCGGTAAGTGTCACCTAACCTCGGCGGCACCCCGGCCGGTGCGACACACTGCTCAGGACTACTCACGGTCGCTGGTGTGAAGGAGTACGACGTGGCGAGCCTCGACACCTTCGGTGCGAAGACCCAGCTACGCGTCGGAGACGCGAGCTACGAGATTTTCAAGATCGAGAAGGTGGACGGCCACGAGCGGCTGCCGTACAGCCTGAAGATCCTCCTGGAGAACCTGCTGCGGACCGAGGACGGCGCGAACATCACCGCCGACCACATCGAGCAGCTCGGCGGGTGGGACCCGACCGCCGACCCGAGCGTGGAGATCCAGTTCACCCCGGCGCGGGTGCTCATGCAGGACTTCACAGGCGTGCCCTGCGTGGTCGACCTGGCCACCATGCGCGAGGCCGTACGTGAGCTGGGTGGCGACGCCACCAAGGTCAACCCCCTCGCCCCCGCCGAGCTGGTCATCGACCACTCGGTGATCGCCGACCTGTTCGGCCGCGAGGACGCGTTCGCCCGCAACGTCGAGCTGGAGTACGAGCGCAACAGGGAGCGCTACCAGTTCCTGCGCTGGGGCCAGACCGCGTTCAACGAGTTCAAGGTCGTCCCCCCGGGCACCGGCATCGTGCACCAGGTCAACATCGAGTACCTGGCCCGCACCATCATGGAGCGTGGCGGCCAGGCGTACCCGGACACGGTGGTCGGCACCGACTCGCACACCACGATGGTCAACGGCCTGGGCGTGCTGGGTTGGGGCGTCGGCGGCATCGAGGCCGAGGCCGCGATGCTCGGCCAGCCCGTCAGCATGCTGATCCCGCGCGTGGTGGGCTTCAAGCTCTCCGGCGAGATGCCGGCCGGCACCACCGCCACCGACCTGGTGCTGACCATCACCGAGATGCTGCGCAAGCACGGTGTGGTCGGCAAGTTCGTCGAGTTCTACGGCCCTGGCGTGAGCGCCGTACCGCTGGCCAACCGGGCCACCATCGGCAACATGTCCCCGGAGTACGGCTCCACAGTCGCGATCTTCCCGATCGACGCCGAGACGATCCGCTACCTGGAGCTGACCGGCCGCGACGCCGCGCAGGTCGCGCTCGTCGAGGCGTACGCCAAGGAGCAGGGCCTCTGGCACGACCCGAACCACGAGCCGGAGTACTCCGAGCGCCTGGAGCTTGACCTCGGCACCATCGAGCCGTCGCTCGCCGGCCCGAAGCGTCCGCAGGACCGGGTGCCGCTGGGCGCCGCCAAGACGCTGTTCCGCTCGGCGCTCACCGACTACGTCGCCGACGACTCCGTCGGTGAGCGTGACCTCAAGCCGGGTGTGGCGCGCGAGCAGTTGCCGGTGGGCGCGAACGGGCCGGCCGACGAGGCCAGCGCCGAGTCGTTCCCGGCCAGCGACCCGCCCGCCAACCAGTTCAGTGACCCGGCCGACGAGCCGCGCGACCTGGAGACCGCGGCGGTCGGCGCGGGCGGCCGGGCCAGCAACCCGGTCCGGGTCACCGCCGCCGACGGCGTCGAGTACGAGCTGGACCACGGCGCGGTGGTCATCGCGGCGATCACCTCCTGCACCAACACGTCCAACCCGCAGGTGATGATCGGCGCGGCTCTGCTGGCCCGCAACGCCGTGGAGAAGGGCCTGACCCGCAAGCCGTGGGTGAAGACCACCCTGGCGCCGGGTTCCAAGGTCGTCATGGACTACTACGAGCGGGCCGGCCTCACGCCCTACCTCGACAAGCTGGGCTTCAACCTCGTCGGGTACGGCTGCACCACCTGCATCGGCAACTCGGGCCCGCTGCCCGAGGAGGTGTCGGCGGCGGTCAACGAGCACGACCTGTCGGTCGTCTCGGTGCTCTCCGGCAACCGGAACTTCGAGGGCCGGATCAACCCGGACGTCAAGATGAACTACCTGGCGTCCCCGCCGCTCGTGGTCGCGTACGCGCTCGCCGGCACGATGGACATCGACCTGGCGAACGAGCCGATCGGTGAGGACAGCGACGGCAACCCGGTCTTCCTGCGCGAGATCTGGCCGAACAGCGCCGAGATCCAGGACGTCATCGCCCAGGCGATCGGCGCGACCGGGTTCAGCGCCGCGTACGCCGACGTCTTCGCCGGCGACGAGCGGTGGCAGTCGCTGCCCACCCCGACCGGTGACACCTTCGCCTGGGCCGACGACTCGACCTACGTGCGCAAGCCCCCGTACTTCGAGGGCATGCAGCCGGAGCCGAGCCCGGTCGTCGACATCTCCGGCGCCCGGGTGCTGGCCAAGCTGGGTGACTCGGTGACCACGGACCACATCTCGCCGGCCGGCTCGATCAAGGCCGACTCGCCGGCCGGCGCGTACCTCGCCGAGCACGGCGTGCCGCGCCACGAGTTCAACTCGTACGGCTCCCGCCGGGGCAACCACGAGGTGATGATCCGGGGCACCTTCGCCAACATCCGGCTGCGCAACCAGCTGGTGCCCGGGGTGGAGGGTGGTTTCACGGTCAACCACCTCACCGGCGAGCAGACCTCGATCTACGACGCCTCGATGGCCTACCAGGAGGCCGGCATCCCGCTTGTCATCCTGGCCGGCAAGGAGTACGGGTCGGGCTCGTCGCGGGACTGGGCGGCCAAGGGCACCATGCTGCTGGGCGTCCGGGCGGTCATCGCCGAGTCGTACGAGCGGATCCACCGCTCGAACCTGATCGGCATGGGCGTGCTGCCGCTGCAGTTCCCGGTGGACGTCACCGCCGAGTCGCTCGGGCTGACCGGCACCGAGATGTTCACCATCACCGGGGTGACAGCCCTCAACGACGGTGACACCCCGCGCACGGTGACTGTCACGACCGACACGGGCGTGGAGTTCGAGGCAGTCGTGCGGATCGACACTCCGGGCGAGGCGGACTACTACCGGCACGGCGGCATCCTGCAGTACGTGCTGCGCCGCATGATCGCCAACTGACGTACCGACGTCGCCAGGCTCCTTCCCGCCCTCGGCGGGAGGGAGCCTGCGTCGTTCCCGGGTCGTTCCTCGTGCCGGGCCCCGCCACGGGCTAACCTCTTAGCTAAGGAGGTGCCACGGTGGCCGGTGAAGCTGCGGCGCAGTTCAACATCCACGATGCGAAGACGAACCTGTCACGCATCATCGAACGGGTCGAGCACGGCGAGGAGATCGTGATCAGCCGGGCTGGTAACCCGGTCGCCAAGGTCATTCCTCTGCGTCGTACCACACGCACCGGTCGCGGGTCTCTGCGCGGTGCGCTTGATCTCACCGGTGACTGGGATTCCGACGAGGTCAACGACGAGGTTGCTCGCAACTTCGGGCTGTCCGGATGAGGCTCTTGCTCGACACGCACGTGGTGCTCTGGTGGCTGACCGACGACCCGATCCTCGCCTCGGACATCAAGGACCGCATCGACACCGAATCCGACGTGTACCTGAGCCCGGTCACGCTGTGGGAGGTCGCGATCAAACAGTCGTTGGGCAAGTTGGCCGGCCCGGCCGACCTCGCCGAACGACTCCGCGACGCCGAGCTGCGGGAACTTCCGGTCCGCCACGGTCACACCATCGCGGCTGGTCGGCTGCCGCTGATCCACCGGGATCCCTTCGACCGGATGCTTGTCGCGCAGGCCCTGCACGAAGGGCTGACCCTGGTCACCCGGGACGACCGCATCCAGAAGTACGACGTGCCGATCCTGGTGGTGTGAGCGCTCAGCGCAGCCGCAGCGCGACCGCGCGGGACCCTTCGTCGCTGAGGGGCAGGAACCAGAGGAAACGGCGAACGATGGCGACCGGGTCGGGCCCGCCCGGCCGGCCGCGCAGGTCGCGGATCGCCCGGCGGGTGATCCGGGAGAACTCGGGGATCAGGGTCGCGCGGCGGGCGGCGTCCGTCGGGGTCGCCCGCACCGTCGGGCAGGGCCAGTCCCGCCCGCAGGCGTCGCACGTCCAGGAAGGACCATCGGCGGTGCGCCCGACCGGCGGGCCGCACCGGGAGCGCCAGCGCGCCTCGGGTACGACGTTCGGCACGCGACCCGCAAGCGCAGCTTCGCGGACAAGGCGGTCGACGTTGCAACCCTGGACCGACGGTGGGAGCGCATTCGCGATGGTGACCCGGCCGGTCCGGCGCTCACCTTCGCCCCGGCGGCCTGGACCCGATTCCTGGTGCTCGCCAAGCGGGGCTGACCCCGAGGTCCGGCCTACCCCGCGAGATCCGCCGCCCGGTCGAGCAGCGCACGGCGCTCGCCGGCCGAGCCAGCCATCTCGGCGGCCTCCCGGAAGAGCGCGGCGGCCCGCGGCCGGTCACCCTGCCGGGCGACCAGATCGGCCCGCACCGCAACGGCGAGCGGGTTGCCGTCCAACCCTCCCCCGGCCTGCGCCGCGTCGAGCAGACCCAACCCGGCGGACGGCCCGTACGCGTAGCCGTGCGCGACGGCGCGGTTGAGCGCGATCACCGGCGAGGGCCGGATGTCGACAAGCGCGTCGTAGGCCCGCGCGATAGCCGGCCAGTCGGTGTCGTCGGCGGACGGCGCGATGGCGTGGCAGGCGGCGATCCGGGCCTGCCACGCGTACGGCCCGTCATCGCGTACCCGGGCAAGGGCGGCCTGGCCCTCGGCGATGGCCGCGCGGTCCCACCGCGCGCGGTCCTGCCGATCCAGGGTGAGCAGGTTGCCCGCGGCGTCCCGGCGGGCGTCGCGGCGGGAGTGCTGGAACAGCAGCAGCGCCAGCAGCGCGGCGATCTCGGACTGCTCGGGCATCAGCCGGTCGAGCAGGCGGGCCAGCCGGACCGCCTCGTCCGCGAAGGCCGGCTCCCCGTCGACGACGTAGCCCCTGGTGAACAGCAGGTACAGCACGGCGAGCACGCCGGGCAGCCGTTCGGCAAGCGCCGGCCCGCTCGGCACCCGGTACGGGATGCCCGCCTGCGCGATGCGGGTCCGGGCGCGGGTCAGCCGGCGGGTCATCGTCGACTCGCTGACAAGCAGGAGCCGGGCGATGTCGGCGGTCGGCACCCCGCAGACGGTCCGCAGCGTCAACGCCACCCGGGCCTCGATCGCGAGCGCGGGATGGCAGCAGGTGAAGATGAGCCGCAGCCGGTCGTCCACCACGGCCTCCCCCGTCGGGGTCTCGGGCCACGCGTCGTCCGGCGCGAGCACCGCCAGCTCGTGCAGCTTGCGGCGCTCGACGGCGGCCCGACGCAGCACGTCGATCGCGCGGTTACGGGCCACTGTCAGCAGCCAGCCGCCCGGGTTCGCCGGCACGCCGTCGTCGGGCCAGCGTTCCAGCGCGACAGCGAGGGCCTCCTGCGCGCAGTCCTCGGCCAACGCCCAGTCCCCGGTCAGCCGGATCAGGGTCGCGACGATCCGGGGATACGCGTCCACGCCGACGGCCGCGACGGCCTGAGCCGCCGCGGCCACGCCGACGCTTTCGGGCGCACCGGTGGTGGTGTCGGTGCCTGTCATCCGATCAGGCGGACAGGTCCGCGTACGGGCGCAGTTCCAGTCGCCCCTCCCGCGCCATCGGGTGGGTGCGCGCCACCTCGATCGCCTCGTCGAGGTCGGCGCAGTCGAGCAGGTCGAAGCCCACGATGACCTCCGTGGTCTCGGCGAACGGCCCCTCGGAGACGAGCAGTTCCCCGTCGCGGACGCGGACCAGGGTCGCCGCGCTTGTCGGTGCCAGCACGTTGCCGGTGAGGCGGCGGCCACGGGAGTCGTTCTCGGCCACCCACTTGTGGATGTCGGGCAGCTCGGTCGGGTCGGTGTCCGGTGCGGTGTCGGTGCAGACGAACATCATGAACTTCATCTGGCGCTCCCTCGTGTGTCCGGGTGTCGCCAGCATGACGAACGGCCGGAGCCGTTCCGGACAGCCTCCCCGAAAAAACCTCTCTCAGTCCGTGCCGGCAGCCCGGCGACGGGCCTCGCGAGTCTTCATGGCGTGCTCCATGAGGGTCACGAGCACCTCCTTGCTGGACTCGCGCTGACGCGCGTCGCAGAGCAGCACCGGCACGCCCGGGTCCAGGTTCAGCGCGGTCTGCACCTCGTCGAGCCGGTACTGGCGGGCGCCCTCGAAGCAGTTCACCGCCACCACGAACGGGGTGCCCCGGCCCTCGAAGTAGTCGATCGACGGGAAGCAGTCGGCAAGCCGGCGCGTGTCGGCAAGCACCACCGCGCCGATCGCGCCCAGCGCCAGCTCGTCCCAGACGAACCAGAACCGGTCCTGCCCGGGTGTGCCGAACAGGTAGAGCACCAGGTCGTCGCTGATGGTGATCCGGCCGAAGTCCATCGCCACGGTGGTGGTGGTCTTACCCTCCACCCCGGACAGGTCGTCGATACCGACGCCGGTCTCGGTCAGCACCTCCTCGGTGCGCAACGGCCGGGTCTCGCTCACCGCTCCGACCATCGTGGTCTTGCCCACGCCGAAGCCGCCGGCGACCAGTATCTTGATCGCGGTGGGCAGTGGCGTCGCTCCCGCCGGCCGGTCAGAGTGCCCGTAGTCCATTGATTACCGCCTCGAAGATGCTGTTGTCGGGAAGACCGGCCGTGGTCTGCGGTTCGCGTACCTGCACGAGGTTGCGGGCCGCCAGGTCGCCGAGGAGCACCCGGATGGTCCCCACCGGCAGGTCGAGGTGGGCGGCGATCTCGGCGACGGACTGTATTCGCTGGCACAGTCCGACGATCGCCAGGTGCTCGGGACCGATACCGACCTCCGGCGTCACGTCGGCTCGGGTCGCGGTGACCAGGGAGATCAGGTCGAACGTGCCGGTGACCGGGCGGGCGCGCCCGCGAGTCACCGCGTACGGGCGCACCACCGGGCCCGCGTGGTCATCCACCCACTGATGCTCTGCGGACTCCCCCTGCACCGTCATGGCCGCTACCTCTCGCCAGCCGACTGTTCGGTGCCCCGCGACGGGGACGCCACGTACTTCCCGACCCGGGTGACGAGCATCGCCATCTCGTACGCGATGAGACCGACGTCGGCGTCCTCGCTGGCGAGGACCGCCAGGCAGGCGTTGCGGCCGGCGGCCGTGACGAACAGGAACGACGACTGCATCTCGATGATGGTCTGCTGCACCTGCCCGCCGCCGAAGCGCTTGCCGGCGCCCCGGGCCAGGCTCTGGATGCCGGCCGCCATCGCCGCGAGGTGCTCGCCGTCGTCGCGGCTCAACCCCTGCGAGGAAGCCATCAACAGCCCGTCGGTGGAGAGCGCGACCGCATGCTCGGCCTGCTTCACCCGACCTACCAGATCATCCAGCAACCACGTCAGGTCGGCACTCGAAGCCGTCTTCTGGGCCACTTCGTCGTCCTCTTCTCGCCCGGCAGTTGCGCCGTATTCGTCGTGGGCTTGACCGTCACACCGCGCGGAAACCCGCAGCACCGGCGCTCGGTCAGGTGGCTTGCGATTCCTCGTCGGTCGGCTCGGGCGTCGCGCTGGACGAGGCGTCGGACGCGCCACCGAGCAGTCGCGCCGCGTCGGTCCGACCGCGCCGGGTGCCGGTCTGATACGAGCTCATCATCCGGCGTACCTGCTCCGGCGGCCGCACCACGTCCTCCTCGTCGGACTCCGTCGTCGCCGGGTCGTCGCGCAGCTCGGGAACGATGTTCGCCTGGCGAACGCGGACCGGCAGGCCGGAGCCGGTCCGGTCCGTCTCGGCCAGCGCCGGAACCGGCCCGCCGTCGGCGCCCGGCTCGCTGCCGCCGCCGCTCGGTGCGGCACGGTCCACCGCGGGCAGACCGGTGGGCACCGTCGGGCCCTCCAGGGCCGGCTGGCCCAGGCCACGGCGGGCCCGGGTGGGCAGCTCCGCCGCCGTGGCGCCGAGGGTCGTCCGCCGCCGGGTGGGGAGTACGACGTCGGTGTCGGTTCCGTCCACCTGCTGCTCGGTAGGGGTGCTGCTCTCGGCCAGCACCGGGGCGAGGGGGGTCACCGGCTGCGCCGCGCCGGGACCGTTGGTCTCCGTCGCCGCGGCTGCCACCGCGACCGAGGAGAGGCTGGCGGTTCGGCCGCCGTCGGTGGGGCCGGTGGTCGTCGGGCCTGCGGGCAGCGCGATTGCCGTCGGCCCGGCCGGCAGCGCGCCGGAGTCCTCCGGGTTGGTCCCGTTGGCGGTGACCAGGTCCTGCGGGATGAGCACGACGGCTGTGGTGCCGCCGTACGCCGACTCCTTCAGCCGGACCCGCACGCCGTGCCGCTCGGTCAGCCGGCTCACCACGTAGAGGCCGAGCCGGGCGGCGTTGGCGAGGTTCAGCTCGGACTGGTCGACGATGCGGTGGTTCGCCGCGGCCAGGTCCTCCTCGCTCATGCCGAGGCCCCGGTCCTCGATCTCGATCGCGAACCCGTTGGCCACGAGCTGACCGCGGACCTCCACGCTTGTGTGCGGCGGCGAGAACGACAGGCCGTTCTCGATCAGCTCGGCGAGCAGGTGGATGATGTCGCCGACCGCCCGGCCGGCGAGCGAGACGGGCCCGAGCGGCAGCACGTTTACCCGTGTGTAGTCCTCCACCTCGGCGACCGCGCCGCGCACCACGTCCACCATCGGGACGTTGCGTCGCCAGGCCCGACCAGGGGTGGAGCCGGAGAGCACGATCAGGTTCTCCGCGTTACGCCGCATCCGGGTGGCCAGGTGGTCGACCCGGAACAGGTCCTCCAGCTCCTCCGCGTCGTGTTCCCGCCGCTCCATCGCGTCGAGCAGGGTGAGCTGGCGGTGCACGAGCGCCTGCGTACGCCGGGCCAGGCTGAGGAAGACCTCGCGGACGTTGCGGCGCAGCTCGGCCTGCTCCACGGCCGTGCGCAGGGCGGTCTCCTGGACGGCGTTGAACGCCTTGCCGACCTGGCCGATCTCGTCGACGCCGAACTCCAGCGGGGGCGCCTCGGTGGCGACGTCGACCTCCTCGCCGCGGCCGAGCCGCTCGACCACCCGCGGCAGCCGCTCGTCGGCGAGCTGCCAGGCGGCCTGCCGCAGCCGTTCCAGCTGGCGCAGGAGGGTCCGGGCCGTGGTGATCGAGACGACGACCGAGGCGATGACGGCGAGCAGACCGAGACCGGTGGCGAGCACCAGCCGGACGACGACCATCACCGCCACGCCGGTGGCCCGACCGACGATGCCCTCGCCGCCGTCGGCGACCGCGTCGTTCACCTCGGCGAGCGCCGGCTCGACGGTGCCGCGCCACTGCTCGGCGCTCACCGGCAACTGGGTGGTCGGCCGGCCGTCGTGGATGATGCTGTCCTGCACGGCGCGCAGCCGGGTGAACGCCTCACCCTCGACGAGCTGCTGGTAGCGGCGCTGGTCGGTGTCGGCGAGCCGGGCCCGGGCCTCCTCGCCGAGGAACCGCTCGGCGGAGACCAGGCTTACGTAGCGGGCGTACTCCGGCCCACTCATCCGGCCGTTACCGAAGAGGCCGCTGAGCAGCGCGTCCTCCTGCGAGATCAGCTCCTTCATCCGGTTGAGCTGGATCAGGGCCGCCGCGTCGGCGGCGATCTCCTTGTCGTCCAGGCTGCCGGTGACGTCGTAGACCCGGAAGATCGATTCGATCGCGTCCGTGTAGGCGTCGGCGGCGGAGATCCGGTCGACCTTGCGGGCGAGCACGTCGGTGCGGGTCTGCTGCAGCCCGTCGATCTGCGCGATCGTGAGGTCCAACTGGGCGTTGAGCGCCGCGCTGCCGGCCACGTCGACCTGCCAGTTGCGGACCGAGCTGGCGAAGTCGCCGGCCAACTGCGCGGCCTTGCGCTGTTCGGTCTCCAGCGCCGCGCGCTGCTCGGCGTCGGGGTTGCTCAGATACGCCTGGGTCAGCCGTCGTTCGAGCTGGAGCTCCTGGAGCAGCGGGTCGGTGGGCGTGTAGACCTTGCTGTTGATCGCCTGGACGCCGAGCAGGTTGAAGCCGTCGCGCAGGGTCACCCATGCCGCGAACATCCAGAGGGCGACCAGGGAGAGCAGCAGGGCGACAACCTTGGTGCGGATACTCGTACCGCGAGAACGCATTGAACCGTCCCAGGCCGGGCGTTGACTCAGCTCATCAACGGGTGATCATGGAAGACGACGTCCCGCCACAGCGGGCATCGGGGCTGAGGCTCTGCGTACGCTAGCAGTGTCCACACAACCCCTCAAGTTGTTGTTTTTGTTGCCTGGTAACCACAATCCACCATCGAACGGTCGGCGTCCGCCAGGTGGACGGAGGCCAGCCGGCAGGCGGCCAGCACCGTCGCGTGAACGATCGCGGTAGGACAGTACAACTCCTTGCCGTACCACAGTGGAGGGTGCGGCCGGTCGGACGGTTGGTGCAGGTAGGCGTGGCCTCGGGCCACCGCGTCGTCGACACGCGGCGCTCCCGTCGGCGCGGCCAGCAACACCTGCAGGGCGTACGCGGTCTCCTCGGCCGTCCCGCCCCAGCGCCCCCACGAGCCGTCGGCACGTTGGCTCTCCAGCACCCAGCGGGCCGCCCGGTCCACCGCCTCGGCCGCCGCGCCGCCGCGACCGAACTCCGCCAGGGCCAGCACGCAGCAGGACGTCGCGTAGTACGGCGAGGCGTGCCACCGGTCCTGCCAGGGGCCCTCGGGGAGCTGGTGGGCCGGCAGGACGACGCTGAGCCGATCGACCACCCGGCGGTACCGCGCGTCCACGTCGGGCCGCGCGGCCAGGTGCTGGCCGAACGCGTCCAGCACGTGGGCGTTCGTGGTGACCGAGAAGCCGTCCTCGCTCCCCGGCCAGGTGCAGAAACCGTCAGCCGTCTCGTACGCCCACAGGCTCGCCGGATCGGCGGGGCGGCCGAGCCGGGCCAGCGCGTCAAGCGTGACCGAGGTGGTGTCGGCGTCGGTCGGCAGACCCTCGCCGGTGGCGACGCCCTCGGCGGCGCCTGTCGCGGCGGCCAGGGTCCGCAGGACGGTGGCCGGCGGGTCGACCGCCACACCGGCGCGGCGCAGCCCGCTGAGCACCCAGGCCCGCTCGAAGACGGTGATCGGGGTGGGGCAGGGCACCGGCCCGTCGCCGTCGCGGATCAGCTCCCGCAGGAAGGCGTCCGCGGTGGGGCCGGCGTCCGGGCCGACGGCTGTCAACCAGGCGGCGGTTGCGGCGGGCGACGCGCCGACTGCGGTGAGGGTCGGCCCGGCGTCGGCAGGGGTCGCGCCCAGCACCTCGTAGAAGTGGGCCACCTTGGTCGGCAGCGCCGCCCCGGCGGCCACCGCGGCCCGTACCGCCCGCAACCGGTCGGGGCCGAGCCCCGGTGGCAGGGTCAGCGGCGGGTGGGGCAGCCGGTCGGCGACCGCACGGTCCAGCCGGGTCAGCCGGTCGTTGAGCGACTCGACGAGCGCCGGGACGATGAGGTCCAGCGCCGGGGTGTCCGGCAGTGCCCGCGCGGGCGTGGCGAGCAGCCGGCCGCCGAGCGCGTCCAACCCGCGCGCCACCGGGGCGAGCAGGTCCGCACCGGACCACAGGCCGTCGGCCAGCACGGCGAGCAGCGCGTCGGTGGCGCTGAGCGTCGGCACCAGGGCGTACCCCTCGGGTGGGCCCCACGCGCCGTCCGGGCGCTGCTGACGCAGCAGGAACCCGATGCGCTCGTGGTGCCCCGGCAGCCAGGACGCGTCGGCGACCAGCCGGGCGCTCTCGTACACCGAGGCGGCGACCTGCCCCCACGGCCGCAGCGCGACACCCGCGATCAGCTCGCGCGCGGCGGCGTCGGCGGCCGGCTCGGCCAGTACGCGGGAGGAGCCCTCACTCACCGCGTTCTCCCCAGAAGTCCGACACCTCGTAGAAGCCACCCGTGAAGGAGATCTGCCGGTGCAGGTACTCCGCCTGACGGGGGCAGCGCTCGGCGAGCGCTGCCAGGTCCCCCCGGGACCTGGCGGTCAGCTCGGCCAGCCGGGCGTGCACCCGCGCCGGATCGTCGACGAGCTGCAACGCGTTCAGGTCGCCCCACTCGGCGTCCCGGTCCTGGGTGGCGAGGTCGTTGACCAGCCGCAGCACGCGCTGCACACCCCGGCCGGCGTCCAACAGGTCGGTCAGCTGGGCGAGCGTCCGGTCGTCGCCGGTGGCGATCCAGTGGGTGACGTTGACGAAGGAGCTGCCGGAGTTGTCGGCGTTCTCCAGGTAGCGGTCCAGGTCCGGCAGACGCCGCCCGGTGGTCGGGTCGGTCGGCAGGTTCTTCCAGTCCCACTCCCGGGCCGCAGCGGCGAGCATCCGGGCCAACTCGTCGCGCCAGATCGGGCGCAGCCGGGCGAACGCCGGCACGGTGGCCAGCTCGTCGCGCAGGTCGGCCAGCAGCCGCGCGAGGTGCCGGCCCGGCGGGGGCGCGGCGCCGTCGGCCACCGCCAGGCAGTCGGTCACGATCGCCCGGACGTCGTCGGCGGACCGGGCCAGGTAGTCGACCTGCCAGTCGGCGGCGAAGACCCAGAGCACGGTACGGGTGGTGATCCGCAGTTCGGCGGCGGTGTGCCAGGGCGCGATGAAGGCGACCACGGTGGCCACCGAGCTGAGCAGCGCCGGGTCGAACGGCGCGGCGTCGAACAGCTCCGGGTGGGCGGCGGTGACGGCCTGCAGGTCGCGGACGCCACGCACGGCGAGCGCGCACACCCGGCCCTGCTCGGCGACCGCGTCGGTGCCGGCCTGCACCGGCCACGGCGTGCCCGTCATGAGGCGACCGGGCGCTCGACGGGGGTGACGATCAGCTCGGCCCGCTGCTTGGGTTGCAGCGAGGCGCCGAGCCGGGGTGTCAGGCCGACGGGTTCGCGCAGTCGGAACCGGAAGCGGCTCAGCACGGTGCTGACGATGAGCTGCGCCTCCAGCAGGAAGAGGTACTGCCCGAGGCACTGGTGCGGGCCGCCGCCGAACGGGAAGTAGGAGTAGCGGTAACGCCGCCGGGGCCGCTCCGGCGCGAAGCGCTCCGGGTCGAACAGCGTCGGGTCGTCCCAGAACGTCGACATCCGCTGGGTGACGTACGGGCTGACCAGCACGGTGCCACCGGCCTTGATTCGCACTCCGCCCAGTACGTCGTCGCCGACAGCGGTCCGCGGGATCATCCAGCCGGCCGGGTAGAGCCGCAGCATCTCGTCGAGCACCATCCGGCCGTAGCGCAGCTGGGGCAGGTGCTCACGGCCGACCCGGTCGGCGCCGACCACCCGCTCGATCTCGTCGGTCATCCGCTCGGCCACGTCGGGTCGGTTGGACAGCACCGGCCAGAGCCAGGAGAGCAGGGCGATTGTGGTCTCGGTGGCGGTGGAGAACATGGCCACGACGTCGCCGCGGATCGCGTACTCGTCGGGTTCGCTGCCGTCGGCGCGCGGCCGGCAGAGGGTGGAGATGATGTCGTCCCCGTCGCTGGGGTTGGCCCGGGCCTGCCTGATGATCGGCAGCACCACCTCGTCGATGGTCCGCACCGCCTCGGTGAAGGCGCGGTCGCGGGGCATCGGCACCGCGTACGGCACGAAGGGCACCAGCAGGCGCGGAAGCATCGCGGTCGTGAGGGTGTCCAGTGCGGCGCTGATCCGCAGCGCGTCCGGCACCGAGATCCGGTCGGCGAAGAGCACCCGCATGGTGGTGCGGAGCACGATCCGGGTCAGCTCGGCCCCGCCGTCGATGGGGCGGCCCTCGCGGGCCGGCTCCAGCCACTCGTCGACGGCCTCGTTGATCGCCTCGGCCATCCGGTCGACGAGCGTCTCGGCCCGCTTCGCGGTGAACAGCGGTTGCAGCGCGCCCCGGCTGGACTCCCAGATCTCGCCCTCGGCGACGAGGATGGCGTCGCCGACGATGCGGCGTACCGGCCGCCACAACAGGCCGTCTCCGTCGCGGGTGTAGTTGGCAACGTTGTCCCTCAGCACGCGTTGCAGGTGCTCAGGGTGGCTGACGAGGTAGGGGCGGAACGAGCCGAGGTTGAGCCGGACGACCTCGCCACCGGCGTCGTCCGCGAAGCCGACGAGCGCGCCGAGCGGGTCGCGGACCAACGCGGGCAGGGCGCGTCGCAGGGGGATCATCCGGGGTTCGGTGCTGACGGGGGCGGGGCCGGCATCGGACACCTGGGTCATGCAACGTCTCCTCGTCGTTCCGCCGGCAGCCGAGCTGTCCACTGTGGCCGGACGGGACTGTGAAAATTTCACCTTCTGGGCGACGGAAGCATCTCACCAAATCCGAGGCACCTCCATAGCTGCGACAGGTGAGATTCCCCGCTCGATTCTGACCGGCATCGATGTCACGGGCCAACTTTCGTCCTGAGTGGATGGTCGGGTCGAGGCACCCGCGCAGGTCGCGCCCGTACGCCCGGGCTCGCGCGGGCCGCGCGGACGGCCCGCCGACTCCCGGAGGCCGGGCCGCCCGCCGCCGGGTCCGGGCGGTACGGCAGCGGGCCGGGCCCACGGGAGTGAGCCAGGACCCACCGGTACCCCCGAATCCGGGCGATGCCGGGCACCCTGTGCCAGGCTCTGTGGCATGGACGACAAGACCATCCTGAACCGGATCTCCGAGCTGGTCGACGAGGAACACAAGCTGCGCTCCGATGCCCAGGCCCACGAGTCGGGCACCGAGGGCGAGGCCAGCGAGCGGCTGCGCGCCCTGGAGGAGTCCCTCGACCAGTGCTGGGACCTGCTGCGCCGCCGCCGGGCCGCCCGGACCAGCCACGGCGACCCGGACTCCCAGGGCGAACGCCCCAAGCCCGAGGTGGAGCGCTACCTGCAATGACCCCTGCGGGCGGGTCGGGCAGCCGCTGGGGCCGCCCGACCGGCCCGTACCGCCCGACCCGCTCCGGTCAGCGCAGGCCCGCCTCCCGCAGCAGCTCCCCGGTCAGCGCGCCGGGGTCGACAGGCTCGGCGGTCAGCCCCCGGGCCACGAACCAGGCGCTGACCACCCGCACGTCGCGGGCCAGGAACTCGGGCCCCTGCGGGTTCGCCACCACGTCGACCACCTGCGGCAGGTCGATCACGACCAGCCGCCCGGCGTGCACGAGCAGGTTGTACGGCGACAGGTCGCCGTGCGCGTAGCCGGCCCGGGCCAGCACGCGCAGCGCCTCCACCAGTTGGTCCCACAGGTCGCGCAGCTCGGCCGGGCCGGGCCGCAGCTGGGCCAGGCGGGGCGCCGCCTGCCCCGACTCGGCGTCGCCGACGAACTCCAACATCAGCTCGGTGCCCCGCAACTGCACCGGGTACGGCACGGCGATCCGGTCGTGCCCGGCGCCGATCTCCCAGAGCCGGGCCAGCGCGGCGAACTCGGCCGCCGCCCACTGCCCGGCGATCATCTCCCGGCCGAAGGCCGTCCGGCCGGCCATCGCCCGGTTCTCGCGGGACCGTCGCACCCGGCGGCCCTCCAGATAGCCGGCGTCGCGGTGGAACAGCCGGTGCTCGGCGTCCCGGTATCGCTTGACCGCCAGCAGGCAGGACCGGTCCGTGTCCGGTACCGCACGGCGGACCAGGTGGACGTCCGCCTCCTTGCCGGTCTTCAGCACACCCAGCTCGGTGTCCTTCGCGGCCAGCTCGGTGACCAGCCACTGCGGGTGCGGCGCAGGGCCGTGGACAGCGTCGTCCCAGGACGACCAGCGCTCGCCGGTCGCCGGGTCGGGTTCGCTGTCGGGGTCGGCGGGCGGCTCAGTGGGCCGCCCGCGCTTCAGAAACTGCGGTTCGTCGTCGTCGAAGCGGCTCTTGCCGCGGCTGCGGCGCTCAAGCGCCGGCAGGTCATGATCGCGCACTGTGGTGAGGTTCCCTTGGTCGAGGCTGAGATAGGCAGCTGGAAGCGACCTGCGAAGACGGCCATGACCGACCCCCTCTCCTCGACCGGGCGTACGCCCGGGTGCACGATGCGCGCTCATCCTGTCGCCGCCCCGACGGCCGGTCAATCGAATTACGGCCGCCTCGACCGCTTGACAGCGCGTCCGGCGGCGAACCGCGTCAGCTCGCCAGCACCGTGGCGACCGCGGCGATCAACCCGTCCACCGTGCGGCTCGGCGCGAACCGGACGTCCGACCAGGTCCGCCCCCGGTGCAGCCAGACGCTCGGCAGCCCGACCGCGGCGGCGCCACCGATGTCCGCCTCCGGGCTGTCGCCCACCACCCAGGCGCCCCGCAGCGGCATCCGGACCCGCTGCGCGGCGAGCGCGAAGATCCGCGGGTTGGGCTTGCTGACCCCGGCCTCCTCGGAGATCACCCAGTCCGCGACGTACCGGTCCAGGCCGGTACGGCGGATCTTGGCGTCCTCCACGCGTACGGTGCCGTTGCAGACCACCACCGGCACCCAGCCCGCGTCGTCGGCGATCCGCAGCGCGCAGGCGGTCAGCGGATCGAGACGGGTCTGTGCCACCACCCCGTCGTGCAACTCCTCCACCAGGTCGATCGAGGGGATGCGCAGCTCGTAGCGGTCCCGGATCGCGTCGGCCAGGTCCCAGCGGTCGGTCAACCCGTCCGCGTCGATCGAAAGCAGCCAGTCGATGTCGGTGGGGGGCGCGCCGATGCTGTCCAGGAAGCGCTCACCCCAGCGGCGGAACGGCCCGGCCCGATCCAGCAGGGTGTTGTCCAGGTCCAGCAGGAGCAGTGGCACTCGGGCACCCTACGGGACCGACGTGTCCGCCAACAGATCCCAGGGGTGTCGACCTCACGGTGGGCTCAACCGGTCAGCGAGACCCGTGGGCCCCCCTGGCTCGGCAGCAGATCGGCGAGCATCGAATGGGCCGCCCGGGTGTCCGCGAGCACGGCCGGATCGAGCGTCGCCACAAGCACCGCCGTGCCCTCGTCGGCACCCCGGGCGAGCGTACGTCCCTGCGGGTCGTAGATCGCCGCGCCGCCGTTGAACCGCCACGGGTCACTGCCGCCGACCGCGTTGGCGAAGACCACGAACATCGTGTTGTCCAGGGCCCGCGCGGCGTAGTACAGGTCCCGGCGGTGCTCGGAGCCGGCCAGGTAGCCGCTGGGGCACAGGTAGGCGTGCGCGCCGTCGAGCGCTGCGGCGCGGCCGTGCTCGGGGAAGCAGCCGTCGTAGCAGATGCCCAACCCGAGCCGCCAGTCGTCGACGAGCAGCGTGGCGCCCCGACCGCCGGCGCTGAACAGCTCGCGTTCGTCGCCCCAGAGCTGCTGCTTGTCGTACCCGACGCGGACCGTGCCCGCGTGGTCGACCACCAGGGCGGCGATGGTGCGCCGGCCGTCCGGGTGCCGTGCCGCCGCGCCGACCACCACGGTGATCCCGGCCGTCCGCGCGGCGGCGCGCAGCGGGTCGAGCCGACCGTCGGCGACCACCCCGGCCGGGTCGGCCACGACGTCGGTGCCGACCGGGTCGGCAGCGAGGGTCGGCGGGTGGTACGCGCAGAGGTACAGCTCGGGCAGGACGACTACCCGGGCGCCCTGCCCGGCGGCCCGACGGGCCAGCTCGGCGGCGGCGAGCGCGTTGCCGGCCACGTCACCTGGCGTCGGTGTGGCCTGGACGGTGGCCACGGTCAGCGGAGTCGACGGCACGGGGTACGGCGGGGTCACCGGCCGATGGTAGACGGCGACATACCAAGCCGTACGTACGGTTTGCGTGGCCCGGGGTGACCTGCGACGATCGCCGTGTGCCCAGAGTAAGCCAGGACCAGCTCGACGCGCGCCGGCAGGAGATCCTCGCCGCCGCGCGGGCGTGTTTCGCGCGGCTCGGCTACGAGGGAGCCACCGTTCGCCGCCTCGAGGAGGCCACCGGGCTGTCCCGGGGCGCCATCTTCCACCACTTCCGGGACAAGGACTCGCTCTTCCTCGCCGTCGCCGAGGACGACGCCGCAGTCATGGTCGAGACGGTGGCCCGCAACGGTCTGGTGCAGGTCATGCGCGATCTGCTGGCCCGCGCGATGTCTCCCGACACCACCGGCTGGCTGGGCAGTCAACTGGAGGTCTCACGCCGGCTACGCACCGATCCGGCGTTCGCCAGGCGCTGGGCCGAACGGTCCGCCGCGATCGCCGAGGCGACCCGCGACCGCCTGGCCCGCCAACGCGACGCCGGGGTGCTGCGGGAGGACGTACCAATCGACGTGCTGGCCCAGTTCCTGGAGCTGGCCTACGACGGCCTGGTGCTGCACCTGGCGATGGGCCGGCCGGCAGGCGACCTGGGTCCGGTCCTCGACCTGGTCGAGGAGGCGGTCCGCCGCCGCTGACCTCCGCCGCCGCACACCGGCGCGGGGCCCGTGGCGGTGGTGCTCCACAATGGGGCCGCCGATCCCTCCGGCGACAGGAGCAGCCGATGATCGTCCACGCCGCGTCGGGCGACACCTGGGGTGTCCCGGGCCCTACCTTCCTCCGGTTCTACCTCGTCGCGGCCGCCGTGGTGGTCGCGTTCGCGGTGCTGCACCGGGTCCGTCCCGCCACCGCAGGCGGGCACGCCACAGTCGACCCGCTCGGCCCGCAACAGGTCGCGTACCTCAACGGTGGTGCCGGCCTCGCCGTACACGCCGCGCTCGGCGGGTTGCGCGGCAGCGGCGCGATCGGCGTACGGCCGGACCGCCGGCTGACCACCGTCGGGCCCGTGCCGACGGGGCTCACCCCGCTGGAGGGCGCCATCCACTGGGCCGCCCACCAGCACTCCCGTGTCCGGGACCTGAGCCAGAACGAGCGGGTGGTCACCGCGCTCCACCAGCTCCGCATCGGTCTCGAAGAGCGTGGGCTGCTCGTGAGCCCGACGCGACGGGCCACCGCGGGACGGTGGGCGCTGCTGCTCACCGGGCTGTTGGTGCTCGGCGTGGTGCGGCTGTTCGCCGGCCTGGCCAACGGGCGGCCCGTGGGTTACCTGCTGCTCACCCTGGTCGGGGTGCTGGTGGCGACGCTGCTGCTTTGGCGCATTCCGCGGACCACCCGGGCCGGTCGCGCCGCGCTGCGCGACCTGCGCAAGCAGCACACCCACCTGACCCCCGGCTCGTCCCCCGCGTACGCCACCTACGGCGCGGCCGGCGCGGCGATGGGCGTGGCCCTGTTCGGCACCGCGTCGCTCTGGGCGATCGACCCGGGCTTCGCCGAGCAGGCCGAGATCCAGCGTCAGGCCATCGCCGGCGGTGGCTGGTCCTCGGGCTCCGGCAGCGGAACGTCGAGCAGCGGCAGCTCGTGTGGCGGTGGCAGCTCCTGTAGCGGTGGCAGCTCCTGCGGTGGTGGCGGCGGGTGCGGCGGCGGTGGTGGGTGCGGCGGATGACCGGCCCGTCCGGCGTCGGCATCGGCTGGCGTCCCGAGATCGCCGGTTTCGTGGCCGAGCTGCCCGGGTTGCGCTTCGTCGAGGTGGTGGCCGAGTCGGTGCCGCCGACCGGGCCACTCCCGCCGGGGCTGGCGCAGCTACGGGAACGCGACGTGACAGTCGTACCGCACGGGGTGCGGCTCTCCCTCGGCGGCGCCGAGCCGGTCGACCCGAGCCGCGTCGCCCACCTGGCCGCGGTGGCGCAGCGGGTCGACGCTCCGCTGGTCAGCGAGCACATCGCCTTCGTTCGGGCCGGCGGGCTGGAGGCCGGGCACCTGCTGCCGCTGCCGCGCAGCCGCGAGGCGGTCGACGCGGTCTGCGCCAACGTGGCCCGGGCACAGGCCGAACTGCCCGTGCCGATCGCGCTGGAGCCGATCGCCGCCCTGTTCGACTGGCCCGACGACGAGTTGGACGAGGCGGACTTCCTCACCGAGATTCTCGACCGCACCGGCGCGCTGCTGCTGCTGGACATCGCCAACGTGCACGCCAACGCCCGCAACCGGGGCGCCGACCCGCTCGCGCTGCTCGACCGGCTGCCGCTGGACCGGATCGGCTACGTGCACGTCGCCGGCGGGGCCGAGCACGGCGGGTTCTACCACGACACGCACACCGATCCCGTACCGCCGGAGGTGCTCGAGCTGGTCGGCGCGCTCTGCGCCCGGCAGCGGCCACCGGCGTTGCTGCTCGAGCGCGACGGCGGCTATCCCCCGGCCGCCGAGCTGCGCGCCGAACTGGACGCCCTCGCTGCCGCCGGGGGCTTCCCGGCCGTGACATGACGGGCACGCTCGCCGAGCGGCAGGCCGAGCTGGTCGCGGCGCTTGTCGCCGGAGGCCCGTCACCCGCCGGGTTCGCGGCCGGGCCGCTTGCCGCCGCCCGGGCGGCGCTGCTCCGCAAGCGGGCCGGTGAGGTGGCCCGGCACTGGCCGCTGCTCGCCGCCGGCCTCGGCACGGCCTGGCCGTCGACCTTTGCCGACTGGGCCGCCGAGCGCCCCACCGCCGGATCGCTGCGTGACGGCTGGGACCTGGCCCGGGCGCTGCGGGAGCGCGACGCGCTGCCGCCGGGCGGCGCCGAGGAGCTGACCGTCCGGGACGCGGGCCTGCGCTACGACGGGCGTCGCGCGCCGCGCCCGCGCCGGCTGCCGGCCGTGGCCCGCGCCGGCGGCGCCGTCGCGGTGCAGATCGCCGGTCGGGTACGCCTGGTGCGCCCCGCCGCGCGTCCACCCGCCCAGGTTGGCGGGCGGTAGGCCCTGTTTCCTGAGGGCTGTCGAGCCGAGGCGGAGTCCGGGGCCCGCCGGGGGGCTTTGCCACGGGCCCGAGCCCGATGCGGCAGGATCGGCGGCATGGATCTCGGACTGACCGATCGGGTGTACGTGCTCACCGGCGCCTCGCGCGGCCTCGGTTACGCGACGGCGCAGTGCCTGGTGGCCGACGGCGCGCGGGTGGTGCTCTCGGCCCGTGACGCCGACGCGGTCGCCGCCGCCGCCGAAGGGCTGGGCGGCCCGGACCGGGCGGTCGGCGTCACCGCCGACCTGAGCGACCCGCAGACCCCGGATCGGCTCGTCGCGGCGGCCCGGAAGCACTTCGGCCGGATCGACGGCGCGCTCATCTCGGTCGGCGGCCCACCCCCCGGCAACGCCGCGTCGATCACCGACGAGCAGTGGCGGCACTCCTTCGAGACAGTCTTCCTGGGCACCGTCCGCGCGGCGCGCACGGTCGCCGCCGCCCTGCCCGACGGGGGCGCGATCGGACTGGTGCTCTCCACCTCGGCCCGTGGCCCGGTGCCCGGCCTCGGCATCTCCAACGGCCTGCGGCCCGGCCTGGTCGGCGTCGCCAAGGACATCTCCGACGAATACGGCCCGCGCGGCGTACGTGTGGTGGGCCTGCTGCCCGGCCGGATCATGACCGACCGCAACCGGGAGCTGTTCGCCGCCACCGGTGACCCCGACCGGGCCCGCGCCGAGGCGGAGGCGAACATTCCGCTGCGGCGCATCGCCGACCCGGCCGAGTTCGGTCGGGTCGCCGCGTTCGTGCTCTCCCCCGCCGCCAGCTACCTGACCGGGCTCACCGTGCCGGTCGACGGCGGCGCGCTGCGCGGGCTGTGACAGCCGACCCGGTCCAGCCCCGTCACCCGGCCGTTGCCCGACTCGGCTGCACGGAAGTCGAGCTGTCGACGCGATCAGGACACCCCGACTCCCAGGAACCCGAGTCGATCAGCACGCGGGACGCCGGGACGTTCCGGCCGACGCGAGCGGACCTGGCGGCCGCCGCCGACCGGACCATCCCCGACGTGCTCGCGCCGGGGCTGGCGGTGGTGTTCGTCGGCATCAACCCGGGCCTCTGGTCGGCCGCCACGGGCTGGCACTTCGCCCGACCCGGCAACCGGTTCTGGCCGGCGCTGCACTCCGGCGGGTTCACCCCTCGGCTGCTGCACCCGAGCGAACAGGGCGAGCTGCCCGCCCTGGGCCTCGGCATCACCAACATGGCCGCCCGGGCCAGCGCCCGCGCGGACGAGCTGACCGCCGCGGAACTCCTCGACGGCGCGGCGATCCTGACCGACAAGGTGACCCGGTACCGGCCGCGCTTGGTGGCGGTGGTGGGGGTGACCGCGTACCGGATCGGTTTTCAGCGGCCGAAGGCCACCTTCGGGCCGCAGCCGGAGTCGTTGGCCGGGGCGCGGCTGTGGGTGCTGCCCAACCCGAGCGGCCTGAACGCGCACTTCACGCCTGTCACGCTGGGCGCCGCGTTCGCCGAGCTGCGGGCCGCGACCGAGCTGGCGGACTGTTGATCAGTTGGCGGCGGCCGGAGGCATGGCCTCGTCGGCGACGTACGTGCCCAGGGGCATGACCACCGGCTCGGGGCCTGTCGCGTCCACGTACGGCTTCGGCGAGTCCACGACAGCGAACTGCGTGCGGTACAGCTCGGCGTAGAGCCCGCCGACCGCGACCAGCTCGTCGTGGCGGCCCCGCTCGACCACCCGCCCGCCGTCGAGCACGAGGATCTGGTCGGCGTCGCGAACTGTGGAGAGCCGGTGCGCGATCACCAGGGCGGTACGACCGGCCAGCGCCACCGACAGCGCCCGCTGCACCGCTGCCTCGCTCTCCGAGTCCAGGTGTGCGGTCGCCTCGTCGAGGATCACTATCGACGGGGCCTTGAGCAGCAGTCGGGCGATGGCGATGCGCTGCTTCTCGCCGCCGGAGAACCGGTAGCCGCGCTCGCCCACAGTGGTGTCCAGCCCGTCGGGCAGCGCCCGGACCAGATCGGCCACCTGCGCCCCGGCCAGCGCGGCCCAGATCTCGTCGTCGGTGGCGTCGGGCTTGGCGTAGCGCAGGTTCTCGGCGATCGTCTCGTGGAACAGGTGTGAATCCTGGGTGACGACGCCGATCTCGTCGCGCAGGGAGGCGAGGGTCGCGTCGCGCACGTCGACCCCGCCGACAAGCACCTGCCCGTCGGTGACGTCGTAGATCCGGGAGATGAGCATGGACAGCGTCGACTTGCCGGCGCCGGACGGGCCGACGAGGGCGACCATCTGCCCCGGCTCGACGCTGAACGAGACGCCCTTGAGCACCGGCTCGTTGACGGTCCGGTCGAGCGTGGCGACCTCCTCCAGCGACGCGAGGGAGATCTCGGCGGCGCTCGGGTAGCGGAAGCGCACGTCGCGGAAGTCGACCCGGCCCGTGCCGCGGGGCACCGGCACCGCGCCGGGCTTCTCCACGATGCCGGGTTCGAGGTCGAGCACCTCGAAGACGCGGTCGAAGGAGACGAGCGCGCTCATCACGTCCACCCGGACGTTGGAGAGCGCGGTGAGCGGCCCGTACAGCCGGGTGAGCAGCAGCGCGAGGGTCACCACGGTGCCCGCGCTGACGCCGCCGGTGACGGCGAGCCAACCGCCGAGGCCGTAGGTGAGCGCCTGCGCCAGCGAGGCGACGAGCAGCATCGCCACGAAGAACGTCCGGGAGTACATGGCGGACTGGATGCCGATGTCACGCACCCGCTCGGCCCGGTCGGCGAACCGGCGGGCCTCGATCTCGGGCTGGCCGAACAGCTTCACCAGCAGCGCGCCGGCCACCCCGAACCGCTCGGTCATGGTCGCGCTCATCTTCGCGTCGAGGTTGTACGCCTCGCGGGTGATGTCGGCGAGCCGCCGCCCGACCCGTCGCGCCGGGATGATGAAGATCGGCAGCAGCACCAGCGAGAGCGCGGTGATCTGCCAGGAGAGGGTGAACATCACCGCGGCGGTGAGGACCAGCTGGATGACGTTGCTGACCACACCGGACAGGGTGGAGGTGAACGCCCGCTGGGCGCCGAGCACGTCGTTGTTGAGCCGGCTGACCAGGGCGCCGGTCTGGGTGCGGGTGAAGAACTGCAACGGCATCCGCTGCACGTGGTCGTAGACCCGGGTGCGCAGGTTGAGGATGATGCCCTCGCCGATGCGTGCCGAATACCACCGCTGGGCCAGGGACAGCAGCGCGTCGGCGACCGCCAGCCCGGCGATGAACAGGGCCAGCCGGACCACGAGCCGGCCCGCCTCGCTGCCGCCCCGGTTGATCGCGTTGATGACGTCACCGGCGAGCACAGGCGTCGCCACGCCGATGATGGCTGCCAGCACCACTGTGGCCAGGAAGACGATGATGTCGCGCCGGTAGGGCTGGGCGAAGGCCACGATGCGGCGGGCCACGCCGCGCGTGAGTCGATGGGTGGAGACCTCGTCGCGGTTGCGCATCGACCGGAGCATGCTCCACCCGGCCATGCCACCGCCGGACATCGGGTTGGACACCGCTCACCTCCGGGTCGTCGGGCGGACCTCACACGTCAGGTCAATTCTCCCGACGACTCTGACAACCTCGGTCGTAACCCGGATCTTCCCGCGCGGTCCTTACTATTCTCCCCGGCCGGCCAGATCCCGCAGGCGGCGGGTCTGCGCCTCCCGCTCGGCGCGCTGCTGATCGGCGTGCGACCGGCCGGACGCGCCCGCGAGCAGAGCCTTGATCTCCACCACCGCGTCGCGAGCCCCGGCCAGCAGGCCCGCGGTCAGGTCACGGACCGCGTCGTCCAGCTCGGCAGGCGGTACGACGAGAGTGGCCAGCCCGATCCGGTCCGCCTCGGCGGCGTCCAGCCGGCGGCCTGTCGCGCAGATCTCCAGCGCACGGGAATAGCCGACAAGCTCGACGAGGCGCTTCGTGCCGGCCAGGTCGGGCACCAGCCCGAGGGTCACCTCGGCCATCGACAGTTTCGCGTCGGCTGCCAGGACGCGCAGGTCACAGGCCAGCGCAAGTTGGAAGCCGGCGCCGATCGCGTGCCCCTGCACGGCGGCCACGGAGATGACGTCCGGACGGTGCAGCCAGGTGAAGCCGGCCTGGAACGCCGCGATCTGGTCGGCGCACTCCTGATCGGGCAGCGTGGCCAACTCGGCGAACGATCCCGGGCCGGAGGCGCCGGCCACCGCGAGGTCGAGACCGGCGGAGAACGCACGCCCCTCGCCCCGCACCACCACCACCCGGACGTCGCCGGGCAGGTCGCGGGAGAAGTCGCTCATCGCGCGCCACATGGCAGGCGTCTGGGCGTTGAGCACGTCGGGCCGGCACAACGTCACCGTGGCAACCGGCCCGTCGCAGGTCAGCCGGACCCCGGTCGCCTCGGCGGTCACCGGGCGGCCCGGGGCGCGGCGCTGGTGGACGACGCTGAGGGGCGGGTCACGCCTTCTTGCGGCGCCGGGCACCGCCGCGCTGACGCAGCTGAACCCCGGACTCGGTGAGCACTCGGTGGATGAACCCGTAGGAACGGCCGGTCGAGGCCGCAAGCGCGCGGATGCTCTCCCCCGACGTGTACCGCTTTACCAGGTCCTTGGCGAGCGTCTGACGCTCGGCTCCGACGATCCGGCGACCCTTCTCAGTGCTGGTGGCTGTGCCAGTGGCTGCCATGCTGTGTCCTCACGTCCCAGACTGTGCGGTTCGGATACGGTCCCACCTATTAGACCGTCTCGGACGATCATGCGCCAGATATCAACTCTTCGCCAACCGACACGCTATGCAATGTCAGCTACCCGATAGAGTGATCCTCGCGATCGGTTCCGGCGCACCGCCCGGAAGGGCCACCACCGAGGGGCGACACCTCGGCCCGTACGCTCCCGGACGTGATCGACCTGCTGGGCACCGCAGCGGGAGCGGCAGTGGTCTTCGCCGCCACCGACATCGACGACATCGTCATCCTCACGCTGTTCTTCGTGGCAGCCCGCACCACCGGCCGGCCCCGGACCTGGCAGATCGTCGCCGGCCAGTACCTCGGCATCGGTGCGCTGGCGCTGGCCAGCGCGGTGGTCGCGGCCGGGCTGCTGGTCGTGCCGGACCCGTGGACCGGGCTGCTCGGCCTACTGCCGATCGCGCTCGGCGTCCGTGCCCTGGTGCGGCGCGACGACGACGAGGCGCCGAGCGTGGTGGCGTCCACTCTCGGCGTGGCCGGGGTGACCATCGCCAACGGCGCCGACAACGTGGCCGTCTACGTACCCGTGTTCCGGGCCCTCGGCCCCGCCGACAGCGCTGTCTTCCTGCTGGTCTTCGTGGTGCTCGTCGGTCTGTGGTGCGCCGCCGCTGCCTGGCTTGGTGGTCACCGCAGGGTGGTCCGGCTGGTGGAGCGCGCCGGCCACTGGCTGGTGCCGGCGATCTTCGTCGCCATCGGCGTGGTCATCCTGGTCAGCTCCGGCGTGCTCGGCCGGCTGCTGGACCTGCTCGGCTGAGAACGGGCCGGCCCGCCGACCCGACCCCGACGACCCGGGCCGGACGGCCCCGAGCCGGGCCGGTCAGGCCAGCTCGACCAGTTCGAGGAGGTCGTCGCTCCAGGCGTCCTCGTCGCCGTCGGGCAGCAGGATCGCGCGGTCGGGCTTGAGCGCGAGCACCGCGCCCGGGTCGTGCGTGACAAGCACGATGGCACCCGGGTAGTTGGCGATCGCGTCGAGCACCTGCTCGCGGCTGACCGGGTCGAGGTTGTTCGTCGGCTCGTCGAGCAGCAGCACGTTCGCGCCGGAACAGACCAGGGTGGACAGCGCCAGCCGGGTCTTCTCGCCGCCGGAGAGCACCCCCGCCGGCTTGTTGACGTCGTCGCCGGAGAACAGGAACGCGCCGAGAATCTTGCGCAGGTCGGTGTCGGACTGCTCGACGGCCGCGGCGCGCATGTTCTCCAGCACCGTCCGCTCCACGTCCAACGTCTCGTGCTCCTGGGCGTAGTAGCCCAGGCGCAGCCCGTGCCCCGCGTGCACCTCGCCGGTGTCCGGGTTGAGCAGCCCGCCGAGCATCCGCAGCAGCGTCGTCTTGCCGGCGCCGTTGAGCCCGAGGATGGCCACCCGGGAACCCCGGTCCACCGCGACGTTGACGTCGGTGAAGATCTCCAACGAGCCGTACGACTTGGACAGGCCGGTCGCGGTGAGCGGCGTCTTGCCGCACGGGGCGGGGCTCGGGAAGCGGACCTTGGCCACCCGGTCGGCGACGCGTACCTCCTCCAGGCCGGAGATCAGCTTCTCGGCACGGCGGGCCATGTTCTGCGCGGCGACGGTCTTGGTGGCCTTGGCCCGCATCTTGTCGGCCTGCGCCATCAGCGCGCCGGCCTTCTTCTCCGCGTTGGCGCGTTCCCGGCGGCGGCGGCGCTCGTCGGTCTCGCGGGCCTCCAGGTACGCCTTCCAGCCCAGGTTGTAGACGTCGATCACGGACCTGGTGGCGTCGAGGAACCAGACCTTGTTGACCACCGACTCCAGCAGCGCGCCGTCGTGGGAGATCACGATCAGGCCGCCCTTGTGGTTGGCGAGGAAGCCGCGCAGCCAGGTGATCGAGTCGGCGTCGAGGTGGTTCGTCGGCTCGTCGAGCAGCAGGATGCCGCCGCCGTTCTCACCGGCGTCGCGGAACAGGATCCGCGCCAGCTCGATGCGCCGGCGCTGACCACCGGAGAGGGTGCCGATGGTCTGGGCGAGCGCGCGGTCGGGCAGCCCCAGGTTGGCGCAGATCCGGGCGGCCTCGGCCTCGGCCGCGTACCCACCCAGGGCGGCGAACTGGTCCTCCAGCGCGCCGTAGCGACGGACCAGCTTGTCGCTGGCGTCCTCGGCGAGTTGGGCCTCGATCTCCTGCATCTGGGACATCAGCACGTCCAGGCCGCGGGCCGAGAGCACCCGGTCGCGGCCGGTCACCTCCAGGTCGCCCGTGCGCGGGTCCTGCGGGAGGTAGCCGATGGCGCTGCGCTGATCGATCTGCCCGCCGTACGGCTGCCCCTCGCCGGCGAGCACCTTCAGGGTTGTCGTCTTGCCGGCGCCGTTGCGGCCGACCAGGCCGATCCGGTCACCGGGCTGCACGCGCAGGGTGGTGTCGGACAGCAGGATCCGGGAGCCGGCACGCAACTCCAGGCCGGTGGCGGTGATCATGAATTCGGGCTCGCTCTCGGGGTCTGGAAGGCTGACTCGGGGCACGCGAAACGGCCGACGGGCTCAAGGGGCCCGGCGGCGCGGGGCGGTTCAGCCTTCGCAGCGCAGCACCCGACAAGTGTACCGGGCGCTCCCCGGCGCCCCGCCCGGATTACCAATCAAGATCATCGGGTACCGGAACGCCTGTCCGGACCCCGTCCGGCACTGAAGCGACACAACGACACACAAACGACATTCACCGGCATACGGCGATCGGGGTCACCATGGAACTCAACGAGCGGGCCGAGCTCGACACCTCGCAGGCCAACGACCTGGGGCGTGGATCCGGAGGTGGGGGCGGCGGCATGGGCATCCCCATCCCCGGCGGCGGCGGTCGGGGCGGCATCATCGGCATCGTGGTGGCCGTGCTCATCGCCCTGCTCGGCGGCGGGTTCGGCCTGAACGCCATGACCAACGGCGACGACGGCAGCCAGGGCGGGGGCGGCGGCGATCTGGAGCAGGCGTGCGGCACCGCCAACCCCGACCGTCTCCAGGACGCGCGCTGCCGCAACCTGCTCTACGTCAACAGCATCCAGGCCTACTGGCAGAAGGAGTACCCGGAGTTGGGCAACGGAAAGTACGAGCCCACCACCACCAACTTCTTCCAGCAGGCCGTGAACACCGGCTGCGGCCAGGCCGACTCGGGTGTCGGCCCGTTCTACTGCCCCGCCGACAAGCTCGTGTACATCGACCTGAGCTTCTACGACGAGCTGGCGACCCGGTTCGGGGCGAAGGGCGAGTTCGCCCAGCCGTACGTGCTCGCGCACGAGTACGGCCACCACATCCAGGACCTGCTCGGCACCAACGCGAAGGCCGGCCAGGGCGACCAGAGCGGCCCCAAATCCGCCTCCGTACGACTGGAGTTGCAGGCCGACTGCTACGCCGGCGCCTGGGCGAAGCACGCCACCGAGAGCAAGGACAAGTCCGGCCAGCAGCCGCTGTTCAAGTCGATCACCGAGGCCGACATCAGCCAGGCCGTCGACACCGCCGAGGCGATCGGTGACGACAGCATCCAGGAACGCTCCGGCGGAAAGGTCAACCCGGACCAGTTCACCCACGGCACGTCGGAGCAGCGCAAGCGCTGGTTCACCCAGGGCTACGACGGCGGCGACCCGAAGAACTGCGACACCTTCGGCACCGACCAGCTCTGACACCCACCGAACGTCGTGGCAGGTCCTCCGGGGCCTGCCACGACCATGTCCGCGCCTCAGTCGAGCCGGGAGACCTGGTAGTGACCTATCAACCAGGCGTCGCCGATCCGCCGGACGACCACGCCGAGGTGCACGGTCAGCGTGGGCCGGTCGGTGAAGCCGAACTCGACCTCCAGATAGCCGAGCACCGCGTCGTCGGCGAGACGCCGGGTCTCCCGGATCTCGTACGTGGCGGTGAGGCCGAGCGGCTGCGCGTCGTAGTACGCGGCCACGCCGTCCCGGCCCACGCTGTACGGGTGCAGACCCTGGAAGATCGCGTCCTCGGTGAAGGCCGACGCGACGCGCTCCGGCTCGTGGGCGTCGACCGCCGCTCTCCAGCGGTCGAGGACGCTCCGCAGGATCTCGGCCTCACTGTTGACCATTGTCAAGCCCCCGGTTGCCGGGGCGGCTGACCCGGGTCGTTCGGGTGCGGCGTCAACGGGGTGACGGTCTCTCGCCGCCAGGCGCGCAGCGGCATCGACGCGAGGACCGCCTCCAACTCGTCGGCGTCGGCGGCCTGGAAGAGCCCCCACGTACGCCACTCCCCCGGCGCCAACGGTGGCCGCCACAGCCGTAGGAGACTGCCCTGCGCCGCCAGCTCGGCCGAACGCGCCGCCTCGCGTGTGCGCATGTCGGCGACCTCGTCCTCGGACGTGCCGTCGGGCACCGTCGTCACCATGTCCACCAGGAACTCCACAGGCCCATCCTCCGACGGCCGATCCGGGAGCACCGCGGGAACCCCGATCCGCGTGGCGGTCGTCTCCCCTGCGGCCGCCGTAGCTGGTGCCGGAGAGCGCCGGCGGCCCCCCGTGGAACGCGGTGCCGGAGAGGGCCGGGCGGTCCGCCCCGCGCATCCGGCCGAACGCGGTGCCGGAGGGCGCCGGGCCGTCTACACACCCGGCGGGGCGGCCCGCACATCCGGAACGCGTGCCGGCGTCACCCGGCGAGGTCGGGTGCCGGGTCGCGCAGCCGGATACGTACCGCCCGAGCCGCGCCCACCGCCGCGACCAGCACCGCGTGTCGCGGCTCCGGCACGTCGAGCAGCCGCTCGGCCCGCAGCGGCACGAGCGGGGCCAACCGCCGGTCCTCCAGCACCGTGTCCACGGCACGCCGGTCACCGCCGCACACGACCGCCGCCAGCCGCGCCGCCTCCGGTAACAGCAGGCGTACGGCCAGGTCCGCCGCGTCACCCAGCGCCGCCTTGGCCTGGTTGTCGCGCCGGCGCGCGAACCGGTGCTGCGACCATCCCCCGGCGGCGGTGCGCCCCTGCACGTACCGGGTGTCCACCTTGGAGACCACGAGGTCGGGGCCCTGCGCCACACCGACCGCCACCGCGCCCTTACGGGCCAGCAGCAGGCCGATCCGGTGCGGCGTGCCGGCGGCGGCCACGAAGGCGTCCACGTCCGCGCCGACCGGAGCGCCCGGTGGGGCGTACAGCTCGGCGGTGCTCCCGTCGGGGGCGGTGAGCAGCAGCCCGTACTCCCGTGCGGTGGTGGTGGGCGGGCCGTGCCGGTCGGCGAAGCCCTCGACCCAGCGGCCGACGCGGGCCGGGTCGACCTCGACCCACCGGCCGCCCCCGGCTGCGGGTCGACTGGTCACGGCCCCGACCGTACGCCACTGCCGCTCCGACCGGGCCGTCGGGCGGTGCGGCTCAGCCAGGCAGCAGCGCCACCACCCCGAGCGCGACTCAACCCGGCAGCAGCGCCACCACCGCGAGCGCGACTCAACCCGGCAGCAGCGCCACCACCGCGAGCGCGACTCAGCCCGGCAGCAGCGCCACCACCGCGAGCGCGACTCAGCCAGGCAGCAGCGCCACCACCCCGAGCGCGACTCAGCCCGGCAGCAGCGCCACCGCGGCGAGCGCGGCGATGAGCGCGCTGGAGACCAGGCCGGTGAGTAGCCGGCCACGCGGCCCGGTCAGCGCCCGACCGACAATCGTGCCGCCGCCGGCGATGAGCAGTTGCCAGCTCGCCGACGCCAGGAACACGCCGGCCACGAAGAGCGCGGCGGTCAGCCCGTTCGCGTCCGTGGTGTCCCGGCGGCCGAGCACCAGCGCGGCGAAGTAGAGCACCGTCGTCGGGTTCAGCAGGGTCAGCCCGAGCACCGCCGCGTACGCCCGCCCGGGAGTGCGCAGGCCCCCACCGGCCGACCGCTCCGGCGCCTGCCGGGCGCGGTGGGTGGCGCACGTGCGCCAGAGGCCGTGCGCGGCGAGACCGAGCAGGACCACGGCGGCGACCACCCGCAGCGGGCCGGCCGCAGGCGCGACGACACCGGCCAGGCTCGCGCCGCCGAGCGCGGCGACCGCCGCGTACAGCCCGTCGGCCGTCGCCACCGCGAGCGCCGCGGCCGCGCCGACCCGGAACGAGGTACGGGCACTGAGCCCCAGAATGAGGACCGCGATCGCGCCGACCGGGATGGCGACGCCGTACCCGGCCACCAGACCGGCGAGGAACGCCCCGCTCACGACGGCGGGCGATGGATCGAGGCCATTCCGGGCACGGTCCGCTGTCGACGCGCGGCAGTGGCCGCACGGACAGAAACCTGCTTCGGGTACGCCTCGATCACATGCGCATCCTCCGCGCCAAACCCCCGCCCACGCCACCAATTTCCCCCGCCCCCCGCCGGCGCCCCCGCCCCCCGCCCCCCGCGGTGATCAAGAGGTTTGCGTCACCATGACCGCGATTCCTGACGCAAACCTCTTGATCACCCCGGGCGGGGTGGGGCACTGGCCGCGCTTTGCGCACCTTCGGGGATGTTGCTGTCTCTGGGATTGCGGAGGCAGCAACATCGCTGATGTTGTGCGGATCTTCGGCTCGGTTGGGCCGAGATCGTGCTCGATCCTGGAACTAGTGGCCTTGCCGAGTCGCGGACACCACTACAACCAGGAAACTGTGCGATCTTGCCGCGCGGCGGGAGAACGGCCACGTGCGAGGCGGGCAGCGCAGCGCAGGGCAGGAGGGGACAGCTCGGGGCGGCCAGTGCGGCGGGCGGGAGCGGGCAGCGAGGTGGGCGGCGCAGCGCGGGCAGCGCAGCGCGGGCAGCGCAGCGCGGGCAGCGCAGCGCGGGCAGCGCAGCGCGGGCAGCGCAGCGCGGGCAGCGCAGCGCGGGCAGCGCAGCGCGGGCAGCGCAGCGCGGGCAGCGCAGCGCGGGCAGCGCAGCGCGGGCAGCGCAGCGCGGGCAGCGCAGCGCGGGCAGCGCAGCGCGGGCAGCGCAGCGCGGGCAGCGCAGCGCGGGCAGCGCAGCGCGGGCAGCGCAGGGTAGGCAGCGCAGGGTAGGCAGCGCAGGGTAGGCAGCGCAGGGTAGGCAGCGCAGGGTAGGCAGCGCAGGGTAGGCAGCGCAGGGTAGGCAGCGCAGGGTAGGCAGCGCAGGGTAGGCAGCGCAGGGTAGGCAGCGCAGGGTAGGCGGCGCGGGGTGGGAGAGGGCGTTGTCGGTGCGCGTCTGCTTCGACGTGAAACGGGTCGAGCGCGGCGCCCCTGGTGGGGCGTCGCGCTCGACGGGTGGAGCCGACCGGGGTCGGGTCAGACGTTGAAGCCGAGGGAACGGAGCTGGTCCCGACCCTCGTCGGTGATCTTGTCCGGGCCCCACGGCGGGAGCCACACCCAGTTGATCCGGATGTCGTTGACCAGACCGCCGCCGGGGCCGGTGGTCAGCGCCTGCCGGGCCTGGTCCTCGATCACGTCGGTAAGCGGGCAGGCGGCGGACGTGAGCGTCATGTCCAGGGTCGCGACGTTCTCGTCGTCGACGTGCACCCCGTACACCAGGCCCAGGTCGACCACGTTGATGCCCAACTCGGGGTCGACGACGTCCTTCATCGCCTCCTCGATGTCGGCGATCATGGCCTTGCTGACGCCGCCCGTCGAGGTGACGGCATCGCCGGCACCCGCCGTCGCAGTGGCGTCGGCCGCAGCGCCGTCGCTCGCAGCGACATCGGCCGCAACGACATCGGCCGCAACGACATCGGCCGCAGCGACATCGGCCGCAACGACGCCGTCGCCGGCGGCCGGCGTCGCCGCGGCGTTGGTCGTCGCAGCGGCGCTCGCCGTCGCGGCTCCGTTGGTCGTCACGGCGTCGGTCTGCGGCGCCGCGGTGGCGTCACCGGCCTCAGCCGTCGCCGCGGTAGCGGTGTTCTCGCTCATGCCGTCCCTCCGGTTCGCTTCGTGATGCCACCGGGCACCACAGTGCTGCTGGAACTCGCTCGCTGGCGCTCGCTCACGCCTTCACCTCCGGGCTCGCGCCCACGCCGGCGCGTGCCGCGGCGTCCTTGAACGCCATCCACGGCAGCAGCGCGCACTTGACCCGGGCGGGGTAGCGGGCGACGCCCGCGAAGGCCACCCCGTCACCGAGTACGTCCTCGTCCGGCGTGACCTGGCCACGTCCGGACATCAACTCGACGAACGCCTCGTGCACCTCGAATGCTTCCCCGGCGCCCCGCCCGCGCAGCAGCTCGTGCAGGACGCTCGCCGACGCCTGGCTGATCGAGCAGCCCATGCCGTCGTACGAGATGTCGTGCAGCACGTCGCCGTCGGTGGCCACCCGGACGGTGACCTCGTCACCGCAGGTCGGGTTGACGTGGTGCGCCTCCGCGACCCGGTCGGCAGCGTCGTCGGCGTCGCGCAGGCCACGGCCGTGCGGATGCTTGTAGTGGTCCAGGATGATCTCCTGGTAGAGCTGGTCGAGTTGCACCATCAGTCGAACACCTTCCGTACCTGCTCCAGACCGCCCACCAGAGCGTCGATCTCCTCGGTGGTGGTGTAGAGGTAGAACGAGGCCCGGGTCATCGCCGGGACGCCGAACCGGCTGCACACCGGCTTCGCGCAGTGGTGGCCCACCCGCACCTGCACGCCGAGCGAGTCGAGCACCTGGCCCACGTCGTGCGGGTGCACGTCACCCAGCGCGAACGAGATGGTGCCGCCCCGGCCGATCGGCACGGTCGGGCCGAAGATCCGCAGGTCCGGCACCGTGCCGAGGGCGTCCAGCGCGTACGCCGTCAGCTCCTTCTCGTGCCACTGGATGGCCTTCATGCCGATGCCGGTGAGGTAGTCCACCGCCGCGCCGAGCGCGACCGCCTCGGCGATCGGCGGGGTGCCCGCCTCGAAGCGGGCCGGCGGCGCGGCGAACGTCGAGCGGGCCATGGTGACCGTCTCGATCATCGAACCGCCGCCGAACACCGGTGGCATGGCCGCCAGCAGCTCGCCCCGGCCCCAGAGCACGCCGATGCCCGTCGGGCCGCACATCTTGTGCCCGGTGAAGACGATGTAGTCGGCGTCCAGGTCGACCACGTCGATGGGCAGGTGCGGCACCGACTGCGAGCAGTCCAGCAGCAGCAGCGCGCCCACCTCACGGACCCGCGCGGTGATGCGGGAGGTCGCGTTGACGGTGCCGAGGATGTTCGACATGTGCACCAGCGAGACGATCTTCGTCCGTTCGGTGACCAGGTCCTCCAGGCCGGACTCGTCCAGCCGGCCCTGCTCGGTGACCGGGAACCAGCGCAGGGTCGCGCCGGTGCGCTCGCAGAGCAGCTGCCACGGGACGATGTTGGAGTGGTGCTCCATCTCGGAGATCACCACCTCGTCGCCCGGCCCCAGCCGGAACCGCGGGTCACCGTCCGCGCGCAGCGAGGCGTTCGAGAAGGCGTACGCCACGATGTTGATCGCCTCGGTGGAGTTCTTGGTGAACACCACCTCGTCGACGCTCGGCGCGTGAATGAACGCGGCGATCTTCGCGCGCGCCCCCTCGTACGCCTCGGTGGCCTCGGTGCCCAACGTGTGCACCGAGCGCGACACGTTGGCGTTGTGCCGCGTGTAGTGCTCGTCGAGCACGTCGAGCACGTGGCGGGGCTTGTGCGAGGTGTTGGCGCTGTCGAGGTAGACCAGCGGGTGCCCGTTGATCTCCCGATCGAGGATCGGGAAGTCGGCGCGCACCCGGGCCACGTCGAAACGCGGCACGTCGTCGTACTGCGGCATCCCCTGCGGGATCGCGATGCTGGTCATCTCGGCAGCGCCTCTCTCGCTCAGGCCTTGGCCGTGCCGGCCCCGGCGGCGTACCGCTCGTAGCCCTCGGCCTCGAGCTTGTCGGCAAGCTCCGGGCCGCCCTGCTCGACGATCCGGCCGGCAACGAAGACGTGCACGAAGTCCGGCTTGATGTAGCGCAGGATCCGCGTGTAGTGGGTGATCAGCAGCACGCCAGTGTCGCCGTTGTCGCGGACCCGGTTGACGCCCTCGCTGACCACGCGCAGCGCGTCGACGTCGAGGCCGGAGTCGGTCTCGTCGAGGATCGCGATCTTCGGCTTGAGCAGCTCCAGCTGGACGATCTCGTGCCGCTTCTTCTCACCGCCGGAGAAGCCCTCGTTGACGTTGCGCTGGGCGAACGCCGGGTCCATCTGGAGGCGCTCCATGGCGCCGCGCAGCTCGCCGCCCCAGGTGCGCAGCTTCGGCGCCTCACCGTCGATGGCGGTCTTCGCGGTCCGCAGGAAGTTCGCCACCGAGACGCCGGGCACCTCGACCGGGTACTGCATGGCCAGGAAGAGGCCGGCGCGGGCGCGCTCGTCGACAGTCATGGCCAGCACGTCCTCGCCGTCGAGCGTCACCGAGCCGCCGGTGATCTCGTACTTCGGGTGGCCGGCGATGGAGTACGCCAGGGTGGACTTGCCGGACCCGTTCGGGCCCATGATCGCGTGGGTCTCGCCTGACTTCACGGTCAGGTCGACGCCGGCCAGGATCGGCTTGAGCTCACCCTCGGGCAGCTTGACCGACACCTTCAGGTCGCGGATCTCCAGGGTGCTCATTATCGGGTCACTCCATTACTCGGCGTCAGGCTGAGGTAGATGTCGCCGTCGCGGACTTCGACGGGGTAGACGGGGACGGGTTCGGTGGCGGGCAGGCCGCTCGGCGCGCCGGTGCGCAGGTCGAAGCGCGAGCCGTGCAACCAGCACTCAAGCGTGCAGCCGTCGACCTCACCCTCGGAGAGGGCGACCGCGGCATGCGAGCACTCGTCGTAGGCGGCGTAGAACTCGCCGTCCTCGCCGTGCACCAGGGCGATCGGGGTGCCGTCGACATCCGCGCTGATCGCGGTGCCCTTCGGCACGTCCTCGGTGGAGCAGATCCGGATCATCAGGCGCCGCTCCTCGCCAGGCGCTCCTCGATCGCGTCGCCGAGGCGCTCGCGCAGCTCCTCGACCGGGATCTTGTTGATCACCTCGGCGAAGAAGCCGCGGACCACCAGACGGCGGGCCTCACCCTCCGGGATGCCCCGGGCCATCAGGTAGAACAACTGCTCGTCGTCGAAGCGGCCTGTCGCGCTGGCGTGGCCGGCGCCGGCGATCTCGCCGGTCTCGATCTCCAGATTGGGTACGGAGTCCGCACGCGCGCCGTCGGTGAGCAGCAGGTTCCGGTTGATCTCGTACGTGTCGGTGCCTGTCGCCTCGGCGCGGATGAGCACGTCGCCCACCCAGACGGTGTGCGCGTCCGCGCCCTGCAGGGCGCCCCGGTAGCCGACGTAGCTGCGGCAATCCGGCACTGAGTGGTCGACCAACTGGCGGTGCTCCAGGTGCTGGCCGCCGTCGGCGAAGTAGACGCCGTACAGCTCGGCCTCGCCGCCCCGGCCCGTGTACTCCACGCTTGTGAACTGGCGCACCAGGTCACCGCCCAGGCTCACCTGGACGTGCGTCACCCGGGCGTCCCGACCGAGCTTGATCTTGAGGTGCTGCGCCTGCACCGCGTCCGGCGCCCAGTCGGCAACGGTGACAAGGGTCAGCTTGGCCCCGTCGCCCACCGACACCTCGACGTTGTCGGCAAGGGTCGCCGAGCCGACGTGCTCCAGCACCAGCGTCAGCTCCGCGAATCGGCCCACCTCGACGAAGGTGTGCCCGAACGCCAGACCCTCGCCGCCGTCGCCGACCACCCGCACGCTCACCGGGGCGCCCACCACGACATCGCTCGCCACCGAGAGCAGCAGCGCCTGCTCGGCGCCGCCGTACGCGAGCGCGCTGACCCGGTCGACAGGGGTGAGCACGCTGCCCACCCGCGGGTCGTCGGTGCCGATGCGCTCGATGGCCACGCCCTCGGGCAGGTCGCCGTACTCGTGCCGGACCGTGCCGGCGCCGGCCTGCGGCTCGCCCGCGAGGCCGCGGAGGCGCTTGAGCGGGGTGAAACGCCACTCCTCCTCCAGGCCGGTGAGGGCCGGGAAGTCGGCGACGTCGTACGAGCGCAGCGCCTGCGACTTGGTGCTGGGCGGCGCGGAAGCCTGGGTAGTCATGTCTTCCTTGGTCTGTCTGTTCCGTGGCGACGAGGGTGGGGCGGGGTGCGGGCGGGCCGAGGTTCCGGCCCGCCCCGCGGGAGCGGCGGCGTCAGCCGACCGCGCCCTCCATCTGAAGCTCGATCAGGCGGTTCAGCTCCAGGGCGTACTCCATCGGGAGCTCCTTGGCGATCGGCTCGATGAAGCCACGCACGATCATGGCCATCGCCTCGTCCTCGCTCAGGCCCCGGCTCATCAGGTAGAAGAGCTGGTCGTCGCTGATCTTGGAGACGGTCGCCTCGTGCCCCATCGACACGTCGTCCTCGCGGATGTCGACGTACGGGTAGGTGTCCGAGCGGGAGATGGTGTCGACAAGCAGCGCGTCGCACTTGACGGTGCTCCGGCTGTGGTGCGAACCCTCCAGCACCTGCACCAGACCCCGGTACGAGGTGCGGCCGCCGCCCCGGGCGATCGACTTGGAGATGATTGTCGAGGAGGTGTGCGGCGCGGCGTGCACCATCTTGGCGCCCGCGTCCTGGTGCTGGCCCTCGCCGGCCATCGCCACCGAGAGCACCTCGCCCTTGGCGTGCTCGCCGGTCATGTAGACCGCCGGGTACTTCATCGTCACCTTGGAGCCGATGTTGCCGTCGACCCACTCCATTGTCGCGCCCTCGTGGCAGACGGCGCGCTTGGTGACCAGGTTGTAGACGTTGTTCGACCAGTTCTGGATGGTCGTGTACCGGCAGCGCGCGTTCTTCTTGACGATGATCTCCACGACCGCGCTGTGCAGCGAGTCGGAGGAGTACAGCGGCGCGGTGCAGCCCTCGACGTAGTGCACGTACGCGCCCTCGTCGACGATGATCAGCGTCCGCTCGAACTGGCCCATGTTCTCTGTGTTGATCCGGAAGTAGGCCTGCAGCGGGATCTCCACCTGCACGCCCTTCGGCACGTAGATGAACGAGCCGCCGGACCACACGGAGGTGTTCAGGGCGGCGAACTTGTTGTCGCCGACCGGGATCACCGTGCCGAAGTACTCCTTGAAGACGTCCTCGTGCTCGCGCAGCGCGGTGTCGGTGTCCAGGAAGAGAACGCCCTGCTCCTCAAGGTCCTCACGGATCTTGTGGTAGACGACCTCGGACTCGTACTGCGCCGCGACGCCGGCGACCAGCCGCTGCTTCTCCGCCTCCGGGATGCCCAGCCGGTCGTAGGTGTTCTTGATGTCCTCGGGCAGGTCCTCCCAGCTGGTGGCCTGCTTCTCGGTGGACCGCACGAAGTACTTGATGTTGTCGAAGTCGATGCCGGTGAGGTCCGCGCCCCAGGCCGGCATCGGCTTGCGGCCGAACAGCCGCAGACCCTTCAGGCGCAGGTCGAGCATCCAGGCCGGCTCGTTCTTCTTGGCCGAGATGTCCCGCACCACCGCCTCGTTGATGCCGCGCTGGGCGACCGCCCCGGCGGCGTCCGGGTCGGACCAGCCGTACTCGTAGCGACCCAGGGCGGCGAGCTGCTCTTCCTGGGTCAGGGGCTGGACGATCTGCTCGGTCATCTATCTGTCCTCACAGTGGTGACGGGATTACCGGATTGGGCGCGGCCCGGCTGGGTCGGGATGTGCGTGGTGCACACCCCGTCGCCGTGCGCGATGGTGGCCAGGCGCTGTACGTGGGTGCCGACCAGACGGGAGATCACCGCGGTCTCGGCCTCGCACAGCTGGGGAAACTCGGCGGCCACGTGCGCCACCGGGCAGTGGTGCTGGCAGAGCTGGCCGCCGGAGGCGATCGTGGTCGCGTTGGCAGCGTAACCCTCGGCGGTGAGCGCTCCGGCGAGTGCCTCGGCCCGCGCGAGGGGCTCGTCGCCGGCGTCCTCCATGGCGGCACGGCAGCGCGACTCCAGCGCGGACACCTGCTCGGCGGCGAACGCCTCGACCGCGTCCGGACCACCGCTGCGGGCGATCCAGCGCAGCGCGGCGGTGGCCATGTTGTCGTAGTGGTGCGTGCCACAGCGGACGCGCGCCGCCTCGGTCAGCACGAACACCTTGGCCGGACGCCCCCGACCGCGGCTGCCCTGCACCGTCTGCTCGCGGGCGACGACGTCACCGTCGGCGAGCATCGCGTCCAGGTGCCGGCGGATCGCCGCCGGGCTCAGGCCGAGCGCCAGACCGAGCTGCGCGGCGGTGGTCGCGCCCCGCTCCAGCAGCAGCTGGGTGACGCGGTCACGGGTCGAGGTCTCGGTGGCGGCGCCGCCGAGGGTCGGCGACGGGGCCCCGACGAGGGCGGACGCGGACGCGCCGACGGCCGGAACAGCCGTCGGCTGGTGCCCGGAGAGCGCCGCCGCGTTTTTCACAACGCCAACGTTACGTAATTACCTCAACGGCCGCAAACCCGGGCCCCGGTGATCCGAACCACCGAGTCGCCGGAGTCGGACGAACCTCGATCACTACGGTGCGTAGGATTTGCGCCGTGAACCGCATCGTCCGCCAGGTCTCCGGCACCCTGCTGCGCCGCCTCGCGCTCGCCTCGATCATCGCGAACGTCGGCATCGTCGTCACCGGCGGGGCGGTCCGGTTGACCGCGTCGGGCCTCGGCTGCCCCACCTGGCCCCGGTGCACCGACGACTCGTACGTCACCACCCCCGAGATGGGCGTGTACGGGGTGATCGAGTTCAGCAACCGGCTGCTGACCTTCGCGGTGGGCCTGATCGCGCTTGCCACGGTGCTGGCCGTGCTTGCGCACCGGCCGCGCCGCCGCGGGCTGCTGACCCTCGGCGTCGCCGTCTTCCTGGGCATTCCCGCCCAGGCGGTGATCGGTGGCATCACGGTGCTCACCAACCTCAACCCGTGGGTGGTCGGGCTGCACTTCCTCGCCTCGATGGCGGTGATCGCCGCCGCGTACGCCCTCTGGCGGCGGGCCGGCGAACCGGACGCTCCGACCGTCGCCGTGGTGCCCACTCCCCTGCGCGCGCTGGCCCGGGTCACCACAGGCGTCGCCGTGGCGGTGCTGGTGATCGGCACCTGGGTCACCGGAAGCGGCCCGCACGCCGGGGACCACGGCGCGGCCCGTAACGGGCTCGACCCGGAGTCGATCTCCCAGGTGCACGCCGACGTCGTCTTCCTGCTGATCGGCCTGTCGGTGGCGTTGATCTTCGCGTTCCGCGCGGTCGGCGCGGCCCGGGCCACCCGGGCCGCAGTCGTCCTGCTCGGGGTGGAGCTGGGCCAGGGGCTCATCGGCTTCGTGCAGTTCTTCACCCACGTGCCGGCGATCCTGGTCGGCGCGCACATGCTCGGCTCCTGCCTGGTGCTGCTTGCCGCGCTGTCGGTCCAGTGGTCGACACGCGAACGCCGCCCGAGCACCCCGGCACCCCAGACCACCGCAGCCGACGTCGAAGCCGTCCCCGCCAACGCCTGACGGCCCCCACGCCCCGCGCCCGCACGCCCCACCGCCCACGCCCCACGTCCGCGCCCACGCGGCGCCGCCCCAGGCACGCCTCACCGCCCCGCGCCCCGCGTCCGCGCCCACGCGGCACCGTCCCAGGCACGCCCCACCGCCCACGCCCCACGTCCGCGCCCACGCGGCACCGTCCCAGGCACGCCTCACCGCCCGTGCCCCGCGCAACTTCAGGGATGTTGCTGCCTCAGATGCGCCGGAGGCAGCAACATCGCTGACGTTGCGCGGATCTTGGCCATGAGCAATCCCGTGACCGCCCGGGAGCGGGATTGGGCGCCCCAGGCGGGCCCGACCGGCACCGACGGGGCGCGCGCCTGTCAAGAGCGCGCTTGATCCAGGAAGTAGTGGCCTCGCCGCCGCACCGATGCCACTACTTCAATGAAGTTGCGCGATCTTGGTGGGTGTTGCGGTCGTTGAAGCAGAGCAACGGCTCCGGCGCGACCGCCGCCGCTGTCCGATCCGAGGTCCGCGCAACGTCGGGCCGGTGCTGCTCCCTCGCGTGATAAGGCAGCAGCACCGATTGACGGTGGCACCGCAGCCGCGGCGCCCTCGCTGAGGCCGCTCAGGCGCGCAGGGCCAGGTGGGTGGCGATCGCGGTGGCGAGCCGGTCGGGAGCGCCGTCGGCGTACCCGATGAAGAGCGAAGGCTCGGTCAGCTCCAGCTCGACCAGGACCGGGTCGCCGTCCGGGCCGGGGATCAGGTCGACCCGGGCGTAGAGCAGGTGCCGCGTGCCGCCGGGCACCGCGGCGAGGGTCTTCTCGGCGACCGCGAGCTGTTCGGGCAGGGCGGTCCGGGAGGTGATCTCCTCGGCCTTGTAGAGGCCGTCCGGGCCGAGGTCCGGGCCGGTAAGCATCGGGCCCTTGCGGATCGCGTGGCTGTACGTGAGCCCGTCCGGGCCGGCCAGGAAGAGCAGTGCGGTCTCGCCCTCGCTGTCGACAGCGCTCAGGTACGGCTGGACCATCGTCGTCCGGCCGGCCCCGGAGAGCCGGCGTACGTGCGCGGCGGCCAGGTCGCGGTGCTCCGGGTCGGCCAGGTCGTACCGGCCGGTGTCCTGACTGCCGGCGCTGACCGAGGGCTTGAGCACGTACTCGCCGGTCTCGGCGGGAGGCGACCAGGTCTCGCCCGGCTCGACCCAGGACGTCGGCACGGTCGGCACCCCGGCGGCGCTCAGCTCGGCCAGGTAGCGCTTGTCGGTGTTCCACCGCACCACGTCGGCCGGGTTCACAAGGGTCGGGACCGTTGCCGCCCAGGCGACGAACTCGTCGCGGCGCAGCGCGTAGTCCCACGGTGAGCGGAGCACGACGAGGTCGTACGAGGTCCAGTCGACGTCCGGGTCGTCCCAGACGGCCGCCTCGACGGCGATCCCCCGGGCGGCGAGCGGGTCGAGGACGAGGCGGTCGTCGGGGTCGAGGGCGACAAGTTCGGTGCAGGTGACGAGAGCGACCCGGGGTTCCCCCCGGGTCGACTGGTGGTGGTTGGTCAATTCAGCTCTCTATCTCAACGGGCCATCGTGCGCCGGGCCATCGACCGCCAGAGGTCGTTGCTCGGTCGCATCTGGTCCATCAGTTCACGCTCCCAGGCGTTCTCGACGGTGACTCCCGCCTTGGCGCACGCCTCCCGGGCGGTGACGGTGTCCTCGGCGAACTGGTCGCCCCACTCACCGTCGGTGCCCACGAGGACGATCCGTGCGCCGCGCTTACCGACGTACTCGATGACGGCCTTCGCGCCGCCGTGCTCGGCGGCGAACGACTTGAGGCCCGCGACCAGGCCGTGCGGGGCCTGCTCGCCGGCGGTCTGCTCGGCCGTCAGCGTCGTATCGGAACCATCTGCCATGACGCGAAGCCTAAGCAGAGTTGCACTCGCGCGGGCGAGAACCATGAACCTTTTGTGATGCCAATTACCTACAGGTTTACGGAAGACCACTGCCTACCTGCCCGGTTATATCCGGACTTTCCCGTACTAACCAGTCGGCTAAACCCGGCTCGATCCCCGCGAGTTGAGTCGATCCGACTCATGCCGAAAGTTACTCTGATGTGACGTTAAACCCGGACAACTCATCCATGGCCATGATTAGCCGGCTGATTTCCGCCAGAGACGCGCGGGATCCCGCGACGCGCGTCAGATCAGCGCGTCGAGCGCGACGGCGACGAAGACGATCGTCAGGTACGTCGTGGACCAGTGGAACAGCCGCATCGGCTTGACCGCCTCGCCGCGGGTCGCCCGTCGGCAGAGCCGGTGCGCCTCGACCACGAAGAGGGCGCCCACCACGAGCGTCGGCACCCCGTAGATCGCGCTGAGGCCCAGCGGCCAGACCGCGAGGGAGGTGAGCACGGTGAGCCACGCGAAGATCAGGATCTCGGCGTTCACCCGACGGGTGGAGGCCACCACGGGCAGCATCGGGATGCCGGCGCGGGCGTAGTCGTCCTTGTACTTCATCGCGAGGGGGTAGAAGTGCGGCATCTGCCAGAAGAAGACCACCGCGAACAGACCCCAAGCCGCCGGGGCCAGCCCGCCGGTCACCGCCGCCCACCCGATCAGCACCGGAGCGGCCCCGCAGGCGCCACCCCAGAACGTGTTCGTCGGGGTGGAGCGCTTGAGCCACAGCGTGTAGATGACGTCGTAGTAGACGATCGCGGCCAGGGTCAGCCCGGCGGCGAGCAGGTTGGTGAACGCCGCCATCAGGACGATCGAGATCGCCGCCAGCACCAGACCGAAGACGAGCGCGTTGCGCGGCGACACCGTGTGCGCCGGCAGCGGACGCCGCTTGGTCCGCCGCATCAACTGGTCGATGTCCCTGTCGATGTAGCAGTTGAGCACGCTTGCCGCGCCCGCGGCGAGGGAGCCGCCGACGAGCACCACTGCCATCAGCCACAGCGACGGCAGTCCCCCGTCGGCGAGCATCATCGCCGGGATGGTGGTGACCAGCAGCAGCTCGACGATGCGCGGCTTGGTGAGCGCCACGTACGCCGAAATCATCGCGCGCACGTCCCGCCGCGCCACCGGACCCTCGGCCGCCCGCGCCGGGGGCTGCCCGGCGGGGTTGCTCGCGGGGCGCTCGGTGATCATGCTCACGGATTGCCACCTTCCGGCATCGGCACGGGGAGATCGAGTCGGCGGGGCCCGCTCCGGGACCGCACACCGACCCACACACTACGCGTTGTCGTTTTGGCTGCCCGGCCGACCCGACAACGGTGCGGGCCGTCACACCACCGGGTTGAACGTCTGGGCGCAGAGTCACGTACCGCACACCATGCGGAGATCCCCGGGCGGACGTTTAGTCGCGCTCGATAGGGTCATCAGTGAGGGTTCCGCCCATCTGCCGAGGAGCACAACCATCGTGGCTGCCAACCGACCCGAGCACTCCGAACTCAACTGGTCCGACCTCGATCGCCGGGCTGTCGACACCGTCCGCGTCCTGGCCATGGATGCCGTCGAGAAATCCGGCAACGGCCACCCGGGCACCGCGATGAGCCTGGCGCCCGCGGCCTACCTTCTCTTCAACCGGGTGATGCGGCACAACCCGGCCGACCCGAACTGGCCCGGCCGGGACCGGTTCGTGCTCTCCGCCGGGCACTCCAGCCTGACCCTCTACATCCAGCTCTTCCTCTCCGGCTACCCGCTGAGCCTGGAGGACCTGAAGTCGCTGCGGCAGTGGGGCTCGATGACCCCGGGTCACCCGGAGCACGGCCACACGCCGGGCGTGGAGACCACCACCGGCCCGCTCGGGCAGGGTCTGGGCAACGCGGTCGGCATGGCCATGGCGGCCCGTCGCGAGCGCGGCCTGTTCGACCCGGAGGCCGAGCCGGGCGCGTCGGTCTTCGACCACAACATCTGGTGCATCGTCTCCGACGGCGACATCGAGGAGGGCATCAGCCACGAGGCGAGCGCCCTCGCCGGGCACCAGCAGTTGGGCAGCCTCACGGTGATCTACGACGACAACGAGATCTCCATCGAGGACGACACCCGCATCGCCAAGAGCGAGGACGTGGCGGCCCGCTACGAGGCGTACGGCTGGCACGTGCAGACCGTCGACTGGCGTCTCGGTGACGCCGACCAGGGCGACTACCACGAGGACGCCGAGGCGCTGTACCGCGCGCTGGTGGCCGCCAAGGCGGAGACCGCTCGTCCCTCCTTCATCGCGCTGCGCACCATCATCGGCTGGCCCGCGCCCAACAAGCAGAACACCGGCAAGATCCACGGCTCGGCGCTGGGCGCCGACGAGGTGAAGGCCACCAAGCGGATCCTCGACTTCGACCCGGAGCAGACCTTCCAGGTCGACGAGGAGGTGCTCGCGCACGCCCGCAACGTGATGGGCCGCGGCTCCGACGCCGAGCAGCAGTGGACGAGCGCGTTCGACGCCTGGAAGAAGGCCAACCCGGAGCGCACCGCCCTCTACGAGCGGATGGCCGGCCGGGTGCTTCCGGACGGCTGGACCGACGCGCTGCCGGTCTTCCCCGCCGACGCCAAGGGTGTGGCCACCCGGGCCGCGTCCGGCAAGGTGCTGGAGGCTCTCGCGCCGGTGCTGCCGGAGCTGTGGGGCGGCTCGGCCGACCTGGCCGAGAGCAACAACACCACGATGAAGGGCGAGCCGTCGTTCATCCCGGCCTCGCACGCCACCAAGGACTTCCCCGGCCACGAGTACGGCCGCACCCTGCACTTCGGCATCCGTGAGCACGCGATGGGCGCGGTCCTCAACGGCATCGCGCTGCACGGCGGCACCCGCCCGTACGGCGGCACGTTCCTGGTCTTCAGCGACTACATGCGTCCGTCGGTGCGGCTTGCCGCGTTGATGAAGCTGCCGGTGACGTACGTCTGGACGCACGACTCGATCGGCCTGGGCGAGGACGGCCCGACCCACCAGCCGGTGGAGCACCTGACCGCGCTGCGCGCCATCCCGGGCCTGGACGTGGTCCGCCCGGCGGACGCCAACGAGACGGCGTGGGCCTGGCGGCAGGCGCTTGTGCACACCGACCGGCCCACCGCGCTGGCGCTGAGCCGCCAGCCGCTGCCGACCCTGGACCGGGACGTCCTGGGCAGCGCGGACGGGGTGGCCAAGGGCGGCTACGTGCTGGCCGAGGCGTCCAACGGCAAGCCCCAGGTGATCATCGTCGGGACCGGCTCCGAGGTGCAGCTCTGCCTGACCGCCCGGGAGCGGCTGGAGGCCGACGGCACCCCCACCCGGGTGGTTTCGATGCCCTGCCAGGAGTGGTTCTACGAGCAGGATGAGGCGTACCGGGAGTCGGTGCTGCCACGCGGGGTAAAGGCACGTGTGAGCGTGGAAGCGGGCATCGCCATGTCCTGGCGCGGCGTCGTCGGTGACCTGGGCGAGAGCGTCAGCCTGGAGCACTACGGGGCGAGCGCCCCGCACACAGTGCTCTTCGAGCAGTTCGGGTTCACCCCCGACCGGATCGTGGCGGCGGCACACGCCTCGCTGGCCCGGGTGGGCGACATCACCGGTTTCACGACCGGCAACTGAGGGAGCGTGGACGGCATGACGGACAAGTTGCAGGAGCTCACCGCCGCGGGTGTGGCGGTGTGGCTCGATGATCTTTCCCGGGTACGTTTGAGCTCCGGCGGGCTGGACCAGCTCCGCCGTGAGAAGCACGTCGCCGGCGTCACCACCAACCCGACGATCTTCGCCAAGGCGTTGAGCGACGCCGACGAGTACAACTGGCAGCTGCGCGACCTCGCCATCCGTGGCATCGAGGTCGAGGAGTCGGTGCGCATGCTCACCACGTACGACGTGCGGTGGGCGTGTGACGTGATGCGCCCGTCGTACGACGGCAGCGAGGGCGTCGACGGCCGGGTCTCCATCGAGGTGGACCCCCGGGTGGCGCACGACAGCGACAAGACCGTGGCCGAGGCCAAGGCCCTGTGGTGGCTTGTCGACCGCCCCAACCTCTTCATCAAGATCCCGGCCACCGAGGAGGGCCTGTCGGCGATCACCGACACCCTCGCCGAGGGGATCAGCGTCAACGTGACGCTGATCTTCGGTCTGGACCGCTACTCGGCCGTGATGGAGGCGTTCCTCACCGGTCTGGAGAAGGCCAAGGCCAACGGTCACGACCTGTCGAAGATCGGCTCGGTGGCGTCCTTCTTCGTCTCCCGCGTCGACTCCGAGGTCGACAAGAGGCTTGAGAAGATCGGGTCCGAGCAGGCCAAGGCCCTGAAGGGCAAGGCCGCCGTCGCCAACGCCCAGCTGGCGTACGAGCGCTACACCGAGGTGTTCTCCTCCGACCGTTGGAAGGCGCTCGCCGCCGCCGGCGCGCACCCGCAGCGGCCCCTGTGGGCCTCCACCTCGACCAAGAACCCGGACTACCGGGACGTGATCTACGTCGAGGAGCTGATCGCGCCCGGCACTGTCAACACCATGCCGGAGTCGGTCATCCACGCGTACGCCGATCATGGCGAGACCCGCGGCGACACCATCACCGGCGCCTACGACGCGGCCCGCAAGGTCTTCGCGGACCTGGAGTCGGTAGGGGTGGACATGGACGACGTGATCGTCACCCTGGAGCGCGAGGGCGTGGAGAAGTTCGAGGCGAGCTGGCAGGAGCTGCTCGACGGCGTCCGCAAGTCGCTGGAGGCGGCGGCGAAGGGCAAGGGCTCGCCGAACAAGGCCGCCAAGGGCAACGCCAAGGGCGCCGAGAAGGCCGGTGGAGCATGAGCGACCTGTTGTCAGGGCCGGTGGAGGCCGCCGCCGGGCTCGCCGTGTACGGCGCGGACGCGGTCGACAAGTCCGCGCCCGCCTCGACCCGGGAGGCGCTGGTCAAGGCCGGCGTCCCGGGCAAGCTGGCCGGCAAGGACGCGAGCCTGTGGGGTCCGGACGCCGAGGCCGAGGCGAAGGTCCGGCTCGGTTGGGTGGACACCCACAGGCGCAGCCGGGAGCTGGTGGCCCAGTTGGCCGAGCTGAAGGCCGAGCTGGCCGACCTGGACCACGTGGTGCTCGCCGGGATGGGCGGCTCGTCGCTCGCCCCCGAGGTGATCACGCGGACCCTGGGCCGGCCGCTGACCGTGCTGGACACCACCGACCCGGGCCAGGTCCGGGCGGCCCTCGGTGACCGGCTGGAACGCACAGTGGTGGTGGTCGCCAGCAAGTCCGGCTCGACGGTGGAGACCGACAGCCACCGTCGCGCCTACTGGCAGGCGTTCCTGGACGCCGGGATGACCGAGGCGGAGGCCGGCCGGCACTTCGTCATCGTCACCGACCCGGGTTCGCCGCTGGAGACGACAGCGACCGAGATGGGCGCGTTCACAGTTATCGCCGACCCGAACGTGGGCGGCCGGTACTCGGCGCTCACCGCGTTCGGGCTGGTGCCCTCGGCGCTGGCCGGCGTCGAGGTCGCCGAGCTGCTCGACCAGGCCGACGCGCTGGCCGAGTCGCTCGCCGGTGACCGCGACAACCCGGCGCTGGCGTTGGGCGCCGCGCTGGGCGCCGCGGCCACGCTGGCCCGCGACAAGGTCGCCCTGGTGTCCGACGGGACCGGCATCGACGGCCTGGGCGACTGGGCCGAGCAGTTGATCGCCGAGTCGACGGGCAAGGCCGGGGTGGGCATCCTGCCCGTCGTCGTCGAGTCGCCGCAGAGCCCCGGCGCCACCGGTCCGGACGTGCTGACAGTCAGCTACGGCGGCGCGCTGGCCCCCGGTGACGTGCCGGGCGGCGGCGCCGACCCGGACGTGGCCGTCAACGGCCCGCTCGGCGCGCAGTTCCTGGCCTGGGAGTACGCCACCGCGGTGGCCGGCGTGGTGCTCGGCATCGACCCGTTCAACCAGCCGAACGTCACCGAGTCCAAGGAGAACACCAACAAGATCCTGGCCTCGGGCCTGCCGGCGGAGACGCCGTCGTTCACCGAGGGCGCGATCGAGGTGTACGCGCCGCAGGGCGCACCAGGTGACCTGGCGGGAGTGCTGCGCTGGCTGCTCGACGGGCTGGGCGACGACGGTTACCTCGCGGTGATGGCGTACCTGGACCGCTTCGCCGACGCCGACGCGGCCCGGCTGCGGCCGCTGCTGGCCGGCGCGTCCGGCCGGCCGGTCACCTTCGGCTGGGGGCCACGGTTCCTGCACTCCACGGGCCAGTACCACAAGGGCGGCCCGCAGGTGGGCAGCTACCTCCAGGTGACCGGCGCGGTCGCCGAGGACCTGGCGGTGCCGGGCAAGCCGTACACCTTCGGTGAGTTGCAGGCGGCACAGGCCGCCGGCGACCGGCAGGCCCTCGCGGGTCGGGAGCGGCCGCTGCTGCGGCTGCACCTGACCGACCGGGCAGCCGGCGTCGCCCAACTACTCGACGCGGCCGGTGAGCTGCGCGCGTGAGGATGGACGCTGTGACAGAAGCGGAGCGAGAAGGCGGTTCGGTGAACCCGCTGCGCGACCCGCAGGACCGCCGGTTGCCCCGGATCCCCGAGCCGTGCGCTCTGGTGATCTTCGGGGTGACCGGCGACCTGGCCCGCAAGAAGCTGCTCCCCGCGGTGTACGACCTGGCGAACCGGGGGCTGCTGCCGCCCGGTTTCGTGGTTCTCGGCTTCGCCCGCCGCGACTGGGGTGACGGCGACTTCGAGACCCTGGCGTGCGAGGCGGCCCGCAAGCACGCCCGCACCCCGTGGCGGGAGGAGGTCTGGGCACGGCTGGCCGGCAACATCAAGTTCGTCGGCGGGTCGTTCGACGACGACGCGGCGTTCGACCAGCTCGCCTCGACGCTTGACGACCTGCGGCAGACCCACGGCATCGCCGGCAACGCGGCGTTCTACTTCTCCATCCCCCCGGCCGCGTTCCCCGTCGTGCTCAAGCAACTGGCCCGCACCGGGATGGCCGACAACGAGAAGTCCGGCGGCTGGCGCCGGGTGGTGGTGGAGAAGCCGTTCGGCAACGACCTGCCGTCGGCGAAGGCGCTCAACGACCTCGTCGACGACGTGTTCACCCGCCAGGACGTCTTCCGGATCGACCACTACCTGGGCAAGGAGACCGTCCAGAACATCCTGGCGCTGCGGTTCGCCAACAACCTGTTCGAGCCCTTGTGGAACTCGAAGTACGTCGACTCGGTGCAGATCACCATGGCCGAGGACGTCGGCATCGGCAGTCGCGCAGGCTTCTACGACACCGTCGGCACCGCCCGCGACGTGCTGCAGAACCACCTGCTCCAACTCCTGGCCCTGGTGGCCATGGAGGAGCCGACAAGCTTCGACGCCGACGAGATCCGCGCCGAGAAGCTGAAGGTGCTCAAGGCGATCACCCTGCCGAAGGACGTGGCCCGGGACACCGTCCGCGGCCAGTACCTGCCCGGCTGGGTGGGCGGCGAGCGCGCGGTCGGCTACCGGGAGGAGCAGGACGTCCCCGCCGACTCCACCACGGAGACGTACGTGGCGGTGCGGCTGGGCATCCAGAACCGGCGCTGGGCCGAGGTGCCGTTCTACATCCGGGCCGGCAAGCGGCTGCCCCGGCGGGTCACCGAGGTCGCCATCATGTTCAAGAAGGCGCCGCACCTGCCGTTCAACGACGCCGACATGGAGTCGCTGGGCAACAACCAGCTCGTCATCCGGGTGCAGCCGGACGAGGGCGTGGTGCTCAAGTTCGGCTCGAAGGTGCCCGGCACCACGATGGAGGTCCGCGACATCGCGATGGACTTCCAGTACGGCGAGGCGTTCACGGAGTCCAGCCCGGAGGCGTACGAGCGGCTGGTGCTGGACGTGCTGATCGGGGACCGCACCCTGTTCCCGGACGCGGCCGAGGTCGAGCAGAGCTGGCAGGTGATCGACCCGCTGGAGCACGCCTGGGAGGGCACCACGCCGGAGCCGTACCGGGCCGGTGAGTGGGGGCCGCGGGCGTCCGACGAGATGCTGGCCCGCGAGGGCCGCGCTTGGAGAAGAGCATGATCGGGCTGTGGGACACCACCGGCAACGAGGTGGTCAAGGCGCTCGCCGCCGAGCGGCGCAGCGCCGGTGGTGTGGCCAGCGGCATGGCGCTCACCCTCATCGTGGTGGTGGACGAGAAGCGGGTGCGGGAGGCGGAGGCGGCGGCGACGATCGCCGCCGCCGCCCACCCGTGCCGGCTGGTGGTCGTGGTCCGCTCCGACATCGAGCGGGAGCGCAACCGGCTGGACGCGGAGATCGTGGTCGGTGGTCGACTCGGCCCCTGCGAGGCGGTGGTCACCCGGATGTACGGGCGGCTCGCCCTGCACGCCGAGTCGGTGGTGATGCCGCTGCTGGTGCCGGACGTGCCCGTGGTCACCTGGTGGCACGGCGAGCCGCCCGCGGAGATCGCCACCGACTTCCTCGGAGTGGTCGCCGACCGCCGGATCACCGACTCGGCGCAGGCCGCCGACCCGGTGGAGGCGTTGCGGCAGCGAGCCCGCGACTACGCCCCGGGCGACACGGACCTGGCGTGGACCCGGATCACCCCGTGGCGGACCCTTGTCGCGGGGGCGTTCGACACCGCCAGCGAGCAGGTCGTCGAGGCGACAGTCGTCGCGCCGCCCACCGACCCGACGGCGGCGCTTATGGTCGGTTGGCTGTCCAGCCGGCTCGGCATCACCCCGCACCGGGTGGACACCGACGAGTTTCCCCGGATGCGGGAGGTGCGGTTGAGCTGCGCCAACGGCGACCAACTGACGCTGACCCGCGAGGACAGCATGGCGGTGTTCCGGCGCACCGGTCAGGACGACCGGGCCCTGCCGCTGGTCCGTCGGCCGCTCGGTGACGAGCTGGCCGAGGAGCTGCGTCGGCTGGACGCCGACCAGGTGTACGCGGAGGCGCTGGGCGCGACCGCCGGGCTGCGGGGTCTGGAACAGCGCCCCCCGCAGCGGGTACACGTCTGGAAGGATCCGGCCACGGCCCAGCGCGCCGAGGCCGGGGTCACCGCGCACACCGGCACGAGCGGCGAGAGCTGAGCCGCAACGACCGCAGCACGACAACCGGGAGGGCCGGGATCGTTCCGGCCCTCCACCGGAGCGCCTCCCGGCGTACCGGCCCGGAGACGACGCGACAGCGACCGCCCAGCGGTCGGGAAGGCACAACCCATGAGTGAGGCGAGTGTCGCCGTCCACGCCGACGCCGACCTGCTGGCGCAGGCCGTGGCCGCCCGGCTGCTGGTGAAGATCCTCGACGCCCAGGCCGACCGGGGGGAGGCGTCGGTGGTGCTCACCGGCGGTCGGATCGCCGCTGCCGTGTACCGGGCGGTGGCGGCGCTGCCGGCCCGCGACGCGGTCGACTGGTCCCGGGTCGACGTGTGGTGGGGTGACGAGCGGTTCCTGCCCGCCGGCGACCCGGAGCGCAACGAGACCCAGGCCCGCGCCGCTCTGCTGGACGTGGTGCCGCTGGACCCGGCCCGGGTGCATCCCATGCCGGCCTCCGACGGCCCGGCCGGCAACGACCCCGAGGCGGCCGCCGCCGCGTACGCCGACGAGTTGGCCCGGGCCGCCCGGCCGGGGCACGCCGCGCTGCCGCACTTCGACGTGCTGATGCTGGGTGTCGGCGAGGACGGGCACGTGGCGTCGATCTTCCCCGAGCACCCGGTGCACTACGACACCCGCCCGTGCAGCGCGGTGCGGGGCAGCCCGAAGCCACCGGCTGTGCGAACCACCCTCACCCTGCCGACGATCAACACCGCCGAGGAGGTCTGGCTGGTGGCCGGCGGCGCGGACAAGGCCCGTGCGGTGGGCATGGCGCTTGCCGGCGCCGGCTCGGTGCAGCTGCCGGCCGCCGGGGTGCACGGCGTGGACCGCACCCGCTGGCTGCTGGACCGCGCGGCGGCCGCCGACGTGCCGGCCCGGCTGCGTAGCCTGCGCTGAGCGGTGGGAGGCCCCTCCGCGGGGCCTCCCCTAGCTTTCGCCCCGGCGGCGGCGCAGCGCGGCGAGCGCCTCCGCCAGCAGCGCCTCGCCCTCCTCGGCGGTACGCCGCTCCTTCACGTACGCCAGGTGGCTCTTGTAGGGCTCGGCGCGGACCCGCCCGGGCGGGTTCTGCGCGTCCGGGCCGGCGGGCAGCCCACAACGGGGGCAGTCCCACAGCGGAGGCGCCGTGGCGTCGGCAGCGATCCGGATGTCGGTCCGGTGGTCGTTGCGACACCAGTAGGTGACGTCCTGTCGGGGTGCGGGTTGGTGCCGCTCGTCCGGGCGCATGGGTGCGGACCCGACGCGGGCGCCGCGGATGACGTTGCCACTGGGCACGGCTGCTCGCTCCTGTCGTCGGAGGGGACCCGCCGTCGTCAGGGGTGGGCGGCGGGCGACGCGGTGCAGCGGAGAAAGAACTGCGCGCGGCCCGTCGAGTGACGGACCGCGCGCAGATTGTACGACTTCGCGGGCCTGCTCAGGTGCCGCTGTTCATCTGGAGGCGGAGCCAGAGCCCCAGCCCGACGATCGCCGCGAACCAGACGACACCCACCAGAACGGTGTAACGGTCCAGGTTCTTCTCGGCCACCGAGGAGCCGGCGAGGCTGGAGCTGACGCCACCGCCGAACATGCTCGACAACCCGCCGCCCTTGCCGCGGTGCAGCAGGATGAGCATGGTGAGCAGGATGCTCGTGATGACCAGCAACACGATCAACGTGTATGCGAACCAGATCGGCATGGCTGGGGGCAGTCCTCTCGTAGCGATCCTCGCCCGGACAGGTCGGGCACGGCGGCACCGGCCGGTGGACGGGCGGTGTCCAGGATAGCGAGCGATCAGCGAGCGATGTGCTCGGGGAACCGGCAGATCTGCGCGAATTCTTCCGCGTCCAGGCTGGCGCCGCCCACCAGGCCCCCGTCCACGTCCGGCTGGGCCATGATCGAGGCGACGTTCGACGCCTTGACCGAGCCGCCGTAGAGGACCCGGACGGCGTCGGCGGTCTCCTGGTCGAGGCGCTCCGCCAACCGCTTGCGGACCGCACCGCAGACCTCCTGGGCGTCCTCAGGCGTCGCGGTCTTGCCGGTGCCGATCGCCCAGACCGGCTCGTACGCGATGACGACCTGGCGCACCTGCTCGGGGGTGAGCCCGGCGAGGCCCCCGTCGAGCTGGTCGGAGCAGTGCGCCACGTGGGTGCCCTGCTCGCGGATGTCCAGCCCCTCCCCCACGCAGAGGATCGGGGTCAGGCCGTGCGTGAGCGCCGCCTTCACCTTCGCGTTGACCACCCCGTCGTCCTCGTGGTGGTAGGCCCGCCGCTCGGAGTGGCCGACCACCACGTACGTGCAGCCGAGCTTGGCGAGCATCGCGCCCGAGATGTCCCCGGTGTACGCGCCCCCGGCGTGCGGGGAGAGGTCCTGCCCGCCGTAGCCGATCAGCAGCTTGTCGCCGTCCACAGCCGTCTGCACGGTGCGCAGGTCGGTGAACGGCGGCAGCACGACCGTCTCGACCTCGGTGAGCTGCTTCTCGGTGAGGCTCGCGGCCAGCTTCTGCACGAGCAGGTTGGCCTCGAGGTGGTTGAGGTTCATCTTCCAGTTGCCGGCCATCAACGGTCGGCGGGTCGTGCTCGCCATGCTCAGTTCTCCAGGGCCGCGATGCCGGGGAGGGTCTTGCCCTCCAGGTACTCCAGGGAGGCGCCGCCGCCTGTGGAGATGTGACCGAAGCTCGACTCGTCCAGCCCCAACGCACGTACCGCCGCGGCGGAGTCGCCGCCACCGACGACGCTGAACGCGTCGGCCTTGGTGATCGCCTCGGCGATCCCCCGGGTGCCGGCCGCGAACGCCGCCATCTCGAACACGCCCATCGGGCCGTTCCAGAAGATCGTCTTGGCCTGGGACAGGGCGGCGGCGAAGCCGGCGACCGTCTCCGGGCCGACGTCCAGGCCGAGCCGGTGGCTCGGGATGCCGTCGACGCGGACCGTGTCGTGCGCGGCGTCCGGGGCGAACGCGTCCGCGACCACCACGTCGACCGGGAGCATGATCTTGCCCTCGGACCGCTCCAGCAGGTTGCGGCAGGTCTCGACCATGTCCTTCTCGAGCAGCGAGGTGCCCACCTCCAGGCCCTGGGCCTTGAGGAAGGTGAAGCACATCCCGCCGCCGATGAGCAGCCGGTCGACGGTGGGCAGCAGGGCCTCGATCACCGCGAGCTTGTCGGAGACCTTGGACCCGCCGAGCACCACCACGTACGGCCGCTCGGGCTCGCTGGTGAGCTTGGAGAGCACCTCGACCTCGCGCAGCACCAGCCGACCGGCCACGTGCGGCAGCCGCGCCGGCACGTCGTACACGCTTGCGTGCTTGCGGTGCACGGCGCCGAACGCGTCGTCGACGTACGCGTCGCCGAACGCGGCGAGCTGGTCGGCGAAGGCGCCCCGCTCGGCCTCGTCCTTGCTTGTCTCACCGGCGTTGAAGCGCAGGTTCTCCAGGAGGGCGACCTGGCCGTCGGCCAGGTCGGCGACTGTGGAGCGGGCCGAGTCGCCGACCGTGTCGGTGGCGAAGCGCACCGGAGCGCCGAGCAGCTCACCGAGCCGCGCGGCGACCGGGCTCAGGCTGAACTGCGGGTCCGGAGCGCCCTTCGGGCGGCCCAGGTGCGAGCAGACGACCACCTTCGCGCCGGCCTCGACCAGCGCGCCGAGCGTCGGCAGCACCGCGCGGATCCGGCCGTCATCGCTGATGTCGCCGGTCTGCTTGTCGAGCGGGACGTTCAGGTCGGCGCGCACCAGCACGCGCCGACCCGACACCCCCTCGGCGAGCAGGTCGTCGAGGGTCCGGATGCTCACAGCGAGGAACCCACCAGCTTGACGAGGTCGACGAGCCGGTTGGAGTAGCCCCACTCGTTGTCGTACCAGCCGACGACCTTCACCTGGTTGCCGACGACCTTGGTCAGCGGCGCGTCGAAGATGCACGACGCCGGGTCGGTGACGATGTCGGTGGAGACGATCGGGTCCTCGTTGTAGACCAGGATGCCCTTGAGCGGGCCGTCCGCGGCGGCCTTCAGCGCGGCGTTGACCTCGTCCACGGTGGTCTCGCGACCCACGTTGACGGTGAGGTCGGTGACCGAGCCGGTCGGGATCGGCACCCGCAGCGCGTACCCGTCGAGCTTGCCCTTCAGGTCCGGCAGCACCAGGCCGATGGCCTTCGCGGCGCCGGTCGAGGTCGGGACGATGTTCAGCGCGGCGGCGCGGGCCCGACGCAGATCCGAGTGCGGCGCGTCCTGCAGGTTCTGGTCCTGGGTGTACGCGTGGATCGTCGTCATCAGACCGTGCTGGATGCCGAACGTGTCGTGCAGGACCTTCGCCATCGGGGCGAGGCAGTTGGTCGTGCACGAGGCGTTGGAGATGATTGTGTGCTTCGCCGGGTCGTAGGTGTCGTGGTTGACACCCATGACGACTGTGACGTCCTCGTTCTTCGCCGGGGCGGAGATGATGACCTTCTTGGCCCCGCCGTCGACGTGCGCCTTCGCCTTGGTGGCGTCGGTGAAGAAGCCCGTCGACTCGATGACGACGTCGGCGCCCACCTCGCCCCACGGCAGCTTCGACGGGTCCTTCTCGGCGTACGCCTTGATGGTCTTGCCACCGACGGTGATCTCGTCGGCGGTGGCCTTCACCTCGTACGGCAGGCGGCCGAGGATGCTGTCGTACTTGAGCAGGTGGGCGAGCGTGGCGTTGTCGGTCAGGTCGTTCACCGCCACGACCTCGATGTCGGCGTCGGACGCCAGCACTGCCCGGAAGAAGTTACGGCCGATTCGGCCGAAGCCGTTGATGCCAACCCGGATGGTCACAGGTCCCATCTCCTCGCGTTCTGGTCCGCCGGCTGCAGACAACGCGCCGGCGGGAATGGTGTGCGCCGACCGTTGGAGCCGGCCGCTGACGGTTCATCTCGGCCACCCCGCCGCGCGGTCTGAGGACCTGACCGCCCGAGGCGGTGGGCACGGCGAGGAGTGCCGGTGTCGGCCCCCTTGCCGTACGCAGCGACCCTATCCGAGCGCGTGAGACCACGCTGCGCCGGGGCGTGCTCCCGCCGCACCGTACGGCCCCACCGTCCTATCAGACCACGAGCATGTCGGGCGTGACGGCCGCTTCGGTATCAGGGATGCCGAGGTCCCGGGCCCGCTTGTCGGCCAACGCCAGCAGACGCCGGATTCGTCCGGCGATGGCGTCCTTGGTCAGCGGAGGCTCGGCCAGCGCGCCCAGCTCCTCCAGCGACGCCTGCCGGTGCTCCAGGCGCAGTCGACCGGCGTCGGTGAGGTGGTTGGGCGCCTCGTCGGCAAGGATCTCCAGCGCCCGGGTCACCCGGGCGGCGGCGGCGACCGCCGCCCGCGCCGAGCGGCGCAGGTTGGCGTCGTCGAAGTTCGCCAGCCGGTTGGCGGTGGCCCGCACCTCGCGGCGCACCCGGCGCTCCTCCCAGGCCAGCACGCTTGAGTGCGCGCCGATGCGGGTGAGCAGCGCGGCGATCGCGTCGCCGTCCTTGACCACCACCCGGTCCACCCCGCGCACCTCGCGGTTCTTCGCGGTGATGCCGATCCGTCGGGCCGCGCCGACGAGCGCCAGCGCCGACTCCGGCCCCGGGCAGGTGATCTCCAGCGCGCTGGAGCGGCCGGGCTCGGTGAGCGAGCCGTGCGCCATGAACGCGCCCCGCCACGCCGAGACGGCGCAGCAGACGTTTGCCGCCACCACGTGCGGGGGCAGCCCGCGCACCGGCCGGCCGCGCACGTCAAGCAGGCCGGTCTGCCGCGCGAGCGCCTCACCGTCCTTGACCACGCGGACGATGAAGTGGCTGCCCTTGCGCAGCCCACCCGACGCCAGCACGTGGATCTCGCTGGGGTAGCCGTAGACCTCGGCGATCTCCCGCCGCAACCGGCGCGCGACCGCCCCGGTGTCCAGCTCAGCCTCCACCACCACGCGGCCGGAGACGATGTGCAGCCCGCCGGCGAAGCGCAGCAGCGCGGCCATCTCCGCCCGCCGACAGCAGGGCTTGGGCACGTCGACCCGACTCAGCTCGTCCTTGACCGCAGCCGTCATCGCCATTGTGCGTCCCCTCACGGACCTGTTCCGGCGTGTCGCCGGAGATTACGTACGTGTCTAACGATCGGCGCCCAGGACAGGCACCAGCGCGGCGCCCAGGGCAGCCGGATCATGGCGGGGAGTGCCGTCGGTGACGGCGACGGGGGCGAGGACCAGGCGGGCACCAAGCGATTCTGCCGCACGTTCGACCGGTTCAGGGTCACCCACCGCCTTGGCGTCCGCGAGCACGAAGTCGACCTTGAGTTCGGGCAGGTACCAGCGCAGCGCCGCCAGATGATCGGCGACCGAGAGGCCGAGAGTCTCCTTCTCCGCGGCCAGGTTCAGCGTGACCAGCCGCCGGGCCGAGCTGGACACGATCGCGTCGGCCAACTGCGGCACCAGCAGGTGCGGCAGCACGCTCGTGTACCAACTGCCCGGGCCGAAGATCAACCAGTCCGCTGCGCCGATCGCCGCCAGGGCTTCGGCACAGGCCGCCGGGGCGGCCGGGGTGAGGCGCAGCGACTCGACCCGCCCGGTGGTGACCGCCACCTGGTGCTGGCCGCGTACGGTGCGCACCTCGTCCGGGGCGGCCGGGTCGGCGCCGCGTACCCGCGCCTCGATGCCGACCGGCTGGCGCGACATCGGCAGGACCCGCCCGACCGCGCCCAGCATCGCTCCGGCGTGTTCCAGCGCGGCCACCGGGTCGCCGAGCAGCTCCATGAGGCCGCAGAGCACCAGGTTGCCCACCGCGTGCCCGGCCAACCCGTCGGCGCGCGCCGCCGTCGGTCCCGCGGCATCCTGGCCCGAGCCGTCTGCGCCCGGGCCGCGCGAGTCCGCGCCTCGGCTCGCGCCGCCCGCGCCCTGGCCTGCGCCGCCCGCGCCCTGGCCTGCGCCGCCTGCGCCCTGGCCGTGCGGGTCCGGACCGTTCGTCCCCGGTCCGCGCGGGTCGGGGTCGTCGGTCGCCGGCGGGACCGGGTCGGCTTCACCGAGCGGGGGTACGCCTGCCGGCACGGCGGCGAAGCGGTGCTGGAACAGCCCGGCGCTGCGTCGGGTGGCCGGGTGGTCGCCAGCAAGCGCCACCAGGGCCTGCCGCAGGTCGCCGGGGGGCAGACCGCCCCGTTCGGCTCGCAGCCGGCCGCTGGAACCGCCGTCGTCGCCGACCGTGACCACCGCCGTGATGTCCAGGTCGAGTTCGGGGGCGCAGTGGCGCAGCGCGCGCAGCGACGCGGACAACCCGTGCCCTCCGCCGAAGGCCACCACCCGACGCGCCGTCATTCCCGCCCCAGGTCGCGGTGCTGCGCGTTGGCGGCCAGCCCCGACTGGCGCAGCCGACCGGCCAGCTCCTCGGCGATTGCCACGCTGCGGTGCTTGCCGCCGGTACAGCCCACGGCGACCGTCAGGTACCGCTTGCCCTCCCGCTCGAACCCGGCGGTCGTGGCGTTGACCAGGTCGGCGTACGAGGCGACGAAGGCGTCCGCGCCCTCCTGGCCCAGCACGTACGCGCTTACCGCCTCCTCCCGCCCGGTGTGCTCGCGCAGCTCCGGCACCCAGTACGGGTTCGGCAGGAACCGGGCGTCCAGCACGAAGTCGGCGTCCGGCGGCAGGCCGTACTTGAATCCGAACGACAGCACTGTGACACGCAGCCGGCGGGCGTCCTCGCCGCCGAACAGCTCCTCGATCCGGCGACGGAGCTGGTTGACGTTCAGGTGGCTGGTGTCGATGATCACGTCGGCCTGGTCGCGGGCCTCCTCCAACAGCCCGCGCTCCACGGCGATGCCGTCCGCGAGCCGCCCGTCGCCCTGCAACGGGTGCGAACGCCGGACGCTCTCGAACCGGCGGATCAGCACCTCGTCGTCGGCGTCGACGAACACCACCCGGGGCGAGAAGCCCCGCTCCTTCAGCTCGCGGATCGCCCCGGCCAGGTCAGTGGAGAAGGCCCGCGAGCGCACGTCCAGGACCATCGCGGTACGCCGGGCCGCGCCGCCGGCCTTGAACGCCAGCTCGGCCATGTCGAGCATGAGTGCCTGCGGCAGGTTGTCCACGACGTAGTAGCCGACGTTCTCCAAGGCCCGGGCGACGGTGCTGCGACCGCCACCGGACAGCCCGGTGACCACCACGAGGGTGGTCTCCGACTCGGCCGCCGGCTGCCCGTCCGCGGCCACCGGAGGATCGGTCCGGTCCCCGTCTGCGCGCGCCTCGCTCACCCGTACCCCCAAGCCGTGGCGCCGCGGCCGCCATCGGCCGCGATTGGTCAATCAGCGACTCTATCCCGCCGCCTGCGGAGTGGTCGGGCACCCGTGGCCGATCGGACGCCGACGGACTCGGCACCGGTCGTCCTCCCGACAGTCACCACTCTTGATGACGATCAGTAGTCGTCTATACGCTCTTCGTGATCGCCGCAGGTCAACGCCGACATCTGGGAGGGTGCGATGCACGATCTGGCCGACAAGAACAAGTACGTCGGTTTCCTGTTCATGCGGATCAGTCCGGAATACTTCGCCCTCGGCCGGGAGGGCATCCACGAGGTCTCCGCCGAGCACGCCCGGGATCTGGGCCGCTTCGCCAAGCAGCTCACCCACGTGGTCTGCACGGGGGTGAACGGAAAATACGACCAGGTCACCATGGTGGAGGCCGACACCCTGGAGGAGATCAACGCTGCGGCCACCGCGTTCCGGATGGGCGCCAAGGCCCGCTACATCGAGATCGTCGACATCGTGGTCGGGATGAAGGCCCCGCCGCGCGGCCTGGCCAACCGGTCCAGTCAACCGAGCTGACCGCGTCGCCCGTCCGGTGTGCCCGGCCCGGGTGCGCCGGGCGAGCGGTGTCGGGGTGGGCTCGTAGACTCCGCGAATGGCTTCCCCCACCGACCTGCGTACCGAGGACGCGCTGCCGGTGCTGCGCCGGGTGTTCGGGTACGACGCCTTCCGTGGCTTCCAGCAGCAGGTCATCGACCATGTCGTCGCCGGTGGCGACGCGCTGGTGCTGATGCCCACGGGTGGCGGCAAGTCGCTGTGCTACCAGATCCCGGCGTTGGTCCGCGACGGTGTCGCGGTCGTGGTCTCCCCGCTTATCGCGCTCATGCAGGACCAGGTGGACGCCCTCACCGCGGTCGGTGTCCGCGCCGGATTCCTGAACTCCACCCAGACCCTGGACGCCCGACGGCGGGTGGAGGCCGCGTTCGTCGCCGGCGAGTTGGACCTGCTCTACCTGGCACCGGAGGCGCTCGGCGTCCGATCCACCCTCGCTCTGCTGGACCGGGGGCGGATCTCCCTGTTCGCGATCGACGAGGCGCACTGCGTGTCCCAGTGGGGGCACGACTTCCGGCCCGACTACCTGGCGCTGTCGATGCTGCACGAGCGCTGGCCGCAGGTCCCCCGGATCGCGCTGACCGCCACCGCGACGAGCGCCACCCGCACCGAGATCGCCAGCCGGCTGGGGCTGGACGACGCCCGGCACTTCGTGGCCAGCTTCGACCGGCCCAACATCCAGTACCGGATCGTGCCCAAGCGCGAACCCCGCAAGCAACTGCTCGCCCTGCTGCGCGACGAGCACCCCGGCGACGCCGGCATCGTCTACTGCCTGTCCCGCGCCTCGGTGGACAAGACCGCCGAGTTCCTCGTCGCCAACGGCATTGCCGCCCTGCCGTACCACGCCGGCCTGGACGCGACCACCCGCGCCGCCAACCAGCAACGGTTCCTCCGCGAGGACGGCCTCGTCATGGTGGCCACCATCGCCTTCGGGATGGGCATCGACAAGCCGGACGTACGCTTCGTCGCCCACCTCGACCTGCCGAAGTCCGTCGAGGGCTACTACCAGGAGACCGGCCGCGCCGGCCGCGACGGGCTGCCGTCCACCGCCTGGCTGGCGTACGGCCTGCAGGACGTGGTCCAGCAGCGCAAGATGATCGAGACGTCCGACGGCGACCTCGCGCACAGGCGCAACCTCGCCGCACACCTGGACGCGATGCTCGCGCTCTGCGAGACGGTCCGCTGCCGACGGGTGCAACTGCTCGAATACTTCGGCGAGACGACCCCGACGGCCTGCGGCAACTGCGACACCTGCCTCAACCCACCGGAGTCGTGGGACGGCACCGTCGCCGCCCAGAAGCTGCTCTCCGCGATCTTCCGCCTCGACCGCGAGCGCAACCAGCGGTTCGGCGCCGGGCACTGCGTCGACATCCTGCTCGGCAAGCAGACCGACAAGGTCAGCCAGTACGGTCACGACTCGCTTACCGTCTTCGGCATCGGCACGGAGCTGAGCGAGGCCGAGTGGCGGGGCGTGGTCCGGCAACTCCTCGCCGAGGGGCTGCTCGCCGTGGAGGGCGACTACGGCACCCTCGCGCTGACCGCGGCGAGCGCCGACGTCCTGGGCCGCCGCCGTACCGTCACGATGCGCCGCGAGCCGGAGCGGCAGGCGTCGAGCCGGTCGTCGAAGCCGCGCGGGGCGGCCACGGTCGTCGCCGAGCTGACCCCGGCGGCCGCGTCGGTCTTCGAGCGGCTGCGGGCCTGGCGCGCGGCCACCGCCAAGGAGCAGGGCGTCCCGGCGTACGTCATCTTCCACGACGCCACCCTCCGACAGATCGCGGGCGACGCGCCCACCTCTCTCGCGGAGCTGTCGCGGGTCAGCGGGGTCGGCGAGAACAAGCTCGCCAAGTACGGCGAGCAGATCCTGGCCGTCCTCGCCACCGACTGAGGTCATGCCGAAGGGCCGGACCCCTGGTGGGGGTCCGGCCCTGTCGGTTTGTGTGTTCGCGGGGTCAGTTGGTGGCGTAGCCGCGGGTGGCGATCCAGTCGGCGAGGTGCTCGATGGTGACGTCGTAGGAGGCGGTGTTCGGGTCGGCCGAGTCAGCGATCCTCACGATCGTGCCGTTGTCGCGGTAGCCCACGACGCTGATGTAGTGCCCGCCCTCGAACGAGTGGGTGCCGCCGTCGGTGTCGGTGGTGGTGCCGGCGATGTTGGCGACCACGGCCCGGCCGTTGTCGACGGTCTTGACCACGTCGGCGCGCAGCGTGTCGGTCTGTGTGGCGTCGGCGTCGGGCTTGCTGATCTCCACGGAGTGGTAGGCGTCGGCCTTGCCGGTCTCCTTGTTCAGTACCGGGGTGATGTCGTTGATGCTGTTGGTGCCGGCCTCGGTGGTGCCCATCTCCTTGGCCATGTCGTCGACGCTGATGTCCTTGCCCTGCACGGACAGGGCGTTACGGGCCGCGGCGGGGCCGCAGTAGTAGAAGTTCGGCTGCGCCTGGTAGCGAACGCCGAGTTGACGCTCACCCGACGGCTTACGGTCGGTCTGGGTCTGGGTGGTGGGCTTGTCGGTGCTCGGCGCGGCGAACGCGGTCGTCACCGGGCCGGCGATGGCGCCACCGGTGAAGGCCAGACCAGCAGCGGTCAGAGCGGTCTTACGAATCAGATCGGTACGCATGATGGCGTGCTCCTCTGCATCGGGGGTGCACGGCACACCGCATGGGGGACGGGGGTGCCGCGGCGTGCTGGGGGGGAAGAATTCGGGGAACCCGGCGGCTCGGCCTGCTCGGGTGTCCGGGGGTGTAACGGTCCGGGGCGGCGGGTCATTCCGCCGGGCTCTCGACGGCCGCGGTGCTCGGGTGGTGCGGGGGTGTAACCATGGCGACCGGCGGGGTGTTCCCGGCGACGGCCGCATGGGCCAGCACGTGGTGCTGCTCGGCCCTGCGGGGGTGTAACCGTGGCGACCGGTCGGGTGTTCCCGGCGGCCTCCCCGATGGGGGAACGCCGAAGTGGTGCTCTGGCGCGCCGGGGGTTGAACCGTGGCGACCGGCGGTGTGTTCCCGGCGGCGGCCGCACGGGCCAGCACGTGGTGCTGCTCGGCCCTGCGGGCTTGTAACCGTGGCGACCGGCGGGGTGTTCCCGGCGACGGCCGCACGGGCCAGCACGTGGTGCTGCTCGGCCCTGCGGGGGTGTAACCGTGGCGACCGGCGGGGTGTTCCCGGCGGCCTTGGGGGAACGCCGAAGGTGTTCTGGCGCGCCGGGGGTGTAACCGTGGCGACCTGGCCGGTGTTTCCGGCGGGGGCGCCGGCGCGCACCGGGCCGGTCAGGCGCGGTGGCATGCCAGGTATAACGACCCCGGCCGGGCCACGATTCCGCCACGGGGGTGGCGCCGACCACCCGACACCCGATCCCAAACAAGACAGGTCGGCGGCGTCGAACCGGACGATCGGGACGTGGGCTGCTTGATCGACTCCAGGTCGGCGATGTGGCGGTGTCCGGGCCCCCCGCATACCCCCACATCCGCGACATGGAGTCGATCAACTGGCGCACCGGCCAGCTTCGCCGCACTTCGCCGACTTCCACGGCACCGCGCCCCGCCCTACCTCCGACATCGCCGCGCTCGCCCGGCCTCCGGGCGCCGCCCGCGCCCCCCCGCCGGGACTCCGGGGTCGCAGGGCCCGGGCACTGAAGGCCCCCGCCGAAGCGCAACGCAAACCGACGCCCCGCAGCGGATGTCAAACCGGACAACCAACCCGATCCGACCCATCGCCCGGTGAACATCGGCCCGAGCACTGCCACCTCACGCCACCTCCGAACCCGCCCACAACGACGCACCCACCCAAGATCGCGCTCGATCCAGGAAACAGGCCCCTCACCACGCGGACGAGGCCACTGGTACCTGGATCGAGCACGATCATGCGAGAGGGCCGGCCCACCACCGCCCCAGTGCCGACACGCACCGTAGGTGACGGTCGCGCTGCCGTGATCCGCGCACTATCGGGGAAACTGCTGCCTCCCCGCCGCCGTGAGGCAGCAACTTCCCCGAAGTTGCGCAGATCTTGACCGGAGGGCGGGGCGGGGGCGCAGGGGGCGGCGGCGGGCGGCGGGCGGCGGGCGGGGGCGCAGGGGGCGGCGGGGCAGCGGGCGGCGGCGGGCGGCGGCGGGCGGCGGGCGGGGGCGGCGGAGCGGCGGGCGGCGGAGCGGCGGGCGGCGGAGCGGCGGGCGGCGGGGCAGCGGGGCAGCGGGGCAGCGGGCGGCGGGCGGGGGCGCAGGGGGGCGGCGGGCGGCGGGCGGGGGCGCAGGGGGCGGCGGGCGGCGGGCGGGGGCGCAGGGGGGCGGCGGGCGGCGGGCGGCGGAGCGGCGGGCGGCGGGCGGCGGGCGGCGGGCGGCGGGCGGCGAGCCGACCCCCCATCGGAGGCACGCTGACGTCGGGGACCGCGCAGGAACCGCCTACCGGCAGCCGCAGCTCGGGGCCGCTCAGTGGCAGCGGCATTCACGTGCTTGGAGTCGCCTCGGTGCTGTCGGCGGCATTCAGGTGCTGGGGGTCGCCTGGGTGCTGTCGTCGGTTGTGGCGCCCTTGTCGAGGGCCGCCAGGATCGCCTCGGCGGTGCGTCGACCTACACCGGGCACCTCGGTGATCTCTTCGACGGTCGCCGTGGAGAGTCGCTTCAGCGAGCCGAAGTGCCGTAGCAGCGCCTTGCGGCGTACCTCGCCCAGGCCGGGGACGTTGTCCAGCGCGGACTCGGTCATCCGCTTGGAGCGACGCTGGCGGTGGAACGTGATGGCGAAGCGGTGCGCCTCGTCGCGGACGCGTTGCAGCAGGTAGAGACCCTCCGAGGTGCGCGGCAGGATGACCGGGAACTCGTCGTCGGGGAGCCACACCTCCTCGAGCCGCTTGGCGAGGCCGCAGAGCGCGACGTCGTCGATGCCCAGGTCGGCGAGTGCCTGGGCGGCCGCCGCGACCTGCGGGGCGCCGCCGTCGACGACCACCAACTGTGGCGGGTACGCGAATTTTCGCGGCCGGCCGGTGGTCGGGTCGACCAGGATGCCGACCTGTGGATCCGTGGCGCCTCCGGGCGCGGTCGGGTCGTCGGCCGACTCCACGCCCACCTCGCCCGTCTCGGCCCGCGCGTCGAGGAAGCGGGCGAATCGGCGGCGCAGCACCTCGGACATGGCGGACAGGTCGTCGGTGGCGCCCCGGACGATGAACCGCCGGTACTCGCTCTTGCGGGGCAGCCCGTCCTCGAAGACCACCATGCTGGCGACCACGTCGGTGCCCTGGATCTGGGAGATGTCGAAGCACTCGATGCGCAGGGGTGAGGTGCGCATGTCGAGCGCCTCACTGATCTCGTCCAGCGCCTTGCCGCGGGTGGTCAGGTCGCCGGACCGCTTGAGCTTGTGCCGGGCCAACGCGTCCTTGGCGTTGCGCTCCACCGTCTCCATCAGCGAGCGCTTGTCGCCGCGCTGCGGCACGCGCAGCGACACCCGACTGCCCCGGTGGTTGCTGAGCCACTCGGCAAGCGCGTCGGCGTCGGCGGGCAACTCGGGCACCAGCAGCTCGCGGGGCACGTCGGCTTCGCCGTGCTCGCCGCCGTACACCTGGGTGCAGAAGTGGTGCACCAGGTCGCCGGTGCTCAGGTCCTCGGTCTTCTCCACGACCCAGCCGCGCTGGCCGCGGACTCGGCCGTCGCGGACGTGGAAGACCTGCACGGCCGCCTCGAGCGGGTCGTCGGCGAACGCGACCACGTCGGCGTCGGTGCCGTCGCCGAGCACCACGGTCTGCTTCTCCATGGCCCGGCGCAGGGCGGCCACGTCGTCACGCAGGCGGGCGGCACGCTCGAACTCCAGCTGCTCGCTCGCCTCGGTCATCTCGCGCTCGATCTTGCGGACCATCGTGTCGGTGCGTCCGGCCATGAAGTCGCAGAAGCCGTCGACGATGGCACGGTGCTCGTCGGCGGAGACGGTGCCGACGCACGGCGCCGAGCACTTGCCGATGTAGCCCAGCAGACACGGACGCCCGACCTGGCCGGCGCGCTTGAACACGCCTGCCGAGCAGGTGCGCGCGGGGAAGACTCGCAGCAGCAGGTCGAGGGTCTCCCGGATGGCCCAGGCGTGCGAGTACGGACCGAAGTAGCGCACACCCTTGCGCTTCGCGCCGCGCATCACCTGCAGCCGCGGATATTCCTCGTCGAGGGTGACGGCGAGATAGGGGTACGACTTGTCGTCGCGGTAGCGGACGTTGAACCGGGGGTCGTACTGCTTGATCCAGGTGAACTCCTGCTGGAGCGCCTCGACCTCGGTGCCGACGGTGATCCAGTCCACCGACTCGGCGGTGGTGACCATCTGCCGGGTGCGCTCGTGCAGGTTCCAGACGTCGCCGAAGTAGGAGTTGAGCCGGCTGCGCAGGTTCTTCGCCTTGCCGACGTAGATCACCCGGCCGGTGCCGTCGCGGAAGCGGTAGACCCCCGGTGACTCCGGGATGGTGCCGGGTGCGGGACGGTAGGTCGAGGGGTCAGCCACGTCGACAAGCCTAGTCCGCACCCCCGACACCCCACCGCGAGCGCTTGATCCACTCGGCTTCCGGGAAGGCGGGGTGTCGGCGGGCCGCGGACACCCCGACTTCCCGGAACACGAGTCGATCAAGCCGCCGAGCCGCGCGGTGTCAGGCGAGGGAGATCTGGTCCCCGGTCACCTTGATCTCCTTCGGCGGCAGCGGCTTCTTGGCCGGCCCGGCCTTCACCGAGCCGTCCTCGATCGAGAACTTGCTGCCGTGGCAGGTGCAGTTGATGGTGCCGCCGTCGACGTTCGTGACCGGGCAGTTCTGGTGCGTACAGATGGGGCTGAAGCCCTTGAACTGGCCGGCCGCCGGCTGGGTGATGACCACGCCCTCGGCGGCGAGGACCTTGCCGCCGCCGACCGGGATGTCGGCGGTGGTGGCCAGCGACTGGGCGTTCTGCCGGTCGCCGCCGCCGGCGTCGCCGGTGCTGGGCACGGCGGGGCCACCACTCGTGGGACCGCCACTGCCACCGCCGTCGTCACTGCCGCAGGCAGCCAGGACGACAGCCGCGCCGACTGCCCCGACGCCGGTGAGCAGGGTACGACGTGTCTGCGTACCCGGACCGGTCAGCGCCTGATCGTCACTCATGCCTCGCCTCTCTCTCGCCCGCTGCGCCGGTCAACAGCCGACACACTTTTCCACACGGGCAACTGTGCCGGATGGTTCATCGCGGCAACCGTCCGACCCGGGAAATGGGTGCGGGGCGGAGCGCCGAGCGCCCCGCCCCGCAGAGATGGAGGTCAGCGTGCGCCGGCCGGCACCTTGCGGCTGGCCCGCGCCTTGGTGACGCCGTTGGCCTTGGCCGCCCGGGTGGTGGCGGCAGCAGCACCCTTGGCCTTGCCGTCGAGCTTGAGCACCTGGCGCAGGAACTCGCCGGTGTGACTCTCGGCCACCTCGGCGACCTCCTCGGGGGTGCCGGTGGCGAGCACCATGCCGCCCCGGTGGCCGCCCTCCGGACCCATGTCGATCAACCAGTCGGCCGTCTTGATCACGTCGAGGTTGTGCTCGATGGTGATCACCGTGTTGCCCTTGTCGACCAGGCCCTCCAGCACCATCAGCAGCTTGCGGATGTCCTCGAAGTGCAGGCCGGTGGTCGGCTCGTCGAGCACGTAGACCGTCCGACCGGTGGAGCGCTTCTGCAGCTCGGACGCGAGCTTGACCCGCTGCGCCTCACCGCCGGAGAGGGTCGGCGCGGGCTGCCCGAGACGGACGTAGCCCAGGCCCACGTCGACGAGGGTCTTGAGGTGCCGGTGGATGGCCGGGATGGCGGAGAAGAACTCGGCGGCCTCCTCGATCGGCATCTCCAGCACGTCCGAGACGGTCTTGCCCTTGTAGTGCACCTCCAGGGTCTCCCGGTTGTACCGGGCGCCCTTGCAGACCTCGCAGGGGACGTACACGTCGGGCAGGAAGTTCATCTCGATCTTGATGGTGCCGTCGCCGGAGCACGCCTCGCAGCGGCCGCCCTTGACGTTGAACGAGAACCGACCCGGCCCGTACCCCCGGACCTTGGCCTCGGTGGTCTCGGCGAAGAGCTTGCGGACGTGGTCCCAGACCCCGGTGTAGGTGGCCGGGTTGGAGCGCGGAGTACGGCCGATCGGCGACTGGTCCACGCCGACGACCTTGTCCACGTGCTCCAGACCGGAGACCCGGGTGTGCCGGCCGGGCACCAGCCGGGCGCCGTTGATCTGGTTGGCCAGCACGGCGTACAGGATGTCGTTGACGAGCGTCGACTTGCCCGAGCCGCTGACCCCGGTGACCGCGATGAGCTGGCCCAGCGGGAACGAGACCGTCAGGTTGCGCAGGTTGTGCTCGCGCGCGCCGTGCACCACCAGCTCACGGGCCGGATCCTGCGGCCGTCGGCCGGCCGGCGTCGGGATCGACCGCTTCCCGGAAAGGTACGCCCCGGTGATCGACTCCTTGTTCTTCAGCAGCGCCGGCACCGAGCCGCTGTGCACGATCTTGCCGCCGTGCTCGCCGGCGCCGGGCCCGATGTCGACGATCCAGTCGGCGACGCGGATGGTGTCCTCGTCGTGCTCCACCACGATCAGCGTGTTGCCCAGCCCGCGCAGCCGGATCAGGGTCTCGATCAGCCGGTGGTTGTCGCGCTGGTGCAGGCCGATCGACGGCTCGTCGAGCACGTAGAGCACGCCGACCAGACCGGAGCCGATCTGGGTGGCCAGCCGGATGCGCTGCGCCTCGCCGCCGGAGAGCGTGCCGGCCGGCCGGTCCAGCGAGAGGTAGTCCAGGCCGACGTCGAGCAGGAACCGCAGCCGGGCGTTGATCTCCTTGAGGACGCGCTCGGCGATCATCTTCTGCCGGTCGGTCAGCTCGATGGCGGCGAGCAGGTCGGCGCACTCCCCCACGGACAGGTTGCAGACCTCGGCGATGCTCTTGCCGGCGAGGGTGACCGCGAGCACCTCCGGCTTGAGCCGGGCGCCGCCGCACGCCGCGCACGGCACGTCGCGCATGTAGCCCTCGTACTTGTCGCGGGACCACTCGGACTCCGTGTCGGAGTGCCGGCGCTCGATCCACTGCACGACGCCCTCGAAGCCGGTGTAGTAGGAGCGCTCGCGCCCGTACTTGTTGCGGTAGCGCACGTGCACCTGGTCGTCGGAGCCGTGCAGGATCGTCTTCTGCGCCCGCGCCGGCAGCGCCCGCCACGGGGTGTCGACGTCGAAGTGCTGGGCCTCGCCGAGCGCCTCCAGCAGGCGCAGGAAGTATTCCAGGTTGTGCCCGGTGGACCAGGGCTGGATGGCGCCCTCGCGCAGGCTGCGCTCCGGGTCCGGGACCAGCAGCTCCGGGTCGACCTCCTTCTTGGTGCCCAGGCCCGTGCACTCCGGGCAGGCGCCGTACGGCGCGTTGAAGGAGAAGACCCGCGGCTCGAGATCCTCGATGGCGAGCGGGTGGTCGTTGGGGCAGGCCAGGTGCTCGGAGTAGCGACGCTCCCGGTCCGGGTCGTCCTCCGGCAGGTCGACGAAGTCGAGCAGCACCAGCCCGCTGGACAGGCCCAGGGCGGCCTCGACCGAGTCGGTCAGCCGCTGCTTGGCGCTCGGCTTGACGGTGAGCCGGTCGATCACCACCTCGATTGTGTGCTTCTCCTGCTTCTTGAGCTTCGGCGGCTCGGTCAGCGGGTGCACCACGCCGTCGACGCGGGCTCGGGCGTAGCCCTTGGCCTGCAACTCGGCGAAGAGGTCGACGTACTCGCCCTTGCGGCCACGGATCACCGGCGCGAGCACCATGAACTTGGTGCCCTCGGCCATCGCGAGGACCCGGTCGACGATCTGCTGCGGGCTCTGCCGGGAGATCCGCTCGCCGCAGACCGGGCAGTGCGGCTCACCGATGCGGGCATAGAGCAGACGCAGGTAGTCGTAGACCTCGGTGATGGTGCCGACTGTCGAGCGCGGGTTACGCGAGGTGGACTTCTGGTCGATCGAGACGGCCGGGCTCAGCCCCTCGATGAAGTCGACGTCGGGCTTGTCCATCTGGCCGAGGAACTGCCGGGCGTACGACGAGAGCGACTCCACGTAGCGCCGCTGACCCTCGGCGAAGATCGTGTCGAAGGCCAGGCTCGACTTGCCCGACCCGGACAGCCCGGTGAACACGATGAGAGCGTCGCGGGGCAGGTCGAGACTGACGTCACGCAGGTTGTGCTCGCGCGCGCCACGGATGATCAGACGGTCGGCCACAGTGCGTGTACTCCCGGGAGAAGACGAAGCGAAGGATGTGTCCCGCTCTGGGTGCCTTTGAGCGGTCGTGCGGGCGCGGAAAACACGCCTCGGCAACTCTAGCCCCGAGGTGTGACAGTTTCCCCCGCCCGCACATTCCCCCAGCTCAGCCCGGTCGGCCGCGTCGTCGGCGAGCCCGCGTACGGCAGCCGTCAGAAACCTCCGGGCGACGGTGGCCGGGCCGCCCTGCGGCGTGCCGAGCGCCATCCGCCGCGCCGCTCGGCGGCCAGCCGCGCCTCGCGTCGCCGGCTCTCGTGGGTGACCTCCGACTGCAGACGCCGCCAGCTCTCCCACCGGCGGGTGGACAGCTCACCGGTCCGCAGCGCGTCGCGGACCGCGCAGGCAGGTTCGCCGTCGTGGCCGCAGTCGGCGTACCGACAGCCCTGGGCCAGCCCGGCGATGTCGGCGAACGCCAGGTCCAGGCCGGCCACGCCGTCGAGCAGGCCGACCGCCCGTACACCTGGTGTGTCGATCACGGCGCCGCCGCCCGGGATCGGCACCAGGGCCCGCCACGTGGTGGTGTGCCGGCCCTTGCCGTCGACCCGACGGATCGCCTGGGTCGGCATCATCAGCGCGCCGGCGAGCGCGTTGACAAGGCTCGACTTGCCCGCGCCGGACGGCCCGAGCAGCCCCAGCGTGCGACCCGGCGCGACCTCGGCGCGCAGCGGGTCCAGACCGGTGCCGCGCTCGGCGCTGACCGACAGCACCGGCACGCCGGGGGCGATCGCGGTGAGCTGGCGGGCCAGCGCGGCCGGGTCGGCCGCGAGGTCGGCCTTCGTCAGCACCACGAGCGGCCGAGCCCCGGACTCGTGGACCAGGGAGAGCAGCCGCTCGATGCGGCCGACGTCCGGCTCCGGGTGCACCGGCTCCACCACGGCTGCGGCGTCGAGGTTGGCGGCCAGCACCTGGCCGCTGGCGTCCTTGCCTGCGGTACGGCGGACCAGCGCGGCCCGCCGGGGCAGCACGACCACCACGGTGATCCGGCGGTCCGGCCAGTGGTGCAGCAGCACCCAGTCGCCCGCGCAGGGCAGCGCGGAGGGGTCCTGGGCGGCGGCGGCCAGCACGGACGGGCCGAGGCTGGCCCGGACCGGGCCGTCGACGGTGAGCACCGTGCAGACCCCCCGGTCCACGCGGGCCACCCGGCCGGGGTGGTGTTCGCCGCGTCGGGCGGCGTAGGTAGCCCGGTCGGCGTCCCAGCCGAGGGCGGTCAGATCGATGGTCATGGCATCCTCATCGGTGTCGAGCTGGTGATGGCGGAACACGCGTGCCACGTCCGGCATGAACACCACCTCCGTCCGACGTCCCGGTGCCGCTTGTCAGGCCGACGGTAGGGCGCGGGGCGACGCGCCGAAAGCGATTTCCGCGACGACGGCGCGGCGCCGGCCGGCTAGGGTCGGCTGGGCCACGTACGCCGTCGACCCCGACGGTCCCCTGCCTACTCCACCGGAACGGATACGGACACGACATGACCTACAGCGGAGATGTCACCCACGGCGGCCCGCCAGCGGTACGGGAGTTGGACGGGCTCACCATCAGCAAGTTGTCGGTGGGCCCGATGGACAACAACGCCTACCTGCTGCGCTGCACCGGCACCGGCGACCAGGTGTTGATCGACGCCGCCAACGAGGCGCCCCGGCTGCTGGAGCTGGTCGGCGACGGCGGTCTGGCCGCTGTGGTGACCACCCACCAGCACATGGACCACTGGGTGGCGCTGGAGGAGGTGGTCGCCAAGACCGGCGCGCGGGCGCTCGTGCACGCCGACGACGCGGCCGGGCTGCCGATCGAGGCGGAGCAGCTCGCCGATGGCGACACCGTCGCGGTCGGTGACTGCGCGCTGGAGGTCATCCACATCAAGGGCCACACGCCTGGCTCGATCGCGTTGCTCTACCGCGACCCCAACGGCACCGGCCACCTGTTCACCGGCGACAGCCTCTTCCCGGGTGGCGTCGGTAACACGGACAAGGATCCGCAGCGCTTCGCCGCGCTGATCGACGACGTCGAGCACAAGCTGTTCGACAAGCTGCCGGACGACACCTGGTTCTACCCGGGCCACGGCAAGGACAGCACCCTCGGAGCAGAACGCCCAGCCCTCCCCCAGTGGAAAGCCAGAGGCTGGTAACCCACCACCACGTGCAGGGTCACCAAACGCTGACCGCGAACCCCAAAAGATCCACAACCAGTCTGCGGCCGCAACCCGGTCGACGAACCGCCACCACGACGGGGGCGGGGGCCTGCCGTGCCGGGCGCAGGGATCAAGCCTGACCGCCGGAGCCGGGCACGGCAGGCCCCCCAACCACGGCAGGCCCCGCCCCAGCGCAACCGACAACAAGCGACCAGCAACCACGCTCAACCAGCAAGGGCAGCGAACCGCCGCCGCGCCCCCACCAGCACGACAAACGCCAGCACCAACCCCACCCCCATGGTGACAAGCAGCGGGCTGGGCGCCCCCGGCAGCAGCCCGGCAAGCGAACGCGACGCGGTGCCCAACGCCAGGTAGAGACCGGCCCAGGCCGCCGCGCCGAGCGTCGCGCAGCCGAGGAACCGGCGGTACGACATCCGCAGCCCGCCGGCGGCCAGCGGCAGCAGCGCGTTGAACACCGGCAGGAACGGCGCGACCACGATCATCCGACCACCGCCGGAACTGAGGATCCCCTCCGCGGCGCTCCAGCGCGACTCACCGATCCAGCCTCCGATCCGGCTGCGGCGCAGGCGTTCGGCGTAGCGGCGACCGACCAGGAAGCTCAGCGACCAGCCGGCCAGGCAGCCGGCCAGCACGGCGGCGAAGGTGGCCAGCCCGGTGGCCGGGCGGCCCACCCCGACCGCGGCCAGGATCGCCACGTCACCGGGGATCAGCACACCCAGCAGCGGTACGGCGTCGAAGAGCATGACCAGCCCGAGCGCGCCCATCAGCACCAGGATGGGCAGTTCTCCTACCTGGGCCAGCCATTGCGTCATGACTCGTACGCTATGGGCGCCGCACCTGCGCGGACATCCGGTCGCAGCCCCCAGCGTCCCCTGGTATCCGCCTCGGGGTCGCCCCTGAGGGAGCCCGGGCGTCAGGCGGGTCGCAGCACCTGCACCCGGCGCAGCGACGAGTCCACCGACGGCTCGGTGGTGGGCACCGGATAGTCGGCCAGCACCCGTAGCCCGTCGGCCGGCAGGTGCCCCCGGCCGGGGTCCCCGACCAGCACCTCGGCGCCGGAGGCGACGGCCCGTTGCAGGAACGGCAGCATTCGCTCGGCCATCGTGCGGCTGTAGAAGACGTCTCCGGCGACCACCAGGTCCGCGTCGACGCGGGCGCTGTCGAGCAGGTCCTCGCCGCTGGCGTCGACGGCGACCCGGTTGGCGCGCGCGTTGACGGTGATGGCCGCCACGGCGTACGGGTCGATGTCGTTGGCCACGACGTCGGCGGCGCCGGCAAGCGCGGCGGCGATGGCCACCAGCCCGGAACCGGCGGCGAGGTCGAGGACGCGGCGTCCGGCGGCCAGCTCCGGGTGGTCCAGCAGGTGCCGGGCCAGGGCCTGGCCGCCGGCCCAGGCGGAGGCCCAGTACGGCGGCGGCAGGGCGTGCCCGGCGAGCGCCTCCATCCGGGCCCACCAGACGATCGCGTCCTCGGCGAGGTGCAGCCGCACCTCCGGGACGAACGGGGTGGGCACCAGATGGAGCCGGTCCAGGCCGAAACCGGGCGCGTCGATCTCGCGTTCCAGCTCGGTCAGCGCGGTGGCTGCGGCACCCCTCATCGGCGCAAGCATGCCGCAGCGGAGGGTGGTCGGGGCGGCTTTCGCATGCCGGCGCGCACAGAGTTCATCTGAGTTCGAGTAAACACCTACGGCACTTCGGCCGGCAGATCGGGGTTTCTCCCGTTACTGTCGAACAGGTACGGGCGACCATCGGCCACAGGCCGGTGGTCCGCCGCTTTGAACAGGGAGAGATGCATGGCAACCGGCACGGTTAAGTGGTTCAACTCGGAAAAGGGCTTCGGCTTCATCGAGCAGGATGGTGGAGGGCCGGACGTGTTCGTCCACTACTCCGCCATCGCGACGAGCGGTTACCGGGAGCTCAACGAGGGCCAGAAGGTCGAGTTCGAGGTGACCCAGGGGCAGAAGGGCCCGCAGGCGGACAACGTCCGCCCGATGTAGCTCCGTGCCGGTGACGGCGGTCGGTTCCCGGCCGCCGTCGCAGTGCACTCAAGACGCTGCCGGGGCGGCGGGCAGGTCCCGCCGCCGCCGGAGCGGTCCGATCAGCAGGATCAACGGGGTGATCGCCAACCAGGCGGTCATCACGCTGATAGCCGTGCCGACGCCGTAGCGCGCGCCCAGGGCTCCGGCCAGCACGGCCGCCAGCGGAATGGCACCGAAGTTGAGTAGCTGCATGCTCACCGTCACGCGGCCGAGCAGGTGGTGCGGCGTGTACGTCTGCCGGAAGGCGCCCTTGACCACGTTGCCGATGGCCACTCCGAGGCCGATCAGCACGCCGCCGAGGGCTGGCCAGACCAGCCCGACGCCCGGCGCGGCCAACGGGATGAGCAGGGCGGGCGGGCCGGTGAGCGCTGCCCCGATCAGCATGGCGCGCGCGGTGCCACACCTGCGGGCCAGGGCGGTGGCCACTAGCGCGCCGATGATCCCCCCGACGCTCATCACTCCGACAAGCACGCCCACCAGGCCCGGTGCGAGCCGCAGCTCACGCACCAGAAACACCACAAGGACGGCCTGGTAGCCGGTCAGCCCGATGTTGCTCGCCGCGCCGAAGACCGTCAGCACCCGCAGGTACCTGTCGCGGACGACGAAGCGCAGTCCCTCGGCGATGTCCCGACGCAGCGACCGGGACCGGTCCGGCCGGGCGGGCCGCGGCTCGACGGCGCGGATGCGCAGCAGGAGAATCGCCGAGAGCAGGAACGTCAGCGCGTCCAGCAGCAACGCGGCGACCGCACCGGTGAGCTGGGCGATCAGACCGGCGATGCCGGGCCCGACGACGTAACTCGCGGTCTGCGTGGCCTGTAGCTTCGCGTTTCCCTCGGGCAGTTGTTCGGGCCGCAGCAGCACCGGCAGGTAGACCTGGTCGGCGGTCTCGAAGAAGACCCGCGCGGTGCCGGCGCCGAGCGCCACCAGCAGCAACTGCCCGACGGTGAGGCGGCCCAGGGCGGCGGCCACCGGCACGCTGAGGAAGGCCAGCGCGCAGAGCAGGTCGCAGACCACCATCAGCGGCCGGCGGGACAGTCGGTCCACCCACGCGCCGGCCGGCAGGCCGATCAGCAGCCAGGGCAGCCAGGCCGCGGCGGTGAGGACCGCCACCTGGAAGGTGCTGGCGTCGAGGACGGCGACAGCCACCAGGGGCAGCGCGACTGTGGTGACGTTGCTGCCGATGCTGCTGATCGTCTGCCCGGCCCAGAGCAGGCGGAAGTCGCGGTGCCGCAACAGCCCGCCGGCCGTTCGGACCGGGCTCGGGTCGATGCGGGTGGCCGCCGTCACGGCCGGGCCGGTACGCCATGGACGAACACGAAGACGGGCTGCCGTTCGCGGCCGTCGTCGGGCAGCGGCCGGGCGGCCCAGCGATCCAGCAGGTCGATCATCTCCCGGCTCAGCTCGGCCAGTTCCTCCGGCGCGAGGTGCAGCCACTTGTCAGTCGAGAACGGGGCGTCCGCCCAGGCGGCCTGCGCGGACTCGTCGGCGGCGTGCCAGGCCCGGGCCAGGGCGACGTGCCGGTCCAGGTTGAGCGAGGTGGCGGCGTCGGCGACGGCGCGGGCGGCCGGGTCGGCGTCGAAGTCGCGGCTGGACCAGGCAACCCCCCTGGTGACCAGCCGCCACCACCGTTCGCGGCGGTCCCGGGCCAGCTCGGGGGCCTCGGTGACGAGGTCGGCGGCGGCGAGCACCTTGAGGTGGTGGCTGACGTTCGCGGGCGCCTGGTCGGTGCGCTCGGCGAGCAGGCCGACTGTCGACGGGCCGTGCACCTTGAACACGTCCATGAGACGGCGGCGCAGCGGGTGGGCCATGGCGGCCAGCACCCGGGAGTCGGTGACCTGGCGTACGTCGGGCGTGTCCATGTCCCCACCATCGCATCCGCAACAACAGTTGCGCAACAGTTATTGCTCAATTGTTGTTGCGGATGCTGAAGAGGGGCGGCCCGGTGGGGACGGGCCGCCCCTCGCTCAGGCGACGAGCCGACGAGCCAACTCGTCGGCGACCTGCTTGGCGATGGTGGGCGGGATGGCAGCGGCGATCTTCTCCGGAGTCAGCCCGGCCAGCACGGCCGCGATGATCGCCGGCTCGTCGGTGAAGTCGCGCCCGGCCAGCGCGTTCAACGCCGCCTGTATCGCGGTGATCTGCACGCCGAGGCTCTTGAGGTTCGGATGGCCGGTCACCGGCGCGCCCGTGTCGTCCCGGCCCTCCGCCATCCGGGTGTAGATCTGCCCGATCGGGTTGCGCCCGTCGAGCACTGTGAGGTTCTTGTGGACGGTGGCCAGCCAGTTGTGTTCTTCGGGGGTCATGTCGTCGTCCTCCAGGAGTCCGATGGAGCTGAGGTAGCGGCGGAACAGCGGCCGCTGGTCGCGGCCTGCCTTGGTGGCGTCACGGAAGAAGCTGAAGTGGGTGTGCCAGCGGTGTGAGCTGTCGCCGCTCGTGCGCTTGCCGAGCCGGTCCCACCGCTTCACGGCCGTACCGTCGGGGCTGTAGATGATCTCGCGGATGTCCCGCGTGTCCGCCGCGTTCGCGGCGCACTGACCCACACACCAGATCGAGAAGCTGGGCAGTGTGTGCGTACGTCCGCCGGAGCGGACCTCGAAGCCGCCGACGTCGAGCGCAGCCGCGTCGAGGGTCAGGCCGTTGCGGTCCCGCGACGACTCCACCACCGAGTAGTCGTCGGTCACCACCCGGTCCGATCCGCAGTGGTAGCCACCCCGGTGGGCCGGGTCGCCGACGATCCCGACCTCCGCCGGTTCCAGGTCGGCGGGGCGGTCGGTGTTCGGGTCGACGTTGAGGTGGGTGAGAAGGAGACTTCGGACGGCCAACAGGTTCGTCGGAGCCCGGGTCATGGGGCCCCCCTTTCGATTGGCGGGGGCCGAGCGCACGACATCACACCGCGTACGCGGTGTCGGTTTTTCGGGCGAGCCCGGCCTACTTGTGCACGGCGCCGGGCGTTGACCTAACCATAGCCCGCATAAAACGTGAATGCCCAGCTCAGAGGGGGTCTATTCGTTTCAGATGCTGCGCGGAGCAGTGTGGACGATCGGCAGCCACAGCGCCGAGGGGTGCGCCGGGTCGTGCAGGACCTGCCGCCAGCCGGCACGCAGCGTCACTGCCGTGCCGAGGGGTTCACCGCTACCCGGGTTGCGCGCCCACCGTGGATGCGCGCCCCCGGCGACCTGGACGCGCAGTCGGTGTCCGGCCGCGAACCGGTACGCGGTCGGCCAGAGCGGCACCGGGACCCGCAGCGCCCCGGACCCGTCGGCGGGGAACCGACCGGGCGCGACGCGGACCAGCCCGTCGCACACGTTGCGGGAACGCCCTCGCCGGTCCACATCGCACAGTCGGACGTAGACGTCCAGGTACGCGAGGTCGCTGCGGACGTGAATCTCCGCGCGTACGCCACCGATCACCTCGACCGGCTCGGCGAGCGGGGCGCTGGTGTACGTCAGCACGTCGGGTCGGGCCTCGACGGGCCGGTTGTCCACCGGGCCGGCCCGCTTGGCGACCAGCAGGGGGCCACCAAGGGACGGGGTGGGATCGGCCGGGTCGTACCGGAACTCGTCCGGCGCCGAGGGGGTCGGCGGGCGGATCGCCAGCTCGCCGCCCGGGTGCAGGTGCCACGGGGTGTCGGTGGCAGCCGGCGGCCAGTCCGGCAGGTCCCGCCAGCCGCCGCCGGGACCGCCGACGTGCAGCCGGACCGGGGCCCTGCGGGAGAACTCGGTGAGCCGCCGCCCGTCGGCCTCGACCCCGTCCAGGTGCTCGTCCAGCCAGGCCAGCCCCTCGCGCAGCGCGGCCACGAAGAGGCCGGGGCTGCCGTGCGTCCACCTGCCGATCACCAGCCGCGGCCGAGCGCCCGCGGCGCGCAGGGTGGCGTGGTCGTCGAGCTGGGCGGGCAGGAAGATGTCGTGCCAGCCGGTGACCATGACCACTGGCGCGCGCACCCGGGCCACCCGGTCGGCGAAGACCCGGCTGCGCCAGTACGCGGCGTCGGGGTCGTGGTGGCGCAGCCACTCCTGGAAGAACGGGATAGTGACGCCTGTGGCCACCCGGTCCGCCTGGGCCAGCGGCAGGTGGTTCAGGGCCGCCGCCAGGCGAGGCTGCCCACGCTTGAGCTCCCACTGCCGGGCCAGCCTCGGCACGGTCTGGGCGTGCAGCAGCTCGGCCCAGGTCAGCACGGTGTCCAGGGCGAACGACTCCCCCGCGTACGTCGAGTCCCGGGTGGACGACGCGGTCACCACCGCGACCATCGCGCGCAGCTCGTCGCCGGCGTCGGCGGCGAGCGCCCACTGGGCGAAGCCCTGGTAGCTGACCCCGAACATGCCGAGCGCTCCGGACCACCAGGGCTGGCGGCGCAGCCAGTCCAGGGTGTCCACCCCGTCGTCGCGTTCGTGCACCAGCGGGGCGAACGTGCCGCCCGACCCTCCGGTGCCCCGGCAGGACTGGATCACCGCGTGTCGGCCGCGCGCGGCGAGCAGCATGCCGAGCAGCCGCAACGGCCCACCCCGCCCGTACGGGGTGCGGATCAGCACGGTCGGGGCGGGCCGGCCCCCCCGGAGCGTAGTGGTCGGTGCGCAGCACGACGCCGTCACGTGCGCGGACCGGGATGTCGCGGGTGATCCGGACCGGGCCGGGGCGCACGGCTGGCAGCCGCAGCGCGGCGGCGGCGAGACGGGCGAGGAGTCGGCCCGGCACGCTCAGCCCGTCGCCCGGCGGGGCGACTCGGGCCGGGCGGCGCGGACCGCGTCGCGGTGGGCCCGCAGCGACTCGCCCATCTCCGCCAGGAACCGGTGCACCACCTCCAGCTCGTCCTCGCCGAAGCGGTCCATCACCGTGTCGGTCCGGGTGCCCAGCGGCCGGAAGAACTCCATGGCCAACGCAGCGCCCTGGTCGGCGTAGTGCAGCAGCACCTTGCGTCTGTCGACGGTGTCCCGGTCCCGGCGGATGTGCCCGGCCCGTTCCAGCCTGTCGACCAGGGCGGTGACCGAGCCGGACGACAGGTTGAGCTGCGCACCGAGGCGGCCGGGGGTGATCGGGTCACCGAACAGCTCGGCGTCCATGACCGCGATCAGCGCGTTCAGGTCGGTCGGGTTGAGGCCGTGCAGGTTGGCGAAGGCGTGGCCGACCTGCTGGGCATCCACCGCGTACCGCCGGAGGTTGTTGGTGATCTCCGCGACCAGCCGCTCGCGGCGCGTGTCGCGCCGCCGGTACATGCCGTGAGTCGCCACCTCGCGCCGCTTCTCCCCGTCGTCGGTTCCCGGCTTGCAGCATAGAACAGCCACCGATAATCTCGGCCATCAAGATACTCGGCTCTCGAAGGACCTAGGGGTCAGTGATGTCCGTCTTCACCACTGTCGCGCGCGGCCGGCTGGCCGCCTGGCTCACCGTGGCCGCCGCGCTCGTCGTCGGCGCGGCAGTCTTCGGGATTCCCCGACCGGACAACCCGGCGCCGGTCTCCGCCACCGGCCTGTCGGCGCAGTGGCAGTCGACCCAGGTGCAGCGCCTCCAGGACCAACTGCCGTCAAGCGAGGTCCAGCCGGCCATCGTGGTGGTCAGTCGCGGCGACGGTGGGGCGCTGAACGAGACCGACCGGGCCGACCTCGCGGCCCGCTCCGGCGACCTGGGCCGCTTCGCGGTGGGCGGGCAGGTCAGCCCCGCGCAGCTCTCCCCGGACGGCACTGTCGCGCTCGTCGCCGTGCCGCTGGACACCGGCGGCGGTCAGGAGGCGGTCACCGCGACGGTCACCGACCTGCGCGACGCGCTGGCGGCCCTGCCCGACGGGCTGACCGCCGAGGTCACCGGCGCCCCCGCCTTCACCGCTGACCTGTCCTCGGTCTTCGAGGGCGCCGACGTCACCCTGCTCGTGGTGACCGCCGCCGTGGTCGCGTTACTGCTGTTGATCACGTACCGCAGCCCGTTCCTGTGGATCGTGCCGTTGGTCGTGGTCGCGGCCGCCGAACAGCTCACCCTGCGCGCGGTGGACACGATCGTGCCGGCCGTCGGGATCAACCTCCAGCAGGGCCAGGTCACCGGCATCGCCAGCGTGCTGGTCTTCGGCGCCGCCACCGACTACGCCCTGCTGCTCATCGCCCGCTACCGGGAGGAGCTGCGGCGCGAGGAGGACCGGTACGCGGCGATGCGCGCCGCGCTGCGGCGTACCGCCGAGCCCATCCTGGCCAGCGGCGGCACCGTGGTGCTCGGCGTGCTCACCCTGCTGCTCAGCGAGCAGGAGACGAACCGGGCGTTGGCAGTTGCCTGCGCGACAGGTGTGGTCGTCGCCATGGCCTCGGCGCTGTTCGTGCTGCCCGCCGTGCTGGTGCTCTTCGGTCGCGGCCTGTTCTGGCCGTTCGTACCCCGCGTCGGCGGCCCGGTCCGGGAGGGCCGACTCTGGGGCCGCCTCGGCGCGTCCGTGCAGCGCCGCCCGGTGGTGGTCGCGGTGCTGGCCACACTGCTGCTCGGCGGCCTGGCGCTGGGCGGGCTCGGAATCCGCACCGGCCTGTCCGAGACCGAGCAGTTCCGGGCCGAGCCCGAGGCGGTCACCGGCGCGAAGACCCTCGCCCGCGCGTTTCCCGCCGGCAGCACCCAGCCGGTGGCCGTGCTCACCACCCCGGCGGCGGCGCGGGCGATCACCGACGTCGCCGCCGCCGTGCCCGGCGTCGCCTCGGCGCGACCCGGCGACGCCGGCCAGGCCGTCGCCCAGGTCGACGTGGTGCTGGACGCCGAACCCGGCACGACCGCCTCGGACCGCACGATCGAGGCGCTGCGCGACGCGGTCGCCGCCGTTCCCGACTCCGCTCCCCCGGCCGCCGCCGGGGCCGAGGCGCCCACCGGGGCGATCGTCGGCGGCACCGTCGCCGCCACCTACGACTCGGAGCAGGCCAACGACCGGGATCTGCGGCTGATCCTGCCGATCATCCTGCTGCTCGTCGGCGCGGTGCTCGTGCTGCTGCTGCGGAGCCTGCTGGCACCGGCGCTGCTGGTGCTCACCGTGATCGCGTCGTTCTTCGCCAGCCTCGGCGCGGCGTGGCTGCTCTTCGACCACGTCCTGAATTTCCCGGCGCTCGACAGCGGCGTGCTGCTGCTCGCCTTCGTGTTCCTGGTGGCGCTCGGTGTGGACTACAACATCTTCCTGGTCACCCGCGCCCGCGAGGACGCCCGCAGCACGGGCACCCGCGCCGGGATGTTGTCCGCCCTGCGGGTCACCGGAGGTGTGATCACGAGCGCCGGTGTGCTGCTCGCCGCGGTGTTCGCCGTGCTCGGCGTGCTGCCGCTCATCACACTCACGCAGATCGGCATCATCGTCTGCATCGGCGTCCTGCTGGACACCCTGCTGGTCCGTACGGTGCTGGTGCCGGCGCTGGCGTTCGTGCTCGTGGACCGCTTCTGGTGGCCGGGCCGCGTCGACGCCCACCCGGGCGTGGACGTGCCGCCGACGCGCGAGCCGGTGGCCGCGCGGGACTGACGCGCACGAAAAGGGGCGGGCTCGACCCCGCCCCTTTTCGTGTGCTCAGTACCCGAGGCAGACGCACTCGGTCATCAGCGCCCGCACGTTGCGCACGTACGACGGATTGGGGATGGCGAGGGGCTCGCCCTCCTGCGCCACCGCCCCGTGCCCGTAGTTGTACGCGGAGATGACGGCGTTGAGCAGGCAGGAGTCCAACTCGGCGGTGCACAGGTCCGCGTCGAGCCGGTAGTCGGCCTCGAAGTACATGTCGCCGATGTACTTGGTCAGCCAGGCCAGGTAGTTGGCCCCCAGGTAGGCGTTGTCCCGGTAGTCGGCGATGTCGTAGCTCTGCTCGAACCGCTGGTTCATCCAGGTCGCGGTGCCCGGCATCACCTGCATCAGCCCGACGCCGCCGTCGCAGGCGTAGATGTTTGACTGCCAGCCGCTCTCCTGCCAGGCGGTGGCCTTGACCAAATCCAGCGGGACCTTGAGCTCCGGCGCCGAGCCGGGCCAGTAGGTGCGGCCGGCGGCGGCGCTCAGCGCCGCCTTCACGTCGGCACGGCTCGCCTGGGTGCCCTTGTAGGTGGGCTTGCAGGACGCGGGGGCGGGCTTCGGCGGCGGCGGCGGGACCTTCGTCTCGGTGGGCGGCTTGGCGACCGCGCGCGGCTTCGGCGCGGCGCTCGTCGAACGGGTCGGCTTCTTCGACGGCGTCGGGGACGCCGACGGCTTGCGGCTCGGGGCGGCGCCCATGGCGGCCACCGCGCTCGCCGACGGGCTCGGTTCGTCGGCGGCCTCGTCGACCGGGGCTTCCCCCGTCGGACCCTCGCTCACCGAGACGGGAGCGGCCTGGTCCTGCGGGCGTTCCCCCTTGCCGGCGCAGCCGACCACACCGCAGGCGACCAGGAGCCCGGCGAGCACGAGTGCGCCCACCCGACCGGTCCGTTCACGCATGGTGGTCCTCCCCTGTCCGACAGCCGCCGCAGATTAGCAAGGTTCGACCGGTCGGCGGGGCCCCTGCGGCGGCGCGACCGGGTCGGTCTGGTGCTCCCGGTCACCCACCGCGCGGTCCCGGGTGGCCCAGGCGACCATGAACACCACGGTCCACAGCACGCCGAGCAGCACCGCCGCGGCCGTACCGCTCGCCGTGTCCAGACCGAGGTAGAGCCGAGCGGCGCCGACCCCCAGCACGCCCGCGGCGGCGACCGTCCACGCCGCCACCGCCACCGGCCAGTGGGCGCTGCGCGACACCAACCACGCCAGGGTGCAGAGGCTCGCCGCGACCACGGCGTTCTGGGTCGAGAACGGGACCGCCTCGTGCCCGCCCCCGTCGGAGGCGCCTGTCAACTCGGCCACCACGGCCAGCACGACCAGCGGCACGAACGCGCCCACCGTGCCGACCACACTGAGCAGATCCGTACGCCAGGGTCGGTTGCGCCACGCCAGCACCGCGGCCATCACGGCCACCAGCACGATCAACACCCACCCGCGTACCAGGGACACCACGACAAGTGTGGCGTCGGCGGCGTCCGGGGTCCGGCGGGCGGCGAACCAGGCCCCGATCGCCCCGTCCAGCGCGGCCAGCCCGCTGTTGCGTACCACCACAGCGAGCAGGCCGGCGATGGCCAACCCGGCGGCGAAGAGCAGCAGCAGCCCGGCGGCCAGGTTGAGCAGCAGCGTCCAGGCCGGCCCGATCCGCATGGCCACCAGGAAGAACAGCACCCCGTAGCGGGCGGTGAGCCAGCGCACCGGCGGCAGCGCGGCGGCCCGGGACAGCAGCGCGCGTACGGGGTCGGGGTTGCGGCCGAGCCACCGCCCGGCGAGCACCACCCCCAGCAGCCCGGCGAGCAACGCCAGCGCCGCGCCGGTGGCCCGGCCGAGCAGCCGGGAGACCGTGTCGTACGACTCACCGGCGAGGTGACCGAGCAGCACCGAGCCGCCGACCCAGGTGACGATGCCGGCCAGGTTCCACGGCGCGAACCGCCGGTACGACATGCCGGCCGCGCCCGCCAGCCGGGGCACCAGGGTGCGGGCGAAGGCCACCCAGCGCGCCGCGAACACGCCCCGGCCGCCGAGGCGGGCGAGCATCGCGTCGGCCCGACTCCACCGCTCGGGCCCGACCCGGTGGCCCAGGCCGGCGCGCAGCTTCGGCCCGTAGCGCCGCCCGGCGCGAAACGCCAGCGCGTCCCCGGCGAACGCCGAGACGATCATCGCGAGCAACGCCGGTCCGAGCCGCAAGGTACCGTTGTAGGTGAGGAAGCCGACGAGCAGCAGGGTAGCCTCACCCGGCACCAGCAGGCCGAAGATCACCGCGGTCTCGCCCGCCACGATCAGCGCGGCGACCAGGTAGATCCACAGAGTGGGCAGACCCTGCACCCAGGTCAGCAGGTCGTGCACTCAGGCCCCCGGGACACGGGAGCCAGCATGCCAGCCGGCGCAACGACCAGGACAGCAGTTTCACCATAGATCAGGGGCACCTGGGGGTGACCCCGACGCAGCCTGCGCGAGCGCAGGCGGAAGGATAGAGGGTATGCAGCTTCGCACCGACCTCCGCAACGTCGCCATCATCGCTCACGTCGACCACGGCAAGACCACCCTGGTCGACGCCATGTTGCGGCAGGCCGGCGCCTACGGTGCCCGTGGCGAGAACACCGAGCGGGTGATGGACTCGGGTGACCTGGAGCGGGAGAAGGGCATCACGATCCTGGCCAAGAACACAGGCGTGCGTTACCTGCCTGCGGACGGCTCCGACCCGGTCACCATCAACATCATCGACACCCCCGGCCACGCCGACTTCGGCGGCGAGGTCGAGCGTGGCCTCACCATGGTCGACGGTGTGGTCCTGCTTGTCGACGCCAGCGAGGGCCCGCTGCCGCAGACCCGCTTCGTGCTGCGCAAGGCGCTGCGGGCCCGGATGCCGATCATCCTGGTGATCAACAAGGTGGACCGCCCGGACGCCCGGATCAAGGAGGTCGTGGACGACACCTACGAACTCTTCCTCGACCTGGACGCCGACGAGGAGCAGATCGACTTCCCGATCGTGTACGCCTGCGCCCGCGACGGCATCGCCTCGCTGACCCAGCCCGCCGACGGCTCGGTGCCGGACGACAGCACCTCGCTGGAGCCGCTGTTCCGCACCCTGCTGGACACCATCCCGGCCCCCGCGTACGAGGACGGGGCGTCGCTGCAGGCGCACGTCACCAACCTCGACGCCTCGCCGTTCCTCGGCCGTCTGGCGCTGTGCCGGGTCCGCCAGGGCACGATCAGCAAGGGCCAGACGGTGGCCTGGTGCCGCACCGACGGCAGCACCCAGCGGGTCCGCATCTCCGAGATGCTGATGACCGAGGGCCTGGAGCGCAAGCCGGCCGAGTCGGCCGGCCCGGGCGACATCATCGCGGTCGCCGGCATCCCCGAGATCATGATCGGTGAGACCCTCGCCGACGTGGAGAACCCGGTCGCGCTGCCGCTGATCACCGTCGACGAGCCGGCCATCTCGATGACCATCGGCACCAACACGTCGCCGCTCGTGGGCCGGGTCAAGGGCTCCAAGGTCACCGCGCGGATGGTCAAGGACCGGCTCGACAAGGAGCTGATCGGCAACGTGTCGCTGCGGGTGCTGCCCACCGAGCGGCCGGACGCCTGGGAGGTGCAGGGCCGTGGTGAGCTGGCGCTGGCCATCCTGGTGGAGCAGATGCGCCGGGAGAGCTACGAGCTGACCGTCGGCAAGCCGCAGGTCGTCACCAAGGAGATCGACGGCAAGACCTGCGAGCCGGTCGAGCGGCTGACCATCGACGCCCCGGAGGAGTACCTGGGCGCGATCACCCAGCTCCTCGCCACCCGCAAGGGTCGGATGGAGCAGCTCGTCAACCACGGCACCGGCTGGATCCGGATGGAGTGGCTGGTCCCGGCGCGCGGCCTGATCGGCTTCCGCACCGAGTTCCTCACCGACACCCGGGGCACAGGCATCCTGCACCACGTCTTCGAGTCGTACGAGCCGTGGTTCGGCGAGCTGCGCACCCGCAACAACGGCTCGCTTGTCGCCGACCGGTCCGGCGCGGTCACCGCCTTCGCGATGATCAACCTTCAGGAGCGCGGCCAGCTCTTCGTCGACCCGACCACCGAGGTGTACGAGGGCATGATCGTCGGGGAGAACTCCCGCTCCGACGACATGGACGTCAACATCACCAAGGAGAAGAAGCTCACCAACATGCGGGCCTCGACCTCCGACGAGACCGAGAAGCTGATCCCGCCGCGCAAGCTCTCGCTGGAGCAGGCGCTGGAGTTCTGCCGCGAGGACGAGTGCGTCGAGGTCACCCCGACCTCGGTGCGCATCCGCAAGGTGGTGCTCGACCAGCAGCAGCGCGGCCGGGCCGCCGCCCGCCGCAAGCACGCCGGCTGACGACACCAGCACCCGACACCGGGCGCGTCGGCCGCTTGCGGCCGGCGCGCCCGTCGGTCTTCCGGCGGGGGTACGCGGGCCCGGCCGCCCCGTGATCGGCTACGGTCACCCGCATGAGCTGGGACGATCTCGACGCCCATCTGGACCGGGTGCCGGGCACCGTCTCGGCGTACGTCTGTCGACTCGACGCGCCCCCGACCTGGGCCCGGCACGCCGACGCCGCCCACTACGCCGCCAGCACCATGAAGGTGGGGGTGCTGGCCGCGCTGCACCGCGCCGCCGAGGCCGGCACGCTGGAGCTGGACGCCGACGTCCCGGTGGTCAACGAGTTCGACTCGGCCCAGCCCGGCGCACCCCGGTTCTCCTGCGCCCCGCACTACGACAACGACGACGCCGTGTGGGACCGGCTCGGCGGCGTCGCGCCGCTGCGCTGGCTCGCCGAGCGGATGATCGTGCGGTCCAGCAACCTGGCCACCAACCTGGTCATCGGGCACGTCGGGCTGCCCGCGGTGGCCGAGGTGTGGTCGCTGGCCGGAGCCCGCAACAGCGTCACCGGCCGGGGCATCGAGGACTTCGCCGCCCGCGAGGCAGGCATCACCAACACCGTCACCGCCGCCGACCTGGCCGCCCTGCTGGGCGCGCTTGCCAGCGGCGCCACGACTCCCGGCCGCCTCGCCTCGCCGGCCGGCTGCGCCGCCATGCTCGACGTGCTGCTCGCCCAGGAGCACCGCGACGACCTGGCCGCCGGCCTGCCCGAGGGCACCCGGATCGCGCTCAAGAACGGCTGGGTACGCGGTGTGCGCCACAGCGTCGGCGTGGTGCTTCCCGACGACGCCCCGCCGTACGTGCTCGCCGTGTGCACCACCACCGACCTGGCCGGTGGCGACGAGGGGGTCGAGGACGACGCCTGCCGCCTGCTCGCGCACATCTCGGCGCAGGTCTGGGCCGCCCGCCACCGGCTCTGACCCCGGCGGCTCACTCCAGCAGGTGCGCCCGCAGCGCCATGAGGACGTCCTCGGTCAGCCCGAGCCCGTCGCGCAGATAGCCGTCGAACGAGCCGTGCACCCGGCGCACCTCGTCGTAGCCGGCATCGAGGTACTCGGCGCGGACCTCCAGCACCGGCAACACCGCGTCGACGTCCAGCTCGGGGTTCCGCCGGCGCATCGCCTCGACGATCACCGCCCGCAGGCTGTCGGTCAGCTCGTTGTTGCGCAGGTAGTCGGCGCGAATTGCCGCCTCGTCCACCCCGAGCGCCGTCAACAGGATGACGGTCAGCCAGCCGGTGCGGTCCTTGCCTGCGGAACAGTGGTAGAGCAGCGGCAGATTTTCCGGCCGGGCCGCCAGCCGCACCGCCTCGGCGAAACCGACCCGCGCCGACTCACCCGTGACGAACCAGCGGTAGATCGCGGCCATCGCCCCCGCCGTGCCCTGTCGGGCCAGCTCGGCGTACGCGTTCAGGTCGTGACCGAGCAGCACCGCCGAGACGTACGTGAAAACTGGGTGCTCCGCGTCGTGCACCGGCAGGCGCGCCACCCGTGGCTCACCGGCGAAGCGGTCCTCCGGGGCGACAGCGATCTCCGAGGCGTCGCGCAGATCCACCACGCACGCGGGACCGAGCTTCGCCAGCACCGGTAGGTCCTCGTCGGTCAGCCGACCCAGCGCCGGAGTGCGAATCAACTGCCCGACGCGGACCCGCCGCCCGTCCGCGCCGACGAGCCCACCCAGGTCACGCGCATTCGGCGCACCCAACAGCTCCCAGCCCTGCCCGGTCATCCGGTCCCCCCTCCCGCCGCGTGCATACGTATAGGGTGCCCGACATGACGATCTCGGCGGTACGCACCCACCGGGTTTCTGCCCCCTTACACACCCCGTTCGTCACCGCGCTGCGCCGCACCACCACCGTGGACACCCTGGTCGTCGAGCTGATCGACGCCGATGGTCGGTCCGGCTTCGGCGAGGCGCCGCAGGTGTGGCAGGTCACCGGCGCGTCGGTCGCCGGCGCGCAGGCGTGCGTACGGGAACTGCTCGGACCGCTGCTCACCGGGCGTGACCCGGACGACCTGGTGACCCGCTGCGCCGAGGTGCAGCGGGCGGTGGTCGGCAACGAGGCCGCGAAGGCGGCGGTGGACGTGGCCCTGCACGACCTGGCCGCGCGGCGGTTGGGCGTACCCCTGGTGCGGTTGCTCGGCGGCACCACCCTGCGGGTTCCGACGGACGTCACCCTCGCTGCGGGCGACGCGGTGGATCTGGCGGCGGCCGCGCGCCAGCGGCAGGCCGACGGCTTCGGCGTGCTGAAGCTGAAGGTCGGTACGGACGCGGCCGGCGACCTGGACCGGGTGCGGGCGGTCCGCGCGGCGGTCGGCGCCGGTGCCCGGATCCGGCTCGACGCCAACCAGGGCTGGACGCCGCGCGAGGCGGTCCGGGTGATCCGTGGGATCGAGGACGCCGGGCTGGACGTGGAGCTGGTCGAGCAGCCGGTCGCCCGCTGGGACCTGGACGGGCTGGCGTGGGTGAGTGACCGGGTGTCCGTGCCGATCCTGGCCGACGAGGCGGTCTTCGGGGTCCGCGACCTGGTCGAGGTGATCCGCCGTCGGGCCGCCGACCTGGTGAACGTGAAGCTTGCCAAGTGTGGCGGGCTGCACCCGGCGCGCACCCTGCTGGAGCTGGCCGCCGCGCACGGCCTCGGCACTGTGGTCGGGTCGATGATGGAGAGTCAGGTCGGCATCGGCGCGGCGGCGAGCCTGGTCGCCGCGTACGGCACCACGGCGGTCTCCGACCTGGACGCCGCCTGGTGGCTGGCCTGGTCCCCGGTGCAGGGCGGGATCCGCTACGAGGGGCCGACCGTGGTGCTGCCGGACGCCCCTGGCCTGGGCATCTCCGGCATCGCTGAAGCAAAGATGCAGAGTCATGGTTGATGATCGTTGGTTTCTTTCATAGGGTTCCCCTGGACAGCCGACACGAGCTGGGGGTTGACGTGGAGCTCCAACCGGGCCGCGAGGCCATCGTCCGAGTCGCGGTGGCGACGCTGTGGTCCTCCCCCGAGGCGGTCCGACCGGTCGACGGTCCCGCCCTCACGGCCGGCGTCGACATCCCGACCTGGGTCTCCGGAATGGACACCGACCAGCAGGTCGGCGACTGCGTGCTGAGCCAGCTCCTGCTCGGCGAGCGGGTGCTCGTCGACGAGCTGCGCCCGGACGGCTGGGCGCGTGTCGTCGCCGTCGAGCAGCCGGCCGCCAAGCTCGATCCCCGCGGCTACCCGGGCTGGCTGCCCGCCGACCAGCTGACCCCCGTGGATCCCCACGTCAGCGGTGACTCGCTTGTGGTGGACGCCACCAGCACCGAGCTACGCGCCGCCCCGGGCGGGCCGGTGGCCCTGCCCGGCGTCGTCGTCGGCACCCGCCTCGTCCCGGCCGGCCCGGTCCACGACGGCTGGCAGCCGGTCCACGTCCCCGCTCGGGCCACGCCGCTCTGGCTGCCCGACGGGCAGCTCGCCCCGGCGCCGACCGCGCCACCAAGCGCCGCCGACGCGCTCGCGGTGGCCCAGCGGCTGCGGGACGTGCTCTACATCTGGGGCGGCCTCTCCGCGTACGGCATCGACTGCTCCGGCCTCGTCCACCTGGCCTGGCGCCGGTTCGGCGTGCTGCTGCCCCGCGACGCCGACGACCAGGCCGTCGCCACGACCCCGCTGCCCCTGGGCGCGGAGCGCCCCGGCGACCTCTACTTCTTCGCCCGCCCCGGGCGGAAGATCCACCACATCGGCATCGTCACCGCGGTCGCCGGGGACCTGACCGACCGGCGGATGCTGCACGCCTGCTACCGGCGGCGACGGGTGCTGGAGGAAGCGCTGCCGGCCGACCGGATCGCCACCCTGGTCGGCGTCCACCGGGTCTGACCGCCCGACGGGTCAGCGTCGGGCCCCGGCCAGCTCGCGGCGCCTGTCGCGGGCGGACTTGACCAGGCTGGCGATGGTGGCGATGCCGAGCGTGCCGAGGATGACCAGCAGGGACAACCAGATCGGGATGTGCGGCGCCCACGCGACGTGCTTTCCGCCGTTGATGAACGGCAGGTTGTTGTCGGCAAGCGCCTCCAGCACCAGCTTGACGCCGATGAAGCCCAGCACGACGGCCAACCCGTAGCTCAGGTAGATCAGCCGGTCGAGCAGGCCGCCGAGCAGGAAGTAGAGCTGGCGCAGACCCATCAGCGCGAAGACGTTGGCGGTGAAGACCAGGTACGGCTCCTGCGTGATGCCGAAGATCGCCGGGATCGAGTCCAGAGCGAAGATCAGGTCGGTGGTGCCGATCGCGATCATCACGATGAGCATCGGCGTGAACAGCCGCCGCCCGTTCTCGTGGGTCGTCATCTTCGCGTCGTCGTAGCCCTTGGAGATCGGCAGCGCCCGCCTGCTCCAGCGGATCAGCAGGTTCTCGGAGAACTCGTCCTCGTCCGGCTCACCCTGGCGGGCCAGGTTGACAGCCGTGTAGATGAGGAACGCGCCGAAGATGTAGAACACCCAGGAGAACTGCGAGATCAACGCCGCGCCGGCGGCGATGAATCCGCCGCGCATCACCAGCGCCAACACGATGCCGATGAGCAGCACCTTCTGCTGGTACGGCCGGGGCACCCCGAAGCGGGCCATGATGATGACGAAGACGAACAGGTTGTCCACCGAGAGGCTGTACTCGGTGAGCCAGCCGGTGTAGAACTGGCCGGCGGAGCTGGCCCCGGCGGTCAGCCACACGCCGGCGCCGAAGAGCAGCGCGAGGCCCACGTAGAAGGCGACCCAGAGGCTCGACTCCCGCACGCTCGGCTCGTGCGGGCGCCGACCAATGATCAACAGGTCGACGAACAGCACCGCAGTCAGTGCGACGAGGGTCCCCGCCCACACCAATCCGGACACGTCCAACGTTCATTCCTCCGGCAGACACGCGGCGTCGGGCACACCGTACGCCCCCGCGGGGGCCGGCGTGCCGCTGTCGCTCACTCTGGTGACTGTCGGAGGTCTCTTCCGCCCCCGACCCGCGAACGGGACGGCGACCGACGAAGCCGGGTCGAACGCCTGGGTGCCGGCGAACGTCCGTGCTGACGACTTCGTCACGGGGGAATACTCCCCTCCTCGGTGACCATTGTTGCCCACCACTCGCCGTGATCACACCCCGGGCGGGCGGTGGCGCCCGGCCGTGCCGCCACACACCCCGCGGGAATCCTAGGAGGCTAGTGCGTATGGGGTGCGGCGAGGGGATCGGCGAGGGACCAACCGGCGGCGAGCAGGGCGTCACAGGCCTCCACGGCCCGCGCCAGCCGCGCGGTGTGCGACCCGGTCAGCTCCACCACAGGCACGCCGCAGCCCGCCAGCTCGGTCCGGAACCGCCCGGTCATCCAGCTCCGCAGGTGCTCGCCGTCGCGCAGCCCGTCGTCGTCGAAGGGCACACCCCTGTCGTCGGTCAGCAGGTACAACGCCGGCCGGCGGGCAGCCGCCCGAACCTGCGGCGACGCGCTGCCGAGGTAGCGCTCCTCCCAGACCGCGGTGGCCCGCGCGTCGGTGTCGCAGATCAGCAGCGGCCCCGACGAGCGGGCCGCCGCGTCCTCGGCCGCCTGCTGCTCGCGGACCACCGCGCGGAAGTCGTCGGAGTCCCAGCGGACGTCGAAGACGCTCGCCTCCGGCGATCGCTCCCGTAGCCGGGCGAGTTTGCGGGCCGTCAACTCCCGGCCGTACTCCGGCACCCAGGCCGTGCCGTAGTGCGCCGCGAGCGCCGCCGCCATCGTGGTGGTGCCTGTCGACTCGGCGCCGACCACCACCACCCGCCGCACGAACCAGGCCCGCACCGGCGGGCTCAGAAACCGCCAGGAACCCGCCGGGTCCGCGCGGACCGCTGTGCCGGACACCGGCACGGTCCGCCGATCCGGATCCACCGCCACGGGTACGGCGTCGAAGCGGCGGGCCAGCTCCACGCCGTACGCCTCGGAGGAGAAGACCGCGTCCACCGGCCCCGGTCCGACGGCCTCGCGGAAGACGACGCAGTGCGCGTCCCAGATCGCCGGGTCGGCGTAGTCCACCGGGTGGTCGTCGTACCGACCGACGAACCGGACCCACGGCGTGTCCGCGTGCACCTCCCGCAGCCAGTCCAGCCGCAGGTCGAGCGGGATGGACTCCCGCCGCGACGGCGCCACCACCACGGTGACCGTGGCGCAGCGGGCCGCGGCGGCCGCGATCAGCGCGTGGTGCCCGGCGTGTGGCGGGTAGAACTTCCCCACCACCATCCCGTGCCCGAACTCCGGAACCGACGCCCGCCCCGACTGGCCCGGTGTCGACGTGCGCTCGGGAGTCCCGGCGGTCACGCGGTGGCCGGAGCCGGGCCGGGTGGCACCGGGGTCGGGGTCGGGGTCGGGCGGTCGGGGCGGCGCAGATCGGCTCGCCAGGCACGCAGCCCGACCACGCACAGGGCGAGGAACACCAGGTACAGCGCGGCGGTCAGGTGCAGCCCCTTGTACGCGTACAGCGGGATGTAGATCAGGTCGGCGGCGATCCAGAGCCACCAGCTCTCCACCCGCTTGCGGGTCTGACCGTACGTGGCAAGCAGGGACAGCGCCGTGGTCAGCGCGTCCGGCAACGGCACCGTCGAGTCGGTGGCCCGGTCCAGCAGGGCCCAGAGCGCGCCGGTGAGCAGCACTCCGACGACGGCCAGCGTCAGCCACTCGCCCCGGCCGGTCCGGCTCACCTCGATCCCGGTCCGCCGCTCGCCCCCGAACAGCCAGTGCCACCAGCCGTAGCAGCCGAGCGCGACGTAGACGACCTGCAACCCGGCGTCGGCGTACAGGCCGGCGGTCCCGAACAGCAGCATGAGCAGCAGCACGTTGGCGATGCCGATCGGCCAGTTGGCGATCCGCTGCCGGGCCACCAGCCACACGTTCACCACACCTGTGGCGAACCCGAGCAGTTCCGCCCACGTGGTGCCGGTGCCGCCCACCCGGAACGCGGTGCCGGTGAGCCAGTCGATGATCACAATGCCCCTCCCGGGCACCCACCCTAGGGTCTGCGCCGACACGGGAACAGACCCCGCGACACCCCCGCGACACCCCGCCGTGGGAGGCTTCCCGGCATGGTGCTTGAGGTCGCGCTCATCGACGTACTGCCCGGACACGAGGACGCGTTCGCCGCCGCGTACGCCGAGGGTCACCCGGTGCTCGCCGGGACGCCCGGCTGCCGGTCCGTGCGGATGACCCGGGGCATCGAGTCTCCGACCCGGTTCGTGCTGCTGGTCGAATGGGACTCGGTCGAGGCGCACGAGAAGAACTTCCGGGACACCGAACGGTTCGCCGAGTGGCGGGCGTTGATCGGGCCGCACTTCGCCGGGCCGCCGCTTGTCGAGCACTTCCTCGACGTACCGGCCTGAGCGAAGCTGTCGTACCCCGCGGTTACCGTGCCTTCCGCACGCGCCGGCCGCCGGCCCCGACGGGCTCGGGGGCGCCGGGTCCGGGGGCCGCGCGGGCCGCGCCGGCCCTCACTCGCCGACGCGGCGAGCCAGCGCGGTGACCGTCTCCTCAGGTGACAGGGCTGCCGCCAGCAGCGCCTCCGTCATCCGCTCGTACCTGTCGACGTCGAGCATGGTCGCCAGCCGGACGTCGGTGGTCAACGCCTCCAGCATCACCGTCCGCGGGTCCGCCGGGTCGGGAAAGGCATACCAGGAGTACGGGGTGAGCGGGTGCAGCCCGCTGCCGGCCACCCCGCGCGGCAGGAGTCGCACCGTCACGTGGGCCAGCCCGGTCACCGTCACCAGGTGTCGCAACTGGTCACGCCAGACGTCGACCGGCAGGTCACCCGGATCGCACGCCGCCTCGGCGAGCACCGCCGTGTAGCGCGGCGGCTCGGCCCGGCGCAGCACCTCCTGCCGCAGCGCCCGGGCGCGCACCTCCACCTCCACGTCGACCTCCGGCGCGAGCAGGGTGCCGGCGGCGACCCGCGACCGGGCGTACGCCGGCGTCTGGAGCAGCCCCGGCACGACCGCCGGCTGATATTCGACGATGTCGGCCGCGCCCGCCTCCAACTCGGCGTAGACGCGCTGCCGCTCGCTCATCTCGCCGAGCGTCTTCCACCAGCCGCGGCTGGTTGCCGCATCCCGCGCGATCACGATCAGCGCGTCACGGGCCGCCGCCGGCACCTGGTAGATGTCAAGCAGATCCAGCACGTCGGCGAGATCCGGACGGCTCTGCCCCAGCTCGATGCGGGACAGCTTCGACGTCGAGGCCCAGCCCAGCCGGTCGCAGACCTGCTCCAGGGTCAGCGCCTCGCGCCGACGTAGCTGACGCAGCTCGGCGCCGAGCCGCGCGCGTCGAATGACAGGACTTGTTGGCAACGGCATCCCCGCCTCCCCATCGAGGGAGCGTACGCAGGACGATCACCCAGTGCAATAGTTTGCTTGCGCACCGCAATCGGGTGGTCGGCCGACGGACCGGGCGAGGACGCCCCACGCCTGCCGTTCGGGCGGCCCGGCCCGCCGGCCGGGCCGCCCTCACTTCACGCCTGCGGCGTCCATGCCACGCAGCTCCTTCTTCAGGTCGGCGACCTCGTCGCGGATCCGCGCCGCCAGCTCGAACTGCAGCTCACGGGCGGCGGCCAGCATCTGATCGTTGAGTTCCTGGATGAGCTGGGCGAGGTCGGCACGGGCCATCCCCTCCCGGGACGTGGTCGTGGCGGCCGACCGGCTGCGGCTGCGGGTCTCCTTGACCGGCGCCTTGCCCCGGGAGAGCTGACGCGCCGCGCCGCCGACCCGGGAGTTTTCGGTGTCCTCCGCCTCGCGGTAGATGTCGTCCAGAATGTCGTGGATCTTTTTGCGCAGCGGCTCCGGACTGATCCCGTGTGCCTCGTTGTGCGCGATCTGCTTGGCGCGACGTCTGTCGGTCTCGTCGATAGCCGCCGCCATCGACGGGGTGATCTTGTCGGCGTACATGTGCACCTGGCCCGAGACGTTCCGGGCGGCCCGCCCGATGGTCTGGATCAGCGACCGGCCGCTGCGCAGGAAGCCCTCCTTGTCGGCGTCCAGGATCGCGACGAGCGACACCTCGGGCAGGTCCAGACCCTCGCGGAGCAGGTTGATGCCGACGAGCACGTCGTACTCGCCCTTGCGCAGCTCGCGCAGCAACTCCACCCGGCGCAGCGTGTCGACCTCCGAGTGCAGGTAGCGCACCCGGACGCCGTTCTCCAGGAGGTAGTCCGACAGGTCCTCGGCCATCTTCTTGGTAAGCGTGGTGACAAGCACCCGCTCGTCGCGGTCGGTCCGCAGCTTGATCTCGTGCATGAGGTCGTCGATCTGGCCCTTGGTCGGCTTGATCACGACCTGCGGGTCGACCAACCCGGTGGGGCGGATGACCTGCTCGACGAACTCCCCCTGGGCCTGTTCCAGCTCCCACGTGCCCGGGGTCGCCGACAGGTAGACCATCTGGCCGACCCGCTCCAGGAACTCGTCGAAACGCAGCGGCCGGTTGTCGGCCGCGCTGGGCAGCCGGAACCCGTGGTCGATGAGCATCCGCTTGCGGGAGGCGTCACCCTCGTACATGCCGCCGATCTGCGGGATCGTCACGTGCGACTCGTCGACAACTGTGAGGAAGTCGTCCGGGAAGTAGTCGAGCAGGGCGTGCGGCGGGCTGCCGGGCAGCCGCCCGTCCATGTGCATCGAGTAGTTCTCGATGCCGGAGCAGAAGCCCACCTGCCGCATCATCTCGATGTCGTACGTGGTGCGCATCCGCAGCCGCTGCGCCTCCAGCAGCTTGCCCTGCCGCTCCAGCTCGGCCAGCCGCTCGGCCAGCTCCACCTCGATGTCGCGGATCGCCCGCTCCATCCGCTCCGGACCGGCCGCGTAGTGCGTCGCCGGGAAGATCACCAACTTGTCGACCTCACGGACCACGTCACCTGTCAACGGGTTGAGGTAGTAGAGCTTCTCCACCTCGTCGCCGAACAGCTCGATGCGGACCGCCAACTCCTCGTACGCCGGAATGATCTCCAGCGTGTCGCCGCGGACGCGGAAGGTGCCGCGCTGGAAGGCCATGTCGTTGCGGGTGTACTGGATGTCGACGAGCCGGCGCAGCAGCTTGTCGCGGTCGAGATCCTGCCCGACCTCGACCCGGACCGCCCGGTTGAGGTATTCCTCCGGGGTGCCCAGGCCGTAGATCGCCGAGACGGTCGCCACCACGATCACGTCGCGGCGGGTGAGCAGCGACATCGTCGCCGAGTGCCGCAGCCGCTCGACCTCCTCGTTGATCGAGGAGTCCTTCTCGATGTAGGTGTCGGTCTGCGGGATGTACGCCTCGGGCTGGTAGTAGTCGTAGTACGAGACGAAGTATTCGACCGCGTTGTGCGGCAGCAGCTCGCTGAACTCCTTGGCCAGCTGCGCGCAGAGCGTCTTGTTCGGGGCGAGCACCAGGGTGGGGCGCTGCAGCCGCTCGATCAGCCACGCGGTGGTGGCGCTCTTGCCGGTGCCTGTCGCGCCGAGGAGCACCGTGTTGCGGTCGCCGCGCCGCACCCGGCGCTCAAGGTCGTCGATGGCGGCCGGCTGGTCGCCGGCCGGCTGGAATTCACTGACGACCTGGAAGCGGCCGTCGAGCCGGGGAATGTCGAGCGCCATGACCTCAACGGTACGCCGCAGGTCCGACAGGTTCGGCCGTCGCGCAGGGTGCGTGATCGGCTTCAATATTCCCATTGTGTGGCCCATGTCACCGGGACTACCCTCTCCATGTAGGCCGCTCGCGGCGGCCGACCGGGCCGGAGGCCAGGCCATCATCAGGCCGGCCGCCCCCGGCACAGCGGTCGCAGCACCCGGCTCGTCCGGCGTGCGCACCCGTGTGGTCGCGCTCGAGGCGCAGACCGGCCGCCGCGAGCGCCCCTGCCGCTTCACCCCCAGCTCGTCACCCTCGGCTCGTCACCCTCAGCTCGTCACCCCGCGCCGTCCCGCCCGTTTCACATCCGTGGACACCTCTCCGGCACCGGCGCGCGACCCCGCTCCCCACACCACGGGCGTCGGCGGCCCCTTCCCCGACCCTGACGGGCGCACGTTCGAGTCGGACGCCACCGACACCGACAGCGCCGGGCACTCCCGGGCGAGCCGTCGCCGGCGTACGGTGCTGCTGCTGCTCGCCCTGACCGCTGTGACATCCGCGACGGCGCTCGTGGCCGGGCTGCTGAGCTGGGCTCCCGACCCACCCGAGCCGGCCCGGCCGCTTACCGTCACCGAGGCCGAGCGGCTGGCCGCCATGCGGGTCACCAACCTGCGGGACCTGCGCGCCGGCGTCCATGTCACGGCCGGCGCCGGCGCCGCCCGTACCGAACTGGTGGGCTGGGTGGACTGGTCGCGGCCCCTGCTCTACCTGGACGTCGGCGGGCCGGGGGCGGGCGCCGAGCGGGGCCTGCTGCAGAGCGCCGGCCCGGTGCTGGTCACCCGGCCGGACCCGGCGGCCGTGCCCACCCCGGCCGCGCCGCCCCTGGTGCCGCCGCCGGACCGCTGGCGGCTGCACCACCTGACGCCCGGCGCGGGCCTGGCACCGGTCCTCGACCTGCTCCTCGGCCTCGCCGCCGACCGTCCGGACCCGTCCCCGGCGATGGACGGCGGCGCCGCCCGGTGGGTCGCTTCGGACGTGGTCGCGGCCGGGCCGGTCGACGTCCTGCAGGCGCCGCTGCCCACCGTGACCCCGCCCACCCCCGGAGGCACGACGACGGCCGGCACGACGACGGCCGGCACGACGACGAACGGCACAACGACGAACGGCACGACGACGAACGGCACGACGACGAACGGCACGACGACGAACGGCACGACGACGAACGGCACGACGACGGCCGGCACGACGACGAACGGGCCGGACGGGGCGACCCGCTACTGGCTCGACCGGGACGGTCGACTGCACAAACTGGTGACCCGGTTGCCCGGCGTCGGCCCGGTCACGATCCTCCTCAACCGGATCGACCGTCCCACGCTGCGCCCGATCGACGCGCTCGGCGGCCGACCCGGACTGCCGCGTGCCCTCACGGACGCGGAGCAGCGCCGCCTGGACCGGCTGCCCGCCCGGCTACGCGGTCAGGGCGGCGCCACGCTGACGCTTACCGCGCCGGTGGGCACGGACACCAACCTGCGGGGCGCCGGCTGGTTGAGCTGGGCCGCCCGCACCGCGTACGTGGCGGTCGCCGACCTGGGCGTACCGGGCCGCCGGACCCTGCTGCACCGCGACGCCGCCGGCCTCACCCGGGCGGACGTGCCGGCCGAGGCCGGTGGCGGTGGCGCCGCCGAGACCCCGGGTCGGCCGCCGTTTCCGGTCCCGGCCGGGTCGTGGCGGCCTACCCGGTCCCCCCGCGACGACCTCGACCTGCTTGTCGACGCCGCGGTGGCCGCCGCCGGGCCGGTGGCACAGCGCGGCGCGGCCGTGCGGGTGCGCGAGGACCTCGCCGCCGGACGGACCGTGGACGTCGTGGAACTCCGCACGGGCGACGCGCGCCTGCGCTACTGGATCGACCGGGACGGGTCGCTGCGCCGGGTGGAGCTGCGCACCGGTCCCGGCGCGTGGGCGCAGATGGACCTCAGCCCCGCCGTGGTGCCCCGCCTCGGCCCGCCGCCGCGCCCCACCCCACCGAGCGGCTCACCACGGCGCTGACCACGCCCCCCGACCGCTGGGCAGGGCTGTCAGGGCCGCCAGCCGGTCCGCGCGGCCCACTGCTCGGCCCGCAGGTACTCCTCGTCGAACCAGGGGTCGCCGGCCGTGCCGGAGTCGCCGACGTGTGGCGCGGCGTCGACCAGATCCCGCTTGAACAACAGGTACGCGGCCCGCTGATCCGGGTCGGCGCGCAGGTGGTCACGCATCAGCAGCGCGTACCGCCAGCCGGGCGACTCGGCCTCCCGCACGTGCAGGCGCACCGGGCGACCCGGGTCGGCGCTGCCGTGCAGCCGCTTCTCCCACCGGCCTCGGCCGGCCGGGCGCGGATCGTCCCACCAGTGCCCCGGCACCCGGGGAAACCCCGCGTTCGCCAGCCGGTCGGCAAGCGGCCCGTCGGCGTCGGCGAGGCGGGGCACCGCCACCTGCACGTCGATGACGTCGTCGGCGGCGAGCCCGGGCACCGCCGTCGCACCGATGTGGTCGATCCGCAGGTCCGTCGGCGCGAGCGCGTGACGGATCCGGGCGACCAGCCGGGCGTACTGCTCGGGCCAGGTCGGATCGACCCCTGCCCCGTCGCCGCGGCCCAGCGCCGGCACGACACGCCGCTGCCGCAGGTTGTCCTCGTAGGGCTGGAGCCGCTGCCGCCACAGCGCGTCCACCGCGGCGTGCAGCGCCACCAGACTTCCGTCGTTGGTCAGCACCACGTCCGCCGCGGCGCTCCGGCGGGCGTCGTCGGCCTGCGCGGCGATCCGCCGCTCGGCCTCCGCGCGGTCCATCCCCCGGTCGCGCGTCAGCCGCTCCAACCGCGTCGGCACGGCCGTCTGCACCACGATCACCAGGTGGTACGTCGGCGCGAGCCCCACCTCCACCAGCAGCGGCACATCGTTGACCACTATCGCGTCAGGTGCCGCCGCGGCGACCAGCTCGGCCGTACGCGCCCGCACCCGAGGATGGGTGATCGCCTCCAGCCGACGACGGGCTGCCTCGTCGGAGAACACGACCGCGCCCAACGCGGCGCGATCCAGGGTGCCCTCGGCGTCCAGCACCGTCTCCGAGAAGGTGGCGACGATCTCCGCGAGGCCCTCGGTGCCCGGCGCGACGACCTCCCGGGCGACCTGGTCGGCATCCACGAGCACCGCGCCCAACTCCACCAGCCGCGCGGCCACCGCGCTCTTGCCCGACCCGATCCCGCCGGTCAAACCCACCCTCAGCACCCGACCAGTCAACCGGATCACGCGCCTCCCCGCCAAACCATCCCCAGCTCCGTACGCCGGTGTCGGGCGGGATGCGGGTATGGCGAGGGCCCCGCCCCCGGCGATCGGAAAGATCGCGGGGACGGGGCCCTTCGTCGTTCAGCGGGTCACTTGCCGCCGGCGAGCTTCTCCCGCAGAGCGGCGAGCGCCTCGTCGGTGGCCAGGGTGCCGGCCGGCTCCTCGGCCTGCCGGCTCGGGGCCGGGCTGGACGAGGAGGTGGTGCCGCCACTGGCAGCCGGGACGACCGGAGTCGGGTTGGCAGCGGCCTCGGCGTCGGCGGCGCGAGAGGTCTGCACCTGCTTGGTGTGGGCCTCCCAACGCTGACGGGCCTCGGCGTACTGGTTCTCCCAGGTCTCGCGCTGCTTGTCGTACCCCTCGAGCCACTCGCCCGTCTCCGGGTCGAAGCCCTCCGGGTAGATGTAGTTGCCCTCGGTGTCGTACGTCGCGGCCATGCCGTAGAGGGTCGGGTCGAAGTGCTCCTCGCCCTCGACGAAGCCCTCGTTGGCCTGCTTGAGCGACAGCGAGATCCGGCGGCGTTCCAGGTCGATGTCGATGACCTTGACCATGACCTCGGAGCCGACCTGGACGACCTGCTCCGGGATCTCCACGTGGCGCTCGGCCAGCTCGGAGATGTGGACCAGGCCCTCGATGCCGTCGTCGACCCGGACGAACGCACCGAACGGCACCAGCTTGGTGACCTTACCCGGCACGATCTGCTGGATCGCGTGGGTGCGGGCGAACTGCCGCCACGGGTCCTCCTGCGTCGCCTTCAGCGACAGCGAGACGCGCTCGCGGTCCAGGTCGACGTCCAGAACCTCGACCTCGACCTCCTGGCCGACCTCGACGACCTCGGACGGGTGGTCGATGTGCTTCCAGGACAGCTCGGAGACGTGCACCAGACCGTCGACGCCGCCGAGGTCAACGAAGGCGCCGAAGTTGACGATCGAGGACACGACGCCCTTGCGGACCTGGCCCTTCTGCAGCTTGTTGAGGAACTCGGTGCGCACCTCGGACTGCGTCTGCTCCAGCCAGGCCCGGCGGGACAGGACCACGTTGTTGCGGTTCTTGTCCAGCTCGATGATCTTGGCCTCGAGCTCACGCCCGACGTACGGCTGCAGGTCGCGCACGCGCCGCATCTCGACCAGGGACGCGGGCAGGAAGCCGCGCAGCCCGATGTCGAGGATGAGGCCACCCTTGACCACCTCGATGACCGAGCCGCGGACGACACCGTCCTCGTCCTTGATCTTCTCGATCGTGCCCCAGGCCCGCTCGTACTGCGCCCGCTTCTTGGAGAGGATCAGACGACCCTCCTTGTCCTCCTTCTGGAGGACCAGGGCCTCGATGTGGTCACCAACCGTCACAACCTCGGCGGGGTCCACGTCGTGCTTGATCGACAACTCCCGAGAGGGGATGACACCCTCGGTCTTGTAGCCGATGTCGAGCAGGACCTCGTCCCGATCGACCTTGACGACGGTGCCTTCGACAATGTCGCCGTCGTTGAAGTACTTGATGGTCTCGTCGATCGCGGCGAGGAATGCCTCCTCGGAACCGAGATCGTCGTGGGTGACCCGGGTGGCGCTCGAGGGGGCCTCGATGCTGCTCGTCATGTGGGCGGTTGCTCCGGTCGGATGGGTTGTCACAGCAGGCTGGTGTCGCGGTGACCTGTTCGCGCCAGCGGATCCGTCGCCGGGCACACCGAACGATCACCTACTGGGATCATGATGTGCTCCGTCGACCGCGCACCTGCTCCCTGCCGAGACACACGATCCGCGAGCGCATCGTCTAGCCTACCGTGCGCATTACCACAGCGTGCAAGCCCTCCCGACTCGTCGCCGCCTGATGACCTGCGAAAGCCGAACAATCGCCCGGAAACGACCCCTCCTGTCTCGTACGTCACAGCGGCCCCAACGCCACCTCGGCTTGATCGACTCGGTCTTCTGGAAACCGGCGTGTCCCGACGGCCCGGACACCGCGACTTCAGGGAAACCGAGTCGATCGGCCCGCGCCGCCGCCTGCATCGGGATGACGGGGGCCTAGCGTGAGCGCGTGGATGACGACAGCCGGGTGACCCGGCGCCGGGTGGGTGACGCCGAGGCCCGGCGGGCCAACCGCGGCTGGTGGGACACCGACGCGGACGACTACCAGGCCGAGCATGGGGGGTTCCTCGGCGACGTAAACTTCGTCTGGTGCCCGGAGGGGCTGCGTGAGGCAGACGCCTGCCTGCTCGGCGACGTGTCGGGACGGCGGGTGCTGGAGGTGGGTTGCGGCGCGGCGGCCGCCGCCCGCTGGCTCGCCACCCAGGGCGCGCGGCCGATCGCCTTCGACCTGTCCGCAGGCATGTTGCGGCACGCCGCGCAGGCCGCCGACCGCACCGGCGTACGCGTACCGCTGGTGCAGGCCGACGCGCTCGCCCTGCCGTTCGCCGACAGTTCGTTCGACGTGGCCTGCACGGCGTTCGGCGCGATTCCCTTCGTGGACGACTCGGCGGCCCTGCTCGCCGAGGTGCACCGGGTGCTGCGACCGGGCGGCCGGTGGGTGTTCTCCGTGACCCACCCGATGCGCTGGATCTTCCTCGACGATCCCGGCGAGGGCGGCCTGACGGCCGTGCACTCGTACTTCGACCGCTCCCCCTACGTCGAGCAGGACGACACCGGCGTCGCCACCTACGTCGAGCAGCACCGGACCCTCGGTGACCGCATCCGCGAACTGGTCGGCGCCGGGTTCCGGCTGCTCGACCTGGTGGAGCCGGAGTGGCCCGAGGGACACGAGGGGCTCTGGGGGCAGTGGAGCCCGCTACGCGGACGACTGTTCCCCGGCACCGCCATCTTCGTCACCGAGAAGCCGGCCGAATGAGCACGTCGCACCCGCGGTCCGACCTCAGTCGCATCGACCGCCGGTAGGCTCGTCACCATGAGCGCCGAGCCCATCCCGACATCACCTGGCCCCTGGTGTCCGGATCCGATGCGGCAGCAGCGTGCCGACTACACGCTTGAGGACCTGCTCGCCCTGCCGGACGACGCCCCCCGCGTCGAACTCGTCGACGGAGTTATCCAGGTGACACCCTCCCCCACCCTGGGCCATCAGAACATCTCCAGCCTGCTGTGGCTCTGGCTGCACAGCCATGCACCACAACACCTCGGGGCGGCCCAGGCCATCGGTGTCAGGCTCAGCCACAACACGAGCAGGCAGCCCGACGTGCTGCTGCACCGCGCCGGCGTCGCGTCCGTCAATTCCATCCTGCGGGCGGAGGATGTCGTGCTCGCCGTGGAGATCGTCTCGCCCGGCACGCGACGGATCGACCGATTCGCGAAACCCGGGGAGTACGCCGCCGCCGGCATCCCGTTCTACTGGCGGATCGAGCAGGACCCGGTACACGTCTACGCGTACCGGATCGGCGACCGGGTCGGGCCGGGCGGTGAGCGGCAGTACGAGCTGGTCGCCGACGGCGCCGACGTCATCGAGCTGACCGAGCCGTTCGACATCAAGCTGCCGGTCGCCGAGATCACCCCGTAGCCGTTTCGCCCCGGCGGCGGCGGGTAGCCGAGGGCCATGGCCGAACAGAGGTTCCACAAGGGCGACCATGTCTCCTGGTCGGCCCACGGCAGCCGCGCGTACGGCGTGGTGCAGGAGGAGATCACCGACCGGACGCGGATCCGCGGGCGGGCCGTGAACGCGGCCCCCGACGATCCGCAGTACCGGGTCCGCAGTGACGGTACGGGCCACGACGTGGCCCACCGCCCCGAGGCGCTGCGTCATGAGCAGAGGTGACGAGCAGGGCCGGGACACCTACCGGGAGTTCACCGAGGCCGTGAACATGAAGCCCGGCGAGCTGTCGTCCTGGCTGGAGACCGACGAGTCGAAGCAGGTCGGCTGGCACAAGGGTGGTCGCTCCGGCGGCGGCGAGTCCGTCGGGCACGAATCCGGCAGGAAGATCATCAACCTGTTGCGCCGCAAGCGCGCCGACCTGTCCGAGGGCGACTACAAGCACATGCGCAAGGTGGTCGGCTACGTCCGCCGGCACATGGCCCAGCGGCCGTCCGGCGACGTCCGCGACACCAAGTGGCGCTGGTCCCTCATGAACTGGGGCCACGACCCCCTGAAGTAGCCGGTCATTCGCGCAAGATCCGCGCAACATCGGTGAACTTGCTGCCTCACAACGCCACGACCCAGCACTTTCCCCGAAGTTGCGCCGAGTGGTCGGTGCGAGGGCGAGGGCCGCGATCAGGGCGACCGGGTCAGGGGTTCCGGGGCAGCCTGACCCGCGCAGGGATCAAGCCTGACCGCCCGGAGTGGGTCGGGCTGCCCCGGAACCTCCACACCGCAACCACGAAATCAGTGGTCAGCGGAATTCCAGTCCCGGCCCAGGCCGACCGACACCTCCAGCGGCACGGACAGCGGGTGCGCCCCACCCATCTCACGCCGCACCAGTGCCTCCAACGCCTCCCGCTCACCCGGGGCGACCTCGAAGACCAACTCGTCGTGCACCTGCAACAGCATCCGCGAGCGCAGGCCGGCGTCGCCGAGGGCGGTGTCGACGTGCAGCATCGCCACCTTGATGATGTCGGCGGCCGACCCCTGGATGGGGGCGTTGAGAGCCATCCGCTCGGCGATGTCGCGGCGCTGCCGGTTGTCGCTCACCAGGTCGGGCAGGTAGCGACGCCGACCCAGGATGGTCGACGTGTAGCCGTCCTGACGGGCCCTGGCGACGACCTGGTGCAGGTAGTCGCGCACTCCGCCGAAGCCGGCGAAGTAGTTCTCCATCAGGCCGCGCGCCTCTTCGGTGCCGATGGAGAGCTGCTGGGACAGGCCGAACGCGCTGAGCCCGTACGCCAGGCCGTAGTTCATCGCCTTGATTTTGCGCCGCTGGTCAGGGGTGACCTCGTCGACAGGCACGCCGAAGACCGACGAGGCGGTGGCGGCGTGGAAGTCGGCCCCTGAGTTGAACGCCTCGATCAGCGCGTCGTCCGAGGAGAGGTGCGCCATGATCCGCATTTCGATCTGGCTGTAGTCGGCGGTGAGCAGGGACTCGTACCCCTCGCCCACCACGAAGGCCCGCCGGATGCGCCGGCCCTCCTCCGTGCGGATCGGGATGTTCTGCAGGTTGGGCTCGGTCGAGGAGAGCCGCCCGGTGGCCGCCACCGTCTGGTTGAAGGTGGTGTGGATCCGGCCGTCGTCGGAGACGGACTTGAGCAGGCCGTCGACAGTCGACTTGAGCTTGGCGACGTCGCGGTGGCGCAACAGGTGAGCCAGCACCGGGTGCGGCTGCTGCGCGTAGAGCCACTGCAGGGCGTCGGCGTCGGTCGTGTAGCCCGTCTTGATCTTCTTGGTCTTCGGCAGGCCCAGCTCGGTGAAGAGGATCTCCTGCAACTGCTTGGGCGAGCCGAGGTTGAACTCCCGACCCACCGCCTCGTACGCCCCCTGCGCGGCGGTCTTGACCTCACCGGCGAAGTGCGCCTCCAACTCCTGGAGGTAGTCGTTGTCGGCGGCGATGCCCGTGCGCTCCATGCCGGCGAGCACCCGCATCAGCGGCAACTCCACCCCGGCCATCAGCCGCGCGGACTGCTCACCGTCGCGGGACAGCTCGGCGTCGATCGCGTCGGCGAGGTCGAGGGTGGCGCGGGCCTGGAGCATGAGGTTCTGCTCGGCCACGCCCTCGTCGCCCAGCCCGTCGAGAGTGAGCTGGCCGGTCTCGGGGGCGTCCACCCGCAGCTCGCGGTGCAGGTAGCGCAGGGCCAGGTCGGTGAGGTCGTAGGACCGCTGGTCGGGGCGGGCCAGGTACGCGGCGATCTGGGTGTCGCGGACGATGCCGGCCAACTCCCAGCCGTGCGCGGCGCAGGCCAGCACCGCCGGCTTGCTGTCGTGCAGCACCTTGGGCCGCTGCGCATCGGCCAGCCAGCCCGCGAGGGCGCTCTCCTCGGAGGCGTCGAGCCCGGTGGGGTCCACCCAGGCGGCCGCGCCGCCGGCGCTGGCCAGCGCCAGACCGGTGATCGAGGCGGTGTGCCGGCGGTTGGGGCCGGTGTCGAGCTTGACCGCGAGCCCGACCGGGGTGCCGGTCGGGGCGTGCGTGCCCAGCCAGGCGGCGAGCCCACCCGGCTCGGTGAGCACCTCGCCGGTCAGGTCGAAGCCCGACTCGGCCTCCGGCTCGACGGCCTCCAGGTACTGGTAGAGGCGGTCGCGCAGGATGCGGAACTCGAGGGTGTCGAAGACCTGGTGCACGGCCTCCCGGTCCCAGCCGGCCCAGCGGGTGTCCTCCGGGCGCAGCGGCAGCTCGAGGTCGGAGACGAGCCTGTTGATCTCGTAGTTGCGGATCACGTCGGCGAGCCGCTCGCGCAGGCTGTCGCCGGCCTTGCCCTTGATCTCGTCGGCGCGGGCGATCACGCCCTCCACCCCGCCGTACGTGGTGATCCACTTGGCGGCGGTCTTCGGGCCGACGCCGGGGACGCCGGGCAGGTTGTCGCTGGTCTCACCGACAAGCGCGGCGAGGTCCCGGTACTGCTGGGGCCCGACGCCGTACTTCGCCTCGATCGCCGCCGGGTCCATCCGGGCCAGGTCGGAGACGCCCTTGCGCGGGTAGAGGACGGTGATCTGGTCGTCGACCAACTGGAAGGCGTCGCGGTCACCGCTGCTGATGAGCACCGACATGCCCTGGTCGCGGGCCTGGCAGGCGAGCGTGGCGATGACGTCGTCGGCCTCGTAGCCCTCCATCTCGACCACCGGGATCTGGAGCGCGGCGAGGACCTCCTTGACGAGGCTGACCTGACCCTTGAAGTCGGTAGGGGTCTCGCTGCGGCCCGCCTTGTACTCCGCGTACTTCTCGGTGCGGAAGGACCGGCGGGAGACGTCGAAGGCGACGACGATGTGGGTGGGCTGCTCGTCGCGCAGGACGTTGATCAGCATCGAGGTGAAGCCGTAGACCGCGTTTGTCGGCTGACCCGTCGTGGTGGAGAAGTTTTCCACGGGCAGGGCGAAGAACGCCCGGTATGCCAGGGAGTGTCCGTCGACGAGGAGCAGGCGCGGCGTCGTAGCTGTCACGGCAGCGACTCTAGTCCGTCGCACCGACAACCCCGGGTGGCGGCACCGCGCGACGGGCGCGAAAACACACCACCGGCACGGACGCCGGCGGCCGGCCGCCCCTGAGGGGACGACCGGCCGCCGGATGCGGTGTGTCAGGCCACGCCGAGGTAGGCCTCCTTGACCGACGGGTCGTGCAGAAGTTCCTGACCGGAACCCTCCTTCACGATCCGGCCGGTCTCCAGCACGTACCCGCGGTGTGCCCGGGAGAGCGCCTGCTGGGCGTTCTGCTCGACCAGCAGGATTGTGGTGCCCTGCTGGTTGATCTCCGTGATGATGTCGAAGATCTGCCGGATCACCAGCGGAGCCAGACCCATCGACGGCTCGTCGAGCAACAGCAGCTTCGGCCGGCTCATCAGCGCCCGGCCGACCGCGAGCATCTGCTGCTCGCCGCCGGAGAGGGTGCCGCCGGCCTGCTTGCGCCGCTCGGCCAGCCGTGGGAAGAGGGTCAGCACCCGCTCCAGGTCGGCGGCGATGCCAGCGGAGTCCCGCCGGGTGTACGCCCCCATGTCCAGGTTCTCCATGACCGTCATGCCGGGGAAGATCTGCCGACCCTCCGGCGACTGACACAGCCCCCGCACCACCCGCAGGTCGGCCCGGAGCTTGCTGATGTCCTCACCGTTGAACGTGATCTTTCCGCCGGCGAGCGACCGGGTCCCGGAGATGGCCCGCATCGTGGTGGTCTTGCCGGCGCCGTTCGCGCCGATCAGGGCCACCACCTCGCCCTCGTCCACCCGGAGGCTGATCCCGTGCAGCGCCTCGATCCGGCCGTACGCGACGGCGACGTTCTCGAGCTCAAGCAGCGTCATCGGCGGGCTCCCCCAGGTACGCGGCGATCACCTTCGGATCGCGGCTGACCTCCGCGGGCGCACCCTCGGCGATCTTGCGGCCGAACTCCAGCACCACGATCCGGTCGGTGACCCCCATGACCAGCCGCATGTCGTGCTCGATGAGCAGGACGGTCAGGCCCTTGTCACGGATCTGCCGGATCAGGGCGAGGAGCTCCTCCTTCTCCGCCGGGTTGAAGCCGGCGGCCGGCTCGTCCAGGCAGATGAGCTTCGGCTCGGTGGCCAGCGCGCGGGCGATCTCCAACCGGCGCTGGTAGCCGTACGGCAGGTTGCGCGCCTCGTCGTTGGCCCGGTCGGCGATCCCGACGAAGCGCAGCAACTCGAGCGCCTTGGCCTCCGCCGCCCGCTCCTCCAGGATGTGCCGGGACAGGCCGAAGATCTTCGCGGCCGACAGGCGTACCTGCTGCCAGGTCCGGGCGATCCCGGACGCGGCGGTGACCTGCGGCAGCTCCTCCGGCTTGGGCCGGACCCGGTAGAGCCGGAACAGCGCTCCCGGCACGCTCGTCTTGTGCCGGGAGTCCGTGCCGACCATGACGTTCTCCAGCGCCGTCATCTCCGGGAAGAGACGGATGTTCTGGAACGTCCGGGAGATGCCCAACTGGCTGATCTGGTGCGGCTTGCGGCCGGTCACCTTCTGACCCCGGAACCGGACCGCGCCCGAGGTCGGCTTGTAGACCCCTGTCATCACGTTGAAGCTGGTGGTCTTGCCGGCGCCGTTGGGTCCGATGAGGCCGAGGATCTCGCCCTCGTAGATCTGGAAATTGATCTTGTCAAGCGCGACCACGCCGCCGAAGCGGAGCGTGACGTCGTCGACTTCGAGAAGCACCTGCCGAGGCCCCGGCTGAGTCGGGATCTTCGGCGTCACGGCGCTGGTGGACTGGTCAGACACGAGCGGGCACCTCCTCTGCCTCGGCCGCGCGGTCGGACAACTCGCGGGCACGCCGCCGGCTGGGCACGAGACCCTGCGGACGCAGGATCATCACCAGCACCATGGCCAGACCGAAGACCAGCCACCGGTAGTCGGCGAAGTCGCGGAACCGCTCCGGCAGGTACGCCAGCAGCACCGCGCCGAGCGAGACGCCGATCATGTTGCCGGAGCCGCCGACCACCACCATCGCCACGAAGAGGATGGACAGGTTCGCGTTGAACTGGGTCGGGTCGATGAACGCGTTCCGGCTGCCGAAGAGGAAGCCCGACAGGCCACCGAGCGCCGCGCCGATGGCGAACGCCCAGAGCTTGAACTTGAACGGGTACACACCCATCACCGCGGCGGCGTCCTCGTCCTCGCGGACCGCCAGCCACGCCCGGCCGACCCGGCTGTGCTCCAGCCGGCGCACCAGGAAGACCATGATCAGCACGAACGTGATCGCCAACCAGTACCAGGGCTTCGCGTCGATCAGGCCGAAGACCTTGTTGTCCGGCGACGGCGCACCCTCCGGGCCGGGGATGGCCGAGATGCCCACCGGGCCGTTGGTGAGACCTGTGGCGTTGCGGGCCACGATGCGGATGATCTCACCGAAGCCCAGCGTCACGATGGCCAGGTAGTCACCGCGCAGCCGCAGCGTCGGCCAGCCCAGCAGCACTCCGGAGATCATGGTCAGCACGATCGCGATGAACAGGCAGATCGCCCAGGTCACCGCCCACGTGGGCGGGAGGTTGAACTCCTGCTGGATCCACTTCACGACCGGGGAGTTCACCGAACCGAACAACGCCACGCTGTACGCGCCGATGGCGAAGAAGCCGATGTAGCCCAGGTCGAGCAGGCCGGCGAGACCGACCACCACGTTCAGGCCGATCGCCACCAGCACGTAGATGGCGCAGACGAAGAGCACGCCCGCCCAGTTGTTGCCGCCCTGGATCGAGTCGGTCCGCAGCCAGGTCAGGCCCGGAATGCCCAGGAGCGGCAGGTAGTAGAGGATCGCCACGAAGGCGGCCAGCCCGAGCGCCTGCTGCCACTTCGTGAGCGCCCGCCAGCGGTCGCCGATGCCTGTCAGCAGCGTCACCCGACGCTGGTCGGCGGAGCGAATCTTGTTGATCATGCGCGGGCCCTCCCGAGCGACTCGCCCAACAGACCGGTCGGCCGGAACATCAGCACCACGATCAGCACCACGAAGGCGATGACGTCCTCCCAGTTGGACGCGAAGAGCGTGGCGCCGTAGACCTCGACGATGCCGAGGAAGAGGCCACCCAGCAGCGCGCCGCGCAGGTTACCGATGCCGCCCAGGACCGCGGCGGTGAACGCCTTCAGACCGAGCACGAAGCCGATGCTGTTCTGGGTGAACCCGAACCGCATGCTCCACAGCAGAGCCGCGGCGCCGGCCATGATGCCGCCCAGCACGAAGATCAGCATGATGACGCGCTCCTGGTTGACGCCCATCAGCGCGGCCGTCTCCGGGTTCTGCGCCACCGCGCGCACGCCCCGGCCGTACCGGGTGCGGTTGATGAACCAGTCCAGCAGCGCCATCATCGCCACAGCCGCGACGAACACGATCAGCTGGATGTTCGTGATCCCCGTGTTGCCGATCGTGAACAGGGTCTTCTGCTCGATGATCGTCGGCATACCGACGATCTGCCGGGGCCGGCCGAACACGTCCGGCAGCACGCCACCCAACAGCTTGGGCAGCACCTGCCCGAAGAGCTCCACGAACACAAGCGACAGGCCGATCGCGGTGATCAGGAAGATCAGCGGCGGCGCGTTCTTGCGCCGCAGCGGCCGGTACGCGACCCGCTCCAGCGCCAGAGCCGTACCGCCCGAGGCGACCGCCGCGACGATGAGGCCGAGCACCAGGAACAGGATCGCCTGGCCGATAGGGGGGTTATTTTCCACCCCGAGCTGGTTCCACAGGATCAGCACCGCGAAGGTGCCGACCATGAAGACCTCGGAGTGCGCGAAGTTGATCAGACGGAGGACGCCATAGACGAGTGTGTAGCCAAGGGCGATCAGGGCGTAGATGGCGCCCTTGGAAAGGCCATCGACCGTGTGCTGGCCGAGATGACCGATCAGTTCATCGAAATGCACCGGGGGTCTCCTTGAATCGAGTGCGGCCGGGGTGATTCACCCCGGCCGCACTCCATCGCCTTGGCGTCAGCTGAGCTTGAGCTCCTGCAGCGGCTCGATGGCCTCGCCCTTGATCTGGTAGGCCCAGATGACGACCTTCGACGGGTCGACGTCGCCCTTGGAGTCGAACTTGATGTACTTCGACACGCCCTGCTTGTCGTACGCCTTCACGTACGCCAGGATGTCCGCCCGGGTCTTCTTGCCGTCCTTGAAGGCGTCCAGGTAGATCTTGGCGCCGTCGTAGCCCTCAGCACCGTAGGAGCCCGGCGCGATGCCGTACTCCTTCTGGTAGTCGGCGGAGAAGGTGCCGCCGGCCTTGTCGGCCGGGAGGCACGGGCAGGTGATGATCGCGCCCTCGGCGCCACCGGAGGCACCCTTCGGGAACGCCGGGTCGTACAGACCGTCCGGGCCGACGAACTTGGCCTGGACACCGGCGGCGCGCATCTGCTTCACCAGCGGCGCGGCCTCACGGGTGTAACCGCCGTAGAAGACGTAGTCCGCCTTCGCCGACTTGATCTTGGAGATGGTGGCGTCGAACTGCGCCTGCCGCTCCTGGATCTTGTCCTTGTTGACCACCAGCGGGCCGAGCTGCTTGCCCAGCTCCTCGGTGATGCCCGCGCCGTACGCGCTGGCGTCATCGACCATGAAGACCTTCTGCGCGTTCTGCGCCTTCAGGTAGCTCGCCACCGCGCCGGCCTGCGTGCCGTCGTTGCCGACCACCCGGTAGAAGGACGTGTTGCCCTTCTGGGTCAGGTCCGTACGGGTCGCCGACGGGCTGACCATGGCCAGACCAGCGGCCTGGTAGATCGGCATCGTGGCGTCCGACTCACCGGAGAAGTGGCCACCGATGACACCGAGGAACGAGTTGTCACCCGCGATCTGGTTCGCGAACGGGGTCGCCACGGCCGGGTCGCCCTGGGTGTCGAACTCCTGCATGGTGACCTTGCAGTTCGGGTTCGCCTCGTTGAACTGCTTCACGGCGAGCTTCGCGCCGTTGAGCGACGGGATCACCAGACCCGCGTTGTCACCGGTGAACGCGCCGAAGATCGCGATCTTGCCACCGCAGTCACCGGACGCGGTCCCACCGTCACCGCCACCGGTGTCCTGGCAACCAGCCGCGACCACCAGGGTCGCGGCGAGCGCAACAGTGCCCAGCGCCCGTACATAGCTTCGCCTCACGGCTTCCTGACCTCCTCCAGATGCGGACGCGGCTGACCCGTAGTGACGGCGACAGCACGCAGCCCGCAGATCCACCCACCCCGCAGGGACGCCCCCTGCGTAACGGCTCGTGATGGCGGAGCGTACCGACACCGCATACCGTCCCGGAAGGCCTGGACGCGGGGTCTGCGAAACCGTTACGAAGACGTGGGCAATCCTGTCGATGCGCGTAACAGGTGAATCCGTCGATCGGTCCTTAAGCCCGCGGCCGGTCGGAGCACGCCCACACCCATCCGGACCGCCAACGACCACCGAACAGCCACCTGACCTGCGGAAACAACCCGATGGGCAGCCCTGCGGCGCCGCACCCCACCCTCAGGCGCCCACCCCGTCCGCCCACCACAACCCGGACCGCGAACCGTCGTCCACCGCCAACCACCACCGGTCACCCACCGCCACCAACGCCACATCCCGGTCAGCGCCCGCCGCCACATCCAGTGGCATCGCGGCCTCCCGCCACGACCCACCCCGATCCGTCGACACCCACACCGAGTAACGCCCACCGTCCGCCACCGCGGCGAACAGCCGATCACCGGAGGCCACCAGCGACGCCACCTGGGGCACCCCCGACCCCGACCGCCCCCCGAACGCCCCCGCCGCCACCCAGCCGGCCGCCTCCTGACGCCACGCGCCGAACGTCGCCCCCCGCAGCCCGACCGCCACCGGCACCCCGCCGGCCAGCACCACCCGCTGCAACTCCTCGTACTCCGGACCACCCGGCAACACCGTGCGCTGCCACGACCGCCCGTCCGGCGACGACCACACCGCCGGGTCCCGGTCGATCCGGCCGGCCGGCAGCAGACCACCCACCGCCAGCCAACCCGACGATGTCGCCGCCGCGTCGAACGCCCAGGTCACCCCCGTGGCGTCACTCGCCAACCCCGGCGCGCCCTCGACAAGCGCGAACTCCGCGGCCGCCGGCGACGACACCCACGAGGCCGCACCCGCCGAACGGTTGCCCACGATCAACCAGCCCGACGGACCCGCCGCCAGGCGGGACACGTTGACCGCCTTCGGCCCGCCGTACGTCTCGAACGACGCCTGCACCTCGACGAGCGCGCCGTCGGCCACCTGCCGCCACGTGCTCACCCGCGGATAGCCGTGCGCCCCGCCGACCTTCGCGCCGATCACCGCGGCGCGAGCGTCGCGGCACGCCACCGACGAGAGCACGTTCTGCTTGCCGTAGAACGAATCCGCCCGCACCGGCAGCACCGTCCACGCCGTACCGTCCACGCTGGTCCAGGCCGCCGGGCGCGTGCCGCCAGCGGAGTCCGCGACACCACCGACCAGGAACCACCGGCCGGCGCACGCCGCCACGTCCCGCACCAACAGGCGGCCCGCGCCACCCGGAGGCGCCGGCAGCGTCAACGACTGCCACGCCGGCCGCAACCCCGGCGCGGCAGCCACAGTCGGCCCGGCGCTCGTCGACGCGTCGCCGCTCGGCGCGGCCGGCCCGTCACAGCCGGCGAGCAGCAGCGCGAAGAGGCCGAACACCGCAATCACCCGTCGGAGGGACACCCCTCGATGCTAGCCACCATGGGGCGTACGCGGTGACCCCGAGCAGGGCAGACGCGCTCAGACTGTCGGCTGCTGCGGCACCTCGCCGCCGGCGGTCTCCGTGAGGATCCGCTCGGCGACCTCCTTCATGGTCATCCGGTGGTCCATCGCCGTGCGCTGGATCCACTTGAACGCCTGCGGTTCGGTCATCCCGTACGTCGTCATCAGCGCGCCCTTGGCACGCTCCACCGCCTTACGGATCTCCAGACGGTCGGTAAGGCTCGCGACCTCGGCCTCCAGGGCCGCGACCTCCGAGTAGCGCGACAGCGCGATCTCCACCGCCGGGACCAGGTCACTCTTCTGGAAGGGCTTCACCAGGTACGCCATCGCGCCCGCCGCCCGCGCCCGCTCCACCAGGTCCCGCTGGCTGAACGCGGTCAGGATGATCACCGGGGCGATCCGGGCGCCGGCGATCCGCTCGGCGGCGGCCAGCCCATCCATGATCGGCATCTTGATGTCGAGGATGACGAGGTCGGGCTTCAACTCCTCGGCGAGGCGCACGGCGGTCTCGCCGTCGCCGGCCTCCCCCACCACCTCGTAGCCCTCTTCGACAAGCATCTCGGCGAGGTCCAGCCGGATCAACGCCTCGTCCTCGGCGATCAGTACGCGCCTACGCTCGGCATCCGTCGGCGTCTCAGCCACCAGCCCTACCCCCACCAGTCAGAACCCGACACCCGCCCAGCCGGGTGTCACCGCCCTCAGCGTAGTGGGTAATCTATCCAGGCCGGGAAACCGACGGCCCCTGTAGTCCAATGGCAGAGACGATGCACTCAAACTGCATATAGTGTGGGTTCGAATCCCACCGGGGGCACCAAACCTGTCGTACGGCTGTTCCAAACTAGGCCCGTGCATCCACTCGAACTGCGCATTCGTGCGCGGCAGCAGCACCGTGCTGGCAGCACGGTCGCCGAAGTTGCCCGACGCTTGAGTCTTCCTTACCCAACCGTTCGAGGCTGGTGCAAGGGGCAGGCCGAGCCGAGAGAGCACGGCACCGGGCTCCGGTGCTTCCGCTGCCGACCCGACGTCGACAATCAGACAGACCCGTCTGCGTACCCCTACCTCCTCGGCCTCTACCTGGGCGACGGGCATCTCGTCATGTCCGCCCGGGTCCCCGTCCTGCGCATCGCCTGCAGCGATACCTGGCCGGGCTTGATCGAGGCATGTGACGCGACGATGCGGACGGTGCTCGCCACAAAGGTGCAGCGCGTCCAGCAGACCGGGTGCGTGAGTGTGCAGAGCTACGGCAAGCACTGGCCATGCCTGCTCCCCCAGCATGGCCCCGGCAAGAAACACGAACGGCCGATCATCCTGGCCGACTGGCAGCGCGAGCTCGTTGCTGAGCACCCAGGCCACTTCCTGCGCGGGCTGTTCCACTCCGACGGCTGCCGCATCGCCAACCGGGTCACCACGCGCGGCAGGCACTACGTCTACCCGCGCTACCTGTTCGTCAACGAGTCGAGCGACATCATGGGGCTCTGCCAGTGGGGCCTCGACCTGCTCGGCATCGCCTGGCGGACGAACCGCCGCAACTCGCTGTCGGTGGCGCGGCGCGGCGCCGTCGCCGCACTGGACCGGCACGTCGGCCCGAAGTCCTGACGGTCGACGTTACGCGCGGGCCATCGTCGGCGCGCCGATGAAGTCCGTGATCGCCTTGTTGACCTCGTCGGCGTGGGTCCACGGGATGCCGTGCTTCCTCGCTGACCTGTTGGTCGTGCGCAGGAACGGTGCGAGTGGGGCGAGCAGGATTCCTCGGCTGACCCGGTCGGAGCCGTATCTGCTGATGTAGCGGGTGACTCCGCCGGTGCCCGGCTTTCCCGGACCGTTGGCGGTCATGCCGCCCGTGGGAGCCTGACGGGAACGACGTCGACGACAGGGGTGCAAGCTGATGCGGGTGGTCATTTTCGGTGCGACCGGGATGGTCGGCCAGGGCGTGCTGCGGGAGTGCCTGCTCGCCGAGGACGTGCGGGAGGTGGTCACCGTCGGCCGGCGGCCGACCGGTCGGCAGGATCCGAAGCTGCGCGAGCTGACGGTGCCCGACGTGGGTGACCTGGAGGCGGTACGCGCGGAGCTGACCGGAGTCGACGCCTGTTTCTACTGTCTGGGGGTCTCGTCGGTGGGTATGGACGAGGCGTCGTACACGCGGGTCAGCTACGACTATCCCCTCGCCGCGGCGCGGGTGCTGGCCGAGGTGAGTCCCCCTGTCACGTTCATCTACGTCTCGGGTGTGGGCACCGACTCGTCGGAGCGGGGTCGGGTGATGTGGGCGCGGGTCAAGGGTCGTGCCGAGAACGCGATCATCGATCTGCTGCCCAACGGGTACGCGGCGCGACCGGGGTTCATCCAGCCGACGTACGGGGCGGTGTCGAGGACGCGGTGGTACCGGGTGCTCTACGCGGCGACCGGTCCGTTGGTCCCGGTACTGCGCCGACTGTTCCCGAACCAGGTCACCACCACCGACGGGATCGGCCGGGCGATGCTGCGGGTGGCCCGGGAGGGCTCGCCGACCCGGGTGCTGGGTAACCGCGAGCTGCGCTGATCAGACGATCGTGTCGAGCGCCCGGGCGAGATCGGCGCGCAGGTCGTCGGGGTCCTCCAGGCCGACGGAGAGGCGCAGCAGCGCGCCGTCGGGTTTCGCGTCGCCCTCGACGGGCCGGTGGGTGAGCGAGGCGGGGTGCTGGATGAGGGTGTCCACGCCGCCGAGGGACACGGCGTGGGTGATCAGCCGGCAGGCGGCGGCGACTGTGGCGGCGGCGGGCGCGCCGCCGCGTACCTCGAAGGCGAGCAGGCTTCCGGGGCCGGCCATCTGCCGGCCGACAAGCGCCGCCGGGTCGTACACCGAGGGGTGGTGCACCCGGTGTACGGCCTGGTGGCCGGCGAGCCAGCCGGCGAGTTTCTCGGCGGTGGCCTGTTGGGCGCGGACCCGCAGCGGCAGGGTCTGCAGGCCGCGGTGCAGGAGGTAGCCGCCGAGGGGGTGCAGGATCGCGCCGGTGACGGCGCGGACCTGGCGCAGTCGGACGGCCCAGTCGGCGTCGCAGGCGACGACGCCGGCGAGGACGTCGCCGTGCCCGCCGATGCTCTTGGTGGCGCTGTGCAGGACGAGGGTGGCGCCGTGCCGGGCGGGCTGTTGGAGCACGGGGGTGGCGACTGTGTTGTCGACGAGCACTGGTACGTCGCCGGCGGCGGTGGCGAGGGCGGCGATGTCGACGAGGTCGAGGGTGGGGTTGGCGGGCGTCTCGATGACGATCAGCGCGGTGTCGGGGCGGATGGCGGCGGCGACCTGGTCGGGGTGGGCCCAGGTGACTGTGGTGCCGAGCAGTCCGGTGGCGAGGACGTGGTCGGTGCCGCCGTAGAGGGGTCGGACGGCGACGATGTGGCGCTTACCGTCGCGGGTGGCGGCGAGCAGGGTGGCGGTGAGGGCGGCCATGCCGCTGGCGAAGGCGACGGCCTGGGCGGTGCCCTCCAACTCGGCGAGGGCGGTTTCGAAGCGGGCGACTGTGGGGTTCCAGAGCCGCTGGTAGACGGCGCTGCCGTCGGCGGGGAGGGTGCCGCCGGTGGCGAGGTGTTCGTAGGCGTCGCCGCCGCCGTCGACCGAGGGCAGCGGGTTGGTGGTGGAGAGGTCGATCGGTGGCACGTGCACGCCGAGCGTGCGCAGGTCGTCGCGGCCGGCGTGTACGGCCCGGGTGTCCACCGTCGTCATGGCGGTAGCGTCGAACATCCGGTGCCGGTGAGGCAATGGCTCGGTGGATAATTCTGAACCGCATACTGGATTAGTCGAGACATTCGGTGAAGGATGGTCGGATGCCCCCTGAGCCGAACGAAGTACGGCCGTATCCGGCCCTGGACGAGGTGGACCGCGCGATCCTCGCCGAGTTGGCGGCGGACGGCCGGCTGCCGAACAACGCTCTCGCCGAGCGGGTGGGGGTGGCGCCGTCGACGTGTCTGACGCGGACGCGGGCGTTACGCGAGCGCGGGGCGATCCGGGGATTCCACGCGGAGGTGGACCCGGCCGCGCTGGGCCTGCCGTTGCAGGCGTTGGTGTCGGTGCGGTTGACCGCGCACGAGCGGGCGGCGGTGGACGCGTTCCGGGCCCGGTCGGTGCGCCTGCCCGGGGTGGTGTCGGTGTTCCACGTCGCCGGCGCGGAGGATTACGTGCTGCACGTGCGGGCGGCGTCGGGGGACGCGCTGCGGGACTTCGTGCTGGACCATCTCGCGGTCGACCCGGTGGTGCAGCACACACAGACCAGCCTGATCTTCGAACAGGCTCGCGGGATGGGCTGAGCGCAGGCCCGCGGAATGAACGGGCAGGCCGGGGAGTTGGCACTGCGTGTGATCACCGTACCGTTGTCTGTTCTTGATCTTGCCCCGGTCGCCAAGGGCACCACCGCCGGCGCGGCCTTGGAGGCCACCACCGAGCTGGCCCGGCGCACCGAGGAGTTGGGCTACCACCGGTTCTGGGTGGCCGAGCACCACAACATGCCGGCGATCGCCAGCTCCGCGCCGGCGGTGCTGCTGGCGCACCTGGCCGCGAACACGTCGACGATCCGTCTCGGCTCGGGCGGGGTGATGCTGCCCAACCACGCGCCGCTTGTGGTGGCCGAGCAGTTCGGCACCCTGGAGGCGCTGCACCCCGGTCGGATCGACCTGGGCATCGGGCGGGCCCCCGGCACCGACCAGGTGACGGCGCTGGCGTTGCGGCGCACCATGGAGGGCCTGTCGGCGGAGGGTTTCCCGCGTGAGCTGACGGACCTGATGAACTACTTCAGCGGGGAGAAGCCGGGGCAGATCATCGCCACCCCGGGTCGGGGTGAGCAGCCTGCCGTGTGGCTGTTGGGCTCCAGCGGTTTCAGCGCCCAGCTGGCCGGCCTGCTGGGTCTGCCGTTCTCCTTCGCGCACCACTTCAGCTCGGCGAACACGCTGCCGGCGTTGGCGCTGTACCGGCAGAACTTCCGGCCGTCGCAGTGGCTGGACAAGCCGTACGCGATGGTGGCCGTCAACGCGGTGTGCGCCGAGACCGACGAGCGGGCCGAGTGGCTGGCCGGGCCGAGCGCGCTGTCGTTTCTGAAGCTGCGCTCCGGTCGACCGGAGCCGCTGTCGACGCCCGACGAGGCGGCGGCGTACCCGTACACGGAGATCGAGCGGGAGTTCGTGCTGCAGCGGCGCGACGGTCAGGCGCTGGGCTCGCCGAAGACGGTGCGCCGGCAGCTGACCGAGTTGCAGGAGCGCACCGCCGCGGACGAGCTGATGCTCACCACCCTGGTCTACGACGTGAAGGACCGGGTGCGGTCGTACGAGTTGATCGCCGAGCAGGTCGCGGGGGGTCTGCGCCGGGACGCGTGAAACACGATCTTCACGTCAGCGTCACCCCCGCGACCCGGACGGTGCCTAATGTTGGTGCCGGTGGTGGTACGGCATTCCCGGTCGGGACGGGTCGGGAATGCCGCGGTGTGGAGCACCGGGCCGGAGCTGTGCGGATTCCGCGGCTGCGGCCCGGTGCCTGCCACCTTAGGCGAACCCGATCAGGACCGCCAGAGTTAGATCAGCGTAGGTAGATGTTCGGGGTGGGTGGGCTGCTCATTCCGTCGCCGATGAAGAACCCCGGATGTGGCGGCTGGTTGTAGGCGGTGTTCTGCCACGCGATCGCCACGCGGTACTGCGGGTCGTGCATCAGGGTGTAGATCCGGGTGCTGGTCGGGGTGGGCGTGCTGTAGATGCGCAGGGCCCGGCTGTCGGTGGTCCGCCAGATCACCTCCTCGCGCCAGTCGCCGAGGATGTCGCCGGAGAGCGCCGGGGTGGCCTTGGTGCCGTTGTTGGAGGCCACCTGGTCGCCGGTGAGCAGCCGGGTCTCGCCGCCGGTGCCGTACTTGTCGATCTTCGTGCCGTCCAGCAGCTCGCGGACCGGGTCACCGTCCCACCAGGCGAGGAAGTTCGTCGACGACGGCTTACGCCCCACGTTCTGTCCGCGCGTGTTGGCCAGGCCGGAGACCGCCGCCGACCACGACTCCGCGCCGGGGCTGCCCGCCCAGATGTCCGCGGAGACACCCCGGCCGTTGTCGCCGGAAGCCGGCGTGGACCACAGGATCTGACCGGTACGGGCGTCAGCGAACCACGAGCTGGGCTTGCTGCCGTCCTCGTCGACCTTGAACACCTCCAGGCCGGCGCGGCCCGGGTCGAGATCCCCGACGTGCATGGCGTCGCCGTGCCCGTTGCCCGTCGAGTAGAGCAACCGACCGTTGTCGTCGATGGTGGCGGCGCCGTACACGATCTCCTGGCGGCCGTCGGCGTCGACGTCGGCCACGGACAGCTGGTGGTTGCCCTGGCCGGCGGCGGCGCCGTTGCCTGACGAGTTCGAGTCGAACGTCCAGCGCTTGGTGAGCGTGCCGTTGCGGAAGTCCCAGGCCGCGATCACCGCGCGGGTGTAGTAGCCCCGAGCCATGATCAGCGACGGGCGCTGCCCGTCCAGGTAGGCGGTGCCGGCGAGGAACCTGTCGACCCGGTTGCCGTACGAGTCACCCCAGGACGACACGGTGCCGCGCGGTGGGTCGTAATTGACTGTGGAGAGGATCGCGCCGGTCTGACCGTTGAACATGGTCAGGTACTCCGGACCGGAGAGCACGTAGCCGCTGGAGTTGCGGTAGTCCGCCGACGACGAACCGATGAGCTGGCCGGTGCCGGAGCGGGTGCCGTCGGCGGTCTTCATGGCCACCTCGGCACGGCCGTCGCCGTCGTAGTCGTACACCTGGAACTGGGTGTAGTGGGCGCCGGCGCGGATGTTGCGGCCCAGGTCGATCCGCCACAGCCGGGAGCCGGTCAGGGTGTACGCGTCGACGTAGACGTTGCCGGTGTAGCCGGACTGGGAGTTGTCCTTGGCGTTCGACGGATCCCACTTGAGCACGATCTCGTAGGTGCCGTCGCCGTTGAGGTCGCCGACGGAGGCGTCGTTGGCGCTGTAGGTGTAGCTCTCCCCGGTGGGGGTGGTGCCGCCCGCCGGCACCTGCAACGGCACGTCCAGGTAACCGTTTGCGAACTGCAGGGCGGAAGCGGACGCCTCCTGCTCGGCGCCGCCCACCACGGCCCGCACGGTGTACGTCGACCCGGCCGCCGCCCCGCTGTCGAGGTAGGAGGTGGCGCCGGTGATCGGGTTGGCGTTGACCCTTGTCGAGCCCCGGTAGAGGTTGAACGCCACGCCTGAGGTCTCCGTGCCGAGCAGCCGCCAGGACACCAGGTTGCCGCTGCCGGAGCGGACGCTGATCAGACCTCGGTCGAGGTCCTCCATCTGTTTCGCCCCGGCCGGGGGCGTGGTGGGCGGTGGCGTCGTCGGCGGCGCAGTGGTCGGGGGTGGCGTGGTGGGCGGCGCCGTCGTGGGTGGTGGGGTGGTCGGTGGTGGGGTGGTCGGGCCGTCGGTGGCCGGGGCCCCGGTGCAGGTCACGCCGTTGAGCGCGAAGCTGGTCGGTGCCGGGTTGCTGCTCGTCCACGAGGCGTTGAACCCGAACGAGGCAGTGCCGTTGGTGGCGAGGACGCCGTTGTAGTCGACGTTGCGCGCGCTCACCTGGGCGCCGGACTGGGTGACTGTGGCGTTCCACGCCTGGGCGACCTGCTGACCGGCGGAGTACGACCAGGTGAGGGCCCATCCGTTGACCTCCTCGCCGAGGTTGGTGATGGTGACGTTGGCGCCGAAGCCGCCCTGCCACGAGTTGGTGACCTGATAGTCGACGCGACAGCCGACTGCGGCGGCCGAGGCGACGACCGTGCCGACGGCGCCGGCCACGACGGCGGCGGCCGTCGACGCGGCCAGCAGGATCAGCCGTTGTCTGGACGGGTGCATGAACTGCCTCCGGAGGATCCGGTGATGACCGCTGTGGTCCACCTGCCCTGCCCGGGAAGCACGGTGAACGGCCCGCCGCGGTGGCGACGAACGGCGATCTGGTCGGGATGAACGCCCTGGAACTCACGGATCCGGCTCAGCCGCATCGTAGGGCAAGCGCTTTCCGCTGCGCAATATCGACGACTGTCACGACCGGCGGCTCTTGCCCCGCGGTGTGATGCCTGATCAACTCGTACGGATGAGCGCCCCGCACATGGACCCGGACGAGTTCCGCCGCGCCGGCCACGCCGCCGTCGACTGGATCGCCGACTACTGGACGACGCTGCACCAGCGGCCGGTCGCCCCGGCCGACCCGCCCGGGACGGTGGCGACGGCCCTGCCGAGCGGGCCACCCACCACCGGCGGCGAGCCGGTCGAGGCGCTCCTCGCCGACCTGGACGCGATCGTCCTACCGGGACTGACCCACTGGCAGCACCCCGGATTCTTCGGCTACTTCCCCGCGAACACCTCCGGCCCCAGCCTGCTCGGTGACCTGGTCAGTTCCGGCCTCGGCGTGCAGGGCATGCTGTGGGCCACCAGCCCGGCCTGCACGGAGCTGGAGACGGTCATGATGGACTGGCTGGCCCAGCTCCTCGACCTTCCGCAGCGCTTCCGGTCGACAGGCGCCGGTGGTGGCGTCATCCAGGACTCGGCGTCCTCGGCGACGCTTGTGGCCACCCTGGCCGCGCTGCACCGCGTCAGCGCGGGCCGCTGGCGCGTCACAGGCGTCGACAGGCGTTACCGCGCGTACGCCTCCGTGCACGGGCACTCCTCGATCGAGAAGGCCGTACGGATCGCCGGGCTGGGCGCCGACGGGATCCGGTCGATCGACGTGGACCCGGACACCCAGGCGCTGCGCCCGGACGCGCTGCGGGCCGCGATCGAGGCAGACCTGGCCGCCGGGAAGGTGCCCGCCATCGTGGTCGCCACCATCGGCACCACCTCCACCACCGCCGTCGATCCGCTGCCCGCGATCGGGGCGATCTGTGCCGAGTACGGGATCTGGCTGCACGTGGACGCCGCGTACGCGGGCGCCGCCGCCGTCTGCCCCGAGCTGCGCTGGTCGCACGCCGGCCTGGAGTACGCGGACTCCTACTGTTTCGACCCGCACAAGTGGCTGCTCACCGGCTTCGACTGCGACGCGTTCTGGGTGGCCGACCGCGGTGAGCTGATCGAGGCGCTGACCGTGCTGCCGGAGTTCCTGCGCAACGCCGCCTCCGAGTCCGGGGCGGTGATCGACTACCGGGACTGGCAGGTGCCGCTGGGTCGCCGCTTCCGGGCTCTGAAGCTGTGGTTCGTGCTGCGCTGGTACGGCGCCGAGGGGCTGCGGGCGCACATCCGCTCCGGGGTCGCGCTGGCCGCCCGGTTCGCCGACCGGGTCCGCGCCGACGACCGGTTCGAGCTGGCCGCGGCGCACCCGTTCTCGCTGGTCTGCTTCCGGCTGCGCGCCGACGACGACACCAACGCCGAACTGCTGGCCCGGGTGAACGGCACCGGGCGGGTGTTCTTGACGCACACCCGGGTGGGCGGCCGGTACGTGCTGCGACTTGCGGTGGGCTCACCGCAGAGCACCGAGACGCACGTCGACGAGGCGTGGACGCTGCTCGCCGAGACCGCGGACAAACTGCTGACCCGCTGACCTCGCGGTCGCCGCTCTTCAGCCCGGGTCACCGGTTGCGCGGCATGGGTGGCGGCCACCATCAGGCTGGTGGGGCCGGCGGTCAGAGCAGCGCGCCGGCCCACGGGCCCGAGGACTCGGTTGAGCGGTATACCTGTGAGTCATAGTTATGACTCACAGGTATAGCGCTCGCCAGGGACAGGGTGCCCAGGGTCAGCGGGCCGCCGGCGTGGCGGCAGCGGTGAGTCCGACGCGCGCGTCGTCGTCGCTGGGCAACGGCCCGGTTGCGGTGGGCGCGGTAGCGGTGGCGGTGGCGGCGCTCGCCGCCGTGGCGGTCGCGACGGCGGTGCGGGCTCGACGGGTACGGCGCAGGGCCCGCACGGCGAACACAAGCGCGGCCAGCCAGCCGGCGGCCAGCAGGGCGTAGAGCGCGGGACGGACCGGGCCGCCCAGCTCGGCGGAGCGGATCAGGGTGCGGGCGTTCGTCAGCACGATCACGCCGCCGACGGCCGCGCCGAGCAGTTGGGCCGGGACGATGCGTACCAGCCAGGCGGCCAGCGGAGCGGCGATGAGCCCGCCGATCAGCAGGGCGAGGACTGTGGGCAGCAGGAACCCTTCGGTGCCCAGCCCGATCAGGAAGCCGACGCTTGCGGCTCCGGCCACCACGAACTCGGCGGTGTCGACCGAGCCGATCACCTTGCGCGGCTCCAGGCGACCGGAGACCAGCAGCGCTGGGGTGGCCACCGGGCCCCAACCTCCACCGCCGGTGGCGTCGACGAAGCCGGCGACCAGGCCGAGCGGGCCGAGGAAGCGACCGCGCAGCCGGCCGCCGATCCGGTCGGTGCGCAGCGGTCGGGAGAAGCGGACCAGCAGGTACGCGCCGAGCGTGAAGAGGATGCCGGCCATCCACGGCGCGGCCGACTCGGTGGAGATCGAGCTGAGCAGGGTGGCGCCGGCGAACGCGCCGACCGCGCCGGGCAGCGCGATGCGGGACACCACCCGCCAGTCGACGTTGCCGAACCGCCAGTGCGCCACGCCCGCGGCGAAGGTGGTGCCGATCTCGGCCAGGTGCACCGAGGCCGAGGCGGCGGCCGGCGCGACCCCGACGACGAGCAGCAGCGTGGACGAGGTCAGCCCGTACGCCATCCCGAGCGAGCCGTCGACCAGCTGCGCGGCGAGCCCGACCAGAGCGAGAACCAGCAGCTTGCGCACGAGCGCCCCCTGACTTTTCGGTATCTCCTATCGACTTGGTCGACAATGCGCCACGGCAGTGCCCGGGTCAAGTGTCTGATCGGTGGATGGGACGCCGACGGGTCGACGCCACGAACGGGGCGGTCAGCGCGCGGGGGGTCAGCGCGGGCGGTCTGCGCGCGGCGGTCGTCCCCGAAGGCGGGTCAGATCCAGGCGCGCGGGTCGGCCGCCAGCTCGGTGACCCGGGCCGGCAACGTGCCGGCGGCCACGTCGGCGACGCTTACCAGTTCGAGGATCTCCCGCTCGCTGGCGCGCAGCGCGATCCAGACCTCCTGGAGGGCACGAGCCGGGCCGTGGTAGCCGAGCTGTTCGGGGCGCTGCCCCCGAACGTGCGCGAGCGGCCCGTCGATCACCCGGATCACCTCGGCGAGGGAGATCTCCTCGGCCGGGCGGGCCAACCAGTAGCCGCCCTCCGGACCGCGTTGGGCGTGCACGATGCCACCCCTACGCAGTTGCAGGAGGATGCTCTCCAGGAACTTCGGCGGGATCTCCTGCGCACGCGCGATCTGGTCGGCGGTGACGGGCCGTCCCCGCCCGGGGCCACTGGCCGTAGCGGCGAGCTCGGCGGCCGCGCGGAGGGCATAGTCGACCCGGGCGGAGAGACGCATGCCGGCAAGGTTAGCCCGCGGGTCATCCGGGCGGGTCGGCGACCCTCGGCCGATCGGTCACGCATCGACGAATAGCCAATAGCGTCGGACGCCGTGATCCACTACCCGGTGGGGCCCGGAAAGCCGATTTCCCGCGTCCTTATGCTGGGCGGGCAGTATGACTGCCGGACCGGATACGGGGGCTCGGGCAGGACATTGATAAACACCCGGTTCGGCCCGGGGGGAAGGCAACACGATGACCGATGTCGCCACACGCACCTGGGATGGCATGACCATCCCGATCGCCGGCACCTATCGCCTCGATCAGGCGCACAAGCGGATCGGTTTCCTGTCCCGCCACATGATGGTGAGCCCCGTACGCGGCGAGTTCGCCGAGGCGACCGCGGAGATCTTCGTGGCGGAGGATCCGCTGCGTTCCGGGGTGACCGCCACCATCGCGGCGGCGAGCATCTCCACCGGGAGCGTCGACCGGGACACCCACCTGAAAAGCGCCGACTTCCTCGATGTGGAGCGTTATCCCACGCTCGAATATCGAAGCACGGGCATCAACTGGCAGAGCAACGAGGACCCGATTTTCCAATGGGCCCGGCTGCGAAACCACCGACTCGGCGGACGAGGCAGAAGTCACAATCCCCCGCCGCAGTCCGAGCCCGGTCGATTCGTGCTCACCGGTGAGTTGACGGTAAAGGGGATCACCCGCGGGGTGGACCTTCAGGTGAATTTCGGTGGTGCCCGTCGTGATCCGTACGGTCAGAACATCTTCGGATTCAGCGCGACCGCCGAGATCAACCGGGAGGACTACGGCCTGCTCTGGAATGTCGCGCTGGAGAGCGGCGGCGTTCTGGTCGGGAAGACCGTGCAGATCGAAATCGCCGGCGAGGCCATCCACGAGGCGTGACCCCCCGACGGCCCGTGCCGGCCGTTCAGGCGCCGACGCGGCGCAGCAGACCCTCCTGCACGGCGCTGGCGATCTGCCGGCCGTCGGTGGTGAACATCCGGCCGGTGGCCAGCCCTCGCGCGCCGGACGCCGACGGGCTCCAGCAGTCGTAGAGGAACCACTCGTCGGCGCGGAACGGCCTGTGGAACCACAGGGCGTGGTCCAGGCTCGCGCCGACCACACCGCCCGGCCCCCACACCTCGCCGTGCACGGAGAGCACCGAGTCGAGCAGGGTGAGGTCCGAGGCGTACGTGAGCGCGCACGCGTGCAGCAGCGGGTCGTCGGGCAGCTTGCCGTCGATGCGCATCCAGACCCGCTGGTGCGGGTCGGCCGGCCGGTCGCCGGGGCGGACCCAGCCGGGCTCCCCCACGTAACGCACGTCGATCGGGCGGGGGATCTGCCCCCAGATGCCCAGGCGCTCGGGGTAACGGGAGAGCCGGTCGGACATCGTCGGCACGTCCTGCGGGGCGGGCACGTCAAGCGGCGCGGGGGCCTGGTGGTCCAGCCCCTCCTCGGCCCGCTGGAACGACGCCGACATGAAGAAGATCGGCTTGTCGTGCTGGAGGGCGACAGCCCGGCGCACCGAGAAGGACCGGCCGTCGCGGATGTTCTCCACCTGGTACTCGATCGGCTCGACCGGGTCGCCGGGGCGGACGAAGTAGCCGTGCAGCGAGTGCACGAACCGCTCCGGGTCCACCGTGCGGCCGGCGGCGACCAGGGCCTGACCGGCAACCTGGCCGCCGTACACCCGTTGTGGGCCGACCGGCGGGCTCATCCCCCGGAAGGTCATGTCCCCGGTCGGGTCGAGGTCCAGCACTTCCAGCAGCTCATCGACCGCTGCCTGGCCGACCGCGACCCGACCGTCGCTCACTGCAGCGCCCGCGCCGACGCCGCGTCGACAAGCGACCCGAGCTGGTGTACGCGCAGCGTGTTGGTCGAGCCGGGGGTGCCGGGCGGGCTGCCCGCCACGATCACCACGTAGTCGCCGGGGTTGGCCCGGTCGAGGCCGAGCAGCGCCTGGTCGACCTGGCGGAACATGTCGTCGGTGTGCTGCACGAACGGCATGAGGAAGGTCTCCACGCCCCAGGTCAGGGCGAGCTGGTCACGCACCTCGGGGACCGGCGTGAACGCCAGCAGCGGCAGGTCGCAGTGCAGGCGGGAGAGCCGCCGGACGGTGTCGCCGGTCTGCGAGAAGGCGACGAGCGCCTTGGCGTTGATGGCCCGGGCGATCGACGAGGCGGCCACGGTCAGCGCGCCACCGTGGGTACGCGGGTCGTGCTGCAGCCGGGGCACGCCGATCGAGCCGGCCTCGGTCGTCGTGACGATCTTGGCCATGGTGCTGACGGTCAGCACCGGGTACTTGCCGACGCTTGTCTCGCCGGAGAGCATCACCGCGTCGGCGCCGTCGAGCACCGCGTTTGCCACGTCGGAGGCCTCCGCCCGGGTGGGGCGCGAGTTCTCGATCATGGAGTCGAGCATCTGGGTGGCCACGATGACAGGCTTGGCGTTCTCCCGGCAGAGCTGCACGGCCCGCTTCTGCACGAGCGGGACCTCGTCCAGCGGCATCTCCACGCCGAGGTCGCCGCGGGCGACCATGACGCCGTCGAAGGCCAGCACGATGGCCTCCAGGTGCTCCACGGCCTCCGGCTTCTCGACCTTGGCCAGCACCGGGCGGTACACGCCCTCCTCGGCCATGATGTTGTGGACGAGCTTGATGTCCTCGGCCGAGCGCACGAAGGACAGCGCGACCAGGTCGACGCCGAGCCCCAGCGAGAAGCGCAGGTCCTCGGCGTCCTTGTCCGACATGGCGGGCACGCTGACCGCCACGTTGGGCAGCGACACGCCCTTGTTGTTGGAGACCGGGCCGCCCTCGGTGACCAGGCAGCGGATGTCGTTGCCGGTGACGTCGGTGACCTCCACGGCGACCCGGCCGTCGTCGATCAGCAGGCGGTCACCGGGCTTCACCTCGTGCGGCAGCTTGCGGTAGGTGCAGGAGACCCGCTCCTTGGTGCCGAGGATGTCGTCGCCGGTGATCACGACGGAGTCGCCGGTGCGCCACTCGTGCGGGCCGTCGGCGAACCGGCCGAGCCGGATCTTGGGGCCCTGCAGGTCGGCGAGGATGGCGACCGGCTTGCCGGCGGCCTCGGACGCCTCCCGGACCAGTCGGTAGACCGCCTCGTGGTCGGCGTGGCTGCCGTGGCTGAAGTTGAGCCTCGCCACGTTCATGCCGGCCTCGACGAGGCCCCGGATGCGCTCCGGGGACGAGGTGGCGGGACCAAGAGTGCAGACGATCTTCACGCGGCGTGTCACGCCCATCAGGCTAGTCTCTCCTTCAGGTCGGACTCGGGGCCGACCCCTTGCAGGCAGCGGAACAGGTGTCCAACAACGCGCGGCGCGCGTCGGACCGGCGGGCGGAACCGCACCGGGAACGTTGTGGCGACGGGCAACGGCGACCGCGCGCCGGGAATCGTACGCCTGTCGCGGCGGGCGGTGTCGGGGCGCTCCCGGCCCCGGCTCACTCCGGGTGCCCCGACGGGGGCAGCGTGGGCACGGCGGTGAGCAGGTCACGAGGGTCGTAGTGCCGCTTGGCCCGACGCAGACGCGCCCAGTTCGCGCCGTACGCCAGCCGGACCCGTTCGGTCTCGGTCGGGGCGAGCAGGTTCGGATAGCCCCCGGGCAGGGCGAACGGGGCGAGCGCCGCCGAGGTGCGATCGGCCCACTCCCGGTGCGGCCCGGCCTCCCCGCCCGGCGGCCAGACCGCGATGATCTCGGTCAGCAGGTGCGCGGCGCGCAGACCGAACGCCGTGTCGCCGAGCCGGACCCTGGTGGCCGCGCCGTGGAAGTGGTGCAGGGCCAGCGCGGAGAACGGCGAGGTGACCTGCCGGGCGGCCTCGACGAGCGCGTCCACCGCGCCGCCGACGAGCGAGGGCAGCCAGCGGGTACGCAGCAGGTAGTGGTTTCCGTCGACCATTCCGCCGTCGAACATCCGCAACGCGTCCGCGTACGGCAGCGGGTCGACCTGGTCGACGAGCGGGGTGCCCAGCGCGCGCAGCCGGTCCAGCCACGGCCGGCCGGCGTCCAGGTCCGGGCCGCTGTAGAAGGGGCACACGAAGACCACCGGTTCGCCGGCCGGGCCGGGCAGGAAGCCGGCCATCACTGTCACCTCGTCCGGGGCGTCGGCGAGCAGCGCCGCGTAGCCGCGCAGCACCGCCGGCGCCTCGGCCAGCGCGAACATGATCATGCCGGCGAGCACGGCGGGCAGCCGGTGCGCCCGGTACCGCAGCTCGGTGACCACGCCGACGTTCCCGCCGCCGCCGCGCAGCGCCCAGTACAACTCGGCGTCGTGGCGCGGGTCGGCGGTGACCCGACGGCCGTCGGCGAGGACGACCTCCGCCCCGAGCAGGTTGTCCAGGGCCAGGCCGAACCGCCCGCAGAGCGGACCGTACCCACCGGCCAGGGTCAGCCCGGCCATGCCCACGCCCCGGACCACACCCGTGGGGACCACCAGGTCGTACGGGGCCGCCGCGGCGAGCAGGTCGGCGGCGCTGGCACCGCCGGCCACCGTCACCGTGCCCCGGTCCGCGTCGACCCGGACCGTGCGCAGACCTGTCAGGTCGAGCACCAGGCCACCGTCGCGCAGTGCCCGGCCGGCCCAGTCGTGCCCGCCGGAGCGGACCGACACCGGCAGGTGGCACCGGGCGGCGACGCGGACCGCCGCGGCCACCTCTTCGGCGTCCAGGCAGTGGGCGACCAGGGCGGGCGTACGGTCGACGGCGGCGTTCCACAGGCGGGTGGCGGTGTCGAACCCGGGCTCGCCCGGCTCGTGGAGGCGGTCACCGAGCAGGGCACGCAGCCGCGCGGCGGCGGACGCGACGTCGGGGGTGGCGGCGGAGCTCATGGCGTCTCCTCGACCGGGCCCGGCCGATGACGCCGGGTGCGCCCCGACAGCGGTGCTCGGTGCGCGCGACCGTAGCACCGGCGGACGCCTGATCGCCGTCACCATCACGACACCCGTCGCCTGACCGACCGTCAGCTCTCGGCTTTGACCAGCGGAAACTCCAGCGAGCCGGCCGGGCAGAGGAAGGTCAGCACGTCCACCCGGTAGAGGCCTGCCTGCACCGCCGGGTCGGCCTCCAGCACGCTGCGCACGTCCTCGACACTGCCCGTGCGGGCCAGCCCGAAGCCGATCGGCGGCTCCGGCGTACGGGCCGGGCCATCCACCGAGCCGGCGACCAGGATGATCCCGCTGCGCTGCAACGCCTGCATGTGCTCGGTGTGCTCGGCCTGCAACCGTTGCACGGTCTCCGGGGGCAGCGCCCGTGCGGCCGCGCCGGGATAGATCACGATGCACTCGTACGTGTCGAGCGCGAAGTCGACCTGCGGCGTTCCCGCCATGGTGCTCCCTCCGCCGTCGCGCCGGCAGGCACCGGCCGGCCGCCCGAGCCGGCGTCACCGGCACGCGCCCAGCGTCGCATGCCGACGAGTGCGGTACCTGTCGCTCCGCGCAACTGGCCCCGGTCGGTCGACAACTCCGCCGGCAGGTCGGTCGGCCCCGGTGCCGGCACCGACTACGGTGGACGGTCCGGGCACGGGTGGTGGGGAGGTCGGGATGCGCGACGACGAGCCGGGGTCGAGCCCGCTGCCGTACGCCGAGGTGACCGACGAGGCGTACGCCACGCAGGCCGCGGCGGGCTTCCAGCCGCAGGAGTTCGAGTTCGCGGTGGTGCTCAGTGGGCGGTGCCCCAGGTGTGACCACCCGAGCACCACGACGCTCGTCGACGAGGTGTACCGCAAGGACGCCGCGACCCCCGATACCGGTTACCGGACGCTGCTGTGCGAGTGCGACGCCGAGCACCCGGGGCGCCCCGCCGGGCTGCGCGGCTGTGGGGCGTACTGGACGCTGTGGTTGGAGGTCGAGGCGTGATCCGGCTTCGTCCGGGGCCGCCCGCGAGCGTCGCCGACCTGCACCGCGCACAGCAACTGGCGGGCCTGCTGCGCGGCGAGTTGGAGCGCGTCCGCGCGGCGGCGGTGGCCTGGCGTAACGGGCTGGGTGGCCTGCTGGTGGCGCTCGTCGGGTTCAGCCTGATCCGGGGCCGCGCCGACGTGACCACTCTCGCGGCGGGCTGGGGCGCGCTGGTCGGGGTTCTGCTGCTCGCCGCGCTGGCCGCGGGCGTGGCCGGGGCGCTCGCGCTGCTCCGCGCCGCGCACGGCCGGTTGAGTGTGACACCTGTGGCTGCCCTCCCGCCGGCCCCGCTCGGCGACCACGTGGAGGCCGTGGCGGCGGTCCGGTCCCTGCGGACCGGGGTGGGGCTGGTCCTGCTCTGCACCGCGCTGCTGGTCGCCGCGGTGGCTGTCACCTGGTACGCCCCCGCGCAACACCTGTGACGTGTCGTCAGGGGCCGAGGTGGGCGTAGCCGGCCCAGACGTCGGGTAGGCCGGGCAGGGCGGCGCGGAGCCGGCGGACCGCCTGGTGCAGGGCCGCCGCCGCCCGGTCGGGTGCGATCCCGCCGGGCACCGCCAGACCGTCGTACACGTCGGCGCAGAGCCGCACTGTCAATGTGTCCGAGATGGACCAGAGCGCGCCGATGACCTGCCGAAACCCGGCGAGTTGGAACGCGGTGCCGAGGGTGAGCGCCTCGTCGGGCAGGGCGGCGCCGCCGCGTACCGTCTCGCAGGCGGAGAGGACTGCCAGCGCGGCCGGGTTGCCGGCGGGTCGCCACAGGTCCCGGACGTGCAGCGCGCCACCGGCCAGCGCGAGACGCCCCCACGCCGGGGCGCGCAGGTCCTGTGTGCCGTGACAGGACAGGTGGACGACCGGTTGGTCGGGTAGCGCCGCCAGCACCGCCGCCGGAGTGGCCGCCGGGCCGAGCAGCGAACGGACCCGGGGCAGGTGTCGACGGACGATCTCCTCCTCCCGCCCGACGCCTGGCAGGTCGGCCAGGCCCGGGGTCTGCGGCATGCCGACCAGGAGCGCGGAGTCGACCGGTTCGGCTCGGACCGGTACACCGCGCCGTGCGTGCGCCAGCGCCCGCAACGAGGCCGTGTACGACGGCGTCACCCGGTCCAGGACCCCGTCGCCGCCGTCGAGCGGGCCGGCGGCGTGCAACGGCAGCAGGGTGAGCAGCCCGGTGGGACACCACCACAGACGTGGCCAGTCCGGGCCGGACGACGCCGCTGTGGGCCCGGCCGCGTCGAGCACCGGCGCCGCGACCGTCCGCCACAGCCAGTCCAGGGTGTCGGCGGCCTCGGCCCGCGCCGCCGCCCGGCGGCGCTGCGTCTCCGGCGCGGAGGCGTTCGGCGCCGCCGGGCCGGTGAGCACCGCGATCGCGGTGAGGAAACCCGCCGTCCGGGTGACCAGCTCGGCCAGCGTCAGCTCGGGCAGGGGCACCAGGTCGACCCGGCCGTCGGCGACGACGAGCGCGTCGCAGCGCCGGGCGGCCACGTTGACGAGCACCACGGGGCCACCGGCGGCGGCGGTGGCCAGCGCGGCGAACGGCGGCGGGCGGAGGAAGTCGGCGAACCCGGGCTGGTCGCGGATCTCCGTCAACAGGTCACGCCTGCGTACGGCGAGGTCGTACCGCCGCTCCGGCGCGGACCCGGCCCCGCCGACAGGTGACAGCGCGCCGGCCGAGGGGACGGCGAAGTCGTCGAGCGCGGCCTGCACCTCGGCGAGTCGGGCGGCCAGCCGGGGCGCCCGCGCGCGGAGCGCGGCCAGGTCGGCGCCCGCGTCGTGAGCCCGGGTCAACAGGACGCCCCGGCCGTACTCCAGCAGCTCGACCGCGCGCTCCGGCTGGCGCAGGGCGACGGCGACCGCCGCCGCGTCGCTGGCCAGCCCGGAGAACAGCCCCAGCAGCCGGGCCTGGTCGTCGTGGTCCATGCCGTGCCACGCCACCAGGTCGATCAGCTCGATCGCGGAGGCGTACCCGCCGAGCGCCGCCGTCAGATCACCGGCCGCGGCGGCGCGTGTCGCGTACCGCGCGGCTGTCCTGGCGCGCAGCAACGACGGCGCGGCCTCCACCTGGGCGGCGGCGCGCAGCGCCTCGGTCGCCTCGGCCGACGCCGCGGACCCGTCGCCCGCGGCGTCGGCGACCGCTTCGAGTGCGGTGGCGAGGTTGTTCAGGCACATGGTGCGGGCGGGATGCTCGGCGGCCAGCGCGTCGACGGCCCCCCGGTACGCGGCCAGCATGGCGTCGGCGTCGGCCTCGGCGTGTCCCGCCTCGAAGCGCACCAGCAGCGCGTTGCCGAGGTTCGTGCGAATCCGGTGCCGGTCCATGTCGGCCGACGGCCGATCGTTCAAGCGTTCCAACAGCCGGATCGCCTCGTCGAGTGCCGCCGGGTCGTCGCGCAGTTCGTGCCGCAGCAGGTGAGCCAGGGCGAGGGTGGCGACCGCCTGGGCGTACTCGGACGGGTCGGCTTCCCGCTCGGCCAGCTCGGCGGCCTCGCGCAGCGCGGCGACCGCGGCCTCGGAGTCGGCGGCGATGTCGGCCGCGACCTGTTCGGCGGGCTGGCCGCCGACGGGCAACTGATCGGCCAGGAAGAGCTCGACCCGGCGGTTCAGGGCCGAGCCGTAGTTGATCAGCGCCGGCATCCGGTCCGGGTGCCCGGGTGGTGTGGTGTCGCTGACCTGCGCCAGCACCTGCACGGCCTCGGTGAGGGTCGCCAGGTCCTGGGTCGAGGCGAACAGCGCCTGCAGCACCAGGCCGAGGTTCGAGCGGTACCGGGGCAGGAGCGTGGCGTCCGGCGCGGCGGCGGCCACCGCGGCCCGCAGCGCCACCGCCGCCGGTTCCAGCAGTGCCGGTTCGCCGGCCAGGTCGGAGAGTTCCCGCAGGGTGTTGCCGAGGTTGTTGAGCACCTGGTGGCGCAGCGGGTCGGTACCGGGCAACAGCCGTTCGGCCTCGGTCAGCGCGTCCCGACCGGCGCGCAGCGCGCGCACGCCGCCCAGGTCGGCATGGCCGGCACCGAGCGCGTGGCCGAGCTCGGCGAGCCTGCGCGCCCGCCGCTCGGTGTTCCGGGCGGCGGCCACGCCGTCGCGCAGCAGCCGTACCGCCTCGGTGACGTCGTCGGGTCGTCGCCGCCGCTCGTAACGGGTCACCAGCAGGACGGCCAGAGCCTGTCGCAGCTCGTCGAGGTCAATCCCGCCGGGCGTCGGTCCGGCGCCGAGCGCCGCCCGGTAGGCGTCGACCGCCGCGTCGAGGTCGACCGGGTCGGCGTCGGCCTGGTGCCGTTCGGCGAGCAGGGTGGCGAGCCCGGCCTGGGCGCTTCCGGCCAGTTCCGGGTCGAGCCCGCCGAACCCGGCAAGCGCCGACCGGTACGCCTCGATCGCGGCATCCCGGTCGGCAGGTGTCCGATCGCGCAGGAACCGTTCGGCGAGCGCGGTGCCGTGCAGCGCGGCGACGCGTGGGTCGCCGCTGCCCTGGGCTGCGGCGAAGACGTCGACCGCCTCGTCGAGGTCGCCCGGCCGGCCGTGCAGCCGCCACCTGTCGCGCAGCCGCTGACCGAGGTTCATCCGCGCCATCGTGCGCACGGGCGTGCCCGCGGCGGCAGCCCGGGCGGCGTCGCGCAGCGCCGTGATCGACTCGTCGAGCGCGGCCGGGTCGTGGTCGACCTCGTACGTGTCGCCCAGGACGTTGCCGAGGTTGAACAGCCGCACCGGACGTTCCGGGTCGCCGACCGCTGTGGACTCCAGGCTCTCCCGGTGCGCCGCGACGGCCGCCGGGAGGGCCCTGCGCCGGCCGAGGTGCTGGAACTGGTCACGGTGGACCTTGCCGAGGGCGGACAGGTAGTGCAGCCGCTCTGGTGCCCCCGGCGGCGTACCGTCGAGGGCCTGGCGCAGCAGCGGTTCGGCCCGGTCGGCCGCCCGGTAGTCGCGGCTGGTCTCGGCGGCGGCCATCAGCAGGACCGCCTCGACGTAGTGGGCGCCGGCGGCGTCGGCGCCCGGGCCGGCCGACCGCAGGCCGGACCGAGCCGGCGGCGCGTCGGCGGGTGGGACGCCGGCGCCTGGCGGTCGGTGCGCGTGCAGCAGCGCCCGCATCGCCGGCGGGACCCGCTCCGGTGCGAAGCGCAGCAGGAACTCGGTGAGCCCGAGCGCCTGGCCGAGGTCGTCGGCGTCCTCGCCCGAGGGCAGCAGGTGGTAGCGGTACCAGTGCAGGGTGGCCAGGAGGAACACGCCCTCGGCGACCCGCTCGGGCAGCGGCTTGTCCGTGGGCGTGGCGGTCACCAGCTCGATGACCGCCTCGCCGTCGCGGATCGCGCCGGAGTCGAGGACCGCACGGTGGTCGCCGGTGGCGTCGAAGCGGTCCAGCCGCTCCCGCAGCCGACCGACCGGGTCGGGTCTGAACCGTCGCCACATCGCGCCTCCCCCGGCCGGCCGCACCGACTCGGATCAGGCGTAGCAGACCGGACAGGACGGACGCTAGAGCCTGTGTCAAAGTCCTCGGTCGAGCCGGTGGCGGCATGACGGGCTGTTTCCGGGGGATGATCACCAGGTGGTGGGTTGTCCTTCTCCCCCGCCGCGACGAAGACGATTGGGGATACGCGTATGGCCACCGACATCAGCAAGCAGCCCGCGAAGGCGTCCGGCACGTACCGGATCGGGGGCGACGTCACTGTCAACCGGCTCGGTTACGGGGCGATGCAGATCACCGGGCCGGGTGTCTGGGGTGATCCGAAGGACCCGGCCGAGGCGCTGCGGGTGCTGCGCCGGTCGGTCGAGCTGGGCGTGACGTTCATCGACACCGCCGACTCGTACGGCCCGTTCGTGTCCGAGTTGCTGATCCGCGAGGCTCTGCACCCGTACGCGGACGACCTGGTCATCGCGACCAAGGCCGGGCTGACCCGCTCCGGCCCGGGCGACTGGCGTCCGGTGGGCCGCCCGGAGTACCTGCGCCAGCAGTGTGAGCTGAGCCTGCGTCACCTGGGTCTGGACAGCATCCCGCTCTACCAGCTGCACCGGATCGACCCGCAGGTGCCGCTTGCCGACCAGCTGGGTGAGCTGGCCCTGTTGCAGCAGGAGGGCAAGATCCGCCACATCGGGCTGTCCGAGGTGAGCGTCGAGCAGATCGAGCAGGCCCGCGCGATCACCACTGTCGCCTCCGTGCAGAACCTGTACAACCTCGCCAACCGCAGCGCCGAGGACGTCCTGGAGTACTGCGAGCGCAACGACCTCGCGTTCATCCCGTGGTTCCCGATCGCCACCGGCGAGCTGGCCCGCCCGGGCGGCCCGCTGGACGCGATCTCCACCGAGCACGGGGCGACGCCCGCGCAGCTCGCGCTGGCCTGGCTGCTGCGCCGCTCGCCGGTGATGCTGCCGATCCCCGGCACGTCCTCGGTGGCGCACCTGGAGGAGAACGTGGCCGCGGCCGACGTGCGGCTCACCGACGACGAGTTCGAGTCGCTGGCCAAGGCGAGCTGAGCGAGGCCGTGCGGGTGGTCCCGGCCGGGACCACCCGCACGGCGGTCACACCGCGAGGCAGTTGGGTCGCACCGGGCCGTCGACCAGGGCGCCGCGCACGATTGTGTACGCGGTGCCGTCGAGCACCAGGCCGAGGTGGCCGACCACCCGCAGCGGGCAGTACCCCTGGATGAGGACGTTCGTCGCTCCGTCGTTGACTGCCGCGTTGCCGGTCGGGCGGACCAGCTCGTCCTGGAGCGTGCGGACGGTCGTGTAGCGCACCGACCCGGGGGTGTCGTCGCCGGCGTTGAGGTCGGCGAGGAAGGCGGAGCCGATGGTCATCTGTTGGCAGGCCACGATGCCGGCGCAGCTGCCGAGGCCGAGGAACGCCACGATGTTGGCGACGTAGGTGCCGTACTGGGGTGTGCCCAGGCTGACGTACCGGCCGACGCCTGCGGTGCCGCCCAGGCGCTTGAGGTAGTAGCGGCTGACCAGGCCGCCCTCCGAGTGGGCGACGAGGTCGACGGTCGCCGCGCCGGTGCTGGCGCGCACCTGCTCGACGTAGCCGGCGAACGCGCGGGCCGAGGCGGGGATGTCACCGAGGCCCAGCCCGGGGAGCTGGTAGATGAAGGTCCGGTAGCCGTCGGCGCGCAGCCGGGCGGCGATGGGCTCGTACGCCACGGCGACGCCGCTGAGGCCGCCGACCACGATGACCGGGTTGGCCGCGGCGGCGGTTCCCGCAGCGGCTGCGGGGGTCGGGGTGGAGGAGGCCGCTGTCGCGGCGCCGGCGGATGCGAGCAGGGCGGCGGTGGCGAGGGCTACGACGAGGACGGTCTTTCGGAGCAGCATGACTGCACCTCCGGGGGGAGGCACCCGGCGAACCGGGCAGGTGGGTGGGGGTGTCCGGTCGACCGTGCGACGATCATGCCCGCAACAATTGAGAAACGTCAATCACTTGTTACGCACCGGTAACCCGTTGTCCCACCGAAGGCGCAAACCGGCAATTCAGGCGGTCGCGCTGGCGCGTTCTCAGCCGGCTGTCGCGCGCAGCCCGTCCAGGGCCACGCCGAGCACCCGGTCACGTTGCTCGGGCGCGGCGAACTGGGCCATCGTCAGGCCGCTGATCAGGCGCACCACGTCGTCGAAGCCGATGTCGTCGCGGACCGCCCCGGCCGCCTGGGCGCGGCGCATCAGCGGCTCGCCGGCGGCGTAGATCTCCGTCCGGCAACTGGTGAAGATCTCCGAGTCGTGCAGCAACTGCTCGGCGAGCGCCCGCTTCGTGGCGACGTACGCGACGAAGCGGTGCAGCCACGCGACAAGGGCGTCCCACGGGGGCAGTTCGGCCAGGTCGGCGGCGGAGTTGCTCAGCGCGCGGACCTCCTCGACGTACACGGCCTCGAACAGGTGCCGGCGGGTCGGGAAGTTGCGGTAGAGGGTGCCGATGCCCACCCCGGCCCGGCGGGCCACGTCCTCCAGGGAGGCGGCGGCGCCGTTCTCGGCGAACGCGTCGCGCGCCGCGGCGACCAGGGCGTCGTAGTTGCGCCGCGCGTCGGCCCGCTTGGGCCGTTGCGCGAAGACCTCGGGCATCTGCCCCGCGCTGGTCATGACGTGCGTCACCTCACCTTGGTTGCATCCGGAGGCACCCCTCCGCTAGCTTAGTGGAGGCACCCCTCCGGAAATGCCGGAGGACAGCCTCCGGTTAGCTTACCTCGGGACCCGCCCGATCCGCCTGGCCACCCGATCGCCCGGACCCGACAGACCTGCCCGCCTTTGACGACGGGCGACAAACCTCCTTCCGTACCACATAGGGAGTTTTCTCTCGTGTCAGTGACCTCCCGACGCAGCTCGCGTCGGCTCACCTTCACCGTGCTCGCGGCAGGCGCCGGGTTCTTCGCGATGCTCCAGTCGTTGATCACCCCGGTGCTGCCGACCATCCAGCAGGACCTGCACACCTCACAGAACACCGTGACCTGGGTTCTGACCGCCTACCTGCTCTCCGCGTCGATCTTCACGCCGATCCTCGGACGGGTCGGCGACATGGTCGGCAAGGAGCGGATGCTCGTCGTCTCGCTCGCCGCCCTCGCCCTCGGCTGCCTGGTGGCCGCCATCGCGCCGAACATCGGCGTGCTCATCGTCGCCCGGGTCGTGCAGGGCATCGGCGGCGCGGTCTTCCCGCTGTCGTTCGGCATCATCCGCGACGAGTTCCCGGCCGCGCGGGTCGGCGGCGCCGTCGCCGCCATCTCGGCGATCGTCGCCGCCGGCGGTGGCCTCGGCGTCGTGCTCGCCGGCCCGATCGTGGCCGCGCTCGACTACCGCTGGCTGTTCTGGATCCCGCTGGTCGTGGTCGGCCTGACCGCCGTCGCCGCGCACCTGTTCGTGCCCGAGTCGCCGGTACGGACCCCCGGTCGGATCGACTGGCGTGCGACCCTGCTGCTCTCCGGCTGGCTCGTCGCGCTGCTCCTGCCGATCAGCCAGGGCGCGGCCTGGGGCTGGACCTCCACCCGGGTGCTCGGCCTGCTGGCGCTCGCCGTGGTGCTGCTGGTCGGCTGGCTCGTCGCCGAGGTGCGCTCGACCAACCCGCTCATCGACATGCGGATGATGCGCCTGCCCGGCGTCTGGACCACAAACCTGGTCGCCCTGCTCTACGGCGCGTCGATGTTCTCCGTGTACGCGTTCCTTCCCCAGTTCGTGCAGACCCCGACCGCTGCCGGCTACGGCTTCGGCGCCAGCATCAGCCAGGCCGGTCTGCTCATGCTGCCGATGCTCGTCGCGATGTTCGTCGCCGGCCTCGTCGCCGGCCGGCTCCAGGCCGTGTTCAGCGCCAAGGCGCAGCTCGCCACCGGCGCCGCGTTCAACGTGGCCGCCTCCGCGATGCTGGCCGCCGCGCACGACACCCGCTGGGAGGTCGGCATCGCCGGTGGGCTTGTCGGTCTCGGCATCGGCCTGGCGTTCGCGTCGATGGCCAACCTGATCGTCGGCAGCGTGCCCGCCAGCCAGACCGGCGTGGCGACAGGCATGAACGCCAACATCCGTACCATCGGCGGCGCGATCGGCGCGGCAGTGGTCAGCGGCGTGATCACCGCCCACCCGCAGGCCAGCGGCCTGCCCCGGGAAGCCGGCTTCACGATGGGATTTCTCGTCCTCACCGCGATCGCCCTGGCGGCCGCGCTCGCGGCCCTGGCCGTCCCGTCCGCCCGGCGGGCGTCGGCCGGTCGCCGGCCGTCCACCGCGACGATCGTCGAGTCCGAGCTAGCCGGCGAGTTCGCCACCATGCCCGCGACCCGCTGAGGGAACGTGACGCAGCCCGGGCGGTTCGCCGCCCGGGCTGCTCCATGTTCGGGAGTACGCTTGCCGCTCCCCCGTCCACCGCTCGTCGTCTTTCAGGATGCGCCCATGTCCGAGTTGCTGACCGCCGACCGCATCGACGAGATCGGCGCCCTGGGCTTCGACAGCCCGGACCCGGCCCCGCTGGTCGCCGAGCTGGTGGGTGCCGTCGACGAGGGGCGCGTCGCCGACCCTGACGACACCGGGTACGCCCTGCTTGTCGCCGCGGACATCCTCGAGCAGGCGGGCGACCTGGCCGACGCGCTCACGCTGGCCACCCGCGCCATCGCCGAGCAGCCCGACGACAACGCGTACGCCCGAGCGGTGCGCGGTGGTCTGCTGCTTCGCCTCGGTCGCTCGGACGAGGGCATGGCCGAGCTGACCGCCCTGCGCCCGCTGCTGGAGACCGATCCCGCGGCCACGTACCTGGTCGACGAGCTGGCCGAGTCCGACCACAGCGAGACGGCGCTGGAGTGGCTCACCGGCGCGCTGGACGCGATCCTGGAACGGACCCGGACCCAGCAGCACGAGTCCGAGGACGCCCAGGACGAGGCCGCGGCCATGATCTACGGCCTGGCCCAGCGGCGGCACGACCTGCGCGAGGAACTGGGCCTGCCGCACGACGAGTACGACAACCTCGCCGACCGACTGCGCGCCGCCAGCAGCCACGCCCTCGACGCGCTCGACGACGGCCCCGCGACGCTGCTGTACTGGCCGCAGGCCGAGTTCAACGCGTTGCTGATGCGCTGGCCCGCGCTTGTCGACAGCTACCCGAAGACGTGGGACGAGCACCGTACCCAGATCGAACGCGCCCTCGTCGAGGCGTCCGGGCTGGGCGGGGGCGACCTGGGCGTCGTCGCCGCCACCGTCGCGGGCCTGGCGGCCTTCGCCGGCGACAACCCCGTCGACGAGGAAACCCTCGACGAGTACGCCGACAGCCTCGACGAGGTGGGCCTGACGGCCTGGCCGCCCGGCCGCAACGACGCCTGCTGGTGCGGGTCGGGCGCGAAGTACAAGAAGTGCTGCCTGCCGCGCTCGCGAAGCTGACCTCTCCTCCGTGTCGGCCGGCCCGGATGGCGTGGCGCGGCACACGCCCGGAGGTAATGTCCCCTGAGCGTCTATACCTGTGAGTCATAACTATGACTCACAGGTATACCGTCCACTCACGATCGACGTTCTGTGATCGGTCGGCTCGGCGACGGAGGCGATGGAGTGACCGCACAGGAACAGCACGAGACGATCGAGGACAGCCCGGTCGGCTGGGTCGCCACGCACGTTCGGCGTTACGTGGAGACCGACGGGGCCGAGGGCGGCACCTACCACGGCTATCCCGCCCTGCTGCTCACCACCCGGGGACGCCGGTCGGGCACACTCCGCCGTACCGCGTTGATCTACGGCCGCGACGGCGACGACCACCTGGTGGTGGCGTCCAACGGCGGCGCGACCACCCACCCCGCCTGGTACCTGAACCTGAGCGCCGACCCGACGGTGGAGATCCAGGTCGGCGCGGAGAGGTTCGCAGGGTGCGCCCGCACGGCGACCGCCGAGGAGCGGGCCCGGCTGTGGCAGCTGATGACGACTGTCTTCCCGACGTACGCCCGCTACCAGAAGGACACCGACCGCGAAATTCCGGTCGTCGTCATCGAACGCGTATCCGGGGAAGATCCCACGATCGATTGATCTGCGTAAGTGCCGTGGAAGGCTATGGTGACCGCAGGTAAGCACCCACTCCGACAAGGAGAACCGCCGTGCGCCGCATCACCACCACCATCGCACTGCTCGGGCTGTCCCTGGTCGTGCTGCTGACGCCGTCGCCGGCGAGCGCGGCGAGCACAGTCGAGGTCACGTCCGCGACCCTGGTCGCGAAAGGCGTCGCCGTGGACGTCACCCTCACCGTGACCTGCCAATCCGGCCTCTCCGGCACCACCGAGTTGACCCTGCGCCAGCGCTCGGGCGACCGCGTGGCCTACGGGACCGGCTGGGCGCCCCTGTCCTGTTCGGGCGAGCCGCAGACCGTGACGGGGCGGGTGTACACGGAGGCGGGCGGGTTCGCCTTCAACAAGGGAGTGGCGCTGGCCAACGGATCCTTCGAGTTGTGCGAGCAGGAATACTGCGACTTCCTGCAGTTCAGCGACACAGTCCGCGTCACCCGCTGAACCGGTCGGACGCCTTCCCCTCGCTGGTCAGCACCGAGGCATCCGGGTTCCAGCACGTGCGACAACACCACCTCATGGGCCGAACGCGGATACGCGTACCGCCTGGCCAGTTGCTCCCGCTTGACCCCGCGCCGCACGTCGGCTGTCACGGTTGGGCAGCTCCGATGTCGACAGTGGGACCGCGGGTCGCAAGGTGATGTCGGCCGTCGCGGGTGGTTGGAAAGTCGTGCTGCCACCACCCGTGGTCAGTTTCCCAGTGCGCGGACCTTGGCGATCGTCTCCTGGACGTGCTGCTTGGCCGGTTCGCCGCCCTGGGACGCCTGCGCGAGCGCCTGGCGGTACGCGTCGATCATGCCGACCAGTGGACCGGCGGCGACGCCCTCAAGCGCACCGGCAACAAGTGATCGCGCCTCGGCCGCGTCCTGTGCTGCCGCTGCGGTCTTGGCCTTCGCCTCGTCGAGCTTCTGCGACGCCGCCGCCAACCTCGCGATGATCTGTGCTGCGCTCACGCGCACCCTCCCCCTGATCGACCATCACCTCCGCCGCCGCACCGGCGAAGACCACAAGGGAGCGTACGAGATCCCTGCACCCAGCGCGACCGCTCGCTAGCTCCCGCGTGATGGCAGAGGTTCCTGCGCCTCACCGCGAAGATCACTTGACGCTGAGCAGTCAGGGCAGGGCCAACACACCTACTCGACATCAAGTGATCGTGAAGCCCGCACGAAATTCCGTGGCGCGGAGCCGCAAAGAAGATCGACTGACAGGGGTCCCGGTAGGAGTCGCTACCCGAACCCGGGGTGGTGAGCGGTCAGCGGGCGGCGACGAACATAGCTACGCCACCAACCTCAGCGCTCGGCCACGTAGACGCCGACGCCAGGCACGCCGACGACGAGTCCTTCCGCCTTCAACGTGAGCATCGCGTTGCGCACGACAATCGCAGAGACGCCGTGAATCTGGCAAAGCTGGGAGGTCGACGGCAGCTTGTCGCCGGGCGACAGCTCGCCCGAGGCGATCTGCTTGCGGATGTGTTCGGCAAGCTCAACCCACTTGGGGCTTGGTGGCATGGCAGTACTCCCTGGTCAGCACCGCCATTCGACCACTCATCACCTTGTTATCGCAAGTGATAGCTTGACTGCGATAGCTTGTTATCCTAGGCTCCGAACTGACCGGCTCCCTGGTCAGCACCCGAGGAGTTGGTTTCTTCCCACCGCAGGAAGCGCTCGGTCGGTCGGTCCCCCCGCCCGGCCGGGCGTGCCGCGGCGTGCCCGCACGCTGCCCCCACCGCCCCCACCGCCGAGCGGCACATGCCGCCACCAGCAGCGCCCAGCCCCGCAAGGAGACCGACCGGACGGGAGCACCCGATGCCCGATCGACCCGACGACCAGCCCACCGACCCACCAGCCCGACGTCCACCAGATGAGCGCCCATCAGCCCAGCGCCTCGTGTCCGCACAGGACGTCGAGGACGCCGACGACACTCTCTTCGCCCATCCCCCGCGCGTCGTCCGCAGGTGGGTCTGTGAATGCGGCGCGGACTACCCCTGCACCGACGTGCTCTTCGCCCGTCTGGTCAAAGCCACCGCCGAGGCCGACAAGTGAGCGCCACCGCCGAATGCGACAAGCAGGCGCACCAGGGCAACACGGTGGATGACCTACGCGGCGCCTGGTTGGCCACGATCGCCGCCGCCGACCGGGCCGGCGCGCACCTGCACGGCTCGGGGTCACCCGGGCGGCGGCTGCCCTGGCAGGACGCGGTCACCGAGTGTTGGCGGGCGCTCAGCCTGGTCTACGCCGGCCTGGCCGCCGATCGGGCCTCGGCGGCGACCGCGACAGCGGGTGAGCTGCTCGCCGGCCTGCGGGCGGCTCGGGTCGACGCTGACCGTGCCGCCGCGCTGGCCGCCCGTACCCGATGGCGGTTGGGGGCGGCCGAGGACCGGCTGCGACGTACCCACAGTGTGGCGGACGTGGTCGCGGCCCGGCGCTTCGCGGCGGCCATCACCCGGTTGGACCTTGTCGTTGTGCGACTCGCGGTCGGCGCGTGCCGCATCGACCGCTCGGTGGCGGCGCTTACCGGCGAAGCGGTGACGCCCACGCCCGATGCGACCAGGAGCACGGCTACCGCCGGGGAGATCGCCCGCGGCTGTCGGGTGGCGAGCGCGCTCGCGACGAGGAGACGTCGACGAAAGATCAGGGAGTCGCGATGGTGAGCGATCCGCACGCCGCGCTGCGCGGTCTGCTGGCGGGGCGGTTGCGTGGCCACGAGCGGCGGCTGCGGCGGTTCAGCGAGGCGGACTGGCTGCGGTACGCGGACCTGCTCGCCGGGGCGCTGCTGGTGGCGGTGCGGCGGCGGTTCGTCGCCGGGCAGGACCGGGCGCCGGTGATCCGGTTCGTGGCGTCCGCGCGGGAACGCTACGACGTCACCGGGTGCGACGTGGAGCCGGCGCTGGCCGAGGCGTTGGTGTGGGCGGCGCTCGGTGAACGCCCACCGGTGCCCGACGACGCGCCGGCGATCGTCGCCCGGACGGTGCTGCTGCTCGGGCTCCTGGAGGACGAGGGCTGCACCGACCGGGAACGGGACGACGTCCTCGCGGCGGCAGCGCAGGCCGCCGACAACGCGGCGCACGGCGACGAGCGGGAGGCGCACTAGAACCCGGACCACAATTTTCCGACGGCTCTGGCACGCTGACGATCGTCACCGTAGCGACGACCGCTCGTGACGGATCGACGTCCCGGCACCGGCGGGGGCGGGGAGAAGGGACGACGGGTGGAAGCGCTCAGCCGCACCCAACGGTCGCTGGATCATGATCAGGTGCAGGGCTTCGTCGACGCGTCCTTCGGCGCGGATCGCCGGGTGGTGGACTGCGGGCCGATCCCGGGGGGCGGCTTCGCGACGGTGTGGCGGGTGGCGCTCGACGACGGGCGCGATGTCGTGCTGAAGGTGCCGCCACCGCCCGACGCATCGCTGCTGCGCTACGAGCGGGGCCTCGGCGGGGCGGAGGCCCGATACTTCCGCCTCGTGGCCGCGCGCGCGCCGCAGGTGCCCGTGCCGCCGCTGCTGCACTACGGCAATGATCAGCAGCACGGCGAGTGGCTGTTCAGCGGCCTGCTGCCCGGGCGGTCGCTGAAGGAGTGGTCGGACTCCGAGCAGCACCTCGACGACGGCCCGGCCCGACACGACTTCGG